>JAAWEK010000026.1 GCA_022794265.1 Lachnospiraceae bacterium
AAAAATAATAGCCAAGCTGGGATACACATCCATGCTTGACTATTATCTGATAGTCTGTGAAAACTAAGGAACCGCCGTATACGGAACCGTACGTACGGTGGTGTGGGAGGACGGTAAGTAAAATAATTATTTACCTCCTACCCGATTGATGAAGCAGCCCGTATTGCGTGCTGATTTCCCTATTATTTTCAGCATATTTTACAAGCATATCCGTCCATTTGGTTTAAGGTCGAAATAAAAGGGGTAAGCGATGCTATAGGTGTGGATTATCTGCATTTTGTTTCGTGGATGTTGTGTATGTAAAACTTTGAAAATAATATCCCCATGGGGGTTCGGGGTTGTACTGCTTTTGCATATTCAAAGAGTGGCAGAATGATATACGGCGGAAATAATGACTTGTTCCCTTTCTTGGGAGATGGAAGTAAAAGTGAAATTTATGCCCCTAAAAATGAATCCTTTCGAGCCATAAGCAAGCGATCTGTATCTGGGCAATTTCTATTTAGATTTTTTAGATAATGTATGTTATATTAAAGCTTGGAAAGGGGGCGTTGCTGTCATGAATATAGTTGTAAAAAAAGTAGTGGACTATATTGAAACACATCTTGATGACGAGTTATCACTTGATAAAATAGCGTATGCGCTGAATTATTCAAAATTCTATGTTGCCAGAGTTTTTAATGAGGAAACAGGGGGGACGGTTTATAAATATATACAAGGGCGCAGGCTGACTTTGGCAGCCCAAAAACTTGTGGAAACTAACCAGCCAATAATTGAAATAGCTTATGAAGCACATTATGAGTCTCAACAGGCTTTTACGCTGGCTTTCAAACAGGTGTATGGGTGTACGCCTAAAATTTATAGGAAAAGCGGTGTATTTTATCCAAAACAGACTAGGATGTGCATGATGAATTTGATGACTGTATATTCATTTTTATCTCGTTTGGAAGGAGGTAAAATGTCGGCATGAGTACAATTCCCTATGTGGTTGAGCAGACAAGTCGTGGAGAGAGAAGCTACGATATTTTTTCAAGGCTGTTATCTGACAGGATTATTTTCCTGGGAGAAGAAGTGAGCGATGTTTCGGCTGGTTTGGTTATTGCACAGATGTTATTTTTAGAAGCACAAGACCCGGAAAAGGACATTCAGTTATATATTAATAGTCCAGGCGGTTCAGTGTCAGCTGGATTTGCTATTTATGATACAATGCAGTATATAAAATGCGATGTTTCAACAATATGTATGGGACTTGCTGCCAGCTTTGGAGCTTTTATATTGGCAGGAGGTACGAAAGGAAAACGCATTGCATTACCGAATGCGGAAATCATGATACACCAGCCGGCTATTCATGGCAATGGCATTCAGGGGCAGGCGACGGATATAAAAATCACATCTGATCATATACAAAAAAGCAAGGAACGCTTAAATGCTATTTTAGCAGGGAATACAGGGAAAAATATTGAAGAAATCGTTATTGCTACAGAGCGTGATAATTATATGACTGCAAAAGAGGCAATGGATTTTGGTTTGATTGATAAAATCATAGAACAGCGATAAGCATTAGAATACAGGGCCCATGAACTTGTAACATCACGAAGTCATTGCGGGGGATAATGGGCTTTACCTGTTTGCAAAATTTATGCCTGACCTCTGCTGGTTAATCGCTTTTGGTTAGATAGTGCCAGAGGATGATTTATACGTTAATGATGGCAAAAGGGCCGTTACTGGAAAATCTCTTGCTAATTTTGACACATCCAAAGAACCATTTCAATTATGCTCTTTGGATTCTATACCGTATAATCCTCCCTGTTCCTCGTTTTTGGAAAAGGCAGAGAGGTTTTTATTCTTGGAGCTTGCAGGCATGGGTGCTGTTCTCTGCGTCTATCCTTTCCTGGTTTACAAAGGGGGATACCGCTTCATAAGAAAATGAATGAGATACATTTGTGTCGGACTCTTAAATAAGTGTAAAAGAATTTATACATCTTTATCCACTTGCTTTCTGTAATTACTTGGAGAAAATCCTTTATGCTTGTGAAATATCCGGCTGAAATATAAAGGATTATCATATCCAACGATTCGGCCTATCTCGGATATAGAATATGTTGTTGTTTCAAGTAAAGTCTGGGCATTTGTGATACGAGTGGAAACAATGTACTGCATAGGTGTAATGCCGGTATATTCCTTGAAATTGCGAATAAACCAACTGATACTCATTCCCCGGGAAGTAGCATATTCTTCAATGTTAATTTCTGTATTGTAGTTATCATTGAAATACTGAGCTGCTAAATCCATTTCATTATCTAAATACTCATTCCTGAGTATTCGTTTTTTTGTAAGCTGTCTATTTATAATGATAAGCAGGTGACGGAGAAGCATTGATATCATTTCTTCATAATTTGTCTGGCAACGCTGCAATTCAGATATAATTCTTTTGAAAATCCGTTCATATTCCAAAGAAGACCCAACAAAGAAAGTTCTCATATCATCTGTTATTCCATATTGTCTTAAAATTAGTTTTACATCACTGCCGGTAAAATGAATCCAATACACTTCTGTTTTGTCCACTCCATAGTATTCATATTTCTGAAATTCCTTCGGTCTGTAAATTACCATATTGCCGGCTGGAATTACTGTATCATTTTCTTCATTATTAAAATGAAAGTGAGCCTTACCGGAAGCTATATAAATAATCTGGTAATCTAATCGTCCTCTTGGACGATATGTTGGCAGTTTAGGATATGAAGATATTTTATAAGTACCGCAGCTTCCCACAATTAAAGGCTTTGATTTATCTTTAAAATCCTGGTGAGAATTATTGTAATAACCGGAATTAATATACATAGAATCACTCCTTGCATTAATTTTTATATATTGTATCATTTTGTGCATGTTTTGTCTAATTGGGTTTATGGACTGAAGAGATTAAACATTTTATAATAATCTTAGAAAATGGGACGGGAAAAAGAAGGTATCAGTTAGTGGAAACTGAAATGGGAAAAGCATGAGAAAACATGTATATGTTAAAGGAGGTTGCAGGATGATAGTACCAAGATTTTATGAAGATCTTTCAATACTACATGAAAACACATTGCCAACCAGAGCATATTATATACCGGCATCAAGAAGAATGGATAATCTGGTTGAGCATAGGGAAGAGTCAGATCGAATTCAGTTTTTGAACGGAACATGGAAATTCCAGTATTATGAAAGCATTTATGATGTAACAGAATTATTTTATGAAGAAGGATTTGATGTATCTGATTTTGCAGACATAAGGGTTCCGGGTGTATGGCAGATGGACGGCTATGATAATCATCAGTACACAAATATTAAGTATCCGTTTCCTTTTGATCCGCCATATGTTCCACAGGATATTCCGTGTGGAGAGTATGTCTGTGAATTTACTTATGAGAAGGATGATAAGGCTCCTAAGACATATTTGAATTTTGAAGGTGTGGATAGCTGCTTTTACGTCTGGATAAATGGGAAATATGTTGGATATAGCCAGGTGCCTCATGCAACAAGTGAATTTGATATAACTTCAATTATCCGGGACGGAAAAAATAAAATTGCTGTATTGGTAATGAAGTGGTGTGATGGTTCTTATTTGGAAGACCAGGATAAGTTCCGGATGAGCGGAATTTTCAGAGATGTATATCTTCTAAAAAGACCGGAAAAAGGAATCCGTGATTATAGGGTTAACACAATAGTTAAAGAGAACAAGGCTGTTATTTCACTTGATGTTCAGTTTGACGGGGAGACAACTGCTTCGGTTATTTTGGAAGATAAAGAAAGAACGGTTATCTACAGTGGTAAAATTTTAAATGGTGAAAAAACAGAGATAGCAGTTAAAAATCCCATTCTTTGGAATACAGAGAATCCATATCTCTATACTTTGGTTCTTGAAACAGAAAATGAAACCATTGTTGAGTATGTTGGTTTTAGAATAATTGAAATTAAGGATAAGGTAATTTACTTTAATGGACAGAACATAAAGTTCAGAGGTGTTAATCGTCATGATTCAGATCCGGTTACCGGATTTACAATCAGCATAGAGCAGTTAATGACTGATTTTACGATGATGAAACAACATAACATCAATGCTATCAGAAGCAGTCATTATCCGAATGCACCATATTTTTATCAGTTATGTGATAAGTATGGATTCATGGTAATAGATGAAGCGGATATTGAAGCGCATGGACCTTTTATGATTTATCGCAAAGAAGATACAGACTATAACAGATTCAAATGCTGGAATGAGCAGATTGCAGATAATCCGGCCTGGGAAAAGTCAATTATGGACCGTGTGAGATTAATGGTTGAAAGGGATAAAAACAGACCATGTATTGTGATGTGGTCAATGGGGAATGAAAGTGCTTATGGCTGTAACTTTGAAAAGGCCCTTAAATGGACAAAGGCATTTGACCCTGACAGAATCACACAGTATGAGGGCGCCAGATACCGTAACTATGATGTGACTTACAATTATGAAGATTTAGATTTATATAGTAGAATGTATCCTACATTTGATGAGATTAACGAGTATTTAACAAAGGATGCAAGCAAACCATTCTTGTTAGTAGAGTATTGTCACAGCATGGGAAATGGTCCCGGAGATTTTGAAGATTATTTCCGATTGATTCAGAAACATGACATTATGTGTGGCGGGTTTGTCTGGGAATGGTGTGATCATGCGATTTACAAAGGAGTCGCTGAAAATGGAAAAACCATTTATTACTATGGAGGAGATCACGGGGAAAGGGTACATGATGGAAACTTCTGTATGGATGGTTTGGTGTATCCGGATAGAAAACCTCATACTGCATTACTGGAATATAAAAATGTTTATCGACCTGGCAGAGTGGTTGATTATGATTTGAAGAAGGAAAGATTAATTATCCATAACTATATGGATTTCGATGACCTTAAGGATTATGTAAACATTAGTTATGAAGTAACAGCAGATGGCATAAAAATTGATAGCGGAAAGATTGAGAATTTTTCCGTAGCCCCACACAGAGAGGCAACTACAGATCTGGCTATTAAAGTTCCGGCAAAGGGTAAAGTTTATCTAAAGATTATTTATACGCTTAAAAAAGATATGGCACTTGTTCCAAGCGGACATGTTCTTGGCTTTGATGAAGTTCTTATCGGGAATGAGGAGAGCAGAAACCAGACGGCAATGAAGTGGCTTTGCCAGACAGCAGATAATTCCAGATTGGATATTAGCGAAACAGATAGCCTGGTTGTAATCAAAGGACAGACATTCAGTTATGTATATAGTAAGAAGAACGGAATGTTTGAAAGTTTGGATTATGCCGGAAGGGAATATTTGAATCATCCAATGGAAGTGAATATCTGGAGAGCTCCAACAGACAATGATATGTACGCAAAACTTGAATGGAAAAAGGC
Organism: Lachnospiraceae bacterium; assembly: GCA_022794265.1. Classification (GTDB taxonomy): domain Bacteria; phylum Bacillota; class Clostridia; order Lachnospirales; family Lachnospiraceae; genus Bovifimicola. Next base: position 5,413 of record JAAWEK010000026.1, read on the forward strand.
TCATTACAATGAGGCATATGTTAGAGCATATAACACAGTTGTCTGCCGGAAAAACGATGTGGTAGAAATAACAACAACAGCCTCAATGTCTGCTGCAACTGTTCAGAAGATGATGGATTTAGAGATGGTATGGATTATCGACGGAAATGGCGGAATTACTTCTTCGATAAAGGTTGTAAAAATTGAAGAGTTTCCCGAACTTCCAAGATTTGGTGTACGCTTATTTCTTGACAATAAGCTTGAAAATATATCTTATTACGGAATGGGTCCTTACGAGAGCTACCGTGATAAGCATAGAGCAGCCAGCCACGGTTTGTATCGTGGAAAAGTTGATGAGATGCATGAAGATTATATTAAACCACAAGAAAATGGAAGCCATTATGATTGTGATTATGTAGAACTATCAAATGGTCAGTTTGGTCTTGTGGCAGCATCAGAAAAGACGTTTTCCTTTAACGCTTCTGTATATACACAGGAGGAACTGGAAAATGCGGCACACAATTATCAATTGGTAAAGTCGGACAGTACGGTTCTTTGCCTTGACTATGCATTAAACGGAATTGGATCGAACAGCTGTGGACCGGCAGTAATGGATGCATATAGATTTGATGATTTGGAATTTGAATTCTGGTTTAAACTGGTTCCGTTTGTAAAGGGATAAATTTTAACTTGTTGTAATTATTGTGGAGAAAACATTAATCGGCTCTAAATGTTTGGGGAATATTTCAGAGCTTGCACAGTCGGATGAGAAGGAGCGGTTTTTATGGAAGAGAAGAAATATTTAAAGTGGTATAACAAAGTTGGATACGGTTCCGGTGATATCGCAGGAAATGTAGTTTATGCATTATTATCAGCCTTTGTGATGATTTACTTAACAGATACGGTAGGCTTAAATTCAGGAATTATAGGCACATTAATAGCAGTTTCAAAGATTTTTGACGGTGTCAGTGATGTTTTCTTTGGTGCATTGATTGACAAGACAAAGTCAAAGATGGGGAAGGCCAGGCCATGGATGTTATATGGATATTTTGGCTGTGCAGTTTGTTTGGTTGCGATTTTCTGTATTCCGGTTGATATGGGAACAACAGCTCAGTATGCATGGTTCTTTATTGCATATACATTATTAAATGCCGGTTTTTATACAGCAAACAACATTGCATATTCAGCACTAACAGCACTTATCACAAAGAATAATCAGGAACGGGTTCAGATGGGTTCCATCCGTTTCATGTTCGCCTTTGGCACAAGTATGTTAATTCAGGCAATTACTGTTGGAGTAGTTGTTCACTTCGGTGGTGGAGCCGCTGCCTGGAGAACAGTAGCTATTATTTATGCCATTATTGGTGTTATTTCCAATACAATTTCAGTTATGTCGGTGAAGGAACTATCTCCTGAGGAATTAGCGGAAGAACAAAAGGAAAAAGAAGCAGAAGAAAAATATAGTCTCATTGATGCATTTAAACTTCTTATCCACAATAAATATTTCATCCTGATTTGTGGAGCATACCTTTTAATGCAGATTTATTCAGCTACTCTTGGTATGGGAATTTATTTTATGAAGTATGTTCTAAAGGATGAGAGTTTATTTGGTACTTTTGCCTGGGCAGTTAATATTCCTATGATTGTTGGACTTTTGGCTACACCAGTATTGGTTGCAAAATTTAAGGGAATGTATAGGTTGAACCTTGTCGGATATGCAATAGGTACACTGGGCCGTCTTGGAGTTGTTGCTGCAGGTTATATGGGGAATATTCCGCTTATGCTGGCATTCACGGCACTTGCAGCTCTTGGAATGAGTCCTCTTCAGGGAGATATGAATGCTCTTATTGCTACAACATCAGAGTATACACGATTGAAAACCGGTAAGAGAGTGGATGGAACAATGTATTCCTGCACATCATTTGGAACAAAAGTTGGTGGTGGAATAGGTACAGCAATCGCCGGATGGTTACTTGCAGCAAGTGGATATATCAAGAATGCGCCGGTCCAGCCGGAATCCTGTATAAGAATGCTTCATATTATGTATTTGTGGCTTCCAATGATTTTCACTTTTTTAATTACAATTGTACTTATTAAATTGAACGTTGAGAAGGCAAATGCAGATTTGAGAAAAAAACAGGGATAATCATAGGGGGTTGGTATTGTGGAAGCAAAAATAATAGTATCCGAAATTGAATATGGTAAATATGATGAGATGTTATTGGATATTTATGTAGATAGAAGCAGGAGTTCCTATCAAAAGCAGAGATATGTTAAAGCAATAAAAAAATATATTGATATATATGGCAATGGTGATATAGAAGTTTATAGCGCTCCGGGCAGAAGTGAGATTGGTGGAAATCATACCGATCATCAGCATGGAGAGATACTTGCAGCCGCAATTAACAACGATGCAATAGCGATTGTTAAAAGACTGGATGAACAGGTAATAAAGGTGATTTCAAACGGGTATGATTTAATTACAATTGATTTGAATGATATCAGGATGGTTGAAGAAGAAAAGGAAACGACAATTAGTCTGATTAAGGGTGTTTTATTTAAAATGGTTCAGATGGGATATAAAATTGGAGGCTTCCAGGCATACATTACAAGTGATGTATTAATCGGTGCAGGCTTATCTTCATCAGCAGCTTACGAGACATTAATCAGTTCCATAATATCCGGTTTATATAATGATATGAAAGTAAGTGCAATAGAAATCGCAATTATTGGTCAGTATGCCGAAAATGTATACTTTGGAAAACCTTGTGGATTAATGGATCAAATGGCATGTTCCGTTGGCAATTTAGTACATGTAAATTTTGCGAATCCAAAAGAGCCAATCATTGAAAAGCTAGAAATTGACCTTAATAAATATGGATACAGTTTATGCATAACGGACACAAAGGGTTCCCACGCTGACCTTACAGCGGATTATGCTGCTGTGCCGGAAGAAATGAAGAAAGTGGCTGCCTATTTTGGAAAAGAAGTATTACTTGGACTTGGTACTGAAGATATTATGAAGGAGTTTTCACGACTTCGCACACAGGTGGGTGACAGAGCAATCCTTAGAGCGCTTCATTTTGTTTGTGAAAATGAGAGAGTACAGAAGGAAGTTGCAGCTTTACAAAATAATGATTTTGCTTCATTTTTGGAACTGGTAAATGCATCCGGAAATTCATCTTATAAGTTTTTGCAGAATGTATACTCAAACTCGGATGTGCAGCATCAGAATGTATCTCTTGGACTTGCAATCAGCGAGATTTGTTTAGGTAAGTATGGTGTTTGCAGAGTTCACGGAGGCGGGTTTGCAGGTACAATTCAGGCATTTGTTAAAAATGAAGCGGTGAATGAGTACCGGAAGAGAATGGACGAGGCCTTTGGAAAGGGTTCTTGTAGTGTATTAAAAATAAGAAAATATGGTGGAATGAAAGTTCTATAGATTGGAGGAATGTGAAATGGGAAGCATATTAGTATTAGGCGGAGCAGGATATATCGGCTCACATACAGTTTATGAATTAATTGATGCAGGCGAAAGTGTGGTAATCGTTGATAATCTGCTTACAGGGTTTAGAGAGGCAGTTCATCCCAAGGCCGGGTTTTATGAAGGAGACATCAGAGATAGAGCCTTTATGGACTTTGTTTTTGAAAATGAGGATATTGATGGTGTTATTCATTTTGCTGCAAGTTCTCAGGTCGGAGAAAGTATGAATAATCCGCTTAAGTATTACAACAATAATCTCTGTGGAACAGAGGTGCTTTTGGAAAGTATGGTTGCACACAGAATTGATAAGATTGTATTCTCATCCACTGCTGCAACATATGGCGAGCCAGAAAGTATTCCTATTCTTGAAACCGACAGGACACTTCCAACAAACTGTTATGGAGAGACGAAACTTTCTATGGAAAAGATGTTCAAGTGGACCTCAAAGGCACATAACCTTAGATTTGTATCGCTCAGATATTTTAATGCCTGTGGTGCACATCCAAATGGTCAGATTGGAGAAGCGCATAATCCTGAAACACATTTGATTCCGCTTATTTTACAGGTGCCAAATAGCCAGAGAGAGTTTATTTCAATCTTTGGTAATGACTACGAGACGAAAGATGGTACATGCGTAAGAGATTATATTCATGTTAATGATCTTGCGCAGGCCCATATTCTTGCTATGAAGTATTTAAGAAATGGCGGGGAGAGCGATTTCTTTAATCTCGGAAACGGAGTTGGATTCACGGTTAAGGAAGTTGTAGATACTGCGAGAAAAGTAACCGGTCATCCGATTCCGGCAAAGGAAGAGGAGAGAAGAGCTGGAGATCCATCAACGCTTATTGCTTCAAGTGATAAGGCAAAAACAGTTCTCGGATGGAATCCTCAGTTTGCTGATCTTGAAACTATTATTGCTACTGCCTGGAAATGGCATCAGTCACATCCTCATGGCTATGAGGAAGTATAGGAGGCAGGGATTATGATAAATAAGCTTATCAATGAATTGGTGACATATGGAATCAATAATGATTTAGTTGAACCTGATGATAAGGTATATGTTACAAACAGGCTTTTGGAATTATTTGAGTTAATGGAGTTCACAGAAGAACCTGTTGCTGAATGTAGATTTCTTGCAGACATTCTGGAAGATATGATGACCTATGCATACGAAAAAGGAATCATGCCGGAAGATACGATAACAATGAAGGATTTATTTGATACAAAAATAATGGGTTTGCTTACACCTGCACCATCGGTTGTCAGAGAGAATTTTAAGCTGTTTCTGGAAACAAATAGTAAACTTGCCACAGACTATTATTATAAGTTTAGCCAGAAAACAAATTATATTCGTGTAGATAGAATTGCAAAAGATGAAAAGTGGGTAACAGAAACAGAGTATGGTCCGGTTGATATCACGATTAACCTGTCAAAGCCTGAAAAGGATCCGGGAGAAATAGCAAAGGCCGGACAGGCAAAGAAGTCAGGTTATCCAAGCTGCCTTCTCTGTATGGAGAATGAAGGATATGCCGGACATTTTTCTCATCCTGCAAGACAGAATCATCGTGTAATTCCGATTAAACTTGATGGAGAAGATTATTTCCTTCAATACTCACCTTATGTTTATTATAATGAGCATTGCATCATTTTTAATAAGCAACATATACCGATGAAAATTGACAGAGCTGTATTTAAGAAGCTTCTTGAATTTGTAGACCAGTTTAAACATTACACAGCAGGTTCAAATGCTGACCTTCCTATTGTAGGTGGTTCTATTTTAAGTCATGACCATTTCCAGGGTGGCGGATATGTCTTTGCAATGGCAAAAGCACCATATGATAGGACATTTACGATTAAAGGTTATGAGGATTTGACTGCCGGGATAGTAAAATGGCCAATGTCAGTAATTCGTTTACAGGGAAAGAATATAGATAGAATTGTAGAGGCAGCAGCTCATATCCTTGCCTCCTGGAGAGGTTACACCGACGAGGAGGCATTTATCTTTAGCGAAACAGATGGAACACCTCATAACACCATTACTCCGATTGCAAGAATACATGAGGATTTGTATGAACTTGATTTGGTACTGCGAAATAATATAACCACAGATGAATGTCCCTGGGGAGTTTATCACCCATCGGCTGACCTTCATCATATCAAAAAGGAAAATATAGGCTTGATTGAAGTCATGGGTCTTGCAGTTCTTCCGGCAAGATTAAAGAAAGAAATTGCCATATTAGAGGATTACATTATTAATGCTAAAAATATTCGTAGTAATGATGATATTAAAAAACATGCGGACTGGGTTGAAGAATGGATTGACAAATATGAAATAAATGAAAATAACATTCATGAAATTATTCGGGATGAAATCAGCAAGGTATTTATTAAGGTTTTGGAATGTGCAGGTGTATATAAAAGAACAGAAGAAGGTATGTCTGCGTTTATGAGATTTATAGATTCTTTATAAAGCGCCCCGAATTATAAGGATGGTTCAATAAAAAAGTGTTTTGTCCTTATTTACATGTGACTATTCCGTTTGACAAGAATTATCCTTTTAAGTTATTATGAATAGAATAGTTGTAACGCCTGTACCTGATAAGTTATAAGCTGGTTTAAAAATGTGGTTGTGAATGCAAAGCAAAGTTCTGTCAGAATAACAGAAGAACTTGGAATCACAAGAATGTTTTTCAGGAAAGGATGAAAATGTTGAATAGAAACGATTCAATAACGGATCCGCAAAAGCTGGTTCGTATGGAAATGAAGCATAAAGGTTTTGATATAGACAAGATAAAGATACCGGAAAAAGTGTATCTGTTAACGGATGATATTTATGATGAGATGATTTCGAAGACTAAAAATATTGCTACGAAGAAATATCCATTGGGAGGGTACTTATACGTATTTAATGGGCATAATAATGTTGGTTTTATCAAAGGTAATATGTGTTCGCCAGCCATAGCAACACAGGCGGAAGATTTGATTGCGGGTGGTGTAAAAGAATTAATCCATGTGGGATATGCAGGGGGCTTGCAGCTCGATATGAAACCTGGTGATATTGTAATAACGGATGGAGCTTATAATGATACAGCGGTTGCAAGATTGTATGGATATGATTTTGATAGAATTGCTTCTTCTGTTGTGTTGACGGACAGAGTGGAAGCCCGGTTAAAAGAAAATGAACTTACATATAGAAGGGGAATTCATTGGACCACAGATGCTGGTTACAGAGAAACTTATGGACAGATACTGAATTATCGTAAAAAGGGTGCACTTTGTGTTGAGATGGAAGGAGTGGGATTATTTACAATAGCTAATTATAGAAACTGTCTGGCAACCGGAATTTATATTATATCAGATGTACTTGCCAGCGAGTGGAAATTGGGTTGGGATGGAAAAGAAATTAATAAAAGTGTGGGATGCATTATCGAAATGATAATTGGTCAGATGTCATGAGGACTTATATATGAAGTACGATAATATATATTTTATAAAATGAATTTTTATATTCGGGATTTCCGGTGATTTTAAGGGATGATAAAAGAACGATAGAACAAACTATGGAAATATAAATCGGAGGTGAACGTATATGACTACTCAATCCGGTAGGGGATTGCGGTTATGCAGGTTTGGAATCTTCGCTTAAAGATGAATGGAAGGGCAGGTAGAATCATTGAATATTGAACATATTGCCATGTACGTAAATGATTTAGAAAAAGCAAAGGATTTTTTTGTTAAATATTTTAATGCAATCCCAAATGAAAAATATCATAATAGCAGCACAGAGTTTTGTTCATATTTCCTTTCTTTTGATGAAGGTGCAAGGCTGGAAATAATGCATAAACCTTCTATGTCTGATGATGAAAAACTGTTAGCAAGAACAGGATATATCCATATTGCTTTCCGTTTAGGAAGCAGGAAAGCGGTGGATAAACTGACAGCAGAATTACGGGCAGACGGTTATGAAGTTGTCAGCGGGCCAAGAACAACGGGAGATGGGTATTATGAAAGCTGTATTATAGGAATTGAAGGTAATCAGATTGAAATAACGGTGTAAGAAGAATAAAAAAGCTTGACTTTTAGAACTTACAGCTGTAATATTTAAATCAATACATAGAAACTAAAAATATATTTTTTTGTCTCATAATCCTACAAATGTAATAATTAAAAATGAATGTAAAACTTTGAAATATTAATAGGATTATTAGAAAATAATAACAAAAAATAATTTGAAAAATTTCCGGAGGTCAATATGAAAGGAAAAAACAGGCGAAAACAAAGAAAATTGTTTATATTTCTATGGTTTACCATAGCTTTTGCAGGGATTGTTACAATAGGTGCCGTTATGCATCATAAAAAAGACACATTTCGGGATTCTTCCGACAAGATTTCTGTCCGGGTATCCCCAAAAGAATTGTTGATTGAATATATGAACCATATCCCGGAACAGGAGTATAAAGAAATGTATGAGATGCTGGATATAGAAGCTTCCGGCAACATCAGTCGGGAGGATTTTATCAAACGGAATTCGGCAATCTATGAAGGCGTAGAGATGCAAAATATGGTAATCGAAATTCTTGATTACGATGAGCAGGAAAAAAACGTAACATATCAGACTTCATTTGATACGGCGGCCGGAAATATTAGTTTTAAAAATAAAGCATATTTCAGAAAAGGAGAAGAAGGATATAAATTGATATGGCAGGATTCCTTAATCTTTCCGGAATTTTATTCCACGGATAAAGTAAGGGTTTCGGAAATAAAGGCGAAACGGGGGGAAATACTGGACAGGAACGGGCAGGTTCTGGCGGGAACGGGGCTGGCTTCCTCCGTTGGAATCGTTCCAGGGAAATTGGAAAACAGGGAAGAAGCCATTGCAAAGATAGCAGAACTGTTGGAACTAAATCCGGAAGCCATTGAAAAGAAATTATCGGCAAAATGGGTGAAAGATGATTCCTTCGTGCCGGTTCAGACCATTCGGAAAGTGGAGGAAACGGAGCTTATGGCGGCGGAACCGGATGAGGAAGTGTTAAAAGAAAAGGAGCGGCAGGATAAGCTGCTGGCCATACCTGGGGTAATGTTGTCGGATACCGAAGTGCGGAAATACCCTCTGGGTAAAGCAGCATCCCATTTAATCGGATATGTGCAGAATGTTACGGCAGAAGATTTGGAAGAACATGCAGGAGAAGGCTACACGGCGGACAGTGTCATCGGCAGAAGCGGAATGGAAGGGTTATTTGAAAAAGAGTTGAAAGGCCGGAACGGATGCAGGATTTATATTGCAGATTCAGATGGTAATGAGAAAAGAGAACTTGCGTGTATCCCGGTGCACCATGGGCAGGATATACGCCTTACCATAGATGCCGGTCTGCAGGCCGGACTGTATGAACAGTTTCAGGAGGATAAAAGCTGTTCGGCAGCCATGAATCCATACACCGGCGAAGTACTGGCGCTGGTCAGTACGCCGTCTTATAACAATAATGATTTTATTATGGGATTATCCACTGAGCAATGGAATGCAATGAATGAGGATATTGATAAGCCTATGTATAACCGTTTCCGGCAGGTCTGGTGTCCGGGTTCCACTTTTAAACCAATCATAGCAGCAATCGGTCTGGAATCAGGAACTGTGAATCCTATGGAAGATTACGGGAATGAAGGTCGGAGCTGGCAGAAAGATGCGTCATGGGGTTCCTATTTTGTAACAACCCTTCATGCATATGAGCCTGTGATTCTGGAAAATGCATTGAAGTATTCGGATAATATTTATTTTGCCAAAGCGGCGCTGAAAATCGGAGCGGAAGAAATGAAAAATTTCTTGCTGAAAATGGGATTTGATGAAGAACTGCCCTTTGATATTAAGATGGCCCGGTCACAATTTTCAAATACGGAAAACATTGAAACCGAGATACAGCTGGCGGACAGCGGATACGGACAGGGGCAGATTCTGATAAATCCGCTGCATATGGCATGTATTTATTCGGCCTTTTGCAATGAGGGAAATATAATAAAACCTTATCTGGTTTCTGACCGGGGAAAATCAGGACAATACTGGATTCCCAATGCTTTTTCTGCCGGAACGGCAGCCATTGTACTGGAAGGCATGAAAAAAGTAGTGAACGATTCTGATGGTACGGGATATTCGGCTCACCGCCAGGATATTTTACTGGCAGGAAAGACTGGAACGGCAGAGATTAAGGCATCAAAGGAGGATACTTCCGGAACGGAACTGGGATGGTTCGCCGTTTTTACGGCTGAGAAAACAGTGCAGCGGCCGATATTGCTTATAAGTATGGTGGAAGATGTAAAAGGACGGGGCGGCAGCGGTTATGTGATTAAAAAAGATAAAAAGGTTTTGGAACAATGGCTGGGCGGCAATTAGTGGTATGCTATATAGAATCAACAGATGGAACAGCAGGTAAATATTGAAGATGGGTAAGCACTGTGTTATAATTCAGATATTCATTTTGAACCGGAGTATCACAGGATACGCAAATTATTTGGAGGCTGCCGTATGAATCATCAGTTTATTCAAAGTGTAATGATTGATTGGGACCGGATTGGGCGAAACAGTTATTTAAGAGACATTGAAGCAGTGGAAGGTTTGGAGAAACTGGAATTTAACCGTCCGATTACATTTTTTGTGGGCGAAAACGGAAGCGGAAAATCCACCATGCTGGAAGCTATTGCTGTGGCGGCGGGATTTAATCCGGAGGGTGGAACAAAAAATTACTGTTTTTCAACATATGACTCTCATTCCGAACTCTGTGAAGCCATGAGGATTGTAAAAGGATACCGCAGACCGGACTGTGGTTACTTTTTACGGGCAGAGAGCTTCTATAATGTAGCCACAAAAGAGGAAGAATATGCCGATTCCCGCCATCCGTCTGCGAAACTTCATGAAAAATCCCATGGGGAAAGTTTTCTGGCAATTGCACAGAAATATTTAAGGCCAAACGGACTATATCTGCTGGATGAGCCGGAGGCGGCTTTGTCACCCCAGAGACAATTAACACTGCTTATGGAAATATACGGTTGTGCCGATAGAAACTCGCAATTTATAATAGCTACACATTCACCGATTCTGCTGGGGATACCCGGTGCCGAAATATTATCCTTTGATGACGGAAAAATCCATACCTGTGAATACTTGGAGACGGACAGTTATCAAGTGATGGAGATGTATATAAATAATAGAAAAGAATTATTAAAAAAGCTGATTGGAGTGGAGGAATAAAAGTGCATTTTGTAAATGCAAAAGGAATTTTATCGCCGCAGAACGGTATGAATCTATACAGAGGCTGTACTCACGGTTGTATTTACTGTGACAGCAGAAGCAGATGTTATGGTTTTAACCATGAGTTTGAAGATATAGAAGTCAAACAAAATGCATCGGAACTATTGGAACAGGCTCTTCGTTCAAAGAGAAAAAAATGCATGATTGGAACAGGCTCCATGTGTGACCCATATATGCAATGTGAAGAATCCCTGGGGTTGACCAGAAAATGTCTGGAAATCATAGAGCGCTATGAATTTGGTGTAGCGGTTCAGACAAAATCAGACAGAATTCTTCGGGATCTGGACATATTGAAACGGATTAATGAAAAGGGAAAGTGTGTGGTTCAGATGACACTGACTACATATGACGATAAATTAAGCAAAATACTGGAGCCAAATGTATGCGCTACAGGAGAGCGGGTGAAGGCTCTGCAGACTTTTCGTGATAACGGGATTCCTACCATAGTCTGGCTGTCCCCGATTCTGCCGTTCATTAATGATACAAGAGAAAATATAGAAGGAATTTTAGAGGATTGTATCAGGGCAAAAGTGTATGGAATCATCTGTTTTGGCATGGGGCTGACTCTGCGTGAAGGAAACAGGGAGTATTTTTACGCCATGCTGGATAAAAAATTTCCGGGATTGAAAGAAAAGTATCAGAAAAGATATGGGAAGGCTTATCATATTTCCAGTGACAAAAATCAGGAACTGATGAGACTATTTGAAGAAACATGCAGAAAACATGATATCGTATGGGATGTGGATGAATGTTTTCGGTATTTGCAGGATTTTCCAGAACAGTACAGACAAATGACATTGTTTTAGCAGGGGATTATTGAATGAGAAAAGTGTATTACAGTCTGATAAGGACTGGGATATCTTGCAATTTCTGGATATATGTGCTATATTGGTATTAATTATAAGGGACTTTGTGACGATAAATAATGTATAGTAAGTGAAAAGACATGGAAGTTTATATTTTTTATCAAAGGAGTGATGAATATGAGTACAAATTTTAGTTCAAATCTATTCCAGAGTTTTTCATTCAACAACGAAAGTCAGAAATTTTTTTCAGATTATGCCAGCATTAAAAACGGCAGTTACGCCAGACTTTTGAAGGCTTATTATGGCAGAGGATATGATTCGTCTACGTCAGCGTCCGGCAGCACGAGAAGCCGTTCCAGTAATGTTCTTGAGAAACTTTTGGAAGAGCGGAGAAATCCAAAGGTTTCAGAAGAAGTACAGGAAGCAAATGCAAATCTTACAAGCGGGATTTCAAGTCTGAGAGGTTCTGTATCCACGTTACAGAATGAAAAGACCTATACGGACACGGAAAAGGGTCAGACGGCGGCAGAAAAGGTGGTTTCTGCTGTGAAAGATTATGTTAAGCAGTATAATAATGTTGTGAGTAACGCAAAACATTCCACATTGTCAGCAAAGACATCACATGTGGCAGCTATGATGCGCAGTACTGCTGCAAATGCTGATAAGCTTTCGGAAATGGGAATTACAATCAATAAAAACGGAACCCTTCAGATGAATGAAAATAAGCTGAAGGCAACAGATATCTCAAAGGTACAGGAACTGTTTTCAGCCAAAGATATCACAAGCTATGGTTCTACGGTTATGTCTCGTCTTCAGTTTGCAGGTTCTGCAACTGGTACAAATAAGACGGATAGTGAGAGCACAAATAAAACGCCGGGTTCTGCGGCTGCTTCCCTTAAGGCAGACAGCGAATTGCTTGCATCTGGTAAATTATTTGAGATGATAAAGGATAAGGATGGCAATGAGACATACGATATTGACAAAATCTTTTCCACGACAAAAAGTTTTGTAAGCAATTACAATGATATGTTAGATGCAGCCAAATCCAGTTCGAATTCCGGCGTATCAGCAAATCTGTCCAGAATCAGGGAAAAGACGGCGCAAAATGCAGAGGCGCTTAAACAGTTTGGTATCAGTGTGGACAGAGATGGCAAAATGAAGATTGATGAAGAGACATTTAAAAAATCAGATATGTCCAAGGTACAGAAATTTTTCAAAGACTATGGTGCTTCTATTGCCAGCAGTGCATCACTTGTAAATTATTATATGACTACACAGGCGAATGCTGCCAGTGGTTATACGGCAGACGGCACATATAATGTGCAGGGAAGTGTCCGCTATGCGGATTCATTTTAAATTGTTTTAAAAAAGACAAAACGTATGGGAGGCGACTTCACCGGGATGTAAGCCGGGGTCGCCTTCTTTCTTTTTAGAAATTCTCAGGCGATTGTTTCAAATTACTCAAAATAAAACACCGGACTGCTGGTCCGAAACGGCAGGCGGTGTCCCTTCGGTAACAGAAATGCATGCTCATGTCGTATCCTCATTTTATCTTCTATAAATCCGTCCGTAATAATCAGAATTGGCCCGTCTTTTGGAAAGTTTTCTGCGGATTCCAGCATATCCACTCCAGGCTGGAGAACGGTTCCACCCCGGCCTTTTACCCTGACCCTTCCAGCAATATCTTCCGGTGCAAGATATCCGGCGTCATAGGCCCTTGCATCACAGAAGACTACCCTTACAAAAGGAACGTCTTTGGCAGCGGCATAACTGGCGATGGAGCCAAGCGCCATGCCGATTTGCTTTGCTGACATAGAACCGGAGGTATCTACTACGACACCAAAGGTACGGCTGTCTGTGGGAATTTCCTGTTGGATATATCTGGGCCTTGGAATGTTGGGAGTGGATCCTTGTCTGCGGCTGGGTCTGCTGTAAGTTCTTGTTTTTTCCAGAGGCTGAAAATGGCAGTCAAACCAGTTGGCCAGTTCCACGTCCCAGGGAATCGGAGGCATGGCAAGAGCACGGATTTCTTCAATCAGTCCGGCAGGAATAAATCCTCTGTCGCTGGAAGTATGATATTCCAGTCCCTGCATCAACGCGTTTTTACAGAAATCATCCAGGGAAGTACCAGTATGGCTGTTGCCAAATACTGAGGAACCGTTTTCAATGACATCTCCTTTTCCATATCCCCGGAAAGTAGAACGTTTGGAATACTTTTTTAAGTCTGTCTGTATCCTGTCGTAAATGGATTCGGCGGACATTCCTTTCAGGGATTCATCGTATAGCAATCCGTCAGCAGGCATTTGGCCAATCTGCATTTCCCGGAGCCAGCCGTTGATAACAAAATCACAGGCAACATTCCATAAATAGGGATCCCGTCCCTGACATCTCAGGTGATGCTGTAATCCGGCATGAAGATATTCATGGGCCAGAACGAAACGCCATTCGTCGGTACTGAGGTTAAGGGCTGGATTGGCATAAATTTCTCCAACCGTAACATCAATAGCTGCAATCTGGATTTCATTCCGGATACAGTAGCGGTAATCCTCAATGATACGAAAGGATGCGGCAAGTCCCCCCAGCAGCGGATAATGGTCAATAAACCATTGGGCCGCCCGGGTGACGCTGGTATCCGGACGGGCAGAGGCTTCTCCATGTCCGCCGGCCATACTGACCGCATCGGAAACGGAATGTGCAAGAGCATTGGCAAACAGAGAGGTAAAACGGTTATACTGATTCAGGTTTTTATTATAGACCAGAGGCCGCTCCAGTCCCTTCATGTCCAACTGTCCGGCGCCGGCCGTTCCATACCGTTGGTCCGATTCCGGGGTATTGTGTTCTATAAGATAATCATAAATCTTAAGTTCATCGGTAAGGCTTCCGGGAAAGGAAGCGGCAGGATCTGGACAAATGGGGGAAAAGGAACCGATATCATGAAGAAATTTAGCAATATAAATATTACATGAGGCGTTCCAGATATATTTATTGAAGGAAGGTATTTTTATATTACTACCGTCGGACTCTTCCGTTATGTATCCCGGCATATGCTCGGCATCGAAGTGTCCGAAAGCAAGATGCAGTTCACAGTGTGCAATGACATATGCCCATTGATTTTCTGTTAATGAAATATCTTTATTTACATAGATATATCCGTTGCTGTCTACATAAGCGGCACAATCTTTTCCCATGAGAATTTTGTCATGTATGATTATCTGGTTATAGAGCTGGGAAAACAATGTGTGCGATTTGATAATGGATATTCCGTACTGGAGTTTTTCCTCATTTGGATGAATCTTTTTATGGGTTTTACCAGAGGATTTTTTTGAGGCCATAAGAGTATTACCTGCTTTCTATTTATATGTATTGGAAGGAACCAGACGGGGAAGATCTCTGACAATTTCAAACATAAACCATTCGGGAAGAACTTCTCCTTTATCGGCGGATACTACCATCTGGGCGATTTCATAGTTAATGGCTGATAAATCTTTGATTAGCGCTTTGGCCCGGTGGGCAAAAAACTGGGAATCCCTGTTCAGTTTCTGCTTGTTTTTTGGAAGGTCGTGTAACAGACGGGCCCGGAACGACTGGGCAAGGAAGTAGAGCACATCCCGTTCTTCTGGTCTGGAGGGCCACCGTTTTTCTCCTTTGATAATATCGCTGAGCAGATGGGAATTTTTCAGCTGCCTGGTATAGGCGGAAAACATTCCGGCATGAGAGGCAGAAATACAGCCATAGGCCAGTACGCGCAGTGTTTCCTCTGAAATTTCCCGCGTGCCGGCCCCATATTCCTTTAAGGCATCGCTGAGCATATGCCAGGAGCGGGGAGTGGAGTAGGGTTCTTCGGTTTTTGGCGGTTCTGAAAAAAGATGGTCCGGGCGCTGGGTGATATAGTCGGTAATCCAGGGATGGATATTCGCTTCGTATGCCCAGCTCAGCCATTGTTTTACATCTGCTTTCAGCTGGACGTGAAACATCCGGTTGATTAGGGCGGAGGACATGGTTTTTACAATGGCGCTGTCCTGGGCGCGGTTTCCGGCGCCGATGACGACGCTTCCCTCTGGAAGATGATATTCTCCCACTCTCCGCTCATGAATCAGACTGTAAAAGGCTTTCTGCACTTCCTGGGAACAGGCATTTAGTTCATCCAGAAATAATACATAGGGTTCAATTCTGGCGATCATTTTAGGGGGAAGAAATTCGGATGTTCCGTTCTTAATCTGAGGGATACCAATAATATCTTCGGGAGCAAGCTGGCTGCCCAGTAAAGATACACAGGGAAGTCCCACCGCTTCCGCAAACTGTTCTACCAGTGCAGATTTTCCGATGCCCGGCGCACCCCAGATAAAAACAGGACGCACCGGAGCTATATTTAATAATACATCGGATAAATCGTTTTGAGTTACGCTGATGGGTAAATTCATATATTTATATTCCTTTCTGAAAATTTTGTATTAGTCAAAATAAATGTTTAAGGTAGTATTAAAAATATTTTTTAATAAAAGAAAAGCATTGACTTAAAGTCAGCTTTATTTAGTATAATAGCATAAAAGAAAAAAGAAAGGAATATTTTTCAATCACAGAATATTTTGTGTCTGGAAAATCGGTTAATGAATATGACAGCAATACTTTTCAGAATTTTTACGGTGGTACTGTTTTCCGGTATTTTTCTCTATTATTACTTCAGAAGAATGTTATTATCTTACTTTCCGAAGTTAAAGAATAAGATTGTTTATGGAATTATTTTAGCTATTTCTGCTGTTTTGGCTGTCTGCCGAACAAATAAATGGGGATTTGGGGAATTTTTTGTGGGTCATCTGGTAGCGTTTGCTTTAGTAGTGGAAGTAATTCATTTGATGGTGTTCTACGGTTTTAAGAAAAAAAACCAGGCTTGGAAGAAGCTGGTACAACGGGGGCTTTTTCCAGCAATATTAATGGTAGCGGTTCTGATTTACGGATTTTTCAATATGACTGTCATTGGAAATACGGAATATACGGTGACCACAGGGAAGAATATCCGCAGTCACGGATATGATATTGTACTTATGTCGGATATCCATTTTGGAACCACTATGGATATTAAAAAGTTCCGGAAAATCTGTGATGAAATATCTGGAGAACACACGGATATTGTGGTATTATGCGGAGATATTACCGATGAAAACACGACGAAACAGGAAATGCAGGAGTTTTTTCAGGCAGCAGGTACTATTCAATGTGAATTCGGAGTATTTTATGTATATGGTAACCATGACCGGCAGCCTTACCGGACAGATAAAAAGTTTACGGTACAGGAGTTGGATACTGCAATGTCAGAGGCGGGAATCCATGTGCTTTCAGATGAAACCTTCCGGCTGAATGATGAATTTATAATCGTAGGAAGGGAAGATGAAGGAGGAAGTCTGACGGGAAACAGGGCTTCTATCCAGGAACTTGTAAAAGGTGTGGATATGGAAGATTTTATATTGGTTCTGGATCACAAGCCGAAAGATGTGGAAAACTGTGGAGATGCAGGGTGCGACCTTCAGCTGTCCGGTCATACCCATGGTGGTCAGGTATGGCCAAAGGGACTGATTAACGGGTTGACCAGAGATTATTATTACGGTCATGAAACGTATAAGAACTATTCTGTTATCATATCTTCCGGAGCCGGCGGCTGGGGATATCCGTTTCGAACGGGTTCCCGTTCGGAAATCGTAAGAGTACATATTAAACCGGAACCGGATAACCAGTGAAAGGAGAGGTAAAATGACTGAGTTTCTGATAAATCTGGATGGCTCTGTATTGTTGTGGCTACAGAACAATCTGCGGAATGAAATACTTACTCCGTTTTTTCAGGCAGTGACCTGGCTGGGAGACAAAGGAAAAATATGGATCCTGGTCACAATTGTGTTGCTCATCTCTAAAAAAACCCGTAGCATTGGAATAATGTCAGCTTTTGCACTGATTTTTGCCAGTGTTTTTAACAATATTATATTAAAAGGCTTTTTTGACAGAACCCGGCCGTATGATGTGGTTGAAGGACTGACCAGTGTCATTGGAAGCATGAAGAGTTCTTCCTTTCCGTCAGGTCATACTTCCAGTTCTTTTGCGGCGGCAACGGTTTTGTTTCATGGACTGCCCCGCCGTTATGGGATTTTGTTTATGGTACTTGCCGCTCTGATAGCGTTTTCCAGGATGTATCTGGGTGTCCACTATCCGTCGGATGTGGCCGTGGGAGCCCTGACCGGAATTGCCAGCGGTCTGGCTGTGATATTCTTATATAATAAGATAAGTGGTATACCATGGAAAAAGAAAACGGAATAATCTGAATTGGAGAAGTTATTATTTTCCAGAAACTGCCGATATAAATAATAGATTATTATTTAAATAAACAATATATTTTATACAACAGGATTGGAAAGGTGAGATTATGAAGATAAATGAAAACGGAAGTATTTTTTTAAGCGACGACCCAAGACTTCAGAGAACCGCAAATCAGGAAAAGAAGGGGAAAGCCAAAGGAGGAAATGTATTTGCCGGAGATTTGAACCTGGTGAAAGACCCGGTGGTACAGAAGAGAGAAGAAGCCAGAAATAAGGCTATGAAGGTTCTGACCGATGCCTTTTCCAATGAAAAGAAGATTGATGAGGACATCCAGTCCAGGTATGCCAAAATCCGTGATTATGAAAAACAGAGCAAAGATATTACGGAAGAGATGGGAGCCGTTGAGACAGAGATGGAGAAACTGCGGGAAGGCTATCAGATTGATAAGGACAGTCAGGAATATAAGGATCTGATGTTGCTGGAAAAGAGAAAAGATGCCGAGGCTGATCCGGAGATTAAGCTTACAGAAGAAGAGAAAGAGCGGCTGAATCAGATTGATGAGCAGGGGTTAACGGAGTTTCAGCAGCGTTCCATGGAATTATATGAACCGATGAATGAATTGAAAGAAAACCTGAAAGAAGCCAAGAAAGGTATAATCATAGAAAATGCTACAATTCGGGGAATCAAAGATGAGCGTTTAAAGCATCATCCGATGGTAGATGCCACGAAAGAAAAAGAAGCCATTCTGGATGCTGCCAAAGATGAAGTTTATGGAATGCTGATGGATGAGGTCAAAGACCATCTGGACGAAGAGATGGAAGAAGAGAAAGAAAAGGCAGAGGAAAGAGCAGAAGAAAAGAAGGAAAAAGAAGAACAAATCGAAGAAATTCAGGAAAGAATCGAAGAATTGGAGAGGCTGGCAAATCCCGAGAAAGCAGAAGAAGAGAAGAAAACTTCAGAACAGGATTCCAATATAGACAGACAGATGAGAAATGTATTGGAAATGGATGCCATCCGCACAGACGTCAAGAAGGAAGTAGAAAATATTGCGGATAAGATGAAACTGGTAGCGGAAGACCTGAAGGGGCTTAAGGTGGATGAATTATTGTAAGAATTTGCAATAGAACATAAAGTATTACAGCAATAGCGGCTTTGATATATGGCAGAATATGACAGGCTTGTCCGTATATTAAAACCGCTATTTATTTGTTTTATTTTATGTTATACTGTTTATTAGAAAAAAATCGGGAAAGGCGGTGTGGATATTGGTTTTTAAAACGGAAAAACGGAATATACGGATGTATTGTATGATTCTGTTTATTTTATGCTGTTTTCAGTTTAATTCTATTTCATCCATATCCGTACCGCGTACGGAAAATTCCTGGAGCCAGCAGGAAGGGCCGTCTGCCTTTCTTCTGGTAATAACTGAGACAGATTTAAACTGTCTGCCAGTACGGGGAACTTCTATTCGAAACACAGAAGGAAGCATTCGGGTATTTTTTAATATCCGTACCAGACAGAACCGCCACACCACGGGAAAAGAGGCTGTTTTTGCCACCATTGTGTTAGCAATGGTGTTGGTTCCATATTATATTTACCGTATTACCATTTTTCTGTATGGAAGATGTATGATTCCGTTATGGAAGATTATTAATTATATACATCTTTTGGATGGACAGAAAGAGAGGGCTTCTATTCGCATCTGATTATCAAGAGTTATACAGGAGGTAATATAGAACGAATGAAGCTATGTGATAAAGTGAAACTATTATTGATTGATGAAGATACAAATATGCATTGCCTGATTAAAAATCTTTTGAATCAGGCAAATTATAAAATATATGAAGCGGATAATGGAACCATGGGAATACAGTTAAGTACCAGTTTATGTCCGGACATTGTTTTACTGGATTTGAAATTAAGAGATATGAACGGTATAGAAATCATTAAATGTATAAGAGAGTGGTCGGATTGCCCAATTATTGTTATATCGGAGTCAGATGGTGTTGCGGGAAAAGTAAAAGCTCTGTATACCGGGGCGGACGATTATATTGTAAAGCCTTTTAATAATCAGGAACTGAAGGCAAGAATCTATTCGGTTTTGCGCAGAAGAGGAAGCAGCGGACATACGCATCCCTACAAGGCAAAGGATCTGGAAATTGATTTTGACAGGCGTTTGGTTACGGTCCGCAACCAGGAGATACATTTTCCGCCTATTGAATACCGGATACTGGAGCAGCTGGCACTGAATGCCGGAACCGTGGTTACATACAAAATGCTGCTGCAGAAAATCTGGGGGCCTTATACCAACGGCAACAGCAGAATTTTGCGGGTAAATATGACGAATATCCGGAAAAAGATTGAGAAAATACCTACTTCACCGGAATATATATATACAATATCCCGTGTAGGTTATCGCATGATTGAAAATCAGATTTCTGCCGGTATATGATAATTTTTACGATTCTTTCATTTTAACAATTGGAATTTTTAATGGAACAGGAGGTTGGGACTACTGGATTTAATAGCAGTGTTTATTGCGGTTATTATTTTTATGTGTATACTGGCTGATAAATTTTCAGGAAAAATGGGAATGCCGGCTTTAATTCTGTTTATGGGAATCGGAATGTTATTCGGTTGTGATGGAATATTTAAAATTCAATTTGACGATTTTGAAGTTACAGAAAAAGCCTGTTCTCTGGCGCTGAGTTTTATCATGTTTTACGGAGGGTTTAATACAAAATGGAAAACTGCCAGACCGGTGGCTGTAAAAGCGTTTTTGCTGTCTACTTTAGGTGTGGTGATTACCGCCATGCTTACCTGCGGATTCTGCATGCTTGTGCTGAAACTGTCTTTTGCAGAAAGTTTTCTGACGGGTTCGGTCATTGCTTCCACGGATGCCGCCAGTGTTTTTTCCATATTGAGGAAGAAACAGCTTAATTTACGGGACGGTACGGCCTCTCTGCTGGAAATAGAAAGCGGAAGCAATGATCCGGTGGCCTATATGATGACCATAATCGGTATTGGTCTGGCAGGAGCAGGCCAGGCCGGGCATCCAGCTTATATCTTTTTTTCACAGATGTTTTACGGAACCGCCATTGGCATAATTTTTTTTGTCGCCGGTTATTTTATACTGACAAAAACAAATCTGATTTCTGAAGGTCTGGATACCGTTTTTATGATTGGACTGATATTAATTTGTTTTGGTCTTTCAGACCTGTCAGGGGGAAATGGATTTATCAGCGTTTATTTAATGGGAATTTTGATTGGCAACAGTCCCATTCGGAATAAAAAAGTCATCATTCCTTTTTTTGACGGGATAACAGGAATGGCACAGATTTTCATCTTTTTTTTACTGGGTCTTTTGGTATTTCCCCATAAACTTCCGGGAATTTTACTTCCGGCATTGGGAATCATGCTCTTTATGACACTGGTAGCCAGACCGTTAGCAGTATTTTTAATACTGAAGCCATTTAAGTGCAGCAATCGCCAGTGTCTGCTGGTATCCTGGGCAGGGCTCCGTGGTGCGGCGTCCATTGTATTTTCTATTATGGCGGTGGCAAGCGGTGCCGGGCTTTCCAGGGATTTATTTCATATCGTATTTATGATTTCGCTGTTTTCAGTTTCGATACAGGGAACCCTTCTGCCACTGGCAGCAAAAAAGCTGTCCATGGTAGACGAGGAATCGGATGTCCGCAAAACTTTTAACGATTATCAGGAAGAGTCTGCCATTACATTGATGAGGATGTACATACCGGAAGGACATAACTGGGAGAATAAAAAAATTCGGGAAGTCAGTGTACCTACCGGCTCTCTGGCCATTATGATTAAACGGGATGGAGAAACTTTGATTCCCAAAGGAGATACGAAAATTTTGGCTAACGACTGTGTGATTTTAAGCGTTCCGGCTTATGAGCCCCGGGAACAGGAAAATCTGGAGGAAATTCAAATCGACAGGAACCACCAATGGTATAATAAGTCAATTGCTGAACTGAATCTTCCGGCAGACCTGCTGATTGCCTTAATCATCCGGGGGGAGGAGAATCTCATACCGGATGGCAATACGGTCATAATGGAGGAGGATATAGTTGTAATCTATCATTAACAGGCTGATTTCCTATGACGGATATGCCAGTGGGAAGGAATGATACAAGGTTCTGCGGAATATATTGGAAGGGTAAATGAATTTTAGGATGTCAGGGGTTTTATGTTAGTCAGATATTTGTTTATATTTTTTATCTCCATGCTTCCACTAATTGAACTGCGGGGAACCGTTCCTTATGCGGTGGCGCTGGATTTGCCTTTCTGGCCGGCTTATGTTACCGCAGTGCTGGGGAACATGGCGCCAGTACCCTTTATTTATCTGTTTGCCGGAAAAGTACTGGAATGGGGGAAAGATATGAAACTAATGGGCGTTTTTTTTCGCTATTGTATCAAAAAGGGAAACGCCGCTGGTGAAAAATTAAAAGAAATGGCAGGAACAAAAGGAATCTTCTGGGGGCTTCTGCTTTTTGTGGCAATTCCCTTGCCAGGAACAGGGGCATGGACCGGAACGCTGGCAGCCAGTGTGCTGAATATGGATTTTAAATCCAGCGTTCTGGCAGTGATGATTGGAGTGGTATTTGCAGGGGTTTTTATGGCTGCTTGCAGTTTTGGAGTTTTTGGAATTATTTTTTAGAATTTTCAAATAGGTCATCAATATTAGGAGCAATATATGGGTCAAAATTTGTTTTTAAGTAATTGAGAAGGAGGAACAATTACTGATGTTGTATTTTATTTGGTAGTCAATATCAGTTTGATTGTATAATACTATGTTAAAAAGAAAACCTATTGTAATATTACCATTTATTGTTATTATTATCTTAATCTTACTGATTGGCTATCTTGTATTAAAACCGGAAAAGAAAAAAATGGATTTACAATCCGGTGATATTGGGTGTGTTTTGGTAAGGAAAAACAGCACCTCTGTAATGATTGAAGATAAGGAAGAAATAGAAGAAATTATTGCCTTATTAAATAAACTGGAGTATCAGCAGGAACATCCGTATACCCGGCTTTGGAATTCAATAATCAATGGAAACAGAAGTGCTAAAAAAACATATTATATAGCTTTTTTTAAAGATAAGGGCAGACAATATGTATTTAATGATGGATGGAGAAAAGTAAGTTTGGATAGGAATGGCGAAGAAATCCAGGTTGATTCCGTCGATTACAAATTAAGAGAAAACAGAGAGACAGAATACAAAGAATATTTTGACGGACTGGTAAAAAAATATTTAAATAAAACTGTAAAGGAATAAGATTCGAAGAAACCGGCGGACCGATTATGAAGGAAATGTATCATAACCGGTCCGCTGGTATTTTTTATTTCTGAGATCTGATCAGTAAAGAAAAGAAGTTCCTACGGGTAGTTCATCGATATAACCATCTACCAATCTCTTAAGGGTAATAACATCGTTGAGACTGACTCGGCCGTCCCCATCTACATCGGCAGCAATCAGCTGATATTTGTCAAATTCAATAAGTTTGACCATATATTGCTGCAGTATATCGACATCTGTCTGATTAATGATTCCGTCGTTATTTATATCCCCGTACAGCCGTCTTGTCAGCGCACTGGCATCCACTGTGGCCAGACCAGTCGTCAGAACAGTGACACATGCCATGGAAATAATTTTTTTAAATGTGTTTTTCATAAATTCTTTCTTAAATAATTTTTAGACACAGGTATTATTAATATGAATAATTCAGTTTCTGTATTTTCTTTAGTAAAGGAAGGCGTTGCCCGAAGGAAGTTCATCGATTAATCCTTCAATTAATTTTTGAATCAAAGTAGCATCCATAATTGAAACCTCGCCATCTTTGTCTACATCAGCAGCAATCAACTGATATTTGTCAAGTTCCACAAGATCGACGAGATATTCCTGAATTAATTCGACGTCTTTATTGTCGATAATTCCGTCATTATTTACGTCGCCGTACAGCCGTCTGGTCAATGCGCTGGCATCTACTGTTGCCAAACTGACTGTCATAACAGTGATACATGCCATGGAAATAATTTTTCTGAATGCTTTTTTCATACATCCATACCTCCTTAATGAAAATTTAATATTGGAACACTATTATTGTATCACAATATTTTTATTAAGAAAAGTACAAGTTTTATGTAATAGAATAAAGTGTACATACTATACTCAAAAAGAGAAAATATAAATGAAGGAAAGCACTTTGTTAAAAACGTATACTATCTGCTTGACAATTCACTACTAAAATGGTATTATACTTATGACTAAAATAGTATTTTTAGTCATACTATAAAAGGATGGATAAGGATATGGCAAGGAATTTTACGGAAAAAGAAAAAGAGAATATCAGAAGTAAGCTGATGGAAGCTTGTAAGCAGAACTGGACACAATACGGATATAAAAAAACGAATGTAGATGAACTATGCAGACGGGCGGGGATATCAAAGGGAGCTTTTTATATTTTTTTTGAATCGAAAGAGGCGCTGTTTTGTGAAGTATTATGTCTGGTACAGGAACAAATATGCAAAGCTGCTTCTGATATTATGGAACGCCATAAGAATAAAGGCGGTATTGCAGAAGCATTGAAATTGATTTATCGGGAATATGACAGGAACAATTTTTTATATGATTCAGATAGTATGGATTATATAATCCTGATGAATAAATTGTCGGAAGAACAGGTAAAAAAAATAGAGAGTTCAAATGAAATGTGTCGTCAGCTGTTTCTTCAGCCACCTTATTTAAAACCGGAGGTTCCGTCGGATATGATATTGTCGGTCATATATTCTATGATTATGAATATTAAAAATAAAGATATTCTCCCTAATAATCATATGGAAACTTTTGATTTTATGGTGGATCATTTGATTGACAGTTTATATAAATAAAAGAATGCATGAAACAGATTAAAGGAAGAAAGGAATAAAAGAACTATGAGTACAAAAAAAGAAATTGTTAAAAAAAATAATGTATCAGTTGCAGTTGTTAACAGCAGTCAGGTTTTAATTAAAAATGTACCATCTGCGTTGGACTTTGTGATGAATATAAAGTATGAAACCGGATGTACGAATATTGTGGTAAATAAAGAAGCGGTGACGGAAGATTTTTTTATTTTAAGCACCTGTCTGGCAGGCGAGATATTGCAAAAATTCATTAATTATGGTATAAGATTTGCAATATATGGAGATTTTTCAAAGAATACCAGTAAACCGTTGAAAGATTTCATGTATGAAAGTAATAAAGGGAAAGACATTTATTTTCAGCCTACAGAGGCTCTTGCAGTTGACAAAATTACAGGATGTTAGCCTCTTCCAGCCGGTATTTCCAGCCAATTGGCCGGGTTCTCTTTATTTGGATTTTCTATTTTCTTTACCCGGGATTTCCTGCTCATTATTTTTTTTCCCAACAGCAGGAAGCCATCTCTCAAAAACATTCAGAACAGTATCGCAGATAAACAGCCAGAATTGAGCGAAAATTATATATAGAATCATAATAACAGTAATTAATATACCAATCAAAATGATATTCATAATCTATGTCTCCTTTTAGAATCCGGCCGGGCAGTATTCATAAGTTTTCTCAATTGCAAATTATAACATTGTCTGTCCGTTTTGTCATTTCACATATTCCCATCTCCAAATTAAAATTTCGAAAAGAGTTGAAAAAACAAGGAATTTCGGAGTATGTCCGGAAATATAAATGCCTTGTTAAAAAGGTATGAATACAATATAAATCCTATAGATCTTTTTTACTACTTGACAAATACCCCGGCAGGGTATACAATTGCTGACATAGATACCCTGTCGGGGTATTTATGAATGAAATGGATTACTTTTGGAAAGGATAGCAATAGTATGAATCAGAAAGAACAGAATGATTGCTGCAGCAATAAAAAGAAAGAACGGGATGAAAAAGAATACAAAGATCTGCTCAACCGCCTGAGCCGCATCGAAGGGCAGGTGCGGGGCGTGAAAGGAATGGTAGAAAATAAAGCCTATTGTGTGGATATACTGACACAGGTAGCGGCCATATCGGCCGCTTTGAACAGCTTTAACAAAGTGTTGCTGGGAAACCATATCAAAACCTGTGTTGCAGAAGATATTCGAAATGGAAAAGATGAAGTTATTGATGAACTGGTATCGGCGTTGCAAAAACTGATGCGCTGACAAGAGGATTGCTATCCGGTTTTATTGATTCAGAAAAGGAGGAGTCGGCAATGAAAAAATATACGGTAACCGGTATGAGTTGCGCTGCCTGCAGCGCCCATGTGGAAAAAGCCGTTTCCAAAGTTCCGGGAGTTACCTCCGTATCGGTCAGCTTACTGACGAATTCCATGGGGGTAGAAGGCGAAGCTTCTCCGGAAGACGTCATTGAAGCGGTTACGGCGGCAGGATATGGCGCAGGATTAAAAGATACAGAACCTGTAGAAGAGCAGGCGGCGGAATATACGCCGGAGGAACTGGCAGACCACGAGACACCGGTTTTAAAGAAAAGATTTATTACATCTATTATATTTCTGTTGCCACTGATGTATTTGTCCATGGGACATATGATGTGGAACTGGCCGCTGCCGTTCCGGCTGGCGCATAACCATGTGGCAGTTGGTCTGATTCAGTTATTGCTTACAGGTATTATAATGGTGATTAATCAAAAGTTTTTCATCAGTGGAGTCAAAGGTCTGCTCAATCGTTCACCGAATATGGATACTCTGGTAGCGTTGGGAGCAGGAGCATCGTTTTTATATAGTACCTGGGCATTATTTGCCATGACCGATGCACAGATGAAGGGGGATATGGAAGGTGTCATGGAATATATGCATGAATTCTATTTTGAATCGGCAGCCATGATACTGGCACTAATCACTCTTGGAAAAATGCTGGAGGCATATTCCAAAGGAAAAACTACAAACGCATTGAAAAGTCTGATGAAGCTGGCCCCTCAGATGGCATCGGTAGAACGGGACGGAAAGGAAATATCCATACCGGCAAAACAGGTTAGAAAGGGAGATGTTTTTCTGGTCCGGCCGGGAGAGAGTATACCTGTAGATGGTATTATTTTAGAAGGACACAGCGCCGTGGACGAATCGGCTCTGACCGGAGAAAGTATACCTGTTGATAAGATAGAAGGAGACACCATATCGGCGGCAACCATCAACCGCTCGGGATTTTTGAGATGTGAGGCTGTAAGGGTGGGAGAAGATACTACTCTGTCCCGGATCATTCAGATGGTCAGCGATGCGGCGGCTACCAAGGCACCTATAGCCAAGGTGGCAGATAAGGTATCCGGTATCTTTGTTCCTGCGGTTATCATTGTGGCGCTGGTCACTCTGGCGCTCTGGCTGGCTGTCGGATACGGTATTGGATTTGCACTGGCCAGAAGTATTTCGGTTCTGGTCATCAGCTGTCCGTGTGCTTTGGGACTGGCAACTCCGGTAGCCATTATGGTCGGCAATGGAGTTGGCGCCAAAAACGGTATTCTCTTTAAAAATGCTGCGGCATTGGAAGAAACCGGAAAGACAAAAATAGTGGCGCTGGATAAGACTGGAACTATTACCAGCGGAGAGCCGGAAGTTACGGATATTATCCCGGTAGAAGGAGTTACCAGAGAGGAACTGGTACAGATGGCATATTCTCTGGAAATAAAAAGCGAGCATCCGTTGGCCAGGGCAATTCTTACTTATGCGGCTGAACATGGGCTGGAGTCAGAGGCGGCAGAGGAATTTCAGGCGGTGGCCGGAAACGGACTGACTGGAATCAGGAAGGGACAGAAGCTGATAGCCGGAAGTATGGCGTTTTTATCCGGTTATTTTTCGGAAGGAAAAAAGATATCAGAAGAAATCCGCCGAAGAGCGGAACTACTGGCAGAGGAAGGAAAGACACCGTTATTCTTTGCCCGGAATGAAGAACTTCTGGGCATGATAGCCGTGGCAGATACCATTAAAGAGGACAGTCCTGAAGCCGTCCGGGAATTGCAGAGGATGGGAATTGAAGTTGTCATGCTTACTGGAGATAACCGGCGGACGGCGGAAGCTATCGGAAAACAGGTAGGCGTAGACCGGGTGATAGCCGGGGTCCTGCCGGATGGAAAGGAAGAAGTTATCCGCAGTCTGCAAAGCAAGAGGGTTGCCATGGTGGGAGATGGTATCAACGATGCACCGGCGCTGACAAGGGCCGATGTGGGAATTGCCATTGGAGCAGGTACCGATGTGGCAATCGATGCGGCCGACGTGGTGCTGATGAAAAGCAGTCTGATGGATGTGCCCGCGGCTATTCGTCTGAGCCGGCAGGTATTGAAAAATATACATCAAAATCTGTTTTGGGCATTTTTCTATAATACAATCGGTATACCATTAGCGGCCGGAGTGTGGTATACTTTACTGGGCTGGAAACTGAATCCCATGTTTGGGGCGGCAGCAATGAGCCTGTCCAGTTTCTGTGTGGTGACCAATGCATTGCGGCTGAATTTTGCCGATATACGCGGGGAAAAAGGTAAACATGGAGAATTAGCTGGCAGAACCGGAAATAATAATTCTGAAAAAAATAGAAAAGAGGTAAAACAAAATATGGAAAAGACAATGAAAATTACGGGAATGATGTGCGGACATTGTGAGGCAAGAGTTAAAAAGTGTCTGGAGGCCCTTGCGGAAGTTGATGAAGCAGTTGTAAGCCATGAAAAGGGAACTGCTGTTGTACGGCTGAACGGGAATATTTCAGATGAAGCATTGAAAAAGGCCGTAGAAGAACAGGATTATACGGTAGAAAGTATTGAATCGTAATACAGGCGGAATATTATTTATAATTGGAATATTATAGAATACAAAGGTTTTTTTTGAAATATATATAGAGAAAATAGACCGGAAAGGTAAGGAACTGCCATGACATTAAATGAGTTAGAAATTGGTAAACGTGCGGTTATAGTTTCCGTCGGTGGTGAAGGAGCATTGCGGCAGCATTTTCTGGATATGGGAGTGATACCCGGAACGGAAGTGACAATGGTAAAGCTGGCTCCCATGGGCGACCCGATGGAATTGCGGATTCATGGTTATGAACTTACGCTGCGTCTGAATGATGCCAGAGAAATCGGAATCCAATCTGTCTCTGAAACGGAGAATCACCCAGAGCATAAAGAGGATGCTGACGTAAAGCCTCAGGAGAATCAGGCGAAATTTTATGTCTGCCATCCGGGGCTTGGAGAAGGCGGAATTTATCATACGGAATCCGATGGAAAAGAACTTCCGGCAGGAGAAACGCTGACTTTTGCTTTGGCGGGAAATCAAAACTGCGGGAAGACCACATTGTTTAACCAGTTAACCGGTTCCAATCAGCATGTGGGAAATTTCCCTGGGGTTACGGTTGACCGGAAGGATGGCGGAATCAAAGGATTTGAGAATACACTGGTGACGGATTTGCCGGGTATATATTCTATGTCCCCCTATACCAGTGAGGAGCTTGTTACCAGACAGTTTTTGTTGGAAGATAAGCCGAAAGGGATTATTAATATTGTGGATGCCACCAATATAGAGAGAAATCTGTATCTGACCATGCAGTTAATGGAGTTGGATATTCCCATGGTGCTGGCATTGAATATGATGGATGAAGTCAGGGAAAACGGCGGCTCTATTCGTGTCAATGAAATGGAAAACATGCTGGGGATTCCGGTGGTCCCCATTTCAGCAGCAAAGAATGAGGGTATTGGCGAACTGATAGATCATGCAGTCCATATTGCCCGTTATCAGGAAAAACCGGGGAGAGTGGACTTCTGTCATCCGGAAGACCATGCAGGCGCCGTACACCGCTGTCTTCATGCCATCATGCATCTGATTGAAGACCATGCGGCGAGGGAAGGAATACCAGTACGTTTTGCTGCCAGCAAACTGGCGGAAGGTGACATGGTTATACTGAAACAGCTTCATCTGGACGACAATGAAAAAGAAATGTTAGAGCATATTATAAAGCAGATGGAAGAGGAGCGGGGGATGGATCAGGCGGCGGCCATGGCCGATATGCGTTTCCGGTTTATCCGGGAGGTATGCAGGGACACGGTTGTGAGACCCGGGGAAAGCAAAGAGCATATCCGGAGCAGGAAGATTGACCGGATCCTTACGGGAAAATATACGGCCATCCCGGCGTTCTGCGGTATTATGGCATTGGTGTTTTGGCTGACCTTCGGCGTGGTAGGAACGTTTCTTTCGGATTTGCTTGAAATGGGAATCGAGGCATTAACCAATTTTGTTGACAAAGGTCTTACCATATATGAAATAAATCCGGTGGTACATTCTCTGGTTGTAGATGGAATTTTCAGTGGTGTTGGAAGCGTACTGAGTTTCCTGCCCACCATCGTTACGCTGTTTTTCTTCCTGTCCATTTTGGAAGACAGCGGATATATGGCAAGAGTTGCCTTTGTCATGGATAAGCTGCTGAGAAAAATCGGTCTGTCCGGCAGAAGTATTGTGCCGATGCTAATCGGATTTGGTTGTACAGTTCCGGGGGTAATGGCAAGCCGGACGCTGCCTTCCGAGCGGGACCGGAAGATGACGATTCTTCTGACGCCGTTTATGAGCTGTTCGGCGAAGCTTCCAATCTATGCATTTTTCACGGCGGCATTTTTTCCGGAATATGGAACGTTGGTTATGATTGGATTATATTTTACCGGAATTCTGATAGGAATCCTCTTTGCACTGCTGTTAAAGGGAACCATGTTCCGGGGAGAACCGGTGCCTTTTGTGATGGAACTGCCGAATTACCGCATGCCGGGTGCTAAGAATGTATGGCAGCTTTTGTGGGAGAAAGCCAAAGACTTTATCTCCCGGGCATTTACCGTTATTTTTGCAGCCACGATTATCATATGGTTTTTACAGACTTTTGATATAAGATTTAATGTGGTATCGGATTCAAAGGATAGTCTGCTTGCCATGGCAGCAGGGGTAATCACTCCTGTTTTTAAGCCGCTGGGTTTTGCAAGCTGGAAAATATCCACGGCACTGATTACCGGATTTATGGCGAAAGAAAGCGTGGTCTCCACACTGATGGTATTAGTGGGAGGAACCGGTGCAGCGCTGACGGATCTGCTGACGCCATTGACGGCGCTGACTCTGTTGGTGTTTACCCTGTTATATACGCCTTGCGTGGCGGCGATTACTTCGGTGAAACGGGAATTGGGCAGAAACTGGGCAATTGCTGTGGCCGTTATTCAATGCGTTATTGCATGGCTGGTTGCCGGACTGGTACATATAATCGGAATGTTGATAGGAATGGTGTGATATGAACTGGGCCAGTATAGTTTTAGTTTTGCTGATTGGCGTGGCTTTTATAATGGCGGTACGATATATTCGAAGGAATGGGAATGTTTGTACTGGCTGCAGCAGGCATTGCCGGATGGAAAAAGAAAAGCGGGAATGTGGAAATTCTGAAAAGAAAGAGTAATAGAAATAACCGGGCTGCGGCTTATGTGATCTCCTTGTAAGAGACAAACTTTGTGGTATTCCGGCTCTGATGGATGATGCACTGCTACACCTCTGTTTCAGGGCAGACTGCTTCGATTGCCTGCGGGAATCAGTTAAGACCATCTACACAGGCAATCAGGATATCTTATACGCCACGATTTTTTAGACCATTTAAGATGGACAGCCAGAATTTTGCACTTTCATTCTGACCTACATACATGCCGAGCACATCCTTATGTCCATCCATATCGATTCCTATCGCGATATAGACAGCCAGTTTTACGATTTTCCTCTCATTCCGTACATGATAATGGATTGCATCCATAAAGACAACCCCATAAACATTTTTCAATGGGCGTTCCTGCCATTCTTTTACGATAGGAAGAATCTTATCCATAATCCTGCTGATGGTACTGTCTGAGATATTGATAACATATAAATCCCTCATATGGCTTTCGATATCTGCAGTGGTCATTACCTTTGCATACATAGAGAAGATTTTTTCCTCCATGTCCTGTGTAACTGTATTCTGATATTTACTGATCACCTGTGGTTCCCAATTGAATCAATTTGATACAATACTACCATTGAACAAAATCAAGGAGGTAGCCTCTGCATTTTTCATTTTATATCGTTCTGCTATCAATACAAAAATAATTACTTTATCTTAAACAGAAAAGTTCCTTTCTTATTTTTGATTTCTTCTTCCGTGCTTAATAATCCAATTTTGCGTCTTGCTTTGCCCCATTTTTTCCCACTGTGAAATAATAAAATCTGCTTTTTCAGGAGCATCTTTATACAAGTCATTGAGATTATTTCCCACACTTTTTTGAACAAATTTTTCTGAGTCGTCCTTTAAGTTTGTAAGAATGGTTGTATATCTTTCAAATTCAGTTATTGCAACAAATAATTTTTGCGACCAGGGCAAGCGTATTCTAACTCCTTCACTCGCAAGTCGCCTAACATGAACATTTTTATCGGCTGTCCATTTTATTAACTCGTCCATTACTTCTTTAGGATGTGCCTGTAATAAGGGGCGGATGGCATACTCTCCAGTGAATCTTTTCGTTAGTTCTTTCAAAAATGAAAGCGAAAACACCCAATCTTCATTTCCATACCGTTCAACATATCTGCCAATAGGCCATAGCCACCATCCAGAATTAAACATTCCTTCGGGCTGTTCTAATTCAGGCCCCAGCATATTAAAAAATGCTTGAACGTTTTTTGAATAGTCACCTGTCATGCTTTCTTGCATAGCATCCACAATGCAGTCAAACCTTGCAAATAGTTCTTTGTCATCCAATCTGCCAATTAAAGAATTACAAAAGTTCTTTTCGTTAAAGTCTGGCATCACTAAGAGTATCCTTTGAGAAAGAGTAAAAATGTAATCATCGTTATAATGGTCTTTATGTTTCATGTTCGTTTGCTCCTCAATATAATAATGTAAACATTGTAACATACATACAGTCTGTATGTTAATCTGTTTTTGATATTTTTATTGAATTATAGGAAAGTACAATCCCGGCAAGCAAGGCAAGTTTATAACACTTGAGATATTCCCGCAGCGAAAATACTTGTTGGGGTTCCCCAAAACCTGATGGCGCTATGGCGCAGCATTTGAAGTGTGTCAGATGCCGGAAGGGAAGGGCACAGAGGTTTCAGCCCGGAAACTGGCAAAAGATTTTCAGGAAAAGATAGAGGAAAAATATCCATGGATGCAGCACTTAATAATATGGAGATATAGTTGAAAATTTTTATCAATAACATCACTTGTATTATTTTTGATTATCGTGTATAATATCACATAGTTAGTCTTAACTAACTATGTGATATTATTGAAATGATTCATGAAAGGAAAAAGTAAATGAGTGTAGTTATTGTTGGAGGACATGACCGCATGGTATGTCAATATAAACAAATATGTAAACAATATAAATGCAAGGCTAAAGTATTTACACAGATGTCAAGCAGTCTGAAAAAACAGATAGGAAATCCGGATTTGATTGTGGTATTTACGAATACGGTGTCGCATAAGATGGCAAATTGTGCGCTGGCTGAGGCGGAACGCAGCAATGCGGAGGTGGTGAGATGTCATACCAGCAGTGAAAATGCGTTGATAGAGATATTGAAAGAGAAATGTGTGGGGTAAAAAGTTTTATTTAATATCTTGTAATTCTTCTTTTATTCCTGTATTATCTTATCATGTGTGTTGGCCGCAGGCCGTGGATTTACCGGAAGGAGAAAAATTATATGAAACTATATATGGCGCCCATGGAAGGGTATACCAATCATGTTTATAGGAACGTATATAGAAAATATTTTCAGGATTTTGATAAATATTTCACACCGTTCATTGCCACGAATAAAAAAGCCTCTTTAAGCAGTAAGGAATTAAGGGATATCCGGCCGGAGGACAATCAGGGACTCAAGGTGATTCCCCAGCTTATGACCAATAATCCGGAAGATTGTCTGGCAACCTGTAAGCGGATACAGTCCCTGGGGTATCAGGAGGTAAATATTAATATGGGATGTCCTTCCGGCACCGTGACCAATAAGGGGAGAGGCGCCGGGATGTTATATGATACGGATAAACTGAAAGCATTTTTAGACGGGATTTTTGAGGCCGGGCCTTCTTTAAAAATTTCCGTTAAGACCAGACTGGGACGTTATGAGGCTGAAGAATTTTATCCGATTCTGGAAATTTATAATGATTATCCGCTGGAAGAACTGATTATTCACCCACGTACCAGAGAAGATTATTATGGGAACCTTCCGAATCTGGAAATATTTGAAGAGGCCATGAAAATTAGCAGAAATCCGGTGTGTTATAACGGGAATATTTTTTCAAAACAGGATTTTGACAATCTTCTGGCGCGTTTTCCGGTATTGGACAAGGTCATGCTTGGCAGGGGCATCATCGGAAATCCGGGTCTGGCAGAAGAGATTATGAATGGAACGGAAACAGACAGAAATAAAGTAAAGGATTTTCACAATGAACTGTTAGCAACTTACAGTAGCCTGCTTTCCGGTGACACTAATATATTGTATAAAATGAAATCTTTCTGGGTGTATATGGGAGACTTTTACTGTGATGAAAAAACAGCAAAAAAGATTAAAAAAGTAAAACGTCTGGTGGAGTACAAGTCAATCGTAGAAGGAATCTGGTAACCGGATGATAATACCAAGAGCCAGGAGTTTTCGGTCCCGGCTCTTACAATTAGAATATAACATGAATATTAGCACATATTGTTTACAGATTTATATTTATAAATCATCTCTGCATGATTCTGTTCTTCTGTCTGGATATCATTAAATAATCTGCGGACTTCCGGCTCGGCAAACTGGAATAAATCATTGTTATAAGCAGAAGAAACATACTTTTCAGTTGTGATGCAGTCGGTACATAAATACTGGTCATTATCCTTATCTTCCTGATTGAAAGAACCGAAATAGGTTGCCTTTGGATTATAGTTCATTCCTGCCTTGTCGTCGGTATTTACGCTTGGGCAGGTACCAGTAAGAAGCTGGGATAATGAATTATAGTGCTGCTGTTCACTTTCTTTTAAATTATTAAACAGATTTTTTAACTCCTGGTCTTTGGCCTGCTGTTCTGCATGTTCGTATTTCTGGATACAAAGTTTTTCCTGAGACTGTAAATCCTGTACAAGGGATTTCTGTTTTTCTGATAAAATCATTTCTGTTTCTGCACAAACGCAAATTAGAAATCGAAAGAAGATTTGCGCTGTACTTCTCCTATTAAAATTATTTTCTTTCGATATATCGATGTTATTATTCCACTATTATAATTATTTATGTATATTTTACCTTTTTAATATTTTTAAACCAGCTATTGACTGAGAGTGGGGATTATGTGTTAGAATATGGAAATGGAGGATTATAAGAATATGAAAAAACAAACAATTTTATCAAATAAAATCTATCTCTATATGACAGAGTTTTTTGCAGGTATGTCCGTTATGGCAGTAGAGCTGGGAGCCAGCAGGCTGCTTGCGCCGTATTTCAGTTCTTCCCAGATTGTCTGGACCATTATTATCGGAACCATTATGATTGCAATGGCATTGGGAAATATTTATGGTGGCCGGACCGCAGATAAAAATCCAAATCCGGATAAATTATATGTAAGGATTATAATTGCAGCCATATGGATAGCCGCCATTCCTGTGGTGGGAAAATATATTATACTTGGAATATCCGCATTGCTGGTATTTACCGTCAATAATAATTTATTAATCTGGGCAGCTTTTTCTGCCTGTATGATTTTATTTGTATTCCCCTTATTTTTATTGGGAACCGTTACACCGTCTCTGGCAAAGTATACGGTAGACAGTCTGGAGGACAATGGAAAAACTGTGGGCAACCTTGGGGCATTTAATACAATCGGAAGCATTATCGGAACTTTTCTTCCAACCTTTGTAACTATTCCGGCAGTAGGTACGTCTGTTACATTTCTCATTTTTTCGGGGATTTTACTGCTATTAGGACTGGCATATTTTATCAATACAAAGGGAGAAAAGGTTTTCTGTATTATTTCAGCATTATTATTTGTCATATGCACTATCTTCGGTTCGTCCGGAAGTTTTGCTTTTTGGACAAAGGATTTGACTTACGAAGGAGAATCAATTTATAACTATCTTCAGGTAAAGGAAGATAAAGATAGTGTGATTTTATCAACAAATGTACTTTTTGGTGTACAATCCATTCGGAAAAAGGATGACAGCTTAACGGGAATGTACTATGATTATGCCCTGGCGGCGCCTTTTCTGGCAGGTGTGAACCGGAAAGAGAATTTAAATGTATTGATTCTCGGCATGGGAACGGGAACATTTGCATCTCAGTGTGAGCGGTATTTTGATACCCTTACAGTGGAAGGTGTGGAGATTGACCGGAAGATAACTGATTTGGCAGAGCAATATTTTGAACTTCCTGCAGATGTGAAAGTAACTACCTATGACGGACGTGCTTATTTGGCGGCTGTGGATTTAAAATATGATGTGATAATGGTAGATGCCTATCAGGATATCACAATACCGTTTCAAATGTCTTCTGTGGAATTTTTTACTATGGTAAAAGAACATCTCACACCGGATGGGGTTATGGTGGTAAATATGAATATGCGAGGAAAAAAGGAAGGGAATATTAACCAATACCTTTCGGATACCATAGCCTCGGTTTTTGATCAGGTTTATACGGTAGATGTGGAAAACAGCTCTAACCGGGAATTATTTGCATTTGCAGATGAATCACAGATGGATATGTTCCGGAAGGATATTGCCGGGATTCAGGACAATGAACTCTAT
This sequence comes from Lachnospiraceae bacterium, assembly GCA_022794265.1. Classification (GTDB taxonomy): domain Bacteria; phylum Bacillota; class Clostridia; order Lachnospirales; family Lachnospiraceae; genus Bovifimicola. Next base: position 42,067 of record JAAWEK010000026.1, read on the forward strand.
GCTTTGATGAAGCATGTATCTGGTCATATGAAATTTTATAAAAAAGGGAATTACAGAATGACCGATGACAAGGCGCCGGTAGAACTTCTGGGAATGAAAGTCATTGATGAGATGATTCGGGAAGAGGTGAAGGATTACAAGGAGATTTTTGAAAAAGAGGGATTGAAAGGCGTTTTAGAGCAGTTAAATTAAATAATTTGCATCTGGGGGTTTTCTTTTTCTGTTTTATCAGATATAATATTCATAAAATATGGTATAAGAATGCATAGGCGATTTTGAAACTCATAGTCACAGGTCAGGAGTTTCGCAATTACCTAATAAAAATGCAATGTGAAAGGAGATTCAGTCAGTCAATGTCAGAACACGGAAAAAAAATGATTGCCCCCATTATCATTACAGTACTGACTGTATTATACTACATAGGTATCATATCGGTGTTCATGGTGGTTAATGATATCAGTATGACGGCAAAATTTTTATTTTCGATCATTCCGCTGGCAGTGGTCAGCGTTTTGATATATGTTTTAATTAGTCGAATCGAAGAGATAAGGAGCGGAGAAGAAGATGATCTTAGTAAATACTGATTACATTACAGGAAAAGAACTGGAAATGCTGGGACTGGTAAAAGGCAGCACCATTCAGTCAAAAAATGTGGGACGGGATATTACCCAGAGTTTCAAAACACTGGTTGGCGGTGAATTAAAGGCATATAACGAAATGATGAATGATGCCAGGGCATTAGCCACTAAGCGTATGGTTGAAGAAGCAGAGAGACTTGGGGCGGATGGGGTTGTAAATATTCGTTACGCATCATCAGCTATTATGCAGGGAGCTGCAGAAGTTATTGCATATGGTACGGCAGTAAAGTTTAAATAAGATAATTTCAGAAATACAGAAACGGATGGAGCGGCGCTGATTCCATCCGTTTTTTTCGTTTATTTTTCTGAATTTTTCTGGGAATATGATTTTAGAACAGTTTTCCATTTACTTTATCATGATAGTATGTTAAAATTTTTTTATCTTTGGGAGTTTATGTGAATAAGGAAATAAGGCGGCAGAAAACAGAAAAAGGAGTTTATTATGAAAAGAAATGTATTACAAAAACTGATTGCTCTGACTCTGATCTTTGTGTTCATGTTCTGTCTGGGAGCATGCGGAAGCAAAGATTCGGATTCAGCATCTGCAACAAAAGCCACCAAGGAAGATGAATCAAAGAGCGGGAATGAAAGTACCGATAAGGAAAAATTTGTTGTGGGCTTTGACGCAGCTTTTCCGCCGTATGGTTTTTTGGATGAAAACGGCGAATATGTGGGATTCGACCTGGATTTGGCGGAAGAAGTATGTAAAAGAAATAACTGGGAATTTGTGAAGCAGCCTTTGGATTGGAATTCCAAGGATATGGAACTGAATTCCGGTACAGTTTCCTGTCTGTGGAACGGATTTACCATGAGTGAAGACAGAATTGATAAATATACATGGTCTGAGCCTTATGTGGATAACAGCCAGGTAATCGTTGTACATAAAGATTCCGGTATTCAGAAATTGGCTGACCTTGCAGGAAAAACAGTGGTAGTCCAGGAAGCATCTTCAGCGCTGGAAGCTTTACGGTCTGATGAGTGTAAGGACCTGCTGAATTCTTTTGCAACTCTTGACCAGGTACCGGATTATAATCAGGCGTTTATGTATCTGGAATCCGGCGGTGCAGATGCCATTGCCATGGATATAGGCGTTGCCAATTTTCAGATTGCCAATAAAGGCGATGATTTTGTGATTTTGGAAGAAGCCGTTATCACGGAACAGTATGCTATAGGATTTAAGCTTGGCAATGAGGAATTAAGGGATAAGGTCCAGAATACATTAAATGAAATGGTAGAGGACGGAACTTTTGATAAGATTGCGGAGAAATGGGATTTATCGGAAGAAGTCTGTCTGGGTAAGGATAAATAGACAGCAGTTTATGATATCAGAGGGACTAAGAGGCTTGGCAATACGGCCTCTTAGTTGTTTTATATTTACTGGAATCCGGCAGCCGGAAAAAGAAAGGAACTGTACATATAATGGAAGCATGGGATATTTTTCTTCAGATGAAGGACGGAATGACAGAGACGGTTAAAATTTTTTTTCTGACCCTTGTCTTAACTCTTCCGTTGGGTCTGCTCGTAGCGTTCGGACGAATGTCAAAAAACTTTATTATAAGAAACCTGACGAAGTTTTATATAGCAATTATGAGAGGTACGCCGTTGATGCTGCAGCTTCTGGTAGTATATTTCGGACCGTTTTACCTTTTTCGGATACGGCTTACCACCGAATACCGTTTTTATGCAGTAATCATTGGATTTGTACTGAATTATGCGGCATATTTTGCAGAGATTTACCGCTCGGGAATTGAATCTATGCCAGTAGGGCAGTATGAAGCGGCAAAGGTACTGGGATATAACCGGGTGCAGACGTTTATAAAGATTATATTACCTCAGGTGATTAAGCGGATTCTGCCTTCGGTGACAAATGAAATCATCACACTGGTAAAAGATACGTCACTGGCATTTTCCATCGCCTATGTGGAAATGTTTTCTCTGGCAAAACAGATTGCCGCCAGATCATCAACAATGGTTCCGTTTATAATAGCGGGTGTATTTTATTTTGTATTTAACCTGCTGGTGGCGTTTGTGATGGGCAGAATTGAGAAGAAAATGGATTACTATACCATATAGGAGGACAGTGGAATGAAGATATTGGAAATTAATAATGTAAGAAAAAGTTTTGACGACTTATGTGTTTTGAAGAATATTTCTATTTCCGTAAATGAGGGCGAAGTTATTTCAATCATCGGCCCTTCCGGTTCCGGCAAGTCCACCCTGCTCAGATGCGCTACCATGCTGGAGCGAATGGACGGAGGAGAATTGAGCTATATGGGAGAGGCTGCGGCATGGAACGATGAATCCGGCAATTCGGTATATGCCAAGCGGAAGGATTTAAAACGGATTCGCGGTTATTTTGGTCTGGTGTTTCAGAATTTTAATTTATTTCCTCATTATACGGTGTTAAAAAATCTGGCAGATGCGCCTATCCGTGTACAGAAGCGGAACAAGGAAGAAGTATATGCGGAATGTCGGGAATTACTGAAACGAATGGGACTGGCAGACAGGGAGAATGCTTATCCATGCCAGCTTTCCGGCGGACAGCAGCAGAGAGTATCCATTGCCAGGGCGCTGGCCATGAATCCAAAAGTACTGTTTTTTGATGAGCCAACCTCAGCCCTGGACCCAGAGCTGACAGGAGAAATATTAAAGGTTATCAAAGAACTGGCATCGGAACATATGACAATGGTCATCGTTACCCATGAAATTGGTTTTGCCAGAGATGTATCCAACCGGGTGATTTTTATGGAAAAGGGTCTGATTGTGGAGGACGGAATGCCGGAAGAAGTAATCGGTAATCCGCAGAATGTAAGAACCAGAGAGTTTTTAAGCAATTTTTCGGCATAACATAAATATAAATAATTGTCAGAAATACAAAATAGCATAAGGAGAAAACAATGAAGAAAAAAAAGATTTTTGCACTTTTATTGTGCATGCTGTGTGTGATGAATCTGACATCCTGCGGCAAAAAAAATGAAAACACCATTGTGGTGGGAACCAATGCGGAATTTCCACCCTTTGAGTATATTGATAATGATGGGGAAATTGCCGGTTTTGATGTGGCGTTGATGAAGGCTGTCGGCGAAGAGATGGGATATAAGGTTAAATTTACAAATATGGAATTTAAGTCGCTGCTGGGTGCCATTTCTACAGGCGGTATCGATGCGGCCATAGCAGGTATGACAATTACGGAGGACAGACTGAAATCGGTAGATTTTTCAGACCCTTATTTCAGTGCCAATCAGTGTATCATTCTTCAGAACAGCAATGAAGAAATCAAAACGCTGGAGGATTTAAACGGAAAGAAGATTTCCGTTCAGGAGGGAACCACAGGAGATATTATGGCGACTCCGGATGAGGAGAACGAAATTATTACAGATAAAAGTACCGTGGTGAAACGGTTTAAAAAGGGAACCGATGCCGTATTGGAACTGAAGAACGGCGGTGTGGATGCCGTAATCATTGATTCCAGTCCTGCCCAGAAATTTGTGGCCGCAAACGGGGATACATTGAAACTCATTGAAATAGATCCGGAGACTGCGGAACCTGAGGACTATGGAATCGCAGTTGCCAAAGGCAATGAGGAAATGGTTTTGCTGTTAAACGAGGGACTGGCGAAAATAAAAGAAAACGGCGTCTATGACGAATTGATTGAACAGTATTTCGGGGATGCAGAGATTGTTACAAAGGAAACTTCCGACAACTGGTTTGTTCAGCAGTATTATACTTTTAAATATGTTTTTATTGAGACCGAAGGTTACCGTATGCTTTTAGACGGACTGCTTGTCACTTTGAAAATTTCTCTGCTGTCCGTATTATTTGGTGTTGTTTTGGGTATGATTCTGGCACTGATGAAATTAACGGAGATACGAAAGAAACATAAGACTTTCTGGTCGGTTCTGGCAGGAATCTATATTGACATTGTAAGAGGAACACCGGTTGTCGTTCAGCTGCTTATTATGTATATGGTGGTATTTAAGAGTCAGGCGCCAATGGTAGCGGCGGTTGTGACATTCGGTATGAACAGCGGAGCCTATGTGGCAGAAATAATTCGTGCCGGAATTCTTGCAGTGGATAACGGGCAGATGGAGGGCGGACGCTCTTTGGGACTTACATACGGTCAGACTATGCGCTATATTATTATTCCGCAGGCCGTGAAAAATATTTTGCCGGCATTATGCAATGAGTTTATTGCATTGATAAAAGAGACATCCATTGTAGGTTATGTAGCAATACAGGATTTAACCAAGGCATCGGATTTCCTGATTTCAAGGACATATGAAACATTTATGCCGCTAATTGTATTGGCTATTATTTACTATATTATAGTGAAAGGTTTGTCCAAGTTGTTCTCGGCATTTGAAAGGAGGCTGCGTAAGAGTGATATACGTTAAGGATTTACATAAAAATTTCGGAGATAATGAAATATTAAAAGGTGTCAGTATTCATATTGAAAAGGGTGAATGTGTGGTTGTCATCGGACCATCCGGTTCCGGTAAAAGTACGTTTTTAAGATGTTTAAATAAAATGGAAGATTCCACTTCCGGTGAAATCGTTATTGACGGAATGAATCTGAATGACAAATCCACTAACATTGATTTAATGCGTCGGGATGTGGGAATGGTTTTTCAGCATTTCAACCTGTTTAATCATATGACGATTATGGATAACATGACACTGGCGCCAGTAAAGCATAAAATGATGTCAAAAGAGCAGGCAAAAGAACTGGCGTTGAAACTTTTAAAACAGGTGGGAATCGAAGATAAAGCGGATAGTTATCCGGCACAGCTTTCCGGCGGACAGAAACAGAGAGCAGCTATAGCCCGTTCGCTGGCCCTTTCTCCGAATGTAATGCTGTTTGATGAACCGACGTCTGCTCTGGACCCGGAAATGGTAGGTGAAGTTCTGGAGGTTATGAAAAAGCTTGCAGAGGAAGGCATGACCATGGTGGTGGTTACCCATGAAATGGGATTTGCCAGAGAAGTGGCTGACCGGGTGGTGTTTATGGACGGCGGCTATATATTGGAAGACGGCACGTCGGAAGATGTATTTGATCACCCGAAGAATGAGAGAACGAAAGCATTTTTGGAGCGTGTTTCGAAGTAGAAGAAAATATTTATTAAATGCCCGTTGGTATCAGCGGGCATTTTTTGAACATATGCTATATTAATTTTCTTAAACACATTACTCTTGACATTACCTCTCAGAACGGTTAAAATAGATAATGTTGACGCTAACACGCTTTAAAGTGGTAAAGTTTATATTCAGATGGCAGAAGAGCCAGTCAGTTCGGTTCTGCTTCTGATAGGAGGTTATCCATGCTGATTGATACCCATGTGCATTTAACGGAAATGTTGGGATTTTATATGACAGAGGATATGGTTTCTGAAATGATGGATAAGTATGAGATATCTTATATCATTTTGTCTAACGGTGATTCTGCAGAGTATGGTCATGATTTAAAACCGATTCCTTTGGAATGGCAGATTTCCCAAAAGGATTCTTTTCAGAGAAGTATACGGTTTGCAAGAATTCATTCCGGCAGGGTTGGTATCATGCCCTGGATTAAACCGGCAGGGGAAACTGCGGACCGGGAATTTTGCCGGATGGTAGAGGAGAACCTTGATATAGTTAAGGGAATCAAGCTCCATGCCTATCATTCGAGGACAGCAGCCGATTCCCAAAAAATGATTCCTTATGTGGAACTTGCTTCCAGATATCATCTGCCGGTGGCGGTTCATACCGGAGGTTGCGAAGAGGCTTCAACGATACATGTTTATCAAATGGCAAAGCGATATCCTGAGGTGAATTTTATTATGGTTCATATGGGACTGGGGACAGATAACCTGGAAGCTATAGATCTTATGGCCCAGGCGGACAATCTGATTGCAGACACCACATGGGTACCGTTGGAATCTGCGGTAGAAGTTATCAGACGGTATGGAAGCCGGCGGATTGTTTTCGGAAGCGACAGTCCTATTGACGGAGTGGACACATACCGGTTTAACCGGTCAGGGGAACCATCCATGTACCGGAGGTATTTCAATGAGCTGGAAGGCATAATCGGAGAAGAAGCTTATAAGAATCTGATGTTTAGAAATGCGATTCGGATTTTTAACATTACAGATTTTAATATAGAATAAACAGGTTAATATACCGGAAAGAAAGGATAGTTTAAGCATTATGGAAGAAAGTAAGAGTATTATGAATTTTCGTCCGGAAATAAAGGTTCTGGATGCAACAATCAGAGATGGAGGACTGGTTAATAATTTTGATTTTTCAGATGAGTTTATCCGGGATTTATATAAGGCAAATGTAAAAGCCGGCGTTGATTATATGGAGTTTGGTTATAAAGCTTCTAAAGAAATCTTTGATGTCAATAAATTTGGAAAATGGAAGTTCTGTGACGAGGAATCTATTCGGGACATCGTAGGTGAAAATATCAGCGATATGAAGATATCCGTAATGGCAGATGTGGGACGTTGTGATTACAAGAAGGATATTATTGACAGGGATGACAGTGTGATTGATATGATACGTGTGGCGACATATATTAATACCATGCCTGCTGCGATTGATATGATTGAAGATGCCAAGAGCAAGGGATATGAAACTACTTGTAATATTATGGCAATCTCTAATGCAAAAGAATCGGATATGGATGTTGCATTAGAGATGTTGGGTAAAAGCGATGTGGATGGAATCTATATTGTGGATAGTTATGGTTCCATTTATCCGGAACAGATGAGAAGCCTGGCGGACAAGTACCTGAATATTGGGGAGAAGTATAATAAGCAGATTGGTATTCATGCTCACAACAATCAGCAGCTTGCATTTGCCAACACGATTGAAGCGGTGGGACGTGGAGTAAACCTGCTGGATGCCACCATGAGCTGTATGGGCCGGGGGGCCGGAAACTGTGCAATGGAATTACTGCTGGGATTTCTTAAAAATCCGAAGTACAATTTATTCCCTGTTCTTCAGTTTATTGAGAAACATATCAATCCGCTGAAAGAAAGCGGCACGGTCTGGGGATATGATATTCCGTATCTGCTGACCGGAAGATTAAATCAGCATCCGTCGGCAGCCATAGACTTTACCAGAGACAGAAGAAGCGATTATGCGGAATTTTATCAGTGGTTGTTAGAAAGAGAATAATTAATTTGGAAAAGGTTTACTGTCCGGGGACAGTAGGCCTTTTCTAATACCAGATGTAAGATATCGGAAAAATAAGTTAAGAAATATCACTATTTGTATATGTTATGGATATAATATGTTTATGTTAAAATAGTATAATTTCATTTAAATTACACAATATACGATATAAAATAAATATGAAAGGTGTATATTGGTAATTAACATGGATATGACAATAGTGAAAAAAGAAACAGGGAACCGATTGAAGAAGCTTAGGGAAGGACTGGGATACACACAGGAGAAATTTGCGGAATTACTGGATATTTCTGTTACATTGTATAAAAAGATGGAAAGCGGAAGTTATAATATTTCCATTAAAAACCTGCGCCGTCTCAAAGACCTTACGGGAGTTTCCATTGATTACATCATGTTTGGCGAACAGAAAGAGTTTGAGGAAATCTGGATGTCGCTGGAGAGTTTGGATAATCTGACAAAAATGAAAATGTTGCTGAGGCTGGTGGCTTATTTTGGTGTGGACAGCAGGGAATGTTTTTCGGAACGGAAGAAAGAAGAGGAGTATATTGCGTTTATGGAGGAGTGGATGAAAAGGGAGGAGTGAAAATATAAATAAACAGAAATAGTTAAATAATGTTATTAGTACAAAAGAAACAATCAAAGAAACTGTTAGAAATCATATGGTTATGAAATATTTGATTAAAACACGAAAAATTACTAAAGGGCTGTTGATTTTTTTGTTGTTTTTGTATATAATAAGTAATAAGAAATTGGTTTTTCGAAACTGGTTTCTTATTAGATACCGAATGGGCTTGCATGTTTGTACGTGCAAGCCTTTAGATTTTAGGAGGAGATTTATGTTAAGAGGTATGATTTTTATTGATCATATGAATTTTGATATTGCTTTACAAAAATATTATAGAAGTTTGGGAAAAACAACACCTAAACTTGATTATAATAAGCTATTTAAAAACATATGTGCTCAAATACCAAATGTTGATTTTTTAAAAGGTTTTATTTTTGTTCCAAAACCAGATGAATTTTTGATGAAAGATAAAAAACTTGAAAACTATTATAATTGGGTTATAGGAATGAAAAATGCACCTTATACAGATGTTATTGAAGGAAGATATGTTGCAAGGCAGGTTGACGAAAATATCCCTATGCAAATTGATGAAAAAAATACATATTATAAAGTAGAAAAGGGTACAGACATAAACTTAGCTGTTCATGCTATTAATAAGGCTTTTTATAATTCGTATGATATCGCATTTTTTTTAAGTGCTGATACTGACTATATTAAGGTATATGAGGTTTTAAAAAGTATTGGAAAAATAGCAGTTGTTGTTGGGGTACAAGGGCAGAATATAAATAGTATAAGACCTATGGTAGACAATACTATTATTTTAAAAGAAAGTTTTTTTGAAAAATGTAGAAGATAATTAATATTAAGAAATTTAAGATTTTCTTAGTAACTGGAAAGTAACTTACAAAAATGTTTAACCAATAATATAGATATTTCAAATAAAAAATCAAGAGGAAAAGAGAAAAAACGGATACAATAATTGTTGCAAAAGAAAATGAATGCAAACACCAGAATTTGCATCTGCTTGAGTTAGAGATACTTTTTTATTAACATCCACCCTGGTCTCCACCGCCGGAGACCCTTTCGGTTTCCTTGTTTCCGAATAATTTGAACTTGCCAGTTACCTTACATCCCCGGAGTTTGGAGACAAGGCCTGTGCCCTGGCACAGTTGTATCAGGCAATTCTGACAGAGTATGATTTCTTATTTTCCATGGCGGGGGATTCTGCCAGTGGGTTGTATAATTCTAATATAACAGAAGTTATATCTGCCAGAGAACA
>JAAWEK010000015.1 GCA_022794265.1 Lachnospiraceae bacterium
TAATGGGCTGGCAGAGGGAAGTGTAAATAAACTGAAAGTCATAAAGCGGATTATGTATGGCCGCAACAGCTTTGAATTATTAAAGAGTAAACTGTTGCGGCTTGAATTAAAACGCAAAATCAACTAACTTTGGAAAGATTCGAGTTTTTCAGCGAGTGTCTGAAAATTACTTTCTGCCACGCTGTAATATCTACAGCAAACTTTTCTGACATACATAAACCTGCTAAAAACAAATTGACAGCGCTATCATTCAATGATAATATAATCGTAATTTCCATACTTGAATTTAAGTTAATATTGACTATAAATTTTTTAAATGTGAGGTGAAGACATTATGTATACCATCGGTCAGGTCTCTGAAATGTTTCATCTGCCTGTTTCCACACTCCGCTATTATGACAAAGAAGGATTATTTCCCAATCTGGAACGTTCTTCGGGAATACGCAGATTTAGCGACAAAGAAATTGAAAATCTCCGGGTAATTGAATGTTTAAAAAAATCTGGTGTGGAGATCAAGGATATAAAAATATTTATGGAATGGTGTTCCCAGGGAAGCAGTACATATTCCAAAAGGAAAGAGTTTTTTCTGCGTCAGAAAGAGATTGCAGAAAATGAAATCCGGAAAATGGAAAAAGTATTGGATATGATTCGTTTCAAATGCTGGTATTACGAACAGGCAATCAAAGACGGCACAGAAGAAAAAATAAATGAAATGCTGCCGGACCGTTTGCCAGAAGAAATTCAGACTATCTATAATCATGCACATGAAAACTGATTCAATAGATTTATGTGAATCTCCATTCAAATTACACCATATTAAAAACGCACCTGTATGGGTGCGTTTTTTCATCTGTCTCACTATTTTTATCTATAGCAGAAAGTATTGGCTCACTTTACTCCTACTCCGGAATCTGATTATCCAGTTTATCATAATATAAAGTAAAATCAGATACAGTTTTGTCAATCTGACTGCTATAAGACGTATAACTTCCTGATGGACTTACTGCTAAATCAGTCAATATCTTATATGCCTCATATAATTCTGATACCGTATCATAACATTTCTCTAATTTAGCTGGAGGATTCTGTAACTTCTTTATCAGCATTTTAACAGAATATAAGTCATTTTCAATTTCAGTAATGGTTTCTTCTGTTTCAGAATCAGAATATAAATTTTCTATAGCTATGTTGAAATCACTGACAAAAAATCCGTTTGGTCTGGTATACTTATCCGTTTTTGAATTTCTTTTTTCATGAATTGTATTTCCCCAGACATTTAGTGTAAGATTACAGAGGTTTTCCGCTTTGCTACCGCTGAGCAACATTAATGTTTGTACTTCTTTTAAATCTTTTATATAATTGCTGGAAAAAGACTTATGATTTTGTTCTGTCCTATAGTCCCAAAACAGCTTAAATCCCACACCGCCAGCAATACATACCACCATTGCAACGGCTATACATACAATCAATATTTTTTGCTTTTTTAATTTATCAACATACGGCGAATTCAGCCGCTGCAGTCCTGCATCTCCCAAAAACTGTTTCTTCACCGGAGAGCCGCATTTTATACAAAAATTATCCTGTTCCGATAATACCTCTCCACATTTTTCACACTTTCGTTCCCTTTTCAATGTTTCTTCATTTAAAGTAATTCCGCAATGAATACAAATTCTTGCTTTGTCTGAAACATCCTGTCCACATTCCGGACATTTAATTATAGCCATCTTATTCTCCATCCTTTGTATATTACCTGAATATTTTCCAGTATTTTCCATAATCATACTATTTTTGATATATAAAGTCAATAGAAAGCAATCAAATATAAGTTCTTTCTATTTAAAAATGCATATTTACAAAATAACTTAATTTGCATCAAAAAAGACATATATTTTCCAATATATGCCAGACGATAAAAACATATAATCAAATAAATTTTTCGTTTTTTCAATATAGGTTTGTCAATATTTCATCTTGACTACTAAATCCCATTATTGTATACTAAAACCAAAGAATAAAAACTGGAAATTCATACTAATTTTCTGATTTTTCATGTATTTTAATATTTATTTGTACAACAGCAAACCCTTCTGATAGCAATTGCCCTTATTTCCAGATAAAAACATTGCTATCAATTAAACTGCATGGAATGTCAGGTCAGTAACAGGGCTTTTGGAATAAGTATTACTTCAAACAGACCATACACGAGGGAGGTGAATTTACAATATCTTATATTATAAAGCTTTACAGATAAAAATCAATGGCAATAAAATACAAAATTCCAAAGGTATTTTATCGGTTATTGTGCATATTGATTATAATCATCAAAAAACACAAAAGCATAATTCATTTTGTAAATTACAACAAGCTCTTTTATTTGTTCCTTACTGACAAGGTATTATTTCCGGGAGTTCTTTTAGTACATTTTCTGATTGTTTTTAATCAAAAAGTAAGGAGAATAGGTAGAAAAAATGAAAAACAAATTAAAACGCAACTTTAAATACAAAGTGTTGGGTATTGTCTTAACTCTTTGTCTGGTATGCGCAGGTCTTGCTTCCATTCCAAATACGGTTAATTATACCACAAAGGCGGAAGGAAACTACGGACTTGCAAGTAATATACAGGATGGAACCGTCCTGCACTGTTTTGACTGGAAATACAATGACATTAAAAACGAACTTCCTAATATCGCAGCCGCAGGTTTTACTTCTGTCCAGACATCACCTGCACAACCTGGTGCAGGTTCAGGCGTTTGGTGGTGGCTCTATCAGCCTCTTGGATTTTATGTAGCTACAAACGACCTGGGAACAAAAGATGATCTCCGTGCTCTTTGTCAGGAAGCTGATAAATACGGTATCAAAGTAATTGTCGACGTTGTTGCCAACCATCTTGCCGGTGATCATACCAATATCCAGAATGACTTAAAAGACAGACAGTACTGGCATACATATGGTACTGTATCCAACTGGGCAGACCGTTATCAGGTTACTCATGGTGAGATTGGTATGCCTGACCTGAACAGTGAACACAGCTATGTACAGGAACGTGTTAAAAACTATATAAATGAACTGAAAAGTTTAGGTGTTGACGGTATCCGTTGGGATGCAGCAAAACATATCGGATTACCAAGTGAAAACTGTAACTTCTGGCCTGCAGTAACAAGTCAGGGATTATATCACTACGGTGAAATCCTCGTAGGCCCGGATGACCGTCAGAGCGGCAACGAAGGTTTGATGAAAGAATATACAAACTATATGACTGTTACAGACAGTACATACGGAAAAACTCTTCGTGATGCATTTAATTCAGGAACTGTTCCAACTGCATTTGGTAACTGGGCAGCACGTGGTATCTCAAATAACAAACTGATTTACTGGGGTGAAAGTCACGATACATGGTCTAACAATAAAGACTGGGGATATTCCAATGCTATGAGCCAGAATGTTATCGACCGTGCATATGCAGTAGCAGCAAGCCGTAACCAGGTATCAGCTTTATACTTCTCCCGTCCGGCTTCTGCCAACAAGGACAGTATCCGTGCAGGACAGAAGGGAAGCACACACTTTACAAGCAAAGAAGTTGCAGCAGTAAACCACTTCCACAATGCCATGATCGGACAGCCTGACTATTACACCACCGGTAGCAACTGCGCTGTTGTATCCCGTCAGACAGGCGCTGTAATCGTAGCTGGCTCTGGCTGTAACTTTAATGTAACAGTACCAAACGGTGGAGGAACAACCAAGCCGGGTACATATGTTGATGAAATCACAGGTGAAAAATGGACAGTTACATCTACTACTATTTCCGGTAGAATCGGTTCCACCGGTATTGCTGTTATCTACAGTCAGGATACACCAATTATTACTCCGGATCCGGAAAATCCTACAGATCCGAATCCACCGGCAGCAGACGGAACCGTTTACTACAAAAATACAAATAACTGGAACAATGTTTATGCTTACTTCTGGAGTGAAAGCAATTCGAAAATGACTACATGGCCGGGCGTTCAGATGACCAATACCGGAGATAACGTATACAGCATTGGAATCCCTTCGGATGCTACCCAGATTATCTTCAGTAACGGCGGAGACTTAAAAACAGACGATTTAACTCTTGCCGGAATGAACAAAATTTTTGAAAACGGCAACTGGTCAGATTACAATAATGTTGTTGAACCGCCGACCGATCCGAATCCACCGGTAATTACAACTGACAGCAACATTTTCTATCAGAACTTAAAAAACTGGGATAAGGTCTACGCTTATTACTGGAGCGATGACAACACCAAGATGACTACATGGCCGGGCGTTCAGATGGTAAAAGACGGTGACGCATTTGGCGCAAAGATACCTGCAGATGCAAAATACATCATCTTCAGCAACGGCGGAAGTTCAAAAACCGATGACCTGACTCTCTCCGGTCTGAACAAACTTTACAACAACGGTACATGGTCCGATTACGGTACACAGACACCTGATCCGGAACCAGAAGAACCTACAGTTCCTGTTGTACCAACCGATGATAACATCTTCTATCAGAATACAAAGAACTGGAGCAATGTTTACGCTTACTACTGGAGCGACGACAACACCAAGATGACTACATGGCCAGGTGTTCAGATGTCATCCAATGGAAACAATGTATATGGAACAAAAATACCTGCCGAAGCAAAATATATCATTTTCAGCAACGGCGGTGATTCAAAAACAGATGACCTGACTCTTTCCGGTCTGAACAAACTTTACAACAATGGTACATGGTCCAATTACGGCACACAGACACCAACAGAGCCTGAAACACCAGCAGGTAACTACATCTACTACAAAAATACAAATAACTGGAACGATGTATATGCTTACTACTGGAGTGACAGCAGTACAAAATTATCAACATGGCCGGGTGTTAAGATGACAAGCGCTGGTAACGGCGTATACCGTATCGAAGTACCATCTGATGCAACTTACATCATTTTCAATAATGGCAACGGTTCACAGACTGGTGACCTTACCATCAACGGAATGAACAAAATATACAATAACGGAAACTGGTCTAATTACTAATTAACCGGAATCAAATTTTCTAACAAAAATTGGGCGCTGCCATCATTAAAACAATGATTTAGCAGCGCCTCATTTTATACCAGTTTTTTCAACAACCTGTTCCCCTATATCCAACTACCATACAATTTACCAATATTATTAAAAATAAACAGCATAAACACTCTAGTTTATATCATCCTCTTCATCCATTTCATCATAAGACATAAACTCTCTGCCTGATACCCGCTTTCTTGTACGCTCCTTTTCCACCATATCAGAAAGCATATTCCGTACCTTATCAGCATTCTTAATACGTGCCAGATAAAAGACCGGAGTTGTCTTATCCGCTGAATTACATTTTATTGTACCAAGACCGAAAATCCTCTGTCCCAGAGGTTTTTCCAGGGTATTATCCATAATTCTGTATAACCGGATTTCTTCTTCCTTTTTATTTAAAAATCCGGTGCAAATTTGAATTTTATCTTCCATCAGCTTATACTTTGTAAATGTCCAGGGCAGCCCAAAAATAATTCTTTTTCTGTCCTGCCAAACAATTTTATCCGCCACGGGTATCCCCTCCTTTCCGATTATGCTAACATGGAATTAATCATGTCAATCACTTCTCTGCCTAGCTCTGCTGAAAGTGCATTAGCATCCTCCAGAGAAGTACCTTTTACGCCATAATAGAATTTAACCTTTGGTTCTGTACCAGACGGACGAACACAAAGCCATGCGTTATCTTCCAGGTCATAATATAATACATTCGAAGACGGAAGACCAGTAGGTTTCACTTCCCCGGTTCTCATATTACGAATTGTATCCAGTTTATAATCCCTTGCTGAAATTACTTTATATTTGCCAAACTTCTCCGGCGTATTGTTCCTCAAAGTATCCAGAATCTCCTGAATCTTCTTAAGACCTTCGATTCCTTTTAATGTAATGGACTGAATATCGTCCTTATAGTAACCGTATTTTTCATACATTGCCATCATAGCGTCCCAAAGAGTCATATTCTTTGTCTTATAATATGCTGCTGCTTCACACAGAGCCATGGTTGCCACAATGGCATCCTTATCTCTGGCATGGGTACCGATTAAACAGCCATAACTTTCTTCAAAGCCGAAAAGATATTCTCCCTTTCCGCTCTGTTCAAATCCAAGAATCTGCTGTCCGATATATTTAAATCCTGTCAGCACTTCAATCAGTTTTACACCATAATGCTCTGCAATGGCATCTGCCATATTGGTGGTAACTATCGTCTTAATTAATGCTCCATCCTCCGGCAGTCCCTTTAATTCTTTCATCTGGCCAATCTCATAATCTGCCAGCAGGCAGCCGGACATATTTCCGGTCAGTGTAATATATTCACCGGATTTGCTGTCCTTAACATAAACGCCCAGCCGGTCAGCATCCGGGTCCGTTGCCAGTACCAAATCTGCATCCTTTTCTTTTGCAAGCTTTAATGCCAGTTCAAAAGCTTCTGCCGCTTCCGGATTCGGATAGCTGACGGTAGGAAATTCACCGTCTGGCAGTTCCTGTTCCGATACCACGTATACATTTTCAAATCCCAGTTCCTTCAGAATTCTTCTGGCTGGTATATTTCCAGTACCATGAAGGGGGGTATAAACAATCTTAATATCCTTCTGTGCCGCATCTATACAATCCTGATGCTTTACCTGCTTTTTCAGTTCAGCAATATATTTATCATCTACTTCTGCACCGATTACATGATATAATCCGGCTGAAACCGCATCGTTTTTTTCCATGCTCTTAAGAGAGGCAAAATCCGTAACCGCTTTCACTTCTGCCATAATTCCGGTATCATGTGGCGGCGTGATTTGTGCGCCGTCCTCCCAATATACTTTATAACCGTTATATTCCGGCGGATTATGACTTGCAGTGATATTTATTCCCGCAATACATTTTAATACACGAACCGCAAACGACAATTCCGGTGTGGGACGGAGACTTTCAAATACATAAGCTTTAATGCCGTTTGCATTTAAACAAAGTGCAGCCACATCTGCAAATTCCGGAGACATTCTTCTGGAATCATATGCAATCGCCACTCCCTTTTCAGCGCCGCCTACTTTAAGAATATAGTTGGCAAGTCCCTGTGTCGCTTTTCGGACGGTATAGACATTCATTCTGTTAATTCCTGCACCGATGATTCCTCTTAAACCTGCAGTACCAAATTCCAATTCCTGATAAAATCTCTCTTTAATTTCATTCTCATCATCACGAATTGCTGTCAATTCAGCCTTTGTAGCTTCATCAAAACAAGAATTGTCCAACCATTCTTCATAAAGTTCTTTGTAGTTCATTGTTTTACCTCCTGTATTGAAATCCTTTGCGGTTTCAGTTTCCATTCCAATATAAATTCTATTTTATTCTTAACTGTCAATTATTTCAAAAAGTCCGATATAATCCCATACCAGGCGCTTTCATAATTGTAAGTCGTGGTTTCATCCGTTAACGAACCAAAATTCTTTTTTCTGGTCGTTGTCTCAGAATCCTTTTTCTTAGTAGTTGTTTCTTCCTTTGTATCATCTTTGTCTTCTTCTGATGTAGTGGTCTCCGGGGTAGTCTGCGCCGAAGTTTCTCCATTCTCGATTAATGAAATATCATATTCCGTCAGAATATTCTGAATATTTATTGTCTCTCTGTAAGTACTGTATCCATCCTTTGTAATAACAACAGAATGATTACCATATGATAAATCCACAAGTGCAGAATAATCCGTTTTCTTTCCGTCAATTACAAGTTCCGCATCGGAAGGCGTAATCTTAAACTGTACGCTTCCGTATCGCACCGCCTCGCTCTGGAAATCTGTCAGGTTAATCCGAATTTCCTCATTCTCCGCCACCTGAATTTCTTTGGAGCCCGTCGTATCATCCTTTGTAATGGTCAGTACATAAGAACCTGCCGGGACAGGAATCACCATATTTTCGGTTATAACTTTTACAATCTTTGGTCCGATTTCCACAAATCCGCCTTCAAAGAAAGCCGTACTGTCCAAACGCACATTTCCATGTCCTGCGGTTACAAGAATGGAATCTATCTGCTTGTCTCTTCCTTTTAGTGTTATAACATCTACCGGTTCTAATTTATCAATACTGATAATCCTTCCATCGTGAACCACTACGAGATTTTCCGTATAATTATATTTCTGACTGCCCACAGTAACAGACTTATTCTCCGTATCTATGGTAAAATTCGTGGCACCACTATATTCCCATTCCGTTTCGGATGCCCGAATCGATGTAAGCTTCTTACTCACATCGGAATATTCTATCTCCACAACTTCACCAATACTAATCTGCTCTATTAAAATCGGTTTTCCATATCGGTTGACAACATTGGTTCCACCATTATAATTATATACAGCTTTGTTGGATGTATCCAGCATTTGAACCGTACACGCCTGCTGCTCAGTATCAATATCCAGAATGATTCCTGTCAATCCCGACTTGTTCTTATCCTGAGCCGCACCGGAAGGAGATTCCGAAGCTGCCGTGGGCATAATCGCTATATCTTTCCCACCGCTGATAGATGGCTGCCTGCTGCCTTTGTCAGATGCACAGCCGGTAACCAATGCCGCTGCACATATCAGACAAAACGATATGGTACCAATAACTTTTGTACGCATGAAACCTCTCCTTAGTCAATCCATTAGCCTTCATAACGGACTTATTATATAATATTTATTCCGTAAAGTCAAAAACTAAACGTATTTTTCATTAAAATGTAATAAATTGTAATATTAAAATATACTTACAAGACCGACAGACTCTGTATAAATTTCTCCCTGTCGCCATCCTGCCGGATGACCGTCTTTAATTTTTCAATATCCTTATCCGGTATCCATGCCTTTCCGTTGTTGTAATAATGACTTAAGATTTTCCAGTACTTTTCCGGATAAGACAGACAAATCCTCAGAAAATTTAATTCCGTATTACTGATTCTTCTTACATTGGAATATTCAGATATGAGTTTATGGCCCAGCTCTCTGTTCCATCCGTGTTTCTCCATTACTTTTCTGAGAAAATCATATAAGTCTTTCATCTGGATATCAGGTTTGCAGTGTTCGAAATTTGTAAGAAATGCTCCGTTATCACACAACAAAATATTATGATAATTAAAGGCGCCATGTATCATACTCCCCTTGTCTGCCGCCTCTTTCGCCATCTCCACATAGGATTCCACACTACATTCCGAGGCCAGAGCCGCCGCTCTGTCATAAAACCGGTTAAAACTGTTTAATACCATTAATTCAAACTCATTTTTCCGGTTCTTCCGGCGGATAAAATTACGGCACCGCCTCAGCTCCCGGTTATGCTTTTCAAACTCCTCACTGATTACTTTCACAGTGTTATAATTCTTTTCTTCATTTTCTTTCTCTTCCATTTTCATAAATTCAGCCGACGTATTATGAAAAACCGCCAATGCCGATACCGCCTTATATAACATCTGGACATTACGAACTTCGCAGTCCTTTGCCGGATACCATTTTTTCAGGATATATTTTGTTCCGTCCATGTCTTCACTAATCAAATTACCTGCTTTATTTCTGATTGGATAATCAACATACAGGGAGCTGTTATCACTTACCTGCTTCAACAGTCTTTCTTCCAGTTCCAAATGCTTTACTGTTCCCCTGAACTCTTTAATCAGATAATATCCATTATCTGTATCCAACAAAAATGCTCCCTTTGCCCGACTGCTTTTATTTACCTGAATTCCATATTGTTCAAGAACGGCAATCCCCTTATCATTCACTCAAACTACCTCCCTGCTCCATCAACTGTTCTTACCGCTGATTTTCTTCCGATATGTTATTGTATGAGCGATGAATCTTAAATATGTTAATCAGTTTATCTCTGTCATTCAGCTCCGGTTCTTCCAGCACCTGATAAAACAACCAGTTCAGTTCCTCTCCGATTTTTCCCCCGCGGGGTACGCCTAATTCTATTAAATCCCTGCCGTTTATCTGCATCATCTTCATGGATATACACTGTTTCTTGTTTATGATATCCTGGTAACATTCCTCCCATATCCGGATATCCTTTCCGCTGATATGGTTTCCGGACAGGGAACAGCCGGCAAAACATTTCATAAATGTAATATAATATTCGTAGATATCTTCACCGGTCTCATAGATATCCCGCCGAATGGCGGGTGCTGTAAGAGGAATATCTTTTTTCACCGCCTCCACCAGTCTGGAAACCACATCCACAGTTCTGTTGTCAAATTTTAATTCCTTTAAAATACAGGCGCTGCTCTTCCGGTCACTCATGCACAGCAAAGCCGTCCATCTCAGATAATGATTCTTATCCATGGCAGTCAGCAGCTTTATGATATCATCACCAATCCCCAGCGCCATCACACGGTCCAGTTCCGGAAAGACCACCTTGCTCACACCCGTCTCATATGCAATTTTCAATTTATCCGGATGGTCGGACATCAATAATTTCTCCAATTCCGCCTGAATTCTCTCCCTGCTAATCTTCCTGAGATTTCCTGCAAGAAGGGAAACTGCTTTTTTTGTCTCTTCTTCAATTTCAAAATCAAGTCCTGCAGCAAACCGGACAGCCCGGAGTATTCTCAAAGCATCTTCATTAAAGCGGTCGGAAGGATTGCCCACACAACGGATTCGTCTGCTCCGGATATCTCCGATTCCGTCAAAAGCATCTACCAGGCCATGAATATGATTATACGCCATGGCATTAATCGTAAAATCTCTCCGTTTTAAGTCCTCCACCAGATTTCCGGTAAATTCCACATTCTTTGGATGACGCCCGTCTTCATACTCTCCGTCAATCCGGTATGTAGTCACCTCATATCCCGTGCGGCTGAGCATGACCGTTACAGTCCCATGGGCGATACCCGTATCAATGGTTTTCCGGAATAACCGCTTCACCTCTTCCGGCTTTGCTGATGTGGTAATATCCCAGTCATTGGGCGTTCTCCCCAGTACGGCATCCCTGACGCAGCCGCCGACGGCATATGCCTCGAAACCATGTTCCATCAAAGTCTTCAGAATCAGTTGTACCGATTCCGGAATCTGTATATTTATCAGTTTCTCAGTCACTCTGCTTAAATTTCCTTTCCAAATATCACACAGGCCCGCATATTCTAATTTGTCCATACTTCATAATCATGTTTTGTAGACATTTTAACCTTATATAATGCCTGGTCTGCCTTCTTTAATAATTCCGTAATCCCCGCATAACTAAAACATTCTTCGGAAGATACTCCTGCAGAACAGGACACTTCATATTGATTCTTTATCAGAATCTTCCTGCCCAGTTTTTTTTCAATAGCCTCTTTGAAACCATGATTATTTCTCAACGACCTTAAAATATTCTGAATAATCAGAATTCCCGAACCTAACTGCTGTTCCGGCAGGATAATGACAAATTCATCTCCGCCATACCGGATAATGTAACCCTGATGTTCCACAATACGTTCCATCAGATTGGAAAATTCAATCAGAACCAAATCTCCGATATCATGTCCAAAGGTATCATTACAATATTTAAAATTGTCCAAATCCATATAAATCAAAGTGAATCGCATGGCCGTTCTGCCTTCCAGTGCCATTCTGTCAAACTCTTCCTCCAGTTTCTTTTTCATTCCCTGCCGGTTCAGTAATCCTGTAAGAATGTCCGTAACCGAACTTTCCTCCAGCTTCTTCTTAATTTCCTCCCGGTTAATGGCATCGATGAGCTGCCGGAATGTAGTCCGGAATATTTCCATTTCTTCTTCCGTAAAACGTTTCAGGTTCTCGGTAAAATGTACATGTTCCGTCCTTATGGCAATCAGAATATGTTTCGGTTCTCCCTTGTATGTCAACGGCACACCTACTAAAGAAACCACTTTATTTCTTCCGAATATTTCTACCAGTTCTTCATATTTATCAAAGGAACGGTCAAATCTTGTCAGAACCATTTTATTGGGATACTTTCCAAAATATGCAATAGTCTGTTCTGCCTGTGCAAGACTAAATTTCATGCCGGAATCCTGAAAGCGGATAACAGCTCCTGAATCCGTTTTTTCAATATATATCAGTTCGTCAATACTGTAACTGTTTTTCATGGTCAGCATTGCGCTTTCAATCAAAGTTTCCACACTGCTGCAATCCCTGTTCAGCAATTCTACCCAGGTTTCAAGGAAGTCCAGGGATTTTGCCATATTCTTCATATCGTTTTCCATACCAAGTTTCCAAATCATGGTACGGATTCCGTCAAAATCAATTACTTCCTTTACATCTCCCATCCTGCCTCTGTCAAACGGAAGTCCGCTCCGGTATGCTTCCAGTTCTTTTGCCTGATACTCATACATACCATTTCTCAGCCCCTGAATAGTTTCTTCCAGAAGACGGCATGCTTCATCTTCTTCACCCATTTCCCTCATTACTTCAACGGTTTCCATAATCAGTTCATTATATGCATAAAACTGGTTCCCTTTTTCCCTGCCATAATGAAACTCTGCGCCATGAAAATCCCTGACAGCTCCTTCCAGGTCCTTTTGATTGTGCTTCATAATTTCGTCAATCAGATAGTATAGAAACATATCATCATCCCAGTATGCATAATCAGGCTCATGGTCCGTCTCAAACAAATGACGCATGACCAATCGCATCTTATCAAAATAGAGCTGTGCTTCATGCTCCTGCCCCAGCCGCAGACAGGACAAAATGATGACACCATGCACTTTGGATATATTGCACACCCGTATCCGCTCTATGCCCAGACGCTCCACAATGTTCAATATCAGTTCCATACATACTTTTGCACTCTGATATTCTTTCGTCACCACGGCACATATGGCTGTATTATATAACGCTTCACAAAGCAGTTGGGGATTCTCTTTTTCGTAAAATATTTTAATGGATTTTGCAAAATTGTTTTTGGCTTCTTCAAATCTCTCGCCTGTGATACAATTATATCCCAAACCATTATAAATCATTCCCATATCAATATCACGGTTCTGCCCCTCCAGCAATTCCAGACATTTCTTATAATAATAGATGACATCATTAAAATTACCGATTCTGGCGGCAACAACTACATTCTTTTCCCACGCCCGGAGTTTAATCTCCTGATTGCCCACCATATCCGCATATTTCATTCCAAGCTTAAAATATGGTGACTGTTCACATCCTCTCAGACCACTTTCATCCACTCCCGTATTCCTGCCCATATCCCCCTTGACAAAACCAAAAAAATATATATAACTCAGCAGATTATAATCCTCATATTCCAATGCTTTCTCATAGAACTCTTCCGGCAGGCTGATATCTTCATCCCATAAAAATATATCTCTCCAGCCATCAAACCAGACAAAACAGAACAACACATCTGCAAAATACCGATGCAGACTGCCTGAAAGAAATCCGGCTAATTCCCGGCAACGTTCCACATGTCCTCCTGCAACCTCCTTCTGCCCGCTATATACCTTTGCCAGGGCAGATATATAATTATAAATATATCCTGCGGCATGGTTTTCTTTATAATTTTCCATAATGGCAATCCTGTCACAGACAATATGTGCCATCTTCATATTATAATTATATACGCTGGTCAACCCATATATCTTTAAAAATTCCAGTCGTTCCAAATCGCCGATTTCATACTTTTCCACCTCATATTTATGATATAACAGTTCCAGATAATATTCTGCCTGGTCATAGGCCAGCGTATCCATCATATTGCTGAGCAGAACCAGATACCTGTTTATCGCCTCTTCCTCCAGCGTAAACAATGATAATTCCCTGGTTTCCGGAAGATTATTTTCATTTATACAATCTATTACAAGCTGATTTTTCTTCAGCCTCCGAATCAGCTCCATATACCGCTCCAGTACATGCATTGCCGGTTTATGGGTATCATTAAAAGTAATGACCACCATGATATTACTTTGCAGTTTGTGATTTAAAATATATAACAGCAAATCCAGCACAGAAGATTCCGCATAATGTATTTTCTGAATCACCGCCAGCAGACAGTGTTCTCTGGAAATATAATTCAAAATATTAACCACCGCTTCCAACAGACGGTTTTTTTCATATTCGCCTTCACTTACGATTCTCTGGTCCAGTCTTCCGAACTTTCCCAGTTCCAGATAATTCCGAAACATAGGAATCATTAGAGGATATATCCCGGCATTGTTCAGAAACTCTTCTGCACTGATATCATAATGGCGGTGAAAAATCTCATAAATCCAGGATAAAAACGGTTCATAGGCTTCCTGCATGACATCCTGCCGGTAAATATGATTTTTATATATCACTGTAGATTCCAGATTCTTAATCCTTTCATTTATTTCCAGGTTAGAAACTGTCATTCCGCTATAATATTTTATAGCCACCATGTTTTCCTGAATTTTATATTCATTAACATAATTATTAAAAAGCAGACCAAACATATCCGTTAGTTTTATATCACTTTGCATATCCATAGATTTGCTCCTTTCAATAATCTCCAGTCAATTTTATCCTCTAAATGCTGCTTATTTAGTCCATTATAACACAATATGGTGGTTTGTTCCTAGAATCAGTTTTTATATCTTTTAAAAATTTTATGGATAAAAACAGTTCCGGATATTGAATGCATATCCGGAACATTATAACTTCAGAATATTAAAATTATCGTGGTTTTCTTTCCATTTTGCGGCAATATTGCACAAATTTCATAACAAAATAAATAAATAATATTAAAAATATAATTGTCATATAAAGAGATACCCATAATCTATCCTTATCACGAATGAGCAATCCCATAACACCTATAATATGGCCAATCCACATAAGGATTATACATATAATATATCGTATTTTGGCACTTAATTTTTTTGGATTCATTGTTAACACTACTTTCTACATTTTATTTATATCTAAATGATACATTACATGTTGAACCTCCGCAAGTTTCATAATATGTCTTAGTGCTAATTGTATTTTTTCCAAGCACAATAGCAGAAACAATTAATGAGGTATTAGCAAATTTTGAAGGAAATGGTGAATATATAAATGTTGCTGCTGATATTATACTTCCTGTAGCAGAATATATATCAAAATAAAATTTTTTCTTTTGGTGCATATAATCTGCCAATACATCAATTGTATTCCCATTTTTATCCAACCAAAAACAGACTGATAATTGAATATCTGTATTAATAGCAATCAAATCTTTATTATAACGATAAATAAATTCATAATGTTCAGGTAAATCATATGCTACCGCTACCGTATTTGGCTGCCAATTTTTTTTAAAATTATTTGTATAATCCTTTACGATTTTGTTTTTTGAAACTATGTTTCCACTTTTGTCTATAGTTGTTTTATTATATGTCATCTCAGCAGAATAAGAATGATTAATATCATCAAAAACTCTTGTTCCTCCTGCCCACTGTAACTCGACATAGTCTAAAAGTGTATTTGCAGGTTGTTTTATCCATATACAATTAAAATTAATACGTACTTTGTCATTCACCTGACAAACCATTAATATTTTTTTCATATATGAAGAGTTTTGTCTGTCGGAACCAACTTTTGTTTTTGCATAAACCATTTGTGGTTTAATCCCTATACTTACCAATATTTTATCCAGTAAATTATCAACATTATTTGATTTTTCATCAAAATATAATTCTTCAATTAATTCATCTACCTCATGCTCCGACATAATCTTAGCCTCATAACCATTTGGCAAACTACTTTCTTCCATACAATTTATATTTAAAAAATCATTTAAAATTTCTTGAGTTTCTGATATTTGAATATGTTCTTTTTTTATTGCTTTTTTATTTTTTATACATTTTGTCTTTTCGTCTTCATTTATAGATATATCTTTTCCAGTGTACTTATATTGTACATATTGAGTCATTATGTATATCTTATCCGATGTTTCAATACATTCAATATCTTCTTCCGACATATTAAGTATCTCACTATCAAATATTCCCTGTGCATTTAACTCTGCTTCTATTTTAGCATCTAATTTTCCTGTATCTTTCTGTCCTTGCATAAAAAGATATCCATCCAATGGATTACCCTCACAATATTCTTTCAATTTCTGTTCATAAAACACTTCGTTAGCATAAATTTTAAACAAAGTATAATCAAATGATATTTGAATAATGCTTATTATCAACATTAAACCAAGTACCCTTTTAATTAAAAATAATTTTTTTTGTCTCATGGCAATAACCTCGTTCCTTATGTTTTTACTGCAAAAACAGTCGCAGTTTTCGTATATTTATCTTCCTCTTTTGTTCTTTAAGTTTTATAATATACCATAATTGATTAACCAACAAATTTTTACCAGACCCTTTAGCAACCTCCCTTCCTAATCTTTCCTTTACACAAGGTCATTTAATCATTCATTTCCAAACCAAAAACTAATTTATAAATACCCAAATACAATTCCAATGATAAATACTGATTTAGTATATATTACCAAGCAGTTAATTGTCAAATAATATTTTTATCATAAAATTTACTAAATAATCCCCAGTCTTTGTATACTTTTCAAACATTGATAATCGTCCTCAACACAACATATGCAATCGGTCCCAATAGAACCCCTGCAATTCCAAACAGCTCAAATCCTACATACATGGATACAATCGTCATTAATGGTGAGATTCCTATTCCATGCCCCATCAGCCGGGGCTCAGCCACTTCCCGCAGTACATAACAGATTACAAACACAATTAAAATAACCGCCGCATGATAATAGTTCCCCATAATCAGCAGGATTATCCCCCAGGGTGCCAGAACCGCACCCACACCGAACAACGGCAGGGCATCCAACACTCCTACCACCAGGGCTATAATCAGTGCATATTTATTTTTTATAATCAGAAGACCACCGTAACAGATGAGAGTTGTAAAAAACATAATAATCAACTGGGTTCTGATATAGGATACCGATACTTTATAAACATTCCCCATAACCGCACTGATTTCTTTATAAAAAATACTTTCACTCTTTTTCTTTCTGATTTCTTCTCTGGACACCACCATATAAAAGGTGGATATGGCTGCCGTAAAAATAAATATCAAAATCTTAACAACCGCCATAATGGTCATTGCAGATGTGTCCATCAGCTTTACAATCGTATCCTTCTGATAACCACTCCAGAAGGTTGCCACATTGCTGCTTACATATTCAAATACCTTATTTTTATCCACACCAAAGTATCTTTCCACCGTACAGCAGGCATCGTCCACAATGCCATAAAACATCTTTTCATAATGCTGACTGTTACTTATCATGTCCATAAGCTGGTTTGCTGCGGTTATCACCAAAAGCGCAATAAGCAGTCCTAAAATCAAAAGCACAACAGTTAATACCACAAATGTAATAATTCCCCGTTTGATTCTGGTTACTTTCGTCAGATAATTTACAATTGGTGTCAGAAAAAAAGCCAGCGCATATGCTATAACAAAAGGCAGAAACAGTACAAGCATATATTTGAACAAAATATATACGCCTATGGCTGCCAGTAATATTTTCAAAAAATATCTGCTTTTCTCTCCTAATTCCATACTGTCTCCTACTGATATGCATTAAAATACTAATGTAAGAGTAGTATGTTCAAAAAATAAAGAATTATTTATACGCTTTAAACCTTAAAACGGTAACCTACCCCCCATATGGTTTCGATATACTGGGGTTTTGATGTGGAATATTCAATCTTCTCCCGGATTTTCTTAATATGCACGGTAACTGTTGCAATTTCCCCCACTGACTCCATCCCCCAGATTTTACTGAATAATTCCTCTTTGGAGAATACCCGGTTGGGATTCTGGGCAAGAAACGTCAGCAAATCAAACTCCTTTGTTGTGAATATCTTTTCTTCCCCGTTTAAATAAACCCTTCTCGCAGTCTTATCAATCTTCAATCCCCTAATTTCAATCATATCATTTTCCTGCGTGCCTGTGCCGATAAGCCTTTCATACCTGGCCAGATGGGCTTTCACTCTGGCAACCATTTCACTTGGACTAAAAGGCTTTGTCATATAGTCATCGGCTCCCAGACCCAGACCCCTAATCTTGTCAATATCATCCTTTTTGGCGGAAACCATCAGAATCGGCGTATTTTTCTTCTCCCTGACCTGCCTGCAAATCTCAAATCCGTCTACTTCCGGCAGCATTAAATCCAGAATGATTAGATTAAATTCTTCTGCCATCGCCCGTTTAAGCCCCACATCTCCCGAATTCTCAATCGCAACCTCAAAGCCGCTTAACTCCAGATAATCCTTTTCCAGTTCCGCTATACTTTCTTCATCTTCAATGATTAATATCCTGCTCACTTTTACCTGCCTCCGGTTCTATATATTTTCTGATTATAAAATGCATTGTGGTACCTGTATCCGGCTTACTGGTGGCCCAGATCTTTCCTCCATGCACCTCAATAATCTTTTTTACAATGGATAACCCAATACCGCTCCCCCCCTGATTGGAATTCCGTGAAGCATCGGTCCGGTAAAAACGGTCAAATATATATGGTATATCTTTTGCATCTATTCCCTTTCCGTTATCCTCAATCTCCACATGAATAAAATCATTATCATCGTTGATTCTGATATTCAGCGCTCCCTGCTTATTGCCGATATACTTCACCGAATTGCTGATGATGTTATTGATGACACGCTTCATCTGCTCCACATCTGCAATAATCACCGTATCCTTATCCGCATAATTAAAATAATTCAGACGGATATTTTTCGCCTCCAGCTCGATAGATATTTCATCCACACAATCTGAAAAATACTCATCCACATTCACCTTTGCAAAATTATAAGGAATCCTGTTAGTATCAATCTTGGAATAAACTGTTAATTCTCCAATTAATTTATCCATATCATTGGCTTTGTTATATATAGTTTTGATATAACGCTCCATCTTCTCCGGCGTATCAGCCACGCCGTCCATAATTCCTTCCACATAACCCTTAATGGCCGTAATCGGCGTCTTAAGGTCGTGGGAGATATTGCTGATGAGTTCCTTACTTTCCTCTTCGTCCCGTACCCTGTCCTCGGCAGAATCCTTCAGACGTTTTCTCATAATCTCAAAATCCCCGCATAGCTCGCCAAATTCATCTCTATCGTCCGTTTCAATGGTAAAATCCAGATCCCCTTCCGCAATCCTCTGGGTTGCCTCCGTAAGCCTGCGAATCGGTCGCATCATACTCTGGTAAATCCAGACCGTAAGCAGCATGGCTGTTAACAAAACCACAGCGATAACGGATAAAAGCATTTGCAGACACAGCTTTTTTATCTGGGGTACGATTTCGTCCAGGCCGGTCATTAAATAAATACTGCCTTTCTTTTCCCCCGGAAACATAAAATCAATCTGTTTAATCAGATACTTATAATCTCCGTAGATATAACTGCTCACCACATTTTCACTGACTAACCCGGATTCATCCTGATAATCCGGCAATTTTTCTATCTCCTCATCATTCTCATCACCGCCGTTAAACAAAATCTTTCCGTTTCTCTTTACAACAAGAAAAGAAAATTTCGCCTCTAACTTTTCATTTATCTGTTCCAGCGTTTCCATATTCTCCAGCCGTCCGGCATCACTTCCAATTATGTCCAGTATCTCATTATGGACATCTTTCGTTATCTTACTGTATATTCTGGTGGGGTTGGAAATGCTTTCAATGCCGATATCATCTACACCATACTTCTTTTCCATAGACCGGAGCTGACTCGTCCCAATATAAAAAAGAACCATGGCCATGGCAAGAATCGGGATTATCGTAAGCACTATGAAGGATAACTTAATCTTGGTTCTGAATTTCATATCTGCTCCCATTCACTTATGCTGCTATTGTATAATTCAAATAATCATATCAGTATTTTAACACAACCAGTAGAAAAACACTAATAAAGAATTAAATTAAATAATAAATTCTTTCTAAAGTTCTCTTCAAAAACATATGAATAAAAAATGGAATTATACCGTTTCAATATATATCGGAAACGACATAACTCCATTTAAAATTTATTCAGTCTGCATCTGCTGTTATAGATACTTTTTCAACAATTCAACTTTATCCAGTTTCTCCCATGGCAGGTCCAAATCGTTTCTGCCAAAATGTCCATATGCTGCTGTCTGTTTATAAATCGGTCTTCTCAAATCCAGCATCTTAATGATTCCTGCCGGCCTCAAATCAAAATTTTCCCTGATGATTTCCACCAGCTTATCATCTTTAATCTTACCGGTACCCATTGTATCCACCATTACAGAAGTCGGCTGAGCCACTCCGATGGCATAGGACAGCTGAATTTCACATTTGTCGGCAAGGCCGGCTGCCACAATATTTTTCGCAACATATCTGGCTGCGTAAGCTGCGGAACGGTCAACCTTTGTACAGTCCTTTCCAGAAAAAGCTCCGCCGCCATGACGGGCATATCCACCATATGTATCCACAATAATCTTTCTTCCAGTAAGACCACTGTCACCATTCGGTCCGCCGATTACAAATCTTCCCGTCGGATTAATATAATACTTTGTATTTTCATCCAGCAATTCTTTAGGAAGCACCGGATCAAATACATACTTTTTAATATCTTCATGTATTTGTTCCTGACTTATTTCCGCATCATGCTGTGTGGATAATACCACTGCATTCAGGTGAACCGGTCTTCCTGCCTCATCATATTCTACTGTCACCTGGGTCTTGCCGTCAGGACGAAGATATGGCAGAATACCTTTTTTACGAACCTCTGTCAGCTTTAACGCCAGTTTATGAGCCAGTGCAATAGGATAAGGCATATATTCCTCGGTTTCATTGGAAGCATAACCGAACATCATCCCCTGATCTCCTGCTCCAATGGCTTCAATTTCCTCATCTGTCATGGTATTTTCTTTTGCCTCCAGCGCCTTATTCACACCCATGGCAATATCCGTAGACTGTTCATCCAAAGAAACCATAACTCCGCAGGTATGTCCGTCAAAGCCCTTTGCCGAATCGTCATACCCGATTTCACAGATTGTATCCCTGACAATTTGCTGAATATTTATATTGGCTTTAGAAGTAATTTCACCCATAACCAATACAAGACCTGTGGTTGTACAGGTTTCACAGGCTACACGGCTCATCGGGTCCTGTTCCAGTAATGCATCCAGTACCGCATCTGATATCTGGTCACAAATTTTATCCGGATGTCCTTCGGTCACTGATTCGGAAGTAAATAATAATTTTTCCATCTTATCAAGTCCTTTCTTTTCTGTTTTCATTTCATCAATGTAGATTTCTGTGCATTTTTACATAATTAAAAGGTCCACATACAATAGTGGACCTGACTCTATCTTTTTCCACTTATTGCTCGAATAATTCGCTCAGGATAGCACCTTCCGCTCCGGGGGGTTGCTGTGGTTTCATCGATCCTTGTATCTCCGCCACTCTGAATAAGAGAATTTTATATGAACTTTTTAATTATACAGCATATATACAATAATCCATTTCGGCTGTATTGTCAACTATTTTTTTATTCCTTAAAAACGACTGGAATAAATATCAAACATGCTCTAACTTACCTTTAACTTAAATTTCTGAACATCCTTTTCTGTAGTAACTTTTTCAATATTGGCTCCCAGTCCGGCCAGTTTTCCTTCAAAATTTTCATACCCTCTCTGGATATACACAATATCATCAATCAACGTAAATCCTTCCGCTGCCAGTCCGGCAATCACCAGCGCTGCACCTGCCCGCAAATCGGGAGCATTAATCTCCGCTCCGGTAAGATGACTGACACCTTCTATGATAGCTGTATTTCCTTCCACCTTGATATTGGCGCCCATCCGTACCAGTTCCGCAATGTACTTAAAACGGTTTTCAAAAATACTTTCTGTAACGATACTGGTTCCCTGGGAAATTGCCAGCGTAACAGCAATCTGTGGCTGCATATCCGTAGGATACCCCGGATATGGCAGGGTTTTAACCTGCGTACTCTTTAACTGTTCCGTACCGATGACACGTACCGCATCGTCATATTCTTCTATAGCACATCCGATTTCCAGCAATTTTGCGGTAATGGCTTCCAAATGCTTTGGTATTACATTTTTAACCAGAACGTTTCCGTTGGTAGCCGCTGCTGCAAACATAAAGGTTCCTGCTTCAATCTGGTCAGGAATAACCGAATATTCGGTTTTGTGAAGGTCTTTTACACCTTTAATCCTGATAACATCTGTACCAGCACCCTTGATATTGGCTCCCATACTGTTCAGCATATTCGCCACATCTACCACATGCGGCTCCTTTGCCGCATTTTCAATAATCGTAGCACCGTCTGCCAAAGCCGCTGCCAGCATTACATTTATCGTAGCGCCTACAGACACCACGTCCAGATAGATATGATTTCCTTCCAGTTGTTCTGCATTTGTCATAATCATTCCATGCTCAATGGTCACCTGAACACCCAGCGCCTTAAATCCTTTAATATGCTGGTCTATGGGTCTGGTTCCTATATCACAGCCACCCGGCAAAGCCACCTGTGCTTCATGAAATCTTCCTGTCAGCGCACCCAGAAGATAATAGGACGCCCTGATTTTTCTGATATACTCATAATCCACCCGGGTAGAACTGATGGTACTTGCATTAATCTTTACACAATGACGGTTCACGCGCTCAACTATGGCTCCGATTCCCTCAATCGCCTGTAGTAATACATTGATATCCCTGACATCCGGAAGATTATCCACTACCACTGTCTCATCCGTCATAATAGCCGCAGCCAAAATAGCCAGCGCCGCATTTTTGGCGCCGCTTATATCAACCTCTCCTACGAGAGGATTTCCACCTTTAATAATGTACTGTTCCATTTTGCACCTCGAAAATCATTTTTGCGAAAAATTCTATTTATTCAATCCTGAGTTTCATTCAAATTCAAGCTCTTATACTATAATCCAGTTATTCCTGTAACATATGACACAAGAAAAACAGCAACCTACAGAGTTGCAATTAATGAGATTATAGCACAATCTTCAGATTTGTAAATTAGTTTTTTTCTACTTTACCTTTTATTAACAATTTTGCAATATTTGCCCCCTTTACAGCCCAATAGATTATCCCTATATGCTCTACAATAATTATCTGCAGAAGCAGGTTCTTATATTCTGCAAATGGTCAGGCAAACATTGCCAAAATAAAAATGACGGTTTCGGTGCCGTTATTAAGGATTCAGTACAGCTAATATTTTATCAATGGTCTCCTCCACATTCAGATTCCGTTCATCTATTACAATATCCGCATATTTCTCATACAAGCTGCAACGCTCCATGTATAAATCTTTTAAATCCTGTCCTGGTTTCAGTACCACGCCCCTGCCTCTGATATCCCGAAGCCGGACGCTTAATACATCAAAGCTCTGCTTTAAATATATGACGGTTCCTATCCGCCGGTAATGTTCCATTGCTTCTTCCCCATAAACCACGCTTCCACCGGTTGCAATAATGCATTGATTCCCGTCTATGGAAGCATTAATCCGGTTTTCCACCTGAATAAAACCTTCCACGCCTTGTTCCGCAATAATATCCTTTAGCAGTTTCTGTTCCTGCTGCTGGATTACAATATCGGCATCGATAAAATGATACCCCATAATCTTAGCCAGAATGACCCCTACAGTGCTCTTTCCCACACCAGGCATACCAATTAATATAATATTATTCTTCATCCTCATCACCAGATTTCCTGCGATTTTCAAAAAAAACGAAACGGTCTATGGCATCCAGGATATTGGCAAAATTCTCCCTTGGCGCCGTATCAATATATTTTTTCAGAATTTCCGTTTCTGCATCATTTCTGTATCTTCCGTAAAATATATCATACAGATTATGTCCCCGGACAAATATCCGTATATTTTCCATATTCTCCTTTAAATCCTGTTTGCTGCTGATCCGGACGTTCTTAATCCGGCACATCCGCTTCATACTGGGCAGCTTATACAGATAGTCTCTGTATTTCTGCCAGAGAATATTATAAAAATCTTCTTCACTTTTTACCACCCCGATTTTAGCCATAATCTCAGGGTCCAGAAAATAATTTTCAAAGGAATAATATTTCAATACCAGTACGTTCTTTGGCGTCACCCTTGGAATATTATCCACATCTTCCCTGGCTCTCGCCCCGTAATAACTGCAAAGCTGTTTTACCAGATATTTCGGATTCTTTCCGTCACTGTCCCTTATCATTAAAAACTGGTCTTTCAGATAGAGTTTATTGATATATTTCAGATTGGCATAGGTTTTGATATTGGTACAGCTGTTGGTGGGAATAATGGAAATCCTGTGTAACATTCCGTCTTCATCATAAATCTCCGAGTAGTATTTTTCCAACAGCATCGGCAGACGGTTGCTGTCCTGTTTTCCCTCCACGATAAACACAAAGCTGACATTCATCAGGTCATTAGCCGTATATCCCAAATCGTCCAGAATATCATCAATATCCGTATTCTCATTAATCTTTGTATAATAGTCGTCATCCAGTACCACCTGTTTAATCTGACGGCTGGAAAAATTAAACAGCATATTCGGCGAGTGGGTAGAAAAAATAACCTGATTTTTCTTGGACAAACGGTATAAAATTTCACTGGCAGACTTCTGCATCTGGGGATGCAGATAACTCTCGGGATCTTCAATCATAATAATGCTGGGAACCTTATTCTGCTCCTGAATATATGCTTCAATCAATGACAGCAGATAAATACTTTTGGTTCCTGCACTCATAGTACTGATATGACCAAAGGTTCCCCGGTCTTCATTATACAACACAGTATCAATACTAAATATCTGCTCAAAATCAAATTTGGTCTCATACTTAATAAACTGGGAATGTGAACCATTTTTTACAAAACAATGATTTACCGCTTCTGCAAACTTATCCAGATTATTATTGAATACTTTATATTCCAGTAATTTTGCCGTTTCAAAAATACTTAACTCATCTGTACTTTTCTGGCTAATCATGCCAATACAGTCAAAACAGTTATTACAGGTACGACTTTTATCAAACATGCATCTGCGCTCCGTCATGTCTTTAATTCCGGCGGCGCTGTTGGCCCGAAGCAGTGCCTCCTGAAATTCGGTAATATTTCTGGAATTGTCTATATAATATACTTTCGGAAAAACCAACTTAATATAGGAATTGTTCTTTTTCACTCCGTCATTATATTTGCAGTTTCCATCTTTATTGATTATATATGTAAACTGCAGCCGGTTATTTTGAAAAGATGGTAACTTACTGCAAAAATCCTTATACCATAATTCGTAGCTTTTATATTTGGAAACAATTCCTCCCAAATGCAGTAACCGAAGATCCTCTTCTTCGATATTCAGTGTAATTCCGATTTCAATGTTTTTTCCAGTCTCATTAAAATATTCCCGCTTAATTTCATACATCCCAGCCACTGCCCGTATGGCATCCAGTACAACGGTTTTTCCGGTACTGTTTTTTCCCACAAGAATAAAAGCATTCTCAATATCTTCAATCGCCAGATGTCTGACAGACTTAAAGTTATCAATCGTCATGGAGCTAATCTTCACTCAATCACCTCTGTTTTATTTTTTCCGCACCGAATATCCAAATGTCCCGTGTTTCTTTCCCAGTTCAAAATATTCTCCATGGGAATAGGCTGTAAGTCCGCTGTCATTTAAATTAAACTTTCCCGTTTCGTCCATATAGCAGTCATCCACGGTTACGCCTGCAACTTCAGCCAGAAACATATCATGGGAGCCTAAAGGAATAAGCTGCTTCACCTTACATTCAATATTCACCGGGCTTTCGAATATGCCCGGAGCCTGAACAAATCTGGATTCCAATGGTGTCAGCTTCATTTCCTTAAATTTATCCACATTCCTGCCGGATTTCACTCCGCAGTAATCAGCGGCATATACTATATCTCTATTCACAAGATTTATAACAAATTCCCCTGTCTCTTTGATGATATCATAAGAATACCGCTCCGGCCTGACCGAGATGTATACCATTGGCGGCTGGGTATTGCAGGTTCCGCACCAGGCCACAGTAATGATATTCGGTTTTTCATCTTTTCTCTGACAGCTTACCATAACTGCCGAAACCGGATATAGCATATTTCCCGGTTTCCAATATTGTTTTGACATAAATACCTCTTTCCTGCCCGGCGCTCATCTCTGGTTCAGTGTTTCCATAAGCGGAGGAACAAACTGCTTTTTACGGGAAACTACGCCTCTGAGGACGGCCGTACCGTCTTCCACAGGCACTTCAAACGCCTCACTGATCAGTTCTTCGGCTTCCGGACCTTTTGCCACTATCTCCGTAGACTCTTCTATAATGTTGGTAAACATAAAATAAATAATATCCATTCCATGCCCGTTATATGCTTTATCCAGATAGGTTACAAGCTTTTCCCTGATATCTGCCAGTTCAACGGCATCAAGGGAATTAATCTGACCGATTCCGATATTTTTCCCGTTCATATCAAATTTCTTGAAATCCTGATAAAAAATTTCTTCCGGTGATTTCATCTTGAGATTGCTTCCGGCCCGAAACATTTCTGTAGCAAAGGATTTGATTTCTATCTCCGCTTTTGCCGCCAGATTTTCCGCCGCCATTTTATCCACAGCCGTGCAGGTAGGGGAACGGAACATCAGGGTATCCGACAGAATTGCTGCACACAGCAAACCTGCAATCTGTTTCGGTATTTCAACTCCCTGCTCCATATATAACTGATAAATAATGGTAGCGGTACAGCCCAGAGGCTGGTTTCTGAAATATACCGGAGACATGGTTTCAATTGCCCGCAATCTGTGATGGTCAATAATTTCCAGTATCTCAGCATTTTCCAGCCCATCCACAGCCTGACTTTTTTCATTATGGTCTACCATTATAATTTTCTTTTTATCCACATTCAGGAGATTCCGTCTGGATATCATCCCCACAAACCGGCCTTTTTTATCCTGAATCGGAAAATCCCGGTAACGGAGTTTTGCCATAACCGAACGTACTTCTTCGGTAAATGCATCGGTCCGGAATGAAACAATATTTTCCCTTGTCATAAAATAGCTGATAGGCATACTCTGATTAATCAGTCTTGCAACTGTATAGGTGTCATGGGGAGAACGCATAATCGTACATCCGTGTTCCTCCGCCATCTTCCGTATGGTCATGGAAACCCCTGCATCTTCGCATACCACAATACAGCCAGCATTCATTTCTATAGCGCAAAGCTGGGATTCATACCGGTTTCCCAGAATAACCAGATCCCCTTCCTCAATATAGTTCTCCATTAAGTCCGGATTTGCCGCAGCAATCAGAACTTTGCCTTTTGTAAAATATCCGTCTATACTGCCGCAGACCAGCGTCCCGTCCATTGTATCCAGAATATTCCGATATGCCGTATGGGCCGTGGACAATATCTTGCTGTCATGCACATCCATATATGCTTCCGCAATATCTTCGGTGGTGATAATGCCTTCCAGTCGTCCGTGTTTTGTTACCGGAAGGGTAACCACTTCCTGTTCCTTCATCAAAGTCCAGGCCCGTTTCAGGGAAATATCCCTGGTAACCCCTTCCGTTTCCCGTATCTCAATATCTTTCACCTGCGTTCCGATATCTGATACATAATCTGGCAGTTCCTGCCTGAAATAGTTCAGTACATACTGTGTCTCTTCATTAATCTGACCAGCTCTTTTTGCCACATATTCTTTATCATCCAGCTGGTTCTTCAGGTATGCATATGCAATGGCTGAGCATATGGAATCCGTATCCGGATTTTTATGTCCTATCACATATATCTTATTATTTCTCATTGCCATGAATCGATACCGCCTTCCCATTCGCTCTGTTTCATCTAATCCACCGGAATGTCCTCGCTGGTGGTAATGTCTTCCGCAGAAGACTCTGTAGTTGTCTCTGTATTATCATTCATGATGGAGCTGAGTGAACCAGAAGAACAGCTTTTCAGTCCGTCAGAACCAATCAGCCAGATACAAAGCATAACAATCGTGTATACAATCAGAATCGTAATATAAATTGCCGCGTTCTTATTACATTTGATATATTTTTTAATCCTGTCTATTCTATGTTTCATTTACTGCCTCATTTCCGCTCTGCTGCCTGTTTTATTCTTTTATTTTTTTCTTCCGCTTCTTTTCACTGCATAGTTTACACCAATCGGCGCTCTTTTGTTCTTTCTCCTGCGCAGAAACAGGTAACCTGCCAGACAACCGAAATATCCCAATACAATATATACTATGGTAAATACTGCATACTGCCATACACAGTTAAAAATGATAACCGTAGGTAAATATAACAAACCTGTCATAACCGGAACATACCATAAAAATCCATGTTTTCTGCTGAACAGGAAACATGCTATAAATACAAAGAAAGAAAATACATCTACTACAAGAAAACCGTATAATCCTGCCGGAAGATGTCCGAATGCCAACATAAATATATAAGGAATCAGATAATAAAACACCACTGCAATTCCTAATATCCAGTACAGGTATTTCATACTGGCGGCATATTCCTTCATCTCTTTATCATTATTTTTAAAACTATTGTAATCTGTCAACATCTTGCCCATCTGAAGCTATTCATCCTTTCCTGTAAAACTTAAAAGCTATTATCTATTTTAGCCTATATTAAGGTATTAAACAAGAAAATTTTTATAAAATCTAACTAAAAAGTATACTTTGACTGGTAAATCATATATAATAAATGTATGGATTTTTTGCAGTATTTTCTTATATATTATTGATAAATAAACGGAGGTTTTATAATGGAGTTAAAGGACATTCAATTGGTTACGGAGCGGATTAAAGGCAATATTCAGAAGGTAATTATCGGTAAGGACCGGACGATTGATTTTATTTTAACAGCTATTATTTCCGGTGGACATGTTTTGCTGGAGGATACTCCGGGGACGGGAAAGACTTTGCTGGCGAAGTCTTTGGCAAGGTCTTTGGATGGTGGATTTAGCAGGATTCAGTTTACACCGGATTTACTGCCTTCGGATATAACGGGACTGAATATTTTTAACCGTGAGTCTCATTCCTTTGAGTTTGTGAAAGGTCCGGTTTTTTCTAACGTTCTGCTGGCAGATGAGATTAATCGGGCAACTCCCAGGACCCAGTCCAGTCTGCTGGAGTGTATGGAGGAAAAACAGGTGACAGTGGATGGTAAGACCAGGATTCTGGATAGGCCTTTTCTGGTAATCGCTACCCAGAATCCTATAGAAACGGCCGGTACCTTTACTTTACCTGAAGCCCAGTTAGACCGTTTTATGATGCAGCTTTCCATGGGTTTTCCCACAGAATCGGAGGAACTTTCCATTATGGAACGGTTTATTACAAAAAATCCTATTGAGGAATTGAATCCGGTTTGTTCGAAAGATGAAATTATTTCGATGGGAACTTTGGCTGCTACCGTATATGCTGACATTTCTATTCGGAAATATATTGTGGATATTGTCAATGCTACCCGGAATAATTCCAATATCTCTTCCGGGGTTAGCCCCCGTGGTACGCTGGCGCTGCTGAAAGCTTCACAGGTATATGCTGCCATTCAGGGCAGAGATTTTGTTACACCGGAAGATGTAAAAACGCTGGCAGTGCCTGTTCTTTCCCATCGCATCGTTTCCTATACCAATATGTCCAAAAATGCCAACCGGGCAAAGCTGGTCAACGAAATTTTGGAATCTGTTGCGGTACCTTCTGAAGATTTCACAAATGCCCATAATTAAATATAAAGGGAGGGCGTAAACCATGATTCTGCTTGTTATTTTTATCTGTGCCTTGCTCTTTCTGTGGATTCAGGGATTGCTCTTTAAAAAATACTGGAGCAGAAACCTGGATGTTACTATCAGCATTAAAAACACGGAATGTACTGCCGGAGAAGAAAATATATTAACTGAGGTTATCACCAATAATAAATGGCTTCCCCTGCCAATGCTTCATGTAAAATTTAATACACCCAAAAGTTTCCGCTTTGAGAACGAAGAAAATTCCTCTGTAACGGATTTTTATTACAGAGATGATATTTTTGCAATCATGGGACACCAGTCAATTACAAGAAACCTGAAATTCACCTGCGAAAGCCGGGGCTGCTTCTTTCTCCACGATACCGGAATCACGTCAACCGATTTGTTTATGCGGTTAACTTTTACCGATAAACGCTCCAATACTATTGTGATTCACGTTTACCCCAAAAAAGTGAATCTGGATTTCTTTGAAATTCCTTTTGAGACCATAACCGGCAGCTTTGCCACCCAGAAAAATCTTATTGAAGACCCGTTTGAATTTCGGGGAATCCGGGAATACCAGCCCTTTGACAGTATGCATAATATTAACTGGAAAAGCTCGGCAAAGAATGACCTTCTGCAGGTCAATACATATTTCATGACTTCTTCCCGGGAAGTACGGATTCTTTTAAATCTGGATACCCATCTGTACAGCCGTGACGATAAACTTCTGGAAAAAATCATTTCCCTGGCCAGCTCTCTGGCAGAAAAATTTATTTCCGCCGGCATCCCCACAGGCCTGGACAGCAATGCTGTTGACCTGTTTACCCACGAGCGGTTAAACCGTTCCTCCGGCTCCGGTATCAATCATATGGTATCCATTGATACCGCCCTGGCCCGTATTGACACCCATGAAAAACTTAAAGATTTTATTACCGTTTTGAAGGAAAATTTTGAAAACCTTCAAAAAAATGCATATTACATTATCATTTCCAATAACAGACAAAAGGAGCTTCTTGACTATTATAACGAAATCAGGGAAACGGGGTTCAATTGTTATTTTATCGTACCGGAATTAAAACAGTTTGATATTGAATTATCCATTCCCAGCCTGATTAAGTGGAATATAGAATACTAAATCGTGTTTGAAAATTGCCTTGGAAGGGAGGAATTAACATTGAATAATAAAATCCAAACAGTACGTGACATTATCTGTGTTCTCATGTGTTCACTGACGGTGCTTTTGCTTTATCTGTATTTTTCCGAAATTTTTCTGGCCTCTGACAGAAAAAATCCTATGTGTATTATTTATATCGCTGCCATCTGTCTGGCCGATTATTTTTTACGAAAATATATTACCAGGGCAATAATGTTTTTTTCTCTGCGGCTGTTATTTCTTCCGCTGACTTTAGTCTGTATATCCAATGACACTGAACTTATGCTGCTAATCATTATTTTTCTGACTTTCTATACCATGGGTGTTACCTTCTGGAAATCGGAAATTTCCCACAGGCGTCTGTCTGCCGTTGATATGCCTATTGAATGCATTGTTCTGTTTATCGGAATCTATTTCCATGCCTCCCTGGATATGTCCTCTGGTCTGGCAGAGTATGCATATATCAGCGGAATCATCTACATTTTATTGCACTTTTTAAGACTATATCTGGATAAATTCCTGGGGATGTCTTTACATTTGGAGGATAATCCTTCCTCCCTTACCCGCTCCTTCCGGATGAACAGTTCCTTTGTCCTGCTTTTTTTGTTCTTTCTGATTTTATTTATTTTTATATTAAATATATTTTTTCATAACGACAGTTTTAATTTTATAGGAACCTTTTTAAAATATATCGCTTCCCTGTTCTTTGGGTTCTTTCTGCGATTTAAGGGTGAAACGGTAATACAGGAACCGGAATCCACCGATATGTCTTCCTGGGAAAGTGGTCTGGCACCGGAAATTCCCACCGACAATTTTGTTCCTCATAATACCGCTTCTAATCCTGTAATGAATACTTTATTTTATATTTTTCAGGTGATGCTTTATATCGGAATTGTCTTTGCCATTCTGTATGCTCTTTATAAATTTTTTAAAACCTATATGTATCGTAACAGGGAAACCGATGATATTGTGGAAAAAATTCAATCCAAAGATAAAACAGAGAAAAAAAACGATTCCTTCAGAGTAAAATTTAAAATATTTTTAAGTAACCGGGAAAAAGTACGGAAAATCTATCAAAACATCATTTCCAATAAATTGAAACGGAACCGCCGCATTATAATTCACCGCAGCGATACCCCTGAAGAAATTTACCATAAACTTTCAGATAATTCCCACGATTCCCAACGCAATTTAAAGGATTTAACAGCAATGTATGAAAAAGCAAGATATTCTGCTTCTGATATTTCTTCGGAAGAATTGAAATCTGCCGTAAAAATGGCCAAATCCCTTAAGAATTGACATTTTTTTTACAAAACTATATAATCTATACATACCAGTTAAAAATAATTTATAATGTCCCAACGGCATTTGTAAAAAATGGAGATAACCATGGATGAAAATACTGAAATTTTAAATAATTTTCTGATGGACGTTTTTAATGAAATTCTGAAAACAGAAGAACGCTGTATCACGGAAAATCATTTTACAAATCTGTCCGTAAAAGAACTGCATGTTATTGAAGCCGTCTGCCATGCAGAGGACAAAGACGGCGATAATTGCGCCAGCGCTCTGGCTAAAAATCTGAACATTACTGGCGGAACTTTAACTACTGCCGTGGGAGCTTTGGAACACAAGGGCTATCTGGTACGCCAGCGTGACAGCAGGGATAAACGGATTGTCCATATATCTGCTACCGAATCCGGCCGGGCTGCCAATGAAGCTCATAAAAAATTTCATCATCAGATGATTGAAGATATTTTATTTGTTTTGGACGAAGAAGAAATTCCTGTTTTTGTTAAGGCACTGGGAAGTATCGCCACATTTTTCAAGGCTAAATACGGACACAAAAATATTACTGCCAAGTCATTAATCGAAGAATTGAAACAGAAAGATTAAAACCAAAGCGTGTTTGAAAATTCATTTTCACCAGATATATGATCCACTTAGTGGAAATACATCTGACAGAAAGCAATTTTCAAACACGCTCTAACGGATTTCTATAGTTTTCATATTGACAAAAGTCTTTTAATTTCTACTACCTTTCCTATATAGCGCCAAATATATTTGCAATGGTCAGCGCCGCTCCCAGTAAAGATGCCCACAGATTAATACTCACCACAATCTTTATCATGTCGATTTTCTTATTCTGCTTATTATTCTGTTCCGTCACTATAAATTCCATCTTCTCCAGATTTAATTCATTAGATTTCTCAATTATGGTTTTCAGCATGGACGGCATAGTGGAAATACGTACCACCTTTCCGTCGATTTCTCCCAGTTTCCGCTGGTTCTGTCTCAGTAATTCTTCTATTTCCCCAAGCTTGTCCGTATAGTCATTGGCTTTTAACTCAGATATTTTATCATCTATTTTATCAAATATAACATCGGCATTCTTTTCATTGACAAGCTGTTTTAACCGTTCCAATTCCGCCAGTACCGTATTATCATTGATTTCGGATACCATTGCTTCCACCCGGTGAATTTCCAGAATGATATCATTCATCTTTAAATTATCCAGTTTATCATTGGCCTTTGCAACTTCCTGAAGAACAGAATCAGAATTGATGGCTCTCAGCGACTTATTAATCTTATCAATCTCCAGCAACAGTACATCGGAATTTACCTGACTCATAGAATCGTTAATCTTTTTTAATTCTTCATAGATACTGTCAAAATTGATATTATCAACCGTTTCATTGATTTTCTTAACCTCTTCAATAATATCACCGGAATTCATCTCTTCTATGGAGCGGTTAATTTTATTAATCTCCTCCATTACCCCAAGCTGATTAAAATCATTAATCGACTGATGAATCTTCTCAATCTCAGACAATACCTCATTGGAATTAATCTCCTGCAGAGATTTTTCCACCCGTCCAATACTCTCCAGAATATTGGAATCGTCCATTACTTCAATAGATTTATTTTCTTCCGCCTCCCGCATTTGTACCAGTTCATCTTCAATCTTGCGGGTAATACCCCTTATAAATTTAGCATTTTCCATATTCTGGACTTTTAAATCTTCTATTCTGGAATTGATATTCAGTAAAATCTTCTTCTCGTCACTGTTTAACAGTGTTGTATTAATTGATGATGCCAATTCCTGCTTTTTTTTAACCGTATTCAGTAAACCCATGATTTCCTCCATTCTGATGGATTTTGCCATCCGATTCTTTATGATTCTTCATAATTAACACAAGGCATTTCTATGCCGGATACTTTCCATGCTCCA
Source organism: Lachnospiraceae bacterium (assembly GCA_022794265.1). Taxonomy (GTDB): domain Bacteria; phylum Bacillota; class Clostridia; order Lachnospirales; family Lachnospiraceae; genus Bovifimicola. The sequence continues at coordinate 34,172 of JAAWEK010000015.1, forward strand.
TCTGTCAGAGTAAATGTATAACGTGCAGATGCCCAGCCATCACCGGAATAATAGTTGATAATACCATTTAATATAGTCGTTCCGCCATTGGCAGTAAAGGAATAAGAGTAGTCCACCTGTACCACTGCTTTACCCGGATATTCAAATGTTGTGAGATAAGGCGTTATGGTTCCAATGTCCAGCGTCCGCAGAGATGAACCGTCTTCTTTTGTAATGGCCGCCCGAAGCTGGTCAAAGGCATATCTTGCTGCTGCCTGGGACTGTTCATCCGGTGCAAATAGTTTAGACACTTTATCCTCAAACGTAGATACTCCATCCATTGCATACGTATACATATTCATCAGAAGCAGACCAGAATAAGCTTCAATATCTTTCTGTTCCCCCGAATTCATCTTAAAATCCTTAGTGGTCAGTTCCATGCTTTCATCATCTTTCCTGACATAAACTGCCTTACTAATATTTCCTACTAAATCTGATGATACCGTCAACGTGTGGTCGCCGGTAAACAGAACCGGTATTCTGTAATAATCCTGCGTTCCATCCTCTGAAGTTCCGTCACTGTATCTTGATAAATCCTTTCCGTCAAGACTGGCCGTCATTCCGGCCGGCGTTTTTATCTGAAAATCCTTTACCAGAAAACGTTTTACTGATACTTTCCATGTATCAAAAAACAGATACGTTTTCTCTTTCTGCTTATTCAGCGTAATCGTATATGTGTGCTGGTTACTGTCACCTTCCATATAATAGCTGACAACATAGGTCACGCTGTCGCCGTTTTTCGTTGCACTTCCTATGGAAAAGTCCTTCATAGAGCCATAGACTTTTTCTCCCGAACACATACTCTGAAAATTTCCATAACTGATAAAATCGGAATTTTCACCGTCTATCATCTTATACATTTCCTGATAATTATTGGTGATATAGTATGTAAAATATTTTTCTGCAAACCGATAGGAAGAGCCGGCTCTCTCACCGACAGCAATAAATATTCCAATAAAACCGCATACGGCAAGAATAAGCGCAATTTTAATTATCTCCCGTACCACTCTGAAAATCTTTCTGCCAATAGATTTTTTTTCCATTTATCGTATACCTTCTCTTATATTTAATCAAGCTTACCAGATTTCAGTTTATCATAAAATTTCTTGAATATCAACCTTACAATCTTTGGGATTAGTGAATTTAATTACACGAAACAAGACATAATGAAAGCTCTATTGTTTCTTACTTCACCGTTGCCCCATATACATTGCTCCAGGCTCCATACAGTTTCTTTCCATTCACATTCTTATAGGCCCGTACCTTTACATAATATTTCCTGCCGCTCTGCAGTCCTTCCAGTGTCTTGGAACGACGGGATGCCCCTGTAACCGTAACGGTTTTTGAATTGGAATCAAAGGTTTTACTGGTAGAGTATTTTATTTCATATCCGCTGACAGAGCTTCTCTCCACCCACTTCACACTAACCTTTCTGACGGAATCCGATTTAACCGAAACCATATTTACCTTCTTAGGTTTTACAGTTATGGTAACAGTCCTGGCGGTATATTTATAATTATTGGTAGAAGACGCCGCTATGGTTATTTTAGCAGTTCCCATTCCTTTTACGGATACCTTTCCGTTAGAATATACCTGCACCACCGAAGTGTCAGAGGATTTATAGCTTAACGTGCCTGCCCCTTTGGTAATCTTTGCATTTAGCGAAAATGCCGGGTCCTGATATACTTTCGTAAACGAAGAAGCTACTTGAATCTGCTGGGGAGCTTTTGTCACAGTAATGGTTACATAAATTCCAGTAACAATGTTATAATTTTTTGTATCTGAGGGAATATACTTTACTTCAAATTTTCTGGTTCCCACCAGTCCTGCGCTGGTGGTTAAGGGCTTGATAAACTTAAACCCTGTCGGCAATTTTATATCTGACAAATGACTGCCGTATACCGCCTTTAAACCGGTTGGCAACTTATATACCGGCGTGGCTTTCTTAATGATATACTTATCACCGGCAGATATTGCAAGGGTATAGTTGGCATATGCACCTGTTTTTTCCAGTGCAAGAGTTCCCTTATTATAATCATAACTTCCTGCCTGCTCTCCTTTGCTTCTGCCCGGCGCCCCTGTAATCTTTACAACATCACCGCCTATTATAGCTTTGGTGTCAATTGTAAATTTAATGGCAGAATCGTTCTTTCCATATGTTTTTCCCTGTCCGGCCCGTATAATGACCGGTAATGTCTTTTTTCTCGTCTTTACATTTACTGTTCCTTTTATTGCCGGTCCGGAATAGTTATAACAATCCGGGTCAGGAATAAATATCCATCCCGCATTGAACGCGCCTGCAGACGGCATTTTATCGGCATTTACAAAGGATATGATTCCTTCCACTATCTTCCCTTTTTCATCCAGAAAAACTGCTTTTGTATAATCAAATTCCAATGAAGAAAGTTTTTCTCCATATGTCAGCCTTCTGTCGTCCTTAATAGCAACGCTGCTTCCTTCCTGCAATACGATACCGGTAATAGTCCGTTTTTCAACAATAAAAGATACTTTCGCTTTGGCCGTTCCGTTGTTGTTATAAGTTGCGGTGACCTCTGCCATATGCCTGCCAACCGGTACGCCTTTCTTAGCGCAAATATAATATTCATCTTCTGTCTTAGTAATCACAAACCAATCACTATTGACGGTAACGGAGAATATGTCTGCTTCCGTATTGGCCTCCCCTGCCTGACGGTTAATATTAAGTTTCAGAGGCTTGGCGGAATCATATCCATAGGTTTCAGATTTCATCTGTCCATCTGCAATCTCAACATTATAAACCGGTTTGATTACCTCCAGGGTAAGCGTCTTCTGATTTCCTGCACGGTCTGCAGCTATAATCGTATGATTTCCTGCCGTAAGCCGAAACTCCGCCCTATTTCCAGTGACAGTCACAGGAACGCCGTTCACAATAACACTTACGAGTTCTGCTCCATCCCCAACGACAACATCCAAACTCTCTGCAATGTAGCTGCTGCCCAAAGCTGTTCCTGTTTTATCCGTAATAAACGGCGCAGTTCTGTCATAAATAAAGCTGTCAGTGCTGATATATACATAGTTGCCTGCCCGGTCCAGAACCTTAAAATACAACTGCTGTTTCTTTTCCTGTTCCAGAATCTCTTTCCAGTCAGTATTTGCCGAAACTTCCTTCCATCTGTCAGACGGCAGTTTATCAAGCGCAGCTTTTGTATATATTTTGCCATTCAGTTCCCGCAGCATATATACCTTGTCTATTCCCGATGTTGTATCCTCTGCACTGATATATAACTGCAGAAGATTGTCACAATAACGGACAGCCGGCTTTGCAGTCAGACCTTTATAGGTAAAACTTCCATTTACGGTTCCCACACTTACCGGAGGTACCGTATCTTTTATACAACGAATGTATGCCGGTTCGCTCCACTCGCCCTTTTTATTTTTTAACTGTATGTAATAATATCTTTCTTCACCTTCGGAATATGGTGACGTATCCTTCATTACTGTGGAAGCATTGGACATATCCGCCTGCGCGGAATAATATATGATATATCCTGCATCCGCTGTAAATACCGGTAAGTCTCCATTGATATAATAGGTTTTGCTTCCCGTAATAGCCTTTCCATTTAAATATAAACTTCCGGCCGTTTGATATAATATAGTGAATTTATGAGTCAATGTTCCCTGATAATTATTGATACCTTTGATATAAATGACCGGTGCAATTCCGGATATATCTGTTGCAACATTTATATTATTGCTGTAACTCAGTACATAATCCGTATTTTCAATTAACAGTTTTTTTCCGTCATATATTTTAATTTTAGGCATCCTTGCGGTTCCTGTATAGTACTGCTGTTCCGTCAGAACAATACTGTTCTGCATCTCAGATGTAACGGTCTTCGGATTTATTGTCAGCTCTGTTTCCGCTTTTTCGTTTGTAACCTTATTGACTGCTTTTATGATATAAGTGCCCGCCTGAACCGGAAGTCCCGAAGAATATACCGTAGAGCCTTTCTTTGCATATGTATAAGATATTAAATCTTTATCAGGATTTACCACTGAAAAGTCCACGCCTTCCTCTATGGCAGCCCCATCATATACAATGTTATCGCTGACCTCTTCAAAAGCAAATTTCGGTGCCAGACGCAGGACTTCTGACAGACGAATGGTAACATCTCCATTTACAAGATATCCTGCTGTGTTCTTATCACCGTCGTCAATACTGACGGAATCAGAGACCTTCTTCCCCTGCCGGTCAGTATATTCATATTTAATATTAATACCAGATACGCCTTTTTTATCCGTTATATTCTGAAGTCCTGGTATAACTCTTGCCAGATAATTATTTCCTGACTGATAGCACCGAATATCTTTTATTTCGGCTCCAACCGGTTCCGTATTCACCGTTATGCCGTCTGCATTTTCCAACATGAATTTCAATTTGTCAGAGGGACTACTGACGGAAATTGTATTAAATGTTATATCCGTATCGTTAATCAAAGTAACTTTAGGCGTAACACTTTCCATCCCTACATCAATACAATTCTCTTCCCCATTTACCAATCCCAGAGACAGACAAGAGGATAAATAGTCTGCTTCTCTGCTCTGGTCTGCCTTTATGGAAAAGAAGCCATACCCTGTTTCCCAGGGATTTATTTCATCATTTTGTACAAACAAATCATTTTTGCTGACAAGAAAAGAATATGGCGCTTTTTCCCGAAACCACTCATAAGCCTCTCCAATTTCATAGCCGCCATAAATATCTGCCGTAAAAGTGGTCATTGATACGGCTCCTACATTATCCCTGCCATATACATAAACAGTATCACCTGCATTTACAGCCGCCTCTCCGGTTCCGCTAATCGTATTAATGTTTAGATATGCCTGGGTAATCTCCAGCGTTATCGTGCCTATACTCTGACCGGTAACCGATTCTCTCCCTTCAAAGATATAAGTACCCGGTGTATTAAAACTCTCATTAAAATCCTGCAGGGGAATCCATTCAATTGGAACGGATTCTTCTGTGGTTGTTCCGTCAGAAAGGGTATACTGTACATCCAGCACATAAGGTTTGTACACATCGGTATAAACATCTGCCGTAGAATATGTGCTGTAACTGTAACTACTGATATCACAGTAAACATCTGTTACTTCCGATGCTTCTACTCCGTATGCTGTTTCCGGCAGACACCACTCTGCAGTGCCGCATACTATTGCTGCGGACATTATCACAGCCATTGCTTTTTTTCGCCACAATCTCAGTTTCTTCATAGTCTGTTTCCTCCTGCGTATTTTTATATTTGTAGTATAAAATCATTTTATTCCTACAAATTTGTTTCCTAATTGTGTAAACATTCTCTCGGTCTCTTCCATTCCCTGTTTATAAGAATTTCCTGTTACCGGATTTAACATTATCGCATTATAAAAATTATATCCCGTCACCAGTACATAACCGTTATTTTCCGTTGCCGCCAGAACCGGCTGACCATTGCAGACATAATACAGGATTTCTGACAAAGTACAGCCAGACAGGTCAAAAGCCTCATTATCCGGCAATTTCTCATTTAATATATCGACAGCATTTTTCCCGCTCACAACTTCAGAAGTAATATCTACATTAATACCATTTGCTGCCAGCATACTGTTAATACATAGAATAAGCTGGGCCGTACTGTCCCCTTCTGCTGCCGTACCCTGTATCTGAACATTTGATACCTGATATTCCGCCGGCCTGCTGATTCTTGCCCATGCATAATTTCCCATCTCATCTATAACAACTCCGCTTAATTCATCTGCCTGAACAATGGCTTCGGACACTTCGTCATAGATACCCGCAATGCTGCCATAACCATATACATAAAATTTATTTTCTGTTGTCATCAATTCCCGAATCCTCAGAGAATTTGCTTCTGCCGAAGAAATCTCCTGAGGATATTTCAGCTCCAGCTTATCTTTTGAAGTAACTTTGGTCACAAAATTAAGCACCAGTTCCTGTTTCTTCAAATCCGTTGTTATGGAAGAAAGGGCCGCCGTACTGGTATCCTCGTCTTCATTCCCAAAAACCTGATAATCCGGCGCCGGCCGGAAGGAACCGGTCTCAGCGGAAAATGTCACTCTGGTAAGATTGATCATATTGGATTTAATCCCTGCCGACGTATAATAGTATCCTGGATTTGAATATGATTTTAATATTTTGCCTTCGGAATCCGTTATTTTCAATTCAGACATATAAACCGTAGTAGTTCCATTTTTATCAGTAATCACCATATTTTCGTCCGCTATTCCATATGCCAGATCATCATAAACAAATCCGATTACTTTTATTCTCCTGCCTTCTTCTGCATTGATAACGATTTCCTCTCCGGTTTCCAGATTCAGGGATTTTATGACTTTTCCCCCTCCCTGAATACTATCCGCCTGCCATGCCACCCGGTTGCCATCACTGTTTACTGCATAATTATCGTTTTTCAGGTCAGAAATAATCTGAACATACTCACTTCCGGTCAGGTCAATGGAATAAATGCTGTCATTCAGCATCATGTACATAACATTGTTATTATTGACATAAGCCAGTTTTCCCACTGTTTCCTTTAAAATCTGATATGGTTTTGTAAACGGTATAAATATCCGTTCCTTTACAATATTCTGTTCCATATCATAGTGATAAAGGGCAGCGCCGGTCATACCTTCATGTTCGCCCCTGTTCATATAACCATATACAAGAAATTCCACATTTCCCTTATCATCTACCGATACCACCCGAATCTGGCTATTATCGTTTGCATCCCTGATATCAAAATCTTCAATCGTATCAAATGCAAACAGCTGTCTAACGATATTCTCACCAATACTCATCATCCAGAGGCCGTTTTCTTTTACAAAGGCTATATATTTGTTGGATTCGGAACAAAGAAATTCACACTGACCATCGCTGTCAATTCCAAGATTTATTCTACTGGCTGATATATTCTGGTTGGTTGCATCAAATATCTGATTCATGCTTCTCTTATAACTTAACAAATATATATCTGTATTGGTTCTGTTAATCCGGTAAAATTCAGTAACATTATAATACTGTACCGTATCGTAATCATTTACCGCCGATATCTTATATTTCAGTTCCAGGCTGATGACCGTTCCCAGTATTTCTTTAATGGTCACTACAGGCTCCGTCACCTTCCGTGGTTTTAAATTCCCCCAGGTTATCTGATTAAAACTGGAATGTATATCCACATCGCCAAGGTTTGAATTGTCTCTTGCAGAATTTGGCTCCAGATAACTTATGATGTTTTTTGCGGCCGTTTCATCAAAAGTCGCATTGCTGAACATATTTGCAAAATCTATCTCCTGTTTGCTGTAATCATTTGATAAAATTACAACTCTGGTATAAAAATAAATCATCTCATGCCGGTCAGTCCGGAGTTTCAAAAGAAATAAATATTCCGTATCCTTATTTATCAGATTATCAAATTGAATCCTGATATCTGTATATTCTTCCCCGGCAGTGATATTAGAAACAGGAATCTCTGTATCTTCAATCAGACGCTCCGCATCCAGACTGCGTAATTCAAAAGAGGCTCCCATCACAACATTGTTCAGATTATTCACCTTAATCGAAAGTGTTCTGGTTTCATCTAAAGGAGTAATGGAATCCCTCATATATTTCTTTTCCATGGAAACCGTATATCCAAATGTACGGTTAATTTCTATATTGTCCTTCGTCAGAAAAGTAACAGTGGGAAGCGACGGCTCCCCCATATCCGCTGTTACCTCCTTTTCTTCTTCTCTTGTATATATGAAAATAGAGGCAGCAACTGCTAAAAATACCAATAGTAATACTATTATTTTATTAATGAGCTTTTTCATTCCCTTACCTCGTATTATTAAATTTGAAACAGTTTCATGATAGAAGGCGTCACTCCATAGTCTGCAGCCATCTGCTTTAACGATTGGATATCTCCGGTTTCATTTGACATAACTGCCCGGATCAGCAGATTTTTCGGGGTATGCTCCATATCAATAAATTCCAGAATATCAGTTCGGTATCCCTTGATTTTTAGGACTTCTGCCCGAATGGCATCCGTCATTAACGCTGACATCCGCTCTTTTAATATACCATAGTTTAAAACAGGCTGCATGGTTTTATTATGAATCTGTTTATTCAGTTCATGCTGACAGCAGGGAACCGACAGAATAACTTTAGAATTCCATGTAACTGCCTTATATAATGCATAATCTGTAGCAGTGTCGCAGGCATGCAGTGTAATCACCATATCTACGCTGTCTTGTCCGGTATATTCTGCAATATCTCCCGGTTTAAAAATAAGTTTATCATATCCATACGAATCGCTTAGACGATTACACTTTTCTATGACATCCTTTTTTAAATCCAGTCCTGTAATGCTGACATCCAGTCCCTTTAATTCGTGAAGATAATAATAAACGGCAAAGGTCAGATAGCTCTTTCCACATCCAAAATCTATAATCCTGATTTCCCTGTTCTTCGGCAGTTCATCTTCCACGTCTCTGATAAACTCTAAAAAACGGTTAATCTGTCTGAATTTATCATATCTGGACTTAACAATGTCTCCCTGCCTGTTCATTACGCCTAAATCCATCAGAAACGGAACCGGAATTCCTTCTTTCAGGATATAATTCCTGGTTCTGTTATGTTGCAACATAGATTCTCCCTGCTGCATATCAATCTGCCGCAATTTATTTTTTCTGACATTTACCGTTATTTTTCCCTTTTTGCTGACCAAAATACCCGCCGTCACTTCTTTTCCCACTATTTCACACTGTTTAAAAGAATATTCCACCATTCGTAAGATATATTCCACGGCTTCGCTGTCTGTAAAATTTTTATGAATCACCTGGGAACCGATATACTCGGTTGCCTGATACCGGATTTCACCATTTAACAAAAAGGGACGGATTTTAACTTTGAATATGTTTCCTTCTGATTTCTCTCTGGGATTGCTGATGATTACCCGGATCAGCTGCCGGCCTATGCAGTTGCGAACTGTTTCTTCTACCTGTTTTTCCATATATTCTCCATTCCGCCGGACTTACGAAAGGATATCTTCGGTATATGCCCTCAGTATCTCTCCTACGCTCCAGGCCTGGGCATAAGTTCCCCTTGAAATGTTCGGCTCATTTCCGTCAAAAATTTCTGCTATGGAACCAATACAGCCATCCCGTAAATGGTCAGACATCGGCTCTATTAATTTAGCCGCATAAGCCTTCGTCTGTTCTGTTTTGCCATATACTTTCACATAAGCGGTAATCAATGCCCCCAGTGGGAATGCCCATGCGGTTCCCTGATGATATGCCGCATCCCTGTCATGTAGTCTGCCCTTATAATACGGCTGATATTCGGCATCTTCCCGATCCAGTGTACGAAGCCCATATGTGGCATAGAGTTTTTCAATCACGGTCTCCACCACTTGTCTCTCCTTCTCCTTATCCAGCATGGTATACGGCAGTGAAACAGCATAAATCTGATTCGGGCGGATTTTGTCGTCTGAATCCGGTTCATCTACCACATCATACAGGCATTTTAAATCTTCATTCCAGAATTCCCGGTTAAAGGATTCCTTCACCCGCTCCGCCATCGCAGCATATTCCACGGAATTTTTCCCATATTCCGTAAGAGGCGCCTGAAAACGGGCCGCCAGTTTTTCCATTACTTTCAGCGCATTATACCAGAGTGCGTTGATTTCCACAGGTTTTCCGTGTCTCGGGGTAACTACCCAGTTTCCCACCCGGACATCCATCCATGTAATCTGGTCATATCCGCCTCCCGCATGAATTAGTCCGTCCTCGTCCATGTAAATGGAAAAATCCGTTTTTGTACTGTAAAAATAAATAATCTCTTCTAATTTTCCATAGATTTCATCCCGGATAAAAGTATAATCCTCTTCCGCTCCGGTATATTCCAGATATTTATCCACCGAATAAAAATACCACAGAGAAGCATCCACCGTATTATAAAGCGGTTCCAGCCCTTCATCCGGAAACATATTCGGTACCAGTCCGTTTTTAACATACATGGCAAAGGATTTCAAAATACTTCTGGCGTCTTCGAAGCGCTTTGTGGACAACGTCAGTCCCTGAAGTGCAATCATGGTATCCCGGCCCCAGTCCGTAAACCATGGATATCCTGCCATAACTGTTTTATTTCCCGTGGATTCCCGTTTGACAATAAACTGGTCTGCCGCCTGTACCAACGCTCCGGCAAAAGAATCCTCATATCCAGCCTTTTCCTTTAACTGCCGGATTCTGCGGACTGCCTGATCCATAGTCACAAATCCGTCAGCCTCATAGGAATCCTCAATAGTATAGATTACAGATATTTTTTTCTGCTCATAAGGTTTTATTTGTATCACAATATCGTAAGGTGTATAACTGTTATCCACGGCCTCCCCGCCAGTATTTATTTCAGTCTGCAATATCATATTACTATCAAATTTTTCTTCATTGACACGGAACCCGCCTTCACTGATATGACATCTTATGTTAATATCCTTTCGCTTTTCCGGTGTCAGAACCAATGTTTCACTGTCTTCAAATTTTTCGGTAAAAATCAGTTCAGCCCGCTCTACTCCGGTACCATGTTCCCGGAATGTAAAAAACGGACGGATACAGAATTCTGCTGCATTTCCGCCGTTTAATATTTCATAACAAACCGCAACCGTATTTCTTTCCCATTCAAAACTCAGGGTTTTTGTAATAAAAGCGCCCTCTGCCTGATATACAAAATGAGGGAGTTCATCATAAATAAAACGCTGAAGATATTTCTGTCCTTCATCATTCCAGCCTCCCACTCTCTGATTTGCTACAAAAGAATACATGCGGCCGTCAAAGGTTATGGATTCATCTGATTTGTTCACAACTGCCACCCGTTCTACCGGCGGATGAAGGCTGGCAATCAGATATCCATGGTGCTTTCTCGCATTTACCCCGATAATGGTATTTCCGCAGTATCCTCCCAGGCCGTTTGTAATCACCCATTCTCTTTCAATTCCTGAACTAAATGTCTTCCAATATCCTTTCCCAAAATGCATACTTTCATCCTCGCTTTTTCTTTTATTATTGTTTATTTCCGTATCTTTTATTAAAATCTCTTTTGTTCCAGCTCCTGCCATAACGCTAATCTTCAAATAAAGGCGTGGAAAAATACCTCTCAGCCGTATCCGGCAGCACCGTAACTACTGTCTTTCCTTTTCCCAATACCTTTGCCAGCTTCAGCGCTGCGCATACATTGGTCCCACTGGAAATGCCGCACATCAGTCCTTCATATCTTGCCAGGTCCTTTGCGGTCTGAAGCGCTTCCCCATCGGTAATCACACATATTTCATCATATATCTGCTGATTTAAGATTTCCGGTATCAGTCCGTCCCCAATTCCCATCTGCAAATGGGTTCCTATGGTTCCGCCTGCGAGAATCGCTGCATTTTCAGGCTCTACTGCCCATATCCTGATATCCGGATTCTGTGCCTTCAACACTTCTCCGATTCCGGTAATGGTTCCTCCGGTTCCTATTCCGGAACAAAATCCGTCAATGGGTCCCGCCACCTGTTCCAGTATCTCCAAAGCTGTATGATGCCTGTGTACTTTCGGATTATCAGGATTTTCAAACTGCTGTGGTACAAATACATTCTTATCCTCTTCTGCTATTTTCAACGCAGTCCTCAGGCACTCATCAATACATTCTCCGATATTACCTGCATCATGGATTAACATAACTTCTGCCCCGTAATGTTTTACAAGTTTTCTTCTCTCTTCACTGACGGAATCCGGCATAATGATTATGGTTCTATATCCTTTTACTGCCCCGATCAGGGATAACCCGATTCCCTGATTCCCGCTGGTTGGTTCCACTATAATGGTGTCCTTATGTATCAGTCCCTTTTTTTCTGCCTCTGTTATCATATTATAGGCCGTTCTGGTCTTAATGGATCCGCCCACGTTTAACCCCTCAAACTTTACCAGTACCTGTGCATCCTCCGCCGAATTCATGTGATTCAGACGAATAATAGGGGTATGGCCGATTGCCTCTAAAACATTATTATATATCATTATTTTTTCCTTTTCATGGTCATAAGACCGGTCAAATATACCTTTCTATTATACTATTGCATAGTTGTATTTATTATAAATGATTATGGAAAACTTTTCAAGAATGAAAGAATAATCCGACTGGTATGCGATGGAATTTGGATTAAATTTAGATTTGAACTTGGCGAACGGATGCAGATATGTCCTGGGAAGACTGGGTGAATGTTCCGCTTCCGGTCTTCTGAGGACATATCTGCTGTGTGTTGGTAAAATTTACAATAGAAATTCACATCAACCCTTTGGCATATTTCCATGCCAGTATCCTTACCACCGCCCGGTCGATTACCCCCTGTTCAATCGTTCCGTTGTTTACCGCATTTTTTATCTCGTTAAAGGATGCATCTATATCGCTGATTATCAGCATATCATTGCCGGCAAGAACGGCCGTTACGGTAGGCGGATATTCCCCGCTGTATAATTTTATGGCGTCCATGGACAAGTCATCAGTAACAATAATTCCGGTAAATCCCAGTTCATTGCGAAGTATATTGTGAACCGGTTTGGATATGGAGGCAGGTTTGGTACTGTCCATACAGTTTACTATATTGTGGCTTACCATGACCAAATGGACGCCGGATTGGATTCCTGCCTGAAACGGTATAAAATCATTATTTACAAAAGTATTATAATCACGGGTATCAACAGCAATTCCTGTATGAGTATCAATGTTATTGCCATATCCCGGAAAATGTTTTAATGCTGCGGATACGCCTTTGGACTGGCTTATTTGGGTTACGCTCCTTACAAAATCTGCGGTGGTTCCGGCATTCTGTCCCAGAGAACGGGGATACATAAAATCGGATTCATTGACTGAAATATCACAGACCGGTGCAAAATTTGTATCTATATACAGTCCGGATAACATTTCAGCTTTTTTGACTTCTTTCGACTTTATCAGCTCCATGCCGCCGCTGTTAAAAATATCCCTCGGAGAAGAAAACGCTTCGTCCGAAAGCAGCGGATTGGAACTGACACGAACAACCCTTCCGCCTTCTTCGTCGGTAGCAATGACCATTGGTATTTCCTGTGATGTCCTATAAGATGAAATATTATTTTTTACTTCCTCAGCAGTCTTTCCCTGAAAATCTCTGCCGAAAAGAACATATCCGCCAATATGATACTGTCTGGCAATTTCAGCCGCATTTCCCGACGGACATCTGGCAAAAAGCATCTGACCGATTTTTTCATCCGTGGTCATAGTCTGCATACGGGCAGTTGCCGCCGCATAATAACCCGAAAAAATCCCGTTATCTGACAGTACCGGCGGCTGGAGCGTTTCGGTGGCAGTAGTCGGTTCCGGCGGTTCGGTATTTGGACTGGTTACAATCTCTGTTGTTTGAATTTCAGGAGGTTTCGTCTGGGAATTTTGTATTGTTGTACTTTCTAAATTCACATTTCCCTCTGTTTCGCTTTTATGCTCCGAGGTTTCCTCTGAGGCGCTCATTTCGGAAGAGGTCTCCTCTAAGGTACTTTTATGAACCGTGGTTTCCGCATCTGTGCGTTCTTCGGTGGTGACTTTCACCAGCAAGCTTTCAGTAGTATTACCGGTTGATTCGGCCAGCTCATTCTTCAAATCATTCTCAGAAGTGCAAAGCCATATGAACACAACAGTCAAAATAACAACTATAACAGGTATAAGTTGCCTGAGCGGCAATTTTTTAGACTTCATATGAAATACCCCTCTAATTTTATCTATTAGTTTCATTATGTGAACATTTTTCCTTTCTATGTATTTTATGTTTAAACCAGGGTGTGTCTGAAAATTACTTTCTGCCAGAGACTCATTTAGTGGGAGATTTACGCCAAATAAGGCAGGCGTAGTGGGCTACATTGACTGAATTTAGCGTAAATATCATGCTAAGAGGTGTTTTTATGCATTATACATAAAAACACCTCTCTGTTCAAACTATCTCAAATCCATATTCCGCCACTACTTGACAATCACGCTCTTCTTCTCGCTAAACGCACCGAAATATGTACTGTTTCCTGCATATTTAAATGCTCTCACCTTAACATAATACCGCTGGCCGGATTTCAGTCCGCTGATATTCTTCACCATATTGGTTTTGCTGTTTACCATTACTTTCTTCGAACTGCTGAAATCGCTCTTGGTCGTATAAGAAATCTGGAAGCCGGAAACCGTATAATCTGCCGAATGATTCACAGTAATTCTTCCTTTTGCTGTAGAAGTCAGGGATTTAATCACCTGTTGTCTTGGTTTTACAACAATCGTAATAGTCTTGGAACCCGCATTATATTTTGAAGTTGCAGCAGCCTTAACGGTTATTTTTGTAGTACCCACACCTTTAACCGTAACAGTACCAGTAGACGATACTGTTGCCACATTGAGATTAGAACTCTTATAAGTCAGTGTTCCGTTTCCACTTGTCTTCGCATACAATTTAATCGGACTACATCCATAAGAGCGGGAATATGTACTGGACTGGGATGATACTGTCTGGTTCATTTTTGTAGATGTCAGTTCTTCTGGATATTTTTCCAGTATTCTTTTAGTAAAATCCGCAAAAGAAATATTATAATCCCAGCTTCCTAAATCAGCAGTTTCCGTAATGCTGAAATAAAACCGGTTCTCATCTGCATTTTTTAAATCTTTGGAAGGTTTCACATCACCGGAATAATTCTTTTTAGCAATGTTATAAATTTTCTCAAAATTACTTTGTGTCATCCATTTACTTTTTCCGACTGACAACAGCTCAGAAGAAAACTCATTCACATAATATGCATTTCTCAATACGGAATACTTATATACCGGATTCTTCTGTTCCTCACCTTTTAACTGTGCCCATCCGGAAAACGGAGAAACTCCTGTCATGGCATTTCCCGTCGGATTGGAGCCACAGGTAACACCCATACATCTGTCCAGATCATATGGAATAAAAATAGCCTTTCCAGTACTCTTCATAAAGTAAACATAATAATTATTATAGTTATTCCTCATATCATCAGGATTGCCTGTAAAATAAGATACAGCGGCAAACTTCAGAAAACTGTTTACATCAATGACTGATTCATATTTTGCCTTTGTTACGCTTCCTGCATTCAGTACATTAATCAGATTCTTTAACTGGGCATTTGTGGATGTCTTTTTATTGGTCTTTAAATCATAATTGTAGAATTTGCATGCATCCTCATCTTCAATACCAATGGATACACCTTTCGTAAAATCGGCCGGATTCATGGTCCATCCGCATTTATACAGGTCGCCCCCCTGGTCTTCTGCTGCCACATTTTTATTGATAAACACTTTATCAATGGGTTCATATATCATATAAACCCCCAGATGAACATTGGACAGGTCTGCAGAACACAAATTGGTATGAGGCGCAATTACACCGTTTGCCCGAAACATTTCATATGCGTAATACTCGCGGACATAAGTATTGTCATAATTCCGGTTCCATTTCATATCAAGTTTTTCCAGTGTAGCAAAAGTTCTGTCTTTTCTTGCTTTTCTCGCCGCATCTTTTCCGGTCCAGTTAATGGCGGCGCTACCATATTCTTTTCCATCAAAGGTTTCCTGAAAACTTAATTTCAAATGTACAAGATTATATATTCCCTCTGAACCATTATAAAAATCTGTTCGGGACATATTACCTTTCATTCGGACACCTACCTGCTCAATACGATAGGCATATTTTGTTGTGGATGTGGTAATCGTAATCGTCACATTTGCCATTCTGTAAATCGGCGATTTGGAACCCATAGCATCATATTTCTGATAATCCTGCTGTAATTTCTGAAGTTCACTGTTTGACATATCAATTTTTATTTCTACTTTATTATTGATATCAAACAACTGTTTATAAATCTGGTCCTGTGTGTACGGAAGCTTATCCTTATCGATATTGTAAGTCTTCACGGTTGCGCCGTACGACTCACTGCCCGCCCCATAAAGGACTGCTGCCGCAATAACTGCCATCAGCACAATGGCGCTGAATATTTTTGCAATTCTTTTCTTCATAATCTGCACTTTCCTTTCTTTTCATAAATTCTCACAATCATACAGTCCTGCCGCTTTTCACAGCATAAAAACCCCAATCCCGAACACACATAATTAATTTATAAGTTATATCTGTTCTGCTACGGCTACAATTACGGTTCTCGGGCCCATTGTTACTATATTATTATCCGCAAATACGGCCTTGTCATATATAAAGGAGTTATCCTTCATAGTGTTGACTGCTATCCGCCATTTACGGTTACCCTCCAAATCCGGAAGTTCCAGCTTCATATCTTCCCAATATGCATTGATTCCCATATAAACAATATCATCCTTACCGGCTGATTCGCCTTTGTCATACTTTCCTGCAAACATAACGCCGATAACTTTCGTATCTGCATTATACTGATTCTGCCATGCCTTTACTCCATGTGTGGAAATACAAGGAAATCCCATGGAACACAGTTGGCCGTCTCTGCGAATTACATTATGCTGCTTACGGAAAGAAATGATTTCTTTGAAATATGTAAATATATCTTTATTCTTTTTTAACAGATTCCAATCCAGCCAGGAAACCTGATTATCCTGACAATATGCATTGTTGTTTCCGTATGCGGTATTACAGAACTCGTCTCCTGCAAAAAACATTGGTATTCCACGACTGCACATTAAAACGGTAATAGCATTTTTAATCATCCGCTTTCGGAGCTTTATGATTTCTTTATCGTTTGTATCGCCCTCTGCCCCGCAGTTCCAGCTGAAGTTTTGGTTTTCACCGTCCCGGTTATACCAGCCATTTGCTTCATTATGCTTACCGTTATAAGAGTATAAGTCATATAAAGTAAAACCGTCGTGACAGTTTATAAAATTAACAGATGCATTATTTCCACGGATGGCCGGGTCATATAAATCCCTGGAACCCGTAATCCTGCAGGAAGCCGCATAAGCCAGTCCGCCGTCTCCCTTCAGAAACGCCCGGATATCATCCCTGTATTTTCCGTTCCATTCTGACCAGCGTCTCCAGGATGGAAAACTTCCTACCTGATATAATCCTCCTGCATCCCAAGCCTCTGCAATCAGCTTGGTATTACCCAGAATCGGGTCAAAGGCCAGACTCTGTATTAACGGCGGTTTGCTCATCGGCGAACCGTCTTCATTTCTTCCCAGTATGGTTGCAAGATCAAACCGGAACCCGTTTACCCGGTATGCCGTCACCCAGTAACGCAGACACTCCAAAATAAGCTGTTGTACCACAGGATGATTACAATTCAGCGTATTGCCACACCCGCTGAAATTATAGTATTTTCCGTCCGGTGTCAGCATATAATATATATTATTATCAAAACCTTTAAATGATATATAAGGTCCCAGTTCATTTCCCTCTGCTGTATGGTTGAAAACCACATCCAGAAAGACTTCTATATTATTTTCATTTAACAGTTTAATCAGATTTTTAAGTTCGTTACCTTCCCGGTTGTATTCCGCACCCGCCGAATAACTGGTATTCGGTGCAAAAAAGCTAACCGGATTATATCCCCAGTAATCCAACAGTACATTCCCGTTTACTTCTCTCCGGTCTCTGGTCTCATCAAATTCAAAAATCGGCATCAGCTCTACCGCATTGATACCCAGTTCTTTTAAATAAGGAATTTTTTCTTTTAATCCGTCAAAAGTTCCCGGAAAGCTTACTCCGGAAGAAGAATCTTTTGTAAATCCTCTGACGTGCAGTTCATAGATAATCAAATCTTCCATCGGAAGTTTCGGCTGCTTAAAATCTCCCCAGTCAAAGTCATCCTTTACCACTCTGGCTTTGTACTTGTAGTTTGTCATTTTTCCCCATACGCTCTGACCGGTAACCGCTCTGGCATACGGGTCCAGCAGACATTTGGATTTGTTAAACACCAACCCTCTGGAAGGCTCATATGGCCCATCCAGCCGGTAGGCGTATTCAAACTCTTCGATATTTAGCTTAAATACAATCATGGAATATACGTCTCCGATTTTATAATGCTCCGGAAACGGAATGACAGCATACGGTTCCTCTTCCCTTCTGTGAAACAACAATAATTCACAGGAAGTGGCGCTGCGGGAATGTATTGTAAAATTTACACCACCGGGTATGGCTGTCGCTCCGTTAATTTCGTAAAATCCTGATCTTACTTCAAATCCATTGATAACCTCAAATGGTATCAAATGAATTTTCTTCATATCAATATTCTGCATCTGTTTCCCTCTCTCAGTTTTTAGTCTTATTTTATGATTTGACCGGCAGCACCGGTTTAATATTTTTTTATTTTAATATTCCGGCTTTTAAATAGTTCCAGCAACCGCTCCAGTTCCCCTTCTGCTTCAAACGCCGTCTTGTCCACTATGATTACCTGTTTCTTAAATACAATAACCAATATATCGTCCATAGTATGAACAATGGATATATCATCGTATCTGACCGTTAATTCTGTTCTGGAAGTCTCCTGTTCAATCCGGTCTTCATAAAAACGGTATTCCATATCCACATAATAATGAGATTGATGTAATCCGGCAAATTTCAAAAAACTTTGTCTGGTTCCTATCCTGTAACCTGCCGCATTCCAAAACAGAATTACAGCAGCAAAAAGAAAGAAAGGGACACATACGGTCCAGTTGAAATCAATTGCAAATACGTAAGAAAAAAAGAGAAGTATAAGCGCATATGCGGTAGAAAAGGCCCGTAGCAGAAAATGGGACGCCTTATAATTTCCAATAATCCCTTTTTTATACATATCATAGGTCAGTCTGGTCTTGTTGATATATAATGGTCCCATTAATATGTCCTTCCCATAACATTTACATTGTTTCTGGCATCTCTGCCGTAAGTCAGTCCTTCATAGACCGCCTGGGTATTCTTCATAACCTTTCCGGAATCATCAGTTTTGCTGACTTCTTCAAAAGCTGTATGCAGCTTGTTCATCATGTCCCTGACCACTGCCAGATTAATATCCTGCCGCTTCACTTCCGACCGGACCAGGCAATCATTGGCATACATATATAAGTTCATCAGTTCAAAGGATATTTTATAATGAAAATCCAATGAAGATGTTAACTGACTTAGAATCTGTCTGGATTTTTTTATATTAAACGAAAAGGCTTCCAAATCCCCATTCTTCAATGCTTCCAGCGCCGACTCAATATAATTATCTATGATTTCATACAAAAGCACCACCAGTCCGGTCCGGTTGGTCTGTGTAACGCGCATTGCAAATTCGTTAATCTGTTCTTTAGTCATGCATAAACATCCTTTCATTTTTAAAGCAGGTAATTGCAAAACCCATAGTCATTTAAATTTAACAATATAATAATATTATAATAGAGATTGCGAATATTCGCAATCTCTATCCTGATAATCTTTTCTATTATTGTAATACCTGTAAAATTTTCTCCGGCATCTGATTTGCCTGGGCCAGCATGGATATTCCGGCCTGCTGCATTACATTCAGCTGTGTATAATTTGTCATCTCTTCTGCCATATCCACGTCACGGATTCTGGCAAATGCAGCCGTCATATTTTCTTCACTGATATCCAGGCTGGTAACTGAATACTCCAGACGGTTTTCATATGCGCCAAGCTGTGACCTGACTTTTGAAACCTTGGATATGGCCTCGGCAATCACACCGATGGACTTTCCTGAGGCATTGGAATCGGAAAAATCCAGCATATCCAGATTCAGTGTTTCAGAAGACACCTCCGGAATACAGATATCCATAAGCTGGCCTTCGTTAGCACCAATCTGAATCGGCATAGTTCCGATATCCCATATTTCAAATGTAATATCTCCATTAACTCCTGCTTCCAGGTCAATGGTAAAATCCATTTCAAATCCGTCGGAATCCGTTATCTTTACTTTGTTCCCTTCCTGCGTAAGCAATGCCGTATCGCTGAATCCAACTCTGCTTCCGCCTGCCGTAGAGAAAGATGCCGTACCGTCAGCTGCTACCGTTAATCCGTAATTTCCTGCTTCCACATTATTCGTCATGTAAGAAACCCGGATTCCATTCACCAAATGCTTCTCACCAGTTCCATCAGTATTTGTTGCATAAGACCTTCTCTGCATATCTCCGTTTAATAGTGTGGTGCTATTAAAATCGGTATCCGTGGAAATTCTGTCAATTTCCTTTTTCAATGACTCAATTTCTTTCGCCATATTATCTCTGTCTTCCTGGGTATAGGATTCATTGGCTCCCTGTACCGCCAGTTCGTTCATTCTCTGTAGCATGGCCTCTACTTCGCTTAACGCGCCTTCTGCCGTCTGGGTTACGGATATTCCGTCTGCTGCATTTCTGCTGGCCTGCTCCAGTCCTTTTATCTGTGTTCTCATCTTCTCTGAAATCGCCATTCCAGCTGCATCATCTTTGGAATGATTAATTTTATATCCGGAAGATAATTTCTCTAACGATCCTCTTAATTTTTTTTCCGATGCGGACAAATAACTTGCCGAAATCACCGCTGACATATTGGTTCCTAATATCATGTACCAACCATCCTTTCCTATGTATATCAGGTTCTTTTATTTTCTGCCCTCCATGGCACTACTCTCTTTTATCAAATCCATTGAAACTATTATTGTTATCGGTTACTTTTCCGAAATTCCTTAGTCATTGCCAGTAACTTTTACAAAATGAATAAATTTCTTTGCCAGCTGATAAAGCCGGTCTGTGGATACTTTGTTTTCCTCCGTGGAATCTTCCCCTTCAAAATATTCCATATTTTCATCAGCAGAATCCGAAACCGTCATTCCTAACATATGTATCTCTTTTTCGAATACCCGGATATTTTTCTCCAGACGTTCTGTTAGTTCCCAGCTATCTGTTTGTACAGACACGGAAACATTCATTTTATAAACCGACAGTTCTCCACGGATAAATCCGAAACGTTCTGTCTCCATCTCAATCTCAACTTTTCCTTTTTCATCTCTGCCGGTTTTCAGAGTCAGATGAATGGTAGTATTCTCCCTGCCAATGTTTGTCGGTATGTAGTATGATTTCTGTGATGCGCTCTTACGAATAAAAGCTATCTGCCGGGTTCTTCCCCGAAGTTCTGCCACATTCAGCTTCCCTTCATATGCAGCCTTACCGGTATGCTCCTCTGCCTGTCTGAGCATTTTATCATATTCCCTGGAAAACTTTTCTTCCCCTTCCATACCGTCCAGCAGCATTGCTTCCGTCTCCTCCTGCCTGTTCTGCTCCCGTTCTTCCTCTGCTCCCAGCAGCTTCATCAGACCTTTACCGTTTGGTGACATCAGACCGGAAGCTGCCAGCAGGTTGGAAATACTTGGAGATATTCCATTCCCCATCAGGCTGTTTATTACTTTTTCTGATACAAACCTTGCCTCCGCATCTTCTTTTACAATCTCCTCATAATAGGCCTTCATGGCTTCTTCATCTGCCACTTCTTCCGATTCTGCATACTGTAGCATTTGGGATACAAACTGTTCCAAAGACATCTGTTCCGTTCCGGATTCTGCGGCCGTATGCATCAATGCCTGGGGCGAAAGCATATCCATACCTTTATTAACAAGAGCTTCCGTATAACGCTCTTCCATATTATCTTGTGTCTCTATATCTTCATATCCTGCCATCTGCTCCAGTTGCACATCCAGATTATTTTCTGGCAGTATCCGCTGTTCGGTCAGTCCCGTGTTATCATCTATGGCTGCATCCATATGTTTTCCGATGCTCCTTGCCGCTGTCAGCAGAGACTGGATTGTTAAAGTTCCACCCTCTTTTACAAGTTCACCGATAGCCCGGCGGTCTGCTTTCTGAATCGTATGCAGGGCACGGTATATACCGATATAGGTTTTTCTTTCCTCCGGCGTAATCTCTTTCTTTTTATCCAGTTTCCACAAAAACTGACTGAATTTTTCTGCGGTATCCGCCTCAATCTGTGCATTGATTTCATCCAGCTTATCATTCAGCCTTCTGATATCCGTTTTTAACGGATTGATACCGTTAGCAATCAGATATGCAGTGGTTTTCGGAGTCATATTATCAATCAGACGGCTGACTTCCAGATCCAGTTCCTTTACCGTCAGAAGATTTTCCCTTGTAATCTCCATCTCATTGTACGCCAGTATTCTTGCTGCCCGTTGGTTTATTGGGTTTTCTTCCATATCCAGATCTCTTAAAATATCATCAATGCCGTCAAATGCCTTCTGTATGGAATCCCCCAAATCTCCTCTTGGTCTGGTTCCCATGGTTTCATAGGCAGAAACGGCTGCTTCCATCACAACAGATTTTGTACTGTATTCCTGTTTTGCACCTTTAATACATATCTCCTGTACTTCAAATGCAATTTTTCCGGCTGCCACATTTCCCAGAACATAGGCAGAAGTACAGGAAAATTCCTGCATATAACCGATACTTGACCAGAATAACTCCCGGTTATCGGATACAAGCACAGATTCCATCTCCTGCTCCTGCAAATCCATGGCAGTACCTGCACTGTAAAACATGGCATCCGCATAGACATCCTTCTGTTCTTTTAATTCTGTTGCTATCTCCTGTAACGAAGCAATCTGCAAGTCAAATCCATTTTTCAAAAGCAATGCAAATCCTGATACGCTCATGGTCAGCTTTATTTCTATCAGGTATTGTTTTTCCACATATGCTTTCTGCCTGTTTTCCTGTTGCTGCTGTTGACGCTGTTCATTTCCGGCAGAAACAGTTTCCTGCTGTACTTTTTTCATGTTAAGAAGAGTAACTTCTTTTCCCTGTGAAACAATTTCTTCTATCTGTTCATCCGTTCCGTTTTCAAATATTTCTACCGCTTCCGAAGCCTGACGGATAATGGTGGTGTCATACATATCTCCGCCGGTGGTGGAAGCTGCAGTTCCGGCAGAAATCCGGTCATTTCCCATACCCAGCGCTATCCCTGCCGCTAGCCCGGAAATCCACTGGCTTTCCGTGATACCTTCCAGTCCTTCACCGGAATTCATTGCATTCATATTATGTATTTCCTGCATTTTTAATATATTCGCTGCCGTAACCGGAATATGGTTTTCAAGCATCCATCTGGCATCCTGCATATTCCTCTGGTCTGCCGGAATTCCCACTGTCTCTAATTTTTCCTCAATCTGCTCTGAAAGCTGTTTCCATTCCCCGTCGCCAATGATATTACTGCGATATCCGTTTCCAGTATCCGCTCCGCTGTATTTTGCCTTATATACATTTTCAATGGATACCGGCAGGTTGTTTTTCAGCAGATAAGCGGACATTTCCGGTGTTATCTCTCCCAGTTCTTCTGCCATTTCCAGACCTGATTCAATCTGTGCAATATTTTCAGCAGTTATGTTCAGTCCCTGCTCTTTCAGTGCATTTGCAATCTCATAGGTACGCCCTGTCTCACCATACACTGCGCGTATATCGTCAATATCAATACTTCCGTTTGGAACATAGTCTTTGCAGTGTGCAGCCATCTGGATTTCGATGCGTTCCGCTACCGTAAGAAATGATTCCGGCTCTTCCTGGTCCGGAATGATTCCCAATTTCTCAAACTCTTCATAACTGTCTGCCGTAATATTATTTACAAAAGTATTTACTCCTTCTTTCACCTGTTCAAAAGCCGAAACTTCCTGCTGTCCGCTGTTTTTTTCTGTTTCCTCCGGAGAGATACAGCCCTGTTTCGTGTAATTTTCATTGCTGGCGCCTTTGGAGTATGCGCTGCCTTTCATATATCCAACGCCCGCCGTTTCTGTTGCGCCGGCTCCGCGGATTCCGCTTTCTTTTTTTCCGTTTCCCTGGTCGGAAAAAACACCATTGAGTTTTAAAATATCTGCCAGAGATGCCGCATTTATATTCATGATCATCCTTATCCTTTCCGGTCTGGTTTTTCCTGCCTGTCCCACCGTCCAGACATTCTTTTAACAATTTTCTGTAATATATATCGGAGAGTTTACGGATTTAATAAAGTACAAATATATATGTAAGCAGGCGCCAGGCCTGCAATCTATTTAAAGCACAGATTATATATATAATCTAATGCGAATTTTTCCATTTCCTGTTCTTCAATGGAAAACTTCTATATACCATATAATATTCCGTTAACCTTAAATAGTTCCAAATATTTTTTATTCCAGATAATCCAGCGGGTCTACCGGTGTTCCTGCCTGTGTGAGTTTCAGATAAATATTGGCGCCTTCTCTGACATAATATTTGCTTGGTTCAGCTACACTGGCAATCTTCTGTGCCTGATCTACCAGATCTCCTTTATTTACACATATATCCGCCAACTGTCCGTAAGTGATTTCATAATCATCTCCAAGACTCATTACTATATAATTTCCAATTTCGGCATCTGTTCCGATTTCCTTTACATATCCCTTGGCTGCAGACACTACATCCATCCCTAATTCTCCCTGAATTATCATTGCAGGATTACATCTGTAGCTGTCCAGTGTAGGAAAATAAATGGTATTTTCCATATTAAATCCTAAGACTACATTGCCTTCCACCGGCCACATAAGTATACTTTCCTGATTAAAGCTGAGGGAGACTGCCGTGGAATTGGCCTGTTTTGTATCCGGCGTTTCATTTTGCACCGGCTGTGTCTCATTCTGTTCCGGCTCAGTATTCTGCAGTATACGCTCTGTTGTTTCAACAGGAACTGTAGTCTGCGGTTCCGGCTCTGTTACGGATTCGGTTACCGGCTCTGTCTGCTGTGTCGGATTGTTTACCTTGGAATTAACGCTTTCTCCTTCTCCGTCAGTTCCGCTGGTTGCTGCATTGGCTGAATTCGTGGTTTCATTGAGATTTATGATATCCTCCGAATTATCCTTTTTCTTCCCGGAATCACGCTTGGAAAATGCTGCCGCACCCCATATGACTGCTGACAGACATACCATACATATCAGCAGTACCATTACAAATTCCTTTTTTTTCTGCTTTCTGACAAAATTATTTTGCATAACCTTATTAACCTCATTTCTGGAAAATATTTATCCGAAAATTGCGGATATTTCTATATCCTTTTGTTTATGCAAATAGTTTTTCCACTTCTGCAGATTTTATTCACTGAGTATTTTTCAGGCGACTGTGAAAAATTGTTTTCACAGTCGCCTGATGTTTTACATAAGCGGCGCCAGCAGCCGGGATATCTGTTCCTTTATCCGGATGGGCAGACTTCTTCTTTCATAATTATATTTTGTAAGTTCCGAACAGCACTCCAGATCTTTTAAAAAAGCTTTTTCCAGGCGCTCTGACAACTGCCGGTCATAGATTACTGCATTCACTTCAAAATTCAGTGCAAAACTTCTCATATCCATATTGGCAGTACCGTAACAGCTCACAATACCGTCCACCACCATTCCTTTTGCATGCAGAAAACCGTTATCATAACAATATATTCTGGCTCCTGACTCCAGCAGGTCTCCGGAATAAGAATAAGTGACCCAGTATACAAACGGATGATCCGGTTTACAAGGAATCATCAGTTTCACATCTATTCCCGACATCGCCGCTATATTTAACGCCTGAAGAACGGCTTCATCCGGAATAAAATATGGCGTCTGTATATATATGCTTTTTTTTGCCTTATTGATTAGTCTTAAATAATTATCCCGGATTTCCTGCCGTTTGGAATCGGGACCGCTGCTTATAATCTGGATTCCCATACTGCCGGGATTTTTGTGGTTAAATTTTTCAAAATATGTTTCTTCTTTAAATAAATTTTCCTTTGTAGCATAGTTCCAGTCCAATACAAACCGGACCTGTAAATCTGTAACTGCATCTCCGCTTATTTTCAGATGGGTATCCCTCCAATAACCAAATTTCTTTTTTTTGCCCAGATATTCTTCTCCTACGTTAAATCCGCCCACATAACCTGTTTTTCCGTCAATTACAACTATTTTTCTATGATTCCGGTAATTAAATCTCAGATTCAGTTTGCCCAGTATGGGCGGAAAGAATACCCCGACTTTTATTCCGGCATTTTTCATCCTTTTAATATTTTTTTTGCTGATAAACCGTCCTCCCATACCGTCATACAGAACTCTGACTTCCACTCCCTCTTTTACCTTTCGCTCCAGAACCTCCAGAATTCTGTCCAACAGTTCACCTTTACTCATAATATAATATTGAATATGAATAAATTTTCGAGCTTTTTTCATTTCGCCAATCAGGTCATTGAATTTCTCATTGCCGTCTGTGAAAATTTCAACATTATTGTTTTTGGTGTATATTGCCCCATTTGCTTCCAGGTTATAGAGTACCAGATCGGAATATTCCCCATGTTCCTCATCCAGTTCAATTCTTTTCTGCCGTATGATATCCTCCTGGGTTTTAATAGCGGCATTCAGTTCATCTTCTATCTCTTTCGTCCGAAACATTCTGGTTTTCCGATAATCATGCCCAATCACAAGATATAAAAAGAAACCTAAAATCGGAATAAAATATAACAGCAGCAGCCATGCCCAGACCGACGTGGAATCCCGGCGCTGAAAAAATACAATGGTAATTCCCAAAATAATGTTAATGTAGAATGTATTATCTTTTATCCAAAACCATATGGTGCTTATGAAGTCAAAAATTTTATCTGCCATTCGCGTTCCACCCTGCTTTCCTTCTGTTGTATATAACTAGTATATCATATGGGCGGAAATTTGAAACATGTTTTGGGGGTGTTTTTTTGTTTTGGCGAGCAGAACGCAAGTGCGGAAGGCTTCGGGGACAGACCGGCTCCTCTCAAAAAGCCAGGAAGTTCTAAGTGTTCTGTGGAAGGTATTCTCAGGCGGACGCTACCGGCGGATATTCGGCCTCCATGCCTCAAATCCGCCTTTGCCTGACATCGTGTCAGGCAATAGCTGTTTAATTCCGGCAAATTTATTAACTTAGCCTTTTTTGATTGCATTTTTCCCATAAAAATGTTACAATATTTACCAACATTGCCCTTTCTATACATAGTTTTATGGCAAAGTATGAAAATCAAACTAGGTATATCAAGTATACAGAATGGAGGAACAATGAATCCGCTTATAATAGTATTAATTGTATTAGCAGTATTAGTGGTTATCCTGGGTGTGCTATATTTCGTAGGACGTAAGGCAGAAAAAAAATCGGCCTCCCAGCGGGAAGCCATGGAAGAACAGGCACAGATGATGTCATTTTTCGTAATTGACAAAAAACGGGTGAAGTTATCAGAATCCGGTCTTCCAAAAATCGTTATGGAACAGACACCGAAGTATCTGAGACGGGCAAAGCTTCCAATCATCAAAGTAAAAGTCGGACCGAAAGTAATGTCTTTAATCTGTGACGACCAGGTGTTTAAAAACATATTACCAAAACAGGAAGTGAAAGCTTCCGTCAGCGGCATATATGTTTTATCCGCCAAGAGAATCCGTGGACCACTTCCGGAACCGAAGAAGAGCAAGAAAGAATTGCGTGAAGAGAAAAAAGCGGCCAGATCAGCAGCTAAGGAAGCAGAGGAAAAAGCAGCACAGAAGGCGGCAGCTAAGGCTGAAAAGAAGGTAGCTAATAAAAAATAAAATTTTAGGTTATCATCACGGAACCGGATATGAATATGATTCTCATATCCGGTTTTGTTTTTGATTCCGGCTGCCATATCCCGCTAAAAACCGGCAATTTTGATTTGATATTACGGCTTTTCACTGACCACTTCCACCCCACTGTAATAATGCCGGATAATATCCATATAACCGGTTCCCTGTTCCGCCATTTTTTTTGCTCCGAAAAGGCTGAGTCCTTTACCGCTACCGATTCCTTTGCTGACCATTTTAATTCCTTCCGCAAATTCCTCCACTGTATAAGACCCTGAGACCAGAGAAAAGGTTTTCATAAAATCCTCACCGGAAATTACTGCTTCTCCAACAGAGACTGTTTTAACATAATTGCTGTTTTCACACTTATTTACTGTTATTTTACTAATCAGCTCTTCCGGTTTTAATTCCACGCCGCAAGCTGCCTTTATTTTGGCAATTACCTCATCTTTTGTAAAATACGTTATTCCCAGATAATTATCTGCAGATATATCCGAACTGCTTTCTACCGGTTTTAAATACGGCTGTTCTCCCTCACAGGTAGTTCCCTCGCTGATTTCATGATAATAGGGATGTATCAGCTGTCCCTCATACTTTATTACCTGCATTTC
This sequence comes from Lachnospiraceae bacterium, assembly GCA_022794265.1. Taxonomy (GTDB): domain Bacteria; phylum Bacillota; class Clostridia; order Lachnospirales; family Lachnospiraceae; genus Bovifimicola. The sequence continues at coordinate 62,401 of JAAWEK010000015.1, forward strand.
CGTATTATTAATAAGTTTGTTTGTATAATTATATAACTTTTCGTAATCCCTTCCCCATTCTTTTTCCAAATCTGCATATGTTGTATAAGGAAGTCCCAGTTCACTTCCGCTGATTTCATTATTTTGTCCCATTTTCAGCATGATATAAGTGCGGATGATAACAATCTGCGCCTTTAATGCCTCCTCTTCATATTCATAGGGCAGCATGGCATACAATACACACGGTATAAATTCCTCCATATCCAGTTTCACAGAACCGTCCAATACTACAGTTCTTCCGCTTGCCTTCGGTGTATAGATACGGCCGGTATCCGACCTGATTTTTGCACATGTGACTATGTAGGGAAATAATATTGAAAACAGTATCATTGCTGTTATACACAATATGCTTTTCCTATAGTTTAATGTTGTCCCCATACTCCACGCTCCTATCCATACAGTTTCCGAATTGCACCTTAGAATATATCTATGAACCGGAATACAATTTTATGTATAAAAAGAAGAGACCGGACGGTCCCTTCTTTCATGCTGCTTTTCTATTATAATACAACCTTATCCAGTTTCCAGATATCCTGAACATACTCCTCAATAGTTCTGTCCGAAGAAAATTTACCCACACTGCTTACATTGATGATGGCTGATTTTGCCCAGCCGGATTCATCTTTATACGCCGCTTCCACTCTTTTCTGGGCTTCTGCATAAGACTTAAAGTCTTTCAGAATAAAATACTGGTCCGCACGATTGGAATGGTTGGTATTTAACAGTGAATCATAAATCTCTCTGAATCTTTCCGGGTCCTGTGGAGAATAAAATCCGTTAATCAGCTGCATCAATACCTTTCTTACTTCCATATCATTGTTAAAGATATCCATCGGATTGTATCCGCCGTTATTCTCAAAATTAATAACTTCATCAGAGGAAAGACCAAATATAAATGTATTCTCCTCTCCAGCTTCTTCTACAATTTCTACGTTGGCGCCGTCCATGGTGCCCAGTGTCAGAGCGCCGTTCAACATAAACTTCATATTGCCGGTTCCCGATGCTTCCTTGCTGGCAGTGGAAATCTGCTCACTGACATCCGCTGCAGCAAATATCATCTCTGCATTGGATACACGGTAATTCTCTATAAACACCACTTTAATCTTTCCATTAATGGATTTATCATTGTTTATCACATCTGCAACACTGTTAATCAGTTTAATGGTAAGTTTGGCTCTCCGGTATCCGGCTGCCGCCTTTGCTCCAAATATAAACGTTCTCGGATAGAAATCCATCTCCGGATGTTCCTTCAGTTCATTATATAAATACATTACATGAAGAATATTTAAAAGCTGACGCTTATATTCATGCAGACGTTTTACCTGCACATCAAATATGGAGCGCGGATTTACCTCAATTCCATTGTGTTCTTTAATATATTTTGCCAGACGCACCTTATTCTGGTATTTGATATTCATAAATTCTTTCTGGCATTTTGTATCATCTGCATATATTTCAAGATTTTTGATATGAGCAAGGTTTGTTGTCCACTCATCACCGATTTTATCGGATACCCACTGCGCCAGCAGCGGATTACCGTGAAGCAGAAATCTTCTCTGGGTAATTCCGTTGGTTTTATTATTAAATTTCTGCGGCATCATCTCATAAAAATCATGTAATTCCTGATTCTTTAATATCTCGGTATGAAGTCTTGCCACACCGTTTACAGAAAATCCTGCGCATATAGCAAGGTTTGCCATCTTCACCTGACCATCGTATATGATTGCCATTTTTCTGATTTTATCCTGATTTCCCGGATATTTATTCTGAATAGAAAGTACAAACCGCTTATTAATCTCTTCCACAATCTGATAACATCTTGGCAGAAGTCTGGAAAATAATTCAATCGGCCACTTTTCCAGTGCTTCGCTCATAATCGTATGATTGGTATATGCACAGGATCTGGTGGTTACCTCCCATGCCTCATCCCAGTTCAGACGGTATTCGTCCATGAGAATCCGCATTAGTTCCGCAACCGCAACCGTAGGATGGGTATCATTTAACTGGAATACAACTTTTTCATGTAATTTTTTAATATCATCATGGTTATCCATGTATTTCTTAATAGCTGTCTGTATACTGGCAGATACAAAGAAATACTGCTGTTTCAGTCTCAATTCCTTTCCGGCATAGTGCTCGTCGCATGGATATAATACTTCTACAATATTTTTAGCCAGATTCTCCTGTTCCGTTGCCTTCTGATAATCCCCCCGGTTAAAGGAATCCAGCATAAAATGCTGCATCGGCTCTGCATCCCAGATTCGCAGGGTATTGACAATTCCATTTCCGTATCCTACCACCGGCAGGTCAAAAGGAACGGCTCTGACTGAACGGTAATCTTCCTGTTTAAATATTTCTCTTCCTTCTGCATCCCGTTCTACCTTAATATATCCGCCGAATTTAACCTCGCAGGCATACTCTTCTCTTCTCACTTCAAAAGGATTTCCGTTTTTTAACCAGTTATCCGGTATTTCTACCTGATAACCGTCTTCTATCTTCTGTTCAAACATACCATATCTGTAACGGATTCCGCAACCGTATGCCGGATATCCCAGCGTTGCAAGAGAATCCAGAAAGCAGGCCGCCAGACGTCCCAGACCGCCGTTACCCAGCGCAGCATCCGGCTCCTGGTCTTCAATGGCATTTAAATCCAGTCCCAGCTCTTCAATGGCTTCCTTTATCTCATTTCTTGCGGATAAGTTAATGATAATGTTTCCAAGGGCCCTTCCCATTAAAAATTCCATGGATAAGTAGTAAACCGTCTTGGCATCCTGCTTTTCATATTCTTTATGGGTTTCTATCCACTGGTCTATTATGAAATCTTTTAACGCATATGCCACGCCCTGATACTTCTCATACTGCGAAGCCTCATCCAGAGTCTTACGCGAAAGTATCTTTACATAATCATTTACTTCTTTTTTAAATTCTGCTTTCGAAAACGTATCCATTCTAAACCTCCAAATCTGCCTTTTATAACAGGATACACAGCCGCCTGACGGCCGGTGTATCCATTTTGCAATCAAATTTATATTTAATATCTGCGGGCTAATTCTTTTTTACACCCATAACCACATCTTCACCGTTTACGTTCCAGGATTTCTCATACCCTTCCGTGGTTCCGGTTACTATTTTGGTGGCAAGAACTGCCGACTTAATTTCTGTTCCGTTTTTATCCAGTATTTCAATTATCTTAGCATTGTCCTTTGCATATACCGTAATCTTATCCATAACCTCAAATCCGGCTTCTTTCCGCATGGTCTGGACTTTGCTGATGATTTCCTTTACAAATCCTTCTTCTAACAATTCCGGTGTCAGATTGGTATCCAGCACTACCGTAATTTTATTATCGCTTTCGGACACATAGCCTTCCTTCTGTGCAATATCGATTAACAGGTCATCTTTTTCTAACAGGATTTCACCGCCTGAAAGTGCCAGCTTCAACGCTCCCGTTTCATTCACTTCGTCCATGGCGGCATTGCCGTCCAGATTGGTTAATGCATTCCTGATTTCTCCAAGCTGCTTGCCAAATTTCGGTCCCACCGTCTTAAGCTGCGGTTTAAAACTGTAAGAAGAGAAATCCCGTACGTCATCAGTAAAAGTTACCTGCTTAACGTTCAGTTCATCAGCAATGATATCAACATAGAATTCAGATAAATCAAAGTCCGCTTTGATATACATCTGACCAATCGGCTGACGGTTCTTAATATTTGATGCATTTCTGCAGGCACGTCCCATAACCACCACTTCCAGCAAATCTTCCATATCTTCTTCCAGTTTCCTGTCAATCATGGTTTCTTCCACGACAGGGAAGTCACAGAGATGAATACTTTCTGGCGCCTCTTTATCTACGCTGCGGACAAGATTCTGATAAATATCCTCAGTCATAAAAGGAATCATCGGCGCCGCTGCCTTGCAAATGGTTACAAGAGCTGTATATAATGTCATATAAGCATTAATCTTATCCTGTTCCATACCTTTTGCCCAGAACCGTTCTCTGGAACGTCTGACATACCAGTTGCTCATTTCGTCCACAAAATCCTGCAATGCCCTTGCTGATTCCGGAATCCGGTATGCAGCCAGATTGTCATCCACAGCTTTCACTACCGTATTTAATCTGGATAACAGCCATTTATCCATTACCGCTAATTTATCGTATTCCAAAGTGTAATTCATCGGATTAAATTCATCTATATTGGCGTATAACACATAAAAAGCATAGGTATTCCACAGGGTTCCCATAAATTTGCGCTGTCCTTCAGTCACAGCCTTGTCATGGAAACGGTTCGGAAGCCATGGGGCGCTGTTGGTGTAGAAATACCAGCGGATGGCATCCGCTCCATGGGTCTCCAGCGCTTCAAACGGGTCCACGGCATTCCCCTTGGATTTGGACATCTTCTGTCCATTTTCATCCTGTACATGTCCCAAAACGATTACATTTTCATACGGTGCCTTGTTAAACAACAGCGTGGATTCCGCCATCAGAGAATAGAACCAGCCTCTTGTCTGGTCTACCGCTTCCGAGATAAACTGTGCCGGGAACTGTTTTTCAAACAAATCTTTATTTTCAAACGGATAATGATGCTGTGCAAACGGCATGGCTCCGGAGTCAAACCAGCAGTCGATGACTTCCGGTACCCTGTGCATATCCTTTCCACATTCCGGACATGGTATCGTAATCTTATCTATATATGGTCTGTGAAGTTCCACATTTTTTGCTTCCGGATTGCCGCTAAGCTGTTCCAGCTCTTCCCGGCTTCCAATGGCATGCTGGTGTCCGCACTCACATTCCCAGATATTCAGCGGAGTTCCCCAATAACGGTTCCGGGATACGCCCCAGTCCTGAATATTTTCCAACCAGTCTCCAAAACGTCCTTTACCGATAGATTCCGGAATCCAGTTTACCGTATTATTATTTCGTACCAGTTCTTCTTTTACCGCAGTCATTTTAATAAACCAGGACTCTCTTGCATAGTATATCAGCGGTGTATCACATCTCCAGCAGTGAGGATAACTATGCTCAAATTTCGGCGCATCATATAATAAGCCTTTATCCTCTAAATCCTTTAATATCATTGAATCAGCCTTTTTACAGAATACACCGGAATATGGGGTTTCTTCCGTCATTTCGCCCTTGCTGTTTACAAGTTGTACAAAAGGCAGGTCATAATTTCTTCCCACCTTGGCATCGTCCTCGCCGAATGCAGGTGCAATATGAACTACTCCGGTACCGTCGGTAAGAGTTACATAGGTATCACATACCACATAATGAGCTTTCTTATGCTGTTTTGCAATGATTTCCGATGCACAGTCCATGAGCGGCTCATATTCTTTTCCTTCCAGTTCTTTACCAGTAAAGGTTTCAACCACCTGATAAGGCGCTGTTGGCTTATCTCCGCCTAAAATGGTTTCGCAGAGCGCCTCTGCCAGATAATAAGTATATCCGTCGGCAGTGGTAACTTTTACATAGGTCTCATCCGGATTGACACAAAGTGCCACATTGGATGGCAGGGTCCACGGCGTAGTGGTCCATGCCAGTATATAGGCCTCTTCCCCTTTTACTTTAAACCGGGCAACTGCCGAACGTTCCTTTATATCCTTATATCCCTGGGCAACCTCATGGCTGGACAGCGGTGTTCCGCAACGCGGGCAGTAAGGCACAATTTTAAACCCTTTATATAACAGTTTCTTATCCCATATCTGCTTTAATGCCCACCATTCCGATTCTATAAAGTCATCATGGTAAGTTACATAAGGATCATCCATATCCGCCCAGAAACCAACGGTACCTGAAAAATCCTCCCACATTCCTTTATATTTCCATACGCTTTCCTTACATTTGCTGATAAATGGGTCAAGTCCGTATTCTTCAATTTGCTCTTTTCCGTCCAGTCCCAAAAGCTTCTCCACTTCCAGCTCTACCGGAAGTCCGTGGGTATCCCAGCCTGCTTTTCTCGGCACCATATAGCCTTTCATTGTTTTATATCTTGGAATCATGTCTTTAATGACGCGGGTCAGCACATGACCGATATGGGGCTTTCCATTGGCTGTAGGCGGTCCGTCATAGAAGGTATAGGTTTCTCCTTCTTTTCTGTTTTCCATGCTCTTTCTGAAAATATCATTATCTTTCCAGAACTGTTCCGTTTTCTTTTCTCTCTCAACAAAATTGAGATTTGTAGAAACTTTTTCGTACATGATAACTCTCCTTTTCTGAATAATTTAAAGACAGGCGATTGCGAAACTTATAGTCAGAGGTCAGAAATTTCGCAATTACTTATAATATAAAAATGAGAGCTTTTTCCTGTAATAGGACGAAAGCTCTCGTATCGTTGACCACCTGTTACAGACATACGCAGGACTTTATGCTTACGGCTCAATTATCCGTTCCGTAATATTAAAACCTGAAATATGCGTTCCCGGTAACGTGGGAAATACGTCAGTTCCTACTGTATATTTCTTTGGCGAAATATGGTTCAGACTGCAGCTCCGAAGTGATATATCATAAACGTTACTCATATCCGCTTCCACCTGATACGGACTCTCTGTGATTTTCCGGTTTATGACGGTCTTCATCTTTGCTTTTAATTATTTTGTGGCTATTATACTAATATTTTTGCAGGTTGTCAATTGGTGAAAATCTGTTTAACTTCGTAATATTATTCGGCTTATTTTGACCAGTTTTTCCCTTTAAATTTAATTAATGTATTTTTTCTCCATTTACACATTTCCACAGATATTCCCGTAACACAGCATTGCTAATGGCACCTGAATATGCAGTACGCCCTATTGCCGAACAAACATATTCCTGTCCCTGGTCCGCCAGCATCTGAAATTTAGGTTTTAAAATAACATACTCTGGCGAATCCCCGAAGCCTTCCGTTTCCAAAAAATCCACCCGGATTTCCTGTGCTGACAACTCAGGGACTGAAACCGGAGCGACCTTATAATTAAAATCATCTCCCAAATATAATTCCTGAACAGTTATTTCATTTTTTGTTTTGTTTTCAATCGTATACTCAAATTTATCTAATCTTGCAGAATATGCGGTAGGAATTTCAATAACAGTCTGTTTACTTAAATCAGAAGACTGTAAAAGTTCAATTTCTATGTTTCCAAACTCACGTACCATCTCCCTTCCTTCTTCATTCTGTAATATCATTTTCGTAAAATTCAGTGTATTTCCCGAGACAAAAGTTCCATTTAACGGAAAACTGACAATTGACTGGGAAATTATCTCACCTTCATCAAACAATAGTTCTTTAATATTACTTGTTATATCTGACTGATATCTGATACCTGTATCCGTTTCAAAATAAATATTCTCATATTTCTCCATTGGATTTTTGCCGTTCCGATGCAGAGAGCAAAGAAGAATATCAATTGTTATTTCTTCTTCTGTTTCATATGCCATATATCCTTTGGTATTAAATACATAAATATCATCCGGCGGCCATTTTTCCTTACGTTCCATCATTAAAACCATACTGCCACTGATTAATGATATACATAATATTGTTACAATGACTGCCAATATAAGTTTTGTATTTTTATTCATCTACATCTCCTATCCGCCATTTTAAAGTAGTTCCTTATAATATTTATAATCAATCTTCCCGTTCTCTTTCCTCGCTATATCACAAACGGATACTACCTGAAATACAATTCTGCTAAAACCGGTCTGTCCGCTTAAATATTCCGAAATCTCATCTTTTTCCCTGACATCGGAAAAAATAATGATTTTATCACCATCTGACAGACTGATAAAAGTATAAGCAGGAAACTCTCTTGCCAGTATTATTTCCAGCTCGTCCAGACTAATCCTGTTCCCGTATATTTTTGCCGTTCTGTCCATTCTCCCACAGATATAAAGATACCCCTTCCCGTCTATATATCCCTTATCCCCGGTATGCAATAAGCTCCTGTTTTCATCTCCCTTTGATAAATCCAAACGGTTCACTGCATATCCCAAAGATACATTTTTACCCTTCACAAGTACCTCACCCTCTTCAGAAATATAGACCTCTTCCGTTCCGATAGGTCTGCCCACACTGCCCATCGGCTGTTCCAATGTGGATTTCATACATGCGATTCTGGCAGTTGCTTCTGTCTGGCCATACATTACATAAAAGTCTATTCCCTTCTGCTCCGCGCAGGCACAGATTTTTTTCTGCAATTCAACATCCAGACGGCCGCCGGCCTGGGTCATGGTTTTTAGTGAATCCGGCATCTTTTTATACAGTTTCAGCTTTTCCAGCATCTCATAGGTATAGGGTACCCCGGCAAAAGAAGTCCCTTTATGTTCATTAAAAAATTCCCAGAAATCATTGGATATGATTTTTTCCTCCGTCAGCAGAATAACCCCTCCGGAATATAAATGGGTATTGACCACAGATAAACCATAGGTATAATGCAGGGGCAGTGTGGTAACTGCCCGGTCATTTTCACTAATCTTAAGGGATTCTATAATATCCAGTGTATTGGTTCGTATATTATCCTTACTGAGCCTGACCAGTTTGCTGCTTCCTGTTGATCCGGAAGTGGATAACAATAATGCCAAATCTTTATATAAACTTTTTTCCGTAAATTCTTCCGATGGATGAAACCACGATTTAAGCAAACTGTAACTGCCATACCTATATACCCGGTTCCGTCCTGCCTGCCGTAAATAATCTGCCGTTTTATATTCAGGTTTCTGTGGAACCCACAGATACTCCGGCCGATAGTTTTCCATAAGTTCCGCTAATCTTTCTCCGTTGGTATCTGCACTTACCATTATGGGAACAATTCCGTTTTTCAGGCATCCGGTATATGCCGTTAAAGTTTCAATATTATTGCCGCACAATATAAGAATCAGGCTACCTTTCCTGATTCCGTGTACAAAGGCAGCCTCCAGCTTTTCCAGTTCATCATAAGTTATTTTTAAGCCCTTATCTGTGATAACGGCATATTTATCCTTTTTATTCATACCGTTCCGTTTTCCCTGTTTTCTTTTACAATACCAAATATACCGAATCCGGTGTAATTCTCTGCTCATCCATAAACATCATCCAGTCTGTAATATCATCATAGCTGATTTCCCGAAAATCGCCAGCTTTTAAGTTGTTTACATAATACGGCTCCTGTGTCAGTTCCGCCGTAAACGTGTTTTCCCTTAACTCCAACAACTTAAACCATATATGCTCATGAAAACCTTCTTCCATATCATATTCCGGATCCGGGTCCAAACCGACTTTTATCAGAGCCTCTGCACCTCTGTTCTTTACACAGTCTTTCAGAATATAAAGTCTTTCTTCCGCCAGGGCTTTCATTCTTGCAGTCTCTTCGTTTGTATACATAATCAGAGGATTGTCTGCCAGTTCCCTGTCATAAATGGAAACCGGTGAATAAACCTCATTATTATAATCCGACTCGGAGGCATAAAGATATACAATTCCGGTCTTTCCATTATGTCCTTCACCCGTGCGGTCCATTAAGCCGCCTAAATCCTTTTTGTCAATATTTGACATCACACGTTTCCAGTCCACCCATGTAGCCACCAATTCTATATCTTTGGATAACTGCGCTATGTAGATAGGCTCGCTTTCATTTATAAAACCGTTTTTATCCACAATCCTGCCTGCCAGCGCCATAATAATATTATAATGGCTGTTGCAGTTTTCCTGATCCGAATCCAGAATTTCCAGTTCCACACCGCCACAGCGATTCAGTCCGTGGGTATGAAGCCATACTTTATCTTTCTTGCCGGATACCGCCTGCACAGTATACAGATATAACGGAGACGGCGGAACCTTTGACTGTGCCGCCAGTTTTGCCCACTTGCCGGAATAAATCTTCTCACAACTGAAATCTACAACTGCAACCAGATCCGGTATCATTATATTTAACATTTTTAACTGCAAATGATAAGAAACCACATTCACACTTCCAAATGTCATGGTAATACTTAACCCCCTCTTATTATTCTGAATGATTCTGATACTGTCCTCATCCAGTAAATGGTTAATAGTAAATAATTCAGGAATTTCAAAAGTCGTCACATGAAACTCCACACTGTACTCTTCCTCTTTATATTTTACAACTACACACGGATTTTCACCTGTAGATTTTGCCACAACCTCTATTTCATCATCGCTTTTCACCCTGTCAATCATTTCATCCATGTTATCAATATCCTGCTGGTTCCTCGGCACACCCAGCATATATGAATACTCCTTCGGTATGGTACCGGATAAAGGCTCCCTGTCGCCTAATTTTTCAGGAAGCTTTGTTTTTTTCTCTCCAAATATTCCCATGACTGTATCTCCTCTGCTATGATTTAAAATTTAAATATTGTTTTGTTTATTATACACCGATAAATCTATTGATGTAAATATAAATCCGTCTGATTATAATTTAAAATTTACATTCGAATAAAAAAATCTTGACATTTCTTAAATTATTTTTAAAATATAATTATAATATTTGGACAACCTGTCAAAAGGAGAACCATATGATTAACTTTTTAAAGAATACATATTACAGATTCTTTACATATAAACAGGAATATGAAAACAATAGTAAGAATTTTTGCGAATATGCAAATAATAGAATAAATATTTTTAAACGTCTCTCTATTATCTGCCACCTTGTTTATCTGGCATTTACCGTTTATGCAGTTATTAAAATAATTGAATGTGCAAGAAATCATGCCGGAGCCGATTTATATTTTGTTGAACTGATAGTTTTCAGCCTGATGGGTATTACCGCTATACTGACGAAACGGGAAAAGCTTTTAATGATACTTGTTCTTACGGCTTTAGCCTGCGCGCTCGGACAATATGAACATTTTAATTATTTCTTACAATATATGGCTTTGACATTCTGTACCGGTTTTGCGTTTTACGGTTGCCAGCTGTATAGTTCGTTGAAATACTATCTACAACTAAATGCTGAAAACAAGCAGACAGCATAATTGCCAAATTAATAAAATTAAACACTCCGCATATGATGACATATACATATGCGGAGTGTTTTTTCAGTCATTGATTCAAATATCTGAATTTAACACAGCATTCTACCACAAATATAAGGCGACTCATTAATTATTTATTTCTGTCAAACAATTTCTTTATACAACTTGATAAATCATATCCAATAGAGCATCACAACGTTCCAGCTTTTCCTGTTCCAGCCGTATATTTTCTTTCACCGGCACACGCTGAAACAAATGCATAATCCATCTGCTGTATTTTAAATCTTTGTTTAAAAACAGACGAAGCCACCCAAAAATCATCTTAGTTATAAAGAGCATACAAAGTATATAGATTTCAAAAGCAACAGGATGCAAAAAACATACAAACATAAATATCAGCCCCCATATACTGTTTCGAACCACTGCTTTCCGCATTGCGGAATACTGCCGCTCCAAACACTTTATGTTTGCTCTTAATATTCGCGCCTCTTCCCCAATCACTCTTAAATCCCGGTCATCATATTCTTTTTCATAAATATATTGAAAGGATTTCTGTAGCGGTATTTCTATCTTCTGAATCATCTTCCACGGTCTGGAACCAGCAATCAGCAATACTGCCGCAAACAAAATCCAAAGCCCTTTCCTCATCCGGTCTTTTTCTTCATTCACATCCACGATCACAATTTTATATTCCGTAACTACCGTATGATTAAGAAGTTTGTTCAAACCATGTTCCTCTGCAACCTGCTCAGTCAGTTCCAGTGCTGTTTCATCGGTTTTCTCTATTTTCCCTGTAACCTTATATTCAGAATGTCCGGTATTATCAATGCCCGCCTGAAACGGGTCTTTTCCTTCCAGTCCAAAAGGCATGACCGACTGTACCGGTATGGCGAAAGCTTCCTTTCCATTATAAATTTCAGCTACATAATATAGATTTTCCTTAGTTGTTATAAAATCATAACAGGAGGGAAAAAATCTGCCGTTGTTATATATGCCATAAACATTATAATCAGAAAGAGATATATATTTTCTCTCCGAAATCTTGTTTAAATCAAAAGTATCCTCATGTAATATTCTTTTCAGATTTTTTCTGTTTTCATATCCCTCTGATGTCATGGAAATTCCCCATATGAACAAAAAACAGCCAATAATAAACAATGCCGGAATATAAATCAGATATTTATATTTTATTTTCTCTTCCATATCCCTGTTATCCAGTATCCTATTTCGTCTTTCTGGCAATCTTATGATTATCCAATATCTCTTTTTTCATCTTATAAAGCCTGTCCGTTAAATCCACATAAACCTGATGGGGATTTACCAGCCGTCTGGTTTCATCCCACAGTGTTTCCTGCTCTTCCTTGCAATATTGCTGTATGGACATGACTTCTGGTGATTCATAAATACATACACCACGATTAAAAACCTGTACCGGCAATTCCCTGACCGTATATGCACCAGCTTCCAGCAATGTCTTCTTCCATGTTTCAATCGGGTCAAATATTAACAGGTCTTCTTCCTCGTTAATCACTTCATCCACCAGAGCTATTAAATCCGCAATAATCTTATGGGTGTCTTTATCGTAAATCCGGAATACCGTTTTATTGCCTGGATTCGTAATCTTAACGGTGTTCTCGGATAATTTAATCTTAGGAATAAACTCGCCAGTCTCATCATCCATGATTGCAGCCAGCTTATATACGCCGCCGAAAGCCGGACAGTCTCTGGAAGTAATCAGATTCGTTCCCACGCCCCAGGAAGAAATCTTAGCCCCCTGTGTTTTCAGACTGTCAATCAGATATTCGTCCAAATCACTGGAGGCTGAAATAACTGCATCTGCAAATCCAGCATCGTCCAGCATCCTTCTTGCCTTCTTGGATAGATATGCCAAATCTCCGCTATCCAGACGGATTCCGTAATTTTTAAGTTCAATGCCTTTTTCCCGCATTTCCTTAAATACTTTTATGGCATTGGGAACACCGGAACGAAGAGTGTCATAAGTGTCCACCAAAAGAATACATGCTTCTGGATACAAATCAGCATATTTCTTAAATGCCGTATATTCATCGGTAAAACTCATAATCCAACTGTGTGCATGAGTTCCTTTTACCGGGACGTCAAACATCTCACCTGTAAGCACATTAGAAGTTCCGACACAGCCTCCGATGACCGCCGCTCTTGCGCCATAGATTCCCGCATCCGGCCCCTGGGCCCGTCTCAGCCCGAATTCCATGATACCGTCACCTTTCGCCGCATAAACCACCCTTGCCGCCTTTGTGGCAATCAGACTCTGATGATTAATGATATTTAAAATCGCAGTCTCAACCAGTTGTGCTTCCATTATCGGCGCAACAACTTTTACCAGCGGTTCCATGGGAAATACTACCGTTCCCTCCGGCACCGCATAGATATCCCCGGTAAAATGGAATGAACTCAGATAATCCAAAAAATCTTCGTCAAAAATATTTAATCCTCTCAGATATACAATGTCATCATAGGAAAAATTCAGATTCTTGATATACTCGATTACCTGCTCCAGTCCGCAGGCAATGGCATACCCTCCGTCATTGGGATTCTTCCGGTAAAACGCGTCAAATACCACAACTTCGTTAATCTTATTTTTAAAATATCCCTGCATCATTGTCAGTTCATACAAATCCGTTAATAACGTTAAACTTCTTCCCATATCTTCCACCAAACCTTTTCGTCTATAATCGTCTTTCCAAATATGATATCATAAATCGAACATCAGAATAAAACAAGTATATCCCATTCCGACAGATTTTACAATCCGAAATCAGAAAACCACCTCTTATTTAAATTACCAAATATAACAGAACAAATCCCCCTGTCCAATCATATACTTATACTAACCAAATAATTATTTTTTGTACACATTGTCCATGACGTTTGTATAAATATGAGGTGAACCATGAGTAATTGTCCACATTACATAACCGACCGCTATCACCCGTTGCCGCCTGCCTATATTCCTGGCGACCTGATCCGTTCTTCCGTGCCGTTTATCGCTCCGATATCGGATATGAAACGCTGTGTTTCCAAGGTAATGTATGAACCTCTGCAACAGCTTTTTCGCGCCTGTCTCAAAGATGGTCTTTTCCTTATGGGGGTATCGGCATTCAGAAGCTACGAGAGGCAGAAAGAAATATATGATGACAGTATGATAAAGCGTGGGAAAGCACATACTAATTCCCATATAGCATTTCCCGGAACCAGCGAACATCAGACCGGACTGGCAATCGACGTTTCCTGCGCCGCTTTGGACTATGAATTATGCGAAGAATTCGAATACACCCCGGAAGGCATATGGCTAAAGAAAAATGCCGGAAAATTTGGATTTGTATTCAGTTTTACAAAAGAAAATTCCCAATATACCGGATATGTAGATGAACCATGGCATATTCGCTATGTCTGCAAAGATGCTAAATATTTTTCAGATGAGTTTTTACAATAATGGCAGAATATGTTATAATATGAAACACACATTACATAAAAAACGGAAGGAACAAACAAAATGATAAGACTTTTAATCCTTATTTTATTTCTGATTTTCTTTTTCCTGCTGAGTATTCCTGTATATCTGATTGAATGGATCATAGGAAAAATCAATATGAACGTCCGCCATAAATCTTCCAGATGCATTGTAGCAGGCGCCTTTCGGATATGTTTATTCATTTCAGGCGTCAAAATAGAGGCAAAGGGATGTGACAATATTCCCCCTGACAAAGCCTGCCTCTTCGTAGGCAATCATAACGGTTTTTTCGATATACTGGTTTCTTATGTACAGATTCATAAAGTAATGGGCTATGTTGCTAAAAAAGAAATGATTAAAGTACCATTTCTGCGGATATGGATGTATTATGTAAACTGTCTCTTCTTAGACAGAAACGATATTAAAGCAGGTTTAAAAACCATTTTAAAGGGTGTGGAACAAATTAAAAATGGAGTTTCCATATTTGTTTTTCCCGAAGGCACCCGTTCCAAAGACGGAAAAATGCTGCCTTTTAAAGAAGGCAGTTTAAAAATGGGAGAAAAATCCAATTGCCCGATTATTCCGGTGGCCTTTTGGGGTACTTCGGCTATTTTCGAAGACCAGTTTCCAAAATTACGAAAAGGTAAGGTAACCATACAGTTCGGCGAACCGGTCATTGTCTCCGAACTTGAAAAAGAAGATAAAAAATTTCTCGGCGCCTATGTGCAGCGAAAAATACAGGATATGCTTGATCAGCAGAAGTAACCGCTCCGGCAGTCCAAATTTCTTTCAGGCAAATAAAAAAGGCAATTGCAAACCGCATATTATTATAAATAAAACGGAAGGCTATCCATCTAAGGATACCTTCCGTTTTTTCAACAATTTCAGGGATTATCTGTCTGCTGCTTTATTATATGTGTCCAGAATCCGCTCAAAAAATTCGGCGGCTGACATATTATCCTCATCCCCACCAGTAAATTTTCCGTCCAGGCTGAAATAAAACCGCTCTTCATCCGCATTGGCAAAATCATAGTCCGGACGGCACACCTCTTCGTAATTTGCCTTCGCAGTCTCATAATAAGCATTAAATGTTTCCTCTTTCAGCCATTTGCTACCTGCCAGTTTTTCCAACTCTCCTTTATACTGCTCATACAGAAATTCTCCCTCAAAAATAGAGTTGCGTATCAGTGGATTTGACTGGTTCGAACGATTTCCTTCCGCCCTCTCCGAAAACGGCGATACGGCAGTCATGCCGGATCCTTCCGGATTCCAGTTATAGGTAATCCCCAGACAGCGGTCATAATCATACGGAATAAAAATAGCTTTTCCCGAACTTTTCAGAAAATAAACATAATGATTATTATAATTATTCCTCATGTCATCAGGATTTCCTGTAAAATAACTTAAAGCAAAAAACTTTGAAAGCTGATCCGTATCCACAACGGTTTCAAAAGTCTCTTTTGATAACTCTGTACTGTTCAGAACCTCTAACAGATGCTTCAGACTTTCATGCTCCGAATGAGACTTATTCGTCTTCAGATCATGGTTAAAAACTTTTCGGGCATCTTCATCCTCAATTCCATATGTTACACGATTGGTATAATTGGCCGGCGAAAATGTCCAGCCGCATTTATACAAATCTCCGTCCCAGTCCTCCTCCGGCAGATTCTTTTTTATAAAAATATTATCAATTGGTTCATAAATACTGTAAACACCATAATTCTTATCCTGCACAATAACCTGACTGAGACCTGTATGTGCTGCCAGTACACCGTTCTCCCGAAACATGGTAAAAGCATAATATTCCCTTACATAAGTATTGTCATAATTGCCGTTCCATTTCAGTTCCAAAGACTTCAATGTAGCAAAACGCCTGTCTTTTCTCGCCTGACGCTCTTCTTCGCTAACCCAGGCTTTTGCTTCCTCACCGTAATAGGCTTCATCATCAAAAGTTTCATTAAAACTAAGCCTGTAATGTGTCAGATTTAAATTTCCGCTTCTTCTGTCCCAGACCGGTTCTCTGGTAGTATTACCTTTAATCCGGATTCCCACTTCTTCTATCTCATAGGATTCATCACCGATGGTAATCGTAACTTTATCTGCAATCCTGTAAATAGGTGATTTATTCCCCATGCTGTCATACTTATCAAAATCCTTCTGAATCTTCTCTAATTCCTTTTCTGAAATATCTACTCTGACCGTAACCTTATTTTCCAGATTGAACAATTCATCAAAGATTTTTTCATCCTCCGTCCTATTGGATTCCCCGCCGCTTTCTGTCTTTATCCCCTTACTCCCGCTGCATGCCGGTAATGATACGGCAACTAGTATCACCATAAGTAATAATGCCAGTTTTTTTCCCATAAGCGTTTCTCCATTCTTATAATTTTTGAAATAAACCTTCCTTGCTATATTTTATCAAATAGGCTACAATATAGCAATAACAATAAAGGAGGAACAAAGATTTATGGGCAGAACCGATTCAGAAAAAAATGACAAAGACAAACAGCTTCAGTTTCATGAAGCTCTGGCTTTTCTTGTGGAAACCTCAAATATCAACAACGGCATTGTAAGCCTTGATGAAATACATCAGACCTTTAACGGCATTATAGAAGATGAATCCATGTATCAATATATCTATGATTATTTACTGGAAAACAAAATAACGATACAGGATTATATTCAGCATAACACAAAATCCAAAGACAATTTTCAGGAAAATGATCAGCAGCTGGAAAAACTCTCGAAAACAGTTCCTTTTGAAACTGAAGAAGAACAGAAATTTGTCAACATGTACCTGGAAGAAACAAATTCTCTTGCCCCACTGGAAGACTCCAGGGAATTGGAATTATTAAAACTGCTTTATGATTCCATACCGGAAAATAATACAAGCCATACGGTCAATCAGCTGATTGAAGGAAATCTCCATCTTGTACTTTCCGTACTGGATGATTATAAGAACAAAGGGGTGACCACCGGAGACCTGATACAGGAAGGCAACCTTGGGCTGACAGAAGGCGTATCAACCTATTTTTCCGATTCTTCCGGTACCATAGATTTATCAGAATTCCATGACTATCTGCTACAATGTATCTCCCGTGCCATGAGTGATGCCATTCATGAACAGAATATCTCCTGCCGTCTGGGAAAGCATCTGGCGGACAATGCCAACCGGATGGACAAGGCTTCCGTGGAATTAAGCCGGGATCTTGGACGAACTCCCACGCTTCCGGAACTTGCAAAATATCTGTCCATTTCTGAAGAAGAAGCAGAACGGATTATGAAGATGTCATTGGATGCGCTGAATGCAGATAATGCAGGTTCTAATGAACCTTAAATATAAAAGCCGGAATAATAAATATTATTTACTATCCCGGCTTTTTATATTGAAACAAATCATATGAATTTCTTTACTGATTCATAAATACCATCCCCATCCAGTCCGTATTTCTTTACCAGCTCCACTGCCGGACCGGATTCTCCGTATCTGTCATAAACCCCCAGTTTTTTAACCGGAGTCGGATAATTCTCGCTTAAAACATCGCAGACCGCACTTCCCAGACCACCAATAACCGAATGCTCCTCTACTGTTACGATTTTCCCGGTTTCCTTTGCCGCAGCGATTACCAGTTCTTCATCCAATGGCTTAATCGTGTGCATATTGATTACCTTAGCCTCTATTCCATCTGTTGCCAGCCGCATTGCAGCCTCCAGTGCGCCGGATACCGTAAGTCCGGTAGCAATAATCGTTACGTCTTTTCCTTCCCGCAGGGTAACTCCCTTTCCTATTTCAAATTTATATTCGGCATTGTCATTGATAACCGGTACTGCCAATCTGCCGAATCTTAAGTAACATGGGCCGTCATATTCATATGCCGCCCGGACCGCAGCCTTTGCCTCAATATAATCGGAAGGATTTAAGATTACCATTCCCGGAATGGTTCTCATCAAGGCAATATCCTCATTGCATTGATGGGTGGCTCCGTCTTCTCCCACCGATATACCGGCATGGGTAGCACCTATCTTAACATTCAGATGAGGATATCCAATGGAATTTCGAACCTGCTCAAACGCCCGGCCTGCCGAAAACATGGCAAAAGAACTGGCAAACGGTACCTTTCCTGTAGCCGCAAGCCCTGCAGCCACGCCCATCATATTACACTCTGCAATCCCACAGTCAATATGACGCTCAGGAAATTCCTTTTTAAATACACAGGTCTTTGTAGCTTCTGCAAGGTCTGCATCCAAAACCACAAGATTATCAAACTCTTTTCCTATTTCAACAAGGCCGTCTCCATAACCTTCTCTTGTTGCTTTCTTTATAACTTCTGACATAATCTAACCTCATTTCTACATTCTACTTAAGGCTTTCACCAATTTTTTCCAAATCTGACATTGCAATTTTAAATTCTTCGTCGTTTGGAGCGCTGCCATGCCATTTCACATTATTTTCCATGAAAGACACACCCTTGCCCTTGATACTTTTCGCTATGATAGCCGTTGGCTGTCCCTTGGTATTTTTTGCCTCTTTAAATGCCTGAGCCAGTTCGGTAAAATCATGCGCATCTACATTTATAACATGGAAGTTAAATGCCTTAAACTTTTCATCAATTGGATAAGGCGAGCATACTTCATCCACAGAACCGTCTATCTGAAGATTATTGTTATCAACAATGACCACCAGGTTGTCCAGTTTGCGGAACCCTGCAAACATAGCGGCTTCCCAGACCTGTCCCTCCTGTATCTCACCGTCGCCCAGCAAAGTATACACACGGTATGATTCACCAGATAATCTGGCAGAAATAGCCATTCCCACAGCTACCGAAATGCCCTGTCCCAATGAACCGCTGGACATATCCACACCGGCTGTACCCTTCATATCAGGATGTCCCTGAAGATAAGAACCGGTCTTTCTCAATTGCACAAGATCTTCTTTCGGAAAAAAGCCTCTCTGTGCAAGTGTGGAATAAAGAGCAGGCGCCACATGACCTTTGGATAATACAAATCTATCCCTGTCTGCCTTTTTCGGCTCCTCAGGGTCCACGTTCATCTCTTCAAAATATAAATAAGTCATGATATCTGCTGCCGATAACGAACCACCCGGATGTCCTGACTTTGCACTGTGCACAGCCGTTATAATGCCTTTTCTCACTTCATTTGCAATCTGCTTAAGTTCTGATACTTCCATGATTACCTCCGTCTTAGTCTAATATTCCTTGCAAAGTCCTACTATAACATAGAAAAAAAGAAGTTTCAACAATTGTGTCAAAACTTCTTATAAAATGTTATTTCCTGATATTAATTTTTACATCCCCAATGCCGCTGTCACAGCTGATTTCATATTTCGCTTTTTCTGTTTCATAATTTTTTCTGTTCTCACCATTAATCTCGTTATCGCCAATACCGTTATCAATTTCAATCTCATAATTGTCGATATCGCCCTCCAGTTCCAATCTCACATCTCCGATTCCATTTTCGGCTTTTATATCTCCCATTTTGCAGTTTTCCATCCGTATGTCGCCAATTCCCAAATCATATTCGGAAGAAAGAATTTCACAGTCTGTTAACCTGATATCTCCCACTCCATTGTCAACATTCAGTTCTGCTGCCTTCAGCTGCTCCATCCTCAGGTCGCCTACACCTAATTCCATTTCTACAACATCCAGTTTTACATTTTTCGGAATATATATATATATGGAAGGGCTGTGCCGAAACAGGTTAAATATAAAAGTTCCGGTATTCTTATTCCTTATTACAATGGTACCTTCATCACCAAGTTCACAGGTAAATCTTTCCGAAACCTTTTTCCCTTCTATCAGAATCTTATCCCCGTCAGTCTCAAATATCCTTATATCTCCCACCGAAGATTCTATCTGGATATTTCGAACCTGTTTTGCCTCAAACGACTGACTGCTATCAATGGTTTTTCCATAATTGCCGCCGATTATTCCTATTAAGAACAAAATCCCCTGCAGAATGCCTACAACGATTCCTACTGCCAGCAATGCAGCAAATGCGGTTGCTGTATATTTTACAATTTTCTCAAATGATGTCATTTCACCGTCACACCTCCAAACATACAGGTTGCATTGATATAAAGCGTCGGAGCATTTTCGTTTTCATAATTTATGCATTTGTTTGTTACACCGCCGAAAATCGGAAGCCCGGAAACTTTGATATTTACACCGGCCGGTACAAAGATGTCTGCACCACCAAAAATCGCCGTACAATTTATTACTGCATCATTTGTGATTACAGCTTCTCTCATGTTCATCTCCACTCCCCCAAATACAGCCGTAATCTCTGCTCCGTTAAATACGTCGTGGGGAAGATTTACCTTATTAGCACTGAATATAGCTGTATAACTATCTCCGTCACTCTGTTTAAAAAAGTCTCCGCCTACGGATTTTGGTGCATTTCTGTCAAATATTCTGTCTCTGAATATAAATGCGATTCCAATTACGATGAGACAGATTGGAATAAATAATTTATCCAGTATCCTGTCATTCACGATATTCATGGAATCCAGCAAAATCGCCAGTCCCAAAAAGAAAAAGATAATATTTCCAACCCTCGGTCCTTTTTTCAGCATACTGTTAATACTTGGCAGAATAATCAGCAGCGGCCATAAATCCCAGATATCAAACGGTAATCCAAAGAATTCATTTAAAATATACAGAATTCCTGCAAGGATAAATATAAACCCCCATATTAAATTTGATTTTTTTACTTTCATTAAACTACCTTCCTTCCATATATAAAAATTGTTATTGTTTTTGTTTATGATATTATTCTATTAAATACCACCTCTAAACACAAGTTACAATTGTCATATTCTCTGTATGAAAAAAATCATGTTATAAAAATATCCATAAAATCAAGGATTTATTATAACATGATTTCCATTTATTGTTTCAATTCAGGTGCTGACAGGATTATAAGAAATCTTCCTCCGTCAGAACACCCATTCCTAATTTATTCTTTTTCAGTTTTCCGATAATCTTTCCTATGGTAAACCGGTTGGCATGGTCAATGGCATCGTCAATCACTTCTTCAACTTCCTCAAAAGTCATTCCCTGGTTTCTTCCACTGATATCATCAATTTTAGCATATAGCGCCAGAATTCCTATATCATCAATGGTGTAATGTTCCCGTTCCGCATATGCCTTTGCAACCTTCACCAAATCATTAATCTCAAATTCCATGATATCCACACGGTTATTGAACAGTTCTTTCAGATCAGGCATATTATCCAGCATTCTGTCTATGGCTGCCTTGTCATCTTCCAGAATAATCAGCATTTCTTCCGTATATGATTTCATAACGGTCATCAAATCAATTAAGGTATTTGGCATTAGATTTCCTGCCTGTTCAATAATCAAATCGGTTCCCAGTATCTGCATCATTGCAGTGGATACGCCCCGTTTGTTTAATGCCGTAGCTTTCACTTTGGCGACTTTTCTGCGTTTTCTCTTTCTTCCCCTGTTGGCCGCTTTGATGATACTCAGGCCCAGAGCAGTTTTTCCCACTTTGGCACTTCCGGTTATTATCACATTATTTGTTTTGGAGGTTCCGTCCATCACAAAATTATTGATAAGATTATTCAATGTATCCGCAATCTTTTCTTCCATGCCTTCAAATGTCAGGAAATCTCCAAACATATTTTTAAATATTTCCGGAATCTTATGCACGGATAATGCCTGCAGATTAATATCGTTTACCTTACCAGGAACGGCAGTTTCTGGCGCTTCCTTTGGAACGACAGTTTCTGGCGCTTCCTTCGGAACGACAGTTTCTGGCGCTTCCTTCGGAACGGCTGGCTCCGCTGTTTTCTCCTGAGCAGGCGCTTCTTCTTCCTTTTGTACTATATCCGTGTCCGTCTCCTGCTTCACTTCAATGTGGACTACCGGTTCCGTCTGCTTCAGATTTAACGCTTCCTGTTCTTCGGCTGCCATCTCCGCCTTCACAGCTTCAATGGCTTCCGCCATTTTAGCCGTATTCATGGTTTCTTCTTTTCGGCGCTCATACTCTGTCAAAACTTCTTCGATGGTTACCTGGCCTTCAATCTGTTCATTTATCTCCATTGGTTCATCCAAATCAATATCTTCTTCCATGGATATCTTAGAGAAAAACTCCTTCTGTCTTGCCATCGCCCGGCTGATAGCTTCCCTGTCTATAACTTTGGTCCGCTCCAGATTAATATCTCCTGATACGGATTCCGATTCTGTAGATTTCGAAAGTTCAGTTTTCTCTGATATATCAGATTCGGTAACTTCTTCTATAAATGTCCGTTCCGGTATGTCTGTCTCTGCATCTGCCTGTTCCTGTTCCGTCTCTTTCGTCTGTACGGAATCTGTCATTTCCAGTTCCGGTTGCAGTTCTGCTGATTCCTCAGTATTCGGCTCAAACGGATTTCTGGCTTCTTCCGGTTTCGAAGATTCCATATCCATGATTTTTTCCATACTGACAGCCAATGCCGCCTGAATATTGGCAGTATCATAAATATTATTTTCCGTTTTCTCTATTTGAAAATTGATTTCCTCTATATCAATTTCCGCCGTTTTGGTAAGTTCCTCGCCAATATGGCTGCATTTTCCATCTTTTTTCTCATCAAATTCAAATATTTCAATAACATCTTTCGGGGCGATTTCGGCATCGCCTTTTAAAATATCCTCTTCTTCCATCTGCCGGCTGATTTCTTCTCCCGACAGACCTGCATAGATATCATCCTCGTCTTCTTCGTCATCATCAATATCCAAATCGGATATATCCTCATGCCTGGCCGCCTTTTCTGCTGCCTGTGCCTTTAACTGTGCTTCCCTGGCCAGTCTTTTTGCCACTTCAGCCGCTTTCTGCGCCTCATATGCTGCCTTTTCTGCCGCTTTGATTGCCTCTAATGCGGCATTTACTGCTGCCGCATCTGTATCATCTGCCAATGCAGCATCGATTTTTTCCTGAACGGATAAATCCTGTGCCGCCGTTTCCGGTTGTATGGCAGATTCCTCCTGCCATTTCACTTCCTCCGGCTCTCCGGTTTCTTCCATCAGGTTATCCAGTCCTTTGAGAATTCCGGTTATGCCTTCTACTGACCTTTCTTTTTCACGTAAACTGCCTTTCAAAACAATATTCTGTAATGTATTATCGCTGACCGGCTGTTTTGTTTCTTCCGAAAGTTCAGATATAACAGGTGTGCTTTCGATTTCTTTTTTTGCAGGAATGTCCGGCTGAACTGCAGACTTCTTATGGAGCTGCTTCAGTTTTATGGCCTTTTCCACATACTTTCCGCCGTTAAACCAGACGATGATGTCTTCACACATGGATACACACTTATCTTCATATCCTGCATCATGATATAATTTCGCCAGTTCATATTGCCATCTCTCATCCTTTTCCACTTCTACATAAGCTTCCAGAATACTAATCAGTATATCCGTATCTTCTCCCTTGGCTTTAGCAATTCTGTATTTTAAAATATATTGTGCCACATCCATCGGAGACATCTCCACAAAATCCTGATAAAATTCATCCGCTTCCACAAAATCCCTGGTCCGGAGAGATAATATGGTCAGCCGGTATGCCAGCTGCCTGCCCAGAGGAGAACGTTCATAGGCAATCAGCAGTATCTCCTTTGCTTTGCTGTATTCCTTATTATTTTCATAAACATCCGCCACTCTGGATATCATGGAGTTATCCTTCACTTTTCTCCAGTCAATCTCATCTGCAATTTTGGCAGCTGCTTCATATTCCTTATGGCTATATAACTTCCTAATCTGGTCTGATTTTACATTGTATTCATACTTATCCAAAACGCACCTCATTCCTGCACCGCTTTTGTTTTTCCATCATTAAACATCTGACCTGTCCGCAGTGCCCAGGTCCCGACTGTACATACTTATTTAAAGTTTATCACACCGATAAACAGATGTCAAAACAAATTACGACATATTCAGCTTCCCTGTGTACAATTGGTAGTATTTCCCTTTTTCCGTCAGCAGCTCCTCATGACTGCCCTTTTCAATAATCCTTCCCTGCTCCAGAACAATAATACAATCACTGTTTTTTACCGTTGACAACCTATGGGCAATTACAAACGTAGTCCTTCCTGCCATCAGTTTATCCATTCCGTCCTGTACAATCTTCTCTGTTCTGGTATCAATGGAGCTGGTAGCCTCATCCAGAATCAGCACCGGCGGGTTTGCCACCGCCGCTCTTGCGATTGCCAGAAGCTGCCGCTGTCCCTGGCTTAAATTTGCTCCGTCCCCGGTAAGCATGGTATTATATCCGTTTGGCAGATGTTTTATAAAACCGTGGGCATTTGCCAGCTTTGCTGCCGCAATTACTTCTTCATCCGTTGCTTCCAGATTTCCATACCGTATATTCTCCATAACCGTATTGGTAAACAGATGGGTATCCTGAAGCACGATTCCCAGAGAACGTCTCAAATCCGCTTTCTTAATTTTATTTATATTGATTCCGTCGTATCGTATCTTGCCATCCTGAATATCATAAAACCGGTTAATCAGATTTGTAATCGTTGTCTTGCCTGCGCCGGTGGAACCAACAAAAGCAATTTTCTGTCCCGGCTTTGCATATAGTTTTACATTATGCAATACAATTTTATCGTCCCTATATCCAAAATCCACATCGTTAAATACCACATCCCCCTTCAATTCCTTATAGTCAACAGAGCCGTCTGCCTGATGAACATGTTTCCATGCCCATTTTCCGGTACGGTTTTCAGATTCTGTAATCACTCCGTTTACTTCCCTGATATTTACCAGACTGACATACCCGTCATCGGTTTCCGGCTGTTCATCCAGAAGGGCAAAGATACGCCCTGCGCCCGCCATGGCCATTACAATACTGTTTAGCTGCTGGCTCACCTGATTGATAGGCATATTGAAACTTTTATTAAATGTCAGAAAACTGGCAAGGCCCCCCAAAGTAAAACCTCCAATTCCATTCAGAGCCAGAACCCCTCCTACCATGGTACATAATACATAACTAATATTTCCCAGCTGGGCAATAACCGGCGCCAGAACATTGGCAAATGTATTAGCTTTATCCGCACATTCGAACAAACGCTGGTTTAATTTATCAAATTCGGCAATACTCTCTTCCTCATGACAGAATACTTTTATAACTTTCTGTCCGTCCATCATTTCTTCTATATATCCGTTTACAGCACCGATTGCCTTCTGCTGCGCCACAAAATATCTTCCGCTGAGTCCTGCCAGCTTTTTTGTAGCAGTCAGCATAATAATTACCATGAGCAGGGTTAAGCCCGTCAGTGGTATACTTAACAGCAGCATACTGATAAATACGCTGACTATTGTAATCAGGCCGGACAGCAATTGCGGCATACTCTGCCCCACCATCTGACGAAGAGTATCCGTATCATTGGTATAAATTGACATAATATCTCCATGAACATGGGTATCAAAATATTTTATCGGAAGACTTTCCATATGGGTAAACATGTCGATTCTCAGATTATTTAAGGTTCCCTGGCTGACATATATCATAATCCGGTTATATATATAAGTTGCAGCCACACCGATTCCGTAAAATGCAGCTACTTTTCCTATTGCATACAGCAGACTGCTAAAATCGGGATTTTCGCTGCCAATCAACGGAAGTATATATTCATCTACCAGAGTCTTCATAAACAGAGTCCCCTGTACACTGGCCAGTACACTGATAAAGATACCGACTACCACTGCCGCCAAATGCCATTTGTAATTTTTAAAAATATATTTCATCAGTCTTCGAAACACGGTTCCAAAAACCTTGTTTTTTGATACTCCTTCTTTTGTAGCTCCTGCTGCCGTTTTGTTTCTGCCTGCCATATTACACACCTCCGTTCTGGTCAAAATCTCCGCTGCCTCCGGTTTGCGACTCGTAGACATCTCTGTATATTTCATTGTTTAAAAGAAGTTCTTCATGGGTTCCCCAGCCGTTAATCCTTCCGTCTTCCATAACCAGAATACGGTCTGCATTCTGAACACTGGATATCCGCTGTGCAATAATCAGCTTGGTGGTTCCCGGTATATGACCGGCAAATGCTTCCCGGATCTTTGCATCCGTAGCAGTATCCACCGCACTGGTACTGTCATCCAGAATCAGAATCTTCGGCTTCTTCAGTAATGCCCGGGCGATACATAATCTTTGTTTCTGCCCGCCAGACACATTGGTTCCGCCCTGTTCTATATAAGTCTCGTATTTATCCGGAAACTTCTCTATAAATTCATCGGCACAGGCAAGAATACAGGCCTGCTTACACTCTTCTTCCGTGGCCTCCTTATTTCCCCATCGAAGGTTCTCCAATATGGTTCCGCTGAACAGTACGTTTTTCTGAAGTACTACTGCCACCTCATTTCGAAGCACCTCCAGGTCATATTCCCTGACATCCCTTCCTCCTACGGTCACTGTTCCTTCTGTAACGTCATACAGACGGCTGATCAGATTAATCAGACTGGTCTTGGCGCTTCCGGTTCCCCCGATAATACCGATGGTTTCACCGGATTTGATTTGCAGATTGATATTTTTTAATACCGGCTCCTCACTGTCCGGACCATAACTGAATTCCACATTCCGGAATTCTATACTGCCATCCTTAACCTCCATAACCGGATTCTCCGGATTATGAATATCCGGCTGCTCATTTAATACCTGTGTTATACGCTCCGCGCTGGCAATACTCATAGTAATCATGACAAAAACCATGGACAGCATCATTAAACTCATCAATATGTTCATGCAGTATGCCAGCAGACTCATTAGTTCTCCGGTTTCCAGATTTCCTGCCACTATGGTCTTTGCACCCAGCCAGCTAATCAGCAGAATACAACCGTATACGGTAATCTGCATAAGCGGGGCGTTCCATATAATGATTTTCTCCGCCTTTAAAAACATATTATATAAATTCACGCTTGCCTTTGTAAAAATATTCTTCTCATAGTCCTCTCTCACATAAGCCTTTACTACCCGGATGGCAGATACGTTTTCCTGTACACTGGCATTTAAGTCATCATATTTCTGAAAGACCCTGCTGAAATATTTATGGGCATTCATCATTATAAATACAAGAAAGGAACCCAGAATAATAACCGCTGCAAGATATATACAGGCTAACTTTGCATGAATAAAAAATGCCATGGTCATGGCGCAGACCATACTGGCAGGCGCTCTCATACACATTCGCAGTATCATCTGGTATGCATTTTGCAGATTTGTCACATCTGTTGTCAACCGTGTTACCAGCCCTGCCGTGCTGTATCTGTCAATATTTGAAAAAGAAAAGGTCTGTATATTCTCATACATTGACTTCCGCAGATTCTTTGCAAATCCGGCAGAAGCCCTTGCTCCGTACTTTCCGCCCATAACGCCGGCAAATAATCCCAGTACCGCCACTACAGCCATTCCTGTTCCCATCAGATAAATATGTTTAATATCTCCGCGGTTCACTCCGTCATCTATGATGGAGGCCATCATAAGCGGAATAACGGTCTCCATAATAACCTCCAGAAGCATAAAGAGCGGGGTCAGTATGGAATCCCGTTTATATTCTTTTATTTGTGCAGCTAATGTCTTTAACATATGAACCTCCTATTACAGCTAAAGATAGCAAACCCGCCAGTCATACAGTGATTGACCAGCGGGTATTCTTTGTTTTTGGTTTGTTGGTAAACAGTTTAACACAAGATTTTGGAATTGTCAAAAAAAATGAGACGTTAGTGAGATATTTGCTGTTAAATCCGTAGTATAATGATGAGGCAGAAAAGATGGCAATCCGGTCAGCCCGGAATAGCCTGTTAATTTTCACCTCAAAAGAGCGTATTCTGTTCATATTCCACTGCCGTATATTCCAGCTCCTCTCCGGACACACTGCTGTAAAAGTCCACTACCACCGTCTGCTGTCTGCCATTGCACATCTTCTGTCCGAGAATATAATTCACATCAAATCTTCCGGTAATGGCTGGTGTAGCACCCCTTGCCGGAACAATAAGCTGAACGTTATTTGTCTTTAACAGCTTAAAAATCGGCTCCCAGATATAAATATCCTTTGCTGCACCAAACGGATTGTCAATAAATACTGCCTTTTTCAATCTGGCTGCATCCGAACTTCTGGAATTGATACTGGATATATAGTTGATAATGGAAATCAAAAACTGAATGTAAATTCCCTGAGACTGGCCTGTGCTTCCTACTGCTTCCTCATAGGGCAGATACCGGGACTGGCCTGCCAGTCGTTCCCGTTTGTATAGATTCATCCGGATACCGTTCATATCCGTTACAATTACGGAGAACAGCTTTTTCCAGCATAGATTATTTCGGAGATATCTTAACTTTTCCCCAGCCTCTTTAAAACTGTCCGTTGCTTCTGCAATATGGTCAATATAATCTGACATCCGCTCCCGATACTGCTCCTCTTTTACATAAGGAATTTTAAGCTGAATCATTCTGATCTTCTCATCCCCCATGGTGATAACGGATAATTTGTCCAATCGTTCCAGTTCGGTCCGTATATTGATGCAGGACTGTATACACTGATTCTCAAAATTTTCTTTAATCACCTGCATATCATCCAGTCCCTGCAAAACTCTCTGTTTCTCCAGTCCGATATAGCGGCTGGTTTCAGAAAAAGTCTGAATCAGCTGTTCCGTTTCCTCTGCATTTGAGGGCATAGTGATATTATTTCTTATCTCCAGAGCAAGGGCGTGGGAATTCAGACTGTTTAAGGTATCCACCAGCAAATTTAAATTCTTATCAAATTCCCTGCCACGTTTAAACCGTTCTTCTATAAAATTATCAAGCTGCTCTGAAAGATTCTGACATTCCTGCTGTAAATCCACCCCGCTCTCCAACATTCCAACAGAAGCGGAAATGTTCAGTCCGGAACGGTTCAGAAGCCGCTCCGTATCCCGTTTCAACATTTGAAGCGTCATATCCCTCTGTTCCAGTTCTTTCAGTTTTTCACTTTCCTGTTCCATCCGGCTTTCAATGGCAGATAATAAGGCATCATTCTGATTCAGAAATACCCGGACCTCCTGCTGGCTGACCATATCTGCATCAAAATATCCATATTTTTTGGAAATCATGGATACCGCATGGGTAATCTTCCCCTGTAGTTTATCCCGGACAGAACGCTTTTCGTCGACAAATTGTTTTTGCTTTGCCAAACGCTCTAAAAGTTCTTTCTGATTTTCCTTATGTTTTGAAAGCTGAACATCCTCCGTCCATATCAGAAGGTTTCTCTCCTGCTGTTGTTTAAACTCCAAAAGATTTCCTCCCAGATATTCTATGCGGCTGATACACTTTTTCATGGAATCCCCATAATTCCTTAAAAGCTTCTCTTTATCGGCGGCTGACGAATGCTCCCGATTCAGGCTCTCCACCAGCGCCGCCAGTTTTATATTCACCTCCTCGGCAGAAAAACCGTTATACCCGGAATTATTTCCGGTCATTTCCAGTGTCTCATCAGAATCCTCATCATATTTTGCATAATCCCGGCTCCACTGTTCCTCTATTTCTTCATATTCCTGCCGCATACTATCCAGACGTTTTTTCCGATTTTCCGCCTGATTTTGCAATGCTTCCAGATGTTTTTGGGAAGAACGGCAGATATCCGACAGATGTTGATACTCCCTTTCCGCCAATTCCGAATCCTCCGTCCGGGACCGGTATTCTTTTAAAAGGCTAATCACATGCCCCAGTATTTCTTTCTTCTCATGAAGCATATCCCGTCCAGAAATAAGTTCCTGTTTTTCTCTCCAAATTGCGGAGATTGCATTATCTCCCTCCTTCAGAGCCTTTAAAACCTCCTCTTCCTGCGCTTCATAATCCTTCAATATATTTCTGATTTCTTCCGCTTTCGTCTTACTGTCTACAGTTTTATACTCGGAAATCCCTGCCAGAAATCCATAATCCTCTAAAATTATCTGTTCATTTTCCCGTTTCCGGTTACAGGCAGTTTCCAATTCCAGCAATTCCCGCTCCAGTTTTTTTAAATAAGTACCTTCCTTCTCATTGTCATAATAATCTTTATTTTTTATAATATAAACCACTTCACTGTTGTAAGTACAGTTATCCGTAATCTTATCAATGGCGGTTCCGTCAATCAAAACTACCGCTCCATTGTCACTGATGAGTTCCGTCAGTTTTCCGTCATATATTATCTCCTCAAAATCCCTGGTTATAACTACGGAAAAGGGCAGAAACGGCATAGCCTCCAACACTTCTTTTATTCTCTCATATTTCAGTTCTGCCAGATACTCGGCGCCGGATATGGCAGCATTTCCGTGATACCGGGTAATGTACTGCAGAATATTTATCACTTCCTGGTTTTCACAGATGGGTTTATGCCGTTTCAAAGCTTCTATCTGCTGCTGCTTTAAATCTATGCTCTGCTGCTGTTGCTGGCAATCCGTTATTGTCTTTTTATACAACTCCAATATCTTCTGCCTCAGCCGGCAGATATCCGGCTCACCATATACTTCTTTCAGCTTGTCCAGCTTATCTTCACTGGATAATCCCGTAGTCCGTTCCGACTGAAACTGTTCCAAATCCCTTTGGGCGGTTTCCATTTTAAACCGCAGGTTTTCCAGCCGGATTCTTTTTTCCAGTTGTTTCTCTTTTAAACTATCTTCTTCCGTTTCCAGTTCTTTCAGACGCAGACTGATTTTCCCAAGTTCGGTTTCCGTTTCCGTTAAGGCTTCGGGTGCTGACGCCGCCAGTAAAAGTTCCGTCCGGCTCATGGCTTCCTGTAATTTTTTATCCAGCTCTTCCCTACTATTCTGGCAGGTCTGAATCTGATACTCCCAGACCGCAAGTTCCTGCTCCGACTTTTTCAAATCCCCATGCAATCTCTCCAACCGTTCCCGCTCACCGTTTAATGCCTGCTGTTCCTTCTCAGTCTCTCTGGACAACTGTTTCTTCCGAAGGGCATCCTGCTGTTTTTTTACCCCAGCCAGTTTCCGGATTTCGGACATAACAACCGCACTGTCTTCCTGCATATTGGCGATTACCTGCTTTAATGTTTCATATTCTTTCCGGTATTCCGTATACTCCAGATAATAATTTCCACATTCACTTATTTTTAACTGTTCCTGAATCCGGTTCAACTTTTCCTCATAGTCCTTTAATTCTGATTCCATTCCTTCTAATTCCCGGCTGAACGATTCCAGTTCCTCCATATCTGCAAGGACCCTTGCCGTCTCAACTTTCATGGCAAGTTCATTTTTATCTTTTAATAGGGCCAGACGCTTATCTGCAGAGGTTTCCTTTTCCTGTTTATTCCGCTGTTCTTCCGCTGCCAGCGTGTTATATAATTTCTGTAACCTTAGAATGGCGCTGTCAATTCCTGAATACAGCTGCTTAAAGGAAGCCAGCCGCTCCGTAAATCCTTCCACAATGGATATCTGTCTGTCATAGTTGTGAATTTCTTCCTTTTTCTTTGACAGTTCCAATAATTTGTCCTTAATATTCAGCAGAGTTTCCGCAAGGGCATCCCGGTTTTCCTCACCTGCATATTTATTACGGAAAGACTTTTCTATAATCTCTTCAATTAACAAATCCTCCACTACTTTTCTGGTGGTCTTGTAATTAGTTTCAAAATAAGTTCTGACATGACCCTCGGTCTTATTGATTCCCCTGATAATTTCCCACTCGCTCTCATAAATTCCGTACTCTGCAATAAAACGCTGATAATCCCCTTTTCTCTCAAATATCCTTACTTCCAGACTTAAATCTTTCTTTTCCAGTTCTTTCAGATAATTTTTCAGTCCGGAATATGTAATCTTTTCTCCGTTCTTTTCCAACGGCAGATTTTTGATATCGTTTTCATTGTATTTTCTGTAAAAAATACAGTAGTTAAAATACTGAATCGCCGCGGAATTCCCCTGTTCTTCTTCCGTCCCGGTGCCAGGCTCCGGTTCATCCACCGCCATATCCCTGGCCCTTCTGGCACAAAATCCGGTCAGCATATATTTATAATTATTTCTGATATGGGCATCACTTAAATCCCATTCAATCAGGGAGTGAATGGTGGTACTGCCTTCACTGGTCCGGAATAATTTTTCAACCGGCTGTTTATCATCCAACGTACAATTGGGTATCATATTCTGTAAAAGCAACAGCATCAAAACACTCTTTCCCCCGCCGTTTGCCAGATCATAAATAGTATTTTTGCAGGAAAAACGCATAAGAAAATCATCATAATACTGGGTTCCAAAATTATATTTTATGTTATTTACCCGGATTCTGTTAATGTGCGGCATAGGTTAAGCTTCTCCTTTCATAATTTCATACAGCCTTCCCTTATAATCTTCAAAATAATGTTCCACCATTCCCCGGAACCGCTTTTTCGGATAATACCGGCCTTCATGCTCCACCATCAGTTCCTGTTTAACCAGAAAATTAAAGGTCATTTTTACAAATCCCAGCTTGGAGCCTCTGGCAGCGCGCACCGCAACATCTTCCCCGTTCCCGCTCATCATAGGTAAATCCTCCCATATCAGGGCAATGGTTTTAAAACTGTGTTCCTCCACTTCATTTAAGGCAACCACAGACAGCCCTCTCATAACAGAAGAAAGAGAACCATCCACGGCATGAATCACATCTTCTGCCTTTATATATTCCGTAAAAGTATAACTTCCGGTATCGTTATAAAATCTGGTTATGATATTATAGATAATAAAATAACACAGAAATAATTCCCGGTTCAGCCGAACCCCGATTTCTTTTTTCATTTCGTCATTGGTATATCCGAATACCCGGTTGTTTTCCCCGGCACAGGCATAGAGACTGTTTTCATGCTCAAATACCAGAAGATTCAGTTTCCGGCAAATTTCCATGGTAATATCATAAACTTCACCGTTATTTACATATTCATCATATAATCCGGCGCTGCCTTTGTCATCACGTCCCACTTCCTCTCCCTTCAGCAACCGTGATACAATCTCCAGCGCCTTTGACAAATTCTTATCTTCCATTTCCGTCTCCGTTTCTTTCATTCCGTGTATTACTGCCTACCGCAGCCCCGTCTGTCAGAAATTCAATATTTTTCACTTCATTTCCGTATATATCAATGAAATCTGATTCCCAGGCCTCTGCTCCTTCAAACTGAATATAAAAACTGAATCTGCAGTCCCCGGTTGTCAGCAATCCTTCCTCTGTCATTTTCTGAATAATTTCATCCAGAAAGGTTTCTGGCTGATCCTTAATCTGATTCAGATTATAATAATATTTCTGACACAAATGGACAAGAAAGGAATAATAATCTGCATTTTTCAATATGGAAGGGCCGCAGCTTTCAATCAGTATCTGATTCCATTCCCCCAACGTCAGATGCTCTCTGTCTCTGATGGCGGAAAGCAATACTTTGAAAAACAGGCTGTAATTCTCATAAATCCGTTCTTCCTCCAGTTCATCGGCATATTTAAAATCTTCCTTATAGTCCGGCTGCCGGGATTTTTCTGCCGGTTCGGAATCTTCCTGCCTGCAGGACAGCAAATTGTCTATCATGGTAAGAGCAAATAGTTTATGTATCGCTGGTTTCCTGAATGGCAGCATAAATGCTTCCAAAAGTTCCGTATTATCCCCAGCCATAATATCCGCCAGTCCTTTTCTGAAATCAAAAGACCGTTTCAGCCGGTTTAACTTTGTTCCGGTAATGATTTCATCCGTCTGTTTCTGAAGTTCCATACAGGCACTTAACAATTCCCCGTGTTTTTTCATGGCATGATTGAGCTGGACTTCCAGATGATAGATATCATCCATTGCCTCAAAATAGCGGTTATCCTGCTCTCCGGCCCGCAGCGCCCGGTTAATCAGCTGTTTGTTCCTAAGAAACAGTTTCTGTTCCTCTTCAAACCATTTCATACCGTTTTTCACAAACTCTTCATACGCTTTTGTCCCTTCAAACACATCGTATCCCAGAAGATTTAATATCTCATTTTTCTTTGAGATAAGTCTCGCCACTTCACTGTTGATTCTGGATACCACCTCGGTTCCGCCTTTAAAATTTTTATTGGATATCATTTTTTCCAATAAAATCTGGGCAATTGTAATATTACTTTCTTCTTTGATTTCTTTTGTATCCAGATAAAATTCTATGGCATCACCGGTGAGATAATAAACGATTCTGTCGTTTTCCAGTTTGTTATGGATGAGACGCACCCTGACGTTTTTTTTCTTTTTTTCGGCAGGGTCAAAGTATTCATAACAAAATGGTTTTCCATCATTCCTCAGTTTATCAAAAATATAGGAAGTTAATTCTGCTTCCTCCTCTTCTGGCAGTATAAGTTCAAAATCCCGGACCAGAACTTCATGGATAAATCCGGCATAAGCCGGATATGTTACCATTTTTTCTCTGAAATTGTTTTCTTCAATAAAAAAGCGTATTACACCCATCACGATATATCCCATATCCAAACCGGCATACCTCCCCTCCTTATATTGGGAAAAGGAGGTTTCTGCCAGCTTGAAAAAAGGATAATACTTTTTGATGTTATGCATACGCTCATTATGCTCATAGACAATATCCCGTACCAGGGTATATTCCTCAGACATTGTTATTAGACCTTTCTATTCTTCATTGGGACATTTATGCAACTGCTTCATATTGCAGTCCTGTATTCTTCCGGCACTGCAGGAAACCAATTCTCCTTTATAAAAACAAAAACCATTTGCTTTTTTTATCTTTTCCTGTACGATTTTCTGCTCATCCATTATACAGGATCTAACCCGTTTCATGTTGCAGTCCTGTACCCGGCCTGGGATGCAATCCACTAATTCACCTTTTAAAAAACAAAAACTTCTTGTTTCATTACTCATATTAATCTATCATGCCTTTCCATTACTTTATGCTCAACTGAGAACAATCATTTCATCAGAACCCTTCCCTCTAACGCTTTCAGTAATGTTACAGAATCTATATATTCCAAATCTCCGCCCACTGGAACACCGCTTGCGATTCTGGTGACTTTTATCCCCATGGGCCTGATCAGTTTACTGATATATACAGCTGTCGTTTCACCTTCTAAACTGGAATTTGTAGACACTATAACTTCATCTATATCCCCTTTTAGTCTTTCAATTAACTCTTTTAATTTAATATCATTGGGACCAATCCCAAGCATGGGTGAGATAGCTCCATGCAGCACATGATATACACCATCATATTGTCCCGTCTTTTCATATGCCGCCAAATCTCTGGTGTTTTCCACTACCATAATCGTTTTATGATCCCGTTTCGCACTCCTGCAAATCGGACATAATTCTTCATCTGTCAGGGTATAACATTCTCTACAGTAACGGACGTTTTCTTTGGCTGAGGTTATAGCGCCGGTCAATGCGGCAACCTGTTCCCCCGACATATTGATAATATGAAACGCAAGACGTGCTGCTGACTTACTGCCGATTCCCGGCAATCTGGAAAATTCTTCTATCAGCTTCGATATATGACTGCTGTAGTAATCCATTTTGTTACCAATGCAGCCGGCAACAGACGGACTGCATATTCCTTTCTAAATCATCAGACCGGATTTTTCTGTCTTTAGAACGGAAATCCTCCGCCTAATCCTCCCAGCCCTCCGGTAATCTTAGACATTTCCTTGTTGGAAAGTTCATCCATTTCCCTCAGCGCCTCATTTGTGGCCGCCATAATCAGGTCTTCCAGCATTTCAATATCGTCAGGATCTACAACTTCCTCCGACAGTTTAATCTTTACGACTTCCTTTTTACCAGAAACAGTAACTTCTACTGCGCCGCCCCCTGCAGATGCAGTAATCTCTTTTTCTTCCAGTTCTTTTGTGGTTTCTTCCATCTGTTTCTGCATTCTCTGGGCCTGCTTCATCAGATTATTCATATTTCCCGGCATACCTCCCGGAAATCCACCTCTTTTTGCCATAATATCATATCCTCCTTTATATTATTCAGATAAATTCTTCTTCGTCATCCTCATCGGACTCTTCTATTTTAAAATTAATTGCTTCTTCTGTCAAACTCATATAACTCCTGTCGAAATCTATTCCCTGAGGCAGCAACCGCAACTCTACATCTACTTCCCGGTGAATGATATCCGCAATGGTCTGTCTGATTAGTTCAACATTTTCCGGCTTATTATCCTGCTGCCAGTCAATATCTGAATCATAAACAATGCATAATCTGGAGTTTTCGTCGATACTCAGACGGTTTTTCCTTAAGCATACACCCAGATGTCCGTCTATCTTTCTTGCAATATCAAACCATCGCTCTGCCACTTTCTGCACTTCCTCCGGAATGGCTCTCTGCAACTTCGGCTCCTCTGGTTTTGTAGCTGCTTGCGGCTGTTTTCCTTTGTCCTGGCCATTCCTGGCGTCTGAAACCGGCATCGAAGTCTGTACCGGAATCCCTTCCTCCAGCTTCTTTTCAATATTGGCGATACGGTTTTTCAGAGAATCAAAATTTGTTTCCATAGCCGGCTGTGTCAGTTTGATCAGGGCAATCTCTATCAGTACCCGCTTCTGGGCTGCAAACCGGATTTGATTGGTCAGTTCCGACAAAACCCGGATATAACGCATAATTACGTCTGAATCCAGTTGTTCTGCTTCTTCTTTCAGCCGTTCCATTTTTTCACCGGACATATCAATGATTTCTTCTGCTCCATCAGAAGTCTTTACCAAAAGGAGATTGCGAAGATACCATGTAAAATCTGTCACAAACTGCGACAGGTCCCTTCCCAGATTTACCATTTCCTCCAGTTGCTCAATACAGCCGATGCTGTTTCCTGCTATCACATTTTCCAGCATATTGCTGAATATATCCGTATCCACTGCTCCCAGAATATCCAAAGCCTTTTCATAAGTCAGCTCCTGTCCCATACAGAAGGCATCGCACTGGTCTAACAGACTCAGCGCATCCCGCATGGATCCGTCAGCAGATTTGGCAATAAAACGTAATGCCTTATCTTCCGCCTTCATATTCTCAATATCTGCCAGCTCCCTTAACCGCCCCTGAATGGTATCAATGGAAATATGTTTAAAATCATACCTCTGGCATCTGGATAAAATGGTAATTGGCAATTTGTGGACCTCTGTGGTAGCCAGTATGAACATCACATATTCCGGCGGTTCTTCCAACGTTTTCAGCAATGCATTAAAGGCACTTGTGGATAACATATGCACTTCATCCACGATATAGACCTTATACCTCCCTTCGGTGGGACGGTACTGTACTTCATCTATAATTTGCCGGATATCCTCTACGCCGTTATTGGATGCCGCATCCATTTCAATAACGTTCATGGATGTTCCCGCACTGATGCTTTTGCACATATTACACTGATTACAAGGATTTCCGTTTACCGGATGTTCACAGTTCACTGCCCGGGCAAATATCTTTGCAATCGTGGTCTTTCCAGTCCCACGGGTTCCACAGAACAGATACGCATGTCCCATCCTTCCGGATTTTATCTGATTACTAAGTGTAGTTGTAATATGCTCCTGTCCTTTGACATCCTCGTAGGTGTCGGGACGAAATTTACGATATAATGCTGTATATGACATTTTAATCTCCAAAACTAATGCCTACAAGTTTGGCTTCATTAATAATGGAAGCATCCGGATTCACCATTTTCAATTTGCCGGCAACTTCTTCCAAAGGCACTTTTACGATTTCACCATTTCTCATACCCACCATATAGCCGTAATCTTTATGCAGAATCAGCTTTGCTGCCGCCGCTCCGAATCTGGTGGATAATACGCGGTCATATGCACACGGGCTCCCACCTCTCTGGGTATGTCCCGGTATCGTTACCCTGATTTCCTGACCAGTCTTTTCTTCTATCTTAGCACCGATTTCATAGGAAACCGACGGATATTTTTTCGCTGCCTGCGCCCGTTTTTCTTTTAATTTTTTCTTTGGCAGTGCTGCATCCTCTTTAGATATGGCGCCCTCTGCCACTGCCAGTATGGAAAAGCTTTTACCTTCCCTGGTTCTTTTTTCAATAGCTTCCACTACTTTGTCAATATCATACGGAATCTCCGGCAGTAAAATAATATCCGCTCCGCTGGCGATTCCTGCATGCAGCGTCAGCCATCCCACCTTGTGTCCCATTACTTCCACTATAAATACCCGTCCATGGGAAGCCGCAGTGGTATGAATACAGTCAATGGCATTGGATGCAATATTCACCGCACTCTGGAAACCAAAGGTAATATCCGTTCCCCAGATATCGTTATCAATGGTTTTCGGCAGAGTGACCACATTTAAGCCTTCCTCCCGTAACAAATTGGCTGTTTTATGGGTTCCGTTTCCGCCTAAAATGACCAGACATTCCAGTCCCAGCTTTTTATAATTGTCTTTCATGGCCTTCACCTTATCCAGTCCGTTGGCATCCGGCGTACGCATTAATTTAAAAGGCTGTCTGGAAGTTCCGATAATGGTTCCGCCTTCTGTCAGTATTCCCGAGAAATCTCTGGTTTCCATTTTTCTGTAATTTCCATAAATCAGACCCTTATATCCCTCCAAAAATCCTATAATTTCCACATCTTTCAGATTTTCATACAGGGATTTAGCCACGCCTCTCATAGAAGCGTTCAGACTCTGACAGTCGCCGCCACTTGTTAACATTCCAATTCTCATAGAAATACCACCTTTCCTAATTCTATTATTTATTTTAAACATTTTTTTTAGCTTAGTAAAAAACCACTTTAAACATGACAGTCTAAAGTGGCAGATATATCTTTTTAAATCCGTGCATTCTGCTTTGTATACAGCTCATAAGCGTTACCTCTACAGTTAACTCGGCCCAGGCTGCCTCACGTCACACAGGAGGTTCCATTTAGTGCTGCTTCATTCCTGACCTGACACGATTCATAGATTCCTGTTGCGTAAGACCTGAACGTCAACGCCACTTATAAAGGGCAGCCCTACAAGATATATCCGACACAGAACATCACCCCTGCTAGAGCGGATTGCAGGTATAGGGCACCGCTATCTCCCCGGCTAGCACGGAAGCTTTCAAACATATTTAAAATGCCCTTAAAGTATAACTAAAATAAAGGGAAAAGTCAAGGTATAGTGACGGAATTGTAACACTTTATTTCTTCGATTCCCGGAGCCTTTTGAAAAATCCGCTCAGCATCCTGCTACATTCCTCCTCCATCAGCCCCCTGTCTATTTCTACCTGATGGTTAAACTGTCTGACATCCAGAAGGTTCAATACTGAGCCGGCGCACCCTGCCTTGGGATTCATGCAGGCAATATACACTTTTTTAATTCGAGACTGAACGATGGCCCCTGCACACATCTGACACGGTTCCAGGGTAATATACATCTCGCAATCATCCAGACGCCAGTCCCCCAGTTTCTTAGCCGCCTTTCGAATAGCATTTAACTCGGCGTGAGACAGGGTATTTTTATCTATATTTCTCCGGTTGTAGCCCCGGGCAATAATTTTATCCTGATATACAATCACACAGCCAATCGGCACTTCATTTAGCTGTTCTGCTTTTACTGCCTGTTTCATGGCTTCTTTCATATATCTTATCTTTCCGGTTCCGGAATATTCTTTTTGTTCTGTTTCATTCATCTGCACTGCTCCTTGCCGGCTAACTACCGTTTTTTAATATTATACCGAAGAAAATTATATTATAACAGTACTGATTTATAAACTCTTTAACCGATGTATTATAAAATCTCCAAATTAACATATTTAATATCTCCGTTTTTTGCTGTATTAGCACACAAGGCATACCAATGTACTTCGTCCAGTTTAATACTTTTAAATTTTTCTTTCCTTTTTTCTATAACCGAAAAACTGTTTAAAGAGCATTTAAACCCTTTTCCAGTATATTTAATATAACTTTCTTTTAATGTCCATATTTTATAGAACCAATTTACCTGATTAGATTCTTCCAATGATTCTAAAAAAAAACGCTCTTCTTCTGAAAAATAAACAAGCTGTTCCGGCAATTTTGTTTCTTTGATTTTTTCTACATCAACGCCTATTTCTTCATCTCCAACAGCAAC
This sequence comes from Lachnospiraceae bacterium, assembly GCA_022794265.1. Taxonomy (GTDB): domain Bacteria; phylum Bacillota; class Clostridia; order Lachnospirales; family Lachnospiraceae; genus Bovifimicola. The sequence goes on from JAAWEK010000015.1 coordinate 102,894, forward strand.
TACTATCCAATCTCCAGAATGAGATATATTAAAATATATACCTTTCATGTCTATATATGGCTTTTTATATTTGGGATAATTGATTATTATACTATCACCATTTAATCCAATTCCTTCTGTTAGCCCATACCTTACTATTGCCTCTGATATAATTGATCTAATCTTATCTTTCTCTTTATAATATCTATCAGCTCTTGTTATTCTTTCTTTTGAACAATGCAGCCCTTTTATTTGTTCTATTGAATTTATATTTGCTATATTTATTGCATATTCATAAATCAATGCTCAACACCCATTTATAATTTTTCCTTTACTATATCGTTCTTTCATTTTAATAAATTGATTTTTTGTAGTTGAATAAAAGTATATGTTATTTTCCTTAACATAATCAAAGCTTACTCCCAAATCACTTTTAAATTTGTGTCCCGGAAACACCTTTGTTTCACCAAATACTCTTTCTTTCAAAAACAATAAAGAATCATACATTTGTTCCTTTGAACCACCAGCAAATTCACATGATCCGCATCCTTCTATGAATAGTGTATCTCCAGAAAAAAGAACATCATCAACAAAAAAGCAAGTGCTACCGACAGTATGTCCCGGAGTTAACATACATTTAATATTTATATCGTTTAAAAAAAATATATCTTCATTTACAAATCCTTTAATATTTTTACAGTTAAAATTATAATATTCGATTTCTTCATTTGAAATATGTACAGCCACATCATATTTTTCCGCAAAATATTCTGCTAAATTTGTGTGATCCTCATGAGTATGCGTAAGCAATATCATTTTCAAATGAACTCCTTTTTTTGAAATACATTCTTCAATTTTTTTTGCATCCCATGCCGGATCAACCAATAAAGCCTCCTTTGTATTTTTATCGTTGCATAAATAAACATAATTAATATAATTATGTCTGCTGGTACGTATAGCTGTTACTTCTATTCTTCCATTATCATAATAATATCCAGACATTTTATTTAAAATTCCATTCTTATATAATCTGCCAAATCATACACGTTATCATATGCGAATAAATCCATTGGCGTCAATTTGATATTAAGCTTTTTGTTCAAGGCTTTTATCATCTCTAATTCTGTAATTGAGTCCATACCCATGTCCAAAAATGAATCATCCATTGAGATATCTTCTTTTTGAATATATAAAATTTCGCCAAGTGTTTCACATAATGTTTTTATTAAAGATACTTCCTCATCTTTATTACATTCATTAAAAATGAGTTCATCCATTTGCATAACTTCTTTAATATATCTTTTACCTTTTCGATAAGCCACTTCCTGACACTTTTCATTATCATTTTCTCTAAGCAACAAATCAAAATTATTACTTAAGGTATCATTTAAATCCAAATCATAAAGTTTAACATTCCATTTATCAAACTCTTTCATGATACTTTTTGCAAGACCATTGATGCCATAGTTAATGAACGAACAGCATTCACTTTTATCTATTTGGTTTACGTTATTTGTTATGATTTTAAAGTCTATTTTCTTTTCAGAATAGCCACAAATATGTAGTAACTTTATTATATTTAACAGTTCAATGTATTCTTTCTCATGAATAGAAATGAAATCCGTTACTGTGTATTTTCCATTTAAATCAAATTTCATTGTCGTGAAATAATAAACCATACTAACATTATCTGTAAACATAAGTTTTCTTTGTATAATTTGTTGACTGTTGCCAGAATCAATTTTTATATAATAAATTTGTGAGTTTATATATTTTTTATTAAATTTTAACTGTATATCCTGCTCATTGTCGTGAAAAAAAACAATAATGCTACAATTATATTCCTGATTCAGTTCTTCTTTTACAGCCTCAGCTATCCACTCTTTTGATGTACTTTCAATTAGAGTATCATTTGAAATCTGATTATTCCAATATTTATTTTCATCAAAACAATACTTCGGCAAATCAACTCTCTTGTAATGTTTCTCGTCAATTAAAGAATTCCAGTTTATATTTAAGCCTTTTTTCCATAGCTCTATCACAAATTCTTTTCTGTTCTCTTTATCCAGTAAAGAACTATTGATAGTAAAAAGGGTATACTGATCCGGTAAACACTTCATTTTGCATTTTGAATCAATATTTTCTTTTATGAGCTTCTCTATTTCATATGAAGAAATATTATTTTCACCACTTAAAATCTCATACTGATTTTTTAATGTTTTCTTATTAAAATTAGAATTACAATTTATAATAACTTCAGAGTATTTTTCTTCATTCATATTTCTTAGAATAATTCCAATACAATCTTCTTTAGTGATAATATCTTCTGTTAACATATTTAGTAATTCATATATCTCTCGGTTCTCAAAATTTCTTTGTCTACTTAAACTCCATTTAACATTTAACCTATCCAATGAATTTAATATTATAATCATAAGAATTAATTTTTTCGGAGTTCCAGTTGTAACATTTTCAGTTATTGACTCTTCAAGAAGAGACTCGAAAATTCCATATTCCTCAATATACAAATTCCATTCATCAGCGTATTTTTTAAATGTATGCTGAAATTTATATAAAATCTTTGCTTTTTCAATAAATTCATTACACTGTTTTGAATCCAAACTAATACCATCAAATAATTTTCTTAACTGCATTTTTGATATATTAATTCTTTTATATAAACGATTATTAGACCAATCATAAAACGGTATACTAGGACAACCTATTTTTATTTCTTTAATTGTTTTTTTACCATTTATATAAGCCCTCATGTCCTCAATAGATATAATTCCGCTAATAACTAATGCAACACAAATACCTTCATTTTCTGAAGTTATAACATCTGATTTCAATCCTATTTTTTCGAGACCCTTATACAAATCATATACTTCTTCAAAATCACCTTTACCAATTACAGAAATAATCTGCTTCTTTGATTTAGTATCACATATATTTCCCTTATTTGCCAATAATTTTATGATATCTTCCTTATTTTTAACCAAACCACCTATTCTATATTGAAATTGTTTTCTCCCATTCATTAATGTAAATGAAATATCGGATATTTCATTCTTGCATATTTCATTAATATTTGCAGACCATTCATTTTTTGTTTTAATTAAGCTATTCTCACTTTTTGCTGAAAGAAGAAAATAATAAGAAACTTCATTGGAATTCGAACATACTTCATCCCTTACATCTTTTTCTTCCATATATTCTTCAAGTAATACGTGTGCATTCGTTCCACCCAATCCAAAAGAACTAATACCTGCTCTAAGAGGCTGATCCTTATTTAATCTTTTCCATTCAGTGCTTTCAGTAACTAATTTAAACGGGCTATCTTTCATTTCAAGAATCGGATTAATCGTGTTCAAATGCAAACTTTTAGGAATAAATTTGTTGTTTAGCATAAGCACAACCTTTATCAGACTTGCCATAGCCGCACAACCTTCTAAATGTCCTATATTTGCTTTTACAGAACCAATCGTACAAAACTGCTTTTCATCTGTATATTCTCTAAACAATTGTGTTAACGCCTCTACTTCTATAGGATCTCCAAGTGATGTTCCTGTTCCATGAGTTTCAACATATGACACTTCGTTTGGCATAAAGTCCGTTTGCAAATATGCGTTATGTATTACTTCTTTTTGTGCTTCAACACTCGGCGCAGTCAATGATAATGCATGTCCACCATGATTAATTGCACATCCCTTAATCACAGCATAAATCTTGCTATTGGCCTCTACTGCTTTTTCCAATGGTTGTAATAATATAACTGCTACACCTTCTCCAGGAACATATCCATCTGCATCTTTATCAAATGTATGACATTTCCCTGTTTCACTAAACATCCTGCTTTTTGACCATGTAGTAAGTTTATTTGATGATAAATGTAAATTTACACCACCTACAAATGCATAATCCGAAGATTCCTCAATCAAAGCCTGACAAGCTGTTTTAAGAGCTACAAATGATGATGAACAACCTGTATCTAATGTAAAGCTTCCACCTTTCAAATCCATATAATATGATATTTTGTTTGCTAACATAAAATAATATGTTCCATTTGCAGTACTAATATCTGTTTTTTCGGTTTTATACGGTTCATATGCAACAGATCCAACATGTACAGAAGTTATTTTATCTTTAATTTCCTCATATGATATAGAAGAATCTTCAATGCAATGCCATGCCTCTTGTAATAATAATCTCTGGCAAGGATCCATGTTCTCTGCTTCTCTTGGAGATATATTAAAAAAGTTGTTATCAAATTTATCAATATCTTCAAGAGCACCTAACCATTTACAATATGTTTTGCCTTGTTCCATAATATCTGCGGAATATATTTTCAGCGCATCCCATCTCTCTTTTGGAATTACATCAACTGCATCTACACCATTTACAAGATTATCCCAAAACATTTTTTTATTTTTAGCTTTAGGAAATCTACATGCCATTCCAACAATCGCTATATCTTTATTCATTTATCTTTCTTTAGCCTCCTATGCTTGCAAATCTCTTTTTCCATATCCTAAATATCCAACTATTGTTAAAATTGCTGAAATTAGAATAAATACCACTAATTTGATCCAATCCGTACCATCCGCAAAAGTATTTGGTACATTAACGTATGGAGATAATTTCATCATCCATTTATCCAAATTCAACATTGAACCAAAATAACTTACAAAAAATGAATATGCCAAAAATGCCCACACTAAAATTGTTATTCTTGGTATTAATCCAATTACAGCAATTGCGGCACCCGCTATAATCCAAATTGCTGGAATAAATGCACATGCAGCCTTCAACATATCGCTTAATTCAAATGGTGTATCACCAATCACCTGATTTCCAGAAATCCAGAAACTTACCGCAAATATCAATTGCAATACAATAGAAATAAAGATAGAACAAATCAAAAATGCAGATAACAGTTTTCTTCTTGTTATAGATTTTGAAATGAGGCATTCAATTCTATTTGTAATTTCTTCTTCTCTAATCTTTATGATTGTTGTAATAACAGGAATTGTTGTAATCATTGCAAAAATTGAAGTAATAACATTAATAAACTGATACAACAGTTCACCACTATTCGAATCACATGCCAATATTTGTAACATTAACCCGTTTGACTCAAGTTGGGTTCTTATTTCTTCCAGCATGGCTCCAAACGATATTCCCAGTATTATATAAGCGATTATCCATGCTAAATACTCTACTCTCAGAATTTTAACAACCAATCCCAACGGACCATGTAAAAATACAGATCCACTGTCTCTGCCGGTTTTTTCATGAAATAATCCAATACCTAAATCTCTTTTACTGTTAATTAAAAAAGCCAAAAGAATAAATACAACTGAAATTACTATTGATAATATAACTGGCCATATTTTATTCTCAACATACACCTGCGCTCTCATAATCCAGCCTAATGGTGAAAGGACTGCAACATTTTCATTTCCAATATCACCTATAGCTCTAACAAAATATGAAATTCCAAGTATTGCAAATGAAAAACCTAATGAAGCTTTTGAATTAGTAAGCAATTGGTTAATACACGCTGTAATTGCAGCAAACATAATACCTGATATTCCCAAAACTATTCCAAACATCATTGAACCAACGAAATTTATTGATTCTATATTTAATGCAGTCAAACTCAATCCTACTAAAAGACTTAATAGAATATTGATTCCTACACAAACTATTGTTGTCGCCAGTACGTTAAAAAGTCTCCCAGTTGATTTGGAACGAATAAGTTCTATTCTTCCTGCTTCTTCATCACCTCTAAGATTTCGATTTACAATCAAAATATTCATAATTGCCACTGCAACAATTGTAAAAAGCAGAGATTGTTGAGACATTAATGCCCCTAAAGAATAATTATCTTTTCCATATGCTTTTCCCATCATTGCCACCATTACAGGATTACTCATAGACTCTGCAACAATCTGCCTATCAGCCTGTGTTGGATATAAATCACCAAACATTTGTGCCTGCCCTATTGTAATAACCCAAAGTAATATTAGCCACACAATAATAAATACTCTCTCTTTTCTCAGTACAAACCTGATATACGTATATGTATTATTAAAGAGATTTTTTAACATTGATATCATCTCCATTTTCATTGTAGTAATGCATAAATAAATCTTCTAATGCCATTGGAGTCACTTCTATTTTTTCGATATTAAATGCTGATACCTGTTTCATAATTTCTCCAATTTTTTCAGAATCAACCTGAAACTTTATTAACCTGTCTTTCTGCTCTACACAATGAACTCCTATTATTTTTTCAATTTGCGTTGCTGAAACTGATGCCATAATTTCTACATTCGTTCTTGTAAGATGTCTCAACTTATCTAATGTTCCGGTTTCTATAATCTTCCCATGTTTAATAATTCCAACTTTATCACATAATCTCTCAACTTCAGATAAAATATGACTTGATAATAGAACACTTTTTCCCTTTTCTTTTGATTCTGCAACACATTCCTGAAAAACACTTTCCATCAGCGGGTCCAACCCTGATGTAGGTTCATCTAAAATAAGGAAATCAGCATCTGATGCAAATGCAGCAACCAGAGCAACTTTCTGTCTATTTCCTTTTGAATAAGTTCTACACTTTTTTTTAGGATCAAAATCAAATCTCTCAATCAGTTCTTTTTTCTTTAAATCATTCTGTTTTCCATTTAATCTAAGGAAAAAGTCTATCACTTCGCCCCCAGTTAGATTGTTCCACAAATTAACATCTCCTGGTACATATGCCAGCTTTTTATGAATCTCTTCTGCTTGCTTCCAAACATCTTTTCCAAAAATGGAAGCATATCCGGATGTTGCTTTATATACACCTAAAAGAGTTCTTATAGTTGTTGTTTTCCCTGCCCCATTAGGCCCAATAAATCCAAACACTTCGCCTTTCCCAATTTGAAAACTTATTTCATTTAAAGCTCGGAAATCACCAAATTGTTTTACCAATTTATTTACATTTAAAACATTCATTTCTTTATCGCCTCTATACTTTCCTAGATACAAATACCACCATTTACTTCACATATCATTCCATTACAATAGGCTCCGTCATCACTTGCAAGCATCATAACTACAGAAGCAATTTCTTCTGGTTTTCCAAACCTTCCAAGCGGTATTTTTTTTAAATTACGCTCTTTAATTTTTTGTGGAATATTTTCCACCATATCTGTAGAAACCAGTCCCGGAGATACAGCGTTAACAGTGATTCCTTTTAATCCCAATTCCTGAGAGAGGGTTACAGTCATACCGATTATTCCAGCTTTTGAAGCAGCATAGTTTGCTTGTGTTCTAGCCCCCTTTTGACCGGCAATTGAAGCTATATTAATGATACGTCCATATTGCTGTTCAATCATATAATTAACCACTGCTTTTGTACAAAAGAATGTTCCATTTAAATTTGTACTTATAACATTCATCCATTGTTCACAGCTCATCTTCTCAAAAAAATTATCATCTTTGATTCCTGCATTATTTACAAGAATATCAACCCTTCCATACCTTTCAATTATAAAATCAACCATAGCCTTTGTCTGTTCAAAATCTGTTATATCCACCGCAAACGAAACAGCAGTTCCGCCTTGTTTTATTATTTTTTTTACTACTTCTTCACACTTTGCATAGTTTCTTGACGCTACAACCACATTTGCCCCCTCTTTGGCAAAACGAATGGCGATACTTTCTCCTATTCCCCTACTTGCACCAGTCACTATGGCTATTTTATTCTCTAATATTCCCATTATGAATCAATAAAATCCTCCTCACAACACCATTTTATTAACACTGCCCCCCATGCGAATCCTGCACCAAAAGATGCTAATGCTACTCTTTGCCCCGGCTTTATCAAACCTTTTTCTGAAGCTTCAGCTAATGCAATCATTACTGATCCTGCACCTGTATTTGCATATTTTTGAAGATTTATATATGCTTTATCCATAGGAAGATGTAATTCATTCATACCAAACTCAATCATATTTATATTTGCTTGATGCGGAATAATCCAATCTATATCCTTTGTTTCACAATTTACATTTGCTGCCAACTGTCTGATAGCCAACGGAAATAGCTTCGTCCCAAACTTCCATACTTCCCTTCCGTCTAAAGTGATTTTAAACTTATTTTGTTTAAAAGCTTTCTCTGTTATTGGAACCCGCGATCCGCCTTCACAAACAATACAATCTGCTCCCCATTCACCATCTGCACCAATAAGCGATGTTTCAAAACCGCTTCCTTCTTTACATCTTCTTAAAACAGCAGCACCTACTCCATCTCCAAAATAAACAGATACATACTTATCTGAAATATCAACAAGTTTTGAATAGATGTCTCCTGCTATAACAAGTACGTTTTTGTACATTTCATTTTCTATGAATTGTTGCGCTACAACTAATGAATAACAGCTTCCAGGACACCCACCTACATTAATGTCAAAAGCTGCCGCATTACATGCACCAAGCTTTTTCTGCATAATAACTGCTGTTGAAGGAACCCGGCAATCTTGATTAATAGCACACACGATAATTAATTCAATATCTTCGGACTTTATGCCTGAATTTTTAATTGCATTTAAAGCTGCCGGATAAGCCATATCTGATAAACATTCATTATCTGCTGCAATTCTTCGCTCTTTAATCCCTATTTTCTTTTGAATCCACTCATCTGTTACATCTGCATACTGTTCTAATTCCTTATTTGTCATTACTCTCTTTGGCAAATAGTATCCCATTCCTGCAATTCCAACTTTCATTTTTATGTACTCCTTTAATTATATGTATAGTATCCTTTTCCGGATTTTCTTCCTAAATTTCCGTCATCCTTCATTTTCCGAAGTTGCGGACATACTATATATCTTTCGTTATTAAACGCTTTATACATAGTATCGATAACATTAACTGCAATATCAATTCCTACTTCATCCGCAAGACTTAATGGTCCTATTGGTAAATTCATCCCTAATTTTGCGATAGTATCTATATCCTCTTTATTTGCAACTCCTTCCATACAGATTGAAGCAGCTTCGTTAACAAGTACTGCCACAAGACGGCTTACAACAAATCCGGGAAAATCATTAACTACTATTGGTATTTTATTTATTAATCGAGCTATGTTGCATACATATTCTATCGTCTTGTCAGATGTCTTATTTGTTTTGACAATTTCAACTAATTTCATAACTGGTACCGGCGACATAAAATGCATTCCAGCTATTTTATCTAACCTATCAACTGCAATATCACCAATTGAAATACTGGATGTATTTGAAACAAGAATTGTATCTGGTGGACATATTTCTATCAAGTGTGTAAAGACTTGTTTTTTCATTTCCAGATTTTCATTTATACTTTCTATCACCAGTTCACAGTTTTTTACTTCATTAATTTCGCATGTTATATGGATATTTGACATCACTTCTTTGTATTCCTCTTCAGTTAGCTTTCCTTTATTTTTTTCGTGAGCAATATATTCATTCAGACGCTCATCATCTACTCGTCTCTTAATGGCCACAACTTCAATCCCATGAGTTGCACATGATAGTATTATCCCTCTTCCCATTAATCCATGTCCTATCACAGCTACTTTTCTCTTCATACAGAATTACCTCCTGATGTTACAATTCAAGTAAAACAGTTCCCCATGCGGTTCCCGCACCAAAAGATACCAGAACTACTTTATCTCCTTTTTTTATTACACCATTCTCTATTGCCTCAGCTAATGCAATACCAACAGAGGCAGAACTAGTATTTCCATATTTATGAATATTATAATACGTTTTTTCCATTGGTATTCCAAGGTTCTCCATAGACTGCCTTATGATATTTAAGTTTGCCTGATGCGAAATCACAAAATCTATATCTGATAATGTCATTTTATTTTTTTTGACAATCTCTTTCACTGCATCAGGAAATGCCTTCGTGGCAAAATCAAATATAGCTCTTCCATCCATTCTGAAATATTGCCTTTTTTCTTTAATTGCTTGTTCTGTTATAGGTTCTGCAACTCCTCCAGCCGGGATGTATGCTGCATAGTAACCTTCCGGATCTGTATATAACTTTGAATCAATAATTCCTGCTTCAGTTTCATCCACAGACTTTAAAATGATTGCAGCAGCGCCATCACCAAATATTACTGCTGTTGATCTATCTTCCCAATCAAGTCCTTTTGAATTTATATCTGCTGTAGCGACTAATATTGTTTTACATGTTCCATCTGCAATATACTTTGATGCTATAGAAAGAGAAAATACACTTCCAGGACATCCACCGGTTCGTATGTCAAAAGCAAATGCGTTTTTTGCCCCTATTTTTTTCTGTATTGCCACACTTGTAGCTGGACTTATATGATCCGGAAAATTTGTAGCAAGAAGAATCATATCAATATCGTCAGCCGTTATATTTGCATTTTTCATTGCTTTTTTAGCTGCCTCAGCTGCCATATCTGAAGTTAATTCATCTTCGGCTGCAATTCTTCTCTCTTTTATTCCAATCTTTGTTGTTATCCATTCATCACTCGTATCCATAATTTTCATTAAATCAAAGTTTGTTACAATTTTCCCAGGAACATAATATCCTGTTCCAATTATTTGAGATTTTCTCATTTACTTCTCCTTATACTTTAATTACTAAAGCCGTCCATGTCATTCCAGCTCCTTGAGCCATCATAAGAACATGTTCACCTTTCTTTAACAAGCTGTCATGCTTCATCCTATAGTAATTCAATAACATATCCACTGTTCCGCAATCCCCTGTATATGATACATATCTGTAATTTGTTTTTTCTAAAGGCATATTAAATGTTTTTATTACTTTTTCAAATAAACCATATCCCACATTTGGAAAAATAATATGATCAATATCTGATACATTCAATCCACTATTTTTTACTGCCATAATTCCAACTTCATGAAAACAGTCAATATTAACAGGTATCATCTTATCTCTGGCTTTTTCATTATCAACAACTCTATAATAATAGTCATCTCCCTGATTCCTGTTTGCCGGAGGCTTAATTGTTCCAACCTGCATACGAGCCATATCGTGTAGATATCCTTTTCCAATTTGGCCATACCCCAAAATAAAATTTCCTGTACTATTATTTTGTACAATAGCAGCTACAGCAGCTTCCCCCATAATTAACTTTCCAATCATTCTCTTTGGTACTGTTTCATCCCACTTTTCTGAAGTATTGACAAGTACCGTATTAGTTAAATTATCTCCTAATATATAGTTTTTTGCAGTAATCAAGCCTGTAACAAATCCACTACAATTTTGATAAAGATCAAAAAAGGCGGCATTTACAGCACCAATTTCATTTTGTATTTTTCCAGAAACCTGCCAGGTCAAATAGTCTGGCAAAGTTGCCTGAGTATTTATAATCCAATCAATTTTATCCGCCTTTATGTTAGCATCATCAATTGCTCTTTTTGAAGCTATTACTGCCATATCTGTCGCTGTAAAATCAGTCTCATACAATACTGATTTAATACCTGTTTTGATTCTAAATTCCTCATTAAAATCTGACGCTATCTCATCAATCAAAATATTTGTTTTCGGTACATATACTCCAATCCCTGTTATTCCAATCATTCTTATTCACTCCTAAAATTTTAGCAAACCAGAGAACCATGCCACACCACCAATTCCTATAAAAAGTATTAAATCGCCTTTTTTTATTTTATTGTTCTTCTTTGCCTTTTCTAAAAGGACATATATGTCGCCACCACTAAAATGTCCTATATCCTTTTTGAATTCCTGAGCTGTTGGAATGTCTCGTCTTCCCAGAGCTTCTAGTATTCGCTTATCAAAATTATCCTGTTGAACAAGAGATATCATATAATCAACATCTTTTAAGCCAAATCCATTTCGTTCCAAAACATTTTTTACTACTTGCACAAATTTTATAAATACATAAGGTTTAATTTCGTTCAAGTACATATCTTCTTTGACAGTAACATTACTTACAAAATCCGTTCCATTCCATTCCATTCCTCTTTTAAACGGAAATGCAGTTCCTCCATTTTTCACATAAGCCATGTCATGACATTTAACATAATTACATATTTCAAAATCCAAGTAATTGAAATCTTTTGCATTTTTCTGTAATACAACCGCCTGCCCACCTGCACTTAAAAATGTTGGCCACCCATATCCGAACAATCTTTCTCCAGCCACCACCAAAACCGTTTCAATACCTGTATTAGCTTTAATTTGATTGGCAGCTATTTCTATAGACTCAAAATAGGCTGAACATGCCCCTTTTACATCAAAAGTCAAAGCCTTATCGGCCTTTAATTTATACCTCAAATAATTACTGAGCTGCCAACTAATATAATCTGTTTTAAATGAAGAAACAATAATCATATCTATGTCGCTTCCGTTAATTCCTGCATCTTTTATTGCATTTTTAGAAGCCTCAAGAGCCATAAATGAAGACTGCTCTTCTTCATCAGGAATAAAAATCCGATTCACTCCAATATGTTTATATGCTTTTTCTGTCATGTTTAACTCATCTGCAATTGCTCTTGTATCTGCCATTTTTTTAGGAAAATAAAATCCCATTCCTGCAATTCCTACCGAAACTGTCTCTTTGTTCATTTCTATTTCTCTTTCTTCAAAGTTCTATTACTTTTGAATTACCATTGCTTCCATATTGCAGTCTATACCATTAGAAATAACTAACAACACATCACCTTTTTTATAAGTTGTATTATTAATAAACTCTGCCAATACTCTCATAGCTCCTACTGTTCCTAGAAATCCTTCATTAGAGATTAAATCAATTCTCTTTGATATATTAAATTTACTTAAAATATTATTATTTATTTTCTTACTGAATCCAGCTATTCCAATATAATCTATTTCGTCTTCAGACAATCCTGATTTTTCAATTGCCTTACGTCCAACTAATACACTAAACTCTTCTGAACATTCTATTATGCCTGCGAGATGAGAATCATCCAATATTCCATATGTAAATTCCCCGTTTTCCAAGGCTTCTTTTGGTAGTTCGTACTTTGTTCCTCCATATTTGAATCCGGCTACAAGATTATATTTACTTATACTCTCATATGCTATACTCAATATTTCATTTTTTCCTATATTGGTTTGAAGAACAACACTTCCTGCAGCATCACCGAGATATGTTGGCCCGAGTTTTCTCTTGTTAGAATGATTATCCCACAAAAGAGAAGATGTAATGATTGCCGTCGAAATGTTTTTATTACTAATCAACTGATTTCCTACAAATTGAATTGTCTTTATTGTTCCACAGTTTCCGGTACAAATATCATATGTATATACTACATCATCATCTCGCCCGCCTATATTTCTCAGAATTGATTTTGAAGTATCCATATAAAGATAATCAGATATTCCCTCTGAAATACAGACTAATTCATCAATTGACTTCGGATTAATATTTTCTATTGATTTTTTCACTACTCTTGTTGCCATTTCTGTAGTCAGTTCGCCTTTATTAGCCACACATATTTGTTCAATTCCCGATTCATCTGCAACCTCTAAATCATCTGCTAATGTCATTTTACTTATTCTATTATCAGGTATTTCAGTTGCTATAGAATTAATACAGATTTTGAATTTATTATCTAACAAATACTTTCTGCCTCCTTCTAATACCGATTTAAAACGAAACAAATTATTTAATAATATTGATTTTGCATCAATTTTTATTCAATAATCAGTTACAGTAATTAACAACCGGATATCAAAATGTAATTTTTTATTAAACTTTGCACATGAATAAAAATAGAACTCATATGCAAAGTTTAAGTCTTTTGTTTAATTTTTCCAAAAGTATTTCCACAAATAGTCCCATAGAGTATAATATATCATAAAATCTCTCCCTTCAAATAAAAAACAGACTAAAACATTAGGTACAGTTTTAGTCTATCTCATATTCGAACTATAATCCACTATTTTCCCGCAAACGGTCCAATTAATCTGCAAGTGGTTAATTCCTTATTCTAAGTTCCACAATAAACTGATTTTTTTCGACTTTTAATACAAGTTCTCCACTATTTTTTTCAACAATATTTTTAACATTTTTTAATCCATAACCATGATTTCTTTTATCTGATTTTGTTGTAAGTATCTCATTTTGGATTATTTTATCTTCTGTATTTTGATATGTATTTTTTATAATAAAATATGTAAAAATTTTTCCAACCTTTATGGTAAAACTAATTTTTTTCTCATAATTAACCACCTTATCAACTGCTTCAATTGCATTTAAGATCAAATTAGATATGACGATACATAAATCCCTGTCAGAAACATTTACTGAATCCGAAAAATATCCATTTATCTCTATTTTGCATCTTCTTCTAACGGGCAAAAGATAGTAATTCAATAATGTATTTACAGTATCATTACCAACATCATAATCATACTTGCTTATAAAAGATATTTCTTTTAAAGTTTCTGCTATATATTTTTCCAATCCATCGTAATCTCTTTTTATAGAAAGGTTTTTTATTTGTATCAATTCTGCTATGATATCATGCCGGAACTGTCTTGTTTTTTGCTCCTTCTCTAACAATAATTCAAAATATTTCTTCTGTTGTTCATTATATTTTTCCAATACTTCATTCTTTATTTGGTATTTCTGCTGTACATTAAAATAATAAATCATCAATAAAAATGTAACTAGAATTATTCCACCTCCAAAAGTCACAAGACCCAGCCCAAAAAGCCCCTGTCTCGTATTTATGACCTCAGACAGTGCATATGTAAAATATGAAAGCATGGCAATAATAATAAGCAAAAATAGTGACAAAATAATATTCATTCCTGCTTCTAAGATAAAAGCATCCCGTTCAATCTTCCTTCCAAGTAAAAAATAAAATACCCAAAGTAATGCAATAATAATAGTCAAATACGTTAATGATAGAACAGCATTATCCAGATGTAAAAGATATTTTAAAAAATATCCTGTTACACTTTCCAGAATTGACAACATAAGAAATGCCAGAAAATATAAACTGACAGTTTCAAGCCATAATAGATGGTATATCAATGATAAATTTATTACAGACATAACTAATGCCAAAACAAGCGTTATTTCTGTTTTTCCAAGCCACACTATACATACCAGGCAAGCTATATTGATAATTATAATAAATAATTTGTTTTCATACTGCTTATCCTGTCTTCTCTTTCCATATATCACATAAAAAAAAGATAAATATTCAATTATAACCAGAAAAAATATTAAAATATTTACTAAAATATTCATTTCAAATCCTTTTTTTATCAAAATCAATTATTTTTTGCAACACTTCTCTGAATTTTCGCCTTGCTATAGGTATTTTTTCGCCATTATCCATTTTTACATATTCTTTCCGGACATCACATACATGACATACATTAATAATATAACTTCGATGCACAGACAAAAAAATTCTTTCATCTAATTCGGCCTGTATGGATCTTAAAGATTTATTGCTTTCAAATATTTTTTCTTTCGAATATATTTTTAAGTAATCTCTATGAGATTCAATCACTTGTATCTCTCTCTGTTGTAATATACATTCTTTTCCATTATAATTTAATCTGATTATCTCAAAACCGAGTAAAGAAAAAAAAGCATTATCCAAAGCCTCAAATAATTCCTCTTTTTCAATCGGTTTTGTAACAAATCTTGTGGCGCCAATTTTAAATGCCTCTTTGAATCTTTCTCTTTTACTTGTCAGCATTATGATAATTTTTTCTTCATCTTTTTTAGATAGTTCCGCTGCTGTTTGAATCCCATCCATTTCAGGCATATCTATATCCAATAAAATGATTTTGTATTCCGTCGATAACTCCAATAACTCCTTACCGGAATAACAGTCGAATAAATCATATCTAAAATTCTCTTTATTTTCATATTCCTCTAATAATTTCCAAACCTCCTCATGTATCGCGTTTTCATCATCACAAATTACAATATTTATACTTTTCAATTCTGAATTCTCCCATAATTATGTATTATTCTAAACTCTATCAGACTCACTATAAATTGTCAACAATGGCAAAAAAACTTTTTGCCGTTGTGGATTCAACATCAAAAGAGTATAATATCATTGCGGAAATAAATTGTATTGGAGGAATTCTGTGAATTTTCTTTACGAAACACCACGTTTACAACTAAAAGTATTAAATGAAGACCATGCAGCCGAAGTGCTGGATTTTCTTCAAACAAATAAGGCTTTCTTTGAGCCCTTTGAAGCTCAAAAAAAGCCTTCTTATTATACTTTGTCTTATCAGACAGAAAATCTGAGAGCAGAATATAACGCTTTTTTAAAAACAAAATATGTTCGATTTTATGTCTTCCGAAAAGATGCTCCGAATCAGATTATTGGTACAATATCTTTCAGCAATCTGCTGCCATTTCCATATTCTACTGCTACCCTTGGATATAAATTCGCCTTTGAACACCAGCATATGGGATATGCTTCTGAAGCCGTAGCTGCAGCCTGCCATGCTTTGTTTAAGGATGCGCGCTTTCACAGAATTGAAGCTTTTGTACTTCCCGACAACCTGCCTTCCTGTCATGTTCTGGAACGGACCGGATTCAATTTAGAAGGTCTGTGCCGGGGTGCCATCAATATAAACGGAACCTACCGGGACCACTATAAATTTGCTTTGCTTAATCATGTACACCAATAACTGAGTCTGGTTATAATCCGAAGTTTTCAATTGCATCTTTTCCAATTGGCACTCTGGTATCCATACTCTTTAATACATCATATATCTGAACAGTATTATAAATATTGCTGTCTTCCAAATCATATATTCTGTTATCATGAAATCCCAGAACCATAGGTCTTAAGATGTCTTTCTGATTTTCCCGAATGACCAGCCCTCTTTCTCCGCTGGTAAGTTCCACGCACACACCAGGATTCAGAATATTAATGCCCCTCAATAATCCGCCTACCATTCTGGCCTCAAATTTATCTTTGTGATTGATCAGGTAACGAACGGTTGCCACATCCGAATAAGGTTCCCCCGCCAGTCCCATGGATGTCATGGAATCAAACACGTCCGCCACCCGCAATACCCGTGTTCCATCCAGTATCTTTGCTTCTGGTTTATTCTTACCGGAAATTTCCCGTATATTCTGTGCAATCATAATCCTCGTCAGGGACGGGATATCGAAATCCTGCTGAATCAGCTCATTGCCATCAATTTCACACTTGCTCACCACATAAGCATCTTCTTCTGAAAGTTTTGAACCTTTTTTCAGTATTTCCACCGGAATCATTGCTTTTCCGATTTCATGTAATAATGCAGCTGTCACAATATTAATCTGTTCCATATATGACATATTCAGTTGGGCAGAAATAATCGCTGACAGTATCGCCACATTCAGGGAATGTTTATAGACATAATCTTCGGGACTTCTCAGGGATTTCAGAAAATTTATCTTATGATTTGATTTTCCGTAACTACTGATAATCTTGGATGATAACTGCTCAATTTTCCTGGCTCCCTTATGGTCAATAATCAAATCCAGCTGTTCCTTCAATGCCAGTACGGACATGGCCTGAAAGCGCTCAAACTCCCTGTCTTCTTCCGACATTTCCTGGGCAGGCTCTGTGGGTTCCAGAATATACACACCAAGAAGTCCGAAATTTTTAATACTGTTTACACCCTGTCTTTTCAGTTTCGTATTGATATCATACAGCAATACTCCGGATTTGTTATAGACCGGACGTCCCAACCGCATTCCTTTTTTAAGTTCTTCACTTCTTATGAATTTCATGGTTATGAATAACCTCCTTTGTCCCGATTCTTAAATTTTCTGTTCCGTTTGCTACAAATACATGCACCAATATCCGAAATTCATTGTTCCATTTCTTTTATTTCCTTCAAACTCAGTAAATCCAAACATTCTGGCCATCGTTTGTTCTCTCTGATGATATAATCCCGGCACCCCGATAAGATATCTTTTTGTACCATTCATTATCTTTTCACAGAGAATCAGATATCTGTAATTGTAAAAACCATGCAGCATAAAACTATTATTACAAAGCTGCCAGTATTTCTTCGGAAGATATGAAATATCATGAGGTGTAATCTTAATACACTCTCCATCTATTTCGTTCAGCCTGACTTTCGGATAGCATCCGGAAAGAATCTGGAAAAAATTTTTTTCTTCGTTAATTTCCATACCGTTTGTTTCATTTTCTTTTTCCATTCTTTCGGAGCGATGAGCCGCCGTATCACAGCAGCCGGCCGATTCCTGTCTGTCTCCCTGAGTCCTTATATTTTCTGCATTATCAGTTATTTCTGTTTCATTCACCGCAATATCTGCCACAGACTCCGGTTTCTCTGATGAAATTTCTTTAAACCGTGATTCTGACAATTCCTTTGCCTGCGGTTCCGGTAAAATTCCAGCTGCTGTCTGCGGTTCCTTCATATTTTCAGATTCCGTTTCTGCCATTTCTACTGGCAGTATCCCTGCTGATTCCCTTACCATCTGACTTACGGATGTATCTGCTACCTTTTCATACTCTTCCTCTCCGATATATGCCACATGAAGTTCCGAATTCTGATTATGTAGTATATTTTCAATATTTCCGCTTTTCAGATTCGAATCCCCAAGAGGCTCTTCTTTACGAAAATCTTCAACCTCAATAGGTATATCGTCCCATTCGGAAGCATAAATAAGATTGAAAGAATTTTTATTTTTAAAAAATGCCGGACTGCAGATAAAAATGCCGGATAATCCTTCTATTTCCCCGCCAAACAGTTCAAGATTTTTATTAATCTTTATAACACTGCTGCCCTTCACAATTCTCATCTGCTCTAAATAATATTTCTTTATTCCTGACTGGTTCCGGCTGAAAAAATAAACTTCCATCATATTGTCTTCCGTTTCATTTAATAACTCTTCCGCAAACCGGACAGAAAGACTGATTCTGCAAACTCCGTTTCTGGATTCAATTTTTGCAAATCCTGCATTTTTTCCCTTTACTCCTTTTTCATATGAATATATATATGAAATAAGCCTCTTATATTCCCCCATTCCATGTTCCCCTTTCAATCACTTTAAATACAGCCTTTTTAATTTATTCTATGTGTAACAGAAAGGATATATTACAACTGATTCAATTCATCCGCTAATTTTGCAAATTGTTCCAGTGTCAATGCTTCTCCCCTTACGCTTTCCTTCTGGCCGGTTTTTGCCAGCGCCTCACCAATCTGTTCTTTAGTATATGATAGACCGGAAGCATTATTTAAACTGTTCATCAGCGTTTTTCTCCTCTGGTTAAAGGAAGCCCGAATAATTTTAAACAGCAGCTCTTCATTGTTCACAGTAACGGGCGGGGTCTGATAGCGGCTCAGTCTGATGACCGCCGAGCTGACATTCGGTCTCGGCATAAAACAGTTCGGAGGGACAATTGCTACGATTTCCGGTCTGGCATAATATTGAACCGCCAGAGACAGTGCTCCATAGTCCTTGGTTCCCGGCCCCGCTTTCATTCTGTCAGCAACTTCCTTTTGTACCATAATCGTTATACTTTCTAACGGTACTTTGCTTTCAAACAATCCCATTATAATTGGAGTTGTAATATAATACGGCAGATTTGCTACTACTTTTATGGGGTTTCCATTATTTTTTTCCTCTACCAGCCGGTTAATATCCACTTTCAGAATATCTTCATTCAGCACACTTACATTGGAGTACCCGCTTAAGGTTTCTTTCAGAATCGGAATTAATGCCTCATCTATCTCGACTGCAACTACTGTTCTGGCATTTTCGCACAGATACTGGGTCATGGTTCCGATACCCGGCCCTATTTCCAATACCATATCCTCTTCGGTAATACCTGCTTCCTTAATAATTTTATCCAATACATGCGTATCAATCAAGAAGTTTTGTCCAAATTTTTTCTGAAAACGGAAATTATATTTTTGCAATATTTCTATTGTATTTTTGGGTATTCCTAAAGATGCCATTCTATTCTCCTAACTACCTTTTTCTTACTTAAAGTGAAACTCATAGTCGTTGAAACATCTGACCTGCGACTATGAGTTTCGCAATCGCCACATTAACTTAAATGATACATTTTCAATGCATTTCCACAGGTAATCCGTACAATATCGTCTTTCGGCCGTCCCAATAATTCTGCCATTCGTTCAGCAATATAATGAATCCTGGAAGATTCATTCCGTTTTCCCCGAAAAGGTTCCGGTGATAAATACGGACAATCAGTTTCCAGCACAATCTGATTTAACGGAAGCGCCATAACCGTTTCCGCAAGTTTTTTTCCGTTACTAAATGTGAGTACACCGCCCACCCCGATATAATAACCCATTGCCGCATATTCCAACGCCAGTTCCCGGCTATAGGAATAACAATGAATAACCCCTCCCGACAATCTGTCGGTATACTTCTTCATAATATCCATAGTATCTTTTGCCGCATCCCGGCTATGAATAATCACCGGCTTCTGCAGCTCCGCTGCCAGATCAAGCTGAGCCTCAAACCAGTATTTCTGCGTTTTTTCATCCGGCTCCATATAGTGATAGTCCAGACCGATTTCACCAACGGCAACCGATTTATCTTTTAATGCCATGGTTTTTAATTCTGACAGGGAGTCTTTTTTCATTTCTCCGGTTTCATTTGGATGTACCCCCACTGCCGCATAGATAAAAGGATAGTTTTCGGATAGTTTTACGGAAGCCGCAGATGATTTCATGGATGCCCCAACATTCACTATATATCCGATTCCCTGCCCGGCCATGGATTGCAATATTATTTCCCTGTCAATGTCAAACTGTTCATCATCATAATGTGCATGGGTATCAAATATCATATCAGTTCTTAATTTTATATCCTGTATCATAATGTTTCTCCTCTATCTCAATCAAATCTTCAGGGATATATGATATAAACACCTGTTTTAAGGGTAAATAAGTTTGTAATAAGATTTTATCTATCTTATTACAAACTTATAATCATTTTCAAATATCTGCATCCTGTTTTCAGTATTAACAGATTTCCGATCCTGCAATTATATCCTTATCCACAGTTAATACTGACAGATTTCCCTCATCATCTCCTGCTGCCAGAATCATTCCTTCTGACAGAATACCACATAATTTAACCGGTTTCAGATTTGTAATGACCGCTACTTTTTTACCCACCATTTCTTCCGGTGTATAGTGTAAAGCTATTCCTGATACAATCTGTCTTACCTCAGAACCAATTCTAATCTGAGATACCAAAAGCTTTTTCGCCTTCTTCACTCTTTCGCACTGCAGAATTTCACCGACTCTTAACTGCACCCTGTCAAAATCATCCAGTGCAATTTCTTCTTTCAGTTCCACTTCCGGATATTTCGGTCCTTCTGCTTTTTCTTTCATTTGTTCAACTCTTTCCAAAATTTCATTTACATCCTGTCTGGCAAATAAAATTTCTGGTGTTGCAGTAACCTTTGTTCCTGAAACATATTTTCCAAAGGTATTCATATCATCAAATTCTCTATATGAGGCATTTAACTGGGATAATATTTTCTTAGACGTCTCTGGCATAAATGGCTCCAGTAAACCTGCACCAATGCTGATGCTTTCCACCAGATTATAAAGTACCGTGGCCAGCCGGTCGGACTGATTTTCATCCTTGGCCAATACCCAAGGCATTGTTTCATCTATATATTTATTACATCTTTTAAATAAAACAAATATTTCTGTAATCGCATCTGCAACCCGAAGCTTATCCATTTTTTCTTCCACTTTTTTCGGGGTTTCCAATACTGTTCTTTTCAAATCTTCATCGAATCCGCCTTCTCCAGCAACGCCCTTATCCGAAACAACACCATCAAAATATTTATTTGACATGGAAATAGTTCGATTTACAAGATTACCCAAAGTATTTGCCAGATCGGAATTTACACGTTCCGTTACCAGTTCCCATGAAATAATTCCGTCATTCTCAAAAGGCATTTCATGCAATACAAAATATCTGACAGCGTCTACGCCAAATAATTCCACCAAATCATCTGCATAAATAACATTTCCTTTTGATTTACTCATTTTTCCATCATTTTGGATCAGCCATGGATGTCCAAATACCTGCTTTGGCAACGGAAGACCCAACGCCATAAGCATAATCGGCCAGTAAATCGTATGAAACCTTAAGATATCTTTACCTATCAGATGCAAATCTGCCGGCCAGTATTTCCCAAACAAATCTCCGCTGTTGCCATCCACATCATATCCAAGTCCGGTAATATAATTGGATAAGGCATCCACCCATACATACACCACATGTTTCTCATCAAAAGATACCGGAATTCCCCATTTAAAGGAGGTTCTTGAAACACAAAGATCCTGTAAGCCTGGTAACAGAAAATTATTCATCATCTCATTTTTTCTGGATTCCGGCTGAATAAACTCCGGATGGGTATTGATATGTTCAATCAGACGGTCTGCATATTTGGAAAGTTTCAGGAAATATGCTTCCTCTTTTGCCGGCTGGCATTCACGTCCGCAATCCGGACATTTTCCATCCACAAGCTGCGACGATGTAAAAAAGGATTCACACGGAGTACAATACATTCCTTCATAATATCCCTTATAGATATCTTCCTGATCATATAATTTCTTAAAGATTTTCTGAATCTGAAGCTCGTGGTCCGCATCCGTGGTTCTGATAAATTTATCATAGGAAGTATTCATCAAATCCCAGATATTCTTTATCTTTCCTGCCACATCATCTACAAATTCCTTTGGTGTAATACCTGCCTCTTCTGCTTTTAATTCAATTTTCTGTCCATGCTCATCCGTTCCGGTCTGAAAACGCACGTCATATCCCTGTTTTCTCTTATACCTTACGATGCTGTCAGCCAGTACCACTTCATAAGTATTTCCAATATGAGGCTTTCCCGAAGTATATGCAATCGCCGTTGTTAAATAATAAGGTTTGTCCTTGCAAATTTTACACATAACCGAATCTCCTTTATTTCAATCTGATTTTTTCACTCTATACTATTCCTTTGACATCCCTGAAACAAAAAATGTCATTTCACATTATATTACCTTTAAATTCAAATTTTTTCAAGTATTTCCCATACATGTTTTGGGATTTATAATTTTTTGTCTGAAAATTCTTAATGTGTTCCCACCACACGATATAAGCCTTCATTTTCCTCTTTTATCTGATAAAGTATTGCATCTCCCATTTTTATATCTATTTGTCTGTTTTCCAGCAGCATTTCTTTTCGGTATCCCTCTGTTTTCCACATATTACAATACCCTTTTTCATAATTTTTCCGATTGATATAGGATAGCCGGGATTTTCCGTCCGCAACCGTGTAAATATCCATATTGGCAATTATACTGCCGCTTTTATAGGATTGCCGCGCTAATTCCCTTTCCGTTATATCCCTGGTAATTTCAAAAGTGTCTGGGATTACATATACTTTTTCCGGAATGATTACCACTCCCTGCCATTCCTGTAATCCCTGAGCTGCCTGTGACGAATCGGTGACACGATACCGTTCAGACATTCCTCCATAGCTTCGATCTGACTTATCCAGCCGGATTTCAGATAGTATTTCCTCAAATCCGATGTTATTTTTCTTAGCAGAATAAAGTTTTACTTTTTTTCTGCTTCCGTTTGGTTCCAAATAATAAAATTTCATATCTATCATGACCAAATCCCCATCTCCGCTCATGCTGCCAGTAGTTCGAAGTTTAAAAAGAATCCTGCTGTTTTCAAACTGACCACTCTCAAATGGCAGCAGCCTCTCGGATCCAACATATATACCGTCTTCATTATTGACTCCCACACGGTAATTTTTCTCACTTATTGTCAAACCATAAATTCTGCCTATAACTTCTACTGTTATTGTATCAGTCGCCACATAATTACTGAGCGTTTTATTTGCTTTTGACTGGACATGATTCTCCATATTGGAAACTGTCTTATGATTTAAACTGTAATTACGTACTTTTATATCATACTTTCCTTCTTTTACACCTATAGGGATTATAAATCGAATTGCTCCCAATTCTGCTGAAAACCAGGTATTCGCAGGTATTCTGTTTCCATTATAAAAAATTTCAAAAGGAACTTTTAATTGTGTATCTGCAACATACCCGGAATAATCTCTGGTTCCATATCCTTTAATATCATTATGCGTTCCATAGGCGCTAACATTTATGACAGCTTCTTGATTTATTACCAGTGCAGGTATATCCGAATCAGGATTGATTAACTGATTATACTTTTTCCCCCTATCCACTGTCAGTTTTGCACAAACCGGCGTATGTATGCTGATGCTATTCTGACAGGACAGTTTTATTTTTTTTCGGGAGCCGTCAGTCATACTGGTATAAAATCCGTCAGCATAAACTGTCCGGGCTGAACAGTTCTTTTTTGTATTCGGGATGATAAAGCCTTTTTTATATATATGAGACGTCTGATTCCATGTAAATTCCTCTGGTTCCGGGACGCTATGCTCCATCCATGTATCCTTCAGTAAAACATTACCGTTTATTTTTAAATAGTCATTTCTTACCCGTACCGCCCCAATGGCAGAATCCGCTACAGACTGCAGATTCACATCCGGTATCGCTGGTTTTATTCCATTAACAGAATAATCCCGAAGAACTATATCTTTCGTCAGAACCGTTTCCCTATACAGAGGCATTTGTACATGTTCATAATATCGGTCAGACTGATTTTTTTGAATCGTTGGCATTAATCCCTGCTTTTCAATATAAATTTTCTCATTTTCAAATGCATAATTTTGTACTTCCACACTGGATAAATACCAGAAATCCACTGACTCCATAATCCAGTATGAAACTTTTTTCTCTGTATGATACCATCTTGAAACACTTTTTGTTTCCATTTTATATTCCCCATCATAGCTTTTCCAAAAAATATGATAATCAGTCCTGACGCATATCGGTATCTTCATCGTCACTTCAATCTTCCGAAAGTTCATATCATAATAATATGAATTTATATCTGCCTCCACATAAAGGGATTTTCCTGTAGGAATCCCCTGCGTCACATTGTAATATTCCTGACCTTTCTCTCCTGCACCAATACTTACATTACCAGCAGGATAAAAACTTTTGTTTATGGAAGATACTGTTTTTTCCGAATAAGCAAACTCTTTTCGTCTGCTCCGGGGCGGATACTGTACCGACTTATTAAAATGAGTTCGCAGACTGTCTTTGGACGCCCAGTCCCTTGCTCCTGAAATATCTTCAAATGTATAGTATATCTCACCCCAGCTGTTTCCGTCAGAATCTGTTAATCCACCAAGAACATTTCCATATTCACAGATTGTAAGAACGGAATCAATATACACCATATCTCCATATGCATATAATTGATGCTGCCATTCCCCTGAAACCCTGCCTATGGCATTAAAGATTTCTTCTTTGTCCCCATAGTAATAACAATATATGAATCCTGAATGAAACGGGTCGTCCCTGTATCTGATATCACCATATTCATATAATTTAATAAAAGCACACTGCTGCCCCGGAGCATCCACCGGCATATCATAACGTTTGATAACCCAGCCTGCCGTCCTGTAAGTAATATCAGAAGTAGCCTTTTTATCATGGGTCGTCATCATCAGATTACCATCGGAATCAAACTCCAGTCTTTCTCTGTAATAATCTCCCTCCTCCATTCCATATACATCTTTTATAAACCAGCGACCAAATTTTTCTGTTCCGCTAAAATTAATAAAAATTAAAAAAATTATACCGGTCAACAGCTTACCTATTCTCTTAATATTAATAATCTTAAATAAACAAACAATAAAACCACCAACCTTATACACCATACTCTAATATACCTCCCCTGTTTTATTCATAACTTATTTTAAAACATCTCTTTTTAATATGTTATTATTATGAGGCATTATTTTTTATTTGTCAAGTATTAATTCGTAACATAATTTAATACTATTATTTACATACACAAAAAAAATGTTAAAACATATATATAAATAATAGATTTGAATAATCAATGCTTTTGTGTTATTCTGTTATTAAAGCTTATAGAAAGGAGCAAGCATATTTGCTAAAATGCGTATGAATAAAAAAATCACCCCAAGGCTTTTAGCCATATTATTAACAATAGCACTTATTTTTTCTATGACCGGCTGCGAAAAAACAACGGTTTCCGAAAACAATACCGACACTGTCACTACAGAAAAAAACAACCAATCAGAATCTAAAGAACAGGAAACTTCTAAATCAGATAAAGAAACTTCAAAGGCAAGTGATGAGCAGGAAACTTCTAAATCGGATAAAGAGCCTTCAAAGGCAAAGGAGGAGCAGGAAAATTTCGCCGACTTTACAGACAGGATATTCGCTTCCGAAGTCGCCCTGAATATTCTGAATCTTCACTGTACACTGGCTCATCCGGAAAATTACGGAATCAAGGATTATGATATTACTTTAGGCGGATTTACTGCCGAAGATGAAGCCGAATCCTATGAGTTATTGGATAAGTACATAAATGAATTAGAAGATTTTGATTATAATCTGTTAACTTCCGAACAGAAATTAACATATGATATTTTCAAAACCTATGCCAATGATTCAAAAAAATATAAAGGATACCGCCTGTATAATGACCATATGTCACCTTTAAACGGTATGCAGTCCTACATTCCCACAATATTGGCGGAATACGTATTTTATGATGAACAGGACGTAAAAGATTATCTGGAAATATTAAAAACATTCCCGGCCTTCTTTGAAAATTTAATCAGTTTTGAAAAAGAACAGTCAGAAGCAGGATTTTTTATGCCGGATTTCGAAGTTGACAAAATCGTGGACCAATGCCAGCAGTTTATTTCCAACGCGGATAACCACTATCTGATAGACAGTTTTAACCGCCGGATTGAATCCGCTGATTTTCTGGATAACAGTGCCAAAGAAACATATAAAGCTTCTAATATTGCCCAGATAAAAGAAAGCGTTATTCCCGCCTATGAATATATAATCAGTGAACTCCCGAAATTAAAGGGTACCTGTAAAAACGAAGGCGGACTGGCAAATTTTGAAAACGGTAAAGAGTTTTACGAATTACTGGTCCGGGATTATACTGGTTCCGACAAGTCCGTTCCTGAAATTAAAAAGATGATAGAAGATAAATACAACACAGATTTTAATGAAATATTGAAAATCACGCTGAAAGACAATACCATCTTAGACAAAATGTCAGAATGTCCTGTAGATTTAAG
Source organism: Lachnospiraceae bacterium (assembly GCA_022794265.1). GTDB lineage: Bacteria > Bacillota > Clostridia > Lachnospirales > Lachnospiraceae > Bovifimicola. The sequence continues at coordinate 130,135 of JAAWEK010000015.1, forward strand.
CGACCCGGCCAAAGTCTTAAATGATTTAAGAGCAAACATTGCCACAGATTTCCCAACCGGACCGGATACTTCATTTACGGTTAATTATGTTCCGGAATCTATGGAAAAATATACAAGTCCGGCATATTACATTCTGCCGCCGATTGATAATTTAAATAATAATGCCATTTATATCAATAAATCACAGGCCAGTGATAGTATGGAAGATTTTGTTACGCTGGCACATGAAGGCTTTCCGGGACATTTGTACCAGACCACATATTTTTATTCCCAGAAACCTTCCAATATCCGAAAATTATTTTCTTTTTCTGGATATTCCGAAGGATGGGGAACATATGCAGAAATGTACAGTTACAGTCTGGCAGGAAGCGAGGATAATGTTACCAGGATTAATCAGTTAAACAAAACATATACCTTCGCCATTTACTGTCTGACGGATATTGGTATTAATTATGAAGGCTGGGACTATAATGAGACCATGAAATTCCTTTCCGAAATCGGTCTTGACAAAGAAGATTCCAATACCATCTATGAAACACTGGTAGAGGAGCCGGCATTGTATCTGGCTTATTATGTAGGTTATCTGGAATTTATGGAATTAAGAGCTGAGGCCGAAAAGGCATTGGGCGAAAATTTTTCTCTGAAAGAATTTCATACCTTCCTTTTACAGACTGGTCCGGCACAATTTGAAATCATACAGAACAGGATGAAATCCTGGATTGATGACCAGAAAAATACCAAAGAATTAAGAAATAACTAAACAGATTATATTTTAGACATTTAACTGTAGTATAACCCAAATATTTTTTTAAATATATATGCTCCTGCCGGTCATGGTTCCGGAAGGAGCATATATATACAGGAAATATGAAAAATATCTGTTTTATTTTATAAACACCTCTTTACCGTTCCAAATCCGCCTGATACACATCTCTTTTGCTGATACCTCTGTCTTTTGCCACTTGTTTCATGGCTTCCTTTTTATTCATTCCTTTGTTTACATAAAAATCCAAATGTTCCGCAATGGTAAATTCCAGCCAACTTTCCTGTTCTTCTTTCACTTTTTCTTCAAAACTTTTCCCCTCAATAACCAATACAAATTCCCCTTTCGGTTCATTCTGACGATAATATTCAATCCTGTCATCTATAAACGACTGTTTTGCTTCTTCGTATTTCTTCGTCAGTTCCCGGCAGACGGTTATCCTGCGATTTCCAATCTGTTCTCTGAGTTCCTCCAGTGTTCGTAGCAGATGATGAGGCGCCTCATATAGTATAATGGTTCTTGTCTCTTCCGCCAGTTCTGCCAATACCATTGACCGCTCTTTCTTATCAGCCGGTAGAAACGCTTCAAAAGCAAATCTTCTGGTAGGCATACCGGACATGGTCAGTGCCGTTATACAGGCCGCCGGCCCCGGAAGAGAAGAAACTTCAATTCCCGCTTCATAACATTGCCGTACCAGCTCTTCTCCCGGATCGGATATTCCAGGTGTGCCTGCATCGGTGATTAATGCAATATTTTTTCCCTGCTGCAACAAAGAGACCAGATATTTAGCCTTCTCCACTTTGTTATATTCGTGATAACTTGTCATCGGCGTTTTTATCTCAAAATGATTCAACAGTTTAATACTGTGCCTCGTATCTTCCGCTCCGATTAAATCCACTTCTTTTAACGTTCGCAGTACCCGAAATGTAATATCTTCCAAATTTCCAATGGGAGTAGCACATAAATATAATTTTCCGCTCATTTTAACTCCATTCTACCATTCTTTTCACGGTTTCCCAATCTGCCATCATGTCGTCTTTAATATCCGTATATATCATATATTTCATCGGAATACTTTCCCGATTCCTGATATACCACCAGCGGTGCTTCCACTTTCATCATACTTTTTCCACCCCGCACGGATTCCAGCAATACCATATTCGCTTCTTTATTTATAAACGGATAAACCAGTTTCAGACGCTTCGGCTCCAGTTTAAATGATTTCAGGGTACAGATAATCTCTGCTAACCGGTGGGGTCTGTGAACCATATAAAATCTTCCGCCGGGTTTTAATAGTAATGCAGCCTCCCGTACCACATCCTCCAATGTACATAAAACTTCATGTCTTGCGATTGCTTTGGGCATATCCGGGTTCTTAAGCCCGTGATTATCATTCATATAAGGCGGATTTGAAGTAACAACATCAAAAGAAGCCTTCTTAAATATCGAAGAGGCTTCCCTGATGTCTCCAGTAACAATATCTATTTTATCCTGCAAATGATTATAAGAGATACTTCTCCTTGCCATATCCGCACTTTCCGGCTGAATCTCCAGTCCTGTGAAATGCTTTCCTTTGGTTTTTGCTTCCAGAAGAATGGGTATGATACCTGTTCCGGTACCCATATCCAATACGCATTCACCCTCCTGTACATTTGAAAACCCGCTGAGAAGCACTCCGTCCATACCAAAGCAGAATTTATCCTTGTGCTGGATAATCTTATATCCATTTCGCTCCAAATCATCCAGACGTTCTCCGGGCTTTAATAAATCAGTCATCAATCTTAGACTTTCCTTCCTTTTTCTCCAATAGTTCCAATGCCTTCAGTTCTTCGTCATTGATATGCAGAGATTCTTTTCTGTGTCTCCGTTTAAATTTCAAATCATCAACTCTATACTCCCGGATTTCTTTTTCATCGTTTACCTGAACGATTACTTTAACCAGTTGCCGAAGAACGCTTACGCTGGCCACTTCACCTTTCAGACCATCGGAGGTATGCACAAAATCTCCCACCATCGGCAGCCTGCTGTTAAGTTCTTCATAGGTTTCTTCCTCATTTTTCAGACAACACATGAGTCTTCCACATACCCCGGATATCTTGGTAGGATTCAGAGACAGATTCTGTTCCTTTGCCATTTTTATGGAAACCGGTATAAACTCTGTCAGGTACGTATTACAGCATAACGGACGCCCGCAGATACTATATCCGCCCACTACTTTCGTCTCATCCCGGACACCAATCTGGCGAAGTTCAATTCTTGTTTTAAAAACAGAGGCCAAATCTTTCACCAGTTCACGAAAATCAATTCTTCCGTCTGCTGTAAAATAAAACAATAATTTATTATTATCAAAGGTATATTCCGCATCAATCAGTTTCATATCCAGACCATGCTTCCCTATCTTCTCAAAACAGACCTCAAACGCTTTTTTTTCTTTTTCTTTATTTTCCGCTTCTATTGCATCGTCTTCTTCTGTTGCAATTCGGATTACGCTTTTCAGAGGCTGCATAATCTGTTCATCTTCCACTTCCCGGATTCCCAATACAACCAGTCCGTATTCCACGCCTCTGGCTGTTTCAACAATCACATGCTGTCCTTTTTCAATCGGTAAATCTTCCGGCGCAAAATAATATATCTTTCCTGTTTTTCTGAATCGAACTCCTATTATTTTTGTCATTTTCTATTTAATCTCCGTTTCTGCTCTATTCTGCTAAATATTATCCCTAATAGTCATAAACACCAACTCTATGGCAATATCAAAATTAACATTTGATTTTAATCTTACCTTTGCCTTATCCAGCGCTTTTAAGATTTCTTCAATACCGTTATAGGAGGAATTTGCCGCATGCTGTTTTATGGTTTTCAGCTCATTTTTGAAAATCAGCTCATTTACATTCATGGAGGCCTTATATAACAATACATCCCGAAACCACAAAATCATTAAATCAATATAGTCATTAAATGTATATTTATAATCTGCCGCCCGCTTTACCGCAGCAACAACCTCATATGCCTGCATATCTTTAATATAACGCATAAGCTGGGTTACTTCCTCCAGCATTTCCGAAAACTCAGCAGAAGATACAAGACTTATGGCTTTTCCAAGATTTCCTCCAGCAAAGGATGAGGCAATGTCCGCCTGGTAATCCACCACTTTTTCTCTTTTCATCAAATATTGTTTTACTGTCTCTTTATTTAAAGGCTGCATATTAAGTGTTACACATCTGGATAAAACCGTCTGCAGCATCATATCCACATTGGTGGTCAGCAGCAGAATCACTGCGTATTCCGGCGGCTCTTCTATGGTTTTCAGCATTGCATTCTGCGCCTGTACATTCATAAGCTGCGCATCTTCAACAATATATACTTTATAGTTATAACTGTAGGGTTTCAAGTCTATGTCGTTGACCAGCTGATTTCTGATTTCATCCACCGATATCAGATTCGGCTTTTCATGTTTTACATAAATTATATCCGGATTATTATCTGTCAACGCCTGTATGCAGGAATGACACTTCTGGCAAGGCTCCTGACTGGATTCTTCACATAAGAGTGTCATTGCAAAAGCTTTCGCCAGTGTCATTTTACCCATACCTTTTTCGCCGTTTATAATATAGGCATGGGATATTTTATCTTTTTCCAATGCTTTGCTGAAATGCTCCAAAATGTTTTCATTTCCCAGTATATCTTTAAATCCTGCCATAGGCTTCACTCTCTTTCGATAGTATTTTCCAATCTTATGTAATTATATCCAACAATAAACCTCTGATTTCCCCTACCAGATTCAGTATAGAAATATTATCCTTCTCATCTTTAATCAGTTCAGCCGCCAGATCATCCAGATTTTTATCTATCAGACGAATGATTCCGTATACCCGGTGTCTTCCCCGTCTGTCCAGAAAATTTTCCCTGGAAAACTCATGTGAGCGGTATACAATTTCATTTATAAACTCTTTTATCAGCTGCCGGTATCTTTTCATATCCCGCACATCTGTCTTTTTAGATATCTTCTTTCCCTGCTCCGATATCTCATTCATCAATGCATTTATTTTTTCCTGAAGTCCTGCATCATCAATATGGCTTGCCAGAACAAATTTAAATGCTCCGTCCGCTTCTGTCGTCTGTCTGACCGTCTCGGCCGGCGCAGTCTGTGTAAGTTCATTAATTCGCATCTCCATGAATTTCACCGCCTTCGAACCTGATTCATTATTTTATAGTATATCATATTTTCTTAAACTGGTAAATGAAATCCATATATTATCATTCATATCTCTAAAAAAAGCGGTACAGTTCATACTGTACCGCTTTTAAAATCAAATCTCTTATATGTACTTATTCTGACATTGCGTTTGAATTTCCTGCTTTTTTTGCCAAAACAATTTTAGCAACAGCTGCGCCCACAAGAATAATGGTTCCGATAATCATTAACCAGAAACCAGGACCACGGCTGACCATCTCTTTATACGCTGAAGGTAATTTACTCACTTCTTCTGAGTAATCCTGAACTTCAAAAAGCGTAAATCCTGCAACAATAAATGCCATAACAGAATATCCCTTTTCCAGATTAATAAAAGCAAATATCAGGCAAATTAATACAACCACAATGAAATACTTACCATCACCGGCACTCCAAAGAGATGTACTTACAGAAAAACCATTTGCTGATACAGACAGATAATTCAGGAAACATGAAATGATTATAATTAATCCTCCCAGCGCCATAACTGCAAATAAACCAAACTTTTTAATATTCTGGTTCATGTCACCACTTAAGCCTAAGTTTTTTAAATTTTCATCCATTTTTCTTTTTCCTCCTAAATGCATTTAATGCACTTAGTATAGGCTCTAATAGGGTGTTTTGTCAATAATAGTTAATATATATTTACAGTTTATTAATATTTTTTTTACAAAATTTTTAATTTTATATATTGTTTTATATCAAAAAGTGTCCTTGGCATACCTAAATCATTATATAACTCTTTGCAAAATCTAATTTCTCCATTTTTATTTTGAATAAAAGAATACCTCATTGGATCCGGAAATCCATATTCTGCTATATCCGAAAGATAGAGTGTGCTATTTTCATATTTCACGATATCCGTATGATTATATTCTGTACCGACTGAATGACTTCTGAAAAAATTGTCAGATTATCATTCTGCCAAATATCAGATTGCAGGATTTCCTTCATATTCGGCCGGATTGTCAGGGAACCGATTGCTTGTACATAATTAACTGCAATATTTCCCTCAGAGAGTTGTAATTTTATGTCAGATTGATTGTCGAAATATTGATACAACGTGAGCGCTAATCCAAGACAAAAAATTATAGTTATAACAATTGCTGCAAAAATGATTTTTTTATTTAATTATTTTCATTGTAAATTCCCCCTATTATTGACCCTTTTTATCCATATATCTCAAAACATATTCCAAAACCCAATCCGAATATACCCTCTCTTCGTCTGCCCTCACTATCTTCTTTCTTTCCCCTGATAAAATCCTTAACTTTGGTGGTACAATTCCAATATCGGCTATATGTAGCATTGAAATATCAAATTCACTATCCCCTGCCGCAATTACAAATTCCGCCTTCATTCGCTTCCTTAACCGCTGTACCGCCATCCCTTTGCTCATCTTCTTCGGAACCACATAAACCTTTATACCATTACAAAACACATCCACCAGAGATAGATTTAATATTCCTTTCAGCCCATCCATGGTCCGTTCGGGTTTATCACTTTTTGTAAAAACAAATAAATCCCTAATATTTCTCACTTCAAAACACCTGTATTCATCTGTTTTCAGATATATTTCTGATTTTTCCAGTTCTCTTCTGCAATCCTTCACAAGATTTACGGATTCCTCATACCATTTGATGTCTTCCCGGCCGTCAGCTAAAAGTACGCCTCCGTTGCAAACCAATGCCAAATGAGGGACGCCGATTCCCAAATCAATTCGATTATATTGTTCCTGTGTGCGGGTAGTAGTTGGTACAAAGATAACTTTATCCTTTACTGCTTTCAGCAAATCATAAGATTTCTTTGACATAAAGGAGACTTCCCGGTTCTGATATATCTCAACACATTCTTTCTCAGAACCAATGTCGTGTTTATATGAATATATTAATGTATTGTCCAAATCCGAATGAAATACGACCATGTCTATGTTCCCTGTGAATTTCCTTTCTTGCGGGTTTCTCAACTGCCTGCTAATTTTTGCTTCTGCTGTTTTACACCAAAGCATTTTTAAACACTCTCTAAAATACGCCGAAAGATATCCGTCTAATGACTTCATACCTTTCGGCGTATCTATTATTTCTTTACAGAAAACTAAATCCTATGATTTATTTTTCTTTGAATATACATTTCCTAATCAAATCTACCGGTATCATGGTAACAGCCAGTAATACTACCACAATCCAGCCCTGGATTCCAAACGGAACACAGCTAAACATATTTCCAATCCATTCAAACGGCTTAAACGGAATCAGCGCTGCGTTAACAATAGCCGCCTGCACAACAATAATGGTCAAAAAGACTTTTAAAAATCCGGTATTTTCGGAAAGACCTTTAAAAATACCAAATCCGTCATCCCTGACATTGAATCCATTAAACAATGCGCTGACAATAAATAATACAAAATATGCGGTCAGTTGTTTTTCCATCGAATCATCAAAAAACTGTTTAAAAAACGGCACTTTTAAGAAAATGAAACTTAACGCCGTCAGCCATGCGCCCATAACCAGTATCTGAGTCATCATCTTTCTGCTGACAATGCTTTCATCCCTGCGTCTCGGCTTTTCATCCATGTACTTCTCAAGCGCAGGCTCATTACCTAACATAATGGCTCCCAGACCATCCATAACAAGGTTAACAAACAGCAAATGGGTTACCTTCAACGGTTCCTCTATACCGAAAAACGGTGCAACGGCGCTGACCACCACTGCAGCCACATTAATTACCAGCTGGAATTTACAGAATTTCAGAATATTGTGGTAAATGGTTCTTCCATACCAGATTGCATCTTTAATAGACTTAAAGTTATCATCCAGAATAACAATCTTTCCAGCTTCCTTGGCAGCTTCTGTTCCGCTTCCCATGGCAAATCCCACATCCGCTCTCTTCAAAGCAGGGGAATCGTTAACACCGTCGCCGGTCATTCCAACTACCAGATTCATTTCCTGACATAATCTTACCATACGGGATTTATCCGTCGGCAATGCTCTTGCAATCACACGGATATGAGGGATTAATGCTTTTACTTCTTCATCCGACATCTCATTTAACTGGGCGGAAGAAATAGCCTTATCGGAATCCTCCTTCAGCAATCCGGCATCTTTTGCAATAGCCATGGCTGTCTCCAACCTGTCACCAGTAATCATTACAACCTGTATACCTGCATCCAGCACTTCCTGAATAGCCTCTTTCGCCTCCGGTCTTACATCATCACGAATACCCACCAGACCTATAATAACAACATCATCATTAATAGTATTTTCTGTCAGGTCTTTTTCCGAATATCCAAACGCAAGCACACGCATGGCCTTGGAAGCCAGTTCATCTATCTTACGGTTTAATACATCCATATCCAGAGGTCTGATTTCTCCGTTTTCATCCAGATAATTCTTTGCTGCTGCCAGCAGACGTTCCGGCGCTCCCTTGTAGAATGTCTTTCCCAGACTGCCAATCCTGGCCTGACTGAATTTATTGGTAGAATTAAAGCCCTGGGCCGCAGTAACTATGCAGTCTTTATCACTGTCCAGCATCTGAAACGTTGTTTCCCCTAGAAATTTCATCAACGCCTGGTCCGTAGCATTGCCGCCGATTACCCGGTGTTCTGCATCAAACATGGACTGGGTGTTCTTACCAATAGCCAGGTCCACCAGACTTTTTACCGCCGTATGCTTTTTCATATCTTCAATGGGAATGGAGCTGCCATCTGCAGTAAAAAAATCCACCACTTCCAGCATACCCTTTGTTATAGTACCTGTTTTATCACTAAATAAGATATTTAACGAACCTGCCGTCTCGATACCCTCCGCTTTTCTTACCAGAACGTTGTGATCCAGCATCTTGCTGGTGTTCTGCATAAGCACCAGAGAAATCATCAGAGGCAGACCTTCCGGAACGGCGCATACAATAATAACAACCGCCAGAGAAACCGCTTCCACGATTTTCTGAATTACAACCGATGTTCCCAGATTAAAAAACTCTGTAAATCCGCCGGCCTTTGTAATAAAATATATCACATATAATACAGCGATTACAATTGCACCAATATATCCGAACGTAGAAATCTGCTTTGCCAGTTTTGACAGCTTCACTTTCAACGGAGAATCCGGCTCATCTTCCTGCATTTCTTCCGCCATCTTTCCCATCATGGTTTTCAAACCGACTTTTCTTACATCCAGAATACCCTCGCCATCAAAAACCACTGCGCCGCGGAACAGAGAATGTTTATCCACAAAGGTATCGCCTGTTATGTCCTCTGCCAGTTCAAAACTTTCTTCCGCCGCTGTTTTTTTACATTCTTCGGCTTCACCGTTTAAGGCGGAATTATCCACTCTCAGATTTCCGGATATCAAAACTCCATCCGCAGGAATCTTGTCGCCGGACTGAAGGAGTACCTTGTCGCCTACTACCACATCATCGATATCGATGACCGTAACCACACCATTCCGATGTACCTTGCACTGATCCTTTTTGGTGCTGTCTTTTAATTCCCTGTACTTTGTATCACTTGCCACACCTGTCTTTGCAGATACAAATGCCACAATCAGAACCGCCACAATGGTACCAATAGGCTCATAGATTTCAGCATATCCCATGAAGGTCATAACAATCATAAGAGCGGCAATCGCCAATAAAATCTTAATCATCGGATCCCCGAATGTTTCCTTAAATTCCTGCCAAAACGTGGTGGGCTCTGAATCAGGAATCATATTCGATCCGTATTTCTCCCGTGAAGCCTCGACTTCTTTATCCGTGAGACCATTATACTTCATTTTAATCCTCCATTCCGTCAAATAAATATTGTAATCTATCTGACAATTAAATTTATGACATTCTTTATCACAAATATATCTGAAAAAGTAGAAGAAAGCCATTACATCAGCAACAACTTCTTCTACCATTCCTGCAATTTATATTAGATATAGCGGTTGGCAAGCTCGCCCAGTCCCGGATCGTTGGTTCCCTGTCCGATAGCATTAAACTTCCACTCGCCGTTATGTCTGTAAACTTCTCCGAAAATCATGGCCGTCATGCCTGTATAGTTCTCTGACAGATTATACATACAAATCTCTGTATTATTGCTGGCATCTACCAAGCGGATAAATGCATTCTGTATCATACCGAAATGCTGGTTTCTCTTTACTGCCTGATAAATATTAACCACAATCACTATTCTGTCATAGTCGGCAGGCACATTGGCTAAATCCACTAAAATCTGTTCATCGTCTCCATCTCCGGCTCCAGTCAGATTATCACCCATATGCTGTACGGTTCCTGTCATATGTCTCAGATTTCCAAAGTAAATGATATCTGCTTTATTTACCAGTTTACCATTCTTTAATAAAAATGCCGATGCATCACAGTCAATCGGTTCCGGCTTCTTCGCAAAGAAACCTTTCTTCTGCTGTACTTCATCCCATCCCAAACCAATAAGAATATTGGAAAGTCCTGCTCTCTCCTTGGATAAGCTTACTTTCTGACCTTTTTGTAAACTAATTGACATAATTACCTCTTTCCTGTATATCACTGTTCCCACTGTGATATGCTATAATTCGTTTTAAAAATCCCTATTCCACATCCACACCAAAGTTTGCACACAATGCTGCCAGTCCGCCCTGATAGCCGCATCCAATGGCATTAAACTTCCATTCTCCGTTGTTTTTATACAGTTCGCCAAAAACTGCCGCCGTTTCAATGGAAAAATCTTCACCCAAATCATAGCGCAGCAGCTCTTCACCATTGGCTTCATTGTATATTCTGATAAATGCGTTATTTACCTGACCGAAATTCTGCCGTCTCTGTTCCGCATCATAAATAGTAACCGTAAAGGCAATCTTTGTAATATTCTCTGGTACTGCCGCCAGATTCACTTTGATTTGTTCGTCATCCCCCTCGCCTTCACCGGTAAGATTATCTCCCAAATGCTGCACGGCGCCTGATGGATGGGATAAATTTCCATAAAACACAAAATCTTCCGTTCTGGATATTTTTCCGCTTTCGGTCAGCAGAAATGCCGCCGCATCCAAATCAAAACTTCCGCCTGTATCAAACTGGTTTACATCCCAGCCCAGACCCACAACTACATTTGTCAGTCCCGGATTCCCCTTTGTAAGACTTACTTTCTGACCTTTTGTTAAACATACCGGCATAATTCATCCTCCATTTCTATTATTTATTATATACTTTTTATGCAACCTCAATACCATAATGACCGCATAATGCAGCAAGACCGCCCTGAAAGCCGCTTCCTATTGCATTAAATTTCCATTCTCCGTTATGTCTGTACAATTCGCCTACAACAACTGCTGTTTCAATAGAAAAATCTTCTCCCAGATCATATCGGATAATCTCCGTTCCAGTGGTTTCGTCTACAATTCTGATATAAGCGTTAGATACCTGACCAAAATTCTGTCTTCTCGGCTCTGCGTCATAAATAGTAACCGTAAACGCTACTTTGGACACATTTTCCGGAATTTTGCTTAAATCTACCTGAATCTGCTCATCGTCACCTTCTCCTTCGCCGGTCAGATTGTCGCCCATATGGACTACAGATTCACTCGGATGAGTAAGATTACCATAAAATACAAACTCTTTTTCTGTCGGACATTTTCCGTTTTCCCCCAACATAAATGCCGCTGCATCCAGGTCAAAATCTGCACCGGAATCAAATGCATTTACATCCCATCCCAGACCAACCATAATTTTTTTCAGACCCGGATTTCCTTTTGTTAAATCAACTTTCTGTCCTTTTGATAAATTAATTGGCATAATGTATTACCTCCTTAAATTAATTTGATTTTGGCACATGGTATTTGCTGTTAAATTCAGCCTTAATACTTTCCAATCTTGCTTTATCATCAATACGCTGCTTTTTGGCATTCTCCTGAATCTGTCGTGTTTCATCAATACCATTAACAATGGTTCTCCAGGATTTTTCCAATGTTTCTATCTTAATGGAACTGCCGGATGTAAGCCGTGCAGCCATCTTAGACTGCTCAGCAGTGTTCTGTGCATTTCGAATCAACATCTCATTGGTTTTCTCATCTAATGCTGACATGGCATCAGCCTGAAGTTTCTGTCTTTTTAACATAATCGCCTGTGCAAGAGCCTGCTTAAATACCGGCAGGGTTATAATAAATGCTGAGTTAATCTTTCTGACCAGATTCATATTGGTAAATGCCATGGTCTTTATCATCGGCAGGGACTGCATTGCCACATTCTCTGCAGTTCTTAAATCCTGGGTTCTCTGTTCCAGCATCATAAGAGCCTGCTGAAGACTCTGCAGCTCAAATTGTATGGAATTATCGCCGGTAGCCTGCATATCCGCTTCCCGCTGGGCAATGTATGCTTCAATTTCCCGGCAGCCCTGTTCTCCTGCTAAAATATATTTTACCAGTTCATGATAATAATTTACATTTGCGTTAAACATATCATCCAGCTTGCGGTTGGCCTGTTTAATTTCCGATTCATAACTTTTCAACTGAACATAAATCTTATCTACTTCATCTCCCATAGTATGATACTTTGATAAAATCTTATCCAGCTGCTTTTTCGCATTGTTAAATATTCTGCCCAATAATCCCGGCTCTTCTTTAATCTCTTCGATATCAAATTTAGACATTATCTTTGCCAGTGTGTTGAGCATCTCCGCCGAATCATCCATCTGCGACATGGTCATACTGTTTAAGACCACATCAGAGGCTTTAGAAATTTCTTCCGCCGCTTCCGCACCAAATGAAACTATGGTTTCCAGATTATCAACCTCAATATTGCTTACCAGTGCATCCACTTCTGCCGAATTTACCAGTTCAGCGTTCATTTGCTGCCTGTCAGCCACAATATCATATTGTTCTACTACTTCAATTTCCGTGTTTTCCGGTGCCTCGGCCGTCATTGGCTGCATTGACTGCTGCTGCGTCGGGGTTCTGCTAAAATCAAGTCCCATCTTCAATTACCTCTCTTAAAAATTTTGTCACGCCATGACAGACGTGCAGTGGACGAAATCGTATCAAAATCCGGAGTACGCAAATCGTATACATAATCTCCTATCTGATGTTCTTCCATAATCCTCCTGTTAAAGAATTTTTCCACACTCTGATATCCGGTAGGAACAAAGAACACAACATCAAAACCTATCAAATTCAAAAATGCCGTTAAAATGCTGTCCTCCAGCGAAATCAGTTCTTCTGTGGTATTGATATATATAAGTTTCGGATTCTTCTTTGTGAAATCAAATTTCTGAATCATCCTTATAATATCCTTATTTAAATTTAAAGCAGTGGCTATAACGGTATATTCTGTTCCGTTTTCAAAAGTACCTTTTATAAGTCTTTGTTCTATTAAAATCTGTAGTTTTTCCAGTATATGCTCCTGTATTTCTTCTCTCAGAAATCCATACTGGTAACAGGAGTGCTCTTTTATTTTCTGCTTCTGCAGTCGTCCGTTTTTAAAAAAACCTGTGGCATATGCCTTAACCGGATTGGAATCCGTAGGCTGAATATATGGTGCATTTTTAATCACAATCGTATCTTCCACGATTAGCGTCTTAATGGAAGACCAGTACTGCTGGACATTCCCGTCTTTCACTCCCGACACCTTGGCAAAAAATACCGGAACATTTACTACATTATCTACCACACTGAAATTCGGCCGGAATTTTAATTCCTGATTCCATAAAATAGAAATCTCTTCATACATGGTTTGCAACGTTATGGAAACGGCTTTTCCGTATTGACGATCCCTGTAAATACCGGAATCCTGATACATAATGGTATCCAGTTCCCGTTCTGCATGATATGCAGCAGTACCAATGCGTACCCCTGCATTTTCCATTGGATATTTTTCTACCTGCATGGATTTGTCATAGTTGATTTCATACAGCCATTTATCCTGCAGACAACATCTTCTGTTTAAATCCGGATTCAGAATCAGAACATCCACCGGCAGTCCGGATAACAGCCGCAGGAATAACGCCTCATTTTCGTTTCTGCAGCCGCCTAAATATATAAAGCAGCTGACCTCCGGCATTTTCCAGTTGGAAAACAGCTTCGACTGATACCTTTTCAGCCAGCATATCAGATATACTGCCTTATTCGTCAGTTTATTCAGATTTATTCCCGGTTTTTTTGACTCTTCTGATATTATATCAACAAATGTTTTATTCATCAATCGCTGAAGCTCTATATTTGCCGCATATATTATATTTGCAGACAAATCAATAATCATCTGTTCCGGACTTCCGTAATTTTTCCGGCGAATCTGCTCTATTTCTTCCGTGGAAGGCGGCGGTATAACCTGTTCCACAATGACATAATTCCGTTTGCTCCGCTTTATTTCCACTTGTAAAAGATATAGCTGGTTTTCATAAAGCATTTTATCCTGTACCCCGTTCATTCGGATAAAGCAGTTATAAAAGAAATTTTTCTCTTTTCCCCGGGTAAAAACGGTTTTGGTAATATCGTCAAACTCCGTTCCCTTTATCCATGCGTTGGTACAGTTCTTAATCACAGGCGCAGTGCCGTAGAGACGCTGCATACCGGCCTGGCGCTGCTGTTCTTCACGCAGCTGTTTTATATTAAAATCTTTTGGAAACGGTACCATTCCGTCGGTTTTATATTCATCCGACAACTTTGATTCCCGGTCCAGTATCCGATAATCCTGGTCACCATTGTATTGCAGTAATACGATATCGCATCCTGCTTTGGATAATATATCAAAAAGTTTTAATTCATAATTTGTAATCTGGCCTTCATATAAAATCTTTGGTACCTGATTTTCACCCAGCTGATTGACAATACGTTCAAATTTATAGTACAACCAGCACATAAATTTAATATATGCATTTTTCAGCATATTTTCATTTTTTCCGTCTCTGCGCATGGCATCCAATGTATCATAAACTGCCACGGCTACACTGTTTCTCTGATAGTCGTTCATACGTGGAAGCCATTTTTTCAGACCAGTAGTCAAAAATCCCACATTCATCTGAAAATCCAGCCCCATGATTTCCTGATAATAATCCAAATTCTTCTCATCAGGATTCGGTATCTTACCTTCCACTACCACACCGGTTTTACGGGCCGCCTCATAATATCGCTGTATAAAAGTTTTAATCCGGTCATTATATCCGTTTATCCGGTAGAAATAGACACTTTTTCCCTGACGTGCATTTAATTCCAAAAAATATTCATCCAGATTTGTAAGTGTTTTATGTTCAAACATAAGCTTATTTTATTCACCTTCAATTGTTGTCTCTCGAACTAATCAAATACTGTAATATTATAACATTTTTTCATAGTATCATCAAGAAAATTCTTTTTTAGGAAAATATGTATTCACAAAATCATTTTAACGAGGTATAATATACACATACAAATATACAGAAGGAGGCGTTTATCAATGAAACACGGTTTTAGTATACTGGCGGCGATTGCTCTTATGGCCGCAATGAGCGCAGCAAAGACATATGTTCCCGCTCCGGCTGAAAATGTAAGCTGCCCGCCATGCGAAAACGTGAAAGCTGTCTGTAGCAACTGCGGAACCGGTATCGGATTTACAGATGCAAACGGCGATGGTATCTGTGATAATTGCCAGACAGGCGCCGGATTTACCGATTCCAACAACGATGGTATCTGTGATAACCGCGGAAACGGTGCTGGTTTTACCGATTCCAACAACGATGGTATCTGCGATAACCGTGGAAACGGTACTGGTTTTACCGATTCCAACAACGATGGTATCTGCGATAATCGCGGAAACGGTACTGGTTTTACTGATTCCAACAACGATGGTATCTGCGATAACCGCGAAGCAGGTTACGGTCATGGACGTAAACATGGATGTGGAAGAAACAGATAAGCCACAGACAACAATCAGCAGGAAATCTATCTGATATAGGTTTCCTGCTGATTGTTTATTTATTATGTAAATCCCCGGACAAAATTATTTATATTCTGATATCCCACTGCCAGATTGATATTCTGACCGTCGGCAAATCCCGCCGTACTGATTCCGATGACTTCACCAAACATATTTAAAACCGCACCGCCGGAACTGCCGTGGGACGTAGGCGCCGTAAACTGTATCATATCCACATCATCAATTTTCCGAAATCCGGAAATAATACCATCAGAAACCGAATTAAACAGTCCAAGAGGACTTCCTATGGCAACCACCTTCTGGCCCCGAACCAAATCCTTTTTTCCCTGATACACCGGAAGAGGTTTTAATGATCTGTCAATCCGTATGACTGCAAGATCCAATACAGGATTATATTTAATAATCTCATCTGTTTCATAAATCTGGTCATCATCTTCTATCCGTACCGAATAAGCCACTCCTCCACAGGCAACATGGTTATTTGTTAAAATATACCCGGCCCGTCCTACCATGATACCAGATCCGGTACTTATGACTTCCCCTTTTTTATTGCGGACTGCAATCATCACAACAGAAGACGCCAACAATGCCAGTTCTTCAAATTCCAGTTCCCGGTTTTGAGCCGCTCCTGCTGGTACACTTGTTCCTGATACTGAATTGCCGTTGATAATCCCCGTTTCCCGAGGCTGCATACAGGAGCCATTTTCTTTTTTTGACCGTAAAGCCCTCTCCCGCCGTATATCTTGCAGAGAAATACGGGGCGCTGTCTGTGTATTTTCGTCCGGTTCCTGTTTCACTCCCCCCTGTTCCGTTTCATATTTCTTTTCATCATAGGAAGGTATGGTTACCGGATTACCGTTTCCCAAAGTAACTTTTTTTGATAATTCCTTCAGAACTGGTATATCCTCCATATCCTTCTCCGGCAACAGAAGCATAACATCAATCCCCAGCAGTGTCAGTAAATATGCAAATAAGTATTCCTGTTTTTTTGATACCTCGCTTAAAACCACTTTTCCGTAAGAGTGTCCGGCTCCTGCTTTGAACAGATTAATTCCAAGAAAATCCATCCAATACAGCAGTTTAATCACAAAGTTTTTTTCAATTGATTCATTACTGTTTGGTGTACTGTTCCGAAACTTTTCGCACACCATCCGGCAGCCTTCCCCCAATTCTTCCGCCAATTCATTGTCATTCCGGTTAAATTTCAAAAAACATTTTTTCCGGCCGCCGTTCTGCCATTCCTCAAAGCAACCGCTGTAATAATTTATATCCTCCTGGTTGAACAATTTTGGCAAACCATTGAGACGAAGGTATTTCCCCTGTCCTTCACTCATTCTACTGGTAAGGGTATTATCCATCCGTTCGATATCCTGTAAATAATCCGCACTTACTCCTACCATTCTGACAAAATATACATCTCTAAAGCCCCTGTTTATCCCTCCCCTGACATTGGCAAACGTTATGGGAGAGTTGATATCCATAATGTTATACCGCATTTTTAATTTTGTATTATCCATAAAATCACCCGAAACTTTAATGTATTACTGTCTGATGACAGTGTGGTATATTGGATTAATTTTACCATAGAATGAGAAAAATAACTATCATTTTGTGGGGAGGAATGTTATAATTATGGAATAATAATTGTGGTTAACAGGACACAAATGTGAAAGACTTTGGGGCCTCTTTGCCTCACTGCTGCCTTTGTACATCTATCTGTAACGGAGTCCGCTCCGCCAATTATTTACAAAAGATATTAAATTTATGTAGAAATGAGGCCAAGTATGAAAAATTCACTACTATACTACAGCACAGGCGCATTACTATACTGCCCCGCCCACAATGAATCTATTGTTCATTCACTGGTAAGCGAAAAATTTGGCAGCAATTTCTCACTGGCCCTGTGTCTGGAAGATACCATTAATGATAATTTTGTTCCAGAAGCAGAAAACAAACTGATTCATTCCATCAGTATGCTTTACCGGTATTTGGAATCCGTGCAGTTTTTTATTCCGAAAATATTTATAAGAATCAGAAATCCTGAGCAGATTCCTTCCCTGCTGGAGCGATGCGGAGAATCTGCCATTTTGATAACCGGTTTTATCATTCCGAAATTCTCACCGGAAAATGCCGACAGATACATAGATACCATATCAGAGGCCAACCGCACATATAAGCGTAATATTTATATGCTGCCTATTTTGGAAAGTCCGTCCATTGTCAATCTTCAGTCCCGGTCAAAAACTCTCTATCTGTTAAAAGAGAAACTGGATACTATCGAGGAACTGGTTTTAAACATCCGGGTAGGCGGAAATGATTTATGCCATTTATTTGGTTTTCGAAGACACAGTGATGAATCTATTCACAATATTAGACCAATTGCAAATATTTTTTCCGATATCATTACAGTATTTGGGATGGATTATGTAATCTCCGGGCCTGTCTGGGAGTACTATAACGGGGAACACTGGTCAAATGGGTTAAGCCAGGAATTAAGGGATGACCGCTTATGCGGATTTATCGGAAAAACCGTAATCCATCCAAATCAGATTCCTTATGTTAATCAGGCATTCAAAGTTACCAGAAAAGATTATGAAGATGCATGCTCTGTCTTAAACTGGGATATGTCTTCCGAATCCTTTGTTTCGGGAAATATTTTTGCAGAAAGAATGAACGAGTTTAAAACCCATTCCAACTGGGCGAAAAAAATTTTATTTCTGTCAAAAACCTACGGAATAATTGATAATGAGATTTATGAACTGCAGCCATAGAATAGCACAACAGGAGGTTTTTTATGAAAAGTGTAATCGGAACGAGGGAAAACATTCAGGTCATTGAAGAATATTCCCGCGGCGGCCTGAAAGTAGAAGTCCTGGAATATGAAAAACTACTGGGTTTAAACAAACCTTCCATGGCACAGGCCCTTTATTTTATGGAAAAACAAAATATTCGTGTCCGGCAGGTTGCTCTCTACCTGACCAATGAGAAAGTTACTATAGAAAAAGGAGCCATGAGTTATTTTCAGGGCAATCTTCAGATGGTAAGCGGCGTAACCCTCGGAAATGCCGTAGGCCGGTTTGTCCGCGGCGCCGTAACCGGCGAACAGATGGCTCAGCCAGAATATACCGGAACCGGAACTTTGATTCTGGAACCTTCTTTTAAACATTTTCTGGTTTTGGAACTTGCCGAACAGGAATCTGTTATTATTGATGATGGAATGTTTTATTGTGCTCAGGGCAGTGTCAAAGTAAAAGCTGTGTCACAGAAAAATGTTTCTTCTGCTCTGTTAGGTGGAGAGACTTTATTTCAATGTCAATTGACCGGACCGGGTATCATCATTCTGGAATCTGTTGTTCCTATGGAAGAAATCAATATCATAGATTTAAACAATGATGTGCTTAAGGTAGATGGTAATTTTGCCGTGTTGCGCTCCTCCTCATTAAATTTCACAGTTGAAAGAAGCGCCAAAACTTTAGTAGGTTCCGCAGTCAGCGGAGAAGGACTTGTAAACGTATACCGTGGTACCGGTCAGGTCTGGCTGGCTCCCACCATTAAGGTATATAATTCCATGTTCTGACAGATTAACTGTTATATGGAATATCGGAATTTTTCTGCTTTTTACGGTTTCCATGCCTGATCTGATATTCCATACAGCTACTGAAACAAATCATTACGCCGGCCGCTTCAAACAGAAGCGCCCCGGTTATAAGCATTGTATTAATACCACGTTCAAAATAATTTACTATAAAATTATACATATACTCCGGATAAATCTGTAATTTCTTATAAAATTCGGAAACAAGACAAAAAACAGGCACAAACAGAACTGAAACTGCCCCTGACATGGTACTGTATGCCAGATACCGGAACAATCTGGCTTTTCTGCCTCGATTCTGTTTTATAAGAATCCATAAAGTACAGACAGATAAAATGGTCATTGCAGCAAACACTAATGGAAAATAATCCGAGATTGTCCTGAAAACCGCTCCCATGGAGGCAGCATGGGGCAATCGGATAATTTCAATATAATAATCCATGATATCATTTGTAAATTCTTCCACGATTTCTCTGATATCGCCGTCTGCAGTCAGATTATTTTTTTTCACATAATCATAAATATTGGCACTTAATTTCTGCTTATATCCTTCTGTATCAATTTCAAAAACGGTACTGTTCAGTTCTGCTTTCAGATAACTGCTACCGTCAGAATGAACCTGTTCAACCGTGAATACATTTTTAAATACAGTCGCATTCAAGCCGTTGGGTATCGCCAGCGACTCACACTTATCTATAAAATCGTCATAGACCATTTGATAATAATCCACTTCATCCATAGAATCCAATATGACATTTTCAGATATAAATCCCAGTTTTACAGAAAGCATTATCGCTATTACTGATAAAAAAATTGCTAACAATAAGCTTCCAAATATGCACGCTACAATACTTTTTGATGAGTTTTTCATATTATTTCCTGTGCATATTACAGAAAAATCTGCAATATTGTCCTTTCCTTTTTCTCATTTATCCATTCTTCTTAATCCGTAAATACCGGACCCGATATGAGTTCCGCATAAACAAAATATCTATATTGTGTCCGTGACAGCATATCAAAAGGATAACACGTATACATTACAAGCTGCTCCCTCTCTATTGCAAAATCATAGGCCGTAGAATCGCTTTCATTTACAACTTTTGTTTCGGTAACTTTATATTTGTAGATTCCATAACTTGTTTCTATCTCTACTATATCATCAGTCCCAATATTTTTCAGTGCGTTAAAATAGGTATTATTATGACCGCCCAATAATATAAGTCTTCCAAACCCCGGCTGTGAAGAGGCAAAATTCTGACCAATACCTTTTTTCAGTATGTCATCATTATCTCCTTTATAAACCGGCGCATCCAAAGCTATTCTTGTACATCTTACATATGCATAAAGTTCACCATATTCAGCAATCCCTACTTCACTGCGTTTTACCCTTTCAACCCCGTTATCTTCCGATATTTCTACTGCATTTTTCACAAACACAGATTGATACTCCGGATTAAAATCAGGCGCTTCATCAGCCATAACCAGCCGCACCGTATTTACTGCCATACTGATTATATCTGATGCCATTATATATACAACCGCATATGCCAGAAATGAAAAAAGTAATGGCATGTAAATATATGCCATTACTCTATTCAATTTTCCCGCAAAGCCGTTCTTATGACTCTGATTTGGCATTCTTCTTAGTAACAACTGCCAATGCAGCTACTGCTAATCCTAAAAATGATACTACAGCTACTGCAGACATGGAATCAGCGCCTGTCTTCTTGGTTCCGATATCAGATGTAGCTACTACTTTACCTGCATTATCCTTAACTATTGCCTTGCCTGTCTTGGCATCATATGATACCGTAAGATCTACAACCTTAGCTGCTGCCTGAACTTTTGCAACAATTTTGTCGATTGTAGCCGCATCTGCCTTGGATAAATCAGCTGCTGACTTAATACCTGCTTCCTTTGCAATTTCTGCTGCCTCATCAATGTTGTCAATAATTGCTGCTGCTTCATCAGCAGAAACAGATACATCATCTTTTTCGAAATAGTTCTTAGCCTGTGTTATGTATTCTGCCGGAACTTTCTTAGCATTTAACTGATCTAAGACAGCCTGCTCGTTGGCATCAATTGTTCCTGCCGCAAATGCGCTTACAGACATAGCAAGCAGCATAACAGATGAAACGCCAGCTGCAATCATTTTCTTAACTGTTTTCTTCATTTTGCATTTTCCTCCTTTTATTATTTATGTTAAGACGAGTTTAGTATACTATCCACAACTATAGTTGTCAATATTTTTTTACAAAACTTGTCAGAATTATTAAGATTTTTTTATATTTTCAATATAACAAAAAAGAGAGAAATGACAGTATACATACAACAATCATTCCTCTCTAAAATTAATAGCAACTATAATTATTGTAATATATTTCTTACTTTTTCGTCATGTTCAATCTTATTAATGATTCCCATCTCAAGCTGCATATCAATCTTCTTAAGAAGTTCAAAATTATCCAGCTTCTTCTGTGCGGCGGCTAATTTTTCATTGTATTCCTCAGTTGTAATAATATCCATATCCAGGGCTTTATCCAGCTTTTTCTGTTCAGAATCAAATACATCCTGAGCTTTTTTTCTTTCCCTGTCCAGATTGTTCTGCTTAATCTGGCGATCCATATCCGCAATCTGTTCATCCAAACCGGCTATTTTTTCTAAATCCGGCTTCATTTCTTCAACAATTTCTGACACATCAAAAACAACACCTGTATCGCACTGCTGAATGTATTCTACATATCTTCTGCCAATTTCTGCATATGCATTGTTCAGTTTTTTGTCTATATTGCTTTTCTGAAGTTTCAGACCTGCCAGTTCACTCTGCTCTTTTGTAATATTACTGATTGAATTTCCCACATTTACCGCTGTAGTTTTAACACTATTGCCCACATCTTTTGCTACCTTTGTTGCCTTGTCAAAAAAATCCATATCTATTGCCTCCTGTCTGTTGTCTGCAGTTTACTGTTCCCACAGTTCATCAAAACCATACTACAATGAACTGCTTTTGTTATTGTAACACCTGCAAAATTCTTTTTCAATATACTAGCGGTTGCAAAATCTGTTTTTATTTTTTTAGCCTCAGGCATCCGCCAGTTTCTTTATAATTCCACAAGTTTTGTAATGCTTCAGCGGATAATATTCAACCGGTACCCGTTTTTCCTCTGCCAGACGAAAAATATGGGCCAGCGAAATATCATCTTTACATTTATCGCTGATTAAAACTTTCCAGGGTACCCTCCGGAGCAGCACCCGTGTTGTTTCACCAATTCCCGGTTTTACCAGGTTAATATCGCCAATTTCATATTGCTTTGCGATTTTTCTTACTTCATCGACTCCTTTCCCCTCTGCCGCCGATTCCCGAATATGGTTTTCTTTCTTAAATTCTTTTTCAATGGCTTCAATAAATTCATAGGATAAATCCGAATCTTTTAATTCTTCGTAATATACGGCTCCGTGAAAATCATCTTTGCCTATAATATCATCTCTTAAAAATGTCCGGCTTACCAGTCCCGATACTGTAGAATTCAGGCAGGAACTGGGAATCAGAATATCCTCATGGGTTCCGCATAAATCGGTTATATTGGCTGGGTCTGCTATAACTGCCAGTTCCGGAGATATCTGCCCAAATGCAGCCACATCTTTTTCCAGTTCTTTTAATATGGCGCCTTTTCCTATCCAGCCGTCCACAAACAAAATATCTTTTCCCCTATGATGTTTCAATATATAATTTACTGCATTTTCATCAATACCTTTTCCGCGGATAATGGATATGGAATAATGCATGACTTCTATCTGATATTTCCATTTTATATATCTTTTAATCAGTATTCCGATGGGAATTCCCGCTCTTGCCAAAGATACCAGCACAACTGCTTTTCCCTTCCGCTGAATAATCTTATCCGCCAATATTCCCACCGCCCGGGCCGTAGGTTCCGCATAGTTTTTTAACGCTTCCCGGTAGGTCTTCATATATTTTTCCGTCGGAATATACTCTATCGGCAGCATTTCACAGTAATGCTTTCCCGATTGTATTAATCGTTCTCTTTCCTCCGTAGATTGTGGTTCTACCATACCTGTAATATCTTTTAATAATATTATTACATCTTCTTTGCAATATGAACTTCTCATTTCTGTTTATGCACATTATAGGTGCAGCTTCCTTTCAATATTTTTCCTCAATTCCATTTTATAATGCAGATATCAGAATTTCCGCTTATCTCCAGGGAATTGATTAATGACGAGATTCCCTCTTCACTTTTTTCTTTGGCATCCGTAACAATAATTACATTCTCATAAGATTTCAAATCATAAATATATGTAATTCTGTCTCTGTCATAAAAACTTCTCAGCTCATACCGCTCATGAAACGGATAGTTCTCCTCACTGCTGACAGCAATGGGACTTCGGGTCGTGGAATGACATTTCACAGACAAACCTGATAATTCTAATTGAAGGGAGATATATAATGCCGGAAACATAAATTCTTCCGTTCCCAAAACCAAGGCAGATTTGCCACTTAATTGCAGAAAATCTTTCACCTGATTCCATAAACCGTCGCAGGCATTAATATAATCTTTTCCTTTTACCAGCCTGCGGGCATTGCTGTATCCTTCTGCATAACAAACCGGAACCTTCATTCGATTGGAAGCGATATTTACTTCATGATAAACACCGTCACCTTTATAGGTTTCTGCAATTTTACTATAGGCTTCATGGTTGGTCCGGACCAAATAATGCGTATCAATCTGTTTTTCTTTGTAAGTATGCCGGGCTTCTGAATTCATTCCATTTAATATGGAAGCAACGGCAAACCGGACACTGCCTGAATACCGCTGCTGTAATATCCCAATGATATTTAAAATGGTATTCCCGGTAGTAATTTCATCTTCTGCAAATACTATCCGGTCAACCTTATCTATAATACTTTCTATATCCTCTTTCACCAGTTTTTGCTCTGTGGCATGACTGTGGGCTTCAGAAAAATATATGTAATCAACATTTTCTATATTTTCTCTGGTGGTTTGTATATAATAACAGTCCAACTCCCCGGCAATGGCCGCTCCGATTGCGGTAGCGGTTTCAGCAAATCCAATCAGCAGTAACTTTTCCGTCGGATAACTCTTCTTTATCAGTTCTGCCAGCTCTCCAGACATTTGAAATGCCTCCTTCGGAGATACCGGGATGTGCTTCCCCTGCAGCCGGTTTACAACAAGGTAGGACCTTTTTTTATTGTTTTCCCGTTTGGCAATTCTAACTAAATCTGCTTCTGTATACATAAATGGTGTGTATCCTCCTATAGGTATATTTTAACGCCTGCATTATTGGTTATTTTTTTTGCAAATTCCGCAACACTGATGCTTTTCTCACAAGGCGATAATTCAAATTGTTCTGAGCAATATATTTTTATAAATTCACCAATACTGCCTGCATTTATTATACTTTCAATCTCTTTTTTATCTTCTATTATGTGTTCCTGGACCATCAACTGACACAACTTTGGTGTTGTAATGCCTGAAATACAGCTACTGCCAATATATTCCTTCACATTTTTCATTACCTTTCCCAGAGATGCAATTGCTCCTTTATCATCCGTTAACATAATATATTTATATTCTGTAATCTCACGTATATTAGAAAGCATATGTATACAGACAGCAACCAGCGTTTCACCTAAATCATCTCCAGAACTTTTTCCATTTCTTGCCTCTCTAAAGAAACGCTTTGCCAAAGAACTATCTTTATTTTCACTGGATATAAAGATTTCTTTCCTCAATGCAGAATTATTATTTAATATATTTTCTATTGTTCCAGTTTTTGATTTTGCAGCTCTTATTGCAAAGGATAACATCAAATTAATTTGCGCTGTGCCAGAATAACAGGTATTTAATACATGAAAGGCATCCTCCTCATACATGAGCAAAATTTTTATTCCATATTGATACATTTTTTTTAAATATTCTATATGCTCCTTCCATAATAGATTATCATTTGAGCATAATTCCATAACAATGCATCTGGTAATAACTACAATTCCACCCATTCGTTTTATATATTCAAAAATACACTCCGGATTCAAAATCCTCATATGATTCCGAAATGCACAGGCATCATAAAAAAAACATTTATCCGCCAGTATGATTGCTTTTGCAATATCTTCGACATTTGTAATCACATAAGTCTGAATCTCAGCAAAGTTATCGGGAGTATCATTATAAACCTTTTTCATATGCACTACCCCCGTATCTCGTTATATATCTTCCCCATATTTTCTAACACTTTTTGAACTGCATCTTCTTTTAATATTTCCTTGTTTTTACATTCCGTTCCAACATTTCTTACAAGCTGTTCTAATCTTGGATAATCATCTCTTTTTGTAGGTTTTAGAATTTCATCATTCAGCCATAAACGGGAAAATTCTTTTTCAATTTCGTTATTATCCACTTTCAGCAGGCGTTCCAGCACATTGCCATCCGGTAGCAATCCTAACTCATAACATCGTATAACAACAGCCATATACGGAACTTCAAAAAAACTCATTAATTTTGCTACTAATGTCACTTCTGTATCCCGGTTATCCTGCTCATTTGTAAATTTGCGAAATATCAATTGAAAACCTGGTTCAGGCATCAATAAAATTCCAGCAAAAAGATTGGCAGATAACTCTTCTTTATACTCAAAATAGTGTTCATTCATATATAATTCTATTTTTTTCTTAAATGGTTCCTGTTGATAAAATATATGATATATTTCATGTGCCAAAGCAAAATTTACATTTACTTTTGGCAAAGCTGAATTCAAAAACGTATATCCGAAAAAATCACTTTTATAACAAAGAGCACCTATTTCCTTATCCTTAAAGGGCATCTCAATTACGAGATAATTTTTTTTATTAAACAACGGTCTTACCATTAACATTAAATTTGGCAATTCTCTTTCATAATCCATATTCATCTGAAAATAAAAATCACGTACACAATTTACCATTTTCATCTGATTTGTGCAATTATAGTCAATTATATTTTGAAATCGTTCAAACTTCATTCAATCACTCCATCATTGCATTCATAAATCTGTTCTTTGCGCTTAGTACTTCATCTACATTTTCTATCAAATCTATAAGTTTTTCTGCAAATGCTTCCTGTTCTCCTGTTGGTTCCCCTGCATAAAAGACAATTTCCCTGCCGGGAAAAATATTATAATCAGGTATTAAAAAATCATCGGACAAAAAATATTCAGTTTTTTGTCCCAGTGCATTTGCAATTTTCTCCATATCAGAATCCGTAATATTCTGTGTCCCTGTTAATATGCGAGATAATTTATTTTTATCAATACCTGTCTTCAAGCTAACGAATGTTTGTTTAATTTTCATCTGCGATAGATAAGTATTTACATTTTCAATATATTTGCTCATGGCAGCAACTCCTTTTCTTTCCTTATCTCTCATATATTTTTCACTTCTTTATAAATATTATACTTTATTCTCATAATAATGCAATGTTTTTATCTCATTTTATGAGATAAAAAGCAGATTACTTTGAAATTTTTAGAATATTTAAAATATTTAACACTAACAATCCCATTATTTAATATCGTATTGTTTAATTCGGAATTGATATTACTTCTAAAATAATCTGTTATTTAAGGCTTTATATTGCAAATTTTATTGTATGAATCATTTAATTTCTGAATCAAAACATTTATTTTGTATTCATTTGATTTCTCATCTGTATAAACAATATTGGTAATAATTCCATCCCTTGATAATGCGTCTCCAAATCTTACAACTTTGCCATTCTCACAAATATCAAATAGTTTCATTACACCTTTTGTTATCTCATCTTTAAAATCTTTCATATCTTTTATACCAATGTAAGCAAAATTTAATTGATTATTAATTGCATTTTTAATTAATGTTTTTAATTTCTTATATGTATTTCGATTATGTACTATTAAGCGGTTTAATAATTTTTCCGAATATTCCTTATTCTGTTTTATAAGTAAGTTTATTAAATTCGACATATAAGGGAACAAAAATTTATTTGTACTACCATACATACTTATTATTTCAAATTCTTCCGAAAAATAATCTAATATCTGTTCATTTGCCTGTGCAATTTGAAATATCATATCTTCATTATAGTAGATTTCACAATCTAACGATCTGGATAAAAAATAATCTGCTTGATATAAAGATGGAATTTCTCGTGCACGAAGCTGCTCTAATATTCCAATATCATTATGTTGAATTGCCAGTGAAATCATTTGCATTCTTAATTCAACCTTTTCAATAAGTTTCGTCTGCAAATCATCCATTTGATAATATGGTCTGCGTTCAATGCTTGTACCTGCTCCAAAATTAGCTAAATAGTAATATGGTTTGTTAGCATCCACAAACCAAATATATTTTTTGTCCATTAAATACTTTAAAAACCCAAAATTTTTAAACTTTAAAGCATAATCAATAACAGTTTTTCCATATTCATCAGAATTTAAAATTATTTTATCATCTCTGTTAATGTATTGTTCCCAAATATCTTTATCTTTTGAAAAAGCAACATTATAGTTTGTCAAATGGTTACTATTAGGCACAAAGCATTCTCCGGCACTTAAAATTTCCTCACATGACACCTCCAAAAGCTTGGTGAATATTGGAAGATCATAAGTTTGAATCGATTTCCTGCCTTTAATAATCTGAGACACTCGATTGGCCATTTTTCGTATCTCCTCATCGCTAGCCACTCTACCATCTGATTTAATATATGCTTTGCAAAACTGTCTTTTCGATTCAAACTTTCTGTTAATTAACTCAGATAAATAATCTCCTATTTTCTCGTTTTCTTCTACTTTAAACACTTTATCCCCTCCTTTCACACAGCCATTTTATAGCTTTAAACAAATTAAATATATCCTTTTCTTGTATATATAAAATTCATATATTTTATATTAAAGTTTTTAATGTATGCTTTATGCATACACTATAAAACTTCTGTCTATTTATGTCAATAAAGCTTTCATAATAATTGTCGTATCACCACCTGTCTTTTCCTGAAATTACAACCGGCTAAAAACCTGATTACGCAAAGCGGCAGTACAATCACCATAAGACTGTACCGCCACTTCAATATTCTTTCTTTATTATCATGTCCTATCGAATAACGAGTGTTTAGGTTAATAATTATATGAATTGTTTTTTATTTCATTTAATCGTAATACTGTTATTTAATACCGAAGTACTATACAAAAACAACACATCCTGATTTTCAAAATCCAGAAACTGCTCCAGCAGATTCGGTGAAATATAACGAATATCCACCAGTGTAATTTTCTCATATCCCTCTGCAAGAAGGGGCGCCAGACTGCTGCCAAAAGAGTCCCTGAAAATTATCAGTTCTTTTCCGTTGGAAACCGAAGGGTTTTCAATGGTCAGCAGGGATTTCGAGCCGGACAGAAACATTTCATAGGGATCATTTCCATTTAATTTTTCCAGATTATAGACCGGAAGATACGTATCAGTTTCATAATCATAGACCCTGCACTGGTTCAGCATCTGATTGTCAAGATAATATATTTTATCTGCCGGAAGTGGCAGCGCCGACTGTCCGTAATATACACCATAAAAAGGGGTTTCAGCCTTTTTTTCCACATATTCCCCTTTCAGGGATACTCCCATTGCCGATGCCAGACCTGCGGCAACATCAAAAATCTTTTCCTGCCGCCAGTGGGTATCTGTGCGGTAATAGTCTGATAATTCCAGATGACTGCTAATATCAATGTATTGGGCAAAATCCATTTCTGAAGTTATTTCACTGATAAATACTTCATAATCCATGGACGGATAACCGTTTGCCTTTGCCATAAAATAGTTTTTATCGGGAATAACGGAAAGATATACTTTCATGTCAGTTCCGGCAATGAACTGCTTATAAACAAACCGAAAACGCTCTGCCGCATATCTGACAGATTCCGTATTCATGGGATATTCCAGTTTTGAAGCATAGCCATTTTCAATGTAGATGTCATGATTATCCTTTTGCCTGAAAATATAAAAGGATGTAACTGCTTTTACCGTACGAAACCCGTCGCGCAGAGGAAAATGGTCCAGTGTATATTTTTCAAAGGACGACATAAATTCTCCCGTCAAAACTGTTTCCATATTCAAAACCGGAAATTCCGCAAGCTGCCTGCGCTCGCTGACAGATTCCTTTTCATCGGGCTTCAGCACGCTCCAGACAGAAAAACCAAGCAGAAAAACCGCCGTAATCAGAATAAGTAAAATATTTTTTATTTTTGTGGGCATTGGATATTCCTCCCTAAAATCTGAAATATAGAAACGGATTAAACGAACCGTCAATCAAATATGCGGTACAGACTGCCAGTAAAGCTGTCAGATAAACCAGTTCAAATACATTGAGAACCGATGTTCCGTATTTCGCCTGACGGATTTTGCGGATAAACCCAGCCATCAGAGGAGTTGCCGCTACCATTGCTACCGCCAGTATAACTCCGTAACTCTTCAGATAATAAATACTTTCAAAGGATACCGGCGACAGTGCCGAAAATCCCAGCATAGCGCTTATAGTAGAAAATGCTTCTCCTGCACTGGCGGCATCAAAAATAACAAAACTGACAGTCACCAAAAACAGCGTATAAATATGCTTAACAATACGTAATTTTATTTTATTAAGCATCTTTAACAGCCAAAGCTTTTCCGCCATCAGCAATACTGCAAAGAATATCCCCCAGAGAACAAAATTCCATTCCGCACCGTGCCAGAATCCGGTTGCCATCCATACAATAAATATATTAAACAGCCAGCGGGATTTGCTGCCCCGGTTTCCGCCTAATGGAATATAGAGATAATCCCGGAACCAGGTCCCGAGAGACATATGCCATCTTCGCCAGAACTCTGTTATACTTCCGGATATATACGGATAATTGAAATTTTCCGGAAAATGAAATCCAAACACCCGGCCCAGTCCGATTGCCATATCGCTATAACCGGAAAAATCAAAATATACATGAAGCATATATGCAATCGCATAGACCCAGAGAAACAAAAGAGACTTTTCCTGCGAAGCTTTGTAAACAGAAACAAGTTCTCCAAGAATATTGGCTATCAGTATTTTTTTTGACAGTCCTGTAAGAAATCTGCGGATTCCAGCCGCAATATCCTCCAGACTGTGTTTCCGGTTCTGAAGCTGACCTGCTATATCCGTATATCTCACAATTGGTCCTGCTATTAACTGAGGAAACATTGCTATATATGCTGCAAGGTTAATGTAATTTTTTTGTGCTTCTGTATCTCCGCGATAAACATCTATCACATAACTTAATATCTGAAACGTATAAAAACTGATTCCGATGGGAAGTGCAATATTCAGCAGAGGAATTGACAGTCCTGTGGCTGCATTAAAATTTCGTATAAAGAAATCCGCATACTTGCAATACCCCAGCAATCCAAGACTAATGAGAACGGAAGCGGCCAAAAAAATTTTTGACCACTTCCTGTCATGATATTTCTCAATCAGAATTCCAAATATATATCCCTGAGTAATGGATATCAGCATAAAAAACAGATATTCCGGTTCTCCCCATGCATAGAAAAACAGACTGGACAAAAGAATGACGCTATTTTTCAGACATCTTGGTACTGCAAAATACAGCAGAATGACGCCGGGAAGAAAATAATACAGAAACGGGATACTCGAAAATAACATCTCCTGACTCCGTTCTTTAATTATTCAATCATCTCTTCAATTACAACATTTGCTGAAGAGTAGGCTGCAGTAAGTTTTGTTTTAAATGTATTCACAATTTCATTTTCTCCAAAGAATGATACAATGTAATCATCTACTGTCACAACCACCAGCTTATCCGGAAATCCACAAATCCACTGTCTCTGCATAATATTGTCCTTTAATAATCCGGTAATTTCCGAAACGTCATCTGCATTCTTTACATGATATGCTGCACAGGTGAAAGTATTGGCATTCATCATATGAATCAAAGAGGCAGCAGCATCGATTTTGTCAGCAGCAGCCGGCGGAAACCCAAAGGAAGTATCCAATACTGCTGAGTCTGTGACTCCATGTTCTCCCGGTGCATCCATTACCATTTTATCTTCCGTCATTTCTCCTCCGGCAGCTGAAAATTTTTCATCATCTTTATATGTGTTCCATACTGTATTCAGTAAATCCAGAGGACTCTTAATCTCCGACTGGTTCCCAGATTCATCTTTACCGGAAGTCTGCTGATTATCTGATTTTTTATCTGTAGTGGCATTTTCCGAATTCTTTTTACTGTCTCCGCAGGCAGTAAGTGATAATATGCATAAAGCTGATAAAAGTATTACTAAAAATTTTTTCATGTTGTTACCTTTGCATATCGCAAACCTGATTGTGGTAATTATTCCAACAAACAAATCCGCGAAGCTGCCCCGGTATTATCCGGCTGAAAGCAGGGCAGTCTGCAATTTTACCTTTCTTATTATAATTTCTTTCAACCTTTTCTTTGATACTATTGTTTCATTATTTTCCAATTGCCTGTATTTTTATCATACGAAAGCACCAGGACCATAACGCCATTTTTCAGCCGAAGCTGATATGACTGATTAAATTCCGCATCTTCTATTGTCCACCGGACATTGACTGATTCTTCAGCCATATAATACCGGCCGACGCATAACATATCCTCTGATTCTGCGGAACTTACTTCTATTGTTCCGTCGGTTGCCTGAATATCTGAATTCCCGTTGATAATCAACTCAATCGGAACCGTGATGGCTTGAGATGTAGTCTGACGCATATCGGATGTCAGCGGCGCAGGAACATCAATAAATACCGGCTCGTCCGAAACGGCAGTTCCGTTTATCAGGATTTTCATCTCACCCTTATGCCGTGTTGACAATATAGCGAAAAATAATGCTATCAAACATGCTTCTGCCGCACATATATATATCCATTTCCTCTTTTTCCCTCCAGAAACAGTATTAGTATGTGCAGAAACTATCAATTCATCATCTATACCTGTAATTGCTTTTGCCATTACTTCATTTTTCATAATAGCCCTCCTTTTCCAAATGAAGCCGCAAGCGGGTTCTTGCTCTCATTAACATGGATTTAATCTTACTCTGACTGTATCCAAAACGTTTGGAAATGTCTTCAATGGAATCGCAGTAAAAATATCTGCAGATAAACACATTCCGCATGTTAGTCTTCTGTGCATATAAAAAACTATTAATGCTCTTGCTAAGCGCTGCGATTTCCAGTTCATCTTCCACCGTAATTCCTGACGGGGTACAAATGCTGAGCTCATCAAGAGATACTGCAAACTCTCCCTCCCCGCGTTTCCGGGTATGCTTCGCTTTATATTTATTCAGGGCAAGATTCCGAGATAGTTTCCCAAGATAGGCCTTTAGAGATTTCGGCCGGTTTGGCGGTATGGATTTCCAAGCCTGTAAATATGTATCATTTACATTTTCCTCACTGTCAGAAAAATCTGACAGGATATTTCCGGAAATTTTCATGCAATACCCGCCATATTTGTCAGCAGTTTCTTTGATAGCCTGTTCATTCCGCTGCCAATATAAATCGACGATTCTGCTATCGTCCATATATGTTCTCCTTTCTCAAAAGTGCCATCACTATAATAGACAACTTTTATATAAATCGGTTGCATATGTGTGTGATTTTTACTAATTGTATTATATTAGGTCAAGGTGTTACAACTATAGTTTATTATAACAAATACATCACCGGATTTCCCCCGCATACAGATACCAACATGCGACACCGACTCTCTAAATATATCATTGTAATTACTGATATATCTTCTTATCTCCATATGCATTTTTTAATGTTCTCCAACTTACTTTTTCTGCGGAAACCCATGTCCCTTCTTCTTTTGTTAAATCTTCAATCTCAAAATCTCCCCATTCACACCAATAAAATATATTCCCAATTATTTCTAAAGATGCACTATATATAATACAATCATAATCTTCGTTCCTCGGCATAAGATTAAGCTTTTTAATTCCATCAAATTTTAATTCTATTACTCCTGCATTTGTATCTTGACTTTGAAAAATTATCTTCACACACCTAGCAGAATTAAAAGGATACATGGATCCATCTTCCCCTACATATCCACCACTATAATATTGTAACTCTTTAATACAACTATCATGAAACCAATTAAATTTTTGCATTAATTTTTCTATATCTTTATTATTTTTTAATTCAATATAATCCATTACATCCTCCTATTGTCTTGGTTTGGATTTTGTCCAATCCCAACAAATTCGTTAAAAAATTTTTCTCTTATTTTATTACTTTCTATTAACCCCAATTCATTAACGACCAATTTAAATTCAAATAAATTCATCTTTATCTCCATATATATTTTAATATGTTTCCATCTGTATTTCCGGCGGAAGCAAATCTATAATCAGATTATACAAGATTCCCGGTACTACGATTGGTCCCTAAACGTCTTTCTTATCTATTTCACTTACAAACTTATTAATAAATCGATTGGTAAGCCCATTCATCTCCAACACATACATCTGTTTACATCTGAGAATCAGATGTAAACAGATTATGGTCTATTAATGCTATCGCTACAAAAATAAATAAAATACCATTATGTAAAATGCATGATTTCTGAAGTTTTGCCTTTTTACATAATAAGATTAAAGCATCTAATTTATTTATTAAATCCACCTTTTTAATCAATATCTTTTCATATTGAGCATTTTCTGGTAAATAACCTCCTGTAATATAAAATTCTTCTGGTGAATGATAAAACAAATTCCTCCATTGTTTTATAATATTAAGGAACTTCAAAAGTTCATCATTCTGGATTATAGAAAAACCATAATACGAAAGACCACTTTTGACCTCATGTCCATTCCATGTACTATAAATCCATTTCAAACTATCCCCTATATAGTTAATAATTGTATCATCAATGGATATAAACTCCATATTAGACATTATAATACTTTTATCACTATTCATTGGAATAATTGCAAACTGATGAGCTAACATTACTTTACCCTATAATTTAGATTCTTTTACAAATTATCCAAATCATTTTTCCTTTCCATAATGTCTTAATATATATTTTTATTGTTTTCTAAATGACACAATTGTATTGTCAGGTGCAATATCAATATACTTTCCATTTTTTTATATCTAATTGTTCCCTCTACATTACCTATTACTCACACAATGCTCTGCTGCGTCAGTGGTTTTTATTTTTTTTATAAAGCCGCAGACATCATATTCGTATATTATTAATTTCCAACCGGAATAGGCTATATTTGATAAAATGTATTCGCCATTTCCAATTCTCCACATAATTTATTTCCTCTTTCAAAACAGAAATCCTTACTTGGATGCAATGTCTTTAATCTATTTCCCCAAAAATATTCTATTAAATCACATATTTTTAAAAATGTTTCTTCAAACTCTAACATACCAAAATTTGATGTCGGAAAGAATTCAATAATCCCTATACAGTTAATCCATCTTCTATCTTTCTTTTCCAAAAGTTCCACATTTACATAATCTATAATCTGCTCATCTGTTCTACCTAAAATGTCTGATAAAACAATACAACCATACACTTCTATAAAATCGGGGCAAAGAAAATATGCAATTGCAAAAACCTTCTACGTCTACTCTATCACAAAAATGATTAATTGTTTCCAAGACCGTTGAACGCTATGGTACTCACCATAGCCTTCAGCATTAAAGTCCCCGCTTGTGCCGTCGCATATCCGCCAATCATAAACATACTGCTACATAATACATTCATTATACTTAGGGTGGTCAGAGCTTCTTCAAAACTAAAATTATTCCCACCCGGTTTCAAATACTGCACTGGATTTCCCCCGCATACAAATGCCTCCAGTCACATCCTGTTTTGGCAACATCTGTAAGAGCCAACATCAGATGACCTTTTCTTTGGAATGGACTGTAACTTCTCTGTTAAATCGTCTTCTCAGCTAATAGAATAATGTACAGTGCAAATCAGTAAATCCTATATAATATCATCCATTAAAATCCTTATCAGTTTCTTTTTAATTGGTAAGCCTAAAATATCTGCCATATACTATAACTGTTATTAATTCCCTCAATTTTTCCAAGAAAAATATCCTACTTTATTTTTATAATCTTCAAAAAATTTTATACATAACTCATAAAATAATGCAACTTCATTATGATCATTTTTTGCTATTACCTTAATATCATCATACCAATATGCTGTTTTTGATATATAATTGGCCTCAATATTTTGTTCTATCCATATCATTAACCATTTGCCAAACCAACAACAGAACTTTTGATCAATTTCATCTGATAAGTCGCTAGCCGCAGCACAATACCCTAGAAGAAGATAATAGATATATTCAATTTTTTCTTCCTTAACAAACATTTTTGGTCTTCTTTGTATTGAAAATATTAACTGTTCAATCCGCATTTTTTACCTCCTAACGATTAGTTATAGTATCAGTGTATTTCCATTTAATCGAATCATATCCATATCCTATTCCTAAATCATGTAACCAAACATCTAATGGTATTCCATCTGTTGTCATGTTATCATAAACAATATCACCAACTTGAACACCATAATGATAACCTATTCCAATAGACATTTCTGCTTTATCTGAGTATATTCCGAATCTACTATCAACTCGAATAATATTATAAGATACTCCTTTTTTATCTAAAGAACTAACCAATTTTTGAGCAAATTCATCACATTTGCCATAAGATTTTAATTCATTAGGAATAGTATCAATAATAGATTTTACATCAACAGTGTTTGCCTCACTCCCCCACTGAATAATCTCCCAAAACGCCTTCTGCACCAGTCCCGGATCCAATATCACCGTCTGTCTCTCCCCGTCATACTCCGGCATCACTTCAAAAAACGGCTTACTCTCCGGTATTAAGTCAATAATAATCCTCTTAACAGCCTCATCCGCCACAAATATCGGAATATACGTTTCCTGTTCCGTTAATCTCCAAGAGAAATTTTTTTCAAAATTTTTCTTAACCAATGCACAAACTAGTTTCCAAGACCATTAAACTCTATGATACTCACCATAGCCTTCAGCATCAAAGTCCCCGCCTGTGCCGCCGCATATCCGCCAATCATAAACATACTGCCGCACAAAACATCCATTACACTAAGGGTAGTTAAGGCTTCTCCAAAACTAAAATTATTCCCACTCGGGTCCGAATACATCACCGGATTTCCACCCGCATACAGATACCTGTTCTGCGTCAGCGGACTCTCCAGCTCCCTTCATAACTATCCCTCTGGGTAAATGTCGCCGTCAGCGGGTTCATATACCTTGCCCGCAGATAATAAAGACCCGTAGACTCATCCATCTGTTCCCCGTAGTAATGAAAGACCTAAAGTATAACCCTAGATAAACGTTTATCAAATAGTAGCAAAATACAAATCATCCAAACTAAAATTATTTATATTAACTGCTCTTTCAGACGCATGCCAATATAGTTCTGGTATTGTTTGTCTCAAATTAGCTAAATCAATAAACCAGTTATCTGAACTATAATCCTCTGTGAACACAATTTCCAACATATCTAAAATTTTTTTGATGTTACTAAATTCATAGTTTTTTCTAATAAATGCTACACCTATCTTTGCGTTTATCATGCATACAATTCCTTCTTTCCGATTAGAAAATCTCGCCCACTCTTCTCCTGCACCATCATCCCAATCTAATTTCAAATTACTATCTGCTAATAGGATTTTCATTAGTAATTCTTCAAATTCATTATTTACAAATACTTTCTTGTCTTTTGCTCTTTTTAATACTTCCATCATATTTTCCATACTCTACACTCCTAACATTATGAATTTCCAGGACATCCATGAATATATCCTATTTTAGTTCTATAAACATTAATATAGATTGTTAATGCACCTTTACCCGTTACACCTACATATCCATTAGTAACTGGAACTTTTGCCTTTTTTGCAAAATCAGTTAAATTCCCAGAACTCGCCTACCATAGATTATTTGCATCTGCATAAGCAGCAGCAGCTAATACAGCTTTATTTGCATCCACATCATACAAAAACTGACTTTTATTAAGATTCTTTCCATCTGCATGAATTATCATATCTTGTTGATTTAGTGTATATGTTCCATTAGTTAATTCACTTTTACTATTTGTTGTAATTTTTAGTGTTTTAAAAACATTCATCTTACTACCATTTCCCCACTGAATAATCTCCCAAAACGCCTTCTGCACCAGTCCCGGATTCAATATCACCGTTTGCAACATATTTCTTTGATACAAAAAGTGCGTTTAATTCAGTATATTAGAAATGGGTATAAAACCTAATCATATTTTACCCTTTTGATAGCCTTTAGCCAATCTTTCCACATTGCGGGGTAGGATCCA
>JAAWEK010000021.1 GCA_022794265.1 Lachnospiraceae bacterium
AAAATATATAAAATTATATTAACATAAATTTTATCTTTTGTATATCTGTATTTTATCCTTCCGCTTTTCTCCGGTAATATTCCAAACGGCTGCCTGCTTCCTTTTCTGCTTTGGCAAATAACTCTTCTGCCTGCTGTGGAAATTGTTTTGCAAGAGCTGCAAACCGGACCTGTCCCATCAAAAATTCACGGAACCCAGCCTTTGGTGTTTTAGAATCCAATATAAACGGATTTTTTCCTTCATCCGTTAAAAGCGGATTATACCGGTACAAATGCCAGTATCCCGACTCTACTGCCTGTGCCATATTAGCCATGCTTCTGCCCATGCCTTCCATAATTCCATGACTGATACATGGGGCGTATGCAATAATAAGGGAAGGTCCTGGATATGCTTCTGCTTCCATAATCGCTTTCAGAGTCTGATTTTTATCTGCACCCATAGCTACCTGTGCCACATAAACATTTTTATATGTCATCATCATTCTTCCCAGGTCTTTTTTCCCAGATTTCTTTCCCGATGCCGCAAATTTAGCAATTGCCGCTGTCGGTGTGGATTTCGATGCCTGCCCCCCAGTATTTGAATATATCTCCGTGTCAAATACTAATACATTTATATCTTCACCGGATGCCATGACATGATCCAAACCACTAAATCCAATATCATATGCCCATCCGTCCCCGCCAATAATCCACTGGGAACGTTTAACCAGATAATCCCGATGCTTTCTTATTTCCTCCAACAGATACTGTTGTTCCTGATTTTCTGTTTCAGCATGCTCCAATCGTTTACAGAGCAGAATGGCTGCCTGTTCAGATGCCTCTCCGTCTTCCCTAACCGTTATCCAGTGTTCAAAGGCTTCTTTCAGAGTGGAATCAATTCCTTTCTGAATCAGAGTCTTCATATTCTGTTCCATACCATCCCGTATCTGCTTAACGCCCAAATACATTCCATATCCGTATTCCGCATTATCCTCAAATAAAGAATTTGCCCAGGATGGTCCTTTTCCCTGATGGTTACAGGTATATGCGGTTGTCGGCGCCGATGCCCCCCAGATTGAGGAACAGCCGGTTGCATTGGCAATCATCATTCTTGTACCAAACAGCTGGGTAATCAGTTTAATATATGGTGTTTCTCCACATCCTGCACATGCACCGGAATATTCCATCAGCGGCGTTTTAAACTGGGAATCTTTTACCGTTCTGCCTTCCACCAAATCCCCTTTGTAAGACACATGCTTCACGGCATATTCCCAGTTCGGCACCTCTGTTTCACTTTGCGTACCAAGTTTCTTCATCACCAGTGCCTTTGGTCTGGCCGGACAGATATCCGCACAGTTTCCGCATCCGGTACAATCCATGGTAGTCACCTGCATACGGAAATAATATCCTTCTAATCCCTTTCCTTTTGCTTTCTGTGTCTTAAATGATTCCGGTGCTTTCGCTTTTTCCTCTTCCGTCAGCAGGAACGGCCGGATACAGGCATGAGGACATATATAGGAGCACTGATTACACTGGATACAGGTTTCTTCATTCCATTCCGGAACATTGACTCCGATTCCTCGTTTTTCATAAGCCGAAGTTCCTGATGGAAAAGTTCCATCCTCAATGCCTGAAAAAGCACTGACTGGTAATAAATCTCCTTCCTGCCGGTTCATCGGCCGCATAATTTTAGCAATAAATTCCGGTTCCTCCGTATCCTGCTTTGTTTCTTTGGTGTACTGTTTCCATTTATCACTGACCTGCACTTTTCTGATATCCGTAAATCCCCGCTCGATTGCCGAAAGATTCATCCCTACAACTTTTTCCCCCTTTTTTCCATAAGCTTTTTGTACGGATTCTTTCAGATACTGTTTTGCCTCTTCTTCTGGTATAATTTCCGTCAATTTAAAAAATGCGCCCTGCATAATCATATTAATCCGGTTTCCAAGACCGATTTCTTCTGCAATTCCGATGGCATTAATACAATAAAATTCGATTTCCTTTTCTGCAATCTCCTGTAATAATTTTTTTGGTAAATGTTTCTCCAGTTCATCGGAATCCCAAAGACAGTTTAAAACAAAAATACCTCCCTTTTTCAATCCCTTCAGCAAATCATAACTGTTTACATATGACTGGTTGTGACAGGCAATGTAATCGGCCTCGTCAATTAGATACGCAGATTTAATGGGTTTATCCCCAAATCTCAAATGAGAGGTTGTCAGCCCGCCTGATTTCTTAGAATCATAGGCAAAATATGCCTGTACAAATTTATTGGTATGTTCTCCAATAATCTTAATGGCCTGCTTGTTGGCTCCTACCGTTCCATCGGAACCCAGTCCCCAGAATTTGCAACGAACGGTTCCCGGTTCCATAACTACCACATGTTCTCTGACAGCAAGGGAGGTATTTGTAACGTCATCCTCTATTCCCACAGTGAAATGTGTCTTTGGATTCTGACTCTTCAGATTATCAAATACTGCTTTTATTTCTGACGGTGTCGTATCTTTAGAACCCAGTCCGAACCGTCCTCCGATAACCATCGGTGCATTTTCCCTATCATAAAAACAATTTCTCACATCCAGATATAAGGGTTCTCCCATAGCCCCCGGCTCTTTTGTCCGGTCTAAAACTGCAACCCGTTTTACCGTCTCCGGCATGGCATCCAAAAAATGTTTCACGGAAAACGGACGAAATAGATGTACTTTCACCAGTCCCAGCTTTTCTCCTTTTGCATTATAATAATCAATGGTCTCTTCAATGGTTTCACAGACAGAACCCATTGCAACAATGACATATTCCGCATCTTTTGCTCCGTAATAATTAAACAGACCATAATTTCTGTTTGTCATCCGGCTGATCTGCTGCATATAATCTTCTACAATGCCAACAATTTCCTGATAAAACGGATTGGCGGCTTCTCTGGTCTGAAAATAAATATCCGGATTCTGAGCCGTTCCCCTTGTCACTGGATGATTCGGTGACAGAGCATTATCCCTGAAAGCCCGCAGCGCATTCCCATCCATTAGTTTTGCCAGATCCGTATACTCTAAAGCTTCCACTTTTTGAATTTCATGGGAAGTCCGAAAACCGTCAAAGAAATGTATAAACGGAAGACGTCCTTTTACCGCAGATACATGTGCCACTGGCGCCAGATCCATTACTTCCTGAACGGAGCCGGAAACAAGCATAACACATCCTGTCTGTCTGGCAGCCATAACATCCTGGTGATCCCCGAAAATACTTAATGCCTGGGCTGCAATGGAACGTGCACTGACATGAAAAACTCCCGGTAACAACTCTCCTGCAATCTTATACATATTCGGAATCATCAAGAGTAACCCCTGGGATGCAGTAAATGTTGTAGTCAGCGCTCCTGCCTGCAGAGAACCGTGAAAGGTTCCTGCTGCCCCGGCTTCCGACTGCATCTCTACCACTCTGACGCTTTGCCCGAATATGTTTTTTCTTCCGCCTGCTGCCCATTCATCTACCACTTCTGCCATGGTTGAAGATGGAGTAATTGGATATACGGCTGCCACTTCTGTGTATGCATAAGCCACATAGGCTGCTGCCGTGTTTCCATCCACTGTCATCGTTATTTTTCCCATAAATGATTTATTTCCTTTCTATAGTCTGCTGCCGTTATCCACCCAGTTTTTTGCCCTGACTACTGCATCCGTATCCGGAACGGAAACATTGCTCTCCGGTATGGTGCTTTTGGTATCTGCCCAGGCGGCAGTTCCTTCATTTTCTAATTTATCCGTCTTATTGATTCGTTTGTTATTTTCTCCATTTAATGCCCGGCATTTTAAGTTATCCATATAAATCCTCCCTTTTAAATTCTGCGGTTTTGAGATAACCACTTCTATATTCATTTAATAATTCAATTATAACCAAAATCACTTATAAATATGTAAAAAACAATATAAAAATACACCATTACCAGATTCATTCTCTGATAATGGTATATGATTTAATTAAGTCTTATCCGGTTATACTTTTCATTTTTACTTTTAATGTCCTGCTTTCCTTATATGGACGAAAAAGAAGAAACAGAAATCCAATGCCCAGCAGAATAGCCGCTGTAGTTCCAATGCCAAAAGTTCCGTCTATAATCAACATTCCAATCTGATATACACACAGGGATACCACATAAGCAAACATTGTCTGATACCCGATGGCAAACCAAAACCACTTTATGTTATTCATTTCTCTTTTTATTGCACCCATTGCTGCAAAACAAGGCGCACATAAAAGATTAAATATCAGGAATGAATATCCTGCTATCTTTGTTAACCCTTCAAAATCAAGAACACCAAATACACCCACTACTTCTTCCTTTGCAACCAGACCCATTACGGTGGCAATCGTTGCCGTGATTTCTCCAAATCCAAGCGGCACAAATATCCACTTGATACCATTTGCAATATGTCCTAATATACTATCGCTCAATTCCATATCTGCATGAAATCCAAATCCGCTACCGGTTAATCCAAAACTTGAGCCCACCCAGATAAAGACAGAAGACAACAGGATAATGGTACCGGCTTTCTTAATAAAAGACCATCCCCGTTCCCACATGGATTGAAATATATTGCCAACAGTTGGCAGATGATATGCAGGAAGTTCCATTACAAACGGAGCCGGGTCACCGGCAAACATCTTTGTTTTCTTTAAAATAATGCCGGAAAATATAATCGCTGCGATTCCGACAAAGTAGGCGCTTGGAGCAACCCACCACGCACCGTCGAATAATGCTGCCGTAATCAAAGCAATGATTGGAAGTTTTGCGCCACACGGAATAAATGTAGTTGTCATAATCGTCATTTTTCGGTCACGATCATTTTCAATGGTACGGGAAGCCATAACACCCGGAACACCACATCCAGTTCCCACCAGCATTGGAATAAATGACTTACCAGAAAGTCCAAACTTTCTGAATATCCGGTCCATAATAAAAGCTACACGTGCCATATAACCACATGCTTCTAAAAATGCCAGAAAAATAAACAGTACAAGCATCTGTGGAACAAAGCCAAGTACCGCACCAACTCCGGCAATAATGCCATCCAGTATCAGTCCTTTCAACCATTCCGCACAATTTACCGCTTCCAGACCTTTCTCTGCAAGAACGGGAATACCAGGTATCCATACTCCATATTCCACTGTATCAGGGACCTCAGGATTTGGTTCCTCTTCTGTGCCTAGAGATTCCTGTAAATATCCTGAAATATCATATCCCTCTTCGGCAAGCGAATCAGCGTAAAAACCAACAGATTCTTCAAAAGCTTCATAATCCATATCTTCAATGGCAGCCATAATGTTTTCCGCACCAATAACGTTTGCCTTCACTGCCAGGCTTACAGTTTCTCTAAGATCATCTGTCCATATATGCCCCATTGCATAATCTGTCATATCCTTATCATAAGCAGCGGATCCGATTCCGAATAAATGCCACCCGTCTCCGAATAATCCGTCGTTTGTCCAATCTGTCATCCATGTTCCTACTGTTGTAACCGAAATATAATACACCACAAACATAACCACAGCAAAAATCGGCAACGCCAGCCATCGGTTAGTTACCACCCGGTCAATCTTATCTGATGTTGACAACTTCTTTTTACTGCCTTTGGTACAACAATCTCCGATTATTGAAGAAATATACTGATATCTCTCATTTGCAATTATACTTTCCGTGTCATCATCAAATTCCTCTTCCAATACTTTAATTTCCGATGAAATATCCGGTTTCTGCTTCATCCGGACAGACAATTTATCATCTTTTTCCAATAGTTTAATAGCAAAAAAACGTTTCTGTTCCTCTAAAACATCAGAACCCAGCTTTTCCTTTACCGTATCTATAACTGATTCTACAAAGTCTGTAAATTTGTGAACTGTCTCTGTCTTTTTTTTCTCCTTTGCCAATGCAACTGCCCTGTCGACCGCTTCTTTTACTCCGGTTCCTTTTAAAGCTGAAATTTCTACTACTTCACAGCCAAGATTTTTACTTAATCTATCAATATGTATTTTATCTCCTGTTTTTTCAAGAATATCCATCATATTCACTGCCAGAATAATCGGAATCCCCAGCTCCATCAGTTGTGTAGTTAAATATAAATTTCTTTCAATATTAGTACCGTCTACAATATTAATAATCGCATCCGGTCTTTCAGTAATCAGATAATTTCTTGTCACTACTTCTTCTAAAGTATATGGAGATAAGGAATAAATTCCAGGTAAGTCCATAATAATAACATCTTTCTGTCCTTTTAACCTGCCTTCCTTTTTTTCTACCGTTACGCCTGGCCAGTTTCCCACAAACTGATTGGAACCTGTCAAGGCATTAAATAATGTTGTTTTTCCGCAGTTCGGATTACCTGCTAATGCAATCTTTATTGACATTTTTCCCGCTCCTTTTCATCCTCAACCAATTAGTTTTAATCAACTATCAATTATTAGTTATAACTAACCAATATACAAAAAAATTATTCCACCTCTATCATTTCCGCATCTGCTTTTCGAAGGGACAACTCATATCCCCTTACGGTTATCTCCACCGGATCACCAAGGGGAGCCACCTTTCTTACAAATACAGTAACCCCTTTTGTAATTCCCATATCCATGATTCTCCGTTTCACCGGACCTTCCCCGGATAATTTTTTCACCTGTACGGTCTGCCCGCAGGCAATGTCTCTCAGTGTTTTCATAAGAACACCCTCCTAAACCATTATCTTATTTGCCATATCTTTT
Organism: Lachnospiraceae bacterium; assembly: GCA_022794265.1. GTDB lineage: Bacteria > Bacillota > Clostridia > Lachnospirales > Lachnospiraceae > Bovifimicola. The sequence goes on from JAAWEK010000021.1 coordinate 6,726, forward strand.
CCAATGGCTACTCTGGAATCTTTAACATTTACAATCATATTCCCACCCAGCTGCGAAATGACGGTTACCGTACTTCCAGTTACAAATCCAAGATTTTCCAAAAATTTACGGGTCTCATCTTTTCCACTTACCCTCTTAATTATATTGGGTTCACCTTCTTTGACCATAGTTAACGGCATTTTATCATCCTCTTTCCATTGATTTACTTTGAAAAGTTATCATTCTCCAGTAGTTAGTATACACTTACTTTTATTAGTTGTCAATAACATTTGGGGCTGATTTTAAAATTAATTGTTTTTTCTTTCAAAAATATCTATGATTTCTGATAACCCTGCTCCATGGCAGGCCAACAGCACCATTAATTCCCGAATATAATCAAACCGTTCAAACAATTTTGCCTTTTCAGGCATATTTCCATACACCTTCCAGTATCCAGTATATAAACAGTTTTTTCCTTTGTTTTTAATAAACCCTTCCACATCCTCTACCGGATAACCCAGAAATAATCCGATTTCATGAGGAAAACTTCCTCTTTTTTCCATATAACAGGCATATCTTCCCGATAACAGTCCTAATGCCTGTTCCACACTTAATCCTCTGTATCCGTTCCGGACCAGCAATTGATTTACATCCTTCCGAAACAAATAATCTTTCAATTCTTTATCTTTATATAATAACACAGACAGTCTGTCTCCACTGCAAACCAGGCAGTACAGGGATATATCCGTAACACTTAATATCTGTTTCACTGCCTCTGACAAACACTTATCTACAATAAGAAGATTGGAAATCTTCAGTCCCGATAATAACGGTGCACATTGAAAAACAATTTGTAATTCTGCTGTTCTGGTATCGATTTTCATGGAAAGTCCTCTCTGAATCCCGGCACTTTTGGGTTGCTATAAACTTATTCATAGTATTTCTTAATTCATTCGATTCCATTCATTATAAAAAAAGATGTCTTCCATCAGTCCTATCCTGATCGAAAACATCTTTGAACATTCTATATAAAATAATTTATATTTTAAACATACAGTTTTTTATATCTGTGAAGAAGATATTTCATTTGTTTTATCGCACCATAATCCATCAGTTGCCAGCCTGCCCCAGTCTGCTTTTAATACGGATATAATCTGTCCACTATATCCGATTTCTTCTTCAATATACAGATATTTCTGTTTCAGCAAATTATCCAATGCTGCCTTTACTTTATCATTTGGAACATGATTATAATCAGCCACACTATTTATGGTTTTCCAATATGTAACCATAGTTCTCGGCTTATGTCTCAATCTGGCCAGGCTTGTCAGAATCAAATCATTATAATGATTTTTCTCCTGAGACTTCCGCGGCATTTCAACATAACTGGTTGCTTCCGATTTAAGCTGGTTACTGAATCCATATTTTACTCCATATATTACAACCTTTTTATTTATCTCTTTTAAATATTGTACTACTTTTGTAAAATGAGCATCTCCGGTAAATAAAACATACACATCCGGGCTATTTTTCTTAGCTGCACTTCTGTATATGGCATCTAAAATAATCACATCCGTAAAATCTTTGTCAACTCCGTTTTTATCGCTTGCCGTATGAACAACATTCTTTGTTATTCCTTTTAACCGGTCCATATCCATACCAATATTATACCTTGAAAAATCCCCAAATACTGATAAGTTACGGATGACATACTCATTTTCCAATTCTTTCACCCATTCCTCAATATTTGGTTTCATCTGAAAACTATTTCTATATCCATAATACCAATGCTCATAATCTACAAATACCGCCGCAGTAGGTACTTTGCCATTTTTCCAAAATCCAAACACCATTCTCCCTCCTTTCCTTATATTTTCCTAACCATAATACTAGATTTCTCTAGAAAAATCCAGTATTAATTTTTTAATTACTTCAAAAACTTGATTTTAATATACAAGATTAACAATATACGAAACTACCGGCAGTGAAATAACCGAAACAATCGTAGTTATTGCAACACCTTTTGAAGCAAGTTCATAATTGCCGTTATACTCCTCTGCCAGCATAGAAGTCATGGAACCTACCGGCGTACTTAACATAATCATACATACTCCACAGAGCAGCCGGTTGGATAAAACAGAAAATATCAGCAGACTCAATATAACCGGCAGAATCAGCTGACGAATTGCCACAAACAGCAGCAATTTTGTATCCGTTATCATTTCTTTGACAGAAATAACCGCTAACGATGCCCCTATAACCATCATGCTCAGTGGTGCGGTCAAATTGCTGACCATTTCGATGGTTTTAGCCGCTACATAGGGAACCGGAATTTTTGTAATAAACAAAATCAGAGTTAACACACAGGCTATAACACCATTGTTAAATATTTTTCTCCATTGGATTCCTGTCTCTTTCTCTTTGTTCTGTCCTTTATCCATCAAACTTATTCCATACGTATAGATTAAAATATTATAAGGAAGCAAAAACAGAGAGCCATATAACAACGCTTCATTTCCATAGATTTCCGATATTATGGGAAATCCCATAAAACCGATATTGGAAAATACAGTCATTGCACTGTAAACCCTTCGGGACGACGGCTCTGTTCCAATCAGTATCGGAAGAACCGCAGCTATAATAATCAATATAAAATATAAAATTACAGCAATCCCAAGTGTTTTCAATAATTCCATGTTTTTTATATTAACAGCTTCTCCTGATACCGATGATAAAATCAATGCCGGATTTGCAATATTTACAACAATTGATGACAGCTTTCCTCTGGTTTCTGATGTAATAATATTACTTTTATATGCAGCAAATCCAATTCCCATTATAATAAATAAAACTATCATCTGTTGCAGAATTTCCACGACTATTCACTTCCCTTTCCATAATATAATTATTAACCTTATTATATCCAATAACATGATTCCTATTTATATTCAATCCTTTGCATCATTCCATAAAAAACCTGCTACGCATGGGCGCAGCAGGTCAGGTAATTTATTCAGATTTATTATTCCTTTACAGCCGCACCGCCAAGTCCGGTAACCATTGCTTTTTGTGATAATACAAAAAGAATAACGAAAGGAATTGCTACTGTAACCGCACCAGCGGCAAATGTTGTAAACTGAATTCTGGTTCCGTCGATAAATGTAATAAGTCCGGTACCAAGTGTATATTTTGTAGGTGTACCAAGTAACAACTTCGGATAAATGTAATCCATCCACGGACCAGTAAAACTGGTGATTGCCAGGAAGATTATCATTGGACGAAGAATCGGCATAACCACACGGAAGAAAATCGTAAAGTGGTTTGCTCCGTCAATTCTTGCAGCCTCATCCAAAGCCTTCGGAACCGTATCTACATAACTCTTCATCAGCCATGTATTATATGGTATATTACCTGCTGCATAGATTAACACCAGACCCCATAACTGGTCATGGGCGCCAATTCTGTCAGCGATAACATATAATGCCTGCATTCCTACGAAAGACGGGAATATCTGAAGAACCAGCATTGCCATCATCATACTTTTTCTGAATGCAAAACGGAATCTTGAAAAGATATATGCAGATAACGAACAAACAATAACTGTACACAGAGTTGTAGCAGCCGCTACAATCAATGTGTTTTCAAACCAGTATATGAAATTAGTTTCATTAATCAGCTTATCAAACTGTTTTAAAGAGAAACCGTCTGAAAACGGCATAATTGATGCCTGTGTCGCAGTGTTCAATGGTGAAAATGCCGTACTAATAACATAGACAATAGGATACAAAACTACTAAGGAGGCTATTGTTAAAAACAATACGAACATAACTTGAACAATTTTGCTTTTTGTTGTACCACGCATTATAATTCACCCTCCTTAAACGATTTAGTCTGCCTAAAGTTCCATATAGCAAATGGTGCCAGAACAACAAATATCAACATCGCCAAAACCGAAGCATTTGCATAGTATTGTCGGTCGATTGTCAATTTGTATATCCACGTGACAAGAAGGTCCGTGGCGCCCGCCCCGGTTTCTGTGGAAGCCAGAGTATTTGGACCACCACCGGTTAAGAAGTAAATCGCACCGAAGTTATTGATATTGTGTGTAAATGACATAATAACCAACGGAACAGTCTGATATAATACGAGCGGTAATGTAATACTCTTAAATACCTGGAATTTATTTGCTCCGTCAATAGTAGCTGCTTCAAATACGTCATCGGATATAGCTGTCATCTGACCGGTAATCAGAAGCATGAAATATGGAGCACCTACCCAGAGATTAACAAGAATACAGACAACTCTTACCAACGTCTCATCTGTTAACCAGTTAATGTTCTCACTAATAATGCCTAATTCCATCAGAGTCTTATTAATAGTTCCCTGAGAACCGTTCAGCATGTTCTGCCAAACCTTTACAGTCAAAATTGATGGTATTGCATACGGAAGAATTAAAATTGCCCGGAATACAGGTGCAATCTTCAGTTTTGTTTCATAAAGAATAACTGCCAGAATCATTCCTCCGAAATAACAGGTCGCCGTTGCCAGAACACCCCAGATTAAGGTCCAGATTGCAACGCTTCCAAATGCAGATGTCCATGTGGAATCTCCACCAAACATACTTATGTAATTACTGATTCCAACCCAGTTTACCGGAGCACCTGGTGTCAGATGATTTGGGGATGACCAGTTGGTAAAACCGACCAGCATGGAAAATACCAATGGAATAATAACGAAGAAGATTACAAGTATTAAAGCTGGTGAAAGTCCCACGATTGGGAATGCCTTTCCAGCAATACCATGTAAAGATTCTTTATTGCTTTTGCATCTTCCATCCAGACAAAATTCTGTGTATGCTGATAACGCACTTTTGACAGATGCTATATACATCAGAATAAACAATATAACAATTACCAATGCAATCAATCCGTCAATTAAACGGAAATATGCCGGGCTGATTGGTACGGAATTTGGATCACCAGGTATCCTTCCCCACCATCTGCCGATTTCAATCATATCTTTTATCATATTGGCCAGCTTCGGTGATACTGCCAATACAATAATTTCTAACAAAGCAAAGAAAGCGCCTTTCAGATATTGTTTAAGATAAATGATATGACCTAATCCCATAAATATACAAGACGATGCAAGTACATTTTTTCTTGAAGAACCATCAGTCTTAAGTGATGTTCCCATAAACTCACCTATCTTTCATGTGAAATTTTATTGTTTCTATAACTATTTTTATAATTCCAACTGAAGATTTCTTCAGTTGGAATTATAAAGTCAACTATTTCTGAGGAGGTAATGAGGATTTATTTGCCTTATCAAGTTCTCCCTGAATATCGGTTGTATTTCCATTCCAGATATTACCCATTGCAGCTTCAAAAGCGCTCCAGTATAAACTTGCTTCCGGCATATTCGGCATTGGATAAGAATGTGCAATCTGTTTCTGAAGTCCTTCCATGTACTCTTTTACCTTCGGATCTTCAATATCTGCATAAACATCATTTCTGGAAGGCATTGTACTTGTAATCTCACAGCGTAATTTCTGCATTTCTTTTGTTAACAGGAATTCTGCAAATGCTTCTGCTTCATTTTTATGGTTTGAATATGCAGATACGAACATACATCTAACACCCATAAAGTTTGTCGGAGGATTTTCGGAACCTGTTAATGAAGGAATGGATGTGATACCGAAATCAACACCGTCTTCTTCATATACTTTAATGTTCCATGCACCTGATATATTCATGGCAAGTTTCTTGTTTGAGAATAATGAATCGTTATTCTTGTAATCCATATCTCCGGACTTCATACCAATAGCTTCAGATAAAGGAAGGAAATCATTTTTAATCTGTGCTACTGCTGCTTCTGTATTCTGGTATGTTGCTGTTGTATCATTTCCGTTTGGTCCATACAGATGATTATCCGGTGTAGAAGTAAACATTACTGTATAATATGCATTATCGGAATCCATTAAGAAAGCTTCTTTTCCTTTGTTGTTGGAATCTGCCTTAAATTCCTTAATGTAAGCCACCATATCTGTCATGTTCTTTGGAATTTCTTCTTCCGAAATCATTTCTTTATTGTAGAACAATGCGTAAGTTTCAACAGATACCGGATATCCGTATAAAACAGAATTACCCTTACTGTCATTTAAAGTAGCACCCTGAAGTGCTTCTGCTGTAACATTTGACTTAACATATTCAATTTCAGACTGAGGAACCGGCTCAATTGCCGCCTGTGCAGCCATCTTACCAATGGTATCATGTGCACATGCAAATAAATCAGGACCGTTTCCGGCAGGACCATCCAGTACAATCTTAGAATTTGCTTCTGAAGATTCAACATTAATATATTTAATAGTAATGTTTGGATATAACTTTGTGAACCATTGACCAGCCTCCTGAATAAACTGATCCGGTCCTAACAGAGACTCCCATACAACAAGCTCTATCTTATCTGTTGTATTGATCTCCAACGTTGGTTTAAAACTCTCTTTCAAACCTTCTTCTGTGATATAATCACGTTCTTCCGCCTGTTTCTTACTCGGACCGCATCCGGTAAACAGACCTGCTGCCATGGTTACTGCCAAAGCAACTGATAAAATTCTTTTTTTCATATTTTCTCGCCTTTCCGAACCCATCGGTTCTATAATTTTAATATTTCTGTGAATCGGAATCTTTTTCGTTCACCAGTTGATTCCTTTTCACAAACAGCTACTTAACTATGGTAAAAATGACTATTGCAGCCAATCAGATTCTGCACAAATGTCATTCATCACCCAGCAAAAAATAGTCTAAAATTAACAAGCTATTAGTAATTATAACCAATAAAGCCCATTTTATCAGGCTGAACTGAACATAAAACCAATAAAATGCACAAAATAGACTGCCTCTTATACTGTTCTTTTGTAGTATATCATTCAAGACCGCTATTGTCAATATTTTCTATGCAAAACAAGGACAATTTTTTGTGCATCTTGCACTAAAAACCGTCCTTATTTCGCCAAAAGATTTTTTAATCATAGTTAATTTTACCAAAAAACTATACGTTCAGCTTCATCTGTATCTCTTCCTCGGCTTCCATCTTAAACTCTTCCTGTTTTTCCGTATTCAGCATGGGCAGCTCCTCCAGAGATGTAACACCAAACTGTCTTAAAAATTCCTCCGTAGTACCAAACAGCAACGGTCTTCCAGGTGCATCCAGTCTTCCAATATCCGTTATCAGATTGTACTCCATCAGCTTATTTACCGCATGGTCGCACTTCACACCACGTATCTTTTCGATTTCACTTCTGGTAACAGGCTGTTTATATGCCACAATGGACAAAGTTTCCAGCATCACATCAGTTAATACATGTTTTTTCGGCTGGGATGCCACTTTAATCAAGTATTCATATAATTCCTGTTTTGTACACATCTGATAAGAATCTTCCAATTCACAGATTTTAATTCCACGGTTTTCTTCCTCATACCGATCCATCATATTATGTATTATCTTTTTTGTTGTTGCAACATCATGCCCGATTGCCTGTGCAATCTTTTCCACCTCAACAGAATCTCCCATTGTAAAAAGAATTGCTTCTATTGCAGCTTCTATTCTCTGTATTTCCATAGCTCCACTCTGCCAGTCCTTTCTTTGTATTAAACTTCTCCGGCCGTAACTTCATTGGCATTTATTATGATATCATCAAAAATATGATTCTGAACTATATTAATCTTCCCTACCTTCATTAATTCCAGTATCGCCAGAAATGTAACTATTACCTGTGTTCTGGAAGACTGTCCGGTCAGAATCTGTCTGAAACTGCAGGTACCGTTTTTTAATGCATATCCGTAAATGTAATCTATTTTTTCTTCCAGATTCACTTCTTCTTTTTCAATGGTTCCGAATTTACTCCGGATTGGATCTATTTTTTCCTCCTGCCGCCGCATAACCTCCTGAAAAATTGCATTCAGTTTTGAAAGAGTAAGATTCGAAAGCATTTGCTCCAAATCCACCGGCGGTTCATATTTTCTGACTTCTTCCGGAACCGTAGGTTTCTTATACAGACATTTTTCCGCATCCATCTGCCGGTCCCGCAGTTCATATGACATATATTTATACATTTTGTATTCCAGAAGTTTTTCCACAAGTTCCTGTCTTGGGTCTTCCTCTTCGCCCTCTTCATTTACTTCTTTCGGTAACAGCATTCTGGATTTAATGTCCAACAATGTTGCCGCCATAACCAGAAATTCGCTGACAATGTTTAAATCCTGCTTATTCATTGACCTGACATATTCCATATACTGATCTGTAATCTCAGCAATAGGAATATCATATATATTAACTTTACTTTTATCAATCAGATGTAATAATAAATCCAAAGGTCCTTCAAACACCTGAAGTTTTACCTCAAGTTCCATTCCAAAACTCCATTCTAACTTATGTAGTTCAACTTAATTTTCAATTATTATATACTTATAGCATATTTTCTTAAAATAGTCTATATAGGAAGCTTTTGAAACTTTTTTACATGCTTTCAGTTCCACACTACCAATTTTGTTTCCGTTTAGGTAATAATCTGCCGAACCCAGAACCTGCCCTTCTTCCACCGGCGCTTTAATTTTTTCAGGCAGATTATACTGTCTGGTAATATTTTCTGCTTTTTCGTCACCAGTACAGACATAGCGGAAACTATCCGGCTTCATAAGCGGTACCGAATCTCTGGTTCCTCCTGTTATCCCCAGGGTTTCCGGCATATCTGCCAGTGAATCTTCATACAGACTGACCGCATTGTATCCGTAATTCAGCAGTGTCACCGCTTCCGAAAACCTGACTTTATAGTCCGGCGCCGCCATAATGACTGCGATTAGCTCGACTCCATCTTTCATTGCGGTAGCTGACAAACAATATTTTGCCAGAGACGTACTTCCCGTTTTCAGGCCAGTGGCCCATTCATACTGTTTGATTAGCCGGTTTGTATTGGACAGGGTAAATTCACTGCTTCCCTTTGCAGTCACATGGGTAATATTTTCCATCCAGATTTTTGTATAATTCTTGATTTCCGGATGCTTCACCAAAAGTTCCCTTGACATCAGAGCCACATCCCGTGCCGTGGAATGATGGTCCATGGTATCATATAATCCGCAGCAATCCTTAAACACTGTATTTGTCATTCCCAGACTGGCTGCTTTTTCATTCATTCTTCTCACAAATTCTTCTTCACTTCCGGCAATATGCTCTGCCATAGCCACACTGGCATCATTTCCGGATGCAATAATAATGCATTTAATCATGGTCTCCACAGTCTGCTGTTCACCAGTCTCCAGAAATACCTGGGACCCTCCCATGGATTTGGCATGTTCACTGGTTGTTACCACATCCTCATAATCCAGCTTTCCTTCGTCTATTGCCTCAAAAATCAGGATTAATGTCATTATTTTTGTAATGCTGGCCGGAGACAGAACCTCATCTGCATTCTGCTCAAAAATCACTTTTCCAGTGGATGCCTCCATCAATATAGCCGCCTTTGACGTCAGACTCAGTCCTGCTGTATTATCCGCACTGACTGCGTCCATATCCGGCATATTGCCATATAATAAAGACGGTCTTGAAAATATAACAGAAACTACTACTGTCAGCATTAATAAAACACATACCATTTTCTTCATAATGTTTACCAACCATAGCTTTTATTACTTATTATATTTTCCGACCGTCCGATTTATGCAGAAAGCCTTTGTTCTATTGTCCGTAATATAAACATTCTTTTGTGGAACTGAGAATCGTTCCGTCATCTTTATCTGCCTGGGATACCACAAATGAATCCAGAGACGTGAGTTCCTCATAAACAATCCGCAGTGTCTGTTCATCCACATATTCCGTACTGAAAGAATCACCGTTTACATATACCGTGCTAAATTCATTAAAATGTTTTCCATGTATGACTACATATTGTCTGCCATCCGCTTCCTGTTTTTCAACTCTGGTGATTTCAATAGTATCCACACCCATCTGAAGTTCTGTCGGTGTATACGGATTAATCCCGCCATATGCGATTTTATCACCATATAATATATCATATTCCAGATTCTGCAAACCACTTAAATATTCTTCGTCATTCCGGTAATTCTGATGGTATTTATTAATAACACCACTATTCATTCCCAACATTTTCATCACTTTTGAAGATAACTGCCAGGTTTCCAGATCTTCGTTTTCCACTGGAAGATTCATATTGTTCCAGATGATATATTCCGTCTGATATAAGGAACCGTTTTCTAAATTCTCCTCGGAAAATCCCAGACCCGGCAAATGATCTCCATACATGACTAAAATTACGTCCTCATCCAGCTCTGACAGCGCTGTTGTCAGTTCTTTAATGAAATCATCCATTTCCCGTATCTGATTGGCATAATATTCAATTGCATTTTTCCTGCCTTCATCAGTAATATTACTTACTGTTACTGCCGGATGCTCTATTTTACTGGTGGATGGATAACTTCCATGTCCCTGAACGGAAATCGTATAGATATAATCCGGCTCCCGGGTAGAACAGATTGCTTTCAGAATTTCTTCCGTCAGAAATTTATCCTTTGACCAGTTCATTGGTGTAAACTCTGTAACATGCATGTATTCAATAGATGTAAACGTATCATATCCAAGATTTTCAAACACCCATTTTCTGGAATAAAATGTGCCGTCATTGTTATGAATGGCATGGGTAGAATAGCCGTATTCCTTTAAATTATAGGCCATACTCTCACATGTGGTTTTCTGCAACACCGTTTTATACGGAACTTCCCCTGGACCAAAATCATCCAGATTCATTCCTGTCATTATCTCGAATTCCGTATTACAGGTTCCATATCCCACATTAAATACATTCAGATACCCGGATGAAAATTGTTTTTTTAAAGAATTAAAATATGGAATCGGGTCTTCCGAAAATTCTATGTTCTTCACTTTATTAATATCAAAGAATGATTCCAGTTGTAGGAAAATAATATTTGGCGTAGCCTTCGGCCGGGTATTTTCATCCGGATGGATATTCACTATATTATCGTTCTTTTCCGTTTTAATCTGCTCAAGAATTTCATCAATGGTAGTCTGGGAATAATCCTTTGGCTTCTTCACTCCGGTATTAATCAGTCCGTTGCCAAAACAGTAGACAAAACCATATTCGTGGTATGCTGCCGTCAGATTAGTGAATTTCAAAGCCATAAATCCCGTATCAATGGATATGTTCAGCACCACGACACAAACAACAAACACTGCACCGACAATTACTGTATTCTTCCAATAGTTTATCTTATATTCTATCCTGGAACCTTTTATAAATAAAAGGGTAATCAGACAGATTACAATAACAAGTGCAATAATTACCAGCGTTATGGTAAACACGTTGAAATATTTATCTATAATGGAGCGTGCCGCATCCAGCAGACGTAAATCGGAAGCATTAAACGGCGTAACCCTTACATTCAGCATTACCATATTTACAGTACCCAGAATCAGCCAGATTACAGAAACCAGTGTAATCAGAAATGTTCTTCGTTTCACCAAAAGGGCAGCAGAGATTGTAACCATTATAATCATTGTATTACAAAGAAACGGTACCGGATGCGTAAACATATAAACAATACCATCAATGACAGAGGTTCTGCCCATCATTTCAACCGCCAGATTTAAAACAAACGGCAGCACAAGAAAGCAAAGCAGATTTCGCCTGTATATCTGATTCCGTAAAAATTCCTGAATCCTATTTTTCATATTTTGCCTCAACTTTACAAACTTTTTTTCTAAAATGCATGGGTAATAGTTTATCACACTTGGGATTTCATGTAAAGTTACTAATCTACATATCATCAATATTTTTTTGCACCATTTTTCGAAATTACCCATTTCACCAGTTGCTGTTTGTTTACAGGGGTTACAGAAATTTCATATGCCAGGTCAAGCCGTTCCCTGGCCGCTTTCAGCCGCTCCAGATCATTAGCGTAAATCGTCGCTATCACTTCTTCTTTTTCTATTCGGTCTCCAATCTTTTTCTTCAGTTCTATTCCTACGGATAAATCAATTTCACTATCCTTCGTTTCACGGCCTCCGCCCAGAATCAGGGATACCATTCCGATTTCCGACGTATCAATCCGCTTGATAAATCCTGCTTCCTCCGAAATAATATCCATAACAATAGAAGCTTTTGGCAACAGATCCGTATTTTCCACTACGGCACCGTCTCCTCCCTGGGCTTCTATAAATTCCCGGAATTTATTTAAAGCGCTTTTATTTTCAATAGTTTCTCTGAGTTTCTCCATGCCTTCTTCCAGACTGTCTGCCTTTCCTGCTGCAATTAACATATATGCCCCTAATACATAAGATAATTCCATTAAATCCTCCGGACCGTTTCCATTCAGGGTTTCTACTGCCTCTTTGACTTCAAGGGCATTCCCAACCATATTTCCCAGCGGCTGATCCATATTGGAAACTACGGCAATGGTATCTTTGCCAGCTCCGGTCCCGATTTTCACCATCTCCCGAGCCAGATCAATAGCATCCTTTTCCGTTTTCATAAATGCTCCGCTCCCGGTCTTAACATCCAGAACAATGGCATCTGCTCCGGATGCAATTTTTTTACTCATAATACTGCTGGCAATCAGGGAAAGATTATCCACAGTAGCCGTAACGTCCCGAAGAGCATAAAGCTTTTTATCTGCCGGTGCCAGATTTGCAGTCTGGCCGACGATTGACATATGAATTTTATTTACGTTCTCTATAAAATTTTCCGTACTCAGTGTGGTTTGAAATCCACTGATGCTTTCCAGTTTATCTATGGTTCCTCCGGTATGCCCAAGCCCCCGCCCGGACATTTTGGCAACCGGAACACCCAGTGCTGCAACCATAGGCCCCACTACCAGCGAAGTTTTATCTCCCACCCCTCCGGTACTGTGTTTATCCACTTTTATTCCTTCAACAGCAGACAAATCCAGCAGGTCGCCGCTATGCGCCATTGCCATGGTCAGCGCAATAGTTTCTTTTTCATTCATTCCCTGAAAATATACCGCCATCATCAGCGCAGATATCTGATAATCCGGTATGCTGCCATCGGTAAATCCCTGAACCGCAAAAGAAATTTCTTCTTCACTCAGCTCATGCCCGTTACGTTTCTTCATTATTATGTCATACATTCTCATCCAATTGTTCTCCATTCAGAATTACTTATATTTCACTTAAAAAACTTGTGCCAATGGGCAATTTTCCCAGTTTAAATATCTCTGCTATCGTCTGTCCTACATCTGCAAAAGTTTCCCGGGTTCCCAGATTTACGGAACCACCACGTTTCTTTCCGTATACCAGCAATGGAACATATTCCCGGGTATGGTCAGTGCCTTTTGTAGTAGGGTCACAGCCATGATCTGCATTGATGATTAGCAGGTCCTCTTCTTTCATTGCCTCCATCAGTTCTCCCAGTCGGATATCAAATTCTTCCAGGCCTACGGCATATCCCTCAAAATCATTTCGATGTCCCCACTTAGAATCAAACTCAACCAGATTTGTAAAAATCAGTCCCCGGTTTTCTTTTTCCACATATGCCATTGTCTGATTCATTCCATCCATATTGTCTCTGGTATGCACCGCTTCCGTAGTTCCTACGCCAGCAAAAATATCTTCGATTTTGCCCACGCCAATGACATCCAGTCCGGCCTCTTTCATTTTTACAAGCAGATTATCCGTATCCGGCTGTTTGGAAAAATCTCTCCGGTTTGCCGTCCTCTCAAAAGTTTTTTTCCCAATAAAAGGTCTGGCTATGACTCTGGCCACCTCATCCTTTCCTGTCAGAATTTTTCTGGCAGTCTCGCACATTTTATACAATTCTTCTGGAGAATATATATCTTCATGACATGCAATCTGAAATACACTGTCTGCCGAAGTATAAATAATCGGTTTTTGCGTTTCCATATGCTCCTGTCCCAGTTCCTGAATAATCTGGGTGCCTGAAGCCGTCTTATTTCCCAAAATTCCGGGAACTCCGGTTTTTTCAATAAACTCCTCAATAATGTTCTCCGGAAATCCGTAGGGATAGGTTGGAAACTTCACCGGTGAATAAATCCCTGTCATCTCCCAATGCCCGATGGTAGTATCCTTTCCGTTTGAAATTTCTTTCATTCTCCCGTAAGAACCGATGGGACGGCTCTCTTTTTCAATCCCTAACATTCCGTCAATATTCCCCAGACCCAGCCGGACCATATTCGGTACCTTAAGTCCTCCATGCTTTGCAGACACATGGGCAATCGTATTGGTTCCCTCATCCCCGAACCGTTCTGCATCCGGCAATGCTCCCATTCCTACACTATCCAGAATAATCCAGATTACACGGTTAATTCCAGCCATATGTTTACCTTCCTTTCCGATTTCAATCAGTATCTCTTTTACTTATTTACACAATTTTAACTTTCCTGAATATAAAAAACAATACTTCCAATTAGTTCCATTATCCATTATTTTAAGTCGTTTGTCAAAATAATATACATTCGAAAGAAGCCAATACATAAAAAACTTGCAAGTTTGATTATATTATTTTATAATACACTCTATGTTTAAATAAAGGAGGATTTTTTATGAGTTTTGATTTTATCAAAAAAATGCCGACTCCTGCAGAGATCAAAGAGCAATTTCCTTTACCGGAAAATCTTATTAAACTCAAAGCAGACCGCGACATAATGATAAAGGATATATTTACCGGTAAATCCAATAAATTTCTTTTAGTCATCGGACCTTGTTCCGCTGATAATGAGGATGCAGTATGTGACTACGTTTCACGACTTGCCACGGTTCAGGAAAAGGTAAAAGAAAATATCCTGATTGTCCCGAGAATTTATACCAATAAACCGCGTACCACAGGTATGGGTTACAAAGGTATGTTACACCAGCCGGATCCTGAAAAAAAACCAGATTTACTTGCCGGACTTCTGGCAATCCGTAAAATGCATATCCGTGTAATAAATGAGACCGGATTAACTGCGGCTGACGAAATGCTGTATCCGGAAAATTACAGATATTTTTCGGATATTTTATCCTATGTGGCAATCGGCGCCCGTTCCGTGGAAGACCAGCAGCATCGTCTAACCGTAAGCGGCATGGACATCCCTGCCGGAATGAAAAACCCAACCAGTGGTGATTTTTCCGTAATGCTGAATTCCGTTATTGCCGCCCAGGCCGGACATACTTTTATATACCGGGGATGGGAAGTAAAAACAACCGGCAATCCTTTGACCCATACCATTCTCCGGGGTGCGGTAAACAAACACGGCCAGTGTATTCCGAACTACCACTATGAAGATTTAATTCGTTTACATGAAATGTATGGAGAACTGGATCTGGTAAATCCTGCCGTAATTGTTGACACCAATCATTCAAACAGCGCCAAACAGTATATCGAACAGATCCGGATTTCTAAAGAAATTCTGCACAGCAAGAGACATTCCTCCGACATCAACCAATTTGTAAAGGGGTTGATGATTGAAAGCTATATTGAACCCGGCAATCAGAAAGTTGGTGAAGGCATATACGGAAAATCCATTACCGATGCATGCATTGGTTGGGAGCAGACCGAACGTCTAATCTACGATATTGCAGATTTACTGTAATTTTAAAAGAATAACATCTAATAAACAATACGGATAAAACAAGGGTGTTGCAAAACCATGGGAACAAATGATTTTGCAACACCCTGTGTTTATATAAATATTCCGGTCCCCAGATTTATTTCTTCTAATTTCTGGGATGCGCCTTATTGTATTCTTCCCGAATCTTCGTATTTTTCATATCGGCGTATACCTGTGTGGTTGATAAAACGGAATGTCCCATCATTTCCTGCACCGCACGCAAATCTGCTCCGTTCTCTACCAAATGCAGGGCAAAAGAATGGCGGAGAGTATGGGGGGTAATATCTTCTTCAATACCTGCTTTCTCTCCATATAATTTGACAATTTTCCAAAATCCCTGTCTGCTCATGGGTCTGCCAGAACAATTGACAAACAGAGACTCAGTCTCCAGACCTTTTAACAGCTTGTCCCTGGCTTCTGTCATATAGCGTAAGACTGCATTTTTAGCGGTTAAACCAAAAGGAACAATCCTTTCTTTCTCTTTGTCCCTACAGACAATATATCCCAGTTTTAAATTCACATCTTCCGTTTTCAAACGGATTAATTCTGACACACGGATTCCAGTTGCGTATAAAAGCTCCAGCATTGCCTTATCCCGGATTTCTTTTGGAATATTGCCGGAAGGCTGACTTAACAGATTATCAATCTGTGCAACTGACAGAACGTTTGGTACCCGTTTTTCAATTACGGGAGCCTTAAGTAATAATGTAGGATCTTCCGACAGCTCTCCTGTCTGCAGCAGATAATGAAAAAACGATTTCATGGATGCAATATATCTGGAAATTGTTGCAGAAGCACAACCCTTCCGTTCCAATCCGAGAATATATGAATTAATATTGGTTGAATTGATTTTTCGTACATCCTGTATTCCAATTCGTTGAAAATGTATTATCATTTTAATCAAATCACGCTTATAAGATGTTAATGTATTATCGGATACGTTTTTCGTATTACGTAAATAATCCACATACCTTTCAACTGTCTCTTCCATATCATTTCCTCAATTCTAAATTGTACTGCTTTTCTAATTTACAATCAATATAACCATTATATATACTTTTCCGAATAAAATCAAACAAAATAATTATTTTTTTTAAAATTTCTTTATGACAATCTTACAAAAACATATTTTATACCTCTGATTTGTATTGTTTATTTTAACAAATTTATTAAAATTGGGTTTATAAATACTTCAGACAGAATACCCAATATATATAATATACAGATTATAAACCATAGTTTTACTATTCCAACTTTTCTTCCACGTATCATCTGTTCCCTGTTTCCATCAAGAGATGTATTAATCAGCCACACTACGGCTATTACATATATTATCGTATGAGGCATATTAAATAAGAGAAACCAGGGTATCGCCATTTTTTTATTCATCATTGTCAATGTAGAAATCAGCACTGCCATCCGGACTCCCACGTAACCGGCATAAATACCATATAAAGCCGATTTCACATACGTCATGCTGATAACGGCAATCACAATCAGTTCTTTCATCCGGTATGCAACTATGTATTTTAATAAATTTACAGAACTAATATTCTCATATTTCAGGGTACGTATAACAAAATTACCATATATATTGATCTTATCCGATGAATACCCAATAATCTGTCCACATAAAAGGGTTCCTAAAACAACTCCCGCAATGAACAATACGGCTACAGTTATTTTTTTTCTTGAATTTAAAATAAGCATATATTTGTCTAACTCCTTCCGTTAAACAAATATATGCTTTATTTCGTTATATTATTCTTACTGCATAATCTTCTTTACTTTTCATAGACCTGATATGCCAGTATAGCCGATACGGTTTTGGAATCCTGTAATTCTCCACTCCGAATCATCTCCAGCAGATCCTTTAGTTCAAATTCCACCACCTCAATATTTTCATCTTCATCCATATTCTGACCCACTAATACCAGATCTCTGGCTAAAAATATATCAATTCTTTCGTTACAGAATGCAACTGTTGTCTTCAGTGACAAAAGAAAATCCAACGTTCCTGCCTTATACCCGGTCTCCTCCTCCAACTCTCTCGCTGCGCATTCTATCATCGGCTCGTCAAATCCCTCTTTGCCGCCAGCCGGAATCTCATAGGTAAACCTGTCTAATGCATTTCTCCATTGTTTTACCAGTAGGATTTTACCCTCTGCCGTTACTGGCAACGCAGCAGCAGCTCCTTTATGTCCGATAAAATCCCACTTAACCAGATTCCCGTTGGGTACCCTGACGGAATCCCGATATACACTTATGATGGAACCCTGATACACTAATTCTCTTTTTTCACGATTATACTTTTTCATATTATTATACAACACAACTGTGTTTTTCCTTTACAATATTAATCTTACACTTTAACATATGCTTAGTTCATATGTTCTGCTTTACTATAACAGGCATCTGTTGCCTTTAAAACCGCATTTCTGAATCCGTATTCCTCCAGTGCTGCCACTCCTGCGATTGTTGTACCCGCTGGTGAACATACCTGGTCTTTTAATTTTCCCGGATGTTCTTTTGTTTCCAGTACCATCTTTGCAGAACCCATCACCGCCTGCGCTGCCATCTCATAAGCTGCCTCTCTCGGAATACCATATTTTACTGCACCGTCAGCCAAAGCTTCAATAAACATATACACATAAGCCGGTGAGCTTCCGCTGACACAGGTAACAGCGCTCATATACCGCTCCTCCACAACCCTGAACTTTCCAAAGGAAGAAAATATTTTCTCAATGATTTCCTGTTCAGAAAACTCAAACATTTTGGCATCAAAGCTAATTCCCGTCATTCCACAGCCCAGTAAAGCCGGAGTATTAGGCATAGCTCTGACAATCCGTTTATCCGTTCCCAATGCATTATGCAGGTAATCAATCGTTATCCCCGGTGCAATGGAAATAATCACATGCTCTGGTCTCACTATATTTTCGATATTTTTTAATACCTGTGTATAATACTGCGGTTTAACAGCCAATATCAGATATTTGGCACTATTGGCACACTCCGCATTAGACTCCACATACTGCACTCCCGTTTCCTGACTGACCTGAATCGCTCTGGACCTATTGGAATCTGCAAATACCAGGTCTTCTTTGGAAAATACATTCAATACTCCTTTCAGCATGGCATATCCCATATTTCCCATTCCGATAAATCCGATTTTCATATCAACGCCTTCTTTCTGAATTAAAAGTTTTCAAGTAATTTTTCAACACTGACTAATTTTACACACAATACGAACAACTCTGCTGCCTGATGCATTTCTTCTTCTGTTGGAAACGAAGGAGCAATTCTGATATTGCTGTCCTGAGGGTCTTTACCATACGGATAGGTTGCGCCGGCATTTGTCAATACCACACCTGCTTCTTTACACTTCTGTACAATTCCAGCTGCACAGCCAGGCATACTTTCAAAAGAAATAAAGTATCCGCCTTTTGGATTAATCCATGAACCGATTTCCAGTCCTCCCAGATTTTTCTCAAAGGTATCAATCACTGTCTCAAACTTCGGACGCATAATATCAGCATGTTTTTTCATATGCTCCCGGATTCCCTCCATATCCTTAAAGAATCTGACATGTCTCAATTGATTAACCTTATCATGTCCGATGGTCTGAATGGTCATTACTTCTTTTATCGCATCCAGATTTGATTTTGATGCAGCAATTGCTGAGATACCGGCGCCTGCAAAGGATATTTTAGAGGTGGAGCAAAATTCATATACCATATCTTCATTGCCGTTTTTCTTACATTCTTCAAATATCTCCAATAATTCCGGCGCATCATCATATAAAGCGTGAACCGCATAAGCATTATCCCAGTAAATCCGGAAATCTTTTGCAGCCGGTTTCAATGCAGCAAATCTTCTTACCGTATCATCCGAGTATACGATTCCCTGAGGATTGGAAAATCTCGGAACACACCAGATTCCTTTCACCGTTTCATCAGTATTTACATATTTTTCAACCATATCCATATCCGGTCCGGCTTCTGTCATTGGTATCGGAATCATTTCAATCCCAAATAATTCCGTAATGGCAAAATGTCTGTCATATCCAGGCACCGGACATAAAAACTTTACTTTATCCAGCCTGCACCATGGTGTATGGCCCATTACACCCAGTATCATGGAACGGGATACCATATCATACATAATATTTAAGCTTGCATTTCCAAAAACTATAATATTTTCAGAATTAACGTCCATAATATCTGCCATTAATTTTTTTGCTTCTGTAATACCATCCATAACTCCATAATTTCTGGAATCATTACCTTCAGCATCATATATATCTGAACTGCTATTAATCACATTCAACATATCCATGGTTAAATCAAGTTGTGAAGCTGATGGCTTTCCTCTTGACATATTCAGATTCAAGCCCATGCCTGCAGCTTTTGCATATTCTTTTTCCAGTGATTCTTTAATTTCCTGTAATTCTTCTTTACTCATCTCTTTGTATGATTTCATCACAGAACCTCCGCATATATTTTTATCTCGTCTATTTTAATATAACAAATATAATTTTGCAATATTAAAATATATTTCCTTAAACAAAAAGAACCTGAAAATCCATTTATCTGTTTTAAATATTGGATTTTCAGATTCTTTTCTTTCATTAAATACTATTTTGCGTAATCAATAACTCTGCTTTCACGAATTACACTAACTTTAATCTGTCCCGGATATTCCAATTCCTGTTCAATCTGCTTTGATATATCTCTTGCCAGTAAAACCATATCTGCATCACTAATCTGATCAGGAACTACCATTACTCGAATCTCTCTACCTGCCTGAATTGCAAAAGATTTTTCAACGCCTTTATAAGCGTTTGTAATATCTTCTAATTGTTTTAATCTGTTGGTATACGTTTCCAGCGTCTCACGTCTGGCACCTGGTCTGGCAGCTGAAATAGTGTCGGCAGCCTGAACAATACATGCAATCAATGATTCAGGTTCTACATCACCATGATGAGATTCCACTGAATTGATAACAATCGGAGATTCTTTGTATTTTCTACATAAATCTACACCAATCTGAATGTGGGAACCTTCCATTTCATGGTCAACGGATTTACCGATATCATGAAGCAGACCGGCCCTCTTGGCCATTCTTACATCCACACCGATTTCCGCAGCTAAAAGTCCGGATAACTGCGCCACTTCAATAGAATGTTTCAATGCATTTTGTCCATAACTTGTTCTGAATTTCATCTTACCCAGTAATTTAACCAGTTCCGGATGAATTCCATGAACACCAACTTCCAATGTTGCGGATTCGCCTTCCTCCCGCATCATTGTTTCTACTTCTTTCTGAGCCTTTTCAACCATCTCCTCGATTCTTGCCGGATGAATTCTTCCATCCACAATCAGCTTCTCCAATGCAATGCGTGCAACTTCACGTCTGATTGGATCAAATCCCGAAAGAATAACTGCTTCAGGGGTATCATCTATAATAAGATCAACACCTGTCATAGTTTCAAGTGTACGTATATTACGTCCTTCTCTACCAATAATTCTTCCTTTCATTTCATCGTTAGGGAGTTGTACAACGGAAATCGTTGTCTCTGCCACATGGTCGGCAGCGCATTTCTGAATTGCGGTCACAACATATTCCTTTGCTTTTTTACCAGCTTCTTCTTTAGCCCTGCTTTCCAGTTCTTTCACCATCTTAGCAGTATCAATTTTCACTTCTTCTTCAACAGTTTTTAACAAATATTCTTTTGCCTGTTCGGAGGTAAGTCCAGAGATTCGTTCCAGTTCCTGCAATCTTTGCTCATTAAGTTTCGCTACGTCCTCACGCATTTTAGCAACTTCTTCTTCGCGCTTCATTAAAGCATTTTCTTTCTTCTCCATCTGCTCTGACTTCTTGTCCAAAGCTTCTTCTTTAGAAAGAACCCGCTTCTCATAACGCTGAATTTCTGCTCTGCGCTCTTTCGTTTCCTTTTCCAGCTCATTCTTAGTCTTTAATGACTCTTCCTTCGCTTCCAATACTGCTTCTCGCTTTGTAGTTTCCGCTGTCTTTAAAGCTTCATCTATAATCTCTCTTGATTTCTCTTCTGCACTGCCAATCTTTGATTCAAAGTTCTTTTTATGATGGGCAATCGCAAAAAACCAAGCAGTTGGAGCAACAATACATAAGGTAATGATAACGCTGACAATTACTAATGTAATATTGTTCACAGGAGCACCTCCTTATTTAGTTTTCATTGTACAATTACAACATATAAATTTTATACTGTTTTTATAATTATGTCAAGTAAAGTTACTCCTTTTCTATACAAATTGTAAAAAAAATAGCAGTTTACGGTTCTATAACTATACACATTGCACTTATTCTGCCATAGGAACTTGTATGATTCTGCTGAAAAAAATCCATTTTTACGATTTAAAAATACCGGAAGACATCAGCGCTCTGATACCTTCCGGTCATTTACATGAAACATATTATATTTCGTTCTCTTCTTTCAGCATCCGATAAACAGATTGAATCTCATCAAAGCTAAAACCTTTTCGCATTAAAGACTGAATGATTTTATTTTTCAGTTTCTCATCCTCAATTTGAAAGTCATATTTTCGACGTATAAATTCCTTATAAATAATTCTCTGCTGTTCTTCCGGTAACAAATCCCACTCTTCTTCAAAAGAATCCACTGCTTCACAAATTACAGATTTTTCTACTCCATGAAAGCATAACTCTTGCTTTATACGGTTAATACTTTTCTGACGTCTGTTCCCGCGGATATAATTATCTGCATATCTTCTGTCATCTATATATTTCATATCTTTCATAAAACATATAACTGCCTCCACTATATCCTCCGGATAATATGCTGTTAAAAGCTTACGTCTGACATCCTGCTCGGACTTATCAGAATCTTTCAGCATATAAAATACACGTTCTCTGGCCCGTCTTGGAAGCAGAACCTCAAAAATTTCTCTGGATGTCTCGTCACTGAGTTCTGTCTGTTCCCGAATCCCGTATTTATACAGTTCGGAATTATATAAGGATATTTTAATATCTTCATCCAGAAGAATCAGACTCTTTTTTTTGTCCAGTTTGCTAATGGATGTTACAAACATTACTCCTCTGCCTTATCCTTGGATTTTACTCTGTTTTTTTTCTCTTCCTCTTTCTTTTCTTCTGACGAAGTATCTTTCTTTGTTCCGTCTGAAATTGGAAGACCATAGTGTTCGCGTACGGCATTTTCAACTTCTTCCAACATTTCCGGATGGTTCTTCAGCGTCATCTTGGCATTTTCCCTGCCCTGACCGATTTTATCATCCTTATATGCATACCATGCACCGCTCTTTACAATCACACCTAAATCAGCTGCCAAATCCAAAACATCACCTTCTCTTGATATCCCCTGGCCAAACATAATATCAAATTCTGCTTCTTTAAACGGAGGTGCTACCTTATTCTTAACTACCTTTACACGGGCTCTGTTTCCAACCATTTCCCCACTCTGTTTCAGTGTCTCTATTCTTCTGACGTCCATTCTCACGGAAGAATAAAACTTCAATGCCCTTCCGCCGGTAGTAGTCTCCGGATTGCCAAACATAACCCCGACTTTCTCCCGAAGCTGATTAATAAATACCACAATACAATTGGTCTTACTGATAATTGCTGTCAATTTTCTTAACGCCTGAGACATCAGTCTTGCCTGCAGTCCCACATGGGAATCTCCCATATCTCCGTCAATCTCTGCCTTCGGTACAAGTGCCGCTACCGAATCCACAATTATAATGTCTACCGCACCGCTTCGTACAAAAGTTTCCGTAATCTCAAGGGCCTGCTCACCAAAATCCGGTTGGGATATATATAAGTTGTCAATATCCACACCGATAGCCTTTGCGTAAACCGGGTCAAGTGCATGCTCTGCATCAATAAAACCGGCTATACCGCCACGTTTCTGTACTTCTGCAATCATATGCAGGGCAACCGTAGTCTTACCACTGGACTCCGGTCCGTAAATCTCTACCACTCTTCCCTTTGGCAGACCTCCGATTCCCAATGCAATATCCAGACTTAATGCTCCTGTGGGAACTGTTTCTATATTCATGGAAGCATTTGAATCTCCCAGCTTCATAACGGAACCCTTGCCATGCTGCTTCTCAATCTGCGCCAATGCAGAATCCAATGCTTTCAGTTTTTCACTATTATCCATCAAACCATCCTCCATTTACTTCGATTACCGAACTAATGTTCGTTTCTGTATCCATAATAAACTATATGGATTTATTTGTCAATAATAAAATATTAAATTTTTCTGTTATGTATTTCTTACCGGTTTTTAAATATCACATTTATTATTTGTTGTATTTTATACTATTTTTAGTGATTTGTCAATATACACATTATAACAAATCATCCGATTCAACTGGCAGAAAAAAATAAACATTTTCTGATAAAAAAACAATTCCTACTTTTCCGATTCTTTTTTGCCGCAGAACCATATTCCAGCCATAAAAAACAGATTCTGCCGTATCCGTATTTGTCAGCAAAAATCCTTTTTTTTCATAAGTAACACAAAATGCATGAGGTTCCGTTTCATATAGAATACCTGCCGTCTTACGTGTTCTCCATAGGATGACCATAAACATTCCAACAGCAAATACTGACAGCAGATAAGCCTTTATCACACTGTTCCTCACTGCAAAATCATATAATTCCAGTAATATTCCAGCAAAAAACAAGGCAAAAAAATACAGACAGACATGCTGCTTTTTTAATATACACCACGTCTGTCCAGTTACGTACTCTTCCTTAGATATTATATAATCCAGTTTCTGCTTTTTCTCAAGATACACTTTAAAATTAAACTTCCGCATAAAAAACCTCTATTGTTTTAACAAGCCGCAGACATATTGAATTGCCTGTTCCGCAGCCGCTTTTCTGATTTTCTTCCGATTTCCTTCAAAATGAAATTTTTCTGTATAAATCTTTCCGTTGATATAGCAACCGATACATACGGTTCCTACCGGAATTTCTTCCGTACCACCCAAAGGTCCTGCCACACCGGTTGTAGATACCGCCACATCCGTTCCAGCAGCCCTTGCGGCTCCCTCTGCC
Organism: Lachnospiraceae bacterium; assembly: GCA_022794265.1. Lineage (GTDB taxonomy): Bacteria > Bacillota > Clostridia > Lachnospirales > Lachnospiraceae > Bovifimicola. The sequence continues at coordinate 31,442 of JAAWEK010000021.1, forward strand.
ATTTCGCCAGCCACTTCCTGACTGACAACATTACAATCCTTTATAGTATCCATGGACACACCCAGCAGTTTATTTTTTGCCTGTTCAGAATAAGTAATATAACCTTCCGAAAAGACTTCAGAAGACCCCGATACACTGACGATATGGGATGCAACCATACCACCGGTACAAGACTCCGCAGTCGTAATGGTCATTTTATGTTCCTTCAGAAAAAATACCAGCCATTCCTCCATTATTTTGACATACTCCCTTCAATAAAGACACTTTTATTTTTCACCAGATAATCAATCAGTGAAATTACTGTTAATACCAGAGAAAGATAAATAAATACATATTCCAGTATTCCAAACCACCTGTAATTCCAGTCCAGAATCAGGATAATAATCATAATCATCTGGGCCGTTGTCTTATACTTTCCCCACCAGCTTGCTGCAATCACAATACCATTATCAGCAGCTACAATCCGGAATCCGCTGATAATCAGTTCCCGGCTGATAATTACGATTACAATCCATGCCTGAAGCTTCTGGTCAATCAGACAGATTAATGCAGAACAGACCAAAAGCTTATCTGCCAACGGATCCATAAACTTTCCGAAATTTGTTACCATATTATATTTTCTTGCAATCTGACCATCCAGCATATCCGTTAAGCTGGCTATAATAAAAATTGCAACTGCAATATATTTATCATTTGTTCCGCAAATATCAGCCAGCATAAATAAAACAAAAAAAGGTATCAGACATACTCTGAATAATGTTAATTTATTTGGTAAATTCATATGACTGTCATGCTTATACATTCCGGATTTTATATCCTGATAAAAAGAACTGTATACAAGCATATCTCCTTTCACTGTTATTTTATCTTAACTATACAATCTCACCAATCAGATCGTACTCCAACGCTCCGGTTACCTGTACCTGGACAAAATCTCCGGTCATCAGATTTTCATCCGTATGAACAAATATATTTCCATCCACATTGGGAGCATCCATATAAGTTCGTCCGATATAGACATTTTCATCTGCCACCCTGCCTTCTATCATAACCAGCATCTCTTTTCCGATGAGTTTCTCACTGTTATCTATGGAAATATCCTGTTGAAGTTCCATAATGGCATTCCGTCTTTCCGTTTTAAGCGCTTCATCAATCTGTTCCGGCAGTTCTGCCGCAGGTGTATCTTCCTCCGGAGAATAGGGAAATACTCCCAGCCTTTCAAATTCCATACAATCCACAAATTCCATGACCTCTTCATGTTCCTCTGGCGTTTCTCCCGGAAAACCTGCAATCAGTGTGGTACGGAGTGCAATATCCGGCATTGCTTTACGCAATTTCCCAATGATTTCAATCAGCTGCCGTTTATTGGTACGGCGTCCCATGGCCTTTAATATGCTGTCACTGGCATGCTGTATCGGCATATCCATATAGTGGCATATTTTCGGCTCCGATTTCATCGTTTCAATCAATTCATCGGTAATTTCCTCTGGATAACAGTATAGCAACCGAATCCATACAATTCCCGGAATCTTGCACAGCCGGTGGAGTAATTCCGGCAGTTTCTTTTCACCATATAAATCCTTACCGTAAACCGTAGTCTCCTGCGCTACTAAAATCAGCTCTTTTACTCCTTTTTCCGCAAGCTGTTCTGCAGAAATGACCAGCTGCTCCATGGGCACACTCCGGTAATATCCTCTGATCTTTGGTATAATACAATAGGTACAACGCTTGTCACAGCCCTCTGCAATCTTTAAATAGGCATAATGACCTCCCGTAGTTACCATCCGGTTTCTTTCTTCTACTATCAGTTTATCCAGCGGGGTATAAATTTCTATCGTTTCCCCTTCAATCGCTTTTTTCACCGCAACAGCTATTTCGTTATATGAGCTGGTTCCAAGCACGGCATCTACTTCCGGTATTTCTTTCCGGATTTCCTCCTGATATCTCTGTGCCAGACATCCGGTGACAATCAGTGCTTTACAGTTTCCATCCCTCCTGTATTCTGACATTTGCAGAATAGTTTCAATACTTTCTTCCTTCGCATCGTTTATAAAACAACAGGTATTGATGATAATGATATCTGCCAGAGTCTCATCATCAGTAAATTCATAATGTTCTCCTGCCAGCATTCCCAGCATCTCTTCCGAATCCACCAGATTCTTATCACAGCCAAGCGAAATAAACAATATTTTCAAACCTGCTGCCTCCTATGCTTCTTCCTCGTCTCCGACAATACGTACTTTGGAACGGTATAACTCATCAATTGCAACCGAAAGCGGCTTCTTTCCGCATCCGTTTACCAGAGGTTCCTCACCAGCAACAATCTGTCTTGCTCTTTTTGAAGTTGCCATCACAATGGAATATCTGCTCTGTACTACCGGCTGTTCTCCCGGTTCAACCTCACTGTTTACTACTGCCATTAAATCTGTATACGATGGATGTAACATATTCTATTCTCCTTCCGAAAAAGCTTTGACGCCTTTTCTAATATCTTTTATAAAATCTTTATTTCTAAATGTATCACAGTGTGCCGCCTGTATCAGACCATGCAAAGCTTCCACACTTTTTTCCAGATTGTCATTGACCAGAACGGAATCATACCATTCGATTCCTTCCGCCTCCTCAGACGCCCGGCACAGCCGTGCCTCAATCACTTCCATAGTCTCCGTATTTCTGCCCACCAGCCGTTCTTTTAATGTGACAGCATCCGGTGGCATAATAAAGATAGTAAAGGCTTCCGGCAAAAGTTTTTTTATCTGCCTTGCACCCTGGATTTCAATCTCCAACAGTACGTCTTTTCCTGCTTCTAACTGCTGCTCCACATATTCTCTGGGTGTGCCGTAATAATTGTCTACATATCGGGCATATTCAAGAAAAGCACCGTTTTGAATCTTTTCCTCAAACTCCTCTTTCCGGATAAAAAAATAATTTATCCCATCCGTTTCTCCTGGTCTGGGCATCCTTGTGGTTGCTGAAACTGATAACGCATAATTATCATATTTATCCAGCAGTGCTTTTACAAGGGTTCCCTTTCCAACTCCGGAAAATCCGGAAATAATCGTTAAGACTCCTCTATTCCTCATTCGTCTCATCCTTTCCATATGAATCATTGGAAGTAAATCTGCCGGCAATCGTATCCGGCATCAATGCAGATAAAATTATATAACTGCTGTCTGTTATGATTACTGATTTTGTTTTTCTTCCCTGGGTTGCATCCACCGCCTGCCCTTTATCCTTGGAATTCTGGACCAGCCGCCGGATGGGCGCAGAATCCGGACTGATAACCGACACGATTTTTTCCGAATTCACCACATTCCCATATCCTATATTTATCAGTTTTGCCATTCATAACCATCCTATTCTATATTTTGAATCTGTTCGCGAATTTTCTCAATCATGGTCTTTAATTCTATGCCCGTATCCGTTATCGCCAAATCCCCGGATTTTGACAGAATAGTGTTTGCTTCCCTGTTCATTTCCTGAGCAATAAAATCCAGTTTCCGTCCAACGGCTCCTCCCCGGGTCAGACATTCCTTCATCGCATCCATATGACTATCCAGCCGGACAATTTCTTCATCCACACAAACCTTATCGGAAAACAACGTTACTTCCATGGCTATCCGATTCTCATCAATCTGTGCATTTTCCAATAATTCCCTGACTCTTTCTTCTATCCGGTTTCTGTATTCTGCAATTATAACCGGTGAACGCTCTTCAATAAAAGCCACATATTCTTTCATGGTCTCCAGTTTTTCCAGCAAATCCGCTTTTAAATTCTCTCCTTCTGACTTCCTGCTATTCACAAATTTTCGAGCCGCAGCGTCAAATACGCCGGAAAGCAGTTCCAGCAGTTCCTCCTCATCTCCAGACTCCTCCTGCAACGTAAAAACTTCCGGACATCTGCCAATGACCGAAGCAGAAATATCATCCGGAACAGACAGTTCCTCTGTAATCTTTTTATAATAATCTGCATACTCCTTTGCCAGAGCCGAATTATATCTCATTCCGGTATCCGCCTCTTTCAGACTCTTATACGTAATAAAAATGTCAACTTTTCCCCGCTCAATATATTTTTTCAGCAGTCCTCTGACCTTTACTTCAAAAAAATTAAGCTTTTTCGGCAGTTTGACATTGATATCCAAATATCTGTGATTCACGGATTTCATCTCTATGGTTAATTTACATTCTTCGTCCGAATACTCCTCCCGGCCGAATCCTGTCATGCTTTTAATCGTTTCCATGGATTATCCTTCAATATCTGTATATTTATGTATATTGTATCAGAAAAATTTCCAGCATTCTCCAATACCCAAATTACATACTTAGGCTTATTATAATCGATTTCCAAAATGACGTCAAGTTTTGCTTGAAATTAAAGCTTCTATCATATAAACTATTGTTACCATACTATTGAAACGGAGGATACTGTTATGGCATTTGATGGAATAACCGTTGCCGCCATCGTTTCCGAGCTGAACCGTTTGTTAATTGACGGCAGGATTTTTAAGATTTCCCAGCCCGAAAATGATGAGCTGCTGTTAACAATAAAAAACAACAAAGAACAATACCGTCTTCTGATATCAGCTGGAGCGACCCTGCCCCTGATTTATCTTACAGATATAAATAAACCTGCTCCGCTGACCGCTCCCAGCTTCTGTATGTTGCTGCGGAAACATATTAATAACGGGAGAATCGTAAAAATCTATCAGCCGGGACTGGAACGGATTATTCATTTTGATATCGAACACCTGAACGAAATGGGCGATTTATGCCAAAAAACACTAATCGTGGAATTAATGGGCAAACACAGCAATATTATCTTTTGCGAAGACAACAGAATCATTGATAGTATTAAACATGTAAACTTTCAGATGAGTTCTGTCCGGGAAGTACTGCCGGGAAGAAAATATTTCATACCAAAGGCAGATGAAAAACTTAACCCCCTGAACTGTACCCAGGAATCATTTATGAAAGCGGTCTTTCAAAAAAATCTTCCTGTTTCCAAGGCGTTATATACTTCTCTGACTGGTATAAGCCCCATTGCCGCCGAAGATATTTTAAGCATATCCGGGATTGATTCCGATTTACCTGCCAATGCCCTGAATGATTCCGAACAGCTTCATCTGTATCATATTTTTTCTCAATATATGGAAGAAACGGTTTCCGGAAATTTTACTCCCGTCATCTATTATAAAAATCAGGTACCAAAAGATTTTTCGGCTGTTCCGCTGACAGTCTATTCCGATCTGGAAAGCAAAACCTTTCCTTCCATAAGCATGGTACTGGAACAATATTATGCTGAAAAAAATGCGGCCACCCGAATCAAACAGCGTTCTGCTGATTTAAGACAAATCGTATCTTCTGCCCTTTCCAAAAATTATAAGAAATATGATTTACAACTAAAACAGTTAAAAGATACGGAAAAGCGGGATAAATACCGTATATACGGAGAATTGCTGACTACCTACGGTTACAGTGCCAAAGCAGGCGATAAAACCCTGCGCTGTATTAACTACTACGATGATTCTGAAGTCACAATTCCGCTGGATACCGAACTGGAACCCATGGAGAATGCCAAAAAATATTTTGACAAATACGGAAAACTAAAACGGACTTACGAAGCTTTAAGCCAGATTATACTGGAAACCAGACAGGAAATCCAACATTTAGAGTCCATTTCCGCTGCTCTCGATATTGCTACCGATGAAAACGATTTAAAAGCCTTAAAAGAAGAATTGGTACAATATGGATATATCAGAAGAAAATCCGGCGATAAAAAATCAAAGTTTACAAATAAACCCCTGCATTTTATTGTAAATGAAACGACGCAAATTTATATCGGAAAAAACAATTACCAGAACGAAGAAGTTACCTTTAAGATTGCCACAGGAAACGACTGGTGGTTTCATGCCAAAGGAATTCCCGGTTCCCATGTTATCGTCAAATCTTCTTTGGATGAACTTCCCGACTCCATATTTGAACTAGCCGGAACTCTGGCTGCCTATTATTCCAAAGGCAGGCAAATGGAGAAAGTGGAGATTGACTATATTCAGAAAAAACATGTTAAAAAAGTTAATGGCAGTGCGCCGGGATTTGTAATCTATCATACCAATTATTCCATGGTCTGTGCGCCGGCTTCTCCGGATGCACTGGGACTGATTTCTGTAAAATAAAACAAACGTATTTTCAAAAATCTGTACGGATATGTCAAACAGGCAACTGTAAAATTATAGCTAATTATAATTTTACAGTTGCCTGTAGATTTAACGTCCCAAAAGAGTCTGATTTTTTGTCACAATATCACACTGACTGATATTTAAAAAACTCTATCCCATTCTTATACTTTATCAAGGAATCTTTACATATTTCCCAATATTCGGTACAGCTCTGCGTACAGTTTCCATGGATTCTATCAACCCGCAATATTTATCTGCATACATAACCACAAATCCTTCCATGGTTTTTGGCGGTACCACTGTCAAAGGCCACATATGCTTCAATATGATGTCCTGCTCCACCCTGTTTAAATCAAAATATTTATTGGCATTGTTCAATGCCGCTCTCGGATGGGTCAGTCCATGAAAACGTTCTCCTGTTTCCTCACAATGTGTATGCCAGTCATATAAAAATAAATCATGCAGCAATCCGCCTCTGGCAGCGGAACGATAATCCAGCGAAAACCGTCTGCATATATTATAGCTGACATAAGACACCGAAAGACAATGCTCCATTGTGGTGGTACTGCCATGCTGGATATATTGGTCCATCTGCTTAAACGGCTGGCTTGTCAATATATCATATACGCACTCCATGTACTGTTTATCTCTTAAGCACTGGCCCCGGTTTATCCATTTCTTTGACTTCAGGCTTTTAATGATTTCCTTTCGGACTGCCTCATGGTAAAAAAAGTCTTCTGTTCTGTTTTTCATCTAACTAAATACCTTTCCTATTCTACCCGGAAAATTACCATCCCAATAACCAGTTATATAAATTCTCATACTTTCTTGCTGAAGTTGTCCATGAGAAATCGGCTGCCATCGCACGGTCCACAATCTTATTCCATCCCCGTTTATCGTTATAGTATACATGTTTTGCATACCGGATAGCTCCCAGCATTTCATGGGCATTATAATTTGCAAAAGAAAATCCCGTACCGGTACTCTCATATTGATTATATGGCTCAACCGTGTCCTTCAGACCTCCGGTTTCCCTTACAATTGGAATAGTTCCGTATCGCAGGCTCATCAACTGGCTGAGACCGCATGGCTCAAACAGCGACGGCATAAGAAACGCATCGCAGGCAGCATACACCTTGTGAGACATATCTTCAGAATAATAAATATTCGCAGACACGCGGTTTCCATACTTCCAGTCATAATAACGGAACATATTTTCATATCGTTCCTCGCCAGTTCCCAAAATTACAAATTGCACGTCATCCGAACAAATCTCATCCATTACACAGGCAATCAAATCCAGTCCCTTTTGATCTGTTAAACGGGATACCAGACCAATCATAAATTTATGCTGATTGACTTCCAGTCCCAGCTGCTGCTGCAAATCCGTTTTATTCTTCCACTTTTCTTTTCTGAAATTCACTGCATTATATTTAAACGGAATTCTCCAGTCGGTTTCCGGATTATATTCATTATAATCAATACCATTGACAATGCCGCATAAAGAATTACTCCTTGCCCGCATGAGACCGTCCAGCCCCTCACCAAAGAACTCAGTTTTAATTTCCTCGGCATAGGTATTGCTGACAGTTGTCACATAATCCGCATAGGCGATTCCGCCCTTTAACAGATTGGCATCATCATACACTTTCAACTTATCCGATGTAAAATAATAATCGGACAGACCACTGATTCCACGAATGGTTTTAATATCATATACACCCTGGAACTTTAAATTATGAATAGTCATGATAGACTTCATATTCTGATAAAATTCTCCGCCCCGGAAGCTGTCTTTCATATACACCGGAACCAGACCGGTCTGCCAGTCGTGGCAGTGAACGATATCCGGCCGGAATCCCACCACTGGAAGAATACATAACGCCGCTCTTGAGAAATAAGAAAACTTCTCCAGATCAAACTTAATATCACCGTAAGGTTTCGCACCGCCAAAATAAGCTTCGTTATCTATAAAATAAAATGTAATTCCGTCATGTACCAGCTTAAATACTCCGACATACTTATTCTGATAGCCGATTTCCATATAAAAATAAGCAATAAACTCCAAACGCTCCGTAAAATGCCAAGGCATACTGAGATACTTTGGCAATACCACCCTGACGTCATATTCATTTCTGTCAAAATATTTTGGTAAAGAACCTACTACATCTGCAAGTCCTCCTGTTTTAATAAACGGAACTGCTTCAGATGCAACAAATAAAATATTTTTCATATCTGTCCCTATGCATATCGCAGACCCGGCTGCGATACTGCCCGACTTAACAGTTGAAAGAAGGGCAGTCTGCACAATCCTTTCCTGATAAAATTTCTTTCAACCTTCCAAACATGCCATAATGGCACAAATATATAAAAAAGAGTTACAATATCAGACAGTACGATTCACTATCGTTTATATTATAACTCATTTCTCTATTCTTTTAAAGTAAAACATTATTCAATAACAAAGAAATCATTGAAATTATCCATTCTTGTATTCCAATCTGATTTTATCCGCAATCAGCGCAATAAATTCAGAGTTCGTAGGCTTACCCTTGCCGTTATTAATGGTATATCCAAACAGTGCATCGATGGTATCCATCTTGCCTCTGTTCCATGCCACTTCAATAGCATGTCTGATTGCCCGTTCCACTCTGCTCGGCGTGGTATTGTTTTTCATTGCAATCGTAGGATACAGAACTTTTGTAATAGAATTTAATATCTCCATATCATTAATCGCCATGATAATGGCATCCCTTAAGAACTGATATCCCTTAATATGTGCCGGAACGCCTACTTCATGTATAATATTGGTCACGTCACTTTCCAGATTCCGCTCTATGTATTCCCTCTTATTTTCATAGGCATTAATCTTTCTCGGTTCATGACTTTTACGGTATAGATTTGTCTTAATATGTTTAATCCTGTTTAAAACCATTTCATTGTCAAAAGGCTTCATAATATAATAACAGGCGCCCAAATCAAAAGCATCGTCCGTTATAGACTCTCTTCCCACCGCCGACAGAACCACAAAGGCCGGCTTTTTTTTCAGTGCATCTTCTTTATTTACTTTATCCATAACTGCCAGACCGTCCAGTTTCGGCATAATAATATCCACCAGAACCACATCTGGCTGTTTGGTGGTTATTACATTTACTGCTTCCTCTCCGTTTCTTGCCATGCCTACCACTTCAATATCATCATCATTACTCAATATATCATTCAGCAGTTGCAGGATCCTTTCATTATCATCTGCTATAACAACATCTAATTTTTCCTTTATACAACCCATGTCTTCAATTTTTCCTCCTTATTATTTATTTTTTTACGCTTACATACACAATTATATATTTTAAGCCATAATTTTGCAAGTCCATTCTCTCGTATGTTTTCGACATTTTCTGACATATCTGATGTAAAATTAATCCGAACTATTTTCACTAAGCATGGTCTCAATAAAGATTCCATAGCCCTTTGCAGGCTCTTTTACAAATACGTGAGTGACGGCCCCAATCAGTTTTCCATTCTGGATAATTGGTGAACCGGACATTCCCTGAACGATGCCATTGGTTTTGGATAAAAGTTCCGGATCCGTAATCTGAATCACCATTCCCTTGCTCTTTTCATTATTGGCATAATCCACACTGACAATTTCAATCTCATATTCTTCTACTTCATCCTGTAACGCACATAATATTTTTGCAGGACCTGCTGTGACCTCCTGTTTCAATCCAATGGAAAGAGCAGGATACTGGCAGGATTTTATCAGATTTTTATCTGCTTTGCCAAATATTCCATGAGAATTATTGTCGGTTATCGTACCAATGATATTATCCGCTTCATACTCAATAGAGCCTAATAATCCACCGGGATTTCCGCTTTCTCCCTTCTTTATTCCCCATATATCAGCCATATACAGGGTACCATTTTCCGAACTCAGCAGTGCACCGGTATCCACATCACTGATTCCATGCCCCAATGCTCCGAATTCACCTTTTTCTGTGATATAGGTTAATGTCCCAATTCCCTGAGTATCATCCCTGACCCAGATTCCCAGTTTATATTCATCCTCTGCTGTTTGCACCGGAGTAATCCTGGTTTCCAGATAAGATCCGTTTCTGTTTAATCCCAGTATGATATCATCATTCCCATACTTATTCACCAAAAACATAAGCTGGGATTTGGAACTGACTGTCTCTCCATTTAAAGAAACGATATAATCATCGGGTTTTACAATATTATCTGCCGGTTCATATTTCATTCCATCCATTCCGCCGATGGGACTGGTACCGATAATCATAACACCTTTGGTCTGCAGATAAATACCAATCTGAATTCCTCCCGGAATCAGTTTCTGGTTCCGGATTACATTGACTTCCACATCTTTAAAATGAATCAGTCCGAATAAATCGGCCTGAATCTTATATTCTCCGGCGGCTGTGTTCTGCAGCGCATGTCTGGACGTCTGAAAATCCACTTCCTGCATTTCCTCTTTTTTAACCGTATACCGGACCAGAAGACCGGATTTCAGATTTGCTTCCGTTCCCTCGATAATACTGATTTCATCGGGAATCATTTCATCAATCATATGATACGTAAAAAAGCAGGTAAATATAGTACTGATAATCAGCAGTCCTATCAGAATTCTCCTGTATTTTCTTTTTGCAGACACAAAAAACTCCACCTTTCCAAACTTTTTCAGGTTACACATTTTACCCGTAAAAATAGTTTATCCAGAAGGAGTTTTTACACACTGTTAAATGTTGCTATTCAGTTTTTTCATTTCTCTTGCATTTTCCAAAACCGTTTCCGTAATCTGGGAACCGCTTAACATTCTGGCAATTTCCGCTATAGATTCGTTTTCATTTAACCTATGAATGGCAGTAATGGTTTCCCGGCGAACCACAGATTTTTCTATCAGAAAATGCATATCCGCCATTGCTGCAATCTGTGGCAGATGGGTAATACAGATAATCTGATGGACATGGCTGATTTCCTTCATTCTCTCTGCCACCATCTGGGCAGTTCTTCCGCTGATTCCAGTATCTATCTCATCAAAAATCAATGTATCAATATTATCTTTGGATGCCATAATCGTTTTTATACCCAGCATGATTCTGGAAAGTTCTCCGCCGGAAGCAATTTTTGCCAGTGAACGCAACGGTTCTCCCGGATTGGTAGAAATCATAAATTCCACTTCATCGGTTCCATTCTCACTAAAATCCAGACGTTTGGAAAATGAGATTTCAAATTTTACATCCAGAAAATTTAATCCTTTTAAAACAGAAACAATATCCTTTTCCAGCTTTTTTGCCTGTTTTTTTCTTATTTCAGAAAGGATATCCGACAATTTCTTTAACTGTTGTTCCTTTTCGGCAGTCAGACGGAGCATCTCATTTTTCTGCTCCTCAAGATGAAGAAGTTTATCCAGTTTTTCTTTTTGTCTGTCCCGATATTCCAGTATTTTTTCAGTCACTTCCGACCGATCTGCCAGATTGGCATACTTCTGCCGGAATTTATTTAACAAATCCAGCCGCGCTTCCGTTTCTACGGTCTGTTCTTCATCAAAAGCCAATTCCTCCACATAGGCTTTGATATTCCGGTTCACATCCTGACAAATGGCTTCCAAATCCATAAGAGAAGACGCCAAAGATTCCAGAGAGGAATCCAGAGGCAAAAGACTTTGAATTAGCGAGGAAGCCCTTCCAATCTGCTCTGACGCTGAATAATCATTCTCATACCCGGTATATCCATAGACCTCGTTCATGGTTTCCAACAGCTGTTTTGAAGAGGACATTTTCTTATACAGTTCTTCCAGTTTTTCGTATTCTCCCGGCTGTAAGGCCGCTTCGTCGATTTCGTTAATCTCAAACTGGCAGAAAGATATCTCCCGGTTTCTGGTTTCGTCATCCATGTCAAATTCTTCCAGAGATTTTCTCAGTTCTTTCCATTCCTTATACGTCTGCCGTACCTGGGATTTTACGTCACCAGATGTCTTCTCTGAAAAATCATCCAGTATCTCCAAATGCCTGGACTGTTTTAATAATGACTGATGGTCATGCTGACCATGAATATCAATCAGAAGCTCCGTAACTTTTTTCAGATTTCCTGCGGTAAAACTTTCTCCATTGACTTTTATTAAACTTCTGCCATTCATAATTTTTCTGGAAATGATCACCTGTCCATCCTCTTCAGTTTCAATTCCCTGTTCCCGTAATTTTTCCTTTGTCTCCCCATCCTGTATCTGGAATACCAGTTCCACCAGAGCTTCCTTTTCATCTTCCCGAATCATGTCTTTGGGAATTTTGCCACCCAGTGCAATAAGTATGGAACCGATTATAATGGACTTGCCGGCCCCGGTTTCTCCTGTCAGTATATTCATACCTTCATTAAAATATACATCTGCCTGTTTAATAAGGGCAAGGTTCTTTACATTTACATTTAATAGCATATTCATCCTCCATTCCGAGAACGTTTACGTTCGAGGAACCACAAGAAAAATCCCAAAATGCGTTTTTTCTTGTGGAGAAAAAACATTTGTGACGTTCTCGGCACAAATGATTGTATAAAAAATAATCGCATTAGCATTATTTTTCATACTAACCTCCTAACCCTGATTCTCTCCGAATGTCAGTTCTTTAATTTCCGCTGTTTTGAATTAATTTATTCAGCTTGTCCATAACAATCAATGTCTCATCCACACTTCCGATGGCACACATGACCGTATCATCTCCGGCAATGGATCCTACCACCTCCGGCCATTCCATGGCATCCAGAGCCGCCGCTACCGCCATGGCCATTCCTGCTACAGTCTTGATTACCAGAATGTTCTGTGCCATGGCCATAGACACAAATCCGTCCCGCAGAATCCGGATATATTTCTCATTCATATCCGAAATACCGCTCTGCAAAACCACATACTTCTGTTTTCCATTAATATTCTGTTTAATCAGTTTCAACTGGCGGATATCTCTGGAAACGGTAGCCTGCGTAACATTATAACCTGCTGCGTTTAACTTGTCTGCCAGTTCTTCCTGTGTCTCGATGTCATATTCATTTATCAATTGAATAATTTTGCTATGACGTTGAATTTTCATATTGTATTCATGCCTTTCCATTCGCTTTCCGAATTAACTTAAAAGTTTCTTATGTAATACTTCTATAAAACTTAATCGGTTCAGCTTAATGATTTTCGTATCCAGAATAGATTTCGTAATCTCAATCCTGTCGCCGGTCTGAAGCGCAAAGGAGGCATTTCCGTCAAAATAAACTTTCGTCTCATTTTCTTCCAGATGGCGGTCTTCACAAATCTCAATCTGAATCACAGAATCCGCAGAAAAAACAATGCTTCTGGACCCCAGGGAATGAGAACAGATGGGTGTAATAGCAATTATATTGGCACAGGGTTCCAATATAGGACCCCCTGCAGACAAGTTATATGCAGTGGAACCGGTAGGGGTTGTAATGATAATGCCATCCGCACTATAATGTTTTAAAAACTTCTGATTGACATAAACTTTAAAATCCACAACCCGCAATGCACCACTTCTGCCAAATACAATATCATTCAAAGCAATATTTTCCTGAATTTTCTCATGATTTCTATAGATACATCCGGCCAGCATCATACGGGATTCAACGGTAAAATCACTTTGTATCAGCATATCCAGGGTTTCCTCCACCGATTCCTTTTCAATCTCTGCCAGAAATCCCAGATTTCCCAAATTTACACCAATCAATGGAATATCCTTATTTCTTAAATCCCTGGCGGCCTGAATCAAAGTACCGTCGCCGCCGATTACAATCACACACCGGGTATCATCTTCAATATCTGCCGGATTGGTATAACTCTCATGCGTCCGGCATATGGTGCCGGCTAACATATTTCCTTTTACCGCCATACCCCTGCTGCCGAGATATTCTGCAATCCGGTTTGTCACTGTTAAACCTTTATCTTTTAAAGGGTTTGTAATAATATAATACTTTTCCATTCTACGAACTCCAATATTATTTATCAAGAGAGCCATGCGCCCGTTCTACAACATCGCAGATGACATCTTCCATAGTCTCCGGCAGTAAATACTGGTGAGAACTTTTCTCCACAACAGGTTCCGGTTCCGAAACAGAATTCACAATATGCAGCAGATATTCAATATTTCCCTCTGGTCCCTTAATCGGTGAAAAATCCAGATTACATACCTGAAAACCGATAGATTGTGCATAACCGGCCACCATTTGAATGACCTCACGATGAACGCTTTTATCTTTCACAACGCCTTTTTTTCCTACTTTTTCCCTTCCTGCTTCAAACTGTGGTTTAATCAGGCATACCACGTCTCCTTGGTCTTCTAAAAGATTTTTGACCGGCAGCAATACCTTGGTCAGCGAAATAAAAGATACATCTATGGACGTAACTCCGATTTTGTCCGGTATATCTTCCGGTGTAACATACCTGATATTGGTTTTCTCCATACATACGACCCGGTCATCCTGACGAAGTTTCCATGCCAGCTGTCCGTGTCCCACATCCACGGAATACACCTTAATGGCTCCGTTTTGCAACATACAGTCGGTAAATCCTCCAGTGGACGCACCTACATCCATACATATTTTTCCGTCCAAAGATACCGAAAAATTATTCATGGCCTTTTCCAGCTTCAGCCCGCCCCGGCTCACATATCTTAAAGTATTTCCCTTTATTTCAATGACTGCTTTCTCATCAAACATGGAGCCGGCTTTATCTTCCCTGCTTGAATTCACGAATACATTTCCGCTCATAATGACAGCTTTTGCTTTTTCCCGTGATTCTGCCAGTCCTCTGGCCACCAGCATAACATCCAGTCTTTCTTTCATATTCCTGACTCCTTACACTTCCTCCGTATTTTCCTGGTGATACTATCCGCATCTATCCCTGTTTCCTTCTTTAAAATCTGCAGATTACCATGTTCCACATATACATTTGGAATTGCAACCGGCAACACTTTAATCTTCAGATTCATGGTGGAAACAATCCGCAGAACATGCTCGCCGAATCCTCCGCTGAGAACGTTTTCTTCCAAAGTAACCAGTAGTTTATGATTTCGTGCAAGATACTCTATCATTTCCTCGTCCACAGGTTTAATAAATCTGGCATTAACTACAGATACCGAATATCCCTGTTGTTTTAACTGCTGTCTTACCGTTATGGCAGTTTCCGTCATAGCGCCGGCGGCCAGTAAAGCGATATCTTTCTCTTCATACAGAAGAAGGCTTTTTCCGTACCGCATGGGTGTCCGGTATTCCTTCAGACCGTCAAAAGCTGTCCCTCTCGGATAGCGTATTGCCAAAGGATGATTAAAACCGGCTGCAAACTTAACCGCATCTGCCAGTTCATACTTATTCATGGGCGCAAGAATATTCATATTCGGAATACTGGATAAATAGGATAAATCAAAAATTCCCTGATGGGTTTCACCGTCACTCCCCACCAGTCCGGCCCGGTCTACCATAAAGGTAACCGGCAAATCCTGAATACAGACATCGTGGAGAATCTGGTCATAAGCACGTTGTAAAAAAGAGGAATACACCGCGACAAAAGGTTTTAATCCCGACATTGCCAGTCCTGCTGCATATGTGACCGCATGTTCTTCCGCAATTCCAACATCAAAAAAACGCTCCGGGTACAGACCTGCAAATTTCTTCAGACCGGTTCCGTCCGGCATGGCAGCCGTTACCGCAGTTATCTTTTCGTCCTGCTCTGCCAGACGGACAATGGCTTTTGAAAATACATCTGTATAAGTAGGTTTTTCTTTTTTCGTAATCGGATGTCCTGTTTCCCGGTTAAATGGCTCCACACCATGAAACATGGAAGGATGTTTTTCTGCCGGTACATAGCCTTTCCCTTTTTTTGTCATAACGTGAATTAGAACCGGATGGTCCAATCGTTTTGCTTCTTTGATCAGACTTACCATACGGCTTATATTATGCCCGTCCACCGGACCAAGATAAGTGATTCCCATATTTTCAAACAGCATCCCCGGTATGACCAGCTGCTTGATTCCGCTTTTTGTCTTCCGGATCTGACTGACCAGCTTGTCTCCCACTACCGGAATCTTATTTAATGTATCCACCACACCTGATTTTAAATCATTATATGCCTCTCCGGCACGCATGGTACTTAAATATCCTGACATACCGCCTACATTCTCGGATATAGACATATTATTATCATTCAGAATAATGATAAAATTCCGTTTTAACTGCGCTGCATTATTTAATCCTTCAAATGCCATTCCTCCAGTCAGCGCACCGTCACCAATTACGGAAACTACCGTTCCCGGCTCACCGGATAATTGTTTGCCCACTACCATTCCCAATCCTGCCGATATAGAAGTGGAACTGTGTCCGGTATCAAAACAATCACATTCATTTTCCCTTCTTTTAGGAAAACCGCTCATGCCTCCGTAGACCCGGAGTTCATTAAACGCATCCCTTCTGCCAGTCAGAAGTTTATGAGTATATGCCTGATGTCCCACATCGAATATAATCTTATCCGTGGGCAGTTCCAATGCCAGATGCAGTGCCATGGTAAGTTCCACCACTCCAAGATTGGAAGCAAGATGACCGCCGTTTCTGCTAATCTTTTCAATCAGAAAATTACGGATTTCCGCTGCCAGTTCACTATATTCTTCTTTGGGAATATCCTTTATGTCATTTACTTTATTTATCTTTTCCAGTATCATATACAACCTCCGGTTTCCCATTATTTTTCCCGGGATACCAAACTATTTAATAACTTCCATATAAATGAATCCTCTGTACATTCGCGGAGCGTTAAAAGATCATCTAACGCACTTTTTGTCAGTTCCTGCACCTTCTGCTGTGCTCTTTCTATTCCCAAAAGCGTCACATAGGTTGATTTATGGTTTTTTTCGTCGCTGAGCACCGGTTTTCCCAATACTTCCGCAGTTCCGGTTACATCCAGAATATCGTCCTTAATCTGGAATGCCAGTCCAATCCGGCTGCCGATGCGTTCCACCAGTTCCAACTCTTCTTCCGATGCTCCGGAAAGCACGGCTCCCATCATCATGGCTGCTTCAATTAAAGCACTGGTCTTACATTCATTGATATAATTTAATGTCTCTTCATCCAGAACTTTATTCTCGGAAATAATATCCACAGTTTGACCACCCACCATTCCGAACACTCCTGCTTTATCTGCAAGAATCTTTAATGCCTTTGCTGCCTGCAGCGGATTCCCGGACTGCAGCACGCCATTTAAACCTGTCTCATAGGCATAATTCAGCAGCGCGTCCCCGGCCAGAATCGCCAGGTCTTCCCCATATACCACATGGGTGGTCTTGCGTCCTCTCCGGTATTCATCATTATCCATAGCCGGCAGATCATCATGAACCAATGAATATGTATGAATCAGTTCAATTGCCGTAAGAAAATCATAGGTATCTTCCTCTTTTCCTCCAAACAGCCGGGCCGTCTCCAGCACCAGCATTGGACGCAGACGCTTTCCTCCGGCCAGAACGCTGTAATTCATGGCTTCATATATCTGCTTCTGTCTGTCTTCCGATGAGCCATCCGTATCGATTAACCGGGCATTTATTATATCTTCAATCAATGTTATTCTGGTTTGTATTTCTTCCTTTATGCTCATTCCTCCGCTTGTCCTCCTATGACTTCCAGCTGTTTTTCAACCTTATCAATTTTATCATTGCACTGTTTGCACAATTTTATACCGTTATTATATAATTGAAAAGACTCCTCCAGAGAAATCTCTTCCTGATCCATTCTGCTGATGATTTCTTCTATTTCCTGTAATGTCTCTTCAAGACTTTTTGTCTGAGCCATGGTTTCCTCCGTTCTGTCCCATCCGGAACGTTTCTGTTTCCTGAATGACAGCCTTTGCCCTGCCGTTTTTCAAAGTAATATCCACGGCATCCGATACTGCCACCTGCTGAATATCACGGATTGGATTCCCTTCCCTGTCAGTAATAAATGCATATCCCCCGGACAGTTTTTTCAATGGGGATTGTCCTTCCAGCCGAAGGGAATACATGGCAAGGAGATGCCTCTGATTTTTTATTTTATCTCCCATCCGGTTCTGTAGCCGTCCCATGTAGTCCTGCAATTGCCTTCTTTTGGACTGCACCAGAACGGAAGGCGACATTTTTTCTAATCTCCACTTCGCCTGTTCCAGACGGTTTTTATAGGTTTTCAACCGGTTAGTGATTTTTTGATTCAACCGGTCATCCAGATATTCCAGATATTCCAAAAATTTATCATATTCAAACACTGCCAGTTCTGCTGCGGCAGAAGGAGTGGGCGCCCGCATATCTGCCACAAAATCAGCAATAGTAAAATCCACTTCATGTCCCACGGCTGAAATTACTGGTGTCTCACACTCAAAGATAGCCCTTGCCACGATTTCCTCATTGAAAGCCCACAAATCCTCAATGGATCCGCCGCCTCTGCCTACAATGATTACATCCGGTTTCAGCCGGTCCAGACAACGTATGCCATTCACAATGGTAACTGCCGCTCCCTCTCCCTGGACTTTTGCCGGATATAATATCAGCTTCACAAAAGGATTTCTCCGGCCGGCTATCTGAATGATATCCTGAACCGCCGCTCCGGTGGATGCCGTAACAATTCCTACGGTTCCGGCATATTTGGGTATAGGTTTCTTATATTCCGCAGCAAACATACCCATTTCTTCCAGTTCCTGCTTCAGTTCCAGAAACCGCTGAAACAAATCCCCTGTTCCTTCCTGCTCAATCTTATCCGCATAAAGCTGATATTTGCCGTCCCTCTCATAAACACTGATATTGCCTGTTACAATCACCCTGTCGCCTTCACGCATTTGAAAATTAAGTCCTTTTCGTCTGCCTGCAAACATGACACACGAAAGGACTCCGCTTTTGTCTTTTATTGAAAAATAGATATGACCGGATGAATGATATTTACAGTTGGATATTTCACCTTTCACGGATATATTGTTCAGCAGAAAATCCTGTGTAAACATATTCTTAATGTAAGTATTGGCCTGCGCCACAGTATATACACTGCCCATGGTTATCCTCCAGCACGGAACAATCCGTAATTCTTCCGCCGGTTATAATAATTTTGCCAGTATTCCGTTTACAAAGGAGGACGATTCATCACCGCCGTATATTTTCGCCAGTTCCACCGCTTCATTAATGGCAACCGCCGTAGGCACATCCTCCTCATATTTCATTTCATAATAAGCCAGCCGGATTAATGTCAGATCCACATAATTCATCCGATTAACCTTCCAGCCTTCCGCCTTATTGTCAATGGCTTTGTCTATTTCCGGTATTTTGCTTATAATCTCATTCACTTTATTCTGTATATATTCTGTATCATACACATCCAGTTGCACTTCGGGAGAATCAAAAAACAATGCTTCCTGTTCCTTCATATCTTCTCCCGAGTGAAACAATGCACGAAATAACAGCTTAAATGTATAAGTTCTTAATTCTCTTCTTGTCATACCAATAACATGCCTTTCGTATACTCTTCCGTTGTCCTTATGCCTTCTGGTCTATGGCAAGATTTGCAACCCTGATGTTAATCTGCTTTACTGCAAGACCTGTCATTGTTTCAATTGCACCTTTCACCTTTTCCTGTACAGCAAAAGAAACCTTCTTAATACTATAGCCAAACTGAATGGTAAGCGCCAGATCTACCACAACACCTTCTTCTGATACTTCTACCCGGACGCCTTTGGAAAGGTTCTTCATACCAAGCTTTGCCACCAGTTCATTGGTAATGTTTCCTGCCATATTAACGACGCCTTCTACTTCCGTGGCTGCCAGACCAGCGATTACCGCAACTACATCATCTGCTATCTGTACTTCACCTATACTTCCATCTTCATGTATCATATGTGTACTTCTGTTTTCTTCCACGTTATTACCTCCAAAAGTCAATACTAATCTTATTATAACAAAATCACAGACAATTGCAACTAATTTTCATCCGTGATAGGTGTTATTATTATGTTTTCTGCTGCCTTTCCGGTCTTTCTCTTAACCACATCCTCAATCTGCGCCCTGCTCACATCCGAAACATCGGTAGAGTTCACCACGATTTCTACCTGTTCATCGCTAATGTTTACCACTGCATCGCCAAAACCTTTTGCTGCCAGCAACATTTCCGTTGCATTTTCCAGCTCTGCAACCTGTGTAATCTTTAACATCTCATTTGTTATCTGGTTTTTCTGCTCATCAGAAAGCCCGCCGCTGTTCAATGCATTTAACAGTGTTTCTTTGTTTTGCGCCCTTACCTGTTCCCGGCTCAGCCTGGCATTTGCCGAAAATGTAGAATTACTGGTCAATACTGCCTCACCCGGTTCTGCTGTTGTTTCTTCGGGAGCGGCTGTTTCCTGACCCTCCGGATTTGTTGCATTCGCTGCCACATCCTGTGTTTCTGCCGTTGTTCCGGCTTCGTTTTCACTTCCATCCCCATCCAGACTCAAAATATCATCCGTGGATTTTAACAGGTCATCCGCTTCAAAATCTTTCAATGCATCAGCATTTACCGAATTCAGTCCGGATTCTGATGGATTTCCGGTTGTTGCGGTTTCGCCTGTTTTGGATGTCTGGTTCAATGCATTCCGCTCGGTATAATTCAAATACCCTGCTACAGCTATTAGTATTGCCAGCGCTGTAATAATTATCTGATTTTTCCTTACCAAATTCTTCATAAATACCTCCGAAATATGTATTATTTGCTCATTCCTATTACTGATATTTTATGAGCCGAAACTCCAAATAATGCTTCAATCAGGTTAGTAATTTTCACAACCGTTTTTGCATCGTTTCCTCCCTGGGCAATCACGGCAATTCCTTTAATTGCAGGCTGTTTATTCTTTACTATATAAGGTACCTCGTTTCCCTGGGAATCTTTCTCATATACCACCTGTTCTTCCTGGGAATACTCCGTTCTGGTACTGGTTCCCCCCTGGCTGTCCGTGTCTTTCTGTTCATTTTTGGAATAGGGCTTCTGGGTCAGCACCACTTTTTCTCCGTAATCTTCCAAAGTTATCATTACCTTTACATTTCCGATACCGTCTGCATTAATCAAAAAAAGCTCCAGTTTCCGCTCCAGCATTGCCGCATATTCACTGCTGCTGACGCTGAATTCTGATATCCTGCCCGCTGTGGTCTGGGGTTCGCTCTTATTGTTTTTACTTTTATTATTGGAAGTTGGCATGGATAATATCACCAGTACCACACCGCAGATGGCAATGATCAACAGCTTATCCATCCCTATTCCCTTCCCGGTTTCATATAATTTTGTCAGAAAACTTCTGGTTTCCCTACTATCTTCTGCCACCGTACGTTCTTCCGCTCTCCGGGAATCTGACCTTTTCGGATTCTCTTTCACGGGAACTTCCCTGTCCGCATCCCTGATATTTCTTTTCCTTTCCTGATTCAAAATCATACCCTCCTATATTATTTCTATCAGCACCTCATCAATGCCATACAAGTTTGCCGTATATCTTTTTAAATACTGTTTTTCAGCGTCAATCCCGCCAGCTTCGGCTCCGACACGGATTAATTTCCCATTTGTTCCATCATTGCAACGAATTGTCATTTTTCCCAGTTCCACCTGTTCCTCCCGGTTCACAGATAAGGCCACAGTCACTTCCCTGATATCAAAGCCGGCTTCCGTTAAATCCCTGTTAATTTTTTCTTCCATATACAGCTTATACTGATTCATGATGTCCGCAGACGCCGTCCGGTTGATATCCCCCAGCGCCTGTTCCATCTGCCGGATATCCTCCTCATACTCCTGCAGTGTAAACATTTCGGAATAATCATAATGACTGCCGGACAGCTTTACCACTGGCTGAATGATAATCAGAATCAGTACGATGCCAGCGGCCATTTTCAGATACTTTTTAAAATTCCCATTTTGGATTAGATTTTCCAGAATAGAAACAACGAGAAGAAAACCGGCGATTTCCTTAACAGTGGTTTTGAGAATATCCATCATAACAAATCTCTCCTTTTTTGGTGTTTGTGGTGATATTCAATTTGTCGTTACACAAATGATTGCTATCGTTACTATAAACATCATCGAACACAAAAACACACATCGCAGCAACAGTTCCGCCCCCTCCGTTACTCCTTCTATACTGTTGATGATTCGCTTGTCCGTTATTGGCTGTAAGATTACGTTGATGATATTGTAACCGAAGATAAACAGTAGCATTTTTACAATGGGTACAATCATAATGACACAGACTACTATCATTCCTGCTGTGCCGATTCCGCTTTTTACCAGTGATGCGGACCCGTAGAACAAATTGGTTAAATTATTGGATATTCCTCCGCTCATAATTCCCAATACACTTTTGGCAGCATTGTTTCTGACAGTTCCGGCTACCGGCAGCAACATTCCCTGAATGACATTGATGCTTGTCACAATGGTAAACATGGATTTAATGGAAAAATTCACTGCCTTTTTTATCAGCTGCGTTGCTTTGGAAATAAAATCTTCTCTGGATATGTTGTTGACCAGTGTCAGTATCATATAGATTCCGGCGGCAGGTATCAATACCTTGAGACACAGAAATTCTATAACCGTAATAATCATCAGTGCCATTCCGTAATAGGAGGAGGCACCTGCCTGTCCGATATTGACACCCAGAGATACCATGTAGACCGGCAGCAGCGCTTTCATAAAATCTACCAGCCGCTCCAGTACAGTAACCGCAATACCGCTTAATACCCCAAAAGAAGTCAGCAGTAATGTTACAATTAACAGATAGCTGACATGAAATCCGGTTTCCGATATATGGCGGTTTCCCAATATCATGGAAAAATTCGTAAATACAGCGGCAAAAATCGAAATTATAATGATTTTCTTTAATACATCCCGGTTATAATCCAGTTCTTTTAAAACACTTTCTTTTAACAGTTTAAAATATCGTTTAAATACGTTATCGGATTTCCCCGCCATCAGTTCTCTTACCATGTCGGCAAATGCAAATTCCTGACCGGAATAATTATCTTCCAGAAAATCCTGTATTTCACCAAAATCAAATTCTTCCTGCAAATCTGTAGCAAAATTATTTTCTCCTTCTTCCGTTTGTTCCATAAGAATCCGGGATTCTGCTGACCATACAGGTATCACCGGACATCCGGCAGAAGCAAACAGCAGTATTAATATTATCTTTAAATAGTAAATTCTTCCTCTGCTCACAACATACCTCCGATTACATCGAACAGTTTCAGAAATACCGGCGCACTGATGACCAAAATACTTAATTTCCCAAAGATATGAATCTGGTTGGAGAGAGCAGAATATCCGCTGTCTTTGCAGATATCCGAAGAAAATTCGCAGATATATGAAATTCCAACAATCTTTAACAACATTTGAATATAGCTGCCGGATATTCCCAGACCGCTTTTTACAAGGTTTACCGCTTCAATAATACGGTTTACCTTGGTAATTCCAAAGAAAAAAATACATATCGCTGCAACCAGAACTATGATTGTCCCATATTCCGACTTAATATTTTTGAACTGTAAACCTAATAATACGGAAACAATTCCTATCACTGCCACCTTAATTATACTCACTTTTTATACCTATGCATATCACAGACCTGCCTGTGATACTGCCCAAACAGACAGGTTGAAAGAGGGGCAGCCGGCATTATCCTTTCCATCAAAATTTTTCAACCTCTCAGATTTACCGTTTTACAGCATAAAACAATTTTCTTAAAGAGCAAATAAATTTTTAATCGTTTCAAACAGTTCATATATGTAAGGTATAATCCAAAACAGCACCAGTACCAGACCTGCCAGACTGGTTAAAAACGCATGTTCTTCTCTGCCGCTGTGTTTCAGCACCTGGCTGATTACTGAAACCAGAATACCGACTGCCGCTATTTTAAATATCAGATTAACATCCATAAATATTACTTTGCCTTTCCGTCACCTGTATATTCCAACAACAGGAACTATATTTTCACACCAGGATAAGGGTTACAAGGATACTTCCCATAACACCAAGGCAGCGATAAAGCCTTGTACTGTCTTTCATATTCCTTTCTTCCTCTTCTATTTCCTGATTTAACTGCTCCAAATGTAAATCAAAATTGTTCATCTGCATTTCTTTATCCAGATATCCCAATGTATTTCCAATGTCCTCTAAAAAATTCATCTGTCTGTTTGACAGCATTAACTCCTCCCGATATTCTTTTAATGTTTCACTCCAGATATCATTCATTAATCTACCATCATATTTATCCAGTTGTTCTGCGGTATCACCAAATATATTGCTAACCGGCCCCTCCATTTTATCAGCAACCGACAGCAGCGCTACATTTATCGTCTGGTGACTGTAGCGTATCTCTCCTTTTAACAGCAGAAAGGCTTTTTTCAGTTGCTTTAACTGTTCCAGACGCAGCCTCATATTATATGCCGCCCGAAACCCCATTCCGCTCCCCGATAACAAAATCAACAATACTCCGCAAAATTTCAGCATTCAGACCACCTCCAATAAAAAATCATCCATACACATCCCTTAATTTTTCATCCAGTATGGCAGTTATGGTACATATTTCCGGCGTTCGGTCTAAAAGGATAAAACGTTCAAAAATTCCTTCAGCAATCATTTTTTTATAAAAGGGTTTTTTCAGCATATCCCCGATGGTCTTTCCATGTGCAGTTCCAAGAAAGGCGCATCCGCAGTTGATTCCGGTCCGAATGGCATCCATATCTCTCTCACTGCCAATCTCGTCCACCGCTATGACTTTCGGAGACATCGTACGAATCAGCATGGTGATTCCTAATGCTTTCGGACAGGCATCCAAAACATCTGTCCGGATTCCTACATCATTCTGGGGAACCCCCAGATAACAGGCAGCAATCTCGCTTCTCTCATCCACCACTCCAACATTGATCCCTTCCTCTCCGGAACTCAGATTCCGTATAATATCCCGTAACAGGGTTGTCTTTCCGCAGGCCGGTGGAGAAATAACCAGAGTATTATATATGCCTTCGTAGATACTTCCGTTTCGGAACAAGTACCGCATAATACCATCTGAACATCCGATAATTTCATGGGCAAACCGGATATTCATACAGGAAATATATTTTATGGTTTTTATCCGTGACGATTCCATGATAACTTTTCCGCTTAAGCCTACCCGGTGGCCCCCCATAACTGTTATGTATCCCTGCCGCAGTTCCTCTTCAAAGGCGTAGAGAGAATAATTGCTAACATACTCCATGGTCTCTTTCATTTCACTTATTTTTACAATGTATGCTTTCTCCTGATTAAAGGTCAGCCCCCTTCCTTCCTCTACAAAATATTCATGGTTGTCATACAGAACAATCAGCGGCTGATTGCTCCGAAGCCTGATTTCCTGCAATTTATCATAATCCAGATTAAGACAACTGATAATTCTTCTCAAATTCATGGAAAAAATACGCCTGATACTTTCAGGAATGATATCATCATACATGCGGAACCTCCTTTTAAATTTCTGATCGCGGAAATATCTCCCGGTCAGAGTGATTTTCAATTTGTTTTAATAATGTATATGCGAACAAGCTTTATTTATGACTGATGAAAACAAGAAATAATTTTATTTAAAACATAAAAAATCGCCACTTTCTCTAAGTGACGATTTTAACTATTTAATATTTTTTCAATAATTTAATCCGCAAGCATCATTCTGTCATTGGCAAATTCCCCGCCACTGACATCTTCAAACTTCTGAAGCAAATCACGTACCGCCAGTTTTTTCTTTTCTTCTCCGGCAACATCATAAACCACTCTGCCTTCATGCATCATAATCAGACGATTTCCCATCTTAATAGCATCCTTCATATTATGTGTTACCATCAGTGCTGTCAGTTTTTTCGATTCCACAATTTCCCCAGTCAGTTCCAGTACGTTTTTCGCAGTCTTCGGGTCCAAAGCAGCCGTATGTTCATCCAACAGCAATAATTTTGGTTCCTGCAGGGTAGCCATCAGCAAAGTCAGCGCCTGACGCTGACCGCCGGAGAGCAGTCCTACCTTAGAGGTCATGCGGTCTTCCAGTCCCAGACCCAGTACTTTAATCTGTTCTCTGAAAAATTCCTTTTCCTTTTTTGAAATTCCCCAGCCCAAACCTCTGAATTTTCCTCTACGGTAAGCCAATGCCATATTTTCCTCAATTTCCATATCTGTAGCTGTCCCCCGCATCGGGTCCTGAAAAACCCTTCCTAAATATTTTGCCCGTTTATGTTCCGGTTTTCTGGATATATTTTCACCATCCAGTGTAATCACACCCGAATCGATTGGATAAACTCCCGCAATCATATTCAGCATGGTTGACTTTCCGGCACCGTTGCCGCCGATTATGGTTACAAAATCCCCTGGATTCAGATGGAGATTCACGCCGTTTAATGCCTTTTTTTCATTTACCGTACCACGGTTAAAAGTTTTTCTGACATTTTTTAATTCTAACATTCCGTCTCCTCCTTTACCATATCTTCCTCCACAGATTCCGCATACATTCGTCTCGTTTTAATCTTTTTGGAAATTACCGGAACAGCCATTGCTACTGCAATAATAACTGCTGAAATTAACTTCATCCAGTTTGTTCCCATATCCAGTTCTAAAACGATGGCACGGATTAAGAAGTATATGGAAGCACCCACAACTGCTGAAAATAATTTCCCACCAAAATTCTTAATCCATCCCAGCAATACTTCACCAATTACAATGGCTGCCAGACCGATAACGATAGCTCCGGTACCCATATTGATATCACCGTATTTCTGGTTCTGTGCAACCAAAGCTCCGGATAATGCAACCAAACCATTGCTTAGCATAAGAGTAAGAAGTTTTGTAATCTTAATATTTACGCCAAGTGCCCGAATCATATCCGGATTATTTCCTGTGGCGCGAATGGAAGACCCCAGTTCCGTACCAAAAAACCAGTACAAAATAAGAATAATTACAATGGCAATAATCAGACCCAGTACCAGAGTGGCCTCTCGCAATTCCAGCCCTGTAATTTCCTGAAACCGCATAAAAATATTTTTTATTTCATTTCTGTTTTTATCCTGCGAGATGGACTGATTGGCCTTGTCCATAATCTTATAATTAATGGGCCATAAACTAATCTGTGTCAGAATTCCCGCCAGTATCGCCGGTATTTCAAATAACGTGTGAAGGATACCAGTAACGGCGCCTGCCACAAGACCTGCCAGAAATCCTATAAACAATGCCAGTATTGGATTTACTCCCTGAAACAGCAATGCCGCACAGGTACATCCTCCCAATGAAAAACTGCCATCTACTGTTAAATCCGCAATATCTAAAATCTTATATGTAATATATACACCGAGAACCATAATGGACCACAAAATTCCCTGGGCAACGGCTCCCTCAAATGTGCCAAGCATACCGCTCATTTTTTCCTCCAATCCGAAACATTTATTTCAAATTAATTTTCATCCAGTACAGACAAATCAATTCCTAACTTTTCTGCTATTTCTTTATTTACGGATAATTTACACTCTGCCGCCTCCAAATATTCAATTGGCATATCTTCCGGTTTTGCTTCGCCTTTCAGAATTTTAGCCGCCATTTTAGCAGTCATTTTACCTAAATTGTAATAATCAATACCATACGTAGCTAATCCGCCGTTGTCTACCATACCACTTTCTCCAACGATACATGGAATCTTGTTATCAGTAGCTACCATAGATACTGTGGACATTCCAGCAGCTATCATATTGTCGGTAGGTGTATAAATTACATCTACATCTCCTGCCATAGATTCCACAACCGTCTGAATTTCATTGGAATTGGACACAGTATAAACCTTATGTTTCAATCCCTTGGCTTCAATTTCTTTCTTGGCAATCTCGGCCTGGAATAAAGAATTATCTTCTGCCGAACAGTAAAGAATACCAACTGTCTTTGCTTCTGGTAATAACTTAACTAATAATTCAATCTGTTCCTTCACAGGATTTAAATCGGATGTTCCCGTAACGTTGGTATCCGGTTTTTCATTGGATTTTACCAGACCTGCTTCTTCTGCATCTGTTACGGCAGTAACAACAATTGGAATATCCTTTGTCTTTCCTGCAACTGCCTGTGCAGCAGGAGTGGCAATGGCCAGTACCAGGTCTTTTTTATCATTAACAAATTTCGTTGCAATGGTATCCAGGGCAGACTGGTCACCCTGTGCGTTTTTCTGGTCAATATTTGCATTGATACCTTCTTCTTTCAATCCATCCACAAAACCTTTATTGGCGGCATCCAGTGCTACATGCTCTGTTAACTGGATAATTCCAATGTTGTAATCTCCGCCTCCGGAAGATGTTTCCTTCGTTCCGCATCCTGCTAGTAAACTCAATGTCATGGCCGCACTCAGCGCTGCCGTTGCAAATTTCTTAAACTTCATTTTTCCTCCATTCTCCACTTTCCCATGGATATGCATATCCCATGCACAATTGTTTCTTTTTTATTTAATCATTTACTAATCCATTTATAAAATAATTAGTGAAACCTTGCATCATTTTACACTGATTTCACTAATTAGTCAATAAAATATACATTTTATCTCAATTAATTGTGCAATTTTGACACAAATTATCATACCGTATTACCGGTCACAGATGCTCACTGCTTCGATTGCCACGCTACCCCCGCGGACAATTTCAATCTTTCCGCCGAACGTATTCCGCATCAGCCGGATAATATCGTTATTCCGCTCTTCCGTTCTGACACACTCCAGAATCACTGTATTTTTATCATAGTCAATAACCTTTAAATCAAATGCCTGAGCGATTCTATAGATTTCTGTCCTGTCCTCCTCCGAACAGCCCCGGATTTTCAGGAACAATAGTTCTTTCATATGAATTCTTGCATCCGTAATATCAATTACTTTTATAACCCCCACACAGCGGTTCAGCTGTTTGATAATCTGCTCAAAGGTCATATCATCAATGGTCAGACCTATGGTCATTCGGGAAATGGTGGCATCCTCTGTTTCTCCCACAGTAATCGTATCAATATTATAGGATTTGCTGGAAAATAATCCTGAAATTTTTGCCAGCATACCGATTTCATTTTCTACATAAATAGAGATCCATCTTCTCTTCATTGTTCTTTCCATGCCTTTCCTGATATATTTAAAACATCATTTCACTCAACGGCTTTCCGACAGGAACCATCGGAAATACATTGGCTTCTTCTTCTATTATAAATTCAATGACCGTCGGTCCGTCTTTTTTCATCCTGGCCTTCTCAAATGCCGGAATAATTTCTTCTTTGGAAAATACACGGATTCCCTGAGCCTCGTAACTTTCTGCCAGTTTTACAAAATCAGGGGTATATTTCGGACATTCCTTATTTTTATCAAAACAATTTTTTGCACAGCTTCTTCTGGCTTTCAGACAGGTACTGGAATAGCGCTTTCCATAAAATAATTCCTGCCATTGTCTGACATTTCCCAAATAGGTATTGTTAAATACGCATAAAATCAACGGAAGCTCCAACACTACTGCCGTCGCCAGTTCCTGTATATTCATCTGCATGCCGCCATCTCCTGAAATACAGATGACATCTTTATCCGGATTCCCCAATTTTGCCCCCAGGGCGGCCGGGAATCCGTAACCCATGGTACCCAGTCCGCCAGAAGTCAGAAGCTGCCTGTGCTTTTTCAGTTCAATATACTGTGTGGTCCACAGCTGATTCTGTCCTACATCTGTTACAATAACCGAACGGTCAAACATATCATTAATAACGCTTAGAATATGCTCTGGCGTCATCTGTCCGGATTGGGATTTCATATGAATCGGATATTCCTCTTTCCACTTCATCAGTTTCGCCAGCCATTCTTCCGTATCCACCGGAGAAACCAGTGATTTCATTTTCGTCAGCGCTTTTTTGGCATCTGCAACAATAGGAATATCTACCGCTACATTTTTTGAAATAGATGCCGGGTCAATATCAATATGTACAATCGTGGCATTCTTGGCAAATTCATCTATTTTACCGGTAATTCTGTCATTAAATCTGGTTCCAATTGAAAATAACACATCACATTCACTGATTGCCGTATTGGCGGCATAGCTTCCATGAATACCGATATTTCCCAGATATAGCGGATGATCGGTAGGAATGGAGCCTTTCCCCATAATTGTCGTTACTACTGGTACCTTGGCAGTCTCAGCTACTTCGCACATCAGCTTATTTGCCTTTGAAATGTTCACGCCACCGCCTGCCAGAAATACAGGCTTCTTTGCATGTTTCAATACTTCAACAGCCTTTTTTAACTGGCCCACATGAACATTGGTATTTGGTTTATAGCTCCGGATATTTACCTCAGCAGGATATTCATCACTTCCCAGCGCCACCTGAATGTCCTTGGGCAGGTCTACAACCACAGGTCCTGGTTTTCCGTTGGCAGCAATGAAAAATGCTTCCTTTATAATTCGTCCCAAATCCTCACGCTTTCGCACCGTAACAGAATATTTGCAGATACTTCTGGTAATTCCTACAATATCTACTTCCTGAAACGCATCATTTCCAATCAGGTGGGTTGGAACCTGGCCGGTAAAACATACCAGCGGAACACTGTCATAATTGGCAGTGGCAATTCCGGTAACTAAATTTGTGGCACCCGGTCCGCTGGTTACCAGACATACCCCGACTCTTCCCGTAGAACGGGCATATCCGTCGGCCGCATGAATCAATGCCTGCTCATGTCTCGGCAAAATCACATCTATTTCATCTCTTCCATATAATGCATCAAATAAATCCGTTGCCTGTCCGCCAGGATAAGCAAACAATGTATCAACCCCCTCTTCAATGAGGGCTTTTACAAATAATTCTGAACCTTTAATTTCCATTTCTATTATCCTCTCTGCACTTATTTATTCTTTGTTAGTTATTATACCAGTCCTGTCAATAGTAATATTTTCCGACAAATTCTGAAGGTACTCAAATAATTTCCGCTGTTCCTCCTCCTGCTCCAGATACAGGGTCTTATATCCAGTCTGGATACAGGGAATAAACTGCATCTGCTGCAATCCGTCTATACTGAGTTGAAGATTCAGCAGTCCGGTATATTTTGTTTCCCCGTTAAACCAGAAATCTCCCAGACTGTAGACCACCGGTTTTCCATCCAGATATTCCATTCCCTGAAGTACATGGGGATGTCCGCCGATAATAATATCGGCCCCACAGGCAAACAGCTCCCGTGCAATATCCCGCTGATACTGTTCGAAATATTTACTGTCCTCAGTTCCCCAATGCAGATATGCAATCAGATAATCACACTGGGCAGAAGCCACGGAAATTATATTTTTTATATTAGTCAAATCATACATTCGGACAATTCCAGGGGACTCGGTGCCTGCCTCCGGAGTGAACCTCATTTTTTCTGCCCTGCTGGCAGCCACATATCCAATTTTCATCCCATTGATTGTAAAAAATACCGGTTTCGCAGCCTCTTCATAATTACTGCCTCCACCCACATAAGGTATACCTGCATCCTTTAAAATATCAAGCGTATCCAGAAAGGCTTCTGCTCCATAGTCATAGATGTGATTATTTGCCAAAGACACAATATCCGTTCCCATTTCTTCCAATATGGTTATCCGCTCCGGTTTTGCCCGGAACGTATAATATTTTCCATTTAAGGGTTCCCCTCTTGTACTGGCGGAATATTCATGATTAATCAGGAAAATATCTGCCTGATTTGTTTTCTCCAACAAAACCGGACTGATATAATCGGACAACACACCAGTTTCATCAAAATAATCCAGCACAAATCCGTCTTCCGCCAGACATAAATCTCCGGCAAACATCAGGTTAACAGATTCACTGTCAGAGACCTCTTTTTTTATATTTCCCGGCTGGTCCTGCTTCCCCAGAAAAGCATCCGTCAAAACATAAACCGAACTTCCAGTCATAGTATAAAATAATTTATCCGAATAATGACCCTTTCCCGTCTGTTCAAATATTTGAAATAAGACCTCTTCGCCATATTCTGCCGTAAACCATTCCACAAAATCAACGACGGATTTATCCGAACCGTCAATTTGAAGTATGTCCCCGACTGTCGTCAGTTTTCCTGCGACTGTATGAAGAGCCTCAACCCTTTTTTCCTCTCTATCAATAGTAGTTTCTTTATTTTCCGCTATACTTTGTTCTGCCCTTTCCTTTTCCTCTGCGGTACTTTCCATAAAAACAGACTCAACCGGGGATTCTGGTACTGCATTGACCCCGGTTGATGTTTTATCCGTCCGATTACATCCGCAAAAGAATATACAAAGAAAAACCAGACACAGACTAATCATTCTTTTTTTCTGCATTGATGTCCTCCCAGACAATATATCGTCCCTTTTTGCTACGCTTTATATAATATAGCGCTTCATCTGCTTTCTTCAGTGTCTCCGAAATCGCATCTTCATCACAACCTGTGGAAGCTGCAATTCCGATAGAACAGGAAACCCTTTTTTCCTTTGGTATTTCCACATTTTTACCGATATGTGCTTTTACCACATCCACAAAACCATCCCTGATTTCCCTGTAAATTTCTTCAGCAACTTCTATTCCCTTTTTCACATCCGCATTTTTCAGCACCACCAGAAATTCGTCGCCACCATAGCGAACTGCATATCCCAGTTTTTCTGATACCCGCCGGAATATCCCCGCAAATTCCACTAATATGATATCTCCGATTTCATGGCCGAACGTATCGTTATAATATTTGAAATTATCCAAATCCGCATATAAAATCGTAACCGAACTATCCGAATTTACTTCCTCCATGTTTTTGGAAAGTCCCTGACGGTTATACAGTCCGGTTAACATATCCGTAACCGCCAGTTCATTTAATTTCTGATTAATCCTGTCAATATTTTTTCTGTTGCGGATTCTTTCCAGATCATTTCCCAACTGAACGAACGCTGTTTTCATAATGACCAGATTTTCTTCATTCAGCAGACTCATATGCCTCCGGAAATTATTATGCATATTCACATGTGCAAGTAATATGCTATAAATACCTGTTTCATTTGCCAGCGGAATACCCACAACCGTAACTACCCGGTGAACTCCAAATACCGAAACTATTCTGCCATATTCCAAAAAAGTTCTATCCGTTCTGCTGGTAATAAACTCCCGCTTAAATAAATCAAAAAACTCAAATACCTGATTCATTTCATGCTGGGTAATTTCTGCTTTTGAAGATTTATAAAGAGGCTCAATCCGTCCGTTGTTCCGATTAATGATAATGATTCCGTCCAGATTAAAATTATTCTGAATCATCACCATGGCATTATTGATTAGATGATTTTCATCCAGTTCATCCCGGTTCAGCATCTCCTGCCATGCAGATAAAAACCGGATATCCTTTTTTCTCTCCGTCAGCTGTCTTTCCCTTCCTACATTTACAGACAATTCTATCATCTGTTCCAGACGGATGTTTGTAAGATTATTGGCTATGGGCGCAAGTTTATTGGCCTTTCCTTCAACAATATACATTATATTTTTACTCATATGGGAATATCCGTTTTCATTGCAATACCGTAAAGCTTCTTCTATCAATGCGCTGGCTTTTTCCTCATTGCCAGTCCTGCTGCACAGCTCTACATACTCCGTCACATATTCTACCGTGGTATAGAATTTAGCCCCCGGATAACTATCATAATGAAATTCCGCCTTCTGGAAACATTCCAGTGCTTCCTCCAGTTCTCCATTGTCTCTTAGCATGATTCCCTTTACAAAGTAAAACAGAAATAAATCCTCATGCCATTGTTCATAGTCCTGTTCTTTATTATCCGTCAGTAAATGACTCAGTAATATTTCCATTTTACTCAGACATAGATAACAACGGTATTCATTTCCGATATTATAATTGGCCAATGCCATAATGCCATATAATTTTGAAGCATTGCAGATTCTTATTGTTTCATATCCCAGATTATTGATGATTTTAAAAATGTTCTGAAGATACCAGGCAGCAGATGAAAAATCCCGGCAACAGATTCCATTCACTGCCATATTATACAGTCCTTCTGCCATTGCTTCCACATTTTTAAGAGAATACAGTATTTCAAGCGCCTGATTAAAATATTCATTAGCCTTAATATACTGTTCACTGACAATTTCATTATATCCCATTCCCAATAACAGATTTGCCATTCTCTGATTGTTTTTTTCAGTACGTAGGATTTGAAATTTCTTTTCATAAAATAAATTTGCATATTTGTGAAATCCCTTTTCCGTATACAAAATGATACTTTTGGTGTATGCTGCCAGCAGGAAGTTTTGATTTCCAAGTTCTGTTCCCAACTGAATAGCTGTATTCAGATAATCAGCTTCCTGCTCACCTGCCACCACCTTCTGAATGGTATTATAATCATTATCACTGCCACATGCCAGATAATATGCCAGAGTATTGTAATATTTATGTACTCTTAATTCCAAAGCAATACTTTCATCGATGGCAACCTTTGTGAAATCAATAGAAAAGATGTCTTTCCAGCCACAGAATTTTGCACTGGTAAACAGTACATTTGCACGAAACATTAAATCTGTATCACCTAGCCGTTCCGCTATCAGAATACATTTTTCAGAATACCGCAACGCCAGATCGGATTGTATCCGGGTCATCTGACTTAATGCGGTGATAAAATTATAAACATAATCCTGATATAAATCCTTCTCAGGATTATAGAGCTGCAGCATTCGTTCACACATCAGCAGGGCAGAATTAATATTATCACTGAAAATGTAGTTATATGCCCGTAATGCATAAAAATTAAATTTATCCGTTTTATCTATATTTAATTTTTCCTGAACGATTCTTTCATGTATAATCTGCATATAATGTTCAACATCATCGATTGCAAGCATTTGAAATAAATTATTCAGTTTTTGCAGATATTCCGAAAAATAGCGGCTGCTGGGAATGAAAGTCACATGATAATCATTCACCATGTTTTCCTCCAGTCCATCCCATTCAAACAGTATGCTGTACCTCTCCGCCTGATCTACCATGGCGTTGAATTCTTCGTCCAGATATGGCAACGGTGTATGCATTTCATTATAGATGACAAGCAGTCTGAAGTCCTGTTTTTCCAAAGTATTCATAAATTCCCGGATGATATGCAGGGAAGACAGGCACGCCTGTTGTACGCAATCCAGAACAATCAACAGTTTTTTTCGGCTACTGATGTAATTCAGACAATTACAAATCGACTGCATAAATTTCTTTTTCTCGTATTGTATTTCCGAAATAATCATCGGTTCATGCCTGGATGCACGTCCTGTTTTTAAATATGAAATTAAAATATCCTTGTGGAGGGAATACACATTACATTCATCTATAAACTCTTCTACTGTATAATCCGAAAAAAATTTCCTGTAAAAATACCGGATACCACTGACAAAGGGCTCATAAGGCTCTTTGATATCATTCTTTGCATACCTGTGGTACAGTAAACCGGCCCGATACTCGTCACAAACCATATTTTCGATTTCTTCCAGAGTGATATTAAAAGTATCATAGTGTTTAATAAACATGGTACTGGAAACCACTTTTCTGGTATCTTTTACAAATGATTCCAATAAATTTTTTATATAAGTCCTATGGTTCAACTCTTTAGCCTCCGTGAATAAATTAATTTAAAATCAGATTCTATATTCCTTGTTCAGAAGTCGCTTATAAAATTCCTCTTCTGGTAGCGGTTTATCAAAAATATAACCTTGAACGACATTACAATTCAGACTATGCAGCATTTCCAGTTCCTGTCTCGTCTCCACGCCTTCTGCAATGATTTCCATATTTAAATCTTTGGTCATGGCAATTATATTGGCAATAATTTTATTTGTCCTTAAATCATTCACTCCTTTTCCCAACAATGATTTATCCAGTTTCAGCACATCAAAATTCAATGCCTGCAGCAGGCTGAGGGAAGAATATCCGGAACCAAAATCATCCATGGATGAAGAAAAACCATATGACTTCAGTTTTTCAATGGTATCGCTGAGTATATCCTGTCTGTCAATATATGCCGTTTCTGTAAACTCGACTTCTATGTATTCATGGGGTACTCTCCACTTATCAACAATACCACATATCTTATCTGCAATATTTTTTTCTTCAAAATGATGCTTTGAAAAATTAGATGATATTTTAACAATTTCAAGTCCTTCATCCAGCCATGCACGGATTTTTTTGCATATCTGCTCCAAGACATAAAAATCAATCTGTTTTACAAATCCATTCTTCTCACAGATTGGAATAAATTTTATCGGAGGAATAATCTTTCCATTCTGCTTCCAGCGGACCAGAGCTTCTGCACCGCTGAGTTTATATGTCTCCAAGGATACCTTTGGCTGATAAAATATTAAAAATTCATCATTTTCCAAAGCTTTCGGCAGCATCTTCCGGATTAGCATCTCCTGATATAATTCTTTCCGGATATTTTCATCAAAATATACAAAGTCTTTACTTTCCACCCGTTTCGCATATCCAAAGGCAATTGCCACTTTGTTATTGATTTCACTGACCACCGTATCCTGTTCCTGAATATAATAAATGCCTGCCCGAATCTGAATCGGATATTCAATTATTTCTTCCAGATTCTCTATCTGAACCGTAATTGAATTACATTTTTCCAGTTTTTCAGCAAAGCCTTCTTTTTTAAATGCGGCAAAATAGTTATTTCCTCCGACTCTGGAAACAATTTCATCCTTATCTGCCAGTTCATTTAATTTCTTTGAGAAAAACCGTATGACTTCATCTCCCTTTTCCGAACCAAACCGCTCATTTACTAATGTAAAATTCTTAATATTCAAATTAGCGACCACATATTCCGAAGCCCTGCCATAGTCAACCAGTTTCTGCAGAAACATTATATAGGCATTTTCATTCGGAATCCCGGTTATAGTATCCGTAGACAAAAGCCGGATATTCCTTTCCTTGGAATAATGAATACAATTATTCATATCATTGTATCCCAGAGCCACTGCCCGCACCATATCACTACAGGTTTCATATCCGCAGGACTGGCAGTTAATATTTCTTTCTTCAAAGGTATTTTTATTCATCTGTGTAAATATGTCTTCGATGGTTTCTTCCGGAACCGGACACTGCTGCTCATACCGGTCCAGAAATGTCCTGTGAAAATCCTCAGGATTTAAATTCGAGAAAAACTGATTCATCATTTCACGACGCTCTTTTATCGGCAGCTGCTCATCACAGAAATTCCCTCTTTCATTGTAATGTCTGGAACGGATAGCCGTAATATTTCCAAAGAACGCTCCCTGATTTATATTGGAACGGTCTGCAGCCGGGCCATAAATGCAGCCACGGTTACAGCTTAAGGCATCTACCGCATACAGTTTGTGAACCAAATCCTTGTCTGTAAAATACGGAAATTTCTTATAAACCGTGCCTCCTTCATCCAGCTTCCAGATTAATTTCTCATACCCGACAAAATACTCAATATATTCTTTTAATCCGCCCGGAAACGGAAATATATTGCCCAATCCCACATCATCCATGTCAACTTCTCCATGATAGCTGCTGATATCAATATCTTCCAGTTTTTCAAACAAATGCCGGAATGTAACATTATACTTAATATCCGCCGCTGACTGGGAACGTATTTCTTCACTCTTGGCAATGCATGGAGAAATCAGAACCATAGTATTACTGTCTCCAAGATATTTCTTTGCATAGATTGCCGTACAGCAGACTGGCGTCTGCACAGGTATCAGATTCGGCAGCAGTTCCGGCAGTTCTTTTTCTATGTAATTTACGATTGCCGGACAATTGGCGGAAATCACCGCTCCATCCTGATGGTTATCCAGATAATTTAAACTGCACCAAATGGAAATATCAGCTCCAAACCCTGCATTGTAAACCTTTTCAACCCCCAGATGTTTTAAATAACCAATCACATGTTCTGCCAGATCTATATGATTTATAAAAAAAGAAGGCGCCAGAATTACTGAGAACTTCCCGCCTGCCGACAACTCATCCATAAACAGGTCCATATCATCCTTGTATTCCCGGGCGCCATGAATGCAGGCATCCATACAATACCCACACTGAATGCACTTATTACCATCTACTTCAATTCTTGCCCTGCCATTCCGATTAACAAAATAATTTGCACCGGTAATCGGGCATTTTGATATGCATCTGTTACAGGCAATGCAATTATCATTTGTAAAGATACGACCTAGATTGAGTTTTTTCATATGTATCCCTCAACTTTCTAACTGCTTAAAATATTAATTTTAATTTGAAAATGCAACAATAATCATTGTCTGATTCAGATGATGATTATTGAGCTGTTCTCCGTAACCGGAAAAACAGATAAAACTTCCAAGTCCATGCTTTAAACCATTGTAATACTCTAGTAAAAAAGAATCTTTCTCAAAACGAATGCTTCTTGATACGCAATTGATTACAACAGCAAAGTCGGGAATACCTGTTTTATCATATATATCCTTCATGGTTTCCTGAAATACTTTTTTATAATCATCCGCTTCCAACATTACCACCCTGGTGTTATTGTACACGGTTGCATAGTATTTCAATCCTTCATCCTGTACAACTCCAATGTGATCTGTAATATAGATATCATCATCCACCATTCTGCCCATGGGATGTTCCGCCAGTACAGACTGCAGGGAAACAATATCGGTTCCCAATGTCTTGGCTATAATCCTGGCAGCCGGCACATTGTTATATTCATATACAATCCGCTCTGATACTTCCGCATCAGTAACAACATATTGATGCTTCATGGGTTTAAATATATTTTCCTTATAAAAATGAAGCTTGAACTGTCCGTATAAAAATACATAAGCAACAGCTTCCGTATATATTTTGCCGTTATAACTGATTACCGCACTATCTTTGGATTTTACGGAACCGGCAGAACCTCCGAATAACGGTATATTCCTCTCTTTCAGTATATGATGAAGCCTGTCTAAAAATAACTCCTCACAATAATATGTTAATGCGCACAACTCAAAACACACACTGTTTTCCCGGACCGAAATCTTTGAAACATCTGCTTTAAACCTGTCGATATATTTCCCCGGAAATCTCCCCGCTTCTTCAATAACACCGCCACAACACTTTATATCAGATATTGCTGTCAGACAAATCCCCTCTTTGGAATATCCCTGTTCACACATATGTATGTAACTTGTACTTCCAATCACTATGCTCTGCGGAAACCTTGAAGAAAGCAGAATGGAGTATTCACTGAAATTTTCTTCATCTGCCGAAAAAATAATCAGACCAGGAACATCTGATATATTTGATACTACTTCTTCCATTGCTTTTCCAACATCACGTTTTGTACTTCTTCCTGTTACAGTTTTCATATCTATACCTCTTTCAAGACATTCCTAACCTATATTTGCAGTTAGTTTTATTTTAACATACTTATGATAAAGTATCAACCGGAAGACACAGTGGTTTTCTGCAAATTCAACACTAAAAATTCAAAAAAAATATTGTAAATTATTCCATTCCATTATATAATAAAATTAATTATAATAACTTTTATTAATAAGTATATTATTTCGATAAATCCTATGAAAGGAGTGAATTAACCATGAGTACCATTTCAGGAATTACCAACACACTAAGCAGTAGTTATGAAAATCTTTCCAGTGGAAAACGAATTAACAGCGCTGCAGACGATGCTGCCGGTCTTGCCATTGCCGAGAAAGAAAACGTGCAGATATCCGGATATAAAGCCGGAGCAAATAATATGGCCTCCGCAAAAGATGCCTTGAATATAGCAGACGGCGCATTAGGAAGTATCAATGATTATCTTCAGAGAATCAGGGAGCTGGCAGTATCTGCATCAAATACCGCTACAGTAACCAGCAGTGACCGGGCAGCCATGCAGAAAGAAGTCGACCAGCTGTTAAAAGGTATCGGCGACGTAGCAAAAAACACTTCTTATAACACCAATCCATTGCTGGACGGAAGCAGAACAGACTATAAACTTGCAACGGATGCCAACGGAAACAGTACATCCGTGAGCACAGCCAACGCCACATTAGAGGCTCTTGGAATCAATGGTTTTGACTTAACAAAAAATTTCAGTATAAAAACCATAGACAAAGCCATTTCCATGGTCAGCAGTTCCAGAAGCGGCATCGGCGCACAGACCAATGCGCTGGAATATGCCATGAATTATAATTCATCTGCCGCCTACTATTCAACCGCTGCAAAGAGCCGAATTGAAGATTTAGATTTTCCACAGGCTGTTTCAGAAAAGAAAAAAGAAGAAGCACTATTGCAGTATTCTCTCTTTATGCAGAAGAAAAAGGCGGAAGAAGAAACAAACAGTGTTAAAAAATTATTAAATATAACTGCATAATAAAAAATATATCCCTGACAGACGACTGGTCAGGGATATATTTTTTTATCCGTCACTCCTTTTTTATCCAAAAAACTTTCGCATACCGGCGATAGGGTCATAAAACATCTGATATTTTACACACGAACGTTTGTTTGATATAATAATGAATATTCTTTTATATTATTGAGAAACTATAATATAAAAATAAGAACACTCTGATATCTGACCAGGAGATGGCATATGCAGGACCGTATTTATTTATGTATTGACTTAAAATCATTTTATGCTTCCGTAGAATGTGCGGAACGAGATTTAGACCCATTGACCACCAACCTTGTGGTAGCTGATCCGGAACGGGATAAAGGGACAATCTGTCTTGCCGTCTCCCCTTCCCTACGTGCCTCAGGGGTAAAAAACCGTTGCCGTGTATATGAAATTCCTATTCATCTGCAATATATCATGGCGCCACCCAGAATGCAGTTATATATTGATTATTCTGCTAATATTTACGCCATATATTTAAAGTATATTTCAAAAGAGGATATACAGGTCTATTCCATTGATGAAGCTTTTTTAGACGTTACCGATTACCTGTCACTCTATCATATGACCTCCAAAGACCTTGCGCTTACCATCATGCAGGATATCATGGATACCCTGCAGATTCCCGCTGCCTGCGGCATCGGCACCAATCTGTATCTGGCCAAAGTTGCTCTGGATATTACCGCCAAACATGCCAATGACCGAATTGGATATCTGGACGAAACCCTGTACCGGAAAACCTTATGGACACATAAACCCATTACTGACTTCTGGCGTATCGGACCAGGCATTGCAAAAAGACTTTCCCTGATGGGAATCTTTACAATGAAAGAGATTGCCATGGCCGACTCTTCCATATTGTATCAGTCCTTTGGCGTGGATGCAGAATATCTGATTGACCATGCCTGGGGCCGGGAACCTGTCACCATTGCCGAAATCAAATCATATAAAGCCAAAAGCAATTCCCTGTCCAGTGGACAAGTACTGATGAGGGATTACAATTACAAAGAAGGATTATTAATTGTAAAAGAAATGACTGATTTGCTCTGCCTGGATTTGGTAGATAAAAAACTGGTCACTAATTCCGTTTCTCTCCATATCGGATATTCCAGGGATGCACTAAAACCTGCCGGGGGTACCAGACGGATGACAGTTGTCACCAGCTCCGTTAAAATCATCACCGGATATATTACGGAATTGTATGAACAGATTGTAAACCGTCTGACTCCCATCCGCAGGATAACCCTTACTTTTAATGATGTCATTGACGAAGCTTATGAACAGTATGATTTATTTATCGGACCAGAAAATATGGAAAAAGACAAGAAAGTCCAGCAGGCAGTTTTAAATATCCGGTCCAAATACGGTAGAAACTCCATTATCAAAGGCATGAATCTACTGGAAGCCGGAACAACTTTAGAACGAAATCACCAGATTGGAGGACATAACAGTGGCGAATAACGACCGTGCAAAACAATTTGCTTCTTTTGATGCATTAAAAGGATTTCGGGAGGCATTATTAGAAAAAGAAAAAATAATCGTTCCCAAAACAGAACTGTCTGAAGACAAAAAGGCGGAGCTGGACCGGATATTACATCATATTAAACCCAATGACATAATTACGGTTATTTATTATGCAGGAAATGAATATCTGAAGATTACAGGAATGGTTTCCCGTTTCTCTGCCAGCAGCCGCACTTTACAGATTGTTGGAACCAAATTAAGTTTTGATGATATCTGTGATATCAAAACAGACGGTATTTAATACCGGAGGCCTTCCGGCCCGGTTTCCAAATTCTCTTCATTCAGCCAGTTCAGCAGTTCTATATTCCCCACCCTTTAATTCTTTGTTTAATGCCTGAAGCAGCATTATATGATACTCTTCATCCTTGATGATTCTGGCCAGCACGGCATTCACGCAGCCATCCCGAATCATACCCATGTGCATTGTATACTGATTAATCGCCGCTTTTTCAGCTTCTATGTCTGCCGTCAGCATCTTCTCTGCCTGTTCCGGAATCGTCAGATACTCCGGTGTCCACATCCTCGGTTTTATATTCCGGTATTTTGCAGTAAAATCCACCGTACCGCCTAACAAAAAAATCAACTCACCCAATTTCTGCAAATGCATCATTTCTGCCATTGCAATACCTAAAATTGTACCTGCCATGGAACAGTTTTTATAGGACAGACGGTTTTCATTATTTATATATTGTGTTATGGCAGATAATTCCGATACGGAACCACAATAATCTATACTCAGCAAATTGGCATATGCCTGATTTTTTTCCTGCACCCGGATTGGCGGATATGGAAGTGCTGCCATAATTGGTCTTACGTTCGCAAAATTGCAGGTATTGGTAAGGAGCATTTGATTATTTTCCATTTTGAAAATTTCTCCGATTATATCTTTTATATAATAATATATTGAGATATTGAAAAAATGTGAAAAAATAAACAAGACATTTTTATCCTTGTTTTTTTCCTTTTCTAAGATTATAATACAAAAAGAATTTAAGAAACATTACAGAATATATAAGGAAGTGAAAACATGTCCGCCGTGATTACGGAAGATTTAATCTATGAAATACTTTCGGCTGTTGAGGAAATCCCGGAAGGCCGGGTCGCATCCTACGGTCAGATTGCAAGACTTATCGGCAGGGACAAAAATGCCAGACTGGTAGGAAAAGTTTTAAGTATGTCGGAATATTACGGTCAATTTCCCTGCCATCGTGTTGTCAATCATGCCGGAAGACTGGCACCCCATTTCCATGAGCAAAAAAATCTTTTACTCATGGAAGGTGTAGTATTTAAAAATGATTCACATGTTGATATGAAACAATCCCGGTGGGATTGTTAAACTGCAACAGGACCTATGACTCAATTTTTCCTTTTTTTCCACACATTTTAACAATTCCCGCAACCGTCAGCAAAATACCGGCTCCTACAAATACCAGCAGGATAATTAATTTTATATT
The DNA here is from genome assembly GCA_022794265.1 of Lachnospiraceae bacterium. GTDB lineage: Bacteria > Bacillota > Clostridia > Lachnospirales > Lachnospiraceae > Bovifimicola. The sequence goes on from JAAWEK010000021.1 coordinate 75,029, forward strand.
TGCATCCACTACATTTACATTTGCCGCATTTGTACTCCAGCAGGAAAAATCAGCATCCAAAAGAACCATTTTCCATTTTCCGTCTGTAATATAGTAAATCACATCGTTCACCAATGCCACCGAAATACCCGTTAACACCATACTGATTCCGGCTTTTATCCACCCGTTTACCTTCAGATACCGTATAATCAGAATGATTGTCCATAAGTAAATAATACAGAATGTTGTTATTTTCAGAGATATTTCCCAATAATTATGCGTATGTTTCGCATAAAAACCACAAATTACAATAACCGCATACAACCATATCGTATCCCAAAGTACCACTATCAGTGTTTTACTATGAGCAAGTACTTTGGGAAGATGTATTTTTCTTATTACATAAGGCATAAACAGAACAGATAATCCAAATATGGTAGGTATCACAGCCAAAAGAAACCATTCTCCACCAGTATATATGCATATCACAAATAATAGTAAAATCAGGGATATCACAGAGCCACCTAACGTCCATAACAGTCTGTTCTCCTGTACAAGCATTGGTAAAACCGTAAGAGAGGCCGTTAACAGCAAAGCGGCCAATACAATAAAGAACCAGTCCAGGCCGTGTCCAATGGCAAGATTACAGATTAAACAGACAATCACCGGTATCATCAATATTCCTGCCATACCAATACCAATAGTAATTGTTTTTCGTCGCTCCTGTTTTGCATGTTCTTTTAATACCCCATTTTTTTCTATACTCAGCCTGTCATCGACATTTGTATTCTTTAATTTTTCCGCAACTGTTCTGCAGTTTTTACATTCTGCCAAGTGTCCTTCTACTGCTGTTCTGCTGGCATCACTGCACACATCATCCTGATACAATGGCAATAAATCCTGTATCAATCCGCAGTCATATTCTTTTCTTTCATCCATTCTCTTCTTCCATCCTTTCCTGAATTTTTAATCTGGCACGATGATATGTCACACGTGCCCAGTTTTCCGTTTTTCCAAAAATTTTTCCAATCTTTAAGAAAGACAGTTCACCAAATATTCTTAATTGAAATACCTCTTTATATGGTTCTTCCAATTTATGCAAAATCAGATGAATCTTTAGTGTCATTTCCTCATCTTCCAACATCTGCTCCAAATTATCGTTCTGAACCAATTCTTCTTTCAGTTCTTCCAAGCCGGACTTTTTTCTCAATTCATCTATACATGTATTCTTGGCAATCGCACACAACCAGGTAAATTCACTGGAAGCTCCTTTAAAACTTTTATCACTTTTTATTGCTTTATAAAATACCTCCTGTGTAATCTCCTCTGCCATATGTCGATTTTTCATTATCGTCATTACATAGGAATACACTTCCATAAAATAGGTATTGTATAACTTATCAAAGTCCATGGACATATCCACCTCCTTCCTGCTTTCATAGGTTAGACGGAATCATCTGCATTTCGTTACAAAAAAACATATTTTTTTTACAACAAAATTCAGGTTCGGATTTAAAAATTTTCCGGGCTTCACTTCCCTTAAAATCTTTTCTGTCCGAACCTGTCTTTATCAGATACTGCTTCCGGGTTTAAGATGTGTTTAATTCATGCTCTCATCCACATATCCCGCAACATCTACCCATGAATCAAATTCCGGCAATGTTCCCTTATCCACATTACCGTCTTCGTCATCATAATACTCCCGATATTCCCTTATACATTTCGAATCCTTAATGTGAATAAATTCTGCCGATAGATTATCATCACTATAAAACCCATATATAATTTCATGTTCTCCGGCTATATCCAGCCAGGCCTTTGTTTCCAGATAGACAAAATAAGATTCTTCCATATCTTCAAAACGGTAAAAGTTCCCGTTTTCAGATTCGCTGAAATAAATCGAATCATTTTTGAATCCCTCCAGATATACATCTTCTTTCCATTCATCCTCCATTTCAAAAACAGCACTGAACCACTGTTTCGGGTCCTCAATTTTTTCTTTCCTTACCAATAATACGCATGCCATTGACTTTTTTCCTCCTTTACTGATTTCATTTTTTATAAAACCAATCCGCTTATTCTCATTCAAACAGCGGCAGTTCCAACTGTTCCTTCACTTCAATCTGTGACACGACCAATGTCTCCGGTTCATTGCCTTTCAGGTGGTTTACTTTTAAATACTGCATACCGGTTCTTAAACTGGCAGCAATCAGATTCAAAACATAAATATTATCAAACTGATATTGTCAATATTGGTTGACACTTTTTTACAAGGATATCAATGCCTATGCCGCAATACCCGTAGATTCATAATATCTCTGTCGTTTAATCATAGGAGGAAGCCCGTCATTAGCAGAGCATATCCTCCTGTTATTCCAATAGCTGATGAAGTATCTCCATATGATGGTCCTTAGCTCCTCTATGGTCATGCTCTCGGTATCATAACGGTTATAGAGAAGCTCATCCTTCATCCGTGCCCACATACTCTCGCAGCGGGCATTGTCAATGCAACGTCCTCCGACGCGATATCTCGCATGGCATCGGCTAAGTCAAGAAAGTTCCATGGGCGGTCTTT
>JAAWEK010000033.1 GCA_022794265.1 Lachnospiraceae bacterium
CCGCTGGTGCAGAAAATCTGCAACTATTTTTAAGTTAAAGGCGCTCGGTTCCTGCCAGTGTATGGAAGAACTGGCAGGTATGTATCATTTTATCTCTGTCACCCTGCCCTCGTCCATGGTTAAAACCCGGTCGTAATCCCCCAACAATCCGTCCTTAATCCGGTGGGTTATGGTCAGCAGAGTCAGATTTTCCATGTCCAACAAATCCTGCTCTATCGCATTGGCGGATTCCACGTCAATGGCGGACACGCCCTCATCAAGAATCAGAAAATCTATGCCTCGGACCAAAGCCCTGGCCAGAGCAATCCGCTGCTTCTGTCCTCCGGACAGATTCGCCCCGTCTTCGCCGCACAGCCCGTCCACACCGCCTGTAACGGACGGAAGAAATCCGTCCACGCCGCTCAGTCTTAAAGCATTCTCAAAATCTTCTTCCGGGAACTCTTCGCCCAGACATATGTTGTAGCGTATCGTGTCATTAAAAATATGCGTATTTTGATGGATGACAGTGACTATTTTGCGTAATTCCAGAATATCTAACTGCCTTAACTCAACGCCGTCATAACAGATTCCGCCCTGATAGTCGCTGTAATTTCCGCTTAACAGTTTAATGAAGGTAGACTTGCCGCAGCCGCTGGCGCCTACCAAAGCCAGTTTTTCTTTTTTATTTATACTCAGATCGCAGCCTGTCAATACAGGAAATCCTTCCTTATATTGAAAGTGTAAATCAGTTACACGGATTTCATGGGAAAAAGATGGTTTTCCGCTTCCCGTAAAGGTATCACCCCCGCCATCTATGATGGCTGTCAGCTTGCTTATGACCGGCTTACAGCCTCTGAGCAGAGGAACGCACTGCGAAAACAGCATGATACCCGAACTGAAGAAACCATAGAGCGATACAAATAAAATAACTGTGCCAATGCTGATCTGTCCTTTCATTGCCATCCCTCCTGCTATCAGAAAGGTAATAAACTTGATGATCTTCCCCACCACCGCAGAACAATTCTCCAAACCGGCCAGCAACAGCGTAAACTTGTAGTACGAATTCGCCAGAGCTCTATTTGCCTCTGAAAACCGGATGCGTATTTTGTCCAAAACACGAAAGGCGGAAATTGTGTCATGACCGTTCAGCGCTTCCTTCAGTCGGACGGACAAGTCAGCTTCGTACATTGTTTTCTCAACCAGCTTCTTTTTTATCTGTTTTGTAAAGATCGTCGGAACCAAAAAAGAAAGCAGCGAACACAGGACTGCCGCTGCAGTCAGCAATGGGCTGTACACAAGCATGATGCTCAGCGATAAGACTGTCGAAAATCCTATGCCCGCCAACGTCCATATGGGTGATGAGAAATTGGCAGTCAGCGTGTCCACATCATTGTTTATGATGGAGATGTATTCTGCCGTATCCTGGTCCTGAAAATCTGCGGTCCCCTTACGCATTATCCCATCATATAAGTCATTGCGTAGTTCTTCCGTAAACCTGGCTTTAAACCGGTTTTCCGTCAACGCCTTCAAATAATATGCGACCCCTGTAGTCAAAGCGATAAGGGCAACATACCACAGCATTTTCCGAAAGCCTTCCATGTCACCCTGAACGATGAAATCGATCATATTTTGCTCGAGAACAGCGGATATGGGCGCGGTAATCTGGGTTATTATACTGATGAACAGTGCCAGCAACGCTAATATAAAATGCCTTTTCATGTATCTGAACATAATTCCTCCCTAGTGTTCCAGTTCCGCACCAGTCCGTATTTTTGCCAATGCTTACGTATGGGATTTCGACTGGCGCTTTTATAAGCAAAAGGGCTTTATTTTTGAATGATCCATTGTATGCCGCCCTGGTCCTGCTGCCCTTCCTGTATCTGACGCTTCCGTTGCTCTTCCCTCTCCTCCCTTGTCATGGCAAGCTGTAGTATTCCCTGGCTCACCTCTTCCAGTCCCTGCTTTTTTATCCGATAATACACCTTCTTTTTCTCTGTCGTCACCTGTATTTCGATCAGCCTCTCTGCCATCAATACGCTCACATGATGAAGCACCGTAGCCGGGGTTAATCCCAATGCCTTCGCCATTTCCTGAAGATAGCAGGGGTGCTCCGCCAGCTGATGCAGGATTTTCAGCCGGGTAAGGTCACTCAGAGCCTTCAACCGGGCCAAAAGACCTTCATCTTGACAGAAAGCCTCTTCTTCGGAACGCTGGAGATAGAAGGTCTCAATCCCTATGTGAAACTTTGTTTTGAAATGCCATGGATTCTCCTGCAGCGTCCTGAGTTCAATCCGACATCTGTTGTACGGCAGAATCACCGGCGTAATCTGGCCGCTGAATTTTTCCCCGCCCTGAATACCCACTCTTTCCAGCAATCTTTCGGCTGTTTCTGGTTTTTTCAGTTCTTCCATGCAGGCATCAAAGCGCTCCTGCACTGATTCCAGGCATTCCCGCCCTATCTCCGTGCAAAATTCCTGAAAGCTCCACAGCTGATCCATCACTTCCCGTCGTTCCGAATACAAGCGCAGCATTTTGAATTTATCCGCATCACTCCCCTGCCATCCCTCCAGTGCCGCCATCACATCCGACAGTCCGCCCTCCGATATTTTATGAGAATCCGGCAGACTGCTCTCCAGCATTCTCTGAAATGCCAGATTCAGCTCCGTCTCAAGTTCCTCCTCAGGCGGCAGCTCCTCTGCCTCAAGCACATGCTGTATTTCTACCAGAAATAACATCATGGGCGGTTCACTGCTTTTTGAGCTCTCCTGTTCACGGGGAGCGGAATCCACATATCCAGCCAACAGAGAGAACTGTGCCATAATCGGCTGCAGCCTGGTCCGCATGGAGCCCCGGTAGCTGCGATAAGGAAACAGAAATTCCTCTTTCTGCCGTCTGCTCCAGCCATCGCTCTTATTCAGCCATTCCTCACTGTCCAGCATAGGGACGTAGTTCATACATGTAAATGCTTCCTGAAGCCAGAACGGCTCGGAACGAACGGATAAGTTAAATTCTCTGCTCATATTGAGGCACTCCCTCCTTTTCTTCCTTGCGAATGTTGAGTTGTCTTCGTCATGTATCTCATCCACATTTTATATATATCATATTATTTGATGTTTGTCAAATATTTAATATCTATTTAATGATGCCCTGCGCGTGCTGTCTCGGGTTTTGTGTGCAAAATGCGCACGAAAATACCTCGCGGCCCCTGCCCGTGAAAAGTAACCAAATAACCCTGATATGGCTCTCCGCTTACACAGGCGCTGTTGACAATATCGTAAACCTCAGAGTATGCTATAAGTTAAGAGAGTATCTCTTGTCCGAAAGATCAAGGAACGTATTCGCCGCCTGACGGATGATGTGGAGCAGCGATATATGGAAGCGGTGTATAAAAAATATAAATTTTATGTCACAGGGCCGTTCTTCGGTTGTCTAATGATATATAGGAGGTAAAGAGCCATGAAAAATATAACAAACGAAGA
>JAAWEK010000032.1 GCA_022794265.1 Lachnospiraceae bacterium
ACCCATGCTTATTATATTATTTTCTATATTCTCATAATACATGGCTATTAAATATGTATGTTCGAGTTTCTTCTTATATATTGGAATTTCCATTTACTCAATATTACTAATATTTTTATCAGCAAAAGCCTCTAAAATACCACTTTTGCTCCCCAATGTCCATACTTTACCTTTATATAAAATTGCAACACAAGAATTATTTGTTGTTGCCCGCAATTCTTTCCAAGTAGTAATGCTCGAACTAAATACATAACATTTTCTTGGAAACTGCATTGCTGGTAATGCATTCGTTATTACTGTTGCTGTATACTTTCCTATCGCATCATATAAAATATCTTGTTTTTTATCATGACCTTTCCATAGCTCATCGATGCTGGAATTTTCCAAATTCATAGCCAAGTACAAACTATACATAAGGTCATCAAAAGCCTCAATTTCAACTACTGCCGACTGTTCATTAACATTGCAAGCGTTCTCCATAAACTTGCATGCTCTTATGCTAAAATTACTGCCCTTGGGTTTGCACCAATATACACCTTTCTTTATACCACCTTCACCAATTAATTCTTCCAATACAGACATAACAGAATTATCATTGCCAGCATATCCTATAACTATTAATCCATTTTCTTTTATAGATGTCTTCCAAATATCTGCTATTTCATCCTCCAATTTTTGCAATTCTAACTCTGTATTTTTCAATTTATCAAATAAATAATCTCCATGTAGCTTTATTATATTAGGGAATCCTTCATTCAACGAGAAACCAACACTACCGCTTACCGCAGATGATATTGTTTTGATTGAAGTGCCTGAATCAATTGAGTGAACACCCGCTTGCACCAAATCATCAAAATTAGTAGTTGAAACTAAATCTACTTTCCCCTTGATTATCATTTCACCCATACATAAATACCCCAATGATGGTTTTATATCTCGTACTTTATTTTGAATATAATACTCTCGATCTTTTCTTGATGGATAGCACTTTTCAAAATAAAATGAATATTCTTCTGTTGACCATAATTTGGGATATCCCCCTTGTCCATCAAAATAGGATTGAATCTCCTCCTGTACATTCTCCTTAGACAAATCACTATATAAACTTGTCCGAATGTTATTAGCTGTACAATACAATGTTCTTTTAAAATCCCATACCATTTGCCCTCCAGATGGAATGTTAGATGATACAGATGCACCTGCTCCCAAGAGGAAAGACATACTTTTATCAGGCTTAATTTTAAAACTATTTACAAAGGTGTTCATGTTTATTGTTCTCATACTTTCCTCCTGTTCTTGCTTCGAATCATAAAGACTGTTTTCCATCTATTCACCTATGTTTCAACACTATAAGCATAAATTTCCAAAATACCTATAATCTATAAAATATCAACCAAATATCTTCCACCAATTAATGAAAATAACACCTTCGATGGAAACAATCTTTCGCCCATATTGGCAAATCCCACAACAGTCATAATCCAATCACCATATTCATCCGGTAGTCTATAACACTTCGGCTGTTCATTCTCCGATATTGTCACCAACGGGATTCCACTCCGAGAAAATCCCACCGAAAGTACATAAAACTCATTCTGTCCATTATGTAATGGTAGCATAGGCTGCTTATTAATATCCTTATAGACCTTTGCGTCTCTTTGATTATAAAAATAATCTTTGCCATCATTTGCAATAGGATCGATAGGTAATTTTTTTTCCATAATTTTATAACGCTCACTCAGTCTCTCGCAGACAAAAGCATTATAATACTCCGGTTGCATTTCAATCTTGCTACTATGAATTTCTTCTACATAAGAAAAATGATTCATAAATTGAAGAAGCACTACAAAAGCTACCAAATCATCTGAATAAATACCAGCATAAGATTTGTACCAGTGGTCATTATTCTCACAAATTACTTGATATAATTTTTTATACAAATCAAGTTGCTTCTGATTCAATGCAAACCAGCCTGAATCCAAAAGAGTTTTCTTTATTTTTCCATCTTTATAATCTCCAATTAATGATGTCTTCAATGATTGCATCAATCGAGATATTAATCCCGCAAGCATGTCTGCCATTCTAAGTCCCACATATTCCTTGGAGTCTTCCTCAGTAACATTTTGAAGTCCTACATATATTGCAGAATTCAATGTATGCGATTCTTCTCCTTCTCGGTCAATCATCAGCTTATAATTAACAATATTCATTTCTGTCAACAGCTTCTTGAATCCATCAAACGGTGCAAAATATGCCCAATCCAATGTTTCCGGCACTTCCGTATCGTCAAGCAATATAAGTATTTCTTCAAACGCTTGATTCTCATGCTCTTTCAAAATACGATTCGTCTGATTTTTAATAATTCTATCTTCTAAAAAAGACCGTAATTCTTTAACAAATGTTTGCGGTTCTTTATAGATTGCTTCTATCACATTTTGTGGCTGATATACATTTATAGCCTTAATAATGGAATATTTCATGTAATCAATATCCACAAACATAGAGTTATGATAATTTATAAACAACTGACTAATAACATATTCTATTTTGCTAAACACAGAGAAATAAATAATTATTTTCTCATCAAACATGGAAACAAGATCTTCATAAAACTCAATGGTATGATTATTAAGAGAAGCAAACCCCAACCTAAAATCTTTTGTTTTCATAGTCTGACTCTTTAGTTCTCCGTCTTTTTTTCTGTAATCATACTTCGATTCAAAAGCAAGGTATCTGTCAGAAATACATTCATTTTCTTCTGCTTTCCAACCTACAATTCCAGTTATGAAATTATCACAGTAATTATCCGCGGTAACAGTCTGATAATTAATCTTTCTACTGTGCTCTGTCTCATCATAGAAAAAAACATACTTCATCTTCAGCATCTCCTACCAAATTATGTTATGCTTTGCCATAAGATTTCAGTTTCTCAGCAATCATCATTCCTTTGCTCTCTGTCTCATATTGACAATCCTTTGCAGAAAAAGCTGCTTCGTTTTTTAAATCTTCTGTTCTAGAATATTCCTCAAAGTTCTCTACTTGTTCCATAACCTTATTGAATACTTCCGGACTATACTGAGGTGGGTATCCATTCTTAACCAAACATATTTTAATATCCAATTTTAATTGATTTCTCACATTCTGGTTATTGAGCCAATCTGCGAATGAAGACTTTGTATCTATGATTTCCTTTACCTTTTTCGCTAAAGCTTTGCACTTGTCATTGATAATAACGCCATCTACTTCTTTATCCGTTCCGTATTCAAAGTTATATTGCTCACGCAGAGAAATTAAAATATCGTAGAACGCTTTTTCTTCAAATGTTAAACCTATTTTTCGGAAACTTTCTCTGTTCTCCTGCATTTGGCGAAGAATTTTCAAAGCCTGCTCTGTAGCAGCCTTAATAATATCATCCGAAGCCCGTTCCTGTGCCTCGCCAGCTTCTTCTGCACTAAGAGACTTTCGTCTTTCATGATACTCCGCAATTGTCCTTTCCAGCATTTCATGGAATGACTTCGCTGCCAACTGGTTCACTTTTCCATATTCCTTAATCTGCTTACGAAGCATTTTCACAAGAAGTTCCAGCTTTGTTGCAGGCATTTTAACATCCGATAATTTCTCAAAGTATTCTGGTGAAAAGATATCTTCTTCCTCGCCACTTTCAAGAACACTTTCCACCTGATTATATTTCAACGCTTCCTCAACCATTTTTGAAACTGCACGATTCATGGTATCTGTATCCACTTCACTTGTCCCGCTCATTTTACGAACAAAACCAGCAATAGCCATAAAGCATTGTGCAAGTGCAGATTCTTCTTCACCAAGATAGCCGGAAGGCTGACAAATATCAAAAGCAGTCCTCATTCGCTTTACAGTCTTTAAAAAATAGGTTTTGAATGAAACCCTCTGAGAACCTTTATTTCCTTGTGTTTGCAATTCCTGTGTTGAGACAAATACATACTCAGCCGCTTTTGCAAGAAGTCTATAGCGCATAGCAGGGTCACACTCTGGGTTTAAAAAAGGTGCCAAATCGTAATCAGTAAACAGCGTTTTTAAGATTTCCAGTTCTTCTCTGAACACAGATGTAGCCTGCTCAACATCATCAGACGTAGGTGCAACAGAAGTATCTCCGCCATAAATCTTCATTGCTTCACGCATATTATCGCGAATACCAATATAATCAATAACCATTCCAAATTCTTTGCCCGGATATTTTCTGTTTACACGGCTGATGGTCTGTATTAACATATGCTTTTTAAGCGGTTTATCATTATACAAATATGTAAGACAGGGAACATCAAAACCCGTAATCCACATATCTACAACAATAACAATATGGAGGTTCGATTTTTCCTGTTTAAAAGCAGCGTCAAATTCTTCCGAACGCTTATCATTCTTAACCCCGCCTAAATAATTGTACATACCTTTTTCATCGTTGCTGCCGACACTTGATACCATTGCAATAAATGGCATTGGTTTCAATTCTTTTAATTCTTCTTCCGTTACAGAAACGCCGTCCTGTGTTTTATTTTCTTCAAACCATTCAGGGTATTTATCCCTAAATTTTTGAAGTAATACATAAGCAATTTTTCTGTTTGAACAGACAATCATTGCTTTTTGTACTCTGTCCGGATCACCTGCACAAGCAGAACTATAATGATCATGGATATCTGTAGCAAGCCGCTCCAATCGCGAAGGCTCTCCAAGAATTACTTCCATAGAACTCATTGCTTCCTTGCTTGCTTCAACATCTTCATAGGTTGCACCTTCATCGGCGCATTTTTTATAGTAGTCTTCGATTTCCTTTACTTTTTCTTTGTTAAGCAGTACCTTTGCAATACGAGGGTGATACTTGATCGAAACCGTTAAACCGTCTGCAACTGCCTGATCCATTGTATATCGGTCAATTTCATCACCAAAGGTCTGATATGTTTCTGCAATAGGCGTACCAGTAAACCCTACAAAAGTGGCCTGTGGGAATGCTTCTTTCAATACCTTTGCATACGGCTTTGAAATCATAGCTTTCATATTCTCATCCACATCTTTGCTGAACTGAATTTTCTTCGAATGTTCAAGCTGTGTTCTATGAGCCTCATCGGAAAAACAGATGATATTCTGCCGATCATTGATCAGACCGATTTTGTCATCTTTTCTGTCACAAAATTTTTGAATTGTACAAATGTAAAAACCTCCACTTTGTCTTGCGCCAAGCTCCTGTCTTAGCTGTGCCCTGTTTTTCACAACAGATACTTCCCCGAGATTCAAAAATTCTTTGCTCTTTGTGAATAATTTTGCCCCCTGTTTTTGAAGTTCCTCACGGTCAACAATCAATATAATTGTCGGCGAACCAATTTGTGGTATATCTACACAACGAAGTGCAAGCTGACGGGCAAGAAATGCCATTGTATATGTTTTTCCACATCCGGTTGCACCAAAATAGGTTCCTCCCTTACCACTGCCTGTAACAATAGAATTTACAATACTTTGCTTCAAAAGTCTTGCAGCAAAGAACTGTGGATAACGGCATACAATTTCTCGTTCTTCGCTATCATAAATACTATCCTGAAAGTAAATATAATCCCTAAAAATTTCAAGAAAACGTGCCGGACTATAAACACCTTTTATCATGGTTTCTGTCTCGGCAAACGGAAGCGTAGATATCGCATCGCCATCGTTTACCCGTCTCCAGGCATAGAAATGCTCATATGGTGTGCATACTGTTCCAAGTCTTGTTTTCACACCATCAGAGATACAAGCCAGCGGACAATAATGTAACAAGTGTGGAATATCTCTCCAATAGCGAATAGTAATCTGTTCCCATGAATCATATATCGTAGCATGAGCATCGGCAGGATTTTTTAATTCTATGATACACAGCGGCATACCATTTACATACAGAACTACATCAGGTCTGCGATTTTCTTTTTGACCATTATTAACATACTCAACTGTAAACTGATTCACGGCACGGAATATATTTTTGTTAGGATTATCAAAATTAATCAGTGAAATCATTCGTGCCATACCGTTCATCGGAGTAAACTGTATACCATCTACCATCCAGCCATAAACCTTATGTAATGTGGCGAAATCACTTTCGCTACCTACAAGGCGAATCGTATCATAAATTTGTGTTACTTCATCTTCCGTTAAATCAGCATTTGTGTCTGAAATAAATGTCTTGAAATCATCCGCAATCAAAACATCTTTTTTGCTGATACGGGAAACTTTTCTGCCAAGAAGGTAGTTCCAGCCTTCCTTTTTCAAAAAGTCTAGGAAAGCATATTCATATTCTGATTCACAGTAATAACCATTGTATTCTTTTAACTTAGCCATTGATTACGTCTCCTCGTTTTCTTGCTTCTTCGATAGAGCCTTTGATTAAGACAGGGCAAATATCTTTTATCTGTGCTTTGAGTTTTTCATTTATAGATCGTCTGTTTGTATATGATTCAAAAATGTCTGCGATAGCTCTTTGCACACTAATATCCGGAATAGGAATACAGACTTCCTTCATTTCAGTATAGTCAAAAGTTTCTCTGGCACTTCCCCAAGAATGAAATCTTGCATACCTATTGAATTCAGAGCGTTCAAAATATATTCGTAAGTATCTTGGTAAAAGCTTATTTTCATCCCTACATTTAAATATAACATAAGATGATGAACATATATATGTTTCCGTTGTATCATTAAATGCCATTGATATTTTTTCACCGTTTCTTGATGTTACTGTTACATATGCAAATTCATTTGGCTTCACTATATAATACGGTCTTAAATCCACATCTTTCATGTCAGCCTTTGTCTTAATAAATCGTTTTTCAATTGACACACCACGCACATTATCTAAATTGTATTCGTTAAACTCATTTTTATTTTCCAATAACTCAATATAATCACCAATTTTTTTATGTGGTAATTTAGTACGCAGATTATCTAAATATCCTTCGCACACAATTCTTAAATCACCCAACCCCCGCTCATAACTTTGTTGATTTGCAAGCATGGCATTGTAAACATCTACATATTTTTGCTGAAGTTGAAGTGGTGGAAGTTCAATATCGATATCGCAAAACACATCCCAATCAAGATTCGATCGAATGCTATCATCACTACAAAAAGCCCCATATCTGTCCATTTCTTTTGATAAAAACTTCATGAAAAAATAAAGAGGTATCGCTACATCCGTGGCTGTCACTTCAAAAGTGGTATATGCAGGTGAAACCAAAATGGGCTTTTCATAGTTATACATACTTACTCTGATACATTTATCCCTTCCTGTCTGCATTCCACTATAAACAAATCGATTTTTTCTGACTACTTTATATTTAGTTTCATCTAAACCTTCTGTATTTGCAACAGTAAGTATAAATTCTTTATTTATATTTATTCCATAAAAATCTCGTATATCAAGATTGTTACGTTCATCAACTATCGTAACTAAATCTCCAATTTTATACTTAGTCAATCCCATAACCAATCCCCCTAAATGCATTTTCCAGCATCTGCTGGGATCTCTTTTCCTGTTCCATAACTTCCTTCATTTCCGCCTGAATACGAGCCATTTCTTTTTCGTAATCAATTTCTAAATCACGGTCGATAAATTCAATATATTTGCTTGGCGTAAGCGCCCAGCCTTTGGTTTTAATTTCTGCAATCGCTACACTACGATAAAGTTCAGGAACTTTATATTTTGTTCCGTCAGTTCCTTCACTCTGCCATGTATGGTAAATATCTGCTGCTTTTTCAATCTGTTCCGTTATCAAACGTACCTTCTTTTTATTTTCTCCTTTAACCGGATTTTCTGTCCATGTACGCAAATCCATAAAGAGTATTTCATTCTCACGATTACGCAATGTTCTACCATGATAGTTACCGCCTTTTTTATTCTGGTTCAAAATCCATAATGTAACACTGATATCTGTTGTAATAAACAATTCTCTTGGAAGGACAATAATCACTTCAACCTTATCCTTCTGAATCAGCCTCTTACGGATTTCTAAAGTATCACTATCATTCAATGCACCATTCGCAAGAAGGAATCCCGCAACTCCATCCGCTTTCTTCAAGTGGGAAAGCATATGCAAAATCCAAGCATAGTTTGCATTGCTTTCAGGCGGTGTTATATAGTCTGACCAACGTGCATCACTCTTTAAATTTTCATCATACCAGCCTTTCAGATTGAACGGTGGATTTGCCATAATATAGTTAAAGTATAATCCCTTATGTAAATCGTGCGTAAAGGACGAATCATTTGTTTCGCCAAGGTTGTGGCTTAAGCCCCGAAGTGCAAGATTCATTTTTGCAAGACGATAAGTAGCTGCATCCTTTTCCTGTCCATAAATATTGATTTTGTTGATATCACCCTGCTTTGATTTGACAAGGGCGGCGCTCTGAATAAACATGCCACCCGAACCACAGCAAGGATCATATAATGTGCCGTCATAAGGTTCTATCATTGCCGCAATCAACTGTACAACGTCATGAGGAGTATAAAATTCTCCCTCTTCCTTTGTGGCATTTACTGCAAATTCTTTCAGGAAATATTCGTAAACCCGACCGATAAGGTCTTTTTCTTCCCCAAATGCCTTATGGCTGATTTTATTTACTTCATCGACAAGCTTCTTAATATCGTTTGCACCAAGATTACGAGTAGTAAACGTGCCTTCGATAAAACAGCCCTTTAAATCCTTTGAAGCTGTTGCAATACTATGAAGTGCCGTATCAAGTGCAACATTTAGCCCAGGTGCAGGAGTATAAATGATCGTTGACCACCTTGCTTCAAGTGGTAAATTATATGTTCCGTCCGTAAAAGTAGCATCATCAAAGAATGCTGCTCTGATATTTTCATCTTCCGGATCAAGCCCTTGTTCAATTAAAGTCTGACGAAGCCTTTCTATTCCGTCTTCGTATTTCTCACCAATGAAACGCAAAAATACAAGTGTAAGCATCATGTCACGTTTTTCAAAAAAAGAACCTGAGTTACGTGCCGCACGCAAAATATCTCTGCAATTAAATAAAATATTATCTATGTTCAATGCTTTTTCAGCAGTTTTCTTCTTCGCCATGCTACTATTCATCCTTTCCCGTCTGTGTCCACTGTTCTTCTAATCCGTTAAAATCAATGTTGTGGTTATCACAAAAATCCTTAATCTTTTTCATAGCGGACATATTAGGTTTACTTTTTCCACCTTCCCAACGGTTGATAGATGAAAATGAAACGCCAAGTTCTCTGCCAAAAGCCTCCTGTGACAGAAAACATTTCTGACGAATCTTCTTTATTTCTTCTGAATAAGCCATGATTTTGTTCTCCTTTTTTATCTATATTAATGATATAGCATTATTATAGCATAAAAAATGACAAGAGTACTCTAAAATTTGTATAAATCTTCAAACGAATATAAGCTAATGTTCTCCTCAATTTACGAATACAGCATTTAAGGAAGTAAACCACTTTTCGCTATTTTTATCTTTTGTTGGATTTTTACAGAGATAATTTACATTTTGCTTAGATATAACATAACACATTCAATGTTTTTTCAATCAATTCACATAATTTGTGTTGTTACTTAAAGAATTAATATTAAATAGTTCAGAGAATTAAAATTCATTTATCAATTACATATTTTCTTATAAAATTTATACTACAACATTTTTTTAGTAAAGTCAATATTCTTCTAATATAAACTCTGTACTATATACCCTATATCATACAAAAACAGCCGGTAACATAGCCTAAAACCATGTTACCGGCTGTTCTTTTTTCCACTTGCGTCTTATTTTACAATCCGAACCTTAATAACGCCGTCAATTGCTTCAATTTTCTTAACAACCGATTCAGAAGCTGCAGAGTCTAAATCCAGCATTGTATAAGAATAATCGCCTCTGCTCTTATTTGTCATATCCGAAATATTAATATTCTCACCTGCAAATGCAGTGGTGAACTGACTAATCATATTCGGAATGTTCTTGTGACAAATCGTCACACGGGCAGCCTTATCACATACACCCATATCACAGGCCGGATAATTTACGGAATTTTTAATGTTACCATTTTCCATGAAATCCATAATCTCATTAACTGCCATTATTGCACAGTTATCTTCGGATTCTTCGGTGGAAGCACCGATATGCGGGGTAACAATCGCGCCTTCCATATTAACAGATAACGGATTTGGGAAGTCTGTCATATATCTCTTTACTTTTCCGGATTTCAATGCTTCTGCCATTGCTTCTTCATCAACAAGAATATCTCTGGCATAATTCAGGATAACGACTCCATCCTTCATCATATCAAAAGCTTCTTTATTAACCATTCCCTTTGTGCTGTCCAGCAACGGAACATGAAGGGTAATATAATCACACTCTTTAAATATCTCTTCTGTTGTAGCAATATGCTTAACACTTCTGGATAAGTTCCAGGCTCCTGCAATAGAAATGTAAGGGTCGTATCCATATACTTCCATTCCAAGAGAAATCGCTGCATTAGCAACCTTAACACCAATTGCACCAAGACCGATAACGCCCAGTTTCTTTCCGGCTATTTCCGTTCCTGCAAATCTCTTCTTTTCCTTTTCCGTATTCTTAGCTACATCAGCATCATCCTTTGCAGATTTTGCCCACTCGATACCGCCTGCAATATCTCTGGCTGCCAGTAACATTCCGGCAATTACCAGTTCCTTTACGCCATTGGCATTGGCACCCGGCGTATTAAATACCACGATACCCTGCTCTGCGCATTTTTCCAAAGGAATATTGTTCACACCGGCTCCTGCTCTTGCAATAGCTTTCAATGAAGACGGAAGTTCCAAATCATGCATGGCTGCACTTCTGACCAGCACCGCCTCTGCCTCTGCAAAATTATCTACGGTTTCATACTTATCAGTAAATAAATCCAAACCAACAGCTGCAATTGGATTTAAGCAATTAATCTTTGTCATTTCTTTGTCATACCTTTCTTTCTGTCTGATATGTCCACAGGCAAATATAGTTATCTAACCATATTTGCCTGAAAGATATATGATTTATTTTTATTATATATTCTCAGCCTCAAATTTCTTCATAAATTCTACAAGCTTCTGTACGCCTTCCTTCGGCATTGCATTATAAATACTTGCTCTCATACCGCCAACGGTTCTGTGTCCCTTAAGATTTTCAAAACCTGCCGCTTTTGCTTCTTTTACAAACTTAGCATCTAATTCTTCATTTCCTGTTACAAACGGAACATTCATCAGGGAACGGTCTTCTTTCACAACGGTTCCTTTGAATAATTTGCTCTCGTCAAGGAAATCATATAAAATCTTTGCCTTTTCCTCATTATGTTTCTTCATGGCTTCCAGACCGCCCATCTTCTTTAACCACTTAAATACCTTTCCACATACATAAATTCCATATGCCGGAGGCGTATTATACATGGAGCCATTGTCCGCATGGGTCTTATACTGAAGCATGGTTGGTGTTCCCGGCAATACATCTTCTGTGATTAAATCTTCACGGATAATAACGATTACCACACCTGCCGGTCCGATATTCTTCTGAACACCGCCATAGATAATGCCATATTTGGTAACATCTACCGGCTCAGATAAGAAACAGGAAGATACATCGGAAACCAGTATTTTACCCTTTGTATTCGGAAGCTTTTTATACTTTGTTCCGTAAATCGTATTATTCTCACATATGTATACATAATCTGCGTCTTCACTAATCGGAAGGTCAGAACAATCCGGAATGTAGGAGAACGTCTTATCCTCAGAAGATGCGATTTTATTTGCCTTACCATATTTGCAGGCTTCCTGATACGCCTTTTTTGCCCACTGTCCGGTAACGATATAATCTGCCACACCGTTTTTCATAAGGTTCATCGGAATCATGGCAAACTGCTGGGAAGCACCACCCTGAAGAAACAATACCTTATAATTGTCCGGTATATTCATCAAATCCCTGATATCCTGCTCCGCAGTATCAATAATCTCCTGATATGCTTTGGAACGATGGCTCATCTCCATAACAGACATTCCTGTTCCGTTATAATCCATCATTTCATCTGCTAACTCCTGCAATACCTCTTCCGGTAATACAGCCGGCCCAGCCGAAAAATTGTAAACTCTGCTCACTTCTATATCCTCCTTTAGTGTAGACCTTCATAACTTTTTTATTTTACATCTGTTAGTATTAACAGTCAAGACCTTTAGCCGCTAAATCTTCTTCGCTGAACGCCTCACTGATTGGCGCATTCGGCGCAACCATCGGAAATACTTTATCATCACTGCCAATCTGACAGTCAATGACAACCGGTATATTCAATGCAATGGCTTCCCTAAGCACCGGCTCCACTTCTTCCATTTTGGTAATTCTGTATGCTTTGGCTCCCATGGCCTCTGCCACTTTTACGTAATCCACCTGATCATTCAGTGTGGTCTGGGAATAACGCTTGCCGTAAAATAAGGTCTGCCATTGTCTTACCATGCCCAGCACATGATTATTTAAAATAATTTCAATAATCGGAATATTATATCTGACAGCCGTGGCAATCTCATTCATATTCATACGGAAACATCCATCTCCGGCAATATTAACTACCACCTTATCCTTATTTGCTACTTTTGTTCCGATACATGCTCCAAGGCCATATCCCATGGTTCCTGCTCCTCCGGAAGTAATCAGGGTTCTCGGTCTGGAATACCGGTAAAACTGTGCCGCCCACATCTGATGCTGGCCCACTTCCGTAGTAATAATCGCATCGCCTTTTGTTATTTCATACAGCTTTTGTATCAAATAAGGTCCGTTCAGCTGATTTGCCACATAGGTAAGAGGATAAGAAGATTTCAGTTCATTGATATGCGAAATCCACTCTGGTCTCTTTGTCGTCTCCAGATTAGCATTTAACCGTTTCAGAACTTCCCTGGCATCTCCAATAATGCTTGCGGTAGTTCTGATATTTTTATTAATTTCTGCTGCATCCACATCAATATGAAGTACCTTGGCATTTTTTGCAAACTTCTTGGCATTTCCTATTACACGATCACTGAATCTGGCACCAATGGCAATCAATAAGTCACATTCCGTAACGCCGAAGTTAGAGGCTTTCGTTCCATGCATGCCTAACATTCCGGTATATAACGGATGGGTACCGTCAAAAGCTCCTTTTCCCATTAAAGAATCACAAACCGGAGCATCAATCTTTACGGCAAATTCCATTAATTCTTCGGAGGCCTCGGATATAACCGCACCGCCGCCTACAAAGATAAATGGTTTTTTGCATTTATGAATCAACTTTAAAGCTGCTTCAATATCTTCTTCCTGAATATTCTCTGTAGAACGTTCTATTTTCTTTGGCTCTTTATAACTGTATTCTGCTTTATTTGCAGTTGCATCTTTGGTAACATCCACCAGTACCGGTCCCGGACGTCCCGATTTTGCCACATAAAAAGCTTTTCTCAGTGTCTCTGCCAGATCCTCAGCATCCTGTACAATATAGTTATGCTTTGTAATCGGCATTGTAATACCTACAATGTCTACCTCCTGAAAGGAATCCTTCCCCAATAATGATTTCGCCACGTTTGCGGTAATAATCACCATCGGAACGGAATCCATATATGCGGTAGCAATCCCGGTCACCAGGTTTGTCGCACCTGGACCTGACGTTGCCATACACACGCCCGTTTTCCCGGTAGATCGCGCATAACCATCTGCCGCATGGGCAGCTCCCTGTTCATGGGAAGTTAAATAATGTGTTATCTCATCTGAATGTTTATACAATTCATCATATACGTTTAAAATGGCTCCGCCTGGATAACCGAATACAGTATCCACGCCCTGTTCTTTTAAACATTCAATAATAATCTGTGAACCCGTTAACTGCATATTACTTTCCTTTCTTCTCCATTCAGCAATGCCTGTTCCTAATTTGATTTTAAAATCGCTCCGGTATTGGCAGAAGTTACCATAGAAGCATATCTTGCCAGATAACCGTTTGTTACCTTCGGCTCCCTCGGCTGCCATTTTGCTTTTCTCTCCGCCAATTCTTCATCAGAAACCTTCAGCATAATCTTATTGGCATTGATGTCAATCTGGATAATATCTCCTTCTTCCACCAGCGCAATCGGTCCGCCCACGGCCGCTTCCGGAGATACATGACCGATGGAGGCTCCCCTGGAAGCCCCTGAAAAACGGCCGTCTGTAATCAGTGCCACACTGGAGCCTAAGCCCATTCCCGCTATTGCTGATGTAGGATTTAACATCTCACGCATACCCGGACCTCCCTTTGGTCCTTCATAACGGATAACAACAACATCCCCTGCCACTATTTTGCCGCCTTTGATTGCTGCGATTGCATCTTCCTCACAATCAAAAACTCTGGCAGGTCCCTCATGCTTTAACATTTCAGGAACCACGGCCGAACGCTTTACCACACAGCTGTCCGGTGCAAGATTTCCCCGGAGTACGGCAATCCCGCCGACTTCGCTGTACGGATTCTCAACCGGCCGGATAACTTCCGGATTTTTGTTAATGCAGTTTTCAATGTTTTCTCCGACTGTTTTTCCTGTAACCGTAATTAAATCGGTATTTAACAGTCCTTTTTTATTTAATTCATTCATAACGGCATATACGCCGCCTGCTTCATTAAGCTCTTCAATATAGGTATGTCCTGCCGGAGCCAGATGACAAAGATTTGGTGTTCTGGCGCTGATTTCATTTGCAATATCCAGATTCAGTTCCACGCCTGCCTCATGAGCAATAGCCGGCAGATGGAGCATACTGTTGGTACTGCAACCCAATGCCATATCAACTGTCAATGCATTCATAAAGGCTTTTTCCGTCATAATATCTTTTGGTCTGATATTACGCTCCAGTAATTCCATTACTTTCATACCTGCATGTTTTGCCAGTTTAATTCTCTCAGAGTAAACTGCCGGAATCGTTCCATTTCCTTTTAATGCCATGCCCAATGCTTCCGTCAGACAGTTCATGCTGTTGGCAGTATACATACCGGAGCAGGAACCACAGGTCGGACATGCTTTTTCTTCAAATTCTTCCACATCTTCCAGTGTCATGGTTCCAGCAGCATAAGATCCGACAGCCTCGAACATACTGGATAATGATGTCTTACAGCCTTTTACCTTTCCGGCCAGCATTGGACCGCCGCTGACAAATATCGTAGGTATATTCAGTCTTGCCGCTGCCATCAGTAAGCCTGGCACATTTTTATCACAGTTTGGTATCATAACCAGCGCATCAAACTGATGGGCCATTGCCATACATTCTGTAGAATCGGCAATCAAATCTCTGGTAACCAGAGAATACTTCATTCCTGTATGCCCCATGGCAATTCCATCACATACCGCAATGGCCGGAAACATAATCGGGGTTCCGCCTGCCATTGCAACACCCATTTTAACCGCATTTGCAATTTTATCAATATTCATATGTCCCGGTACGATTTCATTATATGAGCTGACAATACCAACCAATGGTCTGTCCAGTTCTTCTTTTGTCATTCCCAATGCATTAAATAAGGAACGGTGCGGAGCCTGCTGTACTCCTGATTTTACGTTATCACTCTTCATACTATCTGTTTCCTTTCCGCATTTTTCTGTTTTATATATTCTATAATTATATTACCTGTTATTATTTTTACTTAATCCGCTCACAGATGGCATCTCCCATTGCTTTGCAGCCTACCTGTGTCATGCCTTCAGACATAATGTCTATGGTACGGATTCCATCCTCTAATACCTTTTTCACCGCTGCTTCCACCGCATCGGCTTCTTTATCCAAATCAAAGGAGTACCGAAGCATCATGGCGGCTGAAAGAATGGTTGCTATGGGATTGGCAATATCTTTGCCTGCAATATCCGGCGCCGCACCATGACTCGGCTCGTATAATCCCATTTTATTATAACCCAGACTGGCGGATGGCAACATTCCAATAGATCCGGTTATCATGCTTGCCTCATCGGATAATATATCTCCAAACATATTCTCTGTAAGAATAACATCAAACTGCTTCGGGTCTTTTACTAACTGCATGGCACAATTATCTACCAACATATTGGTAAGTGTTACCTCCGGATAATCCTCTGCAACTTCTGCTACCACTTTTTGCCATAATCTGGAAGAATCCAGAACATTTGCCTTATCCACACTGATAACATTCTTGTTTCTTTTCATGGCGATATCAAATCCTGTAACGGCAATCCTTCTGATTTCTTCTTCCGTATATGTAAGAGTGTCTACCGCAGTCATCACGCCGTTTACTTCTCTTGTGCTTCTCTCGCCGAAGTAAAGTCCGCCGGTCAATTCCCTGACCACCACCATATCAAAACCTGCTGCCGCAATATCTTCTTTCAGAGGACATGCCTCCTTCAGTTCTTCGTACAGATATGCCGGCCTTAAATTGGCATAGAGGGAAAGTCCCTTTCGAATAGCCAGTAATCCGGCTTCCGGTCTTAAGTTCGGAGCCAGTTCGTACCATTTATCCTTACCTACGACACCACCGACCGCACCTAATAAAACAGCATCACTGGCCTTTGCCGTTTCCAGCGCTTCCTGTGTCAGCGGCTCTCCATATGTATCAATGGAAATTCCTCCGATTTTCACTTCGGTGTAATTAAATGAATGTCCATACCTGCTTCCTACCGTATCCAGTACCTTCTTTGCTTCTTCAACAATCTCCGGTCCGATTCCGTCTCCCGGCATAACTGCTATGTTGAACTTCATGAAAATCCCTCTTTTCTATTATAATGTAATTAACTTCCAAACGGATATAAATAATCTTATAAAAGATGATTAGGTATAATTCTATAATATTTTTATGTTTTTTTCAAGATATTTTAATAAAACTAAGGGGGGACTGTTGTGATTCGGGCAGAATTGCTGCGGGTGGTTTGTTATTTGGATAAACGGACGCAGTTATGTCCGGGGAAGGGGGTTCGAATGTTCCACTTCAGACAGATGAAAGTTCTAAGTGTTCTGTGAAAGATATTCGAAGGCAGACGCTACCGGCGGATATTCGGCATCCTGCCTCAAATCCGCCTTTTTCTGACCTCGTGTCAGAAAATAGCTGGAACCTTAGCAGAACACTAAGAACTTGCAATCTGTCTTTCGTAGTCAC
>JAAWEK010000009.1 GCA_022794265.1 Lachnospiraceae bacterium
CTTAAGAATTTCAGCTATTGTCTGACACGAGGTCAGACAAAATCAGCAGTGAGGCATGGACGCCGAATTGCTGATGGTAGCGTTCGCATGAGAATATCTGTCGCAGAACACTTAGAACTTTCTGGCTTTTGGAGAGGAGCCAGCCTGTGCCCGAAGGATTCCGTTTCTGCGTCCTGCCAGCCTAAATCATCAATACGCCTGCAGCAAATCTGCCTGAATAGTAACTGAAACTATAATATTTGAAAAATCACTTTATCTGTGATATGATTCTATTTATATTTTAGCAGGCCACAATTTTCATAACCGCCTGAATATTTTATCTTTGAAAGGATTACTATGATTACAGAAGAAATTAAAGATTTAAAGAAATTCATGAACTTCCTGCTGGCTTCCGATAAATTTGATACTTTTCTGGTTAACAGTATCAGTATTACTACCTATAATACTTTCCAGATTGACGGACATATCTGCAGAGAATTCTATTCTGAAGACGAATTTAATGATTTAACCAACCAGAAATTAAGCAGCTACGGAACGCTTCGTCCTATTTGTTATAACCTGATTAAAGGACATAAAACACCGGTAAAGATGAAAATTATATTTGCAATGAATGAATCGTTTATAAATTCACTGATTGATTCCGTTGAAACCACCCTTACCATGAACGATGTCAATGAACTGTTTATCAATATTAAATATGAAAACGGTACGGCAAGCTGTGTAACCGGCACCTCACTGAAAATATTTACGATGGATAAATCCCTGGAGCATGCGTTTGATAAGTATATTTCTGAATTTATCTCCACACTTTCCTGATAATTCTTTTAAAATATTTTGAAGTGCAGATATAACTGGTATTGCTTCCTGGCAATCAGTTCTCCTCACAATAATACCGAAAATACTGCTCTTTTAAAATTTTATAGGCTCCCCTTGGCAGATAGATTTTTTTTCCGGTACTAAAACAGATATCCTGGGCATTCAGGCTGTCAATATGACCAAGATTTACGACATAGGCGATTCCTACTCTTACAAACTCCTGATACCGGGAAAGTTTTTCATAAATCTCCCCCATAGTTATACGAAGCAGGCACTTTCTGCCATCTGTCAGATGCAGAAACTGTGTTTTTCCCTGGGCTTCACAATATTCAATATCATTAATTGCAATTCGCTGAATCCTCCCCTCAATCCGTAGTAGCAGATATTTTCTGCGCTCTTCCTCAATTTTCTCTAACAAGCTGTCTAATACAGAAAACAATACTTCTTTGGATATGGGTTTTACAAGATATTGGGATGCCTTTACCCCAAATGCCGCTAATGCATGCTCTTTCGATGTGGTAAGAAAAATAATCCTTCCCCTGTTTCCCATCTCCTGCAGTTCTCTGGCTGCTTCAATTCCAATTTTTCCGGGCATGTATATATCCATCAAAACCAAATCTGGCATGTAATTTTTTTCACTGACCGTATCCAGCAGTTCATCTGCACTTTCAAAACGCCGGATTATAAATTTCATTTCCGGATATTTTTTCTCATAGCCGTTCAGCATTTGCTCCGTTTTATTTAATTCTTCTGTCTCATCATCACAGAGTGCTATCTGATACATCTACAGACACCATTTACCTTTCTAAATTTTTATTTAATTTTCCTTCTGGGGAATATTCATAATCAGCCGAAAAATAAAAACCCCGTTATCATTTCTAAAATCATACTTCCCATCGTAATTTGCTGCTGTTTTGACAATACTAAGCACGCCGATACCTCCCGTAAATTCCGGTTTCGGCTGTCCGTTTTTTAATTCGGTTTCCGCCCGGCAGGTATTGCGGCAACAAATAACCAGTTTATTATTTTTTCTTTTAAGCATAAGATGAATAAAACATTCTCTGTCCTCTGACTGCTTTTTAACCTCAATACAGGAAAAAATGGCATTTTCATAGGCATTCGCCAGTATTGTTACCAAATCAATATTAGGGATGGTCAGTTTCCTGGCCAGTTCCACATCCAGTGTAACCTGAATCTGCTCCCTTTTCGCCTTTCTGGTATATGCTGAAAGTATATTATTAACAGCCGTATTGGCACAAATTTTCTCCGGACTTCTGCTGTCTGTTTTCCTGTTATATTCCTTTAAATACTGCAGTAACTCCACAGTCTGCCCTCTTCGGGCATATTCCGCTATGACAGCGTTATGATGCCTTGCATCATGACGAATCCTTCTTCCAGACTCCACAGATTCTTCCAGAAGTTCCATATTTCTTTCCAACAGTCTCTGATTCATTTTCATTAACTGATTCTCTTTCTGATATTCCTTTTCCTGACCGATATGAAGATATAACCGGAACACAAGAAACTGAAGGGCACCGGTCAGATAAAAGTTTATAACCATCTGAAACAGACGATAGGGTGTCTGATCCTTAATGTTTGGATTTAAAATAAACCCGATTCCGAACAGGATACTGATAATCATAATGGTAACGCTTATGTGGTCCAGTTCATTTTCCACATAATAGCTAAATCCGCGAATGGCATATTTAATTTTTTTCTCTATAAAAAGTGTCATAAGTGATATCATAATAATTCTGGTAATAATATCGGCCCATACATTTCTGTGAAAAATCAGAATGGATACTTCCAGACCGCCGATTAAAAACACTGCCATCAGATAGAGTGTAAGAGCCAGTTTATACACCGAGAGATAGATATGGTCACTGCTCATACACATGGCAAAAACAGAAAAACAAATAAACATTACGAATGCCACTAATTTTACACAGCTCTCCCAGTCAACCATATACCAGATACATGCCAGCACAATCTCTGTTGTGCTAAAACAACCATAACCGATGAGCATCTTTTTTCTTTCATATCGCGGTTCACTCATCAGACAAAACAATATAATGACTCCTGCAAGACTGACCGAAAAACGAATCAGCGCTATATATACCGGACCACCTAACATGACTTCCCATGCCTCCTGCTTTTCTTATGATTTGCCAAAGTATTATACTCTGAATGAAGCTACCGTCCGGTTTAACAATTCACTTAACCGGAACAATTCTTCCATCTGCTTCACTACTGCTCCGGAATTTTCATTGGATTTTTCTGCTGACTGTTTCATACTGCCCATAAACTCGGCTATTTCAGCCACAAGGCCCGTAATGGCAGCAATGGATTCATTGATTCCTGCCATGCTGGCACTCATCTCTTCAGAGGCAGCACCCAAATCTTCAGAAATATCATTATAAAATATAGCATCTTTCTGATATATTTCTGCAAGTTCTGTCATTCCCCTGTAATCTTCCATAACTTTTCCATTCATAAATTCCAATAACTTTCCTGAACTTTCTGACAGAAAAGCAACATTATGTACCACCCCTTCCGTCACCTGACGAATCTTATCCACTGCCTGCTTGGAATTGTCTGCCAACTGCCTGATTTCATCTGCAACAACAGAAAATCCTTTTCCTGCTTCCCCTGCTCTGGCAGCTTCTATGGATGCGTTCAATGCCAGAAGATTTGTCTGGGCACTGATGGCAAGAATTTCATCGGTCAGTGTGTTAATCTCCTGGACTCTCTGACTGTCAGTAATTGCTTTTTCCAAATCTCCCTTTGTTTCCCGGTAAAGCGCCACGGCTGCTTCTGCAGACTGTCCGGAAGTTTCACGCTGCTTTCCAGCCCGCTCCATGATGCTGCCGGACTGTTCTGCCGCTTCCCCTGCCTTTTTAGCTACATTTTCTATAGCATCTCCCAATTCTTTTCCGTTATTCATAATTATGGCTGTCAATTCCCTTGCCTGAACCGTCTGTGCCGTTACCTGACCCACCAAACCGGAAATACCCGATATTTCCTGATTCAGTTCCGTCATTTTTCCAGATGTACTTTCGGCAATTGTACCGATATTTCCCGCCTTCTGTTTTGTATTCAGGATAATCTCCCGAATCTGCTGTCTTACCTCCACAGTTGCGGTCCGAATCTGCTCTGTTTCATTTTTATACTCTTTTGGAATCCCTTTTTCAATCACAGTTTTTTCCGAAAAATCTCCGGATGCAAACTGTTTTAACGTCTGTATCGGCGCTAACATCTTTCCAATCAGACCGGTCATAAACAATGTCACAAACACGATAACTATAAGTGAAATTACAAGAGCTACCGCAATCATGGTGAGCAGTGACCCCATAATATTGGAACCAGGCACTACCACTCCCAGTTTCCAGTTGCTGCCCTCAATATCTGCGGCTGCAAAATAACACATACTTCCGTCATAATCCTTAAGCTTTTTTACACTACTGTCTGTTCCCTCAATAAGCCCTTTCAACCCCGGCATTATATCCGTTACTGCTACCGCCGTATCTTCCTTCGGTTCATATTCGCTGTTTTCATGTGCCACGTAGTGTCCGCTGCTGTCTGCCAGAAAACCATATACCCCTTTTTCATAATTGATGCTTTCTGCCAAATCCGTAACCGTACCAAGTGTTACATCCAGTCCGATTACACCCGCCAGCTCTCCGTCTATGTAGACCGGAGCCGCAATAGTTGTACACATCTGATTTGTCATTACATCCCAATAAGGGTCTGTCACTATTACCGTTCCTTTTTCCTTTGCCTGCTGATACCATCCCCGCTGTACCGGGTCATAACCTTCCGGAATCTCTGCTTCTCTGTTGGACTGGATAAACCTGCCGTCTTTTGTTCCGCAATACAGATTTAAAAGTTCCTTTCTGCCATCTGCATGGGTATCCACTACCGACTGAATAAATTCCGTGTCTGTCTTTTCTCCGGCCTGTAAACTGCCGGCAGCACCGTTTGCCAGCATTTTTTCACTTTCAATCCATGCATTAATTTCTTCCGCATATTTATCCGCATTCAGCTGCAGGGCCTGTGTCTGATCCTGAACCAGACGATTTCCTGCAACTGTGATAATTCCTGCTGTAGTCAGAAGAATACTGGCTACAACAATACCGATTACACTAACTGTAAGCCTTCCTTTAATTGTCTTTAACAAAATTCTGCACCTCATTTCATAAATTTTATTATGATTCTGTCTTTCAAAACGGCCTGACCTGCCGCCTTATAATTTGATAAAATTATACAATATAAACAAGCTGTCCTTTGGGTTTTGGAACAATTCGCACTTTTTTCGGTATATTTTGCATAACAATTATACATCATTGACGCAAAAACTGTTTTTGTTACACTGATTTTCAATCATTTTAACATATTTTTTCCCTTTATGGGCTTAATTTCGAAAGTAGTATCATTTTTATTTTTGTTCATCATCAGCACTCTTTCCCGATGAGTGCTAATTTTTTCTTGACATTTTAAATAGCCGGTATTAAACTATGCTTATGCAATTTAGTTTTAAGGAGGTACTATAATAATGGCAAATTTACATGGTAATTTATCAATTAACAGTGACAACATTTTTCCAATTATCAAAAAATGGTTATATTCTGACCATGATATCTTTTTTCGGGAACTGATTTCCAACGGCTGTGATGCCATTACAAAATTAAAGAAATTAGATATGATGGGAGAATATGAAATTCCTGAAGATAATGAATTTAAAATCAGGGTAATTGCCGATTCCAATGAAAAAACTCTTACCTTTATAGATAACGGTATTGGTATGACGGCAGATGAAGTTGAAGAATATATCAACCAAATCGCCTTTTCCGGTGCAGAAGCATTTTTAGCCCAGTATAAGGATAAAACCAATGAAGATCAGATTATCGGTCATTTCGGTCTCGGTTTTTATTCTGCATTTATGGTGGCTGATAAGGTAACCATCGACACCCTTTCCTATAAAGAAGGTGCTTCTGCTGTTCATTGGGAATGTGATGGCGGTACAGAATTCGACATGAGCGACAGTGATAAAACGGAGCGTGGAACGGTCATCACCCTTTATCTGAATGAAGACAGTCTGGAATTTGCCAATGAATACCGGGCCCGTGAAGTTATGCAGAAATACTGTTCTTTCATGCCGATTGAAATCTATCTGGAAAATCCAAACGCAGAACCTGTCTATGACACCATCGACAAAGATGAAGTGACAGAAAAAGATACCGTCATCGAAACGATTGTTGAGGAAGCAAAGACTGAAGAAATCGAAAACGAAGATGGCACAAAAGAGATAAAAGAAATCTCCCCTGCCACAGAAAAAGTTAAAATTTTAAGACGCCCGGTTTCCATTAATGATACCAATCCTCTTTGGGCCAAGCATCCAAACGAATGCGGTGAAGAAGAATACAAAGACTTCTACCGCAAAGTATTTAATGATTATAAAGAGCCTTTGTTCTGGATACATCTGAATATGGATTATCCATTTAATCTGAAAGGTATCCTGTATTTTCCTAAGTTAAATACCCAGTATGATACAATTGAAGGTACCATTAAGTTATACAATAATCAGGTATTTATTGCTGATAATATTAAAGAAGTAATTCCGGAATTTCTGATGCTGTTAAAAGGTGTGATTGACTGTCCGGACCTTCCGCTGAATGTTTCCAGAAGCGCCCTTCAGAATGATGGTTTTGTAAAGAAAATCTCCGATTATATTACAAAGAAGGTAGCGGATAAATTATCCGGCATGTGTAAAACCCAACGGGAATCCTATGAGAAATACTGGGATGATATCGGACCGTTTATTAAATTTGGCTGCTTAAAAGATGAAAAATTCTGCGAAAAGATGAATGATTACATCTTATTTAAAAATATAGATAAAGAATATCTGACACTTCCGGACTGTCTGGCTAAAAATGAAGAAAAACACAAAAATACAGTTTTCTATGTAACGGATGAAATCCAGCAGAGCCAGTATATCAATATGTTCCGGGAAGAAGGAATCGATGCAGTAATCTTAAACCATAACATTGACGAGCCGTTTATCAGCCATCTGGAACAGAAAAACGAAGGCGTAAAATTCCTTCGTATTGATTCCGACTTAAATGATTCTTTTAAAGATGAAATAAAGGAAGATGACGAGGAATTTAAGACTGTTGCTGATTCTCTGACAGAGATATTCCGAAAGGCACTGAATAATGACAAGTTAGATGTAAAGGTTGAAAAGTTGAAGAATGAATCCATTTCTTCCATGGTTACTTTATCTGAAGACAGCCGCCGTATGCAGGATATGATGAAAATGTACGGTATGACTGGAATGGGTCCGGATATGTTTGGAACAAATGTCACTCTCGTATTAAATGCCAACAATACCCTTGTGAAATATATTCTGGAACATAAAGAAAGCGAACATACAGCCATGATGTGTGAGCAGCTTTATGATTTAGCCTTAATCAGTCATAAACAGCTTTCACCGGAAGAAATGACAAAATTTATTGCACGCAGCAATGAAATTATGATGTTGCTGACAAAATAAAAACTTATAAAAACAGGCGAATGAACCTTAACCACATAGGTACATTCACCTGTTTTTTATATGGAATTTTTTCTAATAATCATATTTTGGAGGTTCCCACAATACGATTTCTTTTCTTTTCAAAGAATCCTGAACCATAATCGTTCTTTGATTGGAGGAACCTTTAAATCTCAAATTTACATTCTTCAGCTCTGCAATAAATTTTCCATCCACCATAACATCAAAATAAGATACCAGTTCTCTGGTTTCCGGTATTGTATCAAACATATTTTCCACAATATCTCTGTCAAACAGGAAACCAGTAAAACACCAAATGTTTTTTTCAGGATAGACTTCTTTTACCCTTCGAACCAGTGGAAGCAGCCCTTTCTGATTGGCCGGCTCCATGGGTTCGCCGCCTAACAATGTCAGTCCGGCTATATAGGAAGGTTTCATATATTCAATCACCGTTTCAATAGTTTCTTCGGTAAAAGGAGTTCCGTAATTAAAATCCCATGCCACTTCATTAAAACAATCCTTACAGTGATGATTACATCCGCTGACAAACACGGATATCCTTACCCCCGGCCCATTGGCTACATCATACTGTTTGATATCTGCATAATTCATGTTGTACCAACTCTCCTGATTTTAGATATGAAGCACCCTTGACTTTATTTCCTTGGTCTTACCCACATTCCAGAAGTTTTCACCAAGATAGCCACAGGTTCTTCTGGTTACATTCATCTTCGAATGATCTTTATTATGACACTGCGGACACTCCCATTCCATGTCTTCATTTATAATAATTTCTCCGTCAAATCCACATTCATGGCAGTAATCCGACTTGGTATTAAACTCTGCATACTGAATATTATCATAAATATATTTTACCAGTTCCTCCAATGCCTCCAGATTATTTCTCATGTTTGGTATTTCCACATAAGAAATTGCACCGCCGGAAGAAATATCCTGAAACTGACTTTCAAATTTAAATTTGGTAAATGCATCGATTTTTTCCCTGACATCCACATGATAGGAATTGGTATAGTATCCCTTATCAGTAATATCTTTCACATCTCCAAACCGTTTTTTATCAATATTGGCAAACCGATAACAGAGACTCTCTGCCGGAGTACCATAAAGTCCGAATCCGATTCCGGTATTTTCCTTCCAGGTATCTGTTGCAGAACGCAGCCGTTTCATCACCTTCAGGGCAAATTCCAATCCCTCCGGTTCCGTATGACTGACGCCGGTCATAAGCTTTGTCACCTCATAAAGTCCAATATATCCCAATGATATGGTTGAATATCCGTCATGCAACAGCTTATCAATGGTTTCATTTTTTCCCAGACGGGCAATAGCACCATACTGCCAGTGAATCGGACTGACACTGGATAAGGTTCCCTCCAGTGCATGATGTCTGCACATCAGCGCTTCAAAACAAAGAGCCAGACGCTCCTCTAACAGCTGCCAGAACAGTTCTTCATCTCCTCTGGCAATCAGACCAATCTGCGGAAGGTTCAGGCTTACAACACCCTGATTAAATCTTCCCTCCCATTTATAATTACCGTTCTCATCTTTCCATGCACTTAAGAAACTTCTGCATCCCATACAGCTGAATACATTTCCTTCATAATTTTCCCGCATTTTCTTTGCAGATATATAATCCGGATATAACCGTTTCGAAGAACACTTAACTGCCAGTTTTGTAATATAGTCGTACTTTCCGCCATTTAAACAATTATGCTCATCCAGCACATAAATCAATTTCGGAAATGCCGGTGTTACATAAACACCCTTTTCATTCTTAATACCTTCCAGCCTCTGACGCAGAATTTCTTCTATTATCATTGCATTTTCTTCTATATATTCATCATCCTTTTCCAGATTCAAAAACAGGGTTACAAACGGAGACTGTCCGTTTGTGGTCATCAGGGTATTAATCTGATACTGAATGGTCTGCACGCCGGAGCGAAGCTCGTCATGAAGTCTGTCGTCGATAAACTGTTCCATCAGCTCTGCCGGAATCTGGTCTTTATACTTTTCCATATAATGCCTTTTATATTTTTCCCGGCTCTTTCTCAGATATTTTCCCAAATGGCGGATATCCACCGACTGTCCGCCATACTGACTGGATGCTACCGCTGAAATAATCTGTGTCACAACCGTACATGCCACCTGAAAACTTTTCGGGCTTTCAATAAGCTTGCCGTTCATTACCGTACCGTTATCCAGCATATCCCCAATATTAATCAGACAGCAGTTAAAAATAGACTGCAAAAAATAATCCGCATCATGAAAATGAAGCACTCCTTCTTCATGGGCTTTGGATATCTTCTCTGGAAGCAGCATACGCTTTGTCAGGTCCTTGGATACCTCTCCTGCAATCAAATCCCTCTGGGTAGATGCCACTGTAGCATTCTTATTGGAATTTTCTTCCATTACGTCCTTATTGCTGTTTTTAATCAGGCTTAAGATTGATTCATCCGTGGTATTGGCTTTCCGCACCATTTCTCTGGTATAACGGTAAATGATATAGGTCTTGGCAAGCACGTACTTTTTTTCTGCCATCAGCTTTTGTTCAATAATATCCTGGATATCCTCTACCTGCATTTCGTCAAACCCACGGTTTTCAATGGATGCCACAATATTATAAATTTTTTCCTCACTGACTTTTTCATGTGCCTCTACTTCTTCATTGGCTTTCTGAATGGCCAGAACAATCTTGTTGCGGTCGTATTCCACACGGCGGCCGTCTCTTTTTATTACTTTCATAATTGCAAAAATCCTCCTTCATGCTTCAGGCAAAACTACTGCTCCTTTGCCTGATTAAAAACATACAATGTTTTTAGCCTGCTTCATTATACCACCTGTATTTTCTTTTGTCTACTAAATATAGGATTAAATTTATGTTTACACACAATATATTGTGTGTTATATGTAAACCAAAAAAAACCTTTGCGAATGGGGGTTTCCTTTGTTTTTCCTCAAACTGGTATGGTTAATTTTTCAATAACTGGCTATTTAAAAAAGGGCAATTTGTGGTAATCTCTATACAGACCGGTCAATCATCAGATTTTTCAGGAGGATATAAAACTTTTATGATTCAAAAAAAAATTAATACTAAAACATTGGCTCTGGCTGCCGTTTTTACTGCGCTTACTTACGTATTTACTGCCTTTATCAATATCCGCCTTCCCATTACCGCCAATGGCGGACTGATTCATTTGGGAAATATTCCTTTATTCATAGGCGCTATCACATTTGGAAGTTCTGTAGGCGCCATATCCGGCGGAATCGGTATGGCACTGTTTGACCTTCTCTCCGGCTGGACAGTCTGGGCTCCCTTTACTCTGGTCATAGTTGCCCTGATGGGTTATACCATGGGCAAAATTATGGGCAGATCATATTCCATGAGCCGGATTATTATAGCAATAATCTCTGCAGGCATAATTAAAATTGCAGGATATTATATTGCCGAAGTTATTTTATATGGCAACTTTGCCACGCCATTGACTTCTATACCAGGAAATATCCTGCAGATATCTGCGGCAGCCGTAATTGTCATTCCAATTGCACCGCTGCTAAAAAAAGCGGCGACAGGAATCTTATATACTACATAGTTTAACTCGCTGAAACTTCTGGTCCGTGACTATGAGCTTCACAATCAATCATATATAAGGAAAGGATATTTTTATTAATATGGAAGATACCAGATATAAATTAATGACTCCCGGTCCGACCCGGGTTGCCGAGAATGTCAGAATGGCAAGGTCTCTTGCCTGTACGAATCCGGATCTGGATATAGAATTTTTTGATTTTTATAAGGAGACCTGTGAACAAATCAGTTTCCTGCTTCATACAAATAACGAAACCCTGATATTAAGCGGCGAGGGAATTCTTGGACTGGAAGCAGCCTGTGCAGGTCTGACAGAACCCGGAGACAGAGTTCTGGTCATTGACAATGGTTTATACGGAAACGGTTTTAAAGATTTCGTATCCCTGTATGGAGGTGTTCCTGTCCTTTATACAGACGATTACCATGAAACCATTGACGTCAGCAGGCTGGAAGCCTTTCTCTCTGCAAACCACGATTTCAAATATGCAACCGTTGTTCACTGCGATACCCCCAGCGGTATGCTGAATGACATCGGCAGAATTTGTCCCCTGTTAAAGAAATACGGGATTCTTACAGTGGTTGACTCCGTATCTGCCATGTTCGGAGAATATGTGAATGTGGATAAATTTCAGATAGATTTTCTCTGCGGCGGTTCCCAAAAGGTAGTATCCGCCCCTGCCGGACTGACCTTTGTCACTGCCAGCCCTGACGCAAAAGCCGCTATGCATACAAGGAAAACACCGATTGCCTCTTTTTATGCTAATATTACCATATTTGATGATTATTATGAAAAAAAATGGTTTCCTTATACCATGCCTATCAGCGATATTTATGGTCTGCGTACCGCTTTTGATAATATTCAGGCGGAACCGGATATTATCAGCCGCCATGCGGCGGTTGCTTCCCATGTCCGGGAAGTTCTTTCCGGAGCCGGCTATACCTTTTATCAGAACAGCGGCTTTTCCAATACCGTTACCGTTGTAAACGTACCGGAAGGATTCACTGCAGAAGATATCTTAAATACCTGTAAGGATAACCATAATATTATGCTGGCCGGTTCTTTCGGCGCTTTGGCCGGAACCGTTATCCGAATCGGACACATGGGTGAAAATGCACGGCTGGAATATGTGGATGAGGTACTGAATATCCTCTGCGGCCTGCTGAATAACAAGCGCCGTTAAGTTACTGCAGTTTCATATAAAGCAATGCCGCAAGGGGTTCCATTGCATTTTTTACTTCCTCAAATGTATTGGTCTGGGCTCCCACTTCAATCAGCATGGACTTTGGCCGCAGATGCAGATTATACTGGTATGCCTGTATGTAGTTTCTTCTGGTAAATCCTTCAAAATACTCCTCTGCCAGTACCTTCATCTGCAGGCTCATGGCAAGATTCTGGGAACGGTACGGATTATAGAGATAACCGATTTCCCCTACACCGTTTAAACGGCTGATTCCATTAAAAAACATGATTTTTGCGGTAGGCTTTCCGTTTACAGTGGTAACCAGATGATTATTTTCATTTACGCCATCCCGGTGAATGTCCAATACTACCTCAATAGAAGGATAATCTGCCAGTATCTGGGAAATCCTGTTATATGCATAATCATATGCCTTGCTTCTGTCCAGTACGCCGTTGACATAATCAAAGGAATCTTCTATATGAATAACATTATAGCCATACTGTTCCGTCAGCAGTTGCGTCAGATAATTTCCGACACCCACAATACCGGTATTCCGGTCCTCCGGATTGCTGTCTGCAAACGCTTCCATTCCGTGGGTATGGTAAATCAGTATCTGCGGCTGGCTGTTGTCCTGCTGCATCTTCAGGTCTACTGCCATCAGGCTTTGTGCGTTTAAATCTTCAGGAGTAATCGTAGTGCTGGATACTACCGTATAATAATTTGCCATTAAAAAATCAAAGCTTAAAAGATTGGTATCTATCTCTTTTACCTTTACAGGCAGAGTCACATTAATCCCTGCCGGCTGGGTACCTGGATTTTGTTCCGCCGGGGGCTGGGTTTCACCAGTTTCTGAAGGTACTTCTTCGCCACTTGTGGATGGTTCCGCAGGATTACCTTCTGCTGTGGATTCCGGCTGGATTTCACCGATGGAACTGCTTTCCTGATTTCCAGTAAGTTCATTTCCCGTATGCTGGCCGGCGTGAGCCACATCCTCTACGGCCTCTTCATTAGTAAGTTCACTGTCCCCCAGAAAGTGATATTCCGGTCTCTGGGCTACATTGACTGCCACCGTATGCTCAATATAGGAACTGTACGGCGTATTCAGCATATCTTTTACCATCCGGCCCATAATATCCGCTTCCGGATCAAATCCCGTATTTACATTATGTACATATTCCGCAGAGGGTATGCCGTGAAGTATCATTTTCTTCATATACTGATAAACATCATCTTCAGCCGCCAGATTCGGAATCACCGGTTTTATCATGGATATTACGATATATAACAGCAGGCTGTAAATGATAAACGTAACCAGCCTGCTTTTTCCTGTCATTGAATGATTATGCAAAACTACTGCCCCTTTTCATACGATTAACCAAGATTTTGTCCAATATCATTATATGCCGCCAGACCATATAATATTCAACGCTTCCGATAACGTAAAACTTAAACTCTTGATATTTTCATCAATGTCTTTCGGAGTAACATACATATTTCCGATTTCCGGCTCAATAACTTCCCGAATCAGCGCATATTTTTCTGCCGGAGAAAAATCTTTCAATACCTGGGCCATGCTTTTTAATTTATCACTGAGAGAAAATATATCCAGAATATTTTCCATTGTATCATTTACAATAGTCGCCGCATCTACCACAGTAGGAACTCCGATTGCTATCACCGGAACCCCGATGCTTTCTTCCGTCAGACCCATGCGATGGTTTCCCACACCAGAGCCGGGATTAATCCCGGTATCCGCAATCTGTATCGTGGTATTTAATCTTGCCGTATTTCTGGCTGCCAGCGAATCTATGGCAATTACAACATGAGGCTTTGTGGTTTTCACAAGACCTTTCACAATTTCCGCCGATTCCATTCCAGTCATGGCCATAACCCCCGGTACAATACCGCTTACTTCATATTTTCCGCACTTCCGGAGCAGTTCCTCCGATAAAAACTGCTCATCCATGTTTCTTGTAATAAAAAGATTATCCACCACTGCCGGCCCCAGTGCATCTGGCGTTGCCATCCGGTTTCCCAAACCTACCACCAATACCCTGCACTTTCGTTTTTTCGGCAACAGTTCCTTTATATATACAGCTATTTTTTCCGATATATCCCTGTGAAAATCCGTATCCTGCTGGGACAGTTCTTTTGCTTCCACCGTAATGTATTTTCCGACGGGTTTTCCGGTCAATTCTTCACCGGCAGAATTTTCAATAATAACCTTTGTAACCTTTATTCTTCCGTCATATATATATTCTTCCTGAAAGCTGACACCGTTTTCAGGATAACTGTGCGCTGCCACATCTTCTTTCAGTTCAACTGCCAAATCCGTTCTGACTTTAAATTCCTGCATAATTCAATCCTTTCCAAAAACTCACATCCAAAAACCGTTGCTTATAATTTAATTATTTCCGTTTTTTTTGTTATTATGTATTGACAACTGTCTGATTTTGGAATAAACTACACTAGTATGTTTACATTCGACACGTCCGCGTCTTTTAAAATGTAAACAATCGTCAGGCTCTAAACTCTCTCAATGAGTCTGATACAAATAAGAAATACTTACATTAAAAAACAGAACAATATTTTCGGAGGTGGACAGATTGGCTAACATCAAATCTGCAAAAAAAAGAATTTTAGTAACTGCAACAAAAACAGCAAGAAATAAAGCAATCCGCTCTAAAGTAAAGACAGCAATTAAAAAAGTGTTTGCTGCCATTGAAACCGGTGACAAAAAAGCTGCTCTTGCAGCACTGAATGCTGCAACTGTTGAAATTGACAAGGCATGTACAAAAGGTGTATATCACAAGAACAATGCCGCAAGAAAAGTTTCACGCCTAAGCAAAGCAGTAAACAAACTTGCTTAATTTCTATTGATTTAGATTTTATACAAACATAACAAAGGAACCGGTTCAGCGGATGAGTCCCTGCTCCGGTTCCTTTTTCATTTTATCTCTTTTCTTATTTCTGTTCCTGCTGTTCTTCCGCCCGGCTATAGCGGATGATTATCAGCTCCACTGCCATTTTATCGTTCATATTTCCCTGCTTCACCGCTTCTTCCATACGAATACAATATTTTAATGCACTGCGGATTGTTTTATATTTAAAATTTCGGCACTGGGATACTGTTTTATTCACAATAAAGCTCTGCATTCCAAGCTTTGCCGCCATTTCTGAAGCCGGCATATGGTATTCACTCATTTCCTTGACCTGAAGCATGATATTAAACTGTCTGGCCAGCATAAACAGAATTTTCATCGGCGCTTCTCTGGAAGCGATTAGATCATAATACAGTTCCAAAGCCTTCTGTTGTTTCTTTCCACCAATGGCATCCACCATTTCAAAAATCTTTCCTGTAATTTCACTGACACAGACGGCATCGATATCCCACCGCTTAATCACTTCCCGGTCATAGGTATAGGCAATTAGTTTTTCCAGCTCACCAGAGATATTATCCATATCATCTCCCAGCTTCTCTAACAGATATTTCATATCATTTTCGGTAATCTTTTTGCCGGCCCTTGCAAGATACCGTGCAGCCCACTGGGCAAGCTCCTTGCCGATTGCCCGTTTACATTCACAGATATAACCGCTGGCCTTTACCTGTTTATATAATTTATTCCGTTTATCCACTTCAGTTTCTACAAAAATGATACAGGTAGATTCTGGTATCTGTCTGATGTACTCCGCCATCTCCTCTGGTGCCGTCTTAAACCATCCGCTATCCTCAATCAGAATTACCCTGTAATCCGCAAAAAATGGCAGCGTCTCCGCTATATCAATGATTTTTGGCGCATTACATTCCCTGCCGGAATACCCGGTAAAATTCATGGTATCGTCCCTGGCTATCAGTCCCCGGAGTAACATATTTTTAGCGCTTCGTACCAGAAAACGTTCTTCCCCAAAAATCAAATATGCTCTTTTTATGTTTTTCTGCTCCAAATCTTTTTTTATATTCTTCATTTATCTACCATCCGTAATCTGTCTCTGCATTCTCTGCTGATTATTATATCCTCAATCCCTGAATCTTTCAACCGTATATCCTCCCTTTTTCCCTATGCGAAGAGTAATCTGTCCGGAATCCCTGGTTATATATATCTGACTGCCCACTGCCTCCAGCCGTTTTAAGGTTTCCGCTGCCGGATGCCCGTACCGGTTATTCTTCGAACAGGATATCAGAGCCGTATCCGGCTGTATCAGACGAAGATATTCCTCTCCGGATGAACCATCGGAACCGTGATGCGCCACTTTTAAGATATGACATCTTTCAAGCCTTCCTGACCGAATCAGCAAATCCTCTCCCTGTGCTTCCAAATCCCCGGTAAACATAGCGGTAATTCCGTTAACGGATACTATGCAATTTAGTGATAATTCGTTTTTATCCCGGAACGGAATTTCTTTGGACGGATAGATACTGGAAATACGAAGATTGTTTTCGGTAATCTCCATGCCGGCCGACAGATATATTACAGAAATCCCATGCTCCACAGCCGTTTCTTCCAGATGGTGATAGGATTCATCCCGAAATTCTTCCCCAATATCTGGCAAAACCAGACACTTTACATAGGGCCTTTTTCCATATTCTGCCGTTAAAAGCGGAATCATTCCGCTGATATGATCCTGATCCGTATGTGTAACCATCAGATAAGACAGGCTTTCTACCCCATTTGCTTTTAAAAATGGAAGGATTTCATATTCTGCAATTCTGGAATTATTACTGCTGCCTGCATCGATTAAAAGGTTCGTCCCATGTTCCGTTCCGATAAAAATGCTGTCGCCCTGTCCCACATCCAGCATTTTTATACAATTTTCTCTGGAACTTCCATATAGAACCAGCAGATTCAACAGAACAAAAGCGGATATTATCATCGTTTTTCTGGCCAGACGAATATACCAGAACTCTTCAAAGTTGTTTTGACAGTTGTTCCCAACAGGCCTGCCGCTTCGTTTTTGTACCAATATCCAAAGGAAGCCGGTGATCAGAACAACTGCTCCGTAATAAAGAAAAAGCTGCTGAACCGGAGGCTTCCCGGTAATCCGGACGGCGCCTGGTATCATTTCATATGTCCTGCACAAAACCTCATACAGCTTTAGAATCCCCACCGGTAAAAGTATCATAAAACGTGAAATTTCCACACATACATAACCAAAAAGAATACAGATAAATCCGCTGCACAATACAATGCCAAACACCGGAAGCACCACCAGATTTATAAGTGTGGAATACAACGCTGTCTGATAAAAATTAACGGCTATTACAGGTCTTGTAATCAGATTAATACACTCACTGGTCACAATCGTCCGCACCATTTTAGATTCTATATTTAAAAATGCAGCCACTGTTCTGCCCGTCAGTACAATGCCTAAAATTGCCCCAA
This sequence comes from Lachnospiraceae bacterium, assembly GCA_022794265.1. Taxonomy (GTDB): domain Bacteria; phylum Bacillota; class Clostridia; order Lachnospirales; family Lachnospiraceae; genus Bovifimicola. The sequence goes on from JAAWEK010000009.1 coordinate 17,530, forward strand.
AAGACAGTTGCATGGCTGCCGATTCCGGCGCCATGGGTATTTTTACCGTAATTAGAATGGCGGCAAGAGATAATGCCGACAATACATCATAAGTTCTGCCGGTTATATCCGCCAGAATCCCCACCAGAAACATAATCACCGCCCGTTTTGCTGATACTCCGCCTCCAGTCATCATGCCATATGACAATATAAAGACAGAGGCCACTCCGCCAGCGCCTGCAAAGCGGAAACGTTTCCTCATTAGCCGGTAGACACACATGCCCAACAACGATATATGAAGGCCGGAAATACTGAGCAGATGAGAAATACCGGCAATTTGGTACAATTCTTTTGTTTCGGCATCGATTTCCGATTTACAGCCTAAAAGAATTCCGGACAGTATGGAGGCATATTTTTCCTCCGTTATATTATATAAATGATTCTGCATATTCCTCCGAATATTCCTTAACCCATTCCGAAACCGGCTATATGTTCTTTTCACCCATTGGATATCTTCCGGTTCCGCATAAAATCTTCCGTAAATTCCCAGGCTGTAATAATAGGTCTGACTGTCAAAACTCCCTTCATTCCTTGGCTCCTGAAATTCCGAATAAACACCTGTCAGCCGGATAGCCCTTCCCGGTCGTAACCATACAGAGGCTTCTTCAAACACCAGCTGAACATTTCCGTGAATTTTCACAAATCCTACATCATCTTCAATTCTGACATGTTCCAGTAATACATATACTGCTCCACTTTCTTTTCTTTCTTCTAATTCTGTGATGCAGCCATAAATATCGTAACTGCTGCCGTCTCTGCAGAATTTCCTGATTTTCTCCGCATCATCCGCTGCTCCGGCATAAATCCAGGCTCCCACTCCAAAAGAAAATGAAATTACCAGAATCATTCCCAATCCTTTGAACAGGAATTTCTGTTTTCCGTTCCGGCTTCTGTTCCATTTTCTAACAATAATTCTTGCCAATAAATCTAAAAAAACAGCCGTTCCGGAAAGAACGGCCGTAAAAAACAAAAACCTCCCGATAAAACTCCCTGAAATTTTATATATATATTCTCCAAGTATCAAGGCCGCTGCAATAACTGAAAGCGGTCGTTTTATATTTATCCCTCCTGCTATTCTATGAGATCCAGATTCCGGTTAAAGGCATCCCGGAGTGAAACATAATCCCGGAATTTCCGGTCGGTCTCCCCGTTTATGCTTATCTGGACCTTATTGACATAAGGCAGTTCCACCAATGAATTTACAACAGAATACAACTGTACTTCCGGAGTTACCCCAAGGGCCTCCTCCAAAAATGTACTATCAAAATTCACATAGCAGATGCCGTCTTTTGTTGTTACACTAATCAGCTTTAAATTGGACGGAAGCGGACTTTTCAAAGAATGACTGGAAGGACTTTTCATCAGACGTTCAATAATAAATTTTTCAACTGGTGTATTCTGTGCATAGAGACCAGTGTACTCTTCCGCCACCAATCCATCCCCAGACTCATTGGCATAATACAGCACTGCTTTTTTCTCCTGATAGGCATTAATGCTGGAGCCTGATTCGCCAACAAAATCCGAAGCTTTCATACTGCCTCTTGGGTTTCCTGAAGCATCGGTCAAAGGCTGCTGGTTAACCGTAAATATCACATAATCAATCCCGTTTAACTGGGACATGGTCAATACTATTGCCGAACGACACAACAATTCTTCCACAATTCTCATCTGAAGATAACCGGCATCAAAATCCACATACAAAATCTTATCCGTAACATTTGTACTCAGTACGTGAACCTGATCCGGAATAGCCGGCAGATAATTTATTTTCTTGGATTTTTTATTCATCTGCTCCAGCACCTCTTTTACCTGTTCGGAAATGGTCTCGCTTTTTATTCCATATGTCATGGTCACCAGATTTGTCTGGTTGTTATCCACAAAGTATAAGTGAATATCCCCATAATATTCTTCCCGATGCTCATTCCCACATGCGCTTAGAATCATTGTTGCGAACATCAGAAGAATGATAACTGCCATACGGTTTCTGCTTTTTATATTATAAATCATGTCAAAACTCCATTTCGTTCCACTATGCATTATCCATCATAATTGTCTGTACCTGTTCCCTGCTGTCTGTAATATGATTCAACGGAATCCTTACGGTAAAAGTCGTTCCTTCTCCCTCTTTGCTGTATACCTTTATGGCGCCGTCGTGCAGTAGAATTATATTTTTGGTTATTGCAAGTCCAAGTCCGGTTCCTCCTGTTTCTCTGGCTCTTGTCTTATCCACCCGGTAGAACCGCTCAAATACCAGTTCCTGGGATTCCTCCGGTATACCAATTCCAGAATCCGCTACTTTTAAATAAAAATATCTGTAATCCGCATTCAGGGTAATCCTTACCCATCCGTCCATCACATTGTATTTAATGGCATTTTCCACCAGATTAGTAATGGCACTGGTAATCTTTACCTCATCCACCTCCGCAATAATCGGCCGGAAACTTTCCAGTACCACTTCTATATTCCGCTTTGCGGCAATAGGTCCTAAACGTTTTAAAATCATTTCCACCAGTTCATTGATATTGACCGGCATAAAATTAAGAACGGTATTCTTTTTATCCAGACGCACCATGGTCAGTAAGTCCGTGATAATGGCATTTTCCCTGTCCACTTCTGTTACAATGTCACGGAAGAACTCCCGGTATATCTCATTGGAAACTTCCTCCTGCCCCAGCAGGGAATCCGCCAGTACCTTAATAGAGGTAATCGGCGTCTTTAATTCATGGGAAACATTGGAAACAAATTCCTGTCGGGATTCATCCAGCTGCTTCATCTTCATCAGCATGGTATTAAATGCATCCGCAATTTCTTCCGTCTCCTTATATCCATCCAGTGATAATTTTTCATCAAAGTATCCATTGGAAATCTTATCAATGGAAGCTTCAATTGTATCAAAAGGTTTCACCAGTTTCCTGGCCAGAAAGAAGGAAATCATAAACTCAATAACAGCAATCACTGATTCTGCTACCAGCATCCGACTCTCAATCCTGTCCATGTTTTCTTCCACATCCAGGGTTGAAAAAGTTACCAGTAATACACCTATGACATGTTTGTTTTCATTTGTCAGTGATAACGCAATCTCAATATAGTGATCTTTCGAACTGTAATAGGAAATGTTTTCCCCACGATAACACCGGATTACATTTCCTGATATGCTTGTTTTTCCTTCATCCATAACATATGTATCTTTTATAATGGTAAACTTATCATTAATAATCAATACTCTGCCGTCGTACATGGAAGACAGCTGGGCCAGTTCTGCATCGATGGACTCCGATTTTCCGGTATCCAGATAATTCTGGCTGATTAGATGATTTCGTATGATATTGCACTGGCTTAACAGTCTGTCCATCTTTGTCTGTACAAAAGACTGTTCGATAGGCTGCTGTAACAGGGTACCTAACAAAAACATTGGAACAACGCTTACCACAATTAAAATCATAAATATCCGAAGACGAAAACTTTTTAATACTTTCGGTCTGAACTTTAATCCGCGCATCCTACATTACTCCTTAAAATAGTAGCCTACACCCCATTTGGTATACACATACTTTGGCTCACTGGGATTACTTTCCACCTTTTCCCGAAGTCTCCGGATATGTACATCCACGGTCCTCACATCTCCCGGATATTCATATCCCCATACAATGCTTAATAATTTTTCCCGGCTGTATACTTTATTCGGGTGTGTCACAAGCAGCTCCAGCAAGTCGAATTCTTTTGCCGTCAGATTAATTTCATTCTCGTTAATCTTAACGCTTCTGCCCTCTGCATCGATGCGCAGTTCGCCCTTTACAATGACTTTATTATTTGAAACGGTATCCGCTGGTTTCTGGCTCCGCCTCATAATCGCCTTAATTCTTGCTTTGACTTCAAGAATGTTAAACGGTTTTGTAATATAATCATCAGCTCCGTACTCCAGACCCAGTATTTTATCCATATCATCTCCTTTTGCAGTCAGCATGATGATGGGCAGGGCGCTGAATTCCCGAATCTGTCTAAGAACTTCAAAACCGTCAAACACAGGCAGCATTACATCCAGCAGCATCATATCATACTGGTTTTCCTTTGCCAGACGAATCGCCTCTTCGCCGTCATACGCACAGTCCACAGACATACCTTCCTGTTCCAGACTGAATTTAATACCTTTTACAATTAATTTTTCATCGTCAACGACTAAAATCCTGTTCCCCATGTCTCTTTCCTATGTACCATACAAACTGCCTGGTATGGATATCCTTTCTTTTTTATTCTACCGCTATACTATCTTTAATTTTATTAAATGCCGCCTCTTTGATTCCGCTTATATTCATTATCTGGGAAATCTCCGTAAAACCGCCTGTTTCTTCCCTGTACATAATAATTGCATCTGCTTTCGCTTCACCAATACCTTTTAATGTCATAAGTTCTTCCCTGGTGGCAGTGTTTATATTAATCTTATTATTTCCGGGTTCTGAAAACGTTTCCGTTCCGTCATCCACCCCGCTGTTTTCCTGTACTTCCGCTACAGTAGGAATATAGATATACATTTCATCTGTAACAGGCCGCGCCAGATTCACGGCATTGATATCCGCCTGTTCCGTTACTCCTCCCGCTGCTTCAATCGCCTGAAATACTCTTAAAGTGCTGCTGACTTTGTAAACTCCGGGCGTCCGGACCGCACCGCAGACCTGCACAAATACTTCGCCTTCTGTCTCCGATACCTGTCCCACCATTTCCTCCTGCTGACCGGAGGTCACGGTTTCCGACTCCCTGTGTTCCTTTGGATAAATAAAATCCGTATCGTTTTCGAAACAGGAACATAGCGTAAACATACTTAACAAAATGACAACCGCAAGCATAAATTTATTTTTATGAATCATAGAATCTCTCCCTATTCTATGAGATTCTAAAATACCTTATATTATTGTACCTAATATCAGGTTACTTTACAATAGACTATTTCAATAATTATTCATAATTTATTTTTACTTTTTTTCATTTTTTGATATCTGCTGGAAAGCAATATTCAGACACGATTTATGACTTAAATAATAAGATTCCTCCTACAGCAAGGATTACTCCCACCAGTTTCTTAAATTCAAACTCCACTTTTTCCACGCCGAACATACCGAATAATTCAATCAGATAGGCAACCGTAACCTGAGAGACCACAATAACCATAATGGATTTTGCCGGTCCCAGATAATCCATACTTTTTACCACTGTATAAGTAATAAAGGCTCCAATAATACCGCCAAGCAGCATATATTTAGGAGATACTTTCCAAAGACCTGCAAAGCTTTCCCTTCCGGTCACAAACCAGGCCACCATACAGGCAGCAAATGCCGTTATTTGTACAAAACTGCTCATTACCCACATACTGGTATTTTTAGAAACACCAGTATTAAATACTCCCTGTACACTCATCAATGCACCGGATATAAGTGCAATTATAAATCCCATAAAAAAACCTCCGCATACTGTATTATTTATTATATCTAGTATGTGAAGGCGGAGGTTTTTTATACACATTTACACACAATGTTTTTCATTTAATCAGACAAAGCCGCTTTCAGCTTTTCTATCATTTCATCCACATGCTGTTCCGTAATAATCAATGGAGGAACCAGACGAAGTACATTACTTCCGGCCGTAATTACCAACAATCCTTTTTCCATTGCTTTTATAACCACATCATTAGCCGGACGGTTCAAAATGATTCCCTGCATCAAACCTCTTCCTCTGTGGGCTTCCACACAGTCAGACTCTGCTGCCAGCATATCCAGCTGTTGTTCCAGATATCCGGATACCTGATTTACGTGAACCAGTATATCCGTAGTTTCAAACAGTTCCAGTACACGATTGACAGCGGCCGCTGCCAGCGGATTGCCGCCGTAGGTGGTTCCGTGGTCGCCGGGTACCAGTGCCGCTGCTTTTTCCGTTGTCAGAAATGCTCCCACTGGAAATCCACAGCCCAGCGCCTTTGCCAGTGTGAGAATATCCGGTTTCACTCCGTATGCCTCATGGGCAAACATGGTTCCAGTCCGGCCCATTCCACACTGTATTTCATCAAAAATCAATAAAATATCTTTTTCATCGCAGATTTTTCTGATTCCCGTTATAAACTCCGGGGAGGCCGGATAAATTCCGCCTTCTCCCTGTACCGGTTCCAGTATTATAGCACAGGTTTTATCCGTTACCAGCGATTTGACACTCTCCAGATTATTAAACTCCGCAAATTTTACTCCGCCGATCATAGGCTGAAATGCCTCCCGGTATTTTGCATTTCCAGTTACCGATAAAGCCCCCATGCTTCGGCCATGAAAGGAATGTTCCATGGCAATAATCTCATGATTGGTATGACCGTCCTTATTATATGCATACTTTCTTGCGGTTTTAATGGCTCCCTCAATGGCTTCCGTTCCACTGTTGGTAAAAAATACCCGGTCTAACCCAGACAGTCCGGTAAGTTTTTTTGCCGCATCCGCCGCAGGAATATTGTAATACAGGTTTGATGTATGGATGATTTTATCAATCTGCTCTTTTAATGCCTCATTATAACTTTTATTATTATATCCAAAAGCAAATACTGCGATACCTGCTGCAAAATCCAGATACTGGTTTCCGTCGGTATCATATAGATAAACCCCCTCTCCTTTTTCCAGTACAACGGAATACCGGTTATATGTATGAAGGAGGTTTTCTTCTGCCTCCTGAATATATTCTCTGGTTGTCATGTTTAAATCTCCTTTTCGTTATAAAAACGCTGTTCGTGTTCCCCCAGAATTGCCGTACCGATTCCTTTGTTGGTAAATATTTCAAGCAGCAGACAGTGAGGGATTCTTCCGTCCAGAATATGCACTCTTGACACTCCATTTTCTATGGCCTCAATGCAATTATTCAGCTTCGGCAGCATGCCGCCGCCAATATTTCCGTTTCCAATCAATTCACCAGCTTCACGAACGGTCAGTTCCGAAATCAACGTGGATTTATCCTCCGGATTTTTATATACGCCTTCAATATCCGTTAAAAATGCCAGTTTTTCTGCATTAACAGCTCTGGCGATGGCACAGGCGGCATCATCTGCATTAATATTATAAGAGTTAAATTTATCATCCAGTCCGATAGGACATACGATAGGAAGATAATCCTTCTCCAGTAAATCATATAGGATTTTTGGATTTACTTCCGTAACGTCACCCACAAATCCAATATCTTCCCCATTAGAAAGTTTCTTATCACATTTCAGCAGTCTGCCGTCTTTGCCGCTGATACTGACCGCTTTCACGCCTAATTCTTCCACCATGGTAACCAGTGATTTTCCGACTCTTCCCAATACCATTTCCGCTATTTCCATGGTTGCCTCATCTGTAACCCGAAGCCCGTTCACAAACTTTGCTTCCATTCCCGATTTATTTACCCATTTACTGATTTCCTTGCCGCCTCCGTGTACAATGATGGGCTTAAAACCTACCAGTTTCAGAAGCGTTACATCTTTTATTACATTCCGTTTCAGCTCTTCATCTACCATGGCGCTTCCACCATATTTTACCACGATAATCTTACGGTTAAATCTCTGTATATATGGCAATGCTTCAATTAACACACCGGCTTTATCCAGATATTGCTGCATATCGTTTCCCATTGTTGTTCGTTCCTCCAATTCTATGAGCGGTAATCCGCATTAATCTTTACATAATCATAGGTCAGGTCACAGCCCCATGCAGTTGCCGATGCACTGCCTGTCTTCACATCCAGAACGGCTGTCACTTCCGGTTCGGACAATATTTTTGTAGCTTCTTCCTCACTGTAATCCGCAGCCACGCCGTTTTCAACAATCTGAATCTTTCCCGCCTGACTTTCAAAATAAATATCCACCTGTTCCGGATCAAATTGTACACCAGAATATCCCATGGCACAGAGGATTCTTCCCCAGTTTGCATCATGTCCGTAAATAGCCGCCTTCGTCAGACTGGAGGTTACCACGGATTTACTCAGCGCCACTGCATCCTCTTTTGTTGCCGCATGGACTGCCTTTACTTCAAACAATGCCGTAGCTCCTTCTCCGTCTCCCGCTATCATTTTTGAAAGAATCGTACTTACTTCTGTCAGCGCCTGTTTAAATTTGTCATACTCTTCATTTTTTTCCCGTATCTCATCGTTTTCCGCCAGTCCGCTGGCAAGCAGCAATACCGTATCATTGGTGGAAGTATCTCCGTCCACGGATACCATATTAAACGTATCCGGAATGGTTTCGCTCAATGCTGCCTGCAGCAGTTCTTTCGAAATGTTTATATCGGTTGTTATAAATCCCAGCATAGTACACATATTTATATGAATCATACCGGATCCTTTACACATTCCTCCCACTGTAACCGTTTTTCCGCCAATTTCAATCTGAAGAGCCGTCTGTTTGGAAACCGTATCCGTTGTCATTATGGCTTCAGCTGCCAGTGTGGCATCCCTGACGGTATCGCCCAACGCCGGCAGCATACTATCGATTCCGTATTTAATTTTGTCTATGGGAAGCTGTTTTCCAATTACACCAGTAGAAGCGGAAAGCACCATATCAGATGGAATACCAGCTGCTTTTCCTGTCTGCTCCGCTATCTCTCTGCAGTAAGCCAGCCCCTGTGTTCCGGTACAGGCGTTGGCAATTCCGCTGTTAATCACCACCGCCTGTACATATTCCGATTCACTGACAATCTTTTTATCCCATTGAACCGGAGCCGCCTGTACAAGATTGGTGGTAAAAGTACCAGCTGCCCTGCATGGAACTTCTGCCAGAATCATCGCCATATCCTTTTTTCCCGAATGCTGCCCCTTTATCCCAACTTCCAGGCCTGTCGCTTTAAAACCTTTTGCAGCGCATACACCGCCTTCAATCCGCTTCATAAACATACCTTCTTTCCTACTATATATAAATCAGGCGAATGTGACACATATAATCTGCAGTCACAGATTTCGCAATGAATGTTTATAATTATACATTTTTAATGCATAATATGCAAGTATTATTTTTGTATATTTTTCTCCGTTATCATTTAAAAAGATTGTATATTATGCAAAACAATTCAAAATCCCTGCATTTTTTTTGTAAAATTCCGATTGATTTTTTATTTGGAATGATGTATATTGTTAACAGTGAAATCAGTGCAAATTTTTTTGAATAATTATTCATTTTTTATGAATGATTATAAATTTAATTCTGCATTCGATCCTAATTTGTCCACAAATATATTATTTTATTTTCAGGAGGATTACAAGAATGAAAGAAAAAGTTATACTGGCGTATTCAGGCGGACTTGACACTACTGCCATTATTCCGTGGTTAAAAGAAAATTTTGATTATGATGTTATCTGCTGCTGTATCGACTGCGGACAGGGAAATGAATTAGACGGTCTGGAAGAGCGTGCGAAACTTTCCGGCGCAACAAAATTATACATAGAAGATATCGTAGACGAGTTTTGTGACGATTACATTGTACCTTGTGTACAGGCAAACGCCATCTATGAGAACAAGTATCTGCTGGGAACTTCCATGGCCCGTCCGGGCATTGCCAAACGTCTGGTGGAAATCGCCCGAAAAGAAGGCGCTTCCGCAATCTGCCATGGCGCCACCGGCAAAGGAAACGACCAGATACGTTTTGAACTGGGTATCAAGGCACTGGCTCCGGATTTAAAAATCATTGCACCTTGGAGAATGACTGATGTATGGACTATGCAATCCAGGGAAGATGAAATCGAATACTGCAGACAGCATGGCATTGACCTTCCGTTTTCCGCAGATTCCAGCTACAGCCGTGACCGCAACTTATGGCATATCAGCCATGAAGGTCTGGAACTGGAAGATCCTGCCAGCGAACCAAATTATGACCATCTTCTGGTTCTCGGCGTATCTCCGGAAAAAGCACCGGAAGAAGGCGAATACGTTACAATGGGCTTCGAAAAAGGTGTACCTGTCAGCGTTAACGGTGAAAAAATGAAAGTTTCCGATATTATCCGCAAGCTCAACGAACTGGGTGGAAAGCATGGAATCGGAATTGTAGATATTGTGGAAAACCGCGTAGTTGGCATGAAATCCCGTGGCGTATATGAAACTCCGGGTGGAACCATTCTGATGGAAGCTCATCAGCAGCTGGAAGAGCTGGTTCTGGACCGCGATACCACAAAAGTAAAAAAAGATATGGGTAATTTATTTTCCCAGATTGTTTACGAAGGAAAATGGTTTACTCCGCTTCGTGAAGCAACTCAGGCATTTATCGAATCTACCCAGGAATATGTTACCGGTGAAGTTAAATTCAAACTTTATAAAGGAAACATCATAAAAGCCGGAACCACATCTCCATACTCATTATATAGCGAATCCCTGGCAAGCTTTACCACTGGCGAATTATACGACCATCACGATGCAGACGGATTTATTAACTTATTTGGACTTCCATTGAAAGTACGTGCAATGAAAATGGCTGAAGCCGAAAAGAACCAGTAAAAAGGAGTCCGGAAATTTTATGAAACATGCGGTTTTACTGCTGTGGGTGATACTTATATGGACGAACAGTATCCACGTATATTAATGTGAAAAATCGTTCAGCAGATTCCGTAAAAAAAGATGCAGAGTAGATAATACTGACTCTGCATCTTTTTTATATTTTATTTCTATTCCACTTACCTAACGGTTACGCTGAACTTTTGACTGTATGCACTGTAATATTTCTGTCCGTTTACTGTTTTATATGCCCGCATTTTAATATAGTAGGTTTTTCCGGATGTAAAACCGGTTACCGTTTTGCTGATGCTGGCACTACCAGTTACCGTCACCCGTTTTGCCACCGTACTGAAATTGTTATGTCTGGAATAAGCAATTTCATAACCGCCGCAGCTCTGTTTTTCCCATTTCACCTGAATTTTTCCGGATTCGGCAGACCTTACGACTGAAATCTTCGGCTGGGCTGGAACAATTTTAAATGTTCTGGTCAGGGTTCCTTTATAGTTACCCATTCCGGTTACCGTTATTTTTGCAGTTCCAATATTTACATTATTACTGTACACAACCTTGAAATCCCGGTTCTGCACCAGATTTCCAAGTGTGACTTTCGGTTGCTTGGCTTTTCCGTTATATACATAACTGCCTGAAAAAAGCTTTATGGAACCACTGAGTTTTTTCTGATTCACAACGATTGGTATAGTTTTAACTGCTGCTTTATAATTGGAAGTTTCCGCTCCTTTAATGGTAATACTGGTACGTCCTGTTCCTTTTATCGTTACCGTTCCATTGGAAGAAACAGAAACCACTGACAAATCTGCTGAGGTATATGTAAGCGTTCCGCCAAAGGAGGATTTTGCCTGTAAATTAAAAGCGGCATCCCCGTATGTTTTCGTATATATACCGTTTAAAACCGAAATGTTCTGAGTCCCTCTGTAAATGGAAAATGTCTTTGTCAGTTTCCCGGTATATTCTCCTCTTCCTGTTACCACCACAGTGGCAGTTCCCACGTTTATATTGTTTTTATATGCAACCGTATAATCCGTCCCATTCACCAGTCCGTCTATTGTAACTTTCGGTTTCCTGGCACTGCCAGTATAGGCATAGGAAGTACCGGACAATTTCATTTCTAATTTACTGATATCAGATGCTACAATATACGAATAGGTTTCTCTTACTTTTGTATAAGGTTCTTTCGTCGTCTGATAATATAATTTCCCATCAGCTATCTTCATTCCGTAAACATAACCTTTAGAAGTATCCACTTTTTTATCCAACACTTTTCCCGAACCATCAAAATTACAACTATAAATCCCTGACGGCTGTGAGTAATAGAGAAGGTTTTTTTTGGCGGCAATCTTAACATAATTTCCGCTATAATAAGATGTACTGCTGCCAAATACCGGCCATTTGGCATTCAGATTTGTAATAACGCTGCCTGACTCTGTAATCGAATGTTTCGCAAAATCATGCTTATATAAGTTTCCATCAAAACCTGCAAAATACCATGCTCCGTTCTGACGAATCAACTGGGTGGAAGAATTGTTCCAAAAAGCAGTATCAAATGTGGTATCATTACATGCTTCATGGCTGGATGCCGTACTCCAGTCATGTTTTGTAAATGCAGCCTTACTTTTTAACAGGTACTGATGACTTACGGTTCCATAATAATCCCATACCGGATCGTCCCATGTCACATCCACAAAATACCACTTACCGTTTACATATACCTGATTCCATGCATGATCCGAATTGATTATGGTATTGCACGGAATATCCAACAGAAGCATAAAATACTGGAATGCACTGGCATATCCGTCACAAACCGCAGACTTGTCCAGCAACGCCCCCTTTAATGAATGGGCATCCGGAGAGACGGTTTCGTTGAGATAATCTTCATATGCATACTCTACATCAATACAAAGATAATCATGGATAAAGATTACCTTTTCCAGATCACTCATATTGTCATCAATTAAATTCAGAACCTTTTCCGTTTCATTGTTAATTGCCTCTTCATCATAATCATAATATTCTACTTCAATCTGTATCACATATCCAGTATTAATGCTATAAAGCCAAGTTAAATATGTACTCACATAAAACAGTTCCGGATGGCGGTTTAATACGGCCGAAAATGCAGCATACACATCTTCTTTTCTAATCTGATAATCTTCCACATCTATCAGCGTATTTCTCTTCTGAAACTGACTGACCAGATAATCCTCAAAAGAGATTCCTGCTGCACGATCTGGTCCATAGACCACAGTTCCTTCCGGTCTCCGTTCTGTTATCTCTATGATTTCTCCGGAAGCTGCTTCCGGCAATCCGCCTTCCTTTATAAACATGGAAGGATTATTTTCTGATGTAACGGCAGTCTCATCAGCCCATGCTGTCATGGGTATCATCAGAATGACTGCCAGTAAAATACCAAACATCACAGATATACGTGTTTTAATTGTTGGTTTTGTATCCATAAATCCACCTGACCTTTCATAATTTTACAATATCTGACTTAAAATTAGTTTATATTATAATATCATATTTCCCTACTTTTAGAGGGAAATAGTAAATTATTGAATATGTTTTTATCTATAAATCTTTTTACAAAAAATATACATTTCATCAATCTCCTTTAACTTGCAATTTTAAACATTTTCTAGTATGATATATGGTATGTTTTTGTGCCATTTTCACAATACTATTTGTTGGCATTCGATACTGTAACAAAGGAGATGATTACCACGCATACAATAGATATTGTTGTCCCATGCTATAATGAAGCCGAGGGACTGAATGTATTTTATGAAGAAACTTCAAAGATTCTGAATCAGATTAAGAATTATTCTTTTTCTTTTATTTTTATAGATGATGGAAGTAAAGATACCACATTAAAAATCATCAAAGAACTGGCCGCAGGGCATGGCGATGTGAAATTTGTTTCTTTTTCCAGAAATTTTGGGAAAGAAGCTGGCATGTATGCAGGACTGCAGTATTCTTCCGGAGATTATGTCATAATCATGGATGCAGACCTGCAGCATCCCCCTTCCCTGATTCCTGAAATGATTCAGGGAATTGAAGAAGGATATGACTGTGTGGCTGCCAGACGCACCAACCGGAAAGGGGAATCCAGAATAAGAAGCCTGTTTTCCAGAACATTTTATAACCTCAGCAACCGTATGACAGATATCGAACTGGTACAGGGTGCCGTTGATTTCCGGATTATGTCAAGGCAAATGGTGGATTCCATTTTGGAATTGTCTGAGGTTCAGCGTTTTTCCAAAGGAATTTTTGAATGGGTTGGATTTCAGACCAAATGGGTACCCTATGAAAACATTGAACGCGCCATCGGAACCACAAAATGGAGTTTCTGGGGCCTGTTTAAATATGCCGTAGACGGGATTACCGCTTTTTCCGTAGCTCCCCTTCGGATGGTAACCGGAATGGGTTTTTTTATTTCAATTATCGCTTTTATTTATATTGCCGTTACGGTTATTCAGACACTGCTCTTCGGAATTGATGTTCCAGGTTATGTAACCACCCTGTCTGCCGTATTGTTTCTAGGCGGTATCATTGAATTTTCCGTGGGAATCCTTGGAGAATACATTGGTCACATTTATATGGAATCCAAGGACAGGCCTATATATATAATGAAACAAACAAATATCAATATGAAAGGAACAAATAAAAAAAATCATGAATCATTTAAAGTCTAAAGTATTAAATAAGGAAACCGTATCCTATCTGGTATTCGGCATTCTTACCACCGTTGTGGATTTTGTCACCTATCTGATTTGTCTGTCATTCTCAGTGAATTATTTGCTGGCCAACGTAATCGCCTGGTGCGTTGCCGTAATTTTTGCCTATGTAACAAACAAATTATTTGTATTTGACAGCAAATCATTTCAATGGAATGTTGTGCTTGATGAAATTCTTTCTTTTATCGGCGGAAGAATATTCTCACTGTTATTCAGTCTTGTATTTATTTATGCCACTGTAATGCTGATGGGTATGCCTGTGATAGTATCCAAAATCATTTCAGCGGTATTTGTAGTGATTATTAATTATGTAATCAGTAAAGTATTTGTTTTTAAAGAAAAAAAATCTACAGAATATACCGGTTTTCTGGGATTTTGCAAAGATAATTTTTGCTACATACTTTCTTTTGTGATTCCTGTATGTATCCTGCTGGTAATTTATAAGATGCGTAGTATATATCCGTTTGGTGACAATATGTATTTAAGAAGTGACTGTTACCATCAGTATGCTCCTTTTCATATGGAATTATATGATAAGATAACCAACGGCGGCAGCTTTACCTATTCCTGGGATATCGGTCTGGGTGTGAATTTCAGCGCCCTTTATTCCTATTACCTCGCCAGTCCGGTTAACTGGCTGATTGGTCTGATTTCCAGAAATCATATCATTGAAATAATGAATGTATTTATTATAGTAAAAACAGCTCTATGCAGTTTTACATTTACTTATTACATCCGAAAACATTTTGACACCAAGAAGACATCCATCGCGGCCCTGGGTATCTTTTATGCGTTATCTTCATACTTCGCCGCTTTCAGCTGGAACCTGATGTGGCTGGACTGCCTCGTTCTCCTGCCATTGATTATGCTTGGTCTGGAACGCCTGGTAAAAAAAGATAAATGTTATATGTATTGCATTACTCTGGGTATTGCCATTCTGTCCAATTACTATATTGCAATTATGATTTGTATCTATTGCGTTCTGTATTTCTTTGCCCTGATTTACTCTGATGATAGTACAAAGAATATAAACTACTATATCCGGAAAATCAAAAACTTTGCCGCTTATTCCCTGTTAGCAGGAGGTTTTGCCGCCATTACCGTACTTCCGGCCTACAGCGCCTTAAGCGCTACTGCTTCCGGTGATTTTAATTTCCCGGATAAAATAGCGAATTATTTTTCTGTATATGATATGCTGTCAAGATCATTAATCAATGTGGACCCGGCTATTTTCTCTGCCCACGATCCGAATTTATATTGCAGTATCATTGTATTTCTGCTGATTCCGCTTTATATCGTCAATCCGAAAATTAAATTTAAGGAGAAGATTGCAAAAGTTTCACTAATTGGTATTTTTCTTGTAAGTTTTAATACAAATGTACCAAATTATATCTGGCACGGATTCCATTTTCCCAACAGTCTGCCCTGCCGGGAATCTTTCATTTATATTTTCCTGATTCTGACCATGAGTTACGAAGCCATGCACTACATCAGGGAAATCACCACAAAACAGTTACTATATGCCTTTGGTGGTGCACTGGCGCTGTTCCTGAGTTTTGAAAAACTGATGGTTGGTGAAGACTACAGTTTTATGATTATCTATATCAGCATAATCTTCCTGGTATTCTATACCATTGTAATTGCAATGCTGAAAAATAATAATTATAAGCAGAACTTTGTTACGTATCTTCTGTTTGTGGTTATCATTGCAGAAAGTTTTATCAATACTGAAGAAACCGCATTGAGCACCTCAAACCGTACCGCCTATTTAAAGGATAATCCGCCGATTGAAGAAATGCTTCAATTTGCAAAAGAGAATGATGATTCCCTGTTCTACCGTACTGAAAAATATGACCGCCGCACAAAAAATGATGCTGCATGGAACGGCTATTACGGCGCTTCTACTTTTTCCAGTACGGCCAGCGCCGGACTCAGCGATTATTACGGCGCTCTTGGCTTTGAGAAATCCACCAATGCCTATGCCTATTACGGACATACGCCATTAACGGAATCCTTATTCTCAATCAAATATGTAATCAGTAATTATCTGAGAGATGACACGGATACAGCAAAACATTTTACCGGATCCGATGGTTATTTCTTGTATAAGAACCTGTATACACTTCCGCTGGGATTTATGGTTCCCTCCGCACTGGAGGACAACTGGGATTTAACACAATCCAATCCTTTTGAGGTTCAAAACTCATTTTGTATCAATGTTACGGACAAACCGGATTTATTATTTACAAGACTGATGGTGGATACTTCCAATCAGGTAAGTTTCTCCGAAAAAACAAATCTCTTTGTTTATGTTATGACTTCTGTGGAAAAAATCAAGGTAACTATAACAGCCGCTGATGGAACCGTTACAAATAAGACGATTTCCTCCATGAAACATAAACATATTCTGGATTTGGGAAGCTTTGAACCGGGTAGCCGTGTAATGATTGAATCGGGCGATGATGATGTAAGTTCCATTCAGTTTTATGCTTACAGTTATGACAACGATGTATTTTTAAATACCTTCCATACGTTAAATGAACACGGCCTGGAATTAACTTCTTTTTCAGATACAAAACTGAAAGGTACCATTACTGCCAGTGAAAACGGCACCATGTATACTTCCATTCCATACGACAAAGGCTGGAAGGTTTATGTTGACGGAAAACAGGCAGACACCCATGCATTTGAAAACGCATTGCTGGCTGTAGATTTAACTGCCGGAGAACATAAAATAGTATTTAAATATTCACCAGTAGGATTTAATCTGGGAATGGCAATTTCTTCCTCATGTGTTATAATCTTTTTTGCCATTGCAGCCGTGGATTTTATGAAGAAAAAGCGGTTGAATGAAAACAGAGTTCCTGAGGCTGAAGAATAAAAAATTTTGTTAATAATAAAGCATACCCTACACTTAAAATTCAGTAAAAGGGTATGCTTTTTTCTCAAAATTCAGAAGGTTTCGGGAGGCCGCCAGAAATGTTAAATCACTCCATGGGATTGCAGAATCTTAAGGTTCTGCTCTTTCCGGCGTTCCAGTTCTTCCATCACCCGGGCATATAGTTTTTCATCGCTATATACTTTATCCCGTGGCTCGGCAATACATTGAATGATGGAATGATATAGCATTTTATAATGGTATTCATAATCGCCTCCCCCATCTCCTCTTTTGACTGCTTCCATAGTCTCTGCAAGCTTTTTCTCAAAAAATGCCATAAAATCTTCATGATTATCTGCTTGAATTAACAGAATGGAATCTTCTTTTAATCGGTCTGCCCCGCATAGAAAATCCAATCGCTGATATTTCCGAAACTCTATATAGGAATTTAAATCTTTTACTTCTTCAAATAGTGGTAATATTAATTCCTTTGTTTTTTCAAGACCAAATTTTACCCCTTGCCTCAATGTATCTGCATCTTTATATATGATACGAGAAATATTTCTTCTCTCCTCATATGAACTATTTCTAGCATATGAAAGTAAACTTCCTGATCTGTGAACCAGTTCTTTTGGTTCTAATGTTTTACTGTATATAGTCAATATTCCGGCATCAATTGTAAATCCATGATATCCTTTTATCCCTGATGGTTCCTTTAAATATGAAATATATTGAAAAATTTCACCGTTTACCAACTTTACATAATATTTACTTCTCTTCATTTTATAAAAACCATACTTCTCCAGTTCTTTTCCAAAAACTTCCTGAAATGCTTTATTAATTGTAAGTTCTGCCATATTCTGTTTCTCCCTTTTGATATTATAATCTTTTTAAATGTTTTGTTTAGAGCATGTATAATTCTTCGCTATACAAGGCTGCTGCAAACTCTAAATCACTCCATGGGATTGCAGAATCTTAAGGTTCTGCTCTTTCCGGCGTTCCAGTTCTTCCATCACCCGGGCATATAGTTTTTCATCATTATATACTTTATCACGGGGCTGTGCGACATTTTTTATAATTCCATCATATAATGATCGATAATGATAATCATAATCCCCTCCACATTCTCCCTTTTTTGCAGACTCCAACCGTTCAGAAAGTGCTTTTTCAAAAAATCCCATAAAGCTGTCATGATTATTGGTTTTGATTAAAAGGAGAGAATCTTCCTTTAACTGGTCAGCTCCACTTAAAATATCCAAACGAAATTCTTTCTGAAATTCTATATAGGAATTTAAATCTTCAACCTCTGCAAACAATGGTATTATTATTGCTTTCGTTTTTTCCAGACCTTCCCTTAATTTTTGTATCAATGTATTTGTATCATTATATATATAAAGAGAAAATTTTCTTCTTTCTTCATACGGATACTTTTTCCAACCATAAGTAAGTAAATCTCCAGATCTTCGATGCAGTTCTTTTGGCTCTAATGATTGACTGTATATGGTTAACATTCCGGCTTCCATTGTAAACCCACGATATCCTTTTATCCCTGGTGATTCATTCGCATATGAAATATATTGAAAGATTTCACCATTTATCAGCTTTACATAATATTTGCTTCTCTTCATTTTATAAAAACCATGCGTCTCCAGTTCTTTTCCAAAGACTTCCTGAAATGCTTTATTGATTGTAAGTTCTGCCATTCTCTGATTTCCTCCAATTTTATTATTAACTAAATCAATGTTTAATCAATGCAAGAGCTGCTGCAAAAGATGCCGCATCATCTGTGATTCCGATTCCGCCTGTCAAAACGTCTTCTACAACCGTTCCCCCTATAATAGCCAGACCTGCCAGCGTCGCCCAGAAACCATAGTCATTTGTTGTATTTGGTGTATATACTTTTTCATCTTCCTCCTGCCTGTCCTCTTCCACTGCCGGCTGATATTCATATTCATATTCGTTCTTTGGTCTGCGTTTAAACCGATACAGGATTAATCCATTTAATTGGTTTACATATGAAACAACATAATTCCCATCTAGTGTTATAAAATTACCGTTTTTAATATAATCCCCACCTATTTTGTATTTAACATTAAAACCAACATAACTATTGAGTTGTATTAATGCAAGTTCTTTTTTGGGACTAAATGCATAGGAATACGGTTTTACTTCCCACATTTCATATGACCTTGGATTAAATAAATCCACCCTTCCAACAGGTAAAACTAATTCCATCTTTGCTAATTCAGAATGGCGTTCCCTCGCATTCCTCTGCACTTCATTATGTATATAATTCCACGCATGTTCCTCTATCAATTCCTGCCAGTCTGCCCAGGAATTTATCAGTGGCATTCCTGACTCCCTTGGAATTTCATTAATAGAATTCAGAGGATTTGTCCCGATATACTGTTCTGCAATATCCTCCACAGAATCTCCATCGCTGTCTGCCAGACATGGATTCGAACGCAGATAACAGTAATAAATCTCTTGACCATTGACAACATTTCCCTTAATATCCAGTTCTTCTCCATCCGGAATTCCGTCTCCGTCACTATCCGGGTTTAAATAACTTAGCGTCTGGAAATTACCAATCGGCGTTCCCAGTCCGCCTTTCAGCTCACCCAATGCAATTTTTTTCTCATGATAATCGCTGATTCCGTCTCCATCCGTGTCTTTATATAAATCCGCCTCTGATATTACCCTCTGAAACACAGATTCCAGTTCCGAAAAACCGGAAATATTATAATAGGTTCCGCCGGTGGAAGCGGCCATACCGGATAAAACTTTGGTATTTACATTCCCTACGCCGATGGTATATATTACAATACCACTCTCCGCCGCCATGGCAGTCGCCATGGATGATGTAACAGAACTTTTATTATCCTTTCCATCTGTAAGCACAATCATAATTTTAGATATATCCTCACCGGAAACATTATCATATTCCCTGACAGCCGCATGGATACCGTCATAAACAGCCGTGTTTCCCCCTCCCTGTATCATTCTGGATATTGCGGCAGAAGCCGTGGATTTGTCCGAAAAACCAATGCGCTTTTTGACGGAATCATTAAATGTAAATACGGCAATTCTGTCATCTTCTGCAAAGGTTTCTGTTAATTCCCCACTAAGACGTTTCATCCGATTCCAGTCGGAAGGGGAAATACTGCCGGATTCATCCAATACCAGCGTCACATGAAATGTTTTATTTCTTAACGACTCGTCTTTCGGTTCTAAAATACCAAACTCAAAAAGGCTTGGATAATATGCGTTTTTATTAATAACAATATATTTTGAAAAATGTTCTAATGTTACGGTTATGATATTGCCGGTCAGTACCTGATTTTCCTGTTCCGTTAATACCTGATTTTCCTCATCCCAATAATAAACTGCCGGAAGAACATTGTCCTCCAATAAAGATTCATCCATTTCAAAGGTTACAACTGCTTCCTCAAATTCTCCCTCCACATGAAACTCAAATGCATTCCCCATATATCCCGGTATCTGCTCATTTAAAAAATAATCGGAAGCATCTACCTTACCAACTGACAGGGAATCCATTTGTTTTCCCTGCAGTTCCATAGACAACACCGGCTTAATCTTCCCGTTATCTGAGGATTCTCCTTCCATTAATACATCAAATAACCGCTCCCCGTCAGGTACACCATCCTTTAATGTATCAGGGATAAGGGGATTCATATTGTATTTTAATTCCAATCCATCCGGAAGTCCGTCGTTATCCGTATCCGGTTCCACCGGATTTGTATGATAGATGTTAATTTCCTCCCAATCACCAATACCGTCATCATCGGTATCCACATTTTTAGGATTTGTCCCCCGCCGGTATTCCTCTGCATTGGAAATTCCGTCACTGTCAAAATCCTCCGCACCATCGGATATTCCGTTATTATCTGAATCCGTAAGGATTGGGGAAGTTTCTGACGTAAATACTTCATATCCGTCCGGAATACCATCCCCATCCGTATCTATGCAATCTTTATCTGATGATATCAGGGATTCATAAAAATCCGGCAATCCGTCTCCATCACTGTCGTATTTATCCGTTCCGAACCCCGTCAATTTATCGATGTAATCAGGAATACCATTATGATCTTCATCTTTTTTCTTATCAAAACTATTTCTGCTGGTGACAATACCTCCGGTATCATTCCAGCCATTTACAACAATAGAATTTATATTATCCGCATAATCTTCATAAGACAGGAGAATGGAACAATTCCAGAGCTTATGGTCACTGCCTCTCCAGAACCTCAATTCCTCTGCGCCCTCCTCTTCAAAGGAAACAATATAAGCATAGATATGTTCCCCAATTGCAATATCAACTTTTTCCGGATGATATAAGGATGGGTCGGCTTCCGATATATCTACGTCTGTTCCGTAATTTTTATCTTTGGAAGCACTTGAAAAATTCACATAAAATTGTGCATCATCATTTTCCCACGCTGTAAATTGAGATAAATCCAGATAAACAATATCTCCGGCATGAAAGTAATTTTCTTTTTTTGCAGCTTCTCCTGGTTCCCAATGTCCGTATTCGCTTCCGTCTGCATAATAAGTATTATTTTCATCCCGTCCCCCTGCACTCCATGAATTCCACTGTATGGATTGTTGGGGATTATACCGGTTAAATGTAATATTATATGTATTTTTTGGAACATTTACACACCAGGTCCTGGTGTCTGTTTTTGTCATCCAATATACAGTATGTCCATTAGTATTATCCACAAGCTGCAGTTTTGCACCATCATTTCCTATCCACGACTCCTGAGTATTATCAATAAAATATATGATTATATCATTTGTATTTACTGCCATAGCCTTTACAGGATATAACCGGATACCTGTAAAAAACACGGTAACCGCTAAAATAATTGAAAGCCATTTTTTCCATTTCCATTGAAATAATTCCATCATATACAAACCTCCAAATTTAATTATTTTTACCAACTGTTTCACATATAGTATAATCCCGTTTTTCTTCTGTATCAATAAAAATATTTATTATTTTTCGACATAATTCGACAACATCAAATTGAAAAAGAAGAGAACTGCTTTCAAAAGCATTTCTCTTCTTCTACCCAATATGTCTTTATTATTTACCATTGTTACAAAAGCTATACCGCCAGGACTATTACAGAGGGCATTTCTATAAAGACAATCCGAAAAAATGTCATCGATACCCATATATAACATATACTTCTTCACTACTGTCATATTCATAGGGAATATGGTATTTTTCCATAAGAACTAAAAATTCTTTTTCAACATCATGGTCTATAATTTTATCTTCCATCAGCCTGCCCTGATATATATGTTCAGAGAATTTAGGCTTTACCTTTACCCATTCAATGGATTTAAAATCATAATAATTAAAGCTTTCAATATCATAAGATGTACCAAACAAAAGTTTTTCCCGGCTGTCCTCAAAAAGAGTCTTAAAATCATAAGGAACTGCAATCATCATTTCTTCTGTCATTGCATAAAGAAACTCTTTCCATTTTGTTTTATTCATATAACCAGTCAGATTTCGTTTTCTGACTATCTCCATGACCTTTTCGCTTTGTGTTTTTTTCTTATTAAAATTACCATTATCAATTTCATTCACAAGTTTTTGAACAGACTTAAAAAATCCCTCATCCAGCTTACTGACATGATAGTATGTTGAAACCGGTTCCTCATTTCTTACAACTATATACCAAAAGCGGCTCCACCTGTGATAAAACCGTAAATGCACATTTCCCTTCCACCTCACATCCAGAACCAGTCCATCCATATGTGTCATTTCTGCGAAATCTTCAACCACGCCACTTTTAAAATCAATATTACTAATGATAGTCGTTTTCATTTCCTATTCCATCAATTCATAAAAATTTGATACTTTTATATCATTCATATCACTAAATTTTATGGAGTCCCATAATTCATCATTAAATTCAGAAGTTAAATCTCCGATAAAAGGATTATAAATTTCCATAAATGCCTTATCTTTCGCCTCCTGTATCATCTGCTGCTTATGTACCTGGGTTTCTGCTTCCATATAATCACTGAGACATTTGATAATATAATATCCGTCCGGCGTATCTATGATTCCGCTGACCTGTCCTACTGTCATGCCAAATGCTGCAGTCTCAAATTCTGCAATCATTTCTCCTTTCCCAAACTGATATTCTACCTGTCCGGCATCTGTATGATTAGCAGCTATGGTTGTAAAATCTCCTCCATTATTAATCTCTTCCATCAAATCCTCCATATCGGATTTCACCCGGACCTTCTCTTCTTCCGTATATTCAATTCTCTGACCTTCATGGTTTATAACGTAAGTCTTGGCATAAATGCTCTGTACTTTAATAATCTTGGCATCTGCATCACTAATTTCAGGATTTACCTCTTTTGTAAGCTCACTATATACTTTCTTCGCCAAAAAATACTGATGATATACATCCTCTACCGTATCCTGCTTAATATCCATATATTCTATTTCCCTTTGTGACAGACCATTGTAATACTTTTCCGCTATCTGTCTGGTTTTCTGCTGTTCATCTTCCGTCAGTTTAATTTTTTTCTCTTTGGCTAACAGTGTCATGGTTTTCATCTCTGCCAATTCACTCTTAACATTATTTTTTACATATTCTTCAAAGGTCATATCTGCAATATTCTTTTTCCAGATTTCATTTCCATAAGAGTTTTCATATAAATTTTTTTCCGTTGTAAGAAACAGCATGGATTCTGAAAGCTTGCAGGGACTTCCGTTTATTTTAAAAACCTCATTTTTTGATAAGCCTGTTGAGAAATATACATTTTTTCCGGCACAACTGCAGCCTGCCAGCAAAAGTGCAAGCGTCGCCACTGCCACTGCTTTGATTTTTTTTCCAATCCTCATGTCTTAAGTTTCCTTTCTTCATTATACTAAATAGGTGAAAGCGAAACTTCCGACCAGTGACTATGAGTTTCGCAACCGCCTATTATACTAAAGCCGGAGCCTGAATGATTCATTTGTTAAAAGTTTTAAATATATTCCATCAATTCTAACGGATGATGAATAATTATATCGGCTCCGTTATCCCGCAGTTCTTTTTCCTCCCGGAATCCCCAGGTTACACCTATTGTAAATAAAGAAGCGCCGGTTCCGGTTTTCATATCCGTAGAAGTATCTCCGATATATAAACATTGCCCGGAATCCACATTTATTTCTTTTAAAATAATATCAATTCCCTCCGGACTAGGTTTCTTTTCATGATCCTCTCTCTGACCCAATATAAAATCAAAATATCCGTCTCCAAAAATATCCTTTAGTATGGAGCAGACATTCCCATGCTCTTTATTGGAAAATACAGCAATTTTAATATTATTTTTCTTCAATTCCATAAATAGTTCCCGGATTTCCGGATATGGTTTTACTTCATACATACATCCGGTTTTAAATAACTCTATATATCTGGACATTGCCGTTTCAAATGTTTTCAGTTCGGTATCTCCCGCGGCAATCAATGCCCGTTTTATCAACTCTATCTGTCCGTCTCCGGCATAAATTTTATAATTTTCTTCCGGATGAGGCATAAATCCCAGTTCCTTTAACACCTGATTTGCTGTAACCGCAATAGAAGTTACGGTGTCCAGTATGGTTCCGTCCAAATCAAAAATGCAGGCTTTCATTATATGTTTTCCGGTTACTATATCAATTCCCAGTCTTTCTCTAACCTCCGAATAGATTCTTGAAACCGGAAGTCCCACTACATTATTATAATCTCCGGCTATTTTTTCAATATTAACGGCAAAGAGTCCCTGAATTGCATAGGAGCCAGCCTTATCCATAGGTTCCCCGGTATGGATGTACTCCCGGATTGCCTGATCCGACATCTCTTTCATATATACATCCGTACATTCCGTAAAACAACAGTCTGTTCCCGAATCACCGCTGCCTGACAGATATATTATGGTTACACCGGTATAAACCTGATGTTTATTCCCCTGAAGCATTTTTAGTGTTTCAAAGGCAGCATTTTTATCGGAAGGCTTCCCCAATATCTGATTATTATATGCTACAATGGTATCGGCACCAATAATCAGCACTTCTTCACCAGAATACAGTTGACAAACCTTTGTACACACATCTGCCGCTTTTCCGGCTGATAATTCTCTTACAACCGTTTCCGGTTCGGTACTGGTTATGGTTTCCTCTTTCTCACTGACCACACATTCATAGGACACCCCTATTTGCTTCAGTAATTCCTGTCTTCTTGGTGATTTGGAACCTAATATTATTTTCATCTCTCTACACATTCCTTCTTAAACGTTTTTCTCAATCTTCCCATGGACGTATCCGGTATGTAACACCCAGATTCTCACAGATAGTTCTACATTCCTCTTCCTCTTCCCCGCTTAATGTGGTATCCACTGTAGTCAGCACTACTGTATCAACATATTGTTTTACATCTTTCGCAAATGTCAGTACAGCCTCAAAGGATTGAATTCCAAACCTGCTTCTGGTCAGCTCCAGATATTGTTCTGCTTTTGGCGTGTTCAGACTGATGGAAACGGTATCCACAATTTCCTGAAACATTGGCGCCGTAGACGTTTTATTTATCAGATCCGATAAACCATTGGTATTTACCCGGACATTTTTCCCATATTCCTGTTTTACAAATGCTGCCGCTTCCAAAAGTACCTGCAACCGTTCCGTGGGTTCTCCAAAACCGCAGAATACCACTTCTCCATATCCTGACATATCAAATTTCTTAAATTCTTCTTTTAATTCCTCTATAGATGGTTCATGTTCCAGCCATAGAGACTCTGACTCTTCCATATGGTCTCTGGTCTGTCTCAAACAGAAGGTGCAGTTGCATGGACACCTGTTTGTAAGATTAACATATAAATTATTATGTACTTCATACAATATGGTCTGAGCTTTTTTTATTTCACTCATCCGGATTCCCGCCTTTCAAAATAATTGTTCTTACTTTAATGTAGTCAGTAATTCTTCAAAACAAACACCGTCTGTTTTCGGAATATCCAGCTCCATAGATTTCAATATACATTTCTTAATAAAATTTGAAGCCTTTCGAACGGATTTTTCAAAATTTACCCCATTTACGGCATCTGCTGCTATAATCGAAGAAAAAATATCTCCGGTTCCGGAACGTTCGGTTCCAACCTTATGGGTTCGTAAAAATTTATCTGTTATTCCCTCTTCAAGCACATAATTTGCTATATATTCTCCCTGTATAATTCCGGTGATAACAATTTTTTTCGGCCCTTGTTCCCTGAGTTTTCCTGCAATTTTCCGGATATCCCCGGGTTTAAATGCATCCGGTCTGTATTCCGTATCTGTCAGGATACATGCCTCTGTCAGATTTGGCGTCAGGATATCCGCATAAGATACCAATTGCCTCATTTCTTCACACATAGGTTTTGTATAGGTGGCATAAGGCTTTCCATAATCCCCCATTACCGGGTCAATAATTACAATCGTCTTTTCTGTTCTAAAATCTCCAATAAATCTTTTTACAATATCAATCTGCTCTTTAGAGCCGAGAAATCCTGTAGCAATCCCCTCAAACTCTAAATCCAGCTTCTTCCAGTTCTCTATATAATGTTCCATCTTATCTGTATAATCATCAAAGAAAAACTCCGGAAAACCGGTATGATTAGAAAAAATGGAAGTGGGAACTGCACAGCACTGCACCTTTAAAGCCGAAATAACCGGCAGGGAAACCACGATGGAACAACGTCCAAAACCGGAAAAATCATTGATAACGGCTATTTTTTTCTGGTTATTGTGTGACATATGCAAGCACCTCATCTGTTAAAAATCTTTTATTCCTAAAATTTACATTCACGGATATCATTTTACCTTAATTTTCTGCATATTGCAAATAGATTCCGTATCTTTTATAATGGAGAGAGATGTTATTTCGAAAATGTGGGGCAATATATGAAAATTTGGCTAAACGGACGCAGCTATGCCCGGGAAGGGCGGACGGAATGTTCCACTACAAGCGGAGGAAGTTCTAAGTGTTCTGCGTTAGGTGTTCGAAGCTGGACGCTACCGTCAACAATTCGGCGTCCATGCCTCACTGTTGACTTTGCCTGACATCGTGTCAGGCAATAGCTGGTTATTTCAGGCAGAACACTAAGAACTTCCAATCCGCCTTCCGCAGTCACATTCCGTCCGCCCTTCCCGGGCATAGCTGCTGTGCGTTGGCTAAATTTTCTAAAACCTGCCGTAACTGTTTTTCTAAATAACGATGGAATTGGGATTGGCTGATTTTTACAAATTTTTTGTAGAAATAGTTTTTCTAAATATTAATAAGATAATGTGTCGGCTGATTTTTTGAATGTTTCAGAATACAGCAGATGGGGAAGTCTTCGGGTACAGACCGGCGACTTTCGGAAAAAGCCTGAAAAGTTCTTAGTGTTCTGCTGTAGTATTCAGCTATTGCCTGACACGGACGTCAGGCAAAGTCAACAGTGAGGCATGGACGCCGAATTGTTGACGGTAGCGTCCGCCTTCGAATACCTAACGCAGAACACTTAGAACTTTCAGGTTTTTGGAGAGGAGCCGGTCTGTGCCCGAAGACTTCCCCATCTGCGTCCGGCTGGCCAATCCACAAACATACACACAATTAACCAAAAGGAGAACCACCTATGAACCGCTTCAAAAAACACATTTTATTTATTTCCAGTTTCCTCGCCCTTATTATTATTGCTATATTGGGCATTCAATATGTAAATAACACTTCGAAACCGGCAAAAGATACCATATCAGTGAATGAAAATATCTCTGAATCCACTATCAGTTCAGAGACAGATTCTTCTGATATACAAGTCCCGGATTCGGAAACAGAAACTACCACAGAACCACTTACTTCTCCTCCGGAACCCTATTCACCGGTTACCATTGCCATGACCGGAGATATTTTACTGTCTGACCGTCTGTATCAAAGGTATTGTGAGGGAGGCATTACGGGTTTTATCTCTCCTTTGATTGCAGATACACTGGCAAATGCGGATATCACATTTATTAATCAGGAATTTCCATTCAGCAACCGCGGAACACCAGAACCCGGAAAAGAATATACCTACTGTGTTCCAACCTCTTATGCCCATATTTTCCCGGAAATGGGTGTAGATATCGTTTCCTTGTCAAACAATCATACTTTGGATTATGGACAGGATGCTTTATTAGACACTTTCACTGTATTGGATGAAATTGGAATTGATTATATTGGAGCCGGCCCGGATTTAAACCGTGCCAGACAATTGATTACAAAAGAAGTCCGCGGAAAAACCATAGGGTTTCTTGCCGCTTCCAGAGTCGTACCCAGCGGGGAATGGTATGCCAGAAATGCCGGAGAAGGATATGATGCACGGGCCGGGGTTTTTACAACCTATGATTCTGCCGCTTTGTGCCAGGAAATCAGAACGGCAAAAGAAAAATGTGATGTGGTCATTGTATATGCCCACTGGGGAATTGAACGCCAGGAAGTGGCGGCCGACTATCAGCGTATTCTGGCAAAAGATTACATCGATGCAGGTGCGGACCTGGTGGTTGGAAGTCATGCCCATGTGATGCAGGGTGTGGAATATTATAAAGATATTCCTATTGTATATGGTCTTGGGAATTTTCTTTTCAGCAATTATTATTCACGTACTACTGTTTTAACCGTGACCATTGATGAAACCAATAAATGCTCCATCTCATTTCTTCCCTGCAAAAGTCAGACCTATTATACTTCAGAATGTGATGCTGCCGGCCAGAAAGAATTTTTCTCATTTCTAAACCGTGTTTCCTTTGATGTTACATTCGATTAGCTATAAGTGAATCGCTATCATCCAAAGCAATATCAGATGAACAGGATAATACCAGTAAAAAAGATATTTGAACTTCTTACAGCCCATGCTGCCATTATACAGATAAACCGGCAGCATGGCAGCTACCGCATATCCCTGAATATCTCCCAGCAGCCGGATATTGATATAGGACTGAAAAAGCAGATTCATAAAAAAATTATTCTCCATAAGAAAGAAACAATAAATCATAAGAATTCCGTAAAAACTATAGTCTGTTTTCAGCACTTCTGCCGACAAGGCAGTGAAAATAACTGCCGCTCCTTCCAAAGCCCCATTCATAACCGGAGATGCCGTTTTACCATAAGTCCGAAGCAGGGTAATTAATTCCATCATCAATAATCCCAATAACAAAGTAAAAAATACATTCTGGGCTTCCTTCTGAAAAATCGTCCCAAAAAATGCCAGATTAAAAGGAATTTCTGAAAGAAACGCAAATACTGCCAGCCGTCCAATATATTTTTTTACATTTGAAGTATTTCGAAATCCGTGAACCAGCAGAAAACAATAGATTGGAAATGCCAGTCTTCCAATAATCCGCATCCAGATACAATCCGGCAATAGAACAGCACCTGTATGGTCTATGGTCATTGATAGTACAGCAAGTATTTTTAATTTATACGTATCAAACACTCGTATTCGATTCCGAAAATCGGAAAACTTCTTTTCCATATCTAATTTTCTTCTTTCCTTTTTCTTTTCAAGATTTTCCCTCTTTTTTTATTTTGTGCTTCAATAGCTTTAACCGCTTCTTCCTCTGCCAGTCTCTTACGCTGTTCCATCATTAAACGTTCCCGTTTTTCCGCTTCCGAATCAACCATGCTTGACAAAACAACTACAGACCGGGGCGGCACCGTCAGATATCTGTGATTATCCGGTTCACCGTCGGATAAATCCTGTATATCCTCAGCTGTCGTGAAATCCAGTTTCCATTTCTTATTACGTCCTGCCGTCGGTACTCCCAGTTTACGGCTCTCCCAATGCATATTAAAAGCAATGTAGATATTCTCTTCTGAATTCTTACCTGCCAGCCGGCAATAACTACCATTCAGCATAACCCCGAAACATCTTGCAAATATATCCGTATCCAGGCTCCAGGTACGCTCGGAATGATATGAAATATCCGGCATCCCAAGGGAACGGTAATCTTTTACCTGAAGCTGTTTATCCATATGTAAAATATTGTGTTCTTTCCTGTATTGAATCAGACGTTTTGTATAATCCAACAGCCAGGCATTCTTCTTTACCAGTCTCCAGTCCAGCCAGGATACTTCATTGTCCTGACAATATGGGTTATTATTTCCGCCACAGGAATTTCCGAATTCATCTCCGGCATAAATCAATGGCGTACCCTGGCTTAACATCAGCATTGCCATTGCATTTTTAAGCTGCCGCTTTCTCAGTTCCATAACACTTTTCCGCTTTGTCTCACCTTCAAACCCACAGTTCCAGCTATAGTCTGCCTCACTGCCATCCTTATTATATTCTCCGTTTTCTTCATTATGCTTTCTGTCATAGGATACCATATCCATCATGGTAAGAGAATCATTACTGGCCATATAATTTATGGCTGCCGCATAATCTTTGTTATAGCGGAACCGGAATGCCATATCGTTGACCTGTCCCTCATCGCCTTTTAAAAATTTTCTGGCGGTATTCATAAATACCTGATTATATTCGCCTAAATGTTTAAATTTAGAATGATTATCACTGTCAAAACCATAACTGATTATCTTGGTTCTGGACAGATAAGGATCAGCGCTGATGGCTCCCCGGACATCATTATCCATACCACAATGAATGGCATCGATATGATAATTGAATACCCAGTGTCTGAAACAGTCCATCATATAAGAAGGCGTCACTTCCCTTCCAAAATAAAATTCCATACAGACCTCAATACCATTCCGATGCAGTTCCCGGACCATGGTTTTAAACTCCTTAATGGCTCCGGCAGAATCTTTTTTCCAGGAATATGCTGCCTTCGGCATAAAATAATCCGCATCACGATAGCCCCAGAAATCCACCTTCCTGGCTTTCAGCATTTCTTCATTGCTCAGATGAATTCTTGGTTCATACCGGCTTACCGTATCTTCAATGACTTCATTAAACTCATAAGCCGGCATAAGCTCCACCATGGTCACGCCCAAATCCTTCAAATAGTCAATCTTATCCAGGATTCCCATAAAAGTTCCTTTTTTTCTGGAACCGGAATATCGTCCCATGGTAAATCCCCGGACATGAAGTCTGTAAATCAGGGAGTCCGAAAATTCATAATTCAGTCTCCGGTCTCCGCTCCAGTCAAACTTATCATAATAAAATCCTGAAGTCTTCTTATTTAAATCCGTTTCTCCGAATTCAGTGGCTCCATGAATCAGCGCCGCATATGGGTCAGTGATTATCTTATTATCTATCCTGTAATTGTATTCAAAAGATTTGGGAGAAATTCCCCTGACCAGCATTGCATATATATTACCAAACCGCATCTCTTCAGTAAAAACAATCTCTGTGGCAATTTTTCTCGTACCTTTATCATATAAAATCAGAGAACAGTTCTTAACATTCTCTGTAACGATTAATGCAAAATTTATTCCACCGTCTGTCTTTGCAGCTCCCAGCTGCATGGGATTTCCTATTTCTATCTTGTAATTCAGTTCTTTATTTCTAACAGTATTTTCTGCCATTTTCCGCACCAATCTTACAATCCTTCCAACATGTATTATATACCAATTATAGCCTATCCACCTCCAAATCACAAGAACATTTCAAAAGTCAGGTAAAAATAGCTTGCAAAATGCTTAATTTACTGTAAAATAGGAAAGGAAAGCGTTTAATTCATATATAGATAAAAAGGAAGGTATAGCAATATGATAAGTGCAAATAATATTACTTTGAGAATTGGAAAAAAAGCATTATTCGAAGAAGTTAATATAAAATTTACAGAAGGGAACTGTTATGGTCTGATTGGTGCAAACGGTGCAGGAAAATCCACTTTTTTAAAGATTCTTTCCGGCCAGATAGATTCCACAAACGGAGATATCGTTATTACTCCTGGACAGCGTCTCTCATTCCTGCAGCAGGATCATTTCAAATATGATGAATATACGGTTCTGGACACTGTCATCATGGGCAATGCCAGACTTTATGAAATCATGAAAGAAAAAGAAAAAATTTATGCCAAAGAGGATTTCTCGGAAGAGGACGGTATTTTAGCCGGTAAACTGGAAGAAGAATTTGCAAACATGAACGGCTGGGAGGCGGAATCGGATGCCGCTACCCTGTTAAACGGTCTGGGCATTGAAACTGATCATCATTATAAATATTTAAAAGAACTGACCGGAAGCCAGAAAGTAAAGGTACTGCTGGCACAGGCATTATTCGGTAATCCTGATATTCTTCTTCTGGATGAGCCCACCAACCATCTGGACCTGGATGCCATTGCCTGGCTGGAAGAATTCCTAATCAACTTTGAAAACACGGTTATCGTCGTTTCCCATGACCGGTACTTCCTGAATAAAGTCTGTACGCATATTGCAGATATTGACTATGGAAAAATTCAGCTTTATGCCGGTAACTATGATTTCTGGTATGAATCCAGCCAGCTGATTATGAAGCAGCGAAAGGAAGCCAATAAAAAGAAGGAAGAACAGATTAAGGAACTGCAGGAATTTATTCAGCGGTTCAGCGCCAATGCTTCCAAATCCAAACAGGCAACCTCCAGAAAACGGGCATTGGAAAAAATTGAACTGGATGATATCCGTCCTTCCAGCAGAAAATATCCTTATATTGATTTCCGTCCAAATCGTGAAATCGGCAATGAAGTGCTGACTGTAGAACATTTATCCAAAACCATTGACGGTGTAAAAATTCTGGACGATATTTCCTTTATTGTAGGGCGGGAAGATAAAATTGCTTTTGTTGGTTCCAATGAAATCGCAAAAACCACATTATTCCGTATTCTGACCGGAGATTTGGAGCCGGATGAAGGTTCCTATAAATGGGGCGTTACTACTACACAGGCTTATTTCCCAAAGGACAGTACAAAGGAATTCGATAACGATTATTCCATTGTTGACTGGCTGACCGGATATTCCGAGATTAAAGATGCTACTTATGTCCGTGGCTTTCTGGGACGAATGTTATTTGCCGGAGATGATGGTGTGAAAAAAGTCAAGGTTTTATCCGGAGGTGAGAAAGTAAGATGTCTGTTATCCAAAATGATGATTAGCGGTGCAAATATTCTGATTTTGGATGAACCGACCAACCATCTGGACATGGAATCCATTACGGCATTGAATAACGGACTGATTAAATTCCCAGGTGTGGTTTTATTTGCTTCCCATGACCATCAGTTTGTACAAACCACTGCCAACCGGATTATGGAGATTGTGAACGGAAGTCTTATTGACAAAATTACAACTTATGACGAGTATCTTGCCAATGATGAACTGGCAAGAAAACGTCAGGTATATTCCATGGATGAACAGGATAGTGATAATTAATGAAATATATAGATTTGCATGTACATTCCACAGCTTCGGATGGCTCCTTAACGCCATCCGAACTTGTTAATTATGCAATTGCTAAAGATTTATGCGCCTTTGCACTGACAGACCATGATACCACCGCCGGAATCGAAGAGGCACAAATTGAAGCCGGACGTATCAATACCGCAGCCGGACAGACCATATTACAGGTGATTCCCGGTATAGAATTATCCGCGGAATATGAAGGAAAAGATATTCATATCCTGGGACTGAACATTAACCATACTGACCCCGGTTTTCTGGAACAGCTGGAGCAATTTCAAAAAACCAGACTCGCAAGAAACCAAAAGATGATTGAACTGTTAAACCTCAACGGATTCAATATTACACCGGAAAGAATTAAAAAACGTTTCGGAAATGCGGTGATTACCAGAGCCCACTATGCAATTCTTATGATAGAAGGCGGTTATGTTAAGGATAAAGACGTTGCTTTTCATAAATACCTGAATCCGGGTTGTCCATGTTATGTGCCAAGAACCAAAGTATCCGTTACCGATGCGGTTAAGATTATTTTAAAAGCAGAAGGAAAACCGGTCCTCGCCCATCCCCTGTTGTATAAACTCACCATACGGGAATTGGAACATCTGGTATCCCTGTTAAAAACGGCAGGTTTACAAGGTATAGAAGCAATATACTCCGCTAATAAATGGGACGATGAATCCCGAATGAAACAACTGGCAAAAAAATATGATTTATTTATTACCGGAGGAACGGATTTTCATGGAACAGCAAAACCCACACTGGATTTAGGGGTGGGATATGGAAATATGCAGATTTCCTCCGAACTTCTGGAATCTATATTATAACAGCTGACTGTCTCCCAGTCAGCTGTTTTTCATTCCATCCTTTTAATTTCCCTCATATTTAATCACCGATTCCACCCGGTACCCCTTTAACTTCTCCCTTCCTTTTAATCCTTCCAGCTCCATTAAAAAGCAAATCGCCGCTACTTCTCCGCCCACTTCTTCAACCAGCTGAATAATTGCATCTATGGTACCGCCAGTTGCAATCAAATCATCAACGATTACAACTTTTTGTCCCGGCAAAATGGCATCCCTGTGCATTTCAAGTACGGCAGTACCGTATTCCAGCTCATATTCCCGCTCTACGGTTGCACATGGAAGCTTTCCCTTTTTGCGTACCGGAACAAAAGGCTTATGTAAATTATAGGCAATCGGCACGCCAAAAATAAATCCTCTGGATTCGGGACCTACAATCACATCAAAATCCAAATCCTGAATACTATCCTGCATTAAATCAATCGCCAGATGCAGCCCATCCGCATCCTGCAACACTGAAGTAACATCCCGGAAAATAATACCTTCCTGTGGAAAGTTAGTAATACTTCTTACATATTCATCGATTTTCTTCATTTTTAATACCCATGCATATCACAGACCTGCCTGTGATACTGCCCTGTTAAATAAACTAAAAGAAGGGCATTTCGCAATTTTCCTTTCTTTTGATAATATCTTTCAACCTTCATTCTTTAAAATACATACATTTATTTATATACCTTTATTTTAACATAGGTATCTTTTTATCACAACTCTAATATTTTTTAATCCGTTATATTCATTGATTTCCGGATAATAGATTACCGATAACTGAACATTATTATTATAGCCCTGAAACAGCCCGTCAATCTGGTTTTCTGTATATTTCTCCAGAAGTCCCTGCCGGAATTCCTCTTCAGTTTCAAACAGAACCGCTTCCATCGGTGTGCCGTTTGTATTGGTGACATTCATCATAATTACGTTTTTATTTTTTCCTCTGACCTGCAGCCGGTTTATAGCTGCAATTTTATCTGCAAATACCGGTTTTTCGTTTCCCTTACCAAAGGGTTCCAGCAATTTTAACTCATCAATGAGGCGTTGGGAAATATGTTCAAAGGGTAGCGCAACATCAATCCATACTTTTCTTGCCATCATTTCTTCCGTTAGGTTACAGTTTTCATTAAGTGTCTTACGGAAAAGTTCTATATTTTCTTTTGGCAGCGACAGTCCGGCTGCCATACTGTGTCCTCCGAATTTACTTAAACAACGGACAGTTGCATTGGTCATAACAAGATTGTCAAACATATGATAACCTTCGATGGAACGGCCGGAACCTTTGACGCCGTCTGCTGAATCCGTTAACACAAATACCGGTTTGTTATACTTTTCCCGCAGTCTTCCGGCAATAATACCTGCCAAAGACTCATGACATTGGTTCAGATAAAGCACTAATACCCTGTCCTCCTGTAGCTCTACAGAATCTTCAATTAATTTTACGGCTTTCTCCGTGAATTCAGTAGTCATGTTTTTCCGCAATTCATTGATATCTTTCAGTTCTGCTGCCAACTCTGCTGCAATAGCCGGAGTTTCGGCCATAAACAAACGGAATGCCAGTCTTGCAGTCTCTAATCGTCCTCCGGCATTAATACATGGTCCCAGAATAAATCCGATATGATAAGAAGTTATTTCCTTTTCCTCCAGATGATTTACGGCAATCAGTGCCTGGAGTCCGTAATTATCTGTTTTTTTTATGTTTTCCAGCCCGTATCGCACCAGTATCCTGTTTTCTCCTGTTAAATCTACAATATCTCCAACAGTGGCTATTGCTGCAAATACATAATATTTCTTTAATCTTTCTTCACCCTGTTCCGCCTTCAGCCGGCCGCCTTCCTTTCCATCATTCTGCTTTTTTATATAATCCAGCAATGCAATCACAAGCTTCAGCGCTACTCCTGCCCCACACAAATCTTTAAAAGGGTACCCGCAGTCTTCCTGTTTGGGATTTACCACTGCATCTGCTTTCGGCAGAATATAACTGCGTTTCTCTCCCTGATCTATAAACGGTACCTCATGGTGGTCGGTTATAATTACTTCCATACCAAGACTTTTGGCATATTCAACAGGAATTTCAGCAGCTATGCCGTTATCACAGGTAATAATCATCTGTACCCCATCGTCAAAGGATTGCTTTATCAGTCTTTCATTTACCCCATACCCATCTTTCACCCGCTCCGGCACATCAAAATCCACATTGGCGCCTATGGTTTTCAGCAGATCCGTTAATATATATCCGGAACAGACTCCGTCAATATCGTAATCACCGATGACCCGGATTCGTTTTTCTGATACAACGGCATCATAGATTATGCTCACGGCCTTATCCATATCCTTAAGCAGAAATGGAGAGTTCATATTCCGAATATCTCCCCGGAGATACTCATTATATTCTTCCATGGTACAGTGATTTCTGTTACGGATAACTCTTGCCGTAATTGGCGTAATTCCGAATATTTTCCCCAATTCTTCAAAATCTGCTTTTTTACCCTGCACACGCCAAACTTCCTGTATATCCATATGTAATCCTTTCTTCCATGATATTTGGTTTCTCAATTACAAAAAACCACCGCATAAGCCATGACACTAAATACCATGACCTCTGTTGCGATGGCTTTACTTTTTATTTTTCTTTATTGATATTTCTTTTTAGACATTACATACCAGAGAGAACCTGTAATGAATACGGAAGAATAACCGCCTGCAAGGATACCCACCATAATTGGCAGTGCAAATTCACGAATGGAAGATACTCCCAGAATAAACAGTACAAATACCATTACAAATGTCGTAAAGGATGTATAAATACTTCTAGTAAGTGTCTGTGTAATACTTGCATTCACAATTTCCTTTAAATCAATTTTCTTGGAATTTGCCTTTTCTGCAAGATTTTCCCTGATTCGGTCAAAAATAACGATGGTTGCATTGATGGAGTAACCTACGATTGTAAGCATACATGCAATAAAAGTTGTACCAACCGTAGTTCTGGACAAAGCATAAAAGCCCAGCACAATCAATACGTCATGTATCAGTGCAATAACAGCACTTCCTGCAAACTTAAGATTTTTAAACCGGAACCATATATATATCAGCATGCAAAGTGTTGCAAGAGTAACCGCTATGATGGCATCCGACTGCATTTCCTTACTGACACTGGAACTGATATTGGTTTCTTCAAAGCTGTCTTCCATTGCACCAAAATCGTCAATCAATTTTTTCTTAAATGCTTCCCGGGTTTCCGTTTCCTTTATAACCGGAGTCTTAATGGTATATTTATTGGAGCCTGTTTCTTTCTGTCCCTGAATGTCACTGCTTCCGATAATCTCAGACAGTTCCGGTTTTATCTTATCATTGAATTCATCAATGGAGATATCCTTCGGAAATTCCAATGTAGTCGCTGTACCGCCCTTAAATTCTATACTGTAATTAAAAGCGCCGTTATCGTTTACAGCATTATATACAACACCGGCTGCTCCTGCCAGAATACAGATAACGGATATACTGAACCATATCGCTTTCTTACTCAGGAAGTCAACAGTTTTTCTTTCTTTCTGTACACCATAAAATTTCCTGT
This sequence comes from Lachnospiraceae bacterium, assembly GCA_022794265.1. Lineage (GTDB taxonomy): Bacteria > Bacillota > Clostridia > Lachnospirales > Lachnospiraceae > Bovifimicola. Next base: position 55,489 of record JAAWEK010000009.1, read on the forward strand.
CTTTGAATCCCATATTATAGAACAAAATTACCAGAACCCTGGATACTACCATTGCCGTAATCATGGATAATACAATACCAATGGCAAGAGTTGTTGCAAATCCCTGTACCGGCCCCGTTCCTTTCCACATCAGAACCAATGCAGCGATAAAGGTGGTAATATTGCCGTCCACAATTGCAGAAGTCGCTTTTTTGAATCCTACTTTTATCGCCGATTCCGTTGTCTTTCCCAAAGCCAGTTCTTCTTTAATACGGGCATAAATGATTACATTGGCATCCACCGCCATACCGATGGAAAGTATAATACCTGCAATACCCGGCAAAGTCAGTGTTAAATCAAATCCGTTTAATACCAGTAATTCCAATATGGTATATAATGCAAGCGCAATACCTGACACAAGACCTGGAATCCGGTATACAATCATCATAAATAAAATTACTACAACCAATCCAATCAGGCCTGCTAAAAGGCTTGTCTCAATGGCATCATTTCCCAGTTTCGCACTAACAACCTTGGAACTGATTTCCTCCAGTTCCAGACTGAGGGAACCGATACGGATTGTGGAAGCCAGAGAATTTGCCTCTTCTAATGAACCAATTTTATTAATAACAGCCTCACCTGTTGTAATGGCGCTCTCCACAGTTGGAGAACTAATGATTTTGTCATCATATAAAATGGAAATTGTCTTTCCAAGATTGGTTGTTGTGGCATCCGCAAACTTCTTTGTGCCAGCCTCGGTCATTTCAAGTGCCACCACATATTCGGATGCTCCGGTACTGTTAGATGTCTGGGCTCTGCCCTGGGCATCCGCTACATCAGAACCGGTCAGCCACACTTTGTACCGGCTTCCGCTTTCCGTTACATACAACGGATAGGTATCATCTCCGGTAAAATCCTCATCTGCTTCCGTTACAAACATCAGGGAACCCGGTTTGCCCAGCTCCGAAATTACAGATTCCGAATCATACTGTCCTGGTATATCCACAGTAATTCTGTTGTCGCCTTCCTTATATACCTCTGATTCGGTACTGAAATTTGCAACACGAAGCTGCAATTTGTACACCGTATCGTTTACCTGTTCTTTTGTAAAACTCTCATCCTGGATTTCATAAGTAATACTTACTCCACCCTTTAGATCCAATCCTAATATAATGTTTTCTGCTGAACCTGTTTTCTTACTGCCTATACCAAATCCTGCCACATAACCCACAAATACAATACAGAGCAATGCAAGAATGAATAGAACAATACTGTTACTCTTCTTTAGCTTCATTTTCTTCTCCATGCTATTCTGCACTTCTTACTGAAGGAGATTCGCACATAATCCTTTCTTTTATTTTATTCACAGGTGATTCCATTTTATAATGGAACTGCACCAACCTGACTATTCTGAATCTTCCGCCAGAGCTGCTTTTATCATAATCGCACACTCAACTCTTTTTCTTTCCATTTCACAGCCGATATCATAAGCATCGGTTATGGATCCGTGAAACTGATAAGAATTGGCGGCGCACCCACCGCTACAATAGTATTTTGCAAAACAGCTTCTGCACTTATCTTTTGCATATACATTACACATTTTAAATTCATCACAGATATCTGTTCTTGTGATACCATCCTCCACATTGCCTAATAAAAAGTCTTCCCTGCCCACAAACTGATGGCATGGATATAAATCTCCCCATGGAGTAACCGCCAGATATTCAGTACCTGAACCACAGCCGGACAACCGCTTTGCCACACATGGTCCCTGTTCCAAATCTATCATAAAATGAAAGAAGTTAAATCCTCTTCCCTCTTTTTTGCGCTTTATAAATTCCTTAGCCAAAGCATCGTATTCTTCCATTATTTTCGGTAAATCTTCTTCCCGAATGGCATATGACTGGCTGTCATCTCCTACTACCGGCTCTATAGACATCTGCTGAAATCCCAAATCGGCAAAATGAATCACATCCTGCGAGAAATCAAGATTGTCATGTGTAAATGTTCCCCTGACATAATAGTTTGTCTGATTTCTGCTATCTGCCAGTTTTTGAAATTTCGGAACGATTAAATCATAACTGCCTGCTCCATTACGAAACGGCCGCATTTTATCATTTACTTCTTTCCGGCCGTCCAGACTCAGAACCACATTTGACATTTCCTGATTGACAAATTCCATAACTTCATCATTCAGCAACACACCATTGGTAGTCAGAGTAAATCTGAATTTTTTATTATATTTCTCTTCCTGGGAACGTCCGTATCGTACTAACTCTTTCACTACTTCCCAGTTCATAAGGGGCTCTCCACCGAAAAAATCAACTTCCAGATTGTGCCTGTTTCCTGAATTCTTAATCAGAAAATCCAAAGCTTTTTTCCCCACTTCAAAACTCATCAGCGCTCTTCTGCCGTGATATTCCCCCTCTTCTGCGAAGCAATATTTGCATGCCAGATTGCAATCATGGGCAATATGAAGACACAATGCCTTTACAACTGTTTTTCTTTTCTTAAAATCAGCTATATAATTCTGATATATATCCTCTGTATACAATAATTCCTGTTCTTTTAACTGTGATACTTCATCAATGGCTTCCGCTATTAACTCTTTGGAATACCCTGATTCCGTTCCCAGCCTGTCTATAATCTGTTCTCTGGTATTTTCTTCGAAAAGCGGAATCACATCATAGACCACATCATCAACCACATGCACGGAACCGCTGTTTACATCAAGAACAATATTATAACCATTATTCTTATACTGGTGAATCACTTTGCTACCATACCTTTCTAACGCACGATAACAGAGTCAGTGCCTGTATTTTTCTGCAAACGCCCTGCACCGGCTCTGTTATGAGAATTATCTTCTTATACTGAATTTCGTATTTTTTATTTGTTCTCGCAGCTCTGATTTCCAACTGTACATGATGTCTTACATGCTGACTGGCAGGATGTCTGACATTCTCCGCAACCGCCTTTTTTCATGGTATCTTTTAAAGTCTTTGTACTTAATGTCTTTACGTGTTTCATGGAATATCCTCCTTTAATTCATTAGCTTGCATTATTATAACACATAATATGAATATTTCAAAGTTTTTTTTCTAACTAATCATTCCGCCTAACATACCTCCCCCTACACATGCCAAAAGCGCATACAGAGAATGTGGTGTAAATATATCCGGCTCTTTCATTACTATTATGGAAATCAGTAGCAAAATTATAAAATAGACGGCTCCTACCATCATGCCAAATAAATATTTTTTTCGGCCGGCAATTTTTCCAAATATAAATCCTCCAACAAAGTTAGATAATACATATGTAACATAAACCCCTATCATTATTTTGCTGTTATTAATCTGAAGTTTATAAAATAATAATGTCATGATAAGTAACATAAGTAATGTTGTTATGTAGGTACATGCAAGCGTTTTCACAATCCTGAATATATTATTTTTAACCATACCCTTCTCCCTGTTACTAATTTATTCTATATTAAAATATATTTGTCTGCTTTGGAAATATGTAAATTTTCTGCTTATTTTTTAATTTTTTCCATTGTTTTTTCCCGAACCCCTTTACACCCAAAGATTTTTAAGGTAAAATTCTTTCATTATAGTTATAAATAAACAGAATTGAGGTAAAAACATTTGAGTACATCATCTATAACAATGATAATTATATTATTAATACTGATTATTTTATCCGCATTTTTTTCATCTGCAGAAACAGCTTTAACAACAGTCAGCAAAATTACCATTCGTTCTATGATAGAGGAAGGTAATAAAAAAGCAGTTATCGTAGACAAAATTATTAACAATCAGGGTAAAATGCTGAGTGCGATTCTAATCGGCAATAATCTGGTAAATATAATTGCATCGGCTCTGGCCACTATTCTGGCACAAAATTTATTTGGTCAGTATGCGGTCAGCTTTGCCACCGGACTACTGACGATTGTAGTATTAATCTTTGGCGAGATTACACCGAAGTCCCTGGCTACACTGAATGCTCTGAAACTATCCCTGGCCTATTCAAAAATTATATATTCATTAATGTTCTTACTGACACCGGCTATTTTTATCATTAATAAAATGGCATATTTCTTTATGCGGATATTAGGTATTGACCCTACCAGGAAAATGGCTTCCATTACAGAAACAGAACTGCGTACCATCGTAGATGTCAGTCACGAAGAAGGCATTATTGAAAAAGAAGAACGGCAGATGATTAATAATGTGTTTGATTTCGGCGATGCTATCGCATCCGATGTCATGGTTCCCAAAATTGATATGGCTATGGCGGATATTAACAGCACATATGAAGAACTGATTAAAATCTTCCGTTCCGAAAAATATACCAGAATCCCAATTTTTCAAGATAGTACGGATAATGTCATTGGTATCATCAATATGAAAGACCTGCTTTTATATAACCCGGAAGAAATCTTTGATGTCAGAAAATATCTGCGCTCCGCATTCTATACATATGAATCAAAAAAATTATCCGAGCTGATGATTGAAATGAAAAAAACTTCCGTTAATATTGTTATCGTACTGGATGAATACGGTGTTACCGCCGGACTCATTACACTGGAAGACCTGCTGGAAGAAATTGTTGGTGAAATCCATGACGAATACGATTTAGACGAAGATGAACCGATTAAAAAAATATCAGAAAATATATATATTTTAGAAGGCCAGATGAAAATCGACGATTTAAATGATTACCTTGGCGTTAATCTTTCTTCCGATGATTATGATTCCATTGGCGGTCTCATAATTGAAAAACTTGACCGTCTGCCTACTGTGGGCGATAAAATAACGATTGACTCTCTTTCCTTTAAAGTAACTTCCATGGATAAAATGAGAATCAACTACGTGGAATTATTAATCAATTCAAAATAATCCAGGTTTCCCTTCTGTTTTAATGCTGCGCCAGACAAAAAATATCGGCTGTATCCGTTTCCGTTCAATTGTAAAGTAACATCTTCACATAATATCAGAAACGAATACTCTGATATTGTCTGGCTGTATGATTCTCCGCTATTTGCTGGTATGTTTATTTTATATTTCTCTGAATCCGTTTTATTATTCACGGCCCTTGACAGACTTCTGACAATGACTTTTACTTTTTCTTCATGTTCTTCTGTTTCAAATAATATTTTGCTACTCCATCTTCCTTCTGAATACACAAAATAGCCATTTCTTTCCACATAAATTATTTTTTTTACAAATAGTGGTATATATTGTCTGATTTCTGCTTCTTCCAACAACAAAGAACTTTCCTTCATAAATTCCAAAATCATCTTATCTTTATCTATCAGAGGGAATAGATTTCCATCTACTCCCCCATAACCCTCTTTCATGGCATCCACTACTATCTCATCCATAATTTTATTCAATTCTGCTGTTGTAAAAATCACTGATTCTGATGCCCGGTTCCCGATGCTATATGATAAATAAAATGCCATAAATACAATACAAAATATTATAGAAAAATCAGTAGCTTTCATCTTTTATTTTTCCTCCGTAATATCCCACCAATGTACCATCCTGTTTTTTTACCTTTAATTTTACAACATCTCCTGTCCGGAACCGATATACACCATCATTCGCAAGTGTTTCCAAAATCCAGTCTGTGGAATTCATTTGCACTCCAATCTCGTTTTCTATTTGAAAATGCTGTATTTCTATATCATATACATTACCTGTATCCTCCAATGCATTCAGAAAATTCAGATACATACTGCCGGTAAGACAGCCGGTATTTCGGACCCGGTCGGTTAAATCTATAATTTCCGTATAAACAAACGTCTGCATTGCCCGGTTATTTTCTTCAATCATGATTAATACTGGAGCAATAAACATTAAAACCGAACTAAGTATAACTGCCGTTACCTTTGAAAATACATCACTCAGACTGAACCACCTCCGGATTTCTTTCATTGAAATATATTTTTTTGTTATTTTCTTCTAAAATATTATGGAAATAAATCAGAATTTCCAATGCTGCCAGAAACATAAAAATTCCCATCCCCATGTACACAATTTTAAATACATGTTCCATATTCCATCCTATTTCTGCTGAAACTTAATTCCGGTTATCGCACCGTTTTCATTTCTGATAACAGTACCCTCAAAAATTGCATATGGATTTATATAGGAGGCAGATGTGGCTGACTGGGCTATATTGTATGTATTTTTGTTTTGTGTTTTCAGTTCTCCGCTGTTTTCATCAAAACTATATCCATAATAGGTACTGTTAGTCTTTGTCACTACATAGATACCGACTTCCTGCCCGCTAACCTTTTTTATAGCGTTAATCACCTCATTACCGGATACTTTACTCCCATCGTATATACTTTTATCACTTTCTGAAAACTCACTGTTGATTTTGCCAATTCGGCTGGTTCCCGCTGATGCCGTAGCCTGCGCCTCCTTTGATATATAAAATCCCAATGATATAACCACGCATGTAATAATGGTTCCTGCTGCCAATATTAACCCCTTTAAACTATTTTCCATACTATTTCGTCCTTTCCCTGTTTTGTTATTTTAGAATACCTATGTTCATCTGTTTTATTTCTATCCCTGTATAAACAGTTTCAAAGTTTAAACGCTGATAATTGTTTTAATCCATAATATACAAACGGAACAATTAACTCTGCAATTATCACCAGACATAACGGAATAAATGCGATTGTTTTAGCAACAACTGCTTTATTGTTTAATATCACTTCATTTTCCTGTTTATGTTTTTCAATATAGTAAATCCGTTCCGATAATATATCCGAAAATGCCTCGCTGATACCTATCCGGTCACTAACAATAAAACAATCCAGTATCCGCTCATAGGGCAGAAAACTTATCGTTTCTTTTGCTTTGTAAAATGCCTGAATTCCATCATATGTCAGACTGTCAGCAATCATTTCCAGATTATTTTTAAAGACAACAGCAAATTGTTCCATCCATTCAATAATCAGCTCCACAGTTACCCGGTCCATGTACATTAAGATTAATATAATCGATTGAAATCTGACCACTTCTTCCTCCCTGTGAATTTCCAGCATCATTTTTCTCATCATTATATTTAGAGTCTCAAAATGATATGCAATTACCGAACTGCAGACTGTCAAAAATATACCCAGTAAAAATCCACCATATGCAACACCCATGACAGATATTCGAAACAAACCGATACTGGTCAGTAATGTCAGCATTATTATAAAGGTTATTCCTCCGTTCATAATCTGCTTTGCCATAAGTTCTTTTACATTATAAGGATATACGATAGATTTCAGCATTTGCTCCCTATTATAATAATAATGATATTTTTTAGAGATACGTTTCATCAATAATCTGTTTATCCATTGAATGTCCAGAAATTCTTCCACCCACTGGCTTTTATGCCTGTCAAAGTCAATGGGATATTTTAATTTCATAATTATATGATATATCATCAATGATACTGCCGTTATAAAAACTGTAGTTATGGCTCCGGCTATCTCCAGATAAAATCCCCGTAACTCCGGCATATTATGTATTCCCCACTGTTCTATTAATTTTATGGAGAAAACCGGAAGAATCGTAACCCCGGTTAATCCCATAAATAACGCCCTGGTTTTTTCTCTTTTTAATATTTCAATATTTATATCTTCTTTTAAATAACCGATATTGGTTAAAAACAGCGACTTACCCTTTATCTTCTTATCTCCGTAAAATATCACTGTCTCACATAATGCATAAAAGGTTAAAAAAAGATGATTGGGTGCCAGTTCCTCATAAACTTCAACAGATTCCTCCTTTTTCCATGCATTCAGACTCTCTATCATTTTCATTCCCTGCAGAGACATTTCATACCCAGAATTTTGAACAGCTTCCTGCAAAGCTTCTTCCAGCATTCCATCAAACCGAAACTGAAACCGGATATCCTGAATAAATTTCTCAAATTGCTTTAACAGTTTTATTTCCAGTCTGTCATAGCCGGAATATATACTGTTTAAACCCTGGGCATACAGCAATACCGCCCCCGCTATACAGAAATAAAATGAAACTCTTCCCAATAATACTATAATTGTCATAAAAAGAACTGCCATAAATATTAGTTTTATAAGTTTCTGTTCCGTTTTCCGGATTAACGTCTGAGAATCCATAGGATATATAATCTTTAGCCTGTTCTCTATCCGATTTATCATATTCTTTGTAATCCTGTTTTTAGAACAGAAATTATACAGGAAACATCTCATAGAATTCCTCCCTCTCAGCCGCTGTTAAATGTTTTTCCATATCCTTCCTGACATTTTCCGAGAAATCTCCGCATTTAACATATGCTCCGTCTCTATATTCTACCAGATTATTTACATCATAAAGTTTTCCATCCTTCGCCTTTGCTTCTTTTGGAATGATTTCCGATATTCTTTCTATATATCGATGTCCATCCAAATCCTTTTCCAAATGGATGTCAAACCGTATGGTATCCACCACCTGCTCCTCGGCAATTTCCTCATTTTGAAATGCCCCATCCGTCAGAAGACAATTTCTCATATATTTTACAAGTGCTTTCGTTGTTTTGGCATGATGGGTAAACATTGTAAACAATGATGCAGTCAAAGACATCTGTATCAGCCAGGAGGCAACCGGTGCCGTGGCAACTTCCCCAAGAATATTCACAACACCGTCTGTTTTTTTCTGCAAATCAAGACCTTCCTGTCCGCTGATATGGTCCGTTTCCTGAAATGTAACAATATTTCTTTCCTCATATATATCACGCAAATGCAATTCAAAGGATAACTCCTGAATTCTTAATGTATACGACGGATGAATATATCCGATCAAAGCCATTAGAAGTGTGGTTTTACCACAACCCTGTGCTCCGGTAACCGCCGTTATCTGACATCCTTTTACAATCCATTTTAAGATACTGATAGGCAATTCCCTGTTCAGGTCGGTAATCAGTTCTTCCAGTGTTTTATGCTCTATTGTATCAAATTTACGAACAAAAAATACAAAACTTTCACAAAATGGCGGTCTTGCCACTACTACCCTGGAATGATCTTTCATTTCATTGACAATGTAACCTCTGTTCATCGATAACTGTCCAGGATGATTATAGCGGTATATATTCATACAGATCCGTTCCAGTTCCGACTCTGACTGAAAATCCAGAAAATGCAAATGAATTGTTTTTCCTTTAATAAATGCCCATACACTGTGATAATCCCCTTCTCTGCCGGATACTCCTCCCGATATTCCATCCAGTTTCATATCCCTTAATTCATCTACAACTCCAAGTCCCCTGTATGCCTCATATATCTTTTGAGACAATATTTCCAACTTATCCTCATAGTTTAAGGAAACAGAAACATGATTAAAAACCTCTTCAATATCCTCTTCGTTTATTTCGTATCTGCCAACCTCTGCATGTTTGTCTGTTGGCTCTAACAGTTGATAATCCTCAAGTAATTTTAAAAAAGCATTTGTATCATATTCTTTCTTATACACATAGAGTAAAATATCAAACTTATCTTTAACGGATAATTGTTTTTCATCTATAAACGGTATTATGTCATTTATTTTTTCCTCTGTTATGTCCAACTTTTCTGTTAATATATCTTTTATCAGCGTTTTGACATAAATTTTTGCTCTTAAATCACCAATACCACAATTTTTTAATGCCCTTCTCAGTTCCCTTTTCTTATTTCTCAGCCTTAATAATTCTTCTTTTTTTAAAGAAAGCTCATATAAATTTGCCCTTAAAATTCCATTTAATTCTTCACCGATTTTCTCCACCAAATCCCCGACGAAGTCTTTACGTTCCAATACTATTCACCCTCTTAAGAATCATTTTTGAAGCTTTTCCTGCTTCTTTAAAAAAGCTGAAATCTTCTTCATACTTCAGACATTTATAATGTCTGTTCACAAATTCCATTGTTTTACCCTCATTAACTGAATCCTGATACTTCACACTGTAAGGAATCACCGCAACGAAATCCTCATTTATACGCTGTCTACGAATCATATTTCTTACATTATATTTGGAATTGCTGTCATATCTTCCAATCAAAAACAATGCTTTTTCCATCAATATCGGCTGATTCTTTATATCATGAATCATTTTGCTTCCCTGTCCGATATTAACCACAATTAAATCCAAAAGATTCAGCATATGCCTGCCCAGACTTTCCATTCCGCTGTCCAGCTCAATAAAAATCAATTTATCAAGCCCCTTCAGTGCCTTAAAAAACCTTTGTGACACCCTTTGAAACTTCTGCCGGAATAAATCCGGATTATTTCTGATACTTCCGGGCATATATAAAAGATTTGATTGATTCACACTAATTAGATTTTCATAAAAATCTTTTCCTGTATACAAGTTATTCATATGTTTTTCCAAAACATCATCAATTCCGGGATGATTATAATAACCAAAATCTTCTTTCAGAATATCATTCCGTATTCCGGGTGAAAATGCATAATCTAATTTCAGAATATCATATTTTCCCTGAATGAGAATAACCTCCCGGTCTGTTTCCTTCGCTGCCATAACTCCAGTAATGATCATATTGGATGTGGTGCCGCCAATACCTGCCCGGTCACTCCAAAACCCGATTATCAAATAGTTTCCCCTCCTTTGCATATTTTAAAGCCTTCTCTGCCATATGTTCCGGTTTTCCCGTAAGTATTCCGGCAATCTTTACCAGTGTCTTACAATATTTTTGAGAAAGATATCTGAATTGTATAAAACCTCCGTAATCCATTTCTGTCTGATAATCTTTATCCGTATAATCCAGTGGAATTTCATACAAGCATGACACAAAAGTCATATATTTCATATAATTCTGTTTTAAATATGTTCTGTCCTTACCGCTGCCGGTTGTATCCCTTAATACCAGTAGTGTTTCTTTCTTCAGACTGACCGCCTGTTTCAGATGAGTTAAAATCTCCTGCCGGCTCATGGAAGAATTTACAATGATATAGCGGTAACTTCCGGCCTGTTCCGGACAACTTAAATCTCCTGTATAATCCAGAGTAAAATCATAATGTTTGTCTCTGCATTCTCCAAAATAAATATCTATATTCCGATATGTAAGCAATCGCTCCTTCAGATCATAATCCGAAAACATAGTCATAAAATCCTGCCGGGAAGATTTATCATTAATCAGGACACGATGTTCCAGATTATTTAATAAAAGGGCCATGTAAAAAACAAAGTCTTTATAATTGCTTCCGACAAAGCATATTTTTTTTGTGTCCGTTTTTATGCGTCCTCCTTTTCTTATTTTCAATAATCACTTTTTAATTTGTTATTTGAGATATATTATATGATAACATAGGTGGGTAGCTTTGTAAATTCTTAATTGTTTACTATTAAAAATACTTTTTTTCGAAAAAGTGTTCCCTGTGACTATCCAGAAAAGTCCGATGAGTATTTAACCTATTCCAGATTTACCCCAGAACTCAACATATTTTTTTATTGCATTTCCCCCAAACATATATTAATATAATAAACAAAGCTTGTACCACATCCATGTGGCAGATTGGAGGAAATATGCGTCACTTACTTAGTCCTTTGGATTTTTCCGTTGAAGAACTTGACAATCTATTAAACCTTGCATCAGATATTGAACATAATCCCGACAAATATAAAGATATCTGCAAAGGAAAAAAATTAGCAACTCTTTTTTACGAACCTAGTACCCGTACCCGTCTCAGTTTCGAAGCTGCAATGCTGAATCTCGGCGGTAATGTATTAGGTTTTTCTTCTGCCGACTCCAGTTCCGCCTCCAAAGGCGAAAGTGTATCGGATACCATACGGATTATTTCCTGTTATGCTGATATATGTGCCATGAGACACCCAAAAGAAGGTGCACCTTTAGTTGCTGCATCCAAATCCTCCATTCCGGTAATCAACGCCGGAGACGGCGGCCATCAGCATCCGACCCAGACCCTTACCGACCTGATGACGATAAAATCATTAAAAGGCAGACTGGATCATCTGGTAATCGGATTGTGCGGAGATTTGAAATTTGGCCGAACAGTTCATTCCCTGATTAATGCACTGGTCCGGTATCCAGGTATTAAATTTGTACTGATTTCACCAAAAGAACTGCGTATCCCTGATTATATCCGTCAGGATGTACTGGAAGCCAATGGTGTGGAATATCTGGAAGTGGAACATCTGGAAGATGTCCTCGGCAGTCTGGAAATTTTATATATGACCCGGGTTCAGCGGGAACGTTTCTTTAATGAAGAAGAATATATCCGTTTAAAGGACAGTTATATCCTGAATTCCGAAAAAATGTCTCTTGCAAACAAAGATATGCTTGTCCTGCATCCGCTCCCCCGTGTAAATGAAATTTCTGTAGAAGTGGACGACGATGAACGCGCTGCCTACTTTAAACAGGTTCAGTACGGCGTATATGTCCGGATGGCATTAATATTAACACTGCTGGATATATCCGTAGACTAGATTGTGTCTGAAAATTCATTAAAAATAGAATTCATATATATTCTCACGGAAAGGTAAGGTGTCATTCATGTTAAATGTTGGTTCTCTTAACGAAGGAATAGTTCTTGACCATATAAAAGCCGGAAAGGCCATGTCTATCTATAAATATCTCGGTCTTGATAAACTGGATTGTCAGGTAGCAATCATTAAAAATGCACGAAGTGCCAAGATGGGCCGGAAAGATATCATTAAAATTGAAGGTTCCATTGATTTAGTAGATTTAGACATCCTTGGTTTTATTGACCATGATATTACTGTTAATATTATTCAGGACGGAAAAATCTGCGAAAAAGAAAAATTAACACTCCCAAATACCATTAAAAATGTAATCGTATGTAAAAATCCAAGATGTATCACTTCTATCGAGCAGGAACTTGATCAGATATTTGTTCTCTCCGACAAAGAAAAAGAAATTTACAGATGTAAATATTGCGAAGAAAAATATACGGCCGGATTATAAAAAATTGCAGTACAACAATTGAATTGTTGTACTGCAGTTTTTATTTTTATATGAACTATCGTATCGAACCATATCTCTCATTCTTAGAAAGACCGCCCCGTTTATAATAAGCCAGTTCGCTGACAGTTACCAGCTGATACCCCTGCTGTTGCAGCCATGGAATAATCTGCACTGCCGCATCTACGCTCTCGGCATGAATATCATGCATCAAAATGATATCTCCATCTTGAACATTCTGCTGGATATTCGCAATTGTCTGTGCTGCATTTCTGGTTTCCCAGTCCCTGGTATCAATAGACCACAATATGACTGGCGCATCCACAACTGCCTGAACCCTTTCATCAACAGCACCATATGGCGGTCTGCAGATAACCGTATTTTGACCGGTAAGGGATTTTATGGTTTCTGCCACCGAATGAATTTCATTGGCTACAGATGCATCATCCAGACTTGTCAGTTTTGCATGGGAATAAGAATGATTTCCCACTTCGCAACCCAGAGCCGCCGCCCTTTTTATATTTTCTTCATCTCCCGGAATCCTGTTGCCGACAATAAAAAACGTAGCGTGAGCCCCGTACTGTTCCAGCGCATCCAACAGTCTCCCGGTCTTTGATCCGGCAGGGCCGTCATCAAACGTAAGGGCTACCATAGGTTTGCCTGGGTCAATTGTACCACTGACAGGATTCTGTTCCACAAAATCACCACTGAGGGTGGTCTGCGCTTCCGTCTGAGTCTCCGTTTCCTGCGTTGACGTTTCATTATCCAATGTTGATTCCGATTCTGAAGTCACATCCTCCGCAGTCGTCTCTTTTCCCGATTCGGTTTCCGCAGTTGTGGATTCGCCAGAACTGCTGTCTTCTGTTGTATTCTGTTCTCCATCCGCCGACTCTTTTAATTCCGTCGTTCCCACAAATATTCCTATTAAAATTACAACAACGGCTATTATAACCGACGCAATTAATATTTTTATCTTATTCTTCATTTCTATCACCTAATATCCTTAGTCTGGTTGAGCAAAATGATAAGCCGGGTTATGTTTTCAATAATCATCTGTCTAGTTTCATTGTTGCCAATGAAATCAAGCAACCTACCCGAAAGCCAAGCGGGCCGCTTCATTGCTTTCTGTTCGGTTTTGCTTCGGATGGGGTTTACATGTGCCCGGTATGTTACCATACCGGCGGTAGTCTCTTAAACTGCCTTTCCACCCTTACCATGAGTTTAATCGAAGCTTTAACTCTTAAGTATAGCCAAACTCCTACTTAAATTCTGGCGGTTTATTTCTGTTGCACTTGCCTTGGAGTCGCCTCCACCGGACGTTATCCGGCATCCTGCCCTGTGAAGCCCGGACTTTCCTCACCTGCGTTCTTTCGACTATAGCAGCTGCGATTATTTATCTTACTCAACCATGTCTACTTTAACATTATTTTTATGTTTTGTAAATACGATTTATGCCTCATTTTTACACAATACAAAAATATTACAAATTCATAAAAAAATCTAAACATTAAAACAACTGCCGCCTACAAATTCCCGTATCAACGAATTGTTTGGAATATCTTCGGTACTGACTCCCAAAAAATAATCCAGAAACTTCAACAAACGGTTGGCTTCTACATATTCCGGCGCCTCCTTGGGTATTCCAAAGAGCAACGGTTCCGCATACTGCTTTAAAACCGACAATTCATAAATCAAAGCTGAATTAAACATAACGTCCGCAGCCTCCTGAAACGGAAAAATATAACTCTCTTCCCCGTTTCTTACCGACTGCCAGCGATTGATGGTTTCCACAGCGGAAATCCCCCTGGTTCTGGCATCTCTCACCATTCGGCGAATCAGTCTGCCGTCGGTTGTAGGAATCCTGTTATGTTCATCCACATTTAACTGTGTAAGCGCACTGATATAAATTTTAAATTTACTTTCCCGCGGTAATGCATAGGATAATTTATCATTGATTCCATGAATCCCCTCAATCACAAGAATATCATCCGGTCCCAGCTCCATTAACCTTCCTTTATATTCACGCTTACCAGTAATAAAATTATATGTGGGCATTTGGACTTTTTCTCCATTGGATAACGAAATCATGTCCTTATTAAACTGTTCCACATCAATGGCTTCCAGTCTTTCAAAATCATAATCCCCTTTTTCATCCCTGGGCGTAAATTCCCGGTCAACAAAATAATCGTCCACCCCGATGGTTCGTGGTTTCAAGCCGTTAGCCCGAAGCTGGATACTCAGACGATGGGAAAAGCTAGTCTTTCCTGAGGAGGAAGGACCGGCAATCATAATAAATTTTTTTGAAGGATTTTCAGCAATTCTTGCGGCAATTTCCGCAATTTTTTTCTCCTGTAGCGCCTCTGCCACTAAAATGATATCCTTGATGTTTCCTCTGGAAATCTGTTCATTCAACGCCCCCACTGTATCTACTTCCAGCATTTCTCCCCAGTGTTCCGATTCCTTTAACACTTGAAAAAGCTTATTCTGAGGCTGAAATTCAGGAACCACATTAGGATTTTCCTTTACCGGAAGCTGCAGCACAAATCCTTCATCATAAAGAAACAGATCAAAATGCTTAATATATCCGGACATGGGCACCATATAACCGTAAAAATAATCTTCAAATCCTTTTAAGCTATAAATATTTACTTTGGAAGCCCTGCGGTATTTAAACAATTTCTCTTTATCAAACATTTTATGCCGACGAAACAGATGAATTGCTGATGTGGTACTGATGGAACGCTTATTGATCGGAAGATTCTCACCGACAATTTCATACATTTTTGCTTTTACCCGGTCCAACAGTTCCTGATTCAGTGAAACGTTTCCCTTAACCGTACAATAATAGCCTTTACTCAGAGAATACTGTACACTTATCTTTTCTATATTCTTTCTGCCTGCCACATCATAAAATGCTTTCAGCATAATCAGCGTAGCACTTCTTTTATATGCTTCGATTCCCGGCGCCGTCTGGGTAGTCAGAAACTGAATTTCACAATCGTTTGTCACTTTCTTAAACAACTCACATAATTTTCCGTTTTTTAATACCAATACGATATCACTGTCATATTCCGACTGATACGCTTTTGCAATCTCAAAAAAACTGGTTCCCTCTTCATACTCTTTTGTAACTTCACCTACTTTTACCTTGCACATATCTCCCATTTTCATCCAATCCTTTCACTCTGTCATATGATGTGATTCAATGCCTGCTCTGTCAGCCTCATCTGCTCCCTGATTTCTTCCAGACGGATTTTTCCATGCTCTGCTGCATTCTCCTGTAGTTTTTGTGCAATCTGATTATATTTATTCTTTTCCTTTTTCAAATATTCGAAAAGAACTTTATCCTTTTTACGAAGCAGTATCCTTCCGTATTTTAATTCCATTTGTGTATATGCTTCTTCTTTCCCATGCAAACTTTCCCCACAGGATATTTTCAGAATTGTATAATATTTCCCTTCATCCATCAGCATGATTTCATCTGATATGCAAAAATTATTTTCAGTCAGATACTTTCTTACCAGATTCAATTCGGAGTGGGGTGAAACCACCAGTTCCGACACGGTTCGGATAACCTGCTTTCCATCCTCCAGTATGCGAATCATCAATTCCCCGCCAATTCCTGCCATCACCACGGCATCTGCCTCACTACTCCGCAATTGGTGCAGGCCGTCTGACTGTCTGGTCTCTATAAAATCCGTCAGATGCTCTCTGATGATGTTATTCTTTGCCCGCTCCAACGGTCCGGCATTGATATCCATGGCAATTGCTTTTTTACAGATACCATGCTGTATTAAATAAATTGGCACATAACCATGATCGGTTCCCACATCTGCCACTACTTCGCATGGAGTTATCATTTCCGCCACCTGCCGTAATCTGTCTGATAACTTCATATTCTTATTCCATCTCCTATTCCAGATAATCCCGAAGCTTCCGGCTCCTGCTGGGATGTCTGAGTTTTCTCAATGCTTTGGCTTCAATCTGTCTGATTCTCTCCCGGGTAACATTGAATTCTTTTCCAACCTCTTCCAAAGTTCTCGGACGCCCGTCGTCCAAACCAAACCGGAGCCTCAGTACCTTCTGTTCTCTTTCGGTCAAAGTCGTCAGTACCTCTACAATCTGTTCCTTCAGCATAGTATAGGTAGCTGCTTCAGCTGGTACCGGCACATTATCATCCTGAATAAAATCCCCCAGATGACTGTCTTCTTCCTCTCCGATAGGGGTTTCCAATGATACCGGCTCCTGTGCTATCTTTAAAATCTCCCTGACCCGGTCTACCGGCATATCCAACTGCTGCGCTATCTCTTCCGGCAAAGGTTCTCTGCCCAGTTCCTGTACCAGCTGTCTGGATACCCTCATCAGTTTATTGATGGTCTCCACCATATGAACCGGAATACGGATTGTCCGGGCCTGATCCGCAATAGCTCTGGTAATGGCCTGACGAATCCACCATGTAGCATAGGTACTAAATTTAAAACCTTTTTTATAATCAAATTTATCTACCGCTTTAATCAGACCCAGATTGCCCTCCTGAATCAAATCCAGAAACAGCATTCCCCGGCCGACATAACGTTTCGCAATGCTGACAACCAGTCTTAAGTTCGCCTCTGCCAGCCGTTTCTTTGCATTATCGTTACCAAGTTCCATCTGTTTTGCCAGCTCAATTTCTTCTTCCGCACTCAGTAGCGGTACTTTTCCTATTTCCTTTAAATACATCCTCACCGGATCGTCCAGACCGATACCTTCCGGAATCGATAAATCCAGCTTCGATATGTCCATATTAAATAATTCTTCTTCCAGAGCTGCCTCATCAATCTCATCCACTTCAAGTAATACCGGCTCCTGTTCATTATCTATGGCTGCAAGAATCTCAACTCTGGTTTTTTCCAGTTCTTCTAAAATTTTATCAAATAATTCCCCATCCATGGAAGCTTCCGGAAACTCCGACAAAATCTCATCATACTTCAGGGTATTCTTGTTTTTTGCCGCTATATCCAGTAAGAGCGCCATCTTTTCATTAAACTTTATCATATTCTCTTCCATTTTTGTTGCCCCATCTTTCCAATACATATCCGTTTTACAGTGATATATGTATTTTTTGTAATTTTTTCTTTTCCTGAATTATATTTTGAAGAGTATTAAAATCTGCAGCCGTCTTCGATACATAGTCCAGACTATTATTTTTCACTTTCTTAACGGCATCCGTTATTGCCCGTTCCTTCTCCTGTACATTCATTTCACCCAATAAAGAAGTATTGAACAGTTCGGCTGCCTGCCTGTGTTCCTCCTCCTCCGTAAAATCATTCAGTATTTTTGCCGGATTCACTGCCCCTTCCCTTAACTGGTCAAAAAGCATCCCTGCTACCCTGTTGTATGGCTGTTCTATAAAATCCTCCTCTGTAATGATGTCCTTGATTTTATCATAGACAGACGGCTCTTCCACCAGCCATGTAAGCAATATTTTCTGTGCCTGTCTGGTTCCGTCCTCCGAATTTTTTCTGGCGTTTTTCCGGTTCGTTTTAGTAAACTCTTCTTCTGGAACAATATTTGTTTCTCCAGAACCAGTATATGTCAGCGCCAGCCGGAGTACCATCTTCGAAAGGCTGTCCTGAGGAATCAGAAATTCTCTGCTTACAGCTTCAATATAGACATTCCGCTCCAGTTCATTAGGAAATTCCAATAATTTAACCGCTGTTTTATTATAAAATTCCGCTTTCCCATGAGGATCCTCCATGTCATAATCTTTCTGCAGCATCATGATTTCAAACAAAAATCCATTTTCAGCATTATCGATTCTCTTCTGATATTCCTCCGCTCCCAGATTCCGAATAAACTCATCCGGATCTTTATACGGCTTCATATCCAGTACCTTCACGGATATTCCCACTGACTTTAAAATCGGAATTGCCCTTAAAGCCGCTTTCTGTCCGGCGCCGTCACTGTCAAAAGTCAGTACCACTTCTTTTACATACCGTTTGATTAGCATGGCATGCTGCTGGGTAAATGCTGTTCCCAGTGCTGCAACCGCATTCGTAAAACCGGCCCGATGTAACGCTATGACATCCATATAGCCTTCACATATTAAAATATATGGTTTCCTTGAAATCCTTGCAAAATTCATACCATATAAATTTCTGCTTTTTTCAAATATTCTTGTTTCAGGCGAATTCAGATATTTCGGTTCACCTTCGCCCATCACCCGGCCGCCGAAGCCAATGACCCGGTTATTAATATCAAGAATGGGAAACATTACCCTGTTCCAGAATTTATCATACGTTCCCTTTTCTGAAAATGCAAATAATCCGGTTTCCTTCAAAAACTCATCCGAATAATTTTGTTGTTTAAAATACCGGTAGAGATCATCACTGGTTTTACTGGAATACCCCAGTCCGAAACGGACAATGGTCTCATAGTCCAAACCTCTGGAACTGAAATAATCCAGACCGGTTTTTCCCTTTTCACTTCTGAGCAGACGATGAAAATACAATGCCGCCTGTTTATTGATTTCCAGCAATGCTGCCTTTAAATCCGCTTTCCGTTTCTCCTCTTCCGTATATTCCGTTTCCGGAAGCCGTACCCCTGCTCTGTCAGCCAGCATTTTCACAGCTTCAAGGAATGTATAATTTTCGTATTTCATTATAAAAGAGTATACATTACCTCCCTCTCCGCAACCGAAACAGTAATACATCTGCTTCCCCGGAGTAACCGAAAACGAGGGTGATTTTTCATTATGAAAAGGGCACAATCCGAAATAGGTCGCACCCTGTCTTTTTAACTTTACATATCCCGAAATTACTTCTATAATATCATTTCTCGAACGAATTTCCTCAATTAAATCATCTGAATAATACATGTCTTTACCTGTTTTATCACAATATAATTTACATTTTCCAAAAAGACGGAACAAAAAGCTCTTCAAACTTCCGTACCGAATACTGATCGCTCATTCCCGCAATATAATCGCATACCACCCGTTCTGCCTTCTGGTTTTTCTTTTCAATTAACATTCTGTATTCCCCCGGCATTTCCAGAAGATTTTCCAGATAATAGCCATACAGTGATGCCAGCATCCGCTTCGCTTTATATTCTTCGCCTTTTGCAACCGGATTGGAGTACACCCGTTCAAACATAAACTGGCGGAGCTCTTTCATTGCCTGTCCGATTTCCTCCGACATTAAAATATCCGGCTGGTATCTGGAATGATTCACTATATCATATATCATCGTATTCAGCCGCTCCTTTTTGGAATGACCTAATACATTTGTATATGTACCTGGGATATCCTCCTCCCGCAGTATTTTCCCCCGAATGGCATCATCAATATCGTGATTAATATACGCTATCTTATCTGACAACCTTACGATTTTTCCCTCCAGTGTGGACGGAGTCCCGGAAGTCCTATGATTGATTATACCATCCCTTACTTCCCAGGTCAGATTTAATCCCTGTCCTTTTTTCTCCAGTAGCTCCACTACCCGGAGACTTTGTTCAAAATGTGAAAAACCTTCCGCACAAACCTTATTTAATGCGGCTTCTCCTGCATGTCCAAATGGAGTATGTCCCAAATCATGTCCCAATGCAATGGCTTCCGTCAGTTCTTCATTCAGCCGCAACGCCCTGGCAATCGTCCGTGCAATCTGGGATACTTCCAAAGTATGCGTCAGTCTGGTTCTATAATGATCTCCTGCTGGTGCCAGAAATACCTGAGTCTTATGTTTTAGTCTGCGAAATGCCTTACAGTGAATAATCCTGTCCCGGTCTCTCTGATAGCAGGTTCTGATATCACAGGCAGTTTCTTCCATGTCCCTGCCTCTGGAATACCGGCTAAAGGACGCATATTCACTTAAACTTCTAAGTTCATCATTTTCCAGTTCTTCCCGTATCGTCAATTTTAATCCTCCGGTTCCTGAAATACATCTGAAACCCTTTTCTACAATTGTTACGTTTCGTTGCCAGGACCAAAGTCCTCTATAAACTATATTCTGTATTTTTTGCGGATTTCCTTTATTTTATTGCAGACTTTCGTGTAAATTTATGGTATTTAACGCAATTTCCATCATATCGGTAAAGGATTTTTCCCGTTGTTCTGCCGTTGTTTCCCGGGATGAGACGAATGAATCCGATATCGTCAACAGACAGGCCCCGTTTTTGCCAAGGACTGCCGCATTGTGAAACAATGCAAAACTTTCCATCTCCACACAGATACAGCCTTTTTCCTGATGCAGTTTCTTATAATAAGGCGTCCGGTCTTCTCTGTAAAATACATCCGAAGAATGTACACACCCCTCAATCAGTTCTTTTCCCAGTTTTTTTGCCGACTTCCTGATTTTTTTATTCAGATCTTCAGAAGGGTAGGTTATATCTCTATCATATCCGTTCTGTACTTTTGCATAACTGGATTCTGAATATGCAGAAGATGCAAGAACCACATCAAACAGATCCGCCTCTTTACAATAAGACCCCGCCGAACCGATTCGTATGATATTATCCACTCCATACCAGCTGTATAATTCATATGAATAAATGCCGATGGAAGGCATACCCATTCCAGAACCCATAACCGATACCTTTGTTCCCTTATACTCTCCGGTATAACCAAACATATTCCTTACTTCATTAAATCTTTTTACATTTACGAGAAAGGTTTCTGCAATATATCTGGCTCTTAACGGGTCTCCCGGCATTAATACTGTTTTTGCTATCTCTCCTGCCTCTGCCTGATTATGTGGTGTTGACATGATAATCCCTCCTATATCGTTTTCATTACAAGATAACTATACATATAAAAAGAATTATAACATATTCCATTAATTTTTGAAATGTTAAATAATATAAAAGTTCCTGATATTATAACAAAAGCGGCGGTATCACTGGCAATACCGCCGCTTTTGTTCTTCACACTTAAAATATACTAAAAATCCGAAGCCGCTCCCGATTGGAACCGGGTTCGGATTATCATTATCTGGTGCGGAAAAAGGGACTTGAACCCTCACGTCGTTTCCAACACTAGATCCTTAGTCTAGCCTGTCTGCCAATTCCAGCATTTCCGCACATATTTCTCAAACGCGATAATTATAATAACATTATTAAGGAATATTGTCAATATTTTTTTTGTAATTTATACCACTCAGATATTTTTTCTTTTAAAATGATTTCTGTCTGCCGTATTACCTTCTAAAATTTAAAGATTTTTACTTCTTTTTCCAGTTTCACTGCCAGTTCTTTTAACGTTTCCGCATCCATAGCCAGTCCTTCGATGGTAGCCTTTAATTCTTCGGTAGCAGCCGTTGTTTCCTGAGAGGCTGCCGCATTTTCTTCCGATATGGCAGAAAGAGACTGGATGGTTTCTATGATTTCTCCGCGGGCATGATTTAAAACTTCTGCTTTCTTTTCAATATCTTTAATGTCGCTCATGGAACTACGGATTCCTTTGCTGACATCTTCAAATTTGCTCTTTGTCTGCTTTAGTTTTCGGGACTGCTCGCCAACCAGTGTATTAACATCCTGCATAATCTGAACCGTTTTTTCAGAATCCATCAGCAATTCTCCAATAATTCCCTGAATTTCTCCTGCTGCATCATTGGACTGTTCTGCCAGCTTCTGAATTTCGCTGGCAACAACCGCAAAACCTTTACCGTTTTCGCCGGCTCTGGCTGCCTCTATACTGGCATTCAGCGCCAGAAGATTGGTCTGCTCCGCTATATTGGTAATGATTTCCATGGTCTGGCTGATCTGCTGCACACATTCATTGGTTATACTGGTCTGTTTTGCAATCCGGTCAATAGCTTCCATGGTCTTCGCATTAGATCCGTTCAGTTCTTTTATGATTCCGCCCGCCTCTTCATCATTTTTATTCATTTCGGCAGAATTATTGGTAAGTATTTTTAACTTTGTGGCAATGTTTTCTATCTGATTTCCCATATCAATGACATTATCTGTGGCCTGCTGAGTCTCCTCTGCCTGTGACATGGCTCCAGTAGCAATTTCTTCCACTGCTTTTGTCACTTCGTCCGTAGACCTGTTCGTTATATCTGCCATGGATTCCAGTTTATGAGAGGTTTCTCTCATATTTTCAAAAGCCGCAACCATATCACCCAGAATATTTTTTAATTCATGGTTCAGTATCACCGCGGTATCTCCCATAGATCCGATTTCCGTTTTATCTTTTAAAACTTTGTCATTCAGTTCTGCAGCCAGATTTCCTTTGGCTATTTCCTCCAGATAAAGGTTTACATATCCGATTCTTTTCTTGATTTTTAAAACAAACAGAACGATTACCACAATAACCAGCAACAAAATAATTCCGATACCCACACCGGACTTAATGGTGTTTGTCCAAATTGCCTTCTGCACACTGTTTAAATGCTTTCCTGCAAAAATCATACCTGCAATACTTCCATCTTTGTCACGCAACGGCGTATAATATGCCAGATATTTTTCCCCCAGAAGATTTACGCTACCCTTATAATCCTGTTCATTATTAATTACTTTATCGGCAACATCCTCTGGAGCTTTTGTTCCTACTACTCTTTCGCCATTACCGTCTAAAATCGTCGTTAGTATTCTGGTATCTCCATAGAGAATAGTTACTTCCAGATCATTTGCTTCTTTAATCTTATCCAAAAAATCAACATTATCGGTTAATTGAAATTTTCCCTTGGATATAATACCTGATTTTTCGTTATATGCCCCCTCATCAACTTCATCCAGCATTCCACTCACAGTATATGTAACTGTCTTTAACTCGTCATATATCTGTTCTTCCAATGAATCGGTCAGTGACACCATTCCAAAAATTATCGCCATAACTCCTGCCAAAAGCGTTGGAATTACAGATATCAGCATCAGTCTCCACATCAAGCCTTTTTTTCTTTTTTTGTTCTTATCATCCATAAATCTCGGTTCTTCCATGTTCTCCTCCTTTATTGGCTTTTTGTTTTTCAAAACCGTTACTGCTATTATACTATACTCTCTATACAAAATAAACAAACAAATTTCATTTACTGGTGTTTTTTTATAAAAAACGTGGAAATTATTAAAAATATATATTTTTTGGATATTTTTCAAAAAAAACATTTGACGAATCAGGATTTTTGTTTTATAATACTGCTTGTTGTTAGCACTTGTGGCGGAATTGGCATACGCGCATGATTCAGGTTCATGTCCGGGTTCCCGGGTGTGGGTTCAAGTCCCATCGAGTGCATATATCCTATGTCACTTCATTTGATTGAAGTGACATATTTTTTTATTTCTAATATTTTATATATTTTTTCATGGTATTTCTGACCATAAAAAACAGGATGTCTTTTCAAAACCAACATCTGATTACGAAAAGACATCCTATACTTCAATCTGACTCCCCGAGTAGGACTCGAACCTACGACAACTCGGTTAACAGCCGAGCGCTCTACCGACTGAGCTATCGAGGAATATTAAATACAAATGATATTATACCTCACTTTTTTTAAATGTCAACAGTTTTTTTAACAAAACTGCAAAAATATAAAATTGTTCTGCCGCTGGCTGAAAAATCTAAAAGTATTAATCTCTCAGACGTTTCGGTCCCTGCTGCAGAACAATATCAAAACATTACATATTTATATTACAGAACTTTCGATTACTTAATACTTACCAAAACATTGATACAATCCGTTAATTCCACAAGGGAAGCTTTAATGGACTGGTTAATCTCACCTGAATTACGAGCCAGTTTCCCAACTTCATCTGCAACTACTGCAAAACCTTTACCCAGTTCTCCTGCTCTGGCTGCCTCAATCGTAGCATTTAAAGCAAGGATTCTCTGTTTGGATTCAATCTTATCCAGTGCTTTTGATTTATCGTTCAGTTCAATCAGAAGATTTGAGGCTTTTGTTACATATTCATCATTCTTAGCTTCCTCATCTTCTTCTGTATATAATTCTTTTACCTTTGTAACCAGCAGATAATCTACAAATCTTTTCACTCGCTGAATGCTTTCCGGGTCCGTTCCCTCCAACGAAACGATAACAACATTGGCAATCACTTCACCGCCCGCAACTACTTCCACTTTCTCAGCCTCTTCAATAATCGCCGAATCATAATCTTTACAATTCGTAACTTCGTTCATATCGGCATCATAAATCAATATATCCATACCTGATAAGGCTGTTAAATCTTCCTGTATATTCTGTAATGTTTCCAAATCAATAAATTCTGTAATCTGCATATGTATACGCATCCTTTCTAATCTGTATTTCGTACACGACCATACGTTTTTTGGGCATACATCGATTATATCATACATTATCTTTTTTAACAATACTATGATTTTTTTGAGTTAAATCTTTATTTCTTTGTGTAAATTCACTAATTTTTATCACATTGTTCATGATTTATACACATTTCTTTTTTAATATATAATCATTCAAAAAAAGAAAAATCTTTTCATATTTTAATCTTTTTCATAATTTTAAAGGAGTAATATATATCATATATTACTCCTCCTCCTTTTTATATAACAGCTTTACCTCTTTATCATCTCATGAATCCCCCACCTGTGACTCATATATCCCAGAACCAATGATAACAGATAATACATAAATAAAACAATAAAAACAGCCATCCCCACAGATACTGCAAATATCCCATTACTGCTGATTATATCCGGATCAATCCCTTCTATCACATACTGGTCGATAAAATATCTCAGCAAAATATTTCCCGCTGTGGCTACCAAAACGGAACCTGCAGCTATCATTCCATATTCTGCCCAAAGCAGCTTTCTCATATCTTTTTTTGTTATACCATAGGCACGGATGATACCCAGATATCCACAATTGCAATGAAACTCATATATAAATATCAGACCCAGGTTGGCAATACAAATGATTCCGATTAACAACAATATCATTCCAAAAACTTCCGACAAACTGTCCTGCAGTTTCGCTACATTTTCATAGGAATCTGCTGCAAATGATGACTGTACCGACAGACCCAGTTCCGAATTTATAAACTCTTTAATCCGGTTGACATCCTGATAGGAATCAATATAGAGCTTGCAAAGCGTAGCCGTTTCATAAGAAAAACCTTTTCCCGAAGCAAAAAAGATATATGTCAGGTCGCTTCCCCTGCCTGCAATATGCAAAGCTTTGCTGTTTATGATTCCGCTAATTGTATAAGTTCCGAATAACGTTTTTCCATTCTTATGATTCACCACAGAAAAACTCTTTCCCACCAGTTCCTTCCATTCCTCAGGTCCAACACCATATTTTTCCAGAAGATTATCACTGAGTACCACCTGACCAGCTTCCTGCAGTTCCGTTCCATGAAGATAAAGAGGTTCCTTCTTATTATAGTAACGAAATTCCCGTTCCTCGTTGCCGCTGAATTGTTCATATGTCAAATCATATTCACAAACATTCAGATATCTGGTATTAAACATATCCAGATAACCGGAAGGAACAACGGAATGCACCTGCCGGTCCAATACAAGATCCAGTTCGGATATCTCCCTTCTCCCGAATACAGTATCCATTTCCCGTACAATGGAAATTCCCGAGACACCCGGTATCTTTCCTCTGTTTCCGGCTATTTTTCCTATTGTTTCCCCATCCGCAGCATACAAATAACATTCTGAAAACCGACCTTTTTGAATGGAGTTTAGATAATGTTGTAAAGTAAAATTCAAGTATCCGCACAGAAAAACTAACACTCCCATAAAAGCAAACATCATGCCGATAGCCAGTCTGCTTTTCCGTTTGGAAACAATATTTCTTCCTGCCAGATATATATAATCCCGTAATTTCATTGACTGTACCAACCTGTTTATTTCTTAATAATTACATACTCTGCCGTATACCGGCTTTCATAATTTTATCATTTAGTTTTTTCCAACGAAAAATCATGATGAATCCCAAAAAAATCTGTAGCAACAGAAACAGCGCCAGAAGATTACCGCCTATACACTGTAACACCGACGTCTGTAATCTTCCCGTACTTCTTCCACTTCCCATTCCGTCATTATAATATACCATTGCCACAGAAATTCCATAGGACGCTAAAATACCCACTGCCGTTACCGCTTCACACAGTAACAGATAAAGTACCATCACCTTTGTATTCGACAGTCCAAAGGCTTTTAAAATCATAATATTCTTGTTTCGAAGCAGCAATAACACGGATACACAATAACTAATGATAAACGCAACCGCAAAAACCATAACCAGCGTCATAAAGTAAATGGTTCTTTTAATCAGACGAAAGGTTCTCATCTGTTCCAATAATAATTCATTTCCCGAAGGACGCAGATTTCGTTCCTCCATAACTTCATAGACAGATAAATATTCCGAAACATCCGGTATTTTAAGCAAAAGATTACAGCGGTTATGAAACCCGTTTTGTAAAATCAGCCTGTTCCCTGTATCTTCGTCCACAAGAAAATCATAATCCGGAAAATCGTCTTTCAAAATACCACATACTACAAATGGTTCCTCAAGCAGAACATTGCTGGAAATCGTAACCTGTTCTCCTGTTGTAATCTTTAATTCTTTACAAATGTTCTCTTTTATCCACAACCTGTTTTCCGAATTTCCGTCCGGTAAATCATCAGAAAACGGATGGTCTCCCTCTGTAATATAAGTATCTATATTCAAAAAATTCATTCCCTGAATCAGAATTCTGCCCTTCCAATCCTCTTTCCAATGATTTATGGCAAACCCCCGCAGTAAATCTCCTTCTGCAGCAAAAGATAACCTCTGAATCTCTACATTGAATTCTTGAACTTCTTCTACTTTACTATACCTAATATTGTTCAGACTGATACTGGCCCCATTGGGATATTGACTGCATAAAGGTTTATAATATTCCGTTTCATATCCATCCATCATAAACTGCAGATAAAGGATAATTGCAGAAACCGAAGCAATAATTAAAAACATACAACATAAATATTTTTTACAACTTTTCCCCTCCAATACCAGAAGCCTGCTTAATCTATATCCTCTCATCTGCCACAATCCTGCCATCTTTCATTCTTATGAGCCGGTCAGTCATAGCCGCATGTTCATGATTGTGCGTGACCAAAATCACCGTTATGCCGGACACAACTAATTCCCGGAATAAATCCATAATCATCTGTCCATTTTTAGAATCCAGATTTCCACAAGGCTCGTCTGCCAGAAGAATGACCGGACAATTTACCAGGGCTCTTGCAATACTGACCCTCTGTTGTTCTCCTCCTGATAATTCTCCCGGCTTCTTTTTCAATAGATTACTGATATTTACCTGTTCTGCCACCTGCCGGATTCTCTGATTCCGTTCCCCTTTCTCGATTCCTGCAATCACCATAGGCACTTCAATATTCTCAAAAACAGAATATGTATGTTCTAAATAATAGTTTTGAAAAATAAAGCCCATCTGGCTGTTTCGCAAACTGGATAATTCCTTCTCCGTCATATCGCCTGTCCGCACTCCATCCAGCTCAATATAACCTTTGGTTGGAATTTCAATCAGTCCCATCATACTGAGCAGCGTTGATTTTCCACTCCCGGATTCACCTACTATGCTTATAAACTCATTTTTTTCAACCATAAAAGAAGCGCCTTCCACTGCCAGGCACTTCACACCAGATTCCGAAATAAATTCTTTTGAAATATTACATACTTTTATCATAATCCCTTTCCCATTCACAATTTAATCATTTTGCTTCTTTGAATATATTTTATTATAAACCCTCATTTTAATCTTTCCTGTATGTTTTATTTTAAAAAAACACTATGATTGTCCAGTAATTCTATTCTAAAATTTGCCGCATCCTCTTCTACCGGCCAGAACCGCAGAAAATCAGTACATTCTACATATTCCAATCTAATTTTTATACCGATATATATCACCAGCTTACCGTGATACTGTTATTTATTTCTTCGTATACGTTTTATTAAATAATGTAATTGTTTCTTGTTCCAAATTACTTATAATTGTTTTAAGATATTATCACTAATTTGCTTTTTCATATATTTTATTCAAAAAAGAAATACTATGATCTTCCAACAGAGTAATACTAAAATTAGCAGCATCCCCCTCTACCGGCCAAAAATAAAACGTATCCGAATCTCTCTCATATTCTATACCATTTTTCATGTTTTCTATAAAATTATCTACAAAATTATCAAATCCCTTTTTATCCATATTCTCATTATATAATGTAGAATACAAATAATCTTGTAGATACCCCTGTTCAGTCTCTGTAATACAAATAACTTTGTTTGCTATTTCAATGGATAATTTATTTTGTTCTGAAATATAGGTTCCATAAATATCAATTTCTTCTTTATTATTCCAAACATATAAAAAGATTCCAACAGCTACCGCAAAAAATAACATTACCAAAACAAATATATGTAATTTCTTTTTCAATTATTCTTCTCCTTTATTTTTTGTATTTCATTGCATTACGAGTTATTACTTTACAATCCTTACTTAAACTAGCAGAAAACAATGATTTTCCTAATATTTCTCCATCGTCAATAATTGTACCCTTATAATTTCTAATTTTATAATTTTTAGTTTTTAATTTCAAATGATAATATGCTGCCTGTGTGGTCGTTTTATATTGTGTTGCCTCTCCTGTTCCTTCCCCTGTTAAAAAACATCCTTGACTTCCTAACAAAACTCCAAGATATACATTTTTACAATTCACTCTTCCACTTGAATAAATCTTGATATAATAATTATTATGATTATTTTCCAACCTATAATAACTTCCTCTTATATTTCCTTTCTCCTCTGAACTACATCCAGCAAACATACTAGCAACAATAAATACCATAAAAATAGATGCAATAAATCTTCTCTTCATAATTATCCTCCACCAAATTAACTTGTAAGATTATACTTATAACTACTCAATTTGTCAACAGATTTTTCCAAGATAAACATATCGTATATTCACTTATAAAATCACTTTTTACGATATACTACTTCACTAAAAAATACTGCCATCTTCCAATAGATAAACACTAAATTTATCCAATTACCTTCAATCGGCCAAAACGTTAACGAATCGGGATACTCCACATATTTCACAACATTTTTTAAATTTTCCGTTATTTCTGATACATAGTTTTTAACATTTTCTTTTTTGGCATTATTACTGAATAGATTTATTATGTAATTATATAAATAATCCGAAATAATTATACATTTTATCGTTTTCTCTGTCAACATATTTTATCAAATATATTACCAACAAAAAAACGCCAACCGGTTTCCCAATCAGCGATTTTTCATTCTATGTTCTCTTAAATAAATTCCTATGCAATTTTAGATTTTGCAAGTTCAGCTAACTTAGCAAATCCTTCCGCATCGTTAATTGCCATGTCAGATAAAATCTTTCTGTTCAAATCAACACCTGCAACCTTTAATCCATACATAAACCTGCTATAGGATAAGCCGTTCATTCTTGCAGCCGCATTAATTCTTGCAATCCATAACTGTCTGAACTGTCTCTTTCTCTGCTTTCTGCCTGCATAAGCAGTTGTTAAAGCTCTCATTACTGACTGTTTTGCCACTCTATACTGCTTTGATCTGGCTCCTCTGTAACCTTTAGCAAGCTTTAATACTCTGTTATGTCTCTTTTTAGCGTTCATTCCGCCTTTTATTCTAGCCATTTCCGTTATCCTCCTATATTATTTCATCCTATAAATAAGGTAAAATCTTCTTCATATTCTTAACGTTGGTCGCATCAGTAATGGTAGCTTTTCTGAGATTTCTCTTTCTCTTAGCTGTCTTTTTTGTAAGAATGTGGCTCTTATAAGCTTTCATTCTCTTTAATTTTCCAGTACCTGTTTTTTTGAAACGTTTCGCAGCTGCTCTGCTTGTCTTCATTTTTGGCATTATTACGTCCTCCTTAAATTCATCTATTTTTTAACATCCAAGAAACAATAATAAACGATTATCGTTTTTCAGTTAAAAACATCTGCATACTTCTGCCTTCCAGCTTGGCAGGTTTGTCAATCACAGCTATATCGGAAAGTAATTCAGCAAAATCATCCAGTACATGCTTGCTGCTGCCCATGTGAGCCATCTCTCTTCCTCTAAAGCGAAGTGTAACCTTAACCTTATCACCTTTTTCCAGGAACTTCCTAGCCATATTAGCTTTTGTTTTCATATCGTTTTCTTCAATATTCGGTGACAAACGTACTTCTTTTACATCGATTACTTTCTGTTTCTTTTTGGCTTCTTTTTCTTTTCTGGCCAACTCATATTTATACTTACCATAATCAATGATCTTGCAAACCGGCGGCTTTGCTGTCGGAGCAATCTTCACCAAATCAAGACCGGCCTCTCTTGCCAGCTTCATGGCATCTCTGGCAGACATGATACCCAGCTGTTCACCGTCTTCTCCAATCAAACGAATTTCTTTGTCTCTGATTTGTTCGTTAATATTTAATTCGCTAATAGTAGTGCACCTCCATAAAAAAAGTGGATAGTCAGACTATCCACTTTCAAACGGCAATTCCGCAGACTGCCGTACAATCCTGAAATATTAACCATTGGTCACTCAAGCGTGCCACGGTGAGAGTGGATACTCTGCTTCATTTATTTACAACTCTGATATTTTACCATTATTTATTTATATTGTCAATATCTTTTTCATTCCAGTATATCACTTCATAATATTCCTGCAGACGGAGCATACTAAAGTATATAGACGATTGCAAAACTTCTGACCTGCGACTACTTGTTTTGCAATTGCCTGACTAAAGTATAAGAAAAAAGGAGGCAGTTTCATGAAAAAAGCAGAAAAAGACAATCCCATAAATACCATTCCCAAAGGCGCCTATGAAGCTGGCGCCACAAACCGTTCCATCCGAAACAACGACCGGAACCCGAATGATATTACTACCGATATCCAGGGAAACGGATATCCGGTAAAAACCATAAAACACGAAAACAAACAGCATAACGGAAAATAATTCTGTCTGGCAGACCAGACAGCAGGCAAATAAAAAGAAATGCGACAGAGGAACCACACAAT
The DNA here is from genome assembly GCA_022794265.1 of Lachnospiraceae bacterium. Classification (GTDB taxonomy): domain Bacteria; phylum Bacillota; class Clostridia; order Lachnospirales; family Lachnospiraceae; genus Bovifimicola. The sequence continues at coordinate 87,447 of JAAWEK010000009.1, forward strand.
CCTTATCGCATTTCTTTTTACGATAATACTATTTGTCCGTAAATGTTGAACACTCCGTATCACAGCAATCATGGGAGTTCGGTCCGGCTACCTGAATCTGGCCGGCTCTGCACTTACAGTCGTCATTATAATTACAATGCACCGCCTTACAGTCAATATCCGATGTGCTGGTAGGACATCCGCAGGTTTCAACAGCACTGGTATAAATATCCTTGGAACGCTCCTTAAAACTTCCGCAGGCAGTATCATTTGCTACTTTTGCATTTTCGCCTTCTACCTTTATGCTGTCCAAACAGCACAGATTATCCTTATTATAATGACAATTTCCTACTGTACAATTTAATATCGGCATAAATCCTTACCTCCTGATTTTCATAATTGATAGTTACAAAAATATTATGTTCCAAAGGATATAAGGATATTCATGAATAAAATTCTAGTATATTTCTTTATAAAAATGTTGATAATCTTTCGGAGAATCCCATTCACCGCCCCATTTCCATCCGCGGCTGACAAATGCATTGTAACACACATCACCAGATACTATTTTATGGGCAAATTCTGCTGATCTATCGGCATATGCCCCGGCATTTACCGGAAGTACATCCCTCTCTCCAAAACCAGACCGGACATAGGGATTATACAAAGGATTGATATCAACTGCAATTCCATAGCTATGGTCAGATATAGTTTCCTGTCCGTCAATCTTCCGAAAGCAAAATGCAGACGTGTTATTATCTGCCATGGATGCCTCATCATCCGCATTGTATTCATCAATCAGACGGATTTTTTCAATCGGGTAACGCGCATCATATAAATCTTTAAATATTGCCGACACATCATCTGCCACCTGAACATTTACAATCAACATACCTTCATATTCCATATCATCAAATCCGATATACCGTACCGTCACCTGTCTTAAATCACTGTAATCAATAATATCATTTTCCTGGAAAGATTTTCCGGATATTATCTCCTTGATTTCCTCTGAAAGAGGTTCATAATAAAACCCTTCTGCAAAGGTTATCCGGATACCCGGAATATTCTCCGTCTGTAATCTGTCACTTGTATTGGTTTCCGCAGCCGGAATGTTCATAATTCTATCCTCCAAAGATAGTTTAATAACCAATATTCCATTGACAAGAATTAAACCAAACGAAACTATGGCTATCATTATTTTTACTTTTTTACTCACATTCACACCTGTTATTGCTTTTCTTCTACTTCAATCTTCCGGATTTCTTTTGTCCTGATTTCCCTGCATACATCCTCAATGAATTCCGACAGATTTTTTTGTCCCTCATCTCCAAGATAACGGCTTCTTACCGAAACCTTATTTTCTTCCTGCTCTTTCTGTCCTACCACAAGCATATACGGCACCCTTGCCAGTCTGGTCTCACGAATCTTAAAGCCAATCTTCTCCGAACGGTCATCAATCTTACACCGGATTCCGTTTGCTTTCAGTTCTTTTTCCACCTGTTCCGCATATTCCTGATATTTTTCAGAAATCGGCAACACCCTTACCTGTTCCGGACACAGCCAGGTCGGGAACAATCCTGCATATTTTTCAATGAGCCAGGCCAGTGTTCTTTCATAACAGCCCATGGAAGTTCTGTGGATGATATATGGTCTCACTTTCTCACCGTTCTGGTCAATATAATACATGTCAAACTGTTCCGCCAGCAATGCATCCCATTGTATGGTTATCATGGTATCTTCCTTACCATATACATTCTTTGCCTGAATATCTACTTTCGGTCCATAGAATGCCGCTTCTCCTTCTTCCTCCGTAAATTTTATTCCCAGTTCGTTTAAAACATTCCTGATTCTGTCCTGAGTTTCTTCCCATACCTCTGCAGAACCGATATATTTCTCCTGGTCCTTTGGATCCCACTTTGACAGTCGGTAGGTAACATCCTCTTCCACTCCAAGGGTCTGCAAACAATATCTTGCCAAATCCAGACATCCTTTAAACTCTTCATCCATCTGATCCGGTCTGACAATCAAATGTCCCTCGGATATAGTAAACTGACGGACTCTGGTAAGACCATGCATTTCGCCGGAGTCCTCATTCCGGAACAGGGTAGAAGTTTCGCCGTAACGCAGCGGAAGGTCCCGATAACTCTTCTGACTTGCCTTATATACATAATACTGGAACGGACAGGTCATCGGTCTTAAAGCAAATACTTCTTTATCCTTATCTTCATCACCCAATACAAACATACCTTCCTTATAGTGATCCCAGTGTCCGGATATTTTATACAGGTCTGACTTTGCCATCAGCGGAGTCTTTGTTCTCACATATCCCCGCTTTGTTTCCTCATCTTCAATCCATCTCTGAAGTTCCTGAATCATTATCACGCCGTTTGGCATCAATAGCGGCAGTCCCTGACCGATAACATCCACAGTTGTAAATAATTCCATCTCACGTCCCAGTTTATTATGGTCCCTCTTTTTAATTTCCTCCAGATGTACCAGATATTCCTCCAAATCCGCTTTTTTGGTAAATGCCGTTCCATAAATTCTGGTCAGCATCTTCTTATTGGAATCTCCTCTCCAGTATGCTCCGGAAGACGATGTCAGTTTAAAAGCCTTAATCCCACCAGTAGTCATCAGATGAGGTCCCGCACATAAATCCGTAAACTCTCCCTGTTTATAAAAAGAAATTACTGCATCCTCTGGTAAATCCCGGATTAGTTCCACCTTATACGGTTCTTCCCGCTCTTCCATCAGCCGGATGGCTTCCTCTCTTGGAAGGGTAAACTTTTCCAGTTTCGCATTTTCTTTAATAATCTTCTTCATTTCCGCTTCAATTTTATCCAAATCCTCTCTGGAAAACGGCTCATGTTCAAAATCATAATAATACCCGGTATCTATGGAAGGACCGATAGCAAGCTTTGCCTCCGGATATAATCTCTTAACCGCTTCTGCCAGAACATGGGAAGTTGTATGACGGTATGCAGCCTTTCCTTTCTCGTCATTAAAGGTTAAAATGCTTAACTCACAATCCCTGTCCACTACTTCCCTTAAATCCACTACTACTCCGTCTATTTCACCGGCACATGCCATTCTTGCCAGTCCCTCACTGATATCCTTTGCAATATCAATCACAGACATTGCCTCTGCATATTCCTTTACTGAACCGTCCTTTAATGTAATCTTCATATCAATAGTCCTTTCTGTCATTCTTTATATTTCTTTTTCCATAACATAATCATCCATCACAAAACCTGAGCCGATATCCGTAACTTCCGAACGTATCGTTCGAAATCCTTTCTTTGTATACACTCCGATAGCATTGTCGTTATGTTTATTTACTGTCAGCCATATGGATGTTAATCCCATCCCCCGGCAAAGACCTTCCAGAAACTCAAACGTCTCGCCGGCATACCCTTTTTTCCGAAAGGATTTCAGAATGTATATCTTGCTTAAAAACAGCTTTCCGGTTTCATTTTCTGCATGAATACCAATATAACCCACATTCATTCCACCTGCGTTTAAGAAATAATACTCATATCCATCCTGAACCATCTGTTTTTTCATGGGCCCAAAAGACTGAAACTTTTTCACCATATAGTCAATCTGTTCCGCAGATAAAATACTGATAAACCATTCATGCCAGACAGTATCTGCCATAAAAGCCAACATATGAATCTGCTCATCCGTGACAACAGGTATAAACTGTAATGCCATAGGAAACCTCCATACAAAATAATCCATTGTAATCATCCATAAATAATATTCCGGTTAATAATTCCAAAAGAAAATCCCCCGCATCAGCCAACGACTGACGCAAGGGACGAATATTCCGCGGTTCCACCCTGCATTGTACCTATATCAGGTACCTGCTCATTAATGATTATAACGTAATCAACGGGCCGGATTAGGGCCGCTCCGAGGTAGTCTTCGGCAATACTCCGGTAAGATATTTCCAGCAAATCATATCTCTCTCTGAACCTTCTGTATTACTTACTCGTCTCATCCACGCATTTCATTATTAACCTGATAATAAGTATAACATCTTAAAATAATTTGTCAAGCAGACTTAAAAATTTTCCAGTTCTCATATATATATCTATTTTCTTAACGAAGTACCAGTTCCTTTGCCAATGCAAGACCTTCTCTCACCATATAGTTTAACAGCAGACGCTGATCCGACTTTCCTGCAATCCCCTGAACATTTTTAAATCCCACATGTTCCGCCAGATACATGGCCCGGTACACGTGAAAATTATTGGTAACTACCGCAACCTCTGCATTCCCATCTCCAATAATCTCCATGGCAAACTTTAAATTCTCGTAAGTATTTACAGACTTATCTTCCAGCAGAATCCGGTCTTCTTTAATGCCTGCCTGAAGCAGATACTGTTTCATGGCCTGAGCTTCCGTTATATCTTCGCCCGGCCCCTGTCCGCCGGTACATACTGCCTTTGCATCCGGATGTTTCATCAGATAATCCCCTGCGGCATCTAACCGTTTTGCCAGAGATTTTGTCACCTTCGTACCTTTTACCTGGGCGCCCAGAACAATCAGATATTCAACATTGTCATCTGCAGTTCTTCTCATACCACTGATAATCATGCCCTCCATAACGGTAAAAAACAACACGCCTGCCAGAACCAGGGTGACAAATATTATCTTTACCGCTTTCGGTATAACATCCAGAATATGTCTTTTCTTATGCAGAATTGCAATCACCATGATTCCCGCAAATCCAATAGCCGCTAATACCCAGAAAAACAAAAAAGCGGAACCGAATCCCGCATAAGATGCGGCAAACACATAATATCCCATACAAAAAGCAGCCAAAACTCCAAAAACAATTATTATTATATTCATCTCCTATAATCCTTTCATTCCATATCTGTTTTATAAACTAAGATATTTTCTCTCAAAATCCTGTACTTTCATTGGTTTTCCAAAATAAAAACCCTGTATCATATCAATGTTAAGTTCTTTTAAAACCGCCAGCTGTTTTTCATCCTCCACTCCTTCCACACAAACCTTCACATTTAATTGTGCTGATAATTCCGCAATCAGCTTAATAAACGCTTTCGCATAGTCATCTTCGGCAATATCCCTGATAAATGTCCGGTCCACTTTAATAATATCCAGATCCATTTGCTTTATATAATTAAGAGAAGAATAACCGGTGCCGAAATCATCCAATGCAATATTGACTCCCAGGGCTTTAATCTCTTTTATTATATTTTTCATCCGGCTCATATCATTAATCGCCAGGCTCTCTGTAACCTCCAATACCAGATTTTCCGGTTTTACTCCGGTTCTGGATATGATGTCTGCTATATTATCAACAATATTATTGGAAAGAAGCTGTACAATTGATAAATTTACATTGATATGTATATCAATCCCCTGATCGCTCCATTTTTTGTTCAGCATACAGGACTGCCTTAATACATATTCACCAATCGGAGTAATCAGTCCCATATGTTCTGCCAGAGGAATAAAATCTCCCGGCGACAAAAATCCCAGTTTCCGGCTGTTCCAACGGATTAGCGCCTCCCCGCCTATACACTGCTCCGTTGCCACATCCACAATGGGCTGGATATGAATTTCAAACTCACTGCAATGGGAAGCCACCGCTGAACGCATATTTTTCTCAATATCTAACTTAATATAAGAATTCTTATCCCCTCCTTTATTATACCGGACCGATTTGTTTTTTCCGCTTTTTTTCGCCTCATACATGGCGATGTCCGCTTTTTTTATCAAATCATTCACATCACTGCCGTTATCCACAAAAGTTACAATACCCATACTCATGGTGCAGTAATAATCTGCGCCTCCCAGATACCAGGGTTTTGAAAATAATTTCTGTATCTCTGAAATAATTTCCTCCATTTGAGAATATACCGCCGGTTCTATAATGATAATAAATTCATCGCCCCCCACCCTGTAACACCTTTTTTCAATGCCTTTTATCTGCTGAAGACCTACGGAAATCATTTTTAAAAGAACATCTCCATATTGGTGTCCCAATCCGTCATTGATATGTTTAAAATCATCCAGATCAATAAACAGGATTGCCCCTTTAGTTTTGGAACTCTGTGCTTCCATGATACATATCTGTAAATCCTCTTCACACCGCATACGATTAAACAAACCTGTCAGGAAATCATTATTTGCCTGAAATTCAATACGCTGCTGGTATTTTTTCTTATCAGTGATATCCGTCACATTACAGAGGGATACTTCCCTTCCATCCACCCATGTGATATCGTTATATTTAACTTCATACCAGCGCTCCATCTTTTCATCAAAGGTTTCAGTAAAGTAATTCTTATGTTTTAATGGTATACAATATTTACATTGCTCCGCCATTCCGTTATAGTGAAAATCATAACAATGGTATCCCACCATATCATGACCTGCCATTTTCGCTATAATCTCATTGTGAAACAAAATTTTCCTTGTTACCTTATCGATTACAAAAATACCGCTTCCCAGATTGTTCAATATTTCTTTCAGCGCTTTATAAGAATTATCATTTTCACTCATTGATTCACCCAACCTTCCATTTTCTGCACTACCGGCACGGATAACTTTATATCTTCAAAACTATCGTAGCAATCCTGAAATATATTAACAATGAAATGGCATCTACGATGGTTGTAATAAACGGACTGGCCATCACCGCCGGATCAAAGCCGATTTTCTTGGCAAGTATCGGCAGGGTACAGCCTATAAACTTGGCTATAATAACCGTAGCAATCAATGTCAGACAGATTACAACCGCCACAGACATGGATACCCGGTCAATAATCAGTAATTTCACAAAATTACAGACTGATAATGTAAAACCGCAAGCCAACGCAACCCGGAATTCTTTCCAGATTACCCGGAAAATATCCGAAAATTCCACTTCTCCCAGAGACAAAGCACGAATAATCGTAACCGAAGCCTGCCCGCCGGAATTTCCTCCGGTATCCATAAGCATTGGAATAAATGCCGTCAGTACCGCCTGAACCGCCAGTGCATCTTCAAAGGAAGTAATAATCATCCCGGTAAATGTAGCGGATATCATTAATAAAAGCAGCCACGGAATTCTGGCTTTCCAGGTTTCAAATACCGTAGTTCTGAAATATGCCTTGTCCGAAGGAATGATGGCAGCCATCTTTTTAATATCTTCAGTAGCCTCGTCCTGCATGACATCAATGGCATCATCAAAGGTTACAATACCTACCAGCCGGTTTTCATCATCCACAACCGGAATTGCCAGTAAATCATATTTATTAAATTTGTTTGCAACCTGTTCCTGGTCTTCCATGGTATGAACCGATATACTGTTGATATCCATGATATCTTTAATCAATTCCGTTTCTTCCGACAGCAACAGGTCTTTAATCGAAACCGTTCCCAGCAGTACCCGGTTATCATCCGTTACATAACAGGTATAAATCGTTTCCTTGTCCACACCAGTCCGGCGGATTCGCTTAATAGCTTCCTCCACACTCATGGACGGCCGCAGGCTGACATACTCAATAGTCATAATACTTCCGGCACTGTCATCCGGGTATTTGAGAATCTCATTTATCATTTTCCGTGTATCCGGGTCCGTATTGGACAAAATTCTTTTTACCACGTTTGCCGGCATTTCTTCCACAATATCAACCGCATCATCCAGATATAATTCATCCAAAACTTCTTTTAACTCATTGTCACTAAACCCGTGAATCAGCATTGCCTGTGCACCCGGTTCCATTTCTACAAAGGTTTCCGCCGCCAGTACCTTGGGCAGCAACCGAAAGAGCAATGGAATTTTCACCATATTTAATTCCTCAAACAACGCCGCTATGTCCGCTGAATTCATTTTGCAGAGAATCGACTTGATATCCGGATATTTTTTTTCCTCCAGCAGCTCTAAAATCTTTTCATCTAAATCCGTGATTCTTTCTTCCACATTAAAGTACCATACCTTTCTTTTTTTATAAATTCCTCACTTATAAAATGGTATGGAAGCAATATCGCGGACGACCTTTTGCTGACGGCATACATCTAAGATTCAAATGATTTTGAATTTTAAATCTATGCCGTCAGCGAAACATCCCCCGCGGCTTACTTCCGCTTCCCGAACCTGTGTCCATAGCTCTCCTTTCTGCTTATACCTCTAGCATAAGCAATCTTTCATTGAATTATTCCGTGTCTCCCAGACAACCATACCCGTAAAAAAATCCCATGTTGTAATCATGGGTGGGTATCTGACAGATACACTGATATCATAACTTGATTGGAAGGGTTTGTCAATTAAAATCATGGTGGGAATTTGGCACAAATGTTTCATTTTTTTAGTATTAAATAGCGAAAGAACGCAGATAAATCCAGGGAAGGCAGTTCATGTTTCACTACAAAAAACAGGCACAGCCGGAATAACTATTCTCCGGCTATGCCTGCTTAATATTCATATCATTTTTTCACTCTATACACACCTTCACAGGCAATTCTTACATCATTCCGCCCATTCCTGCGCCTCCCGGCATTGCCGGTGTATCTTCTTTAATACTTGCAACAACAGATTCTGTTGTCAGAAGTGTAGATGCCACACTTGTTGCATTCTGCAGTGCACTTCTTGTAACCTTGGCCGGATCAAGAATTCCTGCTTCCACCATTTCAACATATTTTTCATTTAATGCATCAAATCCGGTACCGACTTCTGATTCCCTTACTTTGTTAACGATAACGGAACCTTCCAGTCCTGCGTTCATTGCAATTCCGAATAACGGAGCTTCCAATGCCTTTAAGATAATGTTGGCACCAGTCTTTTCGTCACCTTCCAGAGTTGCAGCAAGTTTTGCCACTTCCTTGGAGGCATGGATATAAGCAGAACCGCCTCCTGCGATGATACCTTCTTCTACGGCTGCTCTGGTAGCTGCCAGAGCATCTTCCATACGAAGCTTTCCTTCTTTCATTTCTGTCTCTGTAGCAGCGCCCACACGGATAACTGCAACACCGCCTGCAAGTTTTGCAAGTCTTTCCTGTAATTTTTCTTTATCAAAATCAGAAGTTGTTTCTTCAATCTGTGTACGAATCTGTGAAATTCTTGCCGCAATATCATCTTTATTTCCTTCGCCATCAACAATTACGGTATTTTCTTTCTGAACTTTAACAGATTTAGCTCTTCCAAGCATATCCATGGTAGTTTCTTTTAAATCCAGTCCCAGTTCCTCTGAAATCACCTGGCCGCCAGTTAAGATAGCGATATCTTTCAGCATTTCCTTTCGTCTGTCACCGTATCCCGGAGCCTTCACAGCTACTACGTTAAAGGTACCTCTTAATTTATTAACAATCAAAGTGGTAAGTGCTTCTCCTTCCACATCTTCAGCAATAATCAGAAGCTTTGCACCAGACTGTACTATCTGCTCCAATACAGGTAAAATATCCTGAATGTTGGAAATCTTCTTATCTGTAATCAGGATATACGGATTATCCAGAACAGCTTCCATCTTATCCATATCCGTTGCCATATAAGCAGAAATATATCCTCTGTCAAACTGCATACCTTCTACTAAATCCAGTTCTGTCAGCATGGTCTTTGATTCTTCAATGGTAATAACACCATCATTGGAAACCTTTTCCATTGCATCTGCAACCATATTTCCAACGGCTTCATCTCCGGCTGAAATGGCAGCAACCTTTGCAATCTGGTCTTTGCCTGTAATCTTGCTGCTCATCTTTGCAATTGCCTGAACGGCTTCCTCGGTCGCTTTCTTCATTCCTTTTCTAAGAATGATGGGATTTGCACCGGCTGCCAGATTCTTCATTCCTTCATTAATCATAGCCTGTGCCAGTACGGTAGCGGTTGTTGTTCCGTCACCTGCAACATCGTTTGTCTTGGTTGCAACTTCTTTTACAAGCTGTGCGCCCATATTTTCGAATGCATCTTCCAGCTCGATTTCCTTTGCAATGGTTACACCATCGTTTGTAATCAACGGAGCCCCATAAGATTTATCAAGAACTACGTTTCTTCCCTTTGGTCCCAATGTAACCTTTACGGTATCCGCTAATTTATTAACACCTGCTTCTAAAGCCTTTCTGGCTTCTGCTCCATACTTAATTTCCTTTGCCATTTCAATCTACCTCCTATTTATTCAACAACTGCAAGAATATCGCTCTGTTTTACTATGATATATGTTTCGTCTTCGATTTCTACTTCCGTACCGGAATACTTGGAATAAATTACCTTGTCTCCATTCTTTACTTCCATCTTTATCTCTTTACCGTCAACCATTCCACCCGGTCCCACTGCTATCACTTCTGCCTGCTGTGGTTTTTCCTTTGCCTGGCCCGGCAATACGATTCCTGATTTAGTGGTTTCTTCAGCAACTAACTGTTTTAAAACAACTCTGTCATTTAATGGTACTAATTTCATGTTCAAATCCTCCATTCCGCCAAAAGGCTCCTATTTCTGTTTATTAGCACTCTTCATCATCGAGTGCTAATTCATGTTTTATATAATAATTCCTTTGCTTTAATAATGCAAGAGGAATTATTTTAATAAACCAATCGATTTTCTTATTTAATCTTTTTTTTTCTTTTATTTTCTCGCTTATTCTCGTTTTTTCAAAATTTTGTAAATTTTTTATAAACAGGTAATATCCTATATAAGTCCAAACCTTTTTAAAGACAGATAGATTCCTCCCTTATCGAAATCCTCCGTAACATATTTCATTTTATTTTTAAAATCGAAATCGCTGTTCCCCATGGCCACACCGAAGCGGACATAGTTTAACATTTCAAAATCATTCATACTGTCACCATATGCATAAGTATCTTCTATGGATATGGAATCCGAATTACTTTTATTGTAATAATCAATCAGCCTTCGAATACCTACTGCCTTGGAATATCCTTTTGGAATCATTTCTGCCAGCACACCGCCATGAATCACAAAGTTAAATCTGTCCTGATATTTATTCATTAACCGGTCCAGCCTGCTGTCTTCTAGCAGCCTTCCGCTGATTTTAGAAACTGCAATCCTTTCACATCCTTGTATATCCCGAATTTTATCTGGTATTTTTTCCTGATATATCCGGTACACCTTCTGGTATTCTGCTTTCATATCCGCCAATGGATAATATAAATGCTGAATCCCTTCCGCTATGGGCATAATATGACATTCATTCATAAAGGCAATAATTTCTTCTGCTTCGCCAGACTCCATCTCATATTTATATATAACGGTTCCGTCAACCTCAAGATAAGTTCCTGCTCCCGCAATTAACACATTGGTATTTAACTGAAACATCTCTTCGAAAATCATTGCTTTTGTCCTGCCGGTGCAGATAACTGGTATATGACCTGCCTGCTTCAGCATGGAAATAGCCTCTGCGGTATCCTGGGGAATTCCTGTTTTATATGAATAAATAGTACCATCTATATCAAAGAATATTATTTTTCTTTTCATACATAAATCTCCTTTGTGCCTTATTAGTGTATTACGGCATGCGAAAAGATATACTAAGAATATCATTTTGCTGATTATCTTCTATCACAACATAGTTCTACCCATATTATTTGAAACTATTTTTGCATTTGCTCTATTAGTCCAAGTCTCTTCAATCATAGTACGAACATCTCCTCTAAAAACTCTATGCATTTCCCTCTGATAATTTGGAATTCCATGTTTCTGAACATGCTTAAGAACTGTTTTCCCTTATGGTTAAAATTAATCCAAGTTTGAAAAAACACACTTTCCCAAGCCGATACTCAAATCTGCTTAAATTTTATCATATATTCAGCCTTTTTCCCAATCTCAGCCAGTATCTTTACTGCTGTGATGATATTTACCCCTGGAATAGTTGTAAGAGTACAGTCCAGCATATGATAACATTTCTTCCAACTGTTTATCCACTTCCTCAAGCTGTTCATCATAATGCCTGATATCACTGACAATTCCTAGTTTCACCATATTTCTGGCATCCTGAAAATCATTTTCCTTTGCCTTATCAGCAACGATAACGTTTAAAATTTTTCTATAGGTTTTAACAGAACATCTGTTATGGCTGACAGGGACAAGCTCCTCCCTCAAATCTTCTACAATCTTGCCCTTTAAATACTTTTTGGATGGATAATGCTCCCAGAAATACAGTGCTGTAGGTCTTCCGATATCTGAAAAAATGTCTTATAACTCTGCCATACACAGCTGTTCATGAAGCTGGTTAATCAGTCTGATACGCTGTTTCATAATGTTATCCCTTCTATGTACCAGCTTTCCTAATGACCAATAGGCAGCATTAGGGCATGCATCGTGAAGTGTATCAAGCATATTTAAAGTTGTAAGTACAATGGCACAGGCTGTTGTGATAAAGTAAAGTTGTAACAATAGTGGCTAATAAGATATAATCATCTTACAAAGAAAAGAGGTGCTAATTATGCCACAGAATTACACTCCCGAATTTAAAAAGAAGATCGTCCGCCTCCGTCTGGAGGAAGGACGCACCATTAACATCATCACCACGGAATACAGCATTTCCAAAGAGACCATCCGCCGTTGGTGCAATGAGTTGAAAAAAGAATGCCAGACAAGCCCCGATACGAAAACAGAGTATGATAACATGAAAGAGATGCTTAATCTCAAAAGAGAAAACGAGGAGCTTCGAAAGGAGAACCTATTCTTAAAAAAAGCAGCGGCATTCTTCGCAAAGGAAATCGATTAGAGGCTTATCGGTTTATCGAACAGCATAACAAAGAATTTGGCGTCCGCTGGCTGTTGGGGCGATTCGGCATTTGCCCCAACGCCTATTGCCACTTTAAATTTTACTTGGCTGGTCTCGTATAGTTTAATTGCATCTGAGTTCACTTTTTTAATACGCACAAAAACACACACCTTTCGTAACAAATTTCTTTGATACAAAAAGTGCGTTTATGTTAGCTTTTTGGAACTAAATATCGATTTTGTTCTTTCGTATACCTAAGGGCATATTTTGCCATAAGGTGTTCATTCATTCCCTTTAGGTCATGAAAAAAAGATACTGTTACCTGCATTCTTATTGTCATTCGTCAACGAAAGTCTGGTAACAGTACCTTTTTTATTAAAGGAATTGGTGTCCTAAAATATAACCATAACTAAATTTAAAGTTTTTCTCTCACTTCCGTCAATATAATTCCAAGCATATTTTCCCCAGAACCATCTTTACCACATCCCCAATAATAATCATTGGATGTATTTTCGATTATGGTCTCTTTTCCAGTAGATAATAATACATTTTTAATCTCTTCGTTTTGTTTAAACTTCGCCAATACTGCATTTCGCATGACATCAGCTTTGACTTCTTCCCAATCAGCTCTTAATGGTAAATCTCTATTTCTTCCCATCTCTGCTGCTTTCATAGGATTGTCAAGCAAACGAATCATCTCTTCATACTCAGTTCCACAAAATTTCTGTGCTTGAAAATAATGTTCACTAGTCATCCACCATTTTCCATCTAACTCAAAGCCATAATGTGCAAAATTTGAAAAACAACCATATTCATCATTAATTTTGTAAAAATATATTGCCATATTATTATCCCCTTAAGCTACATGTCCATTCTTCAAAATATTCTAATTGTTCCTGTATTGTTGCATATTCATCTATTGAACAAGAATCAAATATATCAACTAGTGAATTCATTTTAGCCTGCTCTCCATGTATTAATGTATACGCATTTCGTCCTGCACCCATACATAATAACATTCCAGATGGATAAACATTTTTACAACAGCCTTTACATAACAATTTAATATTCGATTTTTCAAGTTCTTCCCTTATTTTTATTAATGTATCAAAATAATTATCTCCTTCCTTTTCTAACACTAATTCACCTAGAGAAAACCTGATTGTAACACTATCTTCATTTTCTGTTAATTCAATTAATGCATTTCTATCTTGTTCCTTTTCTATGCATATAACACTACATATTTCTTTTTCCATCAATTTCCTCCAAAATTCGGATTAGGAATAAAATCTCCTATGATTTTTCCACCTTGTTTCTTATACGCGCCAACAATTTCAGATGGCTTTATTCCACCTGGTATTGAAAATTCCATTTGCTCTGGGAAATATGCACCTGCTCCATATGTGCTATTTATATCAACATAATTATCGGTTTGTATTACATATACATAACCATTTTTACCAGCAAACCCTGTAGCAATTGCTTTATCTCCAGAAGTAGATACAAAATTTCCAGCAGTTGTATTACTTTTAGTATGTAATAGTGCAGCATTATGTGTCCCCTTCGGTTCAAATCCGTTTTTGAATACGTCATCTAGAACTACACTAGCCCTATCACCTCTAAATAACGTCTTAGTCTTACTACCACTCTCAACCCCCATACACCTACTCTGCCCATTGGGATCCACATACTTCACCGGATTATTCCCCTCATACGCATACAGATTCAGCCCGTCCCCATGATACCCGTCCATCTGGGTAAATCTTCCAATCACTGGATTATAATACCGCGCACGTAAATAATACTGCCCCGTTACACCGTCATACATCTCCCCGGTAAACCGGTAACGGTTCACCGCCTGCTCCGACAAATCCGTCGTATTTCCAAAAGAGTCATATCTGTATCAGCACAGAATTCTCTCTTCCAGTGTTCCCGGAGTTTCATACTCATTTCCCGCCAGCACATGGGTAATACTGCCCAGCCGGTCACTGGCATAATGATAATATGTTCTGGCACTTTCACAGTCTGAAGCCACCAGTCTTCCGTTTCCACAGATATAACGGGTAATTCCCCGCTCCTCTTCTTCCTCATTCGCCACATCCCGGCCGCTTTGGAAACCAGACGCCCACAGACATCATATTCATAACGGTAGCAGATGCCACCGCCACTTGCCTGTATCAGCCTTCCATCTGGAGTATACCGGTAGGAATGGAATTCCACCTGTTTCTTTTTTTCCCGCTCTTCCGGGTCTCTGTCCGGTTCCGCAACGATAGTTCCGCAGCAGTTTTCTTCCCTGCCGCTTTCCATCCTTATTCTGGCACGCTCCTCCAGAATATTTCCAAACACATCATTTGAAAAAACACACTTTTCTAAGCCGATACTCAAATCTGCTTAAAATTATTTCTTTCTGTCCCCTTGGATATTTTTTGTACCATCTGTACCGCCAGAAAATAAATATAATAACAGTTTCTATTTATCAGATATTTTTATATATGTCTCTTTTACATTTTCAGATTCTTTTAGGTTGATTTTCCACATCTGCTTTTATTCATTCCCCCCTATATTAATTCCAAAATAATATGATGGGTCTAAAAAAAGGGTTTTATGACTAATAAAATGATCCTTAAAATTCTTTCCTGCTTTAATTTCAGATATACTACCACTCTTGACTAAGCCTCTTACTACTTATATTTTACCAGACAGCACCTTTTCCTTTTAAAAAAATCAACACTTAACAAACCAATACACCTTCAAATTTTAAATTTCAAAATCACTGTCACCATTTTACCATATTTTATCTTGTTTCACTACTAAATCTTTTTCAATCTTACCCCTGCATTTCTAAGTCCTGCGTATCTTCTTTTAGCTGGGGCATTCTGTATTCTGTCTGGGTTTTCAGCATTCCATAGATGATACAAATCAAGCGTCTGAAAATGCATATCAACGCCTGTTTTGATGCCTTTCCTTCTTTTATTCTTCTCTCATAATAGTCTCGAAATACTGGATTTCTCGGTACACCTTTGGATGACACCTGTATCATCTGAATAGCAAGAAAATATATCGTTGACTGTAATCTTCGATTACCTTCTTTTCTCTTTTCTGTTTTCTCACTATTAGAGGATGAGATTTTCAATGGTGCTATTGCTGCAAACTGTGCCAGCTTGGATGCACTTTTGAATCGTCTTACATCACCAATCTCGGATACAATCTTAGCCGCTGTGATAACATTTACCCCCGGAATTGTGGTAAGGGTACAACCCATCTTGTTATACAATTCTTCGATTGCCTTATCCATCTCTTTCAACTGTTCTGATATTGTCAATATTGGTTGACACTTTTTTTACAAGGATATCAATGCCTATGCCGCAATACCCGTAGATTCATAATATCTCTGTCGTTTAATCATAGGAGGAAGCCCGTCATTAGCAGAGCATATCCTCCTGTTATTCCAATAGCTAGTGAAGTATCTCCATATGATGGTCCTTAGCTCCTCTATGGTCATGCTCTCGGTATCATAACGGTTATAGAGAAGCTCATCCTTCATCCGTGCCCACATACTCTCGCAGCGGGCATTGTCATGGCATCGTCCTCCGGCGCTGTTCATGCTCTGGGATATGCCATATTTTGAAATCGCTTTGCGGTAGGTTTCGCTGGTGTACTGTGTTCCTCTGTCAGAGTGGATGACCGCTCCCCTGAGCGCAGGATAGGAACGGATGGCGTTATCCAAGGTCTGTTTGCACAATGAAGCTTTCATGTTCGTATCCATTGAAAGACCAAGGACAGCAGCATCGAAACAGTCAAATATGGCAGACACATAAAGTTTTCCGTCTTTTGCCTTGATTTCGGTTATGTCTGTGACACATTTTTTCAACGGCTCCGCAGATGCGAAATCCCTTTTCAGCAGGTCATCGGATTTACGCGCTTCCCGGTCAGCTTTGGTAATTCCGTTTGGTTTCCGTTTCGGATGATGGCTTAAGCCTATTTCCTTCATGACGCGATAAACCGTCCGCTCGCCCGGGATATGTACGTCGTCCGGATGTTTTAAAAGCAATGCCTGATACATACGGATTCTTCCATAAGTGTCATTGCATTCGTCCTCCGACGCGATTTCTCGCATGGCATCGGCTAGGTCCTGATAGTTCCATGGGCGGTCTTTGTTTGTCAGATATTTGTAAAATCCCTGTCGGGTTACTTTCAGCATCCGGCAGTAGAAAGAAAGCTTCCCCTTGATAACGCCGTCTTCGGTTTTTATGGCAATGAACATCATTC
>JAAWEK010000013.1 GCA_022794265.1 Lachnospiraceae bacterium
AGGCCACATAAATGATAACTTCGTCGTCCGTTATTTTATGCTCCAGATAATCTAAATGGGGATCCAGTCCCTTGATAAACTCATCCATGGTATCAGCTCCTGTATACGCTTTCAATCATATACTTAGTATACCATGTTAACTTGTTAAATAAAAGGCTTGTCTCAACTAACTTTGGAAAGATTCAAAAACTCCTTGACATAAAAATCTTACTGTTGTAATATTTAAACAGTTTCCGACTTATTTTTTTGATATTAAATCTTACTAATGTAGTATTTTGATGTATTTGTGAAAAAGATACTGGAAAATAGAAAGGAGTGGTTGGAAATGTTTATGTTGAAAAAAGACGATAGAAGTTGTAATTCAGGTTCTGCGTCGGCGGAAAGCAGCAGAACAAAGGGAAATATAAGAATATATATATTACAGTTAATCCTTGGGATTCTCTTTTCGTTTTTACTTTATCATTTATGGAAACTGCAGATTGTAAACGGAGAAAAATATGCCGAAGATTATGAATTAAAAGTTACCAGAACCGTAAAAGAAAATAATCTGAGGGGTATGATATATGACCGGAATGGTGAGATTCTGGCATATAATGAACCGGTATATTCGGTCACTATGACTGATGAAGGCGTATATTCATCCAACCGGGAGCGGCAGCTGGCTTTAAACAGTATGATTTATCATGTGGTAAAGAAGCTGGAGGAAAACAATGAACAATTGAATAATGAATTAAAAATAAATCTGGGGCCGGATGGGAATTTTGAATATACCGTAACAGGAAAATCTCTGGCGAGATTTAAGGCAGATATTTTTGGTAAAGCGAATGCAGATGATATGACGCCGGAACAGAAGAATATGAGTGCCAACGATATGCTTCAATTTCTTTCTTCTGATAAGAAATTTGCTCTTTATGGAGAAGGAAAAAGCAGTTATTCCGAAGAAGAACTACAGAAATATAATTTACCAAAGGAATATTCCGGCAGGGAAATTTTATCTATTGTGGGAATCAGGTATATGTTATCTTTAAACGCATACAAAAAATATGTACCGGTTATTCTGGCAAGGGATATATCAGAAGAAACAGCGGTCTATATATTTGAAAACAGCCATCTTTTTAAAGGAATTGACGTGGGTGAGGACTGGAAACGGGTTTATACCGGAGGGGAGGCGTTTTCACATATTTTGGGGTATACAGGTAAAATTTCATCTGAAGATTTGGAGAGGAATTCCGGTTCCGGTAAAAACTATACAATAGATTCTGTTGTTGGAAAAGCAGGGATAGAACTGTATCTGGAGGAGCAGTTGCAGGGGAGCGATGGAGAGCGGCAGATAATGGTAAATAATGTTGGAAATATTGTGGGTGAAGATAAAATTATCAAAGAAACTGTAAACGGCAAAGATGTATATCTTTCAGTGGATAAAAATCTGCAGATTGCCGTGTATGATATTCTGGAGCGAAATCTCGCAGAAATTATTGCAGAAAATTTAATCAATACTAAAGAGTTTGATAAAAATAACATTTCGGATACAACAGATATCCGTATTCCGGTTTATGATGTTTATCTGGCTCTAGTGGATAATGGCGTAATCCGGACAGAGGATTTACGACGTATGGATGCAACAGAACTTGAGAAAGAAACCGCAGCGGCATTGGAAAGTAAATACCGGGAAGTAATTGAAGCACTGAAAACGGAGCTGTGGGAGGGGACTGTGGTCTATGACCGTTTAACAGTGGAACTGCAGGAATATATTGCTTATACTGTGGATGAACTGGAGATTTTAAACAGAAATTCCATAGACAAAGAGGATGATATATATAAAAAATGGATTGATAAGAGGGGTATCAGTGGAAAAGAGTTTTTAACCCATGCTGTGGAATGCGGTTGGGTAAACGCTGGCTTTATTCAGTCTGAACAGAGCTATATCACGGCAGATGAGATGTATTTTTTGTTACTGGAGGCCATAGAAAGGAAATTATCCTTTGACGGTGAATTTGAGAAACTGTTGTTTAAATGGTTGATTCTTCGCGAGGAAATTTCGGGAAGAAATCTGTGCAGACTTTTGTATGACCAGAAAATTTTAGACAATGCGGATGGAGATTATGAAAAGCTGGTGTCGGGGGAGATGGATGTCTTTTCTTTTTTGAAAAAGAAAATCCTGCAGCTGGAAATAACACCTGCCCAGCTGGCGCTGGACCCTTGTTCCGCTTCGGCGGTGGTCGTAGAGCCGGAAACGGGGAAGGTACGGGCCCTTGTGTCCTATCCGGGATATGATAACAACCGGCTGGCAAATCAGATGGATTCTGTTTATTACAACCGGCTGCTGAAAGATAAATCGTTGCCATTATATAACCGGGCAACCCAACAGCTGACTGCACCTGGTTCTACCTTTAAGCCTGTTACGATTATTGCAGGTATACAGGAAGGCGTTATTTCTTCCAATTCGTCTATATTTTGCGACGGCGTGTTTGATGCGGTGGTTCCTCCTCTGAAATGCTGGAAACATTCTGGTCATGGCAATGTGACAAATGTTTCCACGGCATTACAGTTTTCATGCAATGACTATATGTGCGAAATTGTATATCGTATCGGGGCCAACGGCGGAATGGATTATACGGATAAAACAGCGCTGAACTGTCTGCAGGAGTATTCAAAACTTTTTTATCTGGATAAAAAGTCGGGAGTGGAGATTACAGAGTCGGAACCACATGTAACAGATGCCTATGGGATTCCATCTTCCATCGGGCAGGGCACGCATAATTATGCAACTGTTCAGCTGGCACGATATGTGAGCATAATTGCTTCAAAAGGAAGTGTTTTTCCGCTGACTCTTGTTAAAGGAATATCCGATACAGACGGAGTTATTATGGAAAAAGAGGCAGTGCTGGATGACAGGGTGGAACTGCCGGATTCCATATGGAATTCTGTTCATTTGGGAATGCAGCAGTTTGCAAGAAATGATTCGGCCTTTAAAAACATGAAAACCGATGTTGCAGGTAAGACAGGAACTGCCCAGGAATCAAAGACCAGACCGGACCATGCGTTATTTGTGGGATTTGCGCCGGCCGCACAGCCGGAAATAGCACTGGCGGTACGAATAGCAAACGGGTATGGCTCATCTAACGTTACGGCTATAGCAAAAAATATTTTTAATTATTATTTTGGGTTGGAAGAATAGGAGGCAATTATGATTAGAAAGTTTTATTTTAAAATAGCAATGTGCTGTGCAATGATATGGATATTGATTTTAACCGGCTGTTCCAGAGACCGTACCGGAGCGGAGAAACTGACGAAGTTAGAATATGAGGAAACCGAAAAATCTAAAACGGAAATATACATTGAATCACCGGAAACGGATACAGAACCTGAAACAGACGTTTTTTTACCGGAGCCGGAACTGGTGGAAGCGGACTGGTCAGAGTATTCCGATGGATTAAATGGTGCTGCCGTTATATATGATGTTTCTGAACTGCGGTATACGGTTTATAATCGTGAACTTGCGTTAACCCAAAGCTCACCATGTTCTACCTTTAAAATTATTTCATCCCTGATTGCGCTGGAACAGAGAATTATTCCTTCCGAAGATTCAACACGAACCTGGAGCGGTGAGGTATTCTGGAATGAAAAATGGAACAGGGACATTGATTTCGAGTCATCATTCCGCGATTCCTGTGTCTGGTATTTCAGGCAGGTTATAGACGATATCGGACAGGAGAGAATGCAGGAAGAATTATATAAGCTTCAGTATGGAAACTGTGATATTTCAGACTGGGAGGGACGGTTGAATACCAATAATAATAATAGAGCGTTAACGGGCTTCTGGATTGAATCGTCACTGGCAATTTCACCAAAGGAACAGACGGAAGTGATGGAACGGATTTTTGGAACGGACTCGGTTTATTCCGAAGAGACGCAAAACAGATTAAGACAGGTGATGCTGGTAACAGAGCAGAATCAGGCGTCTGCTTCCATATACGGAAAGACTGGCATGGGTAGAGCAAACGGCAGTATAGATGCATGGTTTACCGGATTTGCAGAACATGGAGAGAAAAAAGTTTATTTTTGTGTATATCTTGGGAAATCGGACGACGAGAATATATCCAGCACTGCGGCTAAGAAAATTGCCATTCGCCTGGTAACGGATTATTTCAAAAACTAAAAAAAAACATCCGGCAAATTGATATCCGGATGTTTTTTTTTCGATTGTTTGTTTTATCATTTCTCCCAGATATTCAATTGGGAGAGAATGGAAAAAGTAAGTTCTGCGGCAGCGGGTCCGGTGGCATGCCCGTCGTTCTGAATATTTACGGCAAAGAAATAAATATGTCCGTCTGTTTCGACATATCCGATAAACCAGCCTAATGTATTTTCACCGTTTATCTCACCAGTACCGGTTTTTCCGTAAACGGTTCCCTGCTCCGTAGTATACAGGCGGATGGAATCTTTTACGGCAGAGATGTTTTCCGGTGCAAAGTCAAACTGGTTGTAATAAAATTTCTTTAGCATTTCAATCTGTTCTACGGCAGATATTTTTAAAGAAGAATCAACCCAGTAGGAGGATATATCCCTGCTGACATTTTGGTTGCCATAGCCTGTTGCCTGAATGAATTTTTTTATGGAAGGTAAATCCGCTTGCCGGTCGATTGCCTGAAAGTACCACGTAACAGAATTTTCCATGGCAGATTCCAGTGTCTGGTCGGAATTCCACTGTTCATATATATAGCGCTGTCCGTCCCAGGGAATCATGGACTGTTCAGGAGAAATGATTCCGGATTCAAGTCCGAACAGAGCACTGTATATTTTATAAGTGGAAACCGGTGATAAGCGCGTTACGGCTTGTTTTTTGTTATATATCTGCCATTTGTCTTCCGCGTCATCATATAGGACAAAGCTGCCGTTGTTCTCTTCAAATAAATTTTTTAAGTCAATGTATGTGATATCTTTGCCGGATTCATTGAAATAATATCGGTCGCTATCGTTGGCCTGAATAGATAGTAGCGGGATAAAACATATTAAAAGAACGGCAATCAACAGACAGGATATGAATCCGGATATTTTTTTCCGAAGGGATGCCGGCCGGTAATTTGCAATATTTATGATTCTTTTTTTCATTTGCACCACATTTCCACTTAAACCAGCGGCAAATGGAAAGGGGGTGAGGGATACTTTTTCTGCAAAGTTTATTAAAGTGTGACCATAGTCTTTATAGGATTCCTCTTTCAGCATTTTTAAAACAGAAGTGTCGCAGGCAATTTCCCTTTCGTTCCGCATTTCTTTCAATGCATGCCATACAAAGGGATTAAACCAGTAAATTATACCGGCACAGTTCATGATATAACCGGCAAAGGCATCCCGGTATCTGTAGTGCTGGAGTTCGTGCAACAGCATATACCGTATGTCCTTGGCTTTATAATCGGAAATCAGATGTAACGGCAGGTAAATACGGGGCTTCAATAAACCTGCGATAACCGGGGATTTTAGAAATGCCGTGCTGTAGACAGGAATGTTTGCGGTGATGTTCATTTCCATCAGACAGTTCTGGAATATTCCATGTATAGCAGGATTCTGTAGAGGCAGCGCCGATTTTTTTAAAGCGTTAAACCGAATCATTGATTTTGCGGCTAATACGACCATTATCAGAATCCCAATGAGCCACAGGCAGCATAAAATCATTCCGGTATTGGAAGGGGTTTTCTTGCTGACTGCTATGCTGAAGTCGTTCATCCAGTTTTCGGAGCTAGTTGAATAAAGGGCAGCGTTTTCTCTGGCAACGGCTTCCGGATGAGAGGCGGATATATTCTGAAATGTTTTAAACCAGGAAAATATCTGCAGGAACCGGTCCGGACGCACCGGTATAAATGGAACTGCCAGCAAAGCCAGTAACGGATACCATAAATTATACTGCATCCGGCTGGACAGGGTATTTTTAAGCAGACGCTTGGCGGCTAAAAGAATTCCGATTATAATACTGATAAATATATTACAGATTAAAAACTGAATCATAAAAGTATCCAAATCAGGTTCCTCCTTTTTTTGAATCTTTGGAAAGAAGGGAACGAAGGGTATCTATTTCGGTTTCCGACAATTTATCATGGTCGATATAGGCCGACAGCATGGCGGAAATATTGCCGCCGTAAAAACGATTTAAAAAAGAATTGCTTTCCTGACCGATATATTCATCTTCACCTACCAGTGGCGTATATACAAATACCCGGCTTTGTTTTTCGTAGGTGAGAACACCTTTTGTTACTAAACGTTTGATTAGCGTTTGTATGGTTTTCGGACTCCAGGTTGTAGTTTTTACTAAACGGTCTGTGATTTCATTTGTACTGATAGGTGCGTGTTTCCATACGATTTTCATTACTTCAAATTCTGCTTCGGATATTTGGGGCAGAGATTTCACAATAGATTCCTCCTTGGGTCTTACATTTGTAATAGAAATATTATAAAATATTATATAGGTAATGTCAATGAAGTAATACAAGGCCTTTTTTGTTAAAATATAAAAAGCAGGGGAAATTATGGTTAAGATGTGTTAAAATAAATTCTATAATAATTATTTTAAATTGTACGTCTAATGAAGTGAGAGCGAAACTTCTGACCTGTAATCATGCGCTATGCAATCGCTTATGCTTAAATACTTTAAAAGGAGATATTTTTAATGGAACAAACAATTTTTGAACCGGTTTATAAAGAAATCTTTTCTTTCTGGGAAGAGATATCAGATGCTGACAGGGATTTTATCTGTCAGAATTCTTTTTCAACGTCATATGAAAAAGGAACCCATATCCATGACGGTAATGAGTGTTCCGGCGTGATATTTGTCTGTTCCGGCAGTCTCCGGCTGTATATGATGTCAGATGAGGGTAAAGACATTACGCTTTACCGCCTGCATAAAGGTGATATGTGTATGCTGTCCGCTTCCTGTGTACTTCAGACCATTACTTTTGATGTGTTTATAGATGCGGAGGAAGACAGCGACTGCTTCGTAATCAGCGGCCCTGCATTTGCGGCGGTGTCTGAGCGGAATCCGGTTATTAAAATATTTTCCCTTGAAGCGGCAGTCAGCCGTTTTTCAGATGTGATGTGGGTGATGCAACAGATTTTATTTATGAGTATGGACAAACGGCTTGCCATTTTTCTTTCTGATGAATCGGCCCGCCTTGGCTCGGATACCATTACGCTGACTCACGAGCAGATTGCCCGTTATATGGGTTCTGCCCGCGAAGTGGTGTCCCGTATGCTGAAATATTTTGCAAATGAAGGGATTGTAAAGGTATCCCGGGGCGGAATTGAGATTCTGGATAAAAAGCGTCTTCGGGCATTAACGCTCTAAGGTGACATTTTTTGAAATTTGATTTATCACACTAACTTTTAGTCTCATGGGCTGAGGTTTTGTTTTTTGCTTTACATATAAGCTGGGTCATGGTTCCCATCGGACAGTATACACACCAGGAGCGGGGCTTAAACAGAAGCATTGTAATAAAACCGAGAATTGTGGACGTTAGCATTATACTGTAGAATCCAAAGGCAAACTGGGCGGTTCCGTAAGAAAACAGGGTACCGTGATAAGCCTGATGCCAGGGAACTTTGAATGTCCAAAGCAATGTTACCGCCATTTTCAAATCTTTTGTTCCAGCAAATACCAAATAGGTATTCCATAGCATGAGAAAAAACATGACAAAGAAAAATATCAGAAAGCCATACCTGAAATATTTTGAGCGTATCCATTTTGGTATGTCTTTTTTCCGGGACAAACCGAACTTTCCGCCTATCAGGGAGAAGAGCTGTCCTCTGCCGCAGTATTTATTGCAGTAGGCTTTATTTCCTTTTACAATGGATATAATCAGTGGTATAAAGAAACAGAGAAGTCCCAGCCAGGCAAACAGTATATTGAAAAATCCCAGAATCAGGTAGGTTAGTGAAAATATCCAAAGATAGTCATACCATTTTTTGTCTTGTTTCAATTGTCTTCCACCTCCAGTGTAATAATGCTTGCAGGACATTCCTTTGCACATTTTCCGCAGCCGACGCATTGGGTTTTGTTGATTTCTGCATATATGCCTCTTGGAATGGTTATTGCGTTTTTCGGACAGACTTTTATGCAGCAGCCGCAGGCTACACATTCCTTTGTATTGACAATAGCTTTTCGCTTTAACATAATATATCTCCTCCTGTTTTACATCAGTATACAGCGGGCGTTTTTTTTATTCAGTGACATAGTCACAGGAGATTGGGAAGAGCAATCTCTTTTATAAAAAGCGGATGAAGTGTTGAAATAGGTGGAAAAATGTGTTATAATGCGGAATAATATATGAAGAGCACGAAAGAGAAGGGAAAGACAGAGAGAGTATGAGGTATTAACAGATATGTTGAGGTGGGGAAATGAAATACAAATGTATAAAACAGATTGGAAAAGAGGGAGGGTTCGGACAGGTTTATGAATGTGTAGATGAAAATGGAAATAAATATGCATCTAAGTGGCTGAAAGATGATTCGGAATTCAGTATTCAGAGGTTCGAAAGAGAAGTACGCCTGTTAAGCCGTTTAAATCATCCGAACATAGTAAAGCTAATTGATTATGGGCAGGTGGGAGAGCAAAAGTTTTATGTTATGCCGTTATACAGCAGTTGTTTATCTTCTGAGATACCAGCATTAAGTAAAGATTATAATAGACAATTGATTGTAATCAATTCGATTTTAACCGGAATTCAGTATTTACATTCAGAAGGTGTTATTCATAGAGATTTAAAGCCGGATAATATTTTATACAATAGTGATACGGATATTGTTATTACAGATTTTGGTCTGGGTATACAGATAAGTTCAGATTCATCTACGATGACACAGACAACAACTTTTGGTACATACCGGTATTGTTCACCGGAGCAGGCATTGAATAGTCATGATGTGGATTGCCGGACGGATATCTATGCAATAGGAAAAATTATTGAAGATATTGTTGTTGATAACAGGCCTGATCAAAATATTAATTCCGGTATAAGGATGATTATTGATAAATGTACAAAGCAGAATAAAGAAGAGCGGTTTAATAGTGTAGCAGAATTGCAGAAATTTATTAACAATGTTTATCATTTAATTATGGGAGTGAGTACATCAAAACAGTTAGACAATTCGCTGTTAAAAATGTCATCGAGTCAGATTGTGTTTGATGAACTTATAAATCTTGGAATAGAACTTCTGGAATGTAGTGATAAAGAAAAAACGGAGACCTTTTTTTCAAATATCAGTGCCGCCGATTTCAGATATTTGGAAGATAAAAGTATTGATCTTCTTCAAAGACTGGTTAAAAGTATATGCAAATACTGGAATCAGGGAGGTTGGCCGTTTAGTTATATTGACCTGATAGCAGATTGTGGCGCTAAGATATTTAAATTCTCAAATGATGTAGAAATAAAAACAGATGTCTTGTTTTTAATAACAGATTTAGCTATCCATTATAACAGATGGTATGCAATGGGAATTGTAAGGGGATTATTCAATGATGTGGGGACAGATTTAGCTTTACAAACAAGTCTGGCAATGAGACTGAGTGCGAAGAAGCTGCAGTTGGGCGTGATATTTACAGACATAGGGGCTTTGCCGCCGTTGATAGCGGATATTTATAAAGTGTAAACGGATTAATAAGAAGTAAAGATATATATTAAATTTATTGAGAGTGTTCTTACGTAATTCTTCTCTTTGATTATATATCAAATTATTGGACATTAGGTGTCATCTAAAAGTATACAACATAAAAAAAGCCGGATTTTGCCGGCTTTTTTGACATTGCAGGACTAAAGTATCAGTTTGTCTAAACGGATTAGTTCAGACGGAATTTACGCACCGACTCGTTCATCAGAATTGATTGGTTTGAAAGTTTCTGCGAGGTGGCAGCGCTTTGCTCCGAGGTAGCGGAAGTACTTTGAATAACAGCGGAAATTTGCTCGATTCCTTCTGTGATTTGGGAAATGGCGGCAGTCTGGTTTTCCACGGCCGTAACCACCAAATTCATTTTTACGGTAACATTTTCAGCAATAGAATTGGTTTTATCTAATGATTCTGTTACCATGTTCACTACCTGACCACCTTCGGCGACAGCAGTGATAGAACTTTCGATTAACTGCTTGGTGGCTTTGGCCGCTTCATCAGATCTGGAAGCCAAATTGCGCACCTCATCAGCTACTACGGCAAAGCCCTTGCCGGCTGCACCAACCCGTGATGCCTCTACAGCAGCGTTCAAAGCCAGAATATTGGTTTGAAAGGCAATGTTTTCAATAGTATCAATGATTTTGCGAATTTCTGCGGAGGAGTTGGAAATTCTTTCCATAGCTGTATTCAGTTCCTTAACGTAATCCACGCTGATTCCCAACTGTGCACCGGCCTGTGCCACAAATTGTCCGGCTTCTTCTGCAGCCGACGCAGTTTGCTTTGCGTTTTCTTCAATATTGGAGGATGTGGCAGAAAGTGCATGGATAGCACTGGACTGCTCTGCGGCTCCTTGGCTTAGTGTCTGAGCTCCATTGGCCACCTGGACAGCGCCAGCCGCCACCGTTTCCGCAGAATGTCGAATCTGTTGAAGCGTCTCCTTCATTGAGTTGTGAATTGCTTTAATTGACGCTTCCATCGCTGCAAAATCTCCCCAATATGTACGGGTAATCTCTTCGTGGAAATCGCCGCGTCCCATTTGTTCCAAGTGGTGGCTTACGTCCTGGGTCACATCATTCAGACGAAAGACGGTTGTATCCAGGGCTTTTGCCAATTTTGCGGTTTCGTCATGGGAAGTTACCACCGGAGTTGGGGTGTGCAAATCACCATCGGCCAGCTTTTCCAGCCGGTTGACACAGGTCTGGATTGGGCCAGAGATGGAACGCCCCACTATAAGCGCTACAGGGAATGTGGAGATTATAACAAGGAATACCACTAAAATCGTCAGAGAGATACTTCGTTTTAGTGTGGACTTGAATTCCTGTTGGCTAACTTCAATCGCAATGCTCCATTCCTGATTGCCGTCGATTGGAGCAAAGCCCACAAACTTATTGTCTCCATAGAAATTATAAGCACCAAAACCGGTCTCCCTCTGGATCATTTGTTGATTTACTTCTGCTATATCCGCCAGACTGGAATCTGTTTTGGCAGCTTCAATCATGTTGGAACCTTCTTCCACAATAGAAGACTCACGGTGTCCAATGACATTTCCTCGTTTATCCAGCACATAGGCCACGCCGTCGCTGCCCATAGCTAAATTGACCACGATATCTGATAAAAAATCGGCACTGATTCCGCCATATACTACACCCTCAAAACGATCATTGATTATGATGGGAACTTCCAATAAAAAAATCATCCGCTGTCCATCATTCATAATGTCGGAGATATAAGGTTTCATGGTTGCCTTGCACTGCTGAAAGTAGTCCTCATCAGCATAGCTGTAACCAGTGGATGAAAAACCGGTAGCATCAATCTTGCCAACATAGAGAAATCCGTTGCGCTGGGCGATGTCGTCCCGAATGGGAACCAGTTCCTGAGCAGTGGGACTGGATGTTTGGAAAATATCGGATGCTGCAGCTTCCTGAAGTGCTGTCCAGTAGTGATCCATTCGCCATTCTACTGCATCCGCCGCCATTTGCGTGGCGGGTCCCACGGTTTTTGTCATCATATCGTCAATTCCGTGTGCATTTAGAAAGGCGGTAATGACTCCAATCAGGATGGAGCCAATTAATACTACAGCCAACATACTGATTTGAATTTTTGATTTGATTGATTTCATAGTCATTTTTCCTCCTATTTGTTTCGGATTTGGACAGGAGAACCGGACAGGTTGAATGGCAACACTTTATAAGTCCGTTTCACTCCTTCTATAATAGTAGCATAGAGGTTCAAAATATTCAATTCTGATTTTGGGATGGTCTGCAAGTATGCACAGATGAATTTTACTATCCGGTCTTGGCAACAGCATTGAAAATGTGATGGCATGAACGGCAGTTTTTGAGCGGTAAACCGGGCGTTTGATGAATATCATGTAAAACATAATCTTGGTGCAATGGAAAAGCTGTTTACGGGTTATGTGAATACAGAATTAGATAGTTATTTAATGATGCCGGACGAATAAGCATTCGAGGGAGGAATTAGCATATGTGTTTCAGTCTATTTTGAGTCGGGTGATGAATTAATAAGAAAGAGAAATTTGATTTAAATACACTGATTATTAATTGTTTGTCGATACTTGTCGAAATATTTGTGTTGAATCCAGATTTATCATATGATAAAATTTTCATAAATCAGCAGGTTGATAATACAAAAAACTATAATATAATGAATAAATACAATTGATGAAACTATAGGAAATCTGGAGAATTATTATAGAAGAAAGGGTTAGAATGACAAAAGAAAAAAAGAGAAAATTTTGGAGATATGGTATTGGTTTCCTCATCATAGGAATAGGAGTTTCTATTGTCTGGTGGTGGAAACATTTTGATTGTACGGAACCTGTTTATCAATGGTTTCAGAATATAAGTGAGGATAATCTGGAAGTTGTTTCTTTTGGAAAAATTGAACCAGTAGATTAGAAAGACCGAAGCGAAGTTGCGGCGGGCGGAGCATAAAGAAAAAATGTTAGAACACCAGATAAAGACCTTGAACCGGAAGGAACGGACGCACCGGCTCTGTACCAGAGGGGCAATGCTGGAAAGCTATCTCACCTACCCGGAAGCCATATCAGACATGCAGGTCAATATCATCTTAAAGATAATTTTCCACAACAGCGACACAAAGACAGCTTATGGAAAAATCTTTTGCAGACAGAAAGGAGGACACATAATGAAATTTTCAAAAAGCGAGTTGGATATTATTTACCAGTATGCCGCACTGACCAAAGTGGAAACCCTTGTGGGCATGAAAGAAATTGTGCCGGTGATAAAAGACTTGTTAACAAAGGCAATCGTGGAGAACGCTTCCGTTTCTACCGCTCTGACGAGGCTACCAGAACGCAAAGCACAGCGAGCAGGAGGGCGAAATCAAGATAAAAAGCCATGCCGCCGTTGTTGCCAGGAAACTTTATCCTGACAAGAAGTCCCGACAGTAGGAACGGTAAAAATACCGAAAAAACGGAAAAGCGGAAAACTTTCCTCTGAAAGAGGGCGCAATTATACAACACTTGGGAAGTGGTGTATTGCGCCCTGCCGGAAGCTTGCAATCTAGTTTTATCCGACAAGTTTTATGAAATTCGGCTATACTTTTTCAATGGGAAAGCGTATAATAGACCCATTAACAATCGGGAGTTGCGGAGGAAAACATGGGAATAGGAATCATCAGTACAAATAAAGGAGAGTTTTCTTTTCAATCAGAGGATGACGTAATCAAGTTTATCCAAACCGCGCCGCAGGAAAACAACGATATATGGATTAGTGGGGAACAGCCGTATCCTTGCATGGCAGTCTGTATCAATGGAGAATATGCCGCTGTTAATTTTTTTCAAAACGATGAAGGTGATGTGTGGCTATCCTATAATGATAGAAACCAAACAGAAGTTACTTTCATTGCAGATGGGAGTGAATGGAGTCCCGATTCCAATGCGGTTATTTCTCTAAACGATATGTTCTTATGTATCAGAGAATTTTTAAATACTTATGAAAAACCAACTTGTATCCAGTGGCAGGAATTATAATGTTCATTTAGCAAGAAAAATTGAAATTTTAAGGGAGAAACAACATGGATAACCAACAAAAAGGTACTATTTTGACATTACTGAGAGTTGATAAAATGAACAGAAATTATACAAATAAGTATTGGTTTTCATATAAGGATTTTTTAGACCCAACAGACAATTTTACAGATTTTTCATGTGAACGACTTGATGGAAAACAAGGGTATATTAC
This sequence comes from Lachnospiraceae bacterium, assembly GCA_022794265.1. GTDB lineage: Bacteria > Bacillota > Clostridia > Lachnospirales > Lachnospiraceae > Bovifimicola. Next base: position 13,878 of record JAAWEK010000013.1, read on the forward strand.
CTTGATTGAAAATTTACTTAGCATAGATGGAACTGCAAAAATTTTTGTACAAGTCTATGGATTGGAAGAAGATAATAACGAGCAGTGTATTTGTGCAGACACCTTGATTATTTTCAGCAAGTTATGGCTTTATGATATAAAACAAATTTTTAATGAGCCGCAGGATATATTTCCAAGCGATATTGGAGAGGAAACGGATTTTTCTCAACCAATTTTTCTTATTGGTGATAATGGTGAACCCATTCCAATTACAAAGCTATTTCGTAATGATTATTTTGTATATTATTGTTGGTGGGATTAAATCTAAGTTGTTGTGATAAAGTAAAGTTGTAACACGAGTGGCTAATAAGATATAATCATGCTACAAAGAAAAGATGTACATTTTATACCACAGAAATACACTTCTGAATTCGAAAAGAACATCGTCCGTCTCCATCTGGAGGAAGGACGCACCATTAACAGCATCACCACGGAATATAGCTTTTCCGAAGAAACCATCCGCCGCTGGTGCAAGGAATGGAAAGAAGAATGCCGGACAAGCTCCGGTATGAAAACAGAGTATGATAACATGAAAGAGCTGCTTAAGCTAAAAAGGGAAAATGAGGAGCTTCGAAAGGAGAACTTGTTTTAAAAAAAACTGCGGCATTCTTCGCAAAGGAAAACGATTAGAGGCTTATCCGTTTATTGAACAGCATAACAGGGAAATTGGCGTCCGCTGGCTGCTGGGGCGGCCTGGCCTCTGCCCGAATGCTTGTTACAACTATCGGAAACACCGGAAAGTGGATTATTATGCCGGGAAAGAAGCTGTAAAAGCGCAGATCAGGGAAATTTACCATCTGCATAACGGGGTGGCAGGATACCGGACCATGACTGTTTATCCAGCGCGCAGGGGCTGTCATTACAGTACAGTTACCATACATAAATACATGAATACGGAAATGAGGCTGTATTCCACCGTCTGGCCAAAGAACCCGGGTTACCGGCGCGGAAAACCGCACAAAGTCTTTAAAAACAGACTGCGGCAGGAATTTCATGCCGAACGGGTGAACCACAAGTGGTGTACGGATGTTACGTATCTGTTTTTGAAAAATGGGGAAGTGCGCATCAACTGCAGCATTATTGACCTGTATGACCAGAGCATCATTGCAGGTGTGACAGAACGCCAGATCAGCAGTGGCCCTCCCATCCGGACTTTGAAGAAAGCGCTGGAATGACAGCCGCAGATTAAGGAAGAACTGATTCTCCACAGCGACCAGAATTCCCAATATACATCAAAAGCCTTCGTGGAATACTGTGAATCTGTCCATGTGAGTCAGAGCAAGAGCAAAGCGGGATGTCCATACGACAACGCTCCTATGGAAAGATATTTCAACACACTGAAAAATGAATGCGTTAATCTGTACGATTTTTAGACAGAGGAGGCACTGTATCAGACGGTGGAAGAATTTGCTTATGTCACGTATATTCATATCCGTCCCCACAGCTATAATGGATACCGCATTCCCTGTCAGGCACGGACTGCATCAATATAGAAACTGATTTTTTAGCCATAAGCATTACAAAAATGCTTGACCACAACAAATGAACCCAAAGACTTACAGTACTTGATGGAGCATTCGGATATAGCAGTAACCCTTAATGTGGATAGGATACAATAAACTGGACAAATTTTTTAAGGTCATATAATATAAAACCAATAAGCAAAGGAGAAGTTAATATGACCAAATCAAAACAGAGAAGAAAACCACGCAGGTATACGGATGAATTCAAACAGCAGCTGGTCGATTTATAACGTTCCGGCAAACGCAGATGTGATATCTGCAGGGAATACGACATCGCCCATTCCCTGTTTGACAAATGGGTGAAACAGGCAAATAATTCTGGTTCTTTCCATGAAAAAGACAACCGCACACCAGAACAGGAAGATCTGATTAAACTCCGAAGGGAATTGCAGCAGCTTAAAATGGAGAACGACATTTTAAAACAAGCGGCGCTGATCCTGGGACGAAAGTAAATGTGATTAAGGCAAATGCCCACAAATACTCTGTATCAGCAATGTGCCGCGTCCTGCGGGTAAACAGAAGTACATATTATTATGAAGCAAAACAAAAAAACAGTGAGACGGAGCTTTCCTCTGAAATCGTGGAAATTTTCAAAGCAGGCCGTAACAATTACGGAACACGGAAAATATTCTGAACCGTCAGTTCGATGGTCAGGAATAAAGGAACGTTGTGATAAGTGATCTGACATATGTAAGAGTAGGAATGCACTGGAATTACATATGTGTGCCTGTTGACCTCTTTAACCGGGAGATTATTGGGTACAGTGCAGGGGAACATAAGACGGCAGAGCTTGTAAAAGAAGCCTTTCAAAGTGTGGATGGGAGCCTTAACGATATCCGCCTGTTCCATACAGACCGGGGGAATGAATTTAACAACCAGGCAATTGAAGAACTCCTGGAAACATTCCATATAGAACGTTCGCTGAGCTATAAAGGCAGCTCTTATGATAATGCAGTGGCAGAAGCTACATTCAAGCTTATAAAAACAGAATTTGTATGGAATGAAATATTTGCAAATTTGAACGAACTGAAAATGAAATTATGGGATTATGTGAACGGGTATAACAATCACAGAATACATTTCTCATTAGGATATCAAACGCCAGTACAATACAGAGAAAACAACCTAAAAAAAGTTGTCTAAAAAAGTGTTGACAATCCAGAATGTAAGAGGAAAAGTTCGAAGTATAAAGGTATATCCGGATAAGGAAGTTGCATACTTTGAATCAGATAATTTTACAATAAAGCTATGTAAGTAATTGGAAAAGGCCGACTAGGAAACTTCATCCCGGTCGGTTGCTTTTATTTCATCATATGAAATCCGATGGAAAACAATCACCTTCTATGGTATAATTCTACTGGTGGGTGCAGTATCGTTAAATAATGCACACCCCCAAAATCAAAATGAACCCCCTTTGGATAAAAGACGCAGTAGTCTGAACCCACCCTAACTGATCACGATTTAACTACTACACAGGGATATGATGTGCCACGATATGCCAAGATAGGGCATAAAGTGTGACAAATAAACAAAACTATATGAGTGCCGGAAAAGCCGATAAAACCTTGCATTTATGGGCATATCTTGGCATTTTGAGATAGGAGATTTTTATGATTAAAATACTATTCATCTGCCACGGTAACATCTGCCGCAGCCCCATGGCTGAGTTCATCCTCAAACACATAACCGCCCAACTTCACCAATCCCCCAACTTCATCATTTCATCCGCCGCCACCAGCACAGAAGAAATCGGAAACCCTGTTCACCGCGGCACCCGGCAGATTCTGCAACGCTTAGGAATCTCCGCTGATGGAAAATACGCGGTACAGTTTAAAAAATCCGATTATGAGCAATACGACTATATCATAGGCATGGATTCCATGAATATAAAAAACATAAAAAGAATTTCAGGCTGCAATGACCAGGACAAAAAAGTATACCGTTTACTGGAATTTGCCGGAGAGTACAGAGATGTAGCGGACCCATGGTATACCGGAGATTTTGAAGCAACCTGCCGGGATGTTGTAAAAGGCTGTATCGGATTACTGGAACATTTAGGAATCGATTGCGAAGGAATCAAAGATATGATATAATTTGAAAATATTTAAAAGTATTTCTATTAGTATCAGTATGATAGAAGAAAGTTAGGAAGGAAAGCAGATATGAATTCGAAGATAAGATTTATTGAAGTATTCTTTATGCTGTTGGTAATACTCTCCTTTGCAGCCACCGGAATTATGATACTGATGGGAAATCAGGACTATTCCATAATTGCACTGGCAGTTACATCACTTCTTGTCCTTATAGAGTTCTATTTGGTATTAACGGGAAGCTCCGGCAGGGTACTGGATTTAAGCCGGACAGGTTTAAGGGGAAAACAGGGCGGAAAATACTCCGGAGAGGCATATGGTGAAGATATGTTTATGGGAGAATATGGAGACCCGGACGGATTTGCCGGTGAGGGCGTAGGAAATATGCGTGTATATCAACGGGGGGAACAGATAGACTATGCGGATTCGGAGGAAAATTGAGAATGCTAATCCTGTTGGCAGTTCTGCGGAAAAACTGCACTGATATGGAGGATAGGAATGTCTAAGAAAAATTTTGTAACCATAGCATTATCACTGAATGTGATTATTTGCGTAATATTGTGTACGCTGTATTTTAGCGGATATGGAGAAAATAACAGGGCGGATAATGAAATAAAGGATACCACGGTGGATATGGCGGAATCTGGTATCCCGGAAAATACCAAAGGAAATCAGGAGACAAAGAATGAACCGGATTCTGAAGAAGAAACCGATACCATAAAAGAGCCGGATACGGCAAAGAGACCAGGAACCGACAGAGAACCGGTTACCACAAAGACACAGGGAACCACGAAGGAACCGGGAACTACCAGAGAACCGGCTACCACCGGAACACCAGGAACCACCACAGAACCAGAGACAACAACGACGGATTTGCAAATCGGGGAACAGACCACTGTTCCGGCGTTTCTGGAAGGAAAGACCACTGCGGTAATAACAGGCGACTGCAATGTCAGGGATGCAGCGGATGTTTCCAGCAATGTAACCGGTGTCACCAGAGCAGGGGAAGAATACGTTATCGACAGGTCAAAAAGCACGAAAGACTGGATAGCCCTTGTGTATAACGGCAGTATCGGATATATTTATATCGGATATTGTACGTTAAAATAATACGGAAAAATTTTCATTGAATTAAATCATAAATGGCAGTTTCCAATTAAACAACCCTTTCATATAATATAGAAACTATATTGTATGAAAGGGTTACTTTATTATGTGGAAATTTAAACCATGCTTTTGGCTTTTGATGATAATCCTCTGCTGTCTGGCGATATGTCTCATTATATGCCTTGTAAAAACAATTATTCGTATCTGGTGCAGCAGACATTATGTTCCGCAGTTTAATTCACCGGAACAGGTGGCAGAATTTAATTATGAATTATACCCCTCGGGGTTTGCCTATGACCCCCAGACGGATATTTTTTACTCCTTAAAGGACGCCTGGCAGAGGCAGTATGGATACAGAAGGGCGTTTGATGAAATGGCGGCCCGTTTTAATATGATTATTGACTGTGAACCCATAAAGTTCTGGTATAGCGGCAGATATTGGATGATAGAGTTATGGAAAGGCCAGTATGGACTGGCAACCGGTGCGGAAGTGGGAATTTATGTGTCTGACGACGGGCGGAACTACAGATGTGTGGAAGAGGAAGACGAGATAACCATGGGATTTGTGTTGATGAAGGGAGACAAAGTGCTGGCCCAGAGATATGAGAGACACTGGTGGCTTACGGCATTTGTTTTGGGAGAATACAGTAAGACAAAAGAATTATCCATGATTGTGGAATTGAATCTGACAAATGTGGAAATGTGTCTGGCGGTAATCAATGAACTACGCCGGCTGGGCTATAATGGAGAAAACTTTACAGTATACCGGAATTCCATCCGCATAAAGTTTGACAGACCGTACAATCCACAGCCGAAAAGCAGGAAATCACTGGCGGCGTGGATAAATAATAAAATGAATAAACATAACTGTAAAGTATATTGCCGATACACAAGGAAATATATCTTTACATTAGATAAGATTCAATATATCCGAATCCGGATTCCGCACTTGTATAACGCCTGTCTGAAAGTTCTGAAGATATGGAAGAAAATTAATGATTAGCAGAAGCTTTGACAAAAGAATGAGGAAATTATATGACAATGCCCTTCGTATATCTTTGGAGAATGTGGGGAGAATTGTCATAATGAGCGACTGTCACAGGGCAGACGGGCGGTATAATGATAACTTTGCGGCCAATGAAAAAATAACATTCCGGGCGTTGAAATACTATTATGAAATGGGATACACCTATATAGAACTAGGCGACGGCGACGAGCTGTGGGAGAACAAAAAATATGATGAAATCATAAATGTGTACAACGAAATATTCTGGATGCTGTCATTGTTTTACCAACGGGGCCGTTTATATATGCTGTACGGAAATCACGATATTGTAAAACGGAGAAAGAGGTTTTGTGACAAGTATCTGCAGAGTTATTATTGTGAAAACGAAAGAAAAGACTTACCGCTGATGGAAAACATCAAAATACATGAGGCGCTGGTAATCAGCATGAACAACAGGCGATGGAATTATAATACTGGTAATATCACGGAACTGTTGCTGGTTCACGGGCATCAGGGTGATTTTTTAAATGACAGGATATGGAAAGTGACGAGATGGCTGGTCCGGTATGTATGGAGACCTTTGGAACTGGTGGGCTTTAGTAATCCGGGAACCCGTCCGGTCAACAATTATAAAAACCGGGGAAAAAAGGGAAAAGTGGAAGAATGGTCGGAATACAGCCGGGTTCCGGTCATTGCCGGGCATACCCATCGGCCCTCGCTGCCGGATAACGGCGGAACCTATTATAACTGCGGAAGCCTTGTTCATCCACGGTGTATTACCGCCATTGAACTGGAACGGAATACAGTCCGTCTTGTGAAATGGTGTACGGAAGTGGAGTGGAACGGAGTATTGACCATAAAACGCAGCATTATAGATGAGAAACCCATAATTTCATAATAAAAACGTCCTTTCTAAGTCTGAAGGCTTAAAAAGGACGTTTGAAATTTTAAACATTAATCAAATTTAATTGTGGAGAAAATATCCTTAACTTCTTCGGATAATTCCTGATAGCCTTTAGTATCAGCTGCAAAGGTAAATATATATGCAGTATCATCGATTAAAGTGAAGTACTGTGAGCAATAGCACAGCATACCGTCGGTTTCTGTGGTACATACCAGATAATAACCGTCTACATCGTTTACAGTCATCTTATCCGTACTGATTACAGTGTAATTTAAGTATTCATACTGATTCAGGGACAATTCCTTATAACCCTCTAAATCCATATCATAAGCGGAAATATCCTGTAAAACCACAGAGATATTCTCGGCGAAACTATCGGCTGATGTTACGGAATTTGCCAGTGTCAAATCAGAAGCTTCATATTCATGTTTTAACCAGACGCTCGGAGCTGAAATGGAATAACCAGTTCCCTTATATTCGGTCCAGTCGGTGGTGTCTACATCAGAAGATTTTTTATCAGTAGTGGTTTCGTCTTCATCGGAAGATTTTTTATCAGTAGTGGTTTCGTCTTCGTCGGAAGATTTTTTATCAGTAGTGGTTTCGTCTTCGTCGGAAGATTTTTTATCTGTAGTAGTTTCATCTCCAGCGGCGGTGCTTTCTTTTTTAGTATCGCTGGACACTGATTTGGAGCCGCAGCCAACTAAAGAAACAGCCATCATGGCCATACATAAATAAGCAAATACTTTTCTTTTCATAAATAAAATCCTTTCTGTTTTTAATCAATAGACTAATCCTATCACATTGTGTTTGAATTTTCAATTGCAATTTGACGTATAGTCTAAAAATTAACAGATTTACAATACTTTTAGCATAATCTTCCATCTGTTCTCATAGATTAGTAGTAATCATATAAGCATTGATAGTGGGGCGGTATTATTATTAAGAGATATGGAAGAACAGCCGGATTGCTAACAATAATGCTCATACTTATTTTAAATTTAGCACTGATGACAGGATGCGGAATGGAAGAGGATGAAAAAGAAAAAGTAAACGACATTGAATTTACGGTGGTACCGGAAGAAAATATACCAAAAGAGCTGAAAACCTTAATTGATAATAAGAAAAAGGGCGAATTCATTGTAAGTTATGGTGATAAGGAAAATTTATTTATAGCAGTTGGATACGGTGAACAGCCAATCGGCGGCTACAGCATACAAGTGAAGGAATTGTATGAGACGAAAAACAATATATTTATTGATACGGAATTCATCGGTCCTTCCAAGTCGGAAGACGTATCACAAACAGTTTCTTATCCTTATATAGTGGTTCAGATGGAATACATAGATAAACAGGTGAGAAGCGACAGATAAATCAAAAAAGGGGTATTAATAAAAATCAAGCAAAAGTCTGGAGGTAAACAGGTGGAACTGATAAAGAAAAATATTCATATGAACAAATTAAAGGGAAAGATGGTAAATCAGATTACATTAGATGATGATATGGTGGTGCCGGATAAATTTCCGGATGTGAGCAATAAGATTACGGAAGACGGCGGAATCATGGTGGAATCTGTTAAAGTATCCCCGAATAAGGTCAATGTAATCGGAAAACTGAATTTTAAGATGATGTATAAGGCTGTGTCGTCAGAAGACGGTATACATAGACTGGACGGAAGTATTCCTTTTGACGAAAACATCAATATGGATGGGATTGAGGAAGGAGATACAATCAATGTAGATTTTGACGTGGATGATTTAACTATCAGCGTGATTAATTCCAGAAAAATCAGCATAAAGGCTATTATTACTGTAACGGTTATGGCAGAGACCCTTCGGGATGAAGAAATAGCCGTGGATATGGAATCGGAAAATGCAGAGTGTATTAAAGATAATTTAGATATTACCCAGATTGCCATAAGAAAAAAAGATTTATTGAGAATCCGGGAAGAAATAGATTTGGGCGCCGGCCGGATGAATATCAATGAAGTTATATGGAATACCGCCAGTCTGGTAGGCACACAGATTAAGGTAATGGAAGGCAAGATTAACATCAGCGGGGAAATCATTATATTTGTTCTTTATACGGCGGAGGAAGGGCCGCTGCAGTGGGTAGACGCCAATGTACCGTTTAACGGAATCATAGAAGTTCCCGGCTGTTATGAAGATATGATTCCAAGCATAGAATTAAAATTGTCTGCCGCCGATATTGAAGCAAAACCAGATTACGACGGAGAGCAACGGCTTCTGCAGTTAGACGGAATCATAAACGTAGATATTAAACTCTATGAGGAACAGCATCTCAGCGTGCTGAAAGACGTTTATTCCAGGGAAAAGGAACTGCTTCCTGTCACCGGAACGGCGGAATATGAAAATCTGCTGATGAAAAATGTTTCAAAGTGCAGGGCTGGAGATAAAATAAAGGTAAATCTGGATAATTCCCATATTATGCAGATATGCAGCTGCCATGGGGATATCCGGCTGGATGATATATCCGTAGCAGAGGACGGCTTAATGGCGGAAGGCGTTATTGACGTATCGGTATTATATATCTGTTCCGACGACAGCAATCCGTTGTGTTGTGTGAGGGAAAGCATACCTTTCAGTCATAAGATTGAAGTCAGCAATATCAATGAAAACTGCGTGTTTAAAATACGGAGCATGATAGAGCAGTTAAACTGTATCATGACCGGAAGCGATGAAATGGAAGTAAAGGCGGTACTGATACTGGATTGTATTGTTTTCGACAAAATATCCAGGGAAGTCATTGTGGATGTGGAAGAACATGATTATGATATGGAAAAAATCAGCCAGATGCCTGCGATTGTAGGTTATGTGGTACAGAAAGACGATACTTTGTGGAATATAGCCAAGAAATTCTATACCACAGTGGACAGTTTAAAAGAAATCAATGAATTAAAAAACGGAGAACCGGTTCCGGGAGAAATGATTTTAGCGGTAAAGAAAATGGCATAATAAAACAGACTGCTGCAGATTCTGCAGTAGTCTGTTTTATATCATTTGAAGTATTTTATTCTGTTTCTGTTGTCAGTGATTTTTTGTAATCCTCAAATTTTTCCAGAACGGAATCATAAGTACGCTGGGAAATATCAGGTAAGCTCTTACCCCATGCTTCAGTAGCCTGACCAAATCCTTTTTTAAAGGCTTCCAGCATTTCATCCATTTTCTTCTCGTCTCCGCCGGAAAGTGCCTGGGCAAAATCAAAAATTCTCTGGGAAGTCTGATTTACACCCCAGTAACCGTCATCCGAAATGGCTTCCTTTGCAGCTTTGGCAGTTTCAGCATCTACGGTAAAATCACCGCTGGCAAGCATCTTCCACATCTGATCGGAAGTAGAGAATGCTTTTCCCTGTTTCTGAAACATATCTTTGACAAGATTCTGCATCTGGGTCAGTCTGTTCTGTTGGTCAGCTTTTAATTTAGCAATTAAAGCGGAATTGCTCTTAGCTGTTTTAGATTCTGCAGAAGGCTTGTAAACAGCGGCATCATCTTTGCCATAGCCTTTGCTCTCCGTGCTGTTCTTTTCGGCAGCGGCAGCAGTGCCTGCATAATTGGTTGTTGTGTTGGTGTTTGAAACACCGGATACTCCGTTTAAACTCATAATAAACCCTCCTTGGTTAATTTAATAATTTTACTATGCTTTTATTATAATGTCTGAACTATGAGTGACCTAAGCATCTTTATAGATATATCGGATAAAATCCCGTAAATATTAACATATTATAAATAAAAACATTTAACTTGCACATTTTTCTGTTACTTCGTATAATGTATACATGAAATGTTAAAAAATTAACAGAATTGGAAAAGGGTACAAATATGGAAATGAATGAAATTTATCTGAAAGCATACGGAAAGATTAATCTTGCGCTGGATGTTCTGCGCAGAAGGGAAGACGGTTATCATGAAGTCAGGATGATTATGCAGACCGTGGATATATTTGATAGTATTAACATTATAAAGACCGATTCGGGAGAGATTGAAATTGAAACCAATTTGTTTTATCTTCCCGTAAATGAAAACAATATAGTATATAAGGCGGCAAAGCTTTTATTTGATGAATTTGGTATCCGTTCCGGCTTGAAGATTAAATTAAAAAAATTCATTCCGGTATCGGCAGGCATGGCAGGCGGGAGCGCGGATGCTGCCAGCGTTATGTTTGGAATAAATAAAATGTTTAATTTAAAATTATCCAAAAGCCAGTTGATGGAACGGGGAGTCCGCATAGGGGCGGACGTGCCCTACTGCATGATGAGAGGAACGGCATTGTCCGAAGGAATCGGTGAGCGACTGACGGCGCTGCCCGATGTGGCAAAATGTCCGGTTCTGATAGCCAAGCCTCCGGTCAGCGTATCTACGAAATATGTATATGAAAATTTAAGGTTAGACCGGATACAAAAACATCCGGATATTGACGGAATGATTCAGGCGATAAAAACTTCGGATATCCGGGGAGTTGCCGGACGGATGGAGAATGTGCTGGAAAGTGTTACGGTACAGGAATATCCGTCCATACAGAAGTTAAAAGAAATGATGCTGGAAGACAATGCAATGAATGCGCTTATGAGCGGAAGCGGGCCTACAGTATTCGGATTATTTGAGAATACGGAGGACGCATACCGGGCAAAAGAGCATATTAAGGAATCGGGAATTACAAAGCAGGCATATGTAACGGAATTCTATAGTCCGGCAACGGCCGGAAATCGCAGGCAGACGAAAAAATAACTTAGTGCGTGTTTTTAAAAGATTGCGGATAGCGGACAGAAAGGATGACAGAATATGGTGGAATTAAGTATGGCATTAGATGAATATTTACCCCTCAGGGATGTGGTGTTTAATACATTGCGGGATGCGATATTAAAAGGCGAACTGGAGCCGGGAGAACGTCTGATGGAAGTGGCCCTGGCACAGAAACTGGGAGTCAGCAGAACACCTATCCGTGAGGCAATCCGGAAACTGGAACTGGAAGGTCTGGTGAAGATGACTCCGAGAAAAGGCGCTGAGGTGGCACAGATTACCAGAAAAGACCTGTCCGATGTATTGGAAGTACGGAGACATCTGGAGGAACTGGCAGTGGAATTATCCTGCAGCAAAGCCACGGACATGGAATTGGAGGAGTTGAGACGCTGTCAGGAAGAATTTAAACAGAAAATTGAATCCAACGACTTGACGGAAATGGCAGTAGCTGACGTGGCGCTCCATGATGTAATATATAAAACCACGGGAAATAACAGACTGATACAGATATTGAATAATCTTCGGGAACAGATGTATCGCTATCGTTTGGAATATATTAAAGATGAGCATAAGAGAAAAGTGCTGGTAGAGGAACATCAGGCATTAATTGAAGCCATATCTGCCCGAAATGTGGAAGCGGCCAAAGAGGCTATCCGGCAGCATATCAGTAATCAGGAAAAGACGATTATAGAAAATCTGGCGGCTAAACAAGGCGAGCAATAAATCCGGCTGTCAGGATTTATTGATGATTTTCAAAAATTCTTCCATCATACTGTCGTTATCCAGTATCCATTCCAGTTTTTCGTAAGTCGAAAAATATGGGGAACATTGTTCCGGATAAAATTGGGAATTTATGCTTTTTACGATGGGAGACAGATATATTTTATTGATAAGTTCCATTGGAGAAGGGTATTCTAAATAAAGCTTCAGTTCCGGCCGGAACTGCCGGAGTCTCCACAAGGCATAGTCACGGGAAAAATTTTTGAAGACTGGCAGGGGAATCTTCTGAAACAGCTCAGGAGTTAAAATATACCGGGCCAGACAGTACAGTCCGTGAGCCTCCACACAAAGCTGTTTTCTGTATTTATCTTTATTTTGCTGTTCATATAATTCACAGATATCCTGCAATGCAATTCCGGCAGAGGAGACTTCTTCATAATATAAAGAAACCATATAGGATATTACCGCTCGTTCCCAGCGGTTTTTTTTTGATAACATAAATTTCCGGGCTGTGGGCAGCGTCTGTTCGGAAAAAGTTTCATCTTTATACCATAAAGTCATTAGCAGGTTCACACCAATCATATCAAACAGATTTCCGTTCTGGGATAAATCCAGTTCATAGGGCAGCGCCCGTTCTATAATACTGCAATCGCCGCAGGCCAAAGCATTCAGACAGCCGCTCAGGTAAAAACTGTGGTCACATCCCACTGGGAAACCGGGAATAAAAGAATGCCGGGTAGTCTGAAAAATCAGATTATTCAATGCCTGCCAATTTTCTTCTTCCAGACACCGGTTCAGCCATTTTCCGTATTCCGGCTTTATCAGTCCGTATGCTAAAGATTTTACAACTATCCGTGTAAAACTTTCTGTCTGGGCCTCCGCTTCCCTGCGTAAATTCTCAAAATATTTTTTGCAACGTTTTATGTAGTCATCCAAGTCAGTCGATATAGTCATGTCATAGAAATTCCGGCCCTTTCCGGCCTGCTTTTTTGCGGAGTAAATCAGAGATTTGTGAAACCAGATAAAAAGAAAAGACTGCTGCAAAACAGGCGTAAACATACGGTTTTGCAACAGTTCTGATGAAATATATGGAAAAATTATTTATTTCTGCTACGGCCTACGGTGTGAACTTTAATCATGTTGGTAGTGCCGGAAATACCCAAAGGAACGCCTGCGGTAATTACGGTTAAATCATCCTGTTTTAATAAACCGGCATCCTGTATTACCTGAATGGCATTTTCAAACAAATCAAAGGTATCCTGTTCCTCCTGAATCAGAATCGGAGTGATTCCCCAGGAAAGATTTAATTGCCGCCGGATATTTTCCTGAGTGGTACATCCGAAAATATCACAGGCCGGACGGTATTTGGATACCATTCTTGCAGTACGGCCGGATTTGGAAACCGTAATAATAGCCCTGGCATTTAAATCATGGGCCGTAGTACAGGTTGCATGGGAAATAGCATCGGTAATATCCGGATTTGCTTTTCTGGACAGACTGAAAAATCTCTTTTTATAATCAATATCCTCTTCCGTACGAACGGCAATGCGGACCATTGTTTTTAAGGATTCAACCGGATAAAGTCCCGCAGCGGTTTCACCGGATAACATAATTGCGCTGGTTCCGTCATAGATAGCGTTGGCCACATCGGCGGTTTCGGCTCTGGTCGGCCGTGGATTTTTAACCATGGAATCCAGCATCTGGGTTGCGGTGATAACCTGTTTTCCGGCATTATATACCTTCTTAATAATCATCTTCTGCATGACCGGAACATCTTCATTGGGAATTTCCACACCCATGTCGCCTCTGGCAACCATGATACCGTCGGATACCTGAATGATTTCATCAATGTGTTCCACACCCTGCATATTTTCGATTTTTGCGATTATATTAATGGAATAACAGCCGTTTTCTTCCAGAAACCGTTTAATCTGCAGAATATCGCTGGCAGTCCTTACAAATGAAGCTGCAATAAAATCAAATCCCTGTTGGATACCAAACAGAATATCTTCTTTATCTACATCACTTAAATATGGCATGGACAAATCCACACCTGGAATATTGACACCCTTGTGATTGGAAATTACGCCTCCATTGATAACCTCACATACGATATCCGTACCGTTTTCAATGGATGTCACTTTCAAATCTATAAGACCGTCGTCAATGAGAATACGGGTACCCACCGAAACATCTGCTGGAAGGCCGGCATAAGTAATGGATACGATATCCTTTGTGCCTTCTACTTCTCTGGTGGTCAGTGTAAACGTTTCTCCGTTTTCAACCGTGACTTTGCCTTCCGTGAAATTTCTGACACGAACCTCAGGTCCTTTGGTATCCAGAAGAGCGGCAACCGGAAGATTTAATTCTTCCCGTAATTTTTTGATTTTTTCAAGTCTCGCTTTATGATCCTGGTGAGAGCCGTGGGAGAAATTAAATCTGGCCACATCCATTCCGTTTTCCATTAATGCCCGGAGAATGTTATCATCATCCGTGGAAGGTCCAAGAGTACATATAATCTTTGTTTTTCTCATATTAAATTAAAACCATGCCTTTCTAATCATTATTGATATAAGTATATTAAATCAGATTCCATAATTTATCAACCGAAATATCCGTTCAATTTACATGTATACAAGTTGAAAATCTGGCTATCATTGAAATATAAGAAATTAACAGGCGGTTGTGTTTCTGCCGTATTATCATCTGGCAGAATGAAATGGAGGTAAAAATGATAAAACGAAAAATTAGCATTTTCTTAATATCTATGATGATAGCAGCATTGTATTGTTACATAAAAGCAGAACCCGGAACCCGGCTGCTGGGTTATACCATAAAAAGCAGCAGTATGGAACAGATTCAGCAGGGAATATCCGGAAAGATTATGCGGTTTCATGTGGTTGCCAATAGTGATTCTGCCGCAGACCAGGAATTAAAGTTAAAAGTAAAAGAGGCAGTTGTTTCTTATATTTCACCGGTTCTGAAAGAATCGGAGAATATTAACCGGTCCAAGGAAATATTAGCAGAAAAACAGGAGGAAATTCTGGCGCTTGCACAACAGGTGATTCGGGATAACGGCTATGACTATCCGGTTACGGTTGGATTCGAATATACATATTTTCCTACAAAAAGTTATGGTAGTTATACATTCCCGCCGGGAGAATACGAAGCCTTTATGATTCGAATCGGAAAATCCCAGGGGAAAAACTGGTGGTGCGTGTTATATCCGCCGTTATGTTTTATAGATATATCCCACGGTGTTGTAGACCAGGAATGCGGCGGTCAGCTGGAAGAAATACTGACTACGGAGGAATTCAGTGCGGTATCCGGAGAACACATCGGATTTCGCTTCAAATACCTGACATTTCTAAACGACATCTTCGGATTATAAAGGCTGCAGATAGGCGGGAGTTGCTGCATGGGGTATAAGACTCCCGCTTTTTAAAATGTTTACTGCTGAAGAGTAAACCGGCATTCGACCTCAATATAGGTAATATTATACAGTTCCGGCCGGTTGCCGGAATACATGGCGTAGAGCCGGCGGTCATCAATGGCCAGATGCTTGTATATATTCAGCAGGTCGCAGGATAAATCATCCTTTAAATGTGTCAGACGCTCAAAAATAATGGATTCCAGTATTTCATTCACTTCTTTTTCCGATAAATTATTTTCTTTTAAACAGGTCATGGTACCGGTATAAATGACTTTTGCATTTAGTTTTTTAGAAGAGATTACTGTATTGTGAACATAGTATTCGTTATCGGTAATCTTATAACAATGGTCGGAGCCCAACTCCAGAATAAAATCCTTTTTCCCGGAAGCCAGGCCGGTTATGGCCGCATTGTTTCCGGAATAACTTTCTATCCCTCCGTCTGCATTTAATATGGTACATCCCTCGTACTTGGGAACTCCTTCACTGATAATAAAATTGCTGATGATACAGGCATTTTCAGCGCCGATATCGACCTTTTTCAGATGCTCCAGAGTAGAGACGGAATATTTTATATTATTTTTCATCAGATTACTGATATATTGTCCCAATTCCGTATTTAATTCCTTATCTGCCTCCAGAAAATCTTCGGGCGGCGTATTGATGCCACACAATATGGTCCGGTGGTTTAACTTATTCAGAGAGTTCAGATAATTTACCGTATCCCGGAACAAACCGGGAGAATCATAAATAGTACTGCTAATCAGAAGAACTTCCGTATGGGAGAAATCCAGCTGTTTATCCGAGTGAAGCCCGTATTCAAATATAAGATTTGACAGGGAATCGGCGGATACTTTGTCGGTTACCGAATCGCCGTTGCTGTCATGGGGAAATACCAGAGACATGGTGTACTGGCCGGAATCCTTATCATGGCTTAAAATGACGGCATCGGTATAGACACGGCTTTCGATGTCCGAACGGTTTTCACTGGTAAAACGGGCGGTGGTAAATTCCGGCGCCAGATGAAATATAGTAAGGGAACAGAGATATACCCCTGTCAGTGTGACAAGTCCGGTTATTTTACGCTGAGAGGAAAACCGTCCTGCCAGTTTCAGGATTGCCAAAGTTAATACAGCCAGTGAAAAAAATATGCTGAGTAAAAAAAACAATAACAGGATATCCGATATCCGGATACGGTTTAATAACTGCATGGTAGCAGGAGTATTCCGGTCTGCATAGATGCCATTTATGCTTAGTACACCTACGTTTACAAGATAATACAGCAGGTTAAAAACATAGGTGATTGTAACTCCCTGGAAACAGCGGTGTTTAATCTTCTTTCTTTTTCTGTAATCGCTGGCATCAATCTCACTGCTGCCGTATAAAATAAGCTCCATGGGAGAAAACAGCAGAAAAATCCATAAGCTTCCGCAGAACATGGATCTGGTGGAAAAGTTAAACAATGGGGCAATATAAAATTTATCTATTGATTTTATGTTTAATACTAAAATGAATAGCAGCACAGCAAGAGTAACGGCGTAGAGACACTGTGCCAGCCGGCCGATGGCTTCCAGACCCTGAGCGGCCAGATACAGACTGAGCAGCACTACCGGCAGCATTACAAACCAGATGGGCCTCTGCATAATCAGGGAAATTCTGGACAGCTTTACAAAAAAGCAGACAGCCGGTATTAATAAGAAAATATACTTTATTATAAAAATTAAACATAAGACATTTGTAAGTTTGTGTCCGGCATATTTATCCATATGACCAAAATAGTTCCATTCCGTCTTATCACATAAATATAAGACAAAACTGGTATATAGCAATGTAAATACATATGCAAGCAAAATACAGAAAATACCGTCATGGACGGCATAATCTGCAGCGATTCCGGTGGTCATCATGGAAGAGATGCACACAGTGGACAGAACTAGAATCCGTTTTAACTGGACAGAGGAAATTTTATTATTGGTGGAAAACATAGGACCTCTCCTTTTTAAATGTTATCTGCGGTTACGAAACCGTCTTCGATTGCCGGAACGGGAGAAAATCGGGCGGAACGGCATATGCATATATGGAAACCGCAGGATAAAATCCCGTTCTCCGTGATACTGGTCGATATCGCCGGCTGCCATGGGACCAAGATAAGGAAAACCATAGCTTTTTAATCCGCATAAATGAACAAGAACGCTGAAAATACCCAGCATATATCCGTATATTCCAAAGACGGCCGACCAGAGGATTAGATAATATTTTAACAGCCGGAAAGCGGAGCTGAATTCATCATTGGGAATGGTAAAGGAACAAAGGGCTGTCAATGCAACAACGATTACAATGATGGGACTTGCAAGGGAAGCATCTACGGCAGCAGAACCCACAATCAGTCCTCCTACGATACCGATGGTATTTCCCATGGGACCAGGGATTCGGACACCGGCTTCCCGAATCAGCTCAAAGGCAATCTCCATTACCAGAACTTCCACAACTACTGGATAGGGAATTCCGTCTCTGGAAGCCGAAAAGATGGATATCAGGTCGGGAGGCAGTATCTCCGGATGGAAGTTCATTATGGAAATGTACAGTGCTGGAAGGGAAACTGCAAAAAATATAGCAATATACCTTAATATCCTTACAAAAGATACTATTTCAAAACGGTTGTAATAATCATCTGTTGCTTTTAAAAAAGAAGAAAAATTTACCGGAAGAATTAAGGCCACCGGAGAGTTATCCACCAGAATCACTACATGTCCGTTTAACAAAGCCAGAGCGGATTTATCGGGACGTTCGGAAGTCAGGTACTGGGGAAAAGGTGAATATTCATTATCCATGGTCAGTTGTTCAATGACTCCGCTGTCCAGTATACCGTCGGTTTCAAATCCTTTTAGCCGTTTTTTTACCTCGGCAAGGACCTCTTTCCGAACGATGGTATCCATATATAAGAGAGCAATACCGGTTTTGGTGCGCCTGCCGGACTGCAGTTCTTCAATTTTCAGTTCCGGGGTTCGTATCCGTTTCCGGATTAAAGCCTGATTGGTCTTATAGGAGTCGCTGAAGCCTTCGTTGGAGCCTCGCAGCACTTTTTCATCATTGGCTTCCTGGACGCCCAGTCCGGGATAACCGTCGCTTCGGATTTTCAGGGCATAATTCTTTCCATCTATAATCAGAGCTGCATTACCGGTCATAATGGTACTGACCACATCTTCCATGGTTTCCAGCGGAAAGACATCGGAGAGACCCAGAACCACTTTACGAATTGTAACGTTGCTGACGGCGGATTCCACGAAATAAATTTTTCCACGGGAATCGCCCATATATTCCAGATTCAGTTCCAGACTGATGATATCCGCACAGTTTTTAAAAGAATTATCCAGATATTTAATATTTTCTTCATAGGAACATGATAAAAAAGCCATAACAACAACCTCCCTGTGTTATTGTTATAGCCTTTGCAGTTTGAAAAAAAATATTCATTATTTTATTGTAACATTGGTAAGCCCTAAGTCCTCCACAGAAACAGTAGTGTCGCTTATCAGGAGTATTTTATCCTCTGCCAGTTGTCGGTAGACTGTATCGTAAACATCCAGGGAAAACCGGCTGAATTTTTCATTGTCATAAACGAAACCAATCCAGTTGTCTCCGGTACCGGCTGTAATGGTTTTTCCGCCAGAAATATCATTGGCATAGAAATTTTTAACGGTATTTGCAACGGAAGCAGCAATATCTTTATAGGAAAGCGCAATGAGATAGTCGGATTCTTCATAAAAATCATGGTAATTTCCGCAGGATACCAGATAAGCATTCTGTTTGGAAGCAATTTCAGTCAGGGGTTTTATGATATCGTCTCCTGTGGCAGTGATTACTGGAATTTTGGAAGAATAAAATTTTTGGGCCATCTGTTCTGCATCTGCAGTATCCTCCGCATAGTAGTAGCAGATATCCACATTGGCAGTATTGCATTCTCTGGCGGCATAATTTGCGCCTTGTAAGAAACCATATCCGTAATGGACGACACCGGAGGCACGGCTGTCTCCGATAAAAGCGAGGGAAGTATAACCTTCGTAAACCAGAGCATAACCTGCAAGAAAACCTATTTCGGCTTCATCGTAACTGATGGGAATGACATTATAATTAATAGTCTGATCTGAATGATCCGAATTATGGGGAACGCCGTCTACAAGAATAAAGTAGGTATTAATATAATCCTTTTGAATGGAATAGAGTGTTTCCGCATAAGATGAATCCGGACAGATGACCAGTCTGGCCCCGTCGTTTACGGCCTGCTGAATCATTTCAGAATATCCGGCCCTGCCGACGGAAGCAGAATCTTCATTTTTATAAACTGGTTCTTTCTGGATATTGGCGGGACTGTTCTGGGAAATCGCAGCAGTCTGCTGGATAACCACGCTGTCAGAAGGCACGAAATAAGTATTAAAATTTTTGCCCAGTTCTTCAGATATAACGGAAACACCGTGATATGCCTGAAAATTTGATGCAGAGGCGGATATCTGTGAAGTATTTGATAAAAATGCAATATCATATGAAGTTGTTTCCTTACCGGAACCTTTTTTGCCGGGACTGTAATTCCGGTAACAGATAATGATTATAACCGCAGTAATGGCAAAAAAGATAATCAACAGTGAATTTCTTGTATTACGATTGGGCTTCATAAACGTCCTCGTTTCTATATATTAATAAAATATAACATTAATATTAAGTTTCTAAGACATTTTACACCATTTTTGAATGAAACACAATATAATAACACAAAATTATACCTTTTTAAACAGGATTATGATATAATCAAATGATGGAATGCAATTTAGAAATGAGGAGTGCAATGAAGTATGATAAAGTAAACAAGGATTTGGCAGAACAGATTTTTTCTGACCGGGAACATCATATTCAAAACCCTTATGCTTGTACAGGAGACAAAGTCATACGGAGGGATAACAGCAGAGACAAGGAAAACTTTCATCGTCCGGCTTATGTAAGGGATATCGAAAAGATTATGCATTGTCCCTATTATAACCGTTATACGGATAAAACCCAGGTGTTTTCTTTTTATAAAAATGATGATATCAGCAGAAGAGCGCTGCATGTCCAATTGGTTTCCAGAATTGCCAGAAATATAGGAACTGCCCTGAATCTGAATAATGATTTGATTGAGGCCATCGCTCTGGGTCATGATATCGGTCATACGCCTTTTGGACATGCGGGAGAGCGTATGCTGAGCCGGTTATATCACGGCAATACCGGCCGGTATTTCAATCACAATGTACATAGCGTCAGGGTTCTGGACCGGCTGTTTTCAAGAAATATAAGTCTTCAGACACTGGACGGAATCTTGTGTCATAATGGAGAATTTGAAAAACAGGAATATATTCCCAAACAGGAAATTGGTTTTAAAGAATTTGACGGAATAGTGGAAAGCTGTTATCGGAATGAACAGAATATCGGAACGCTGATTCCTATGACTTTGGAGGGCTGTGTGGTAAGAATCTGCGATATGATTGCATACCTGGGTAAGGACAGGCAGGATGCCAGGCTTGCAAATATTATAGGCGCTGATCCGGGATTTTCAGATAACGGCATAGGAGTAGAAAATGCGGAGATGACCAATAACCTTGTGGTGAATATTATTAACAACAGTTATGGTAAGAATTACATCCGTTTGGATGAAGAATATTATGATGCTATAAAGATGGCTAAAAAAGAGAATTATGAAATCATATATTTTAATGAAAAAACGGAAGAACAATATAAAAAGCACCTGGAACCCATGTTTGAGGAAATCTACGGCCGGCTTCTGAACGATTTAAAATCCGGGAAGAAGGATTCCGTTATTTTTACCCATCATATTGATTTTATTAATCAGCACCGGCGGTATTATGATAACGGAATTGATTACGGAACGGAACAGCCGGATGATATAGTGGTGGATTATATTGCCAGTATGACTGACGATTATTTTGTGGACTTGTATGATTATCTCTTTCCAAAAGGAAAAAACATGATTCGGTATATTCCGTATTTTAATATAAATTAGTTTGAACATTGTGTGAAATATCTTATATTTGCTTTTCATTTAGTGTGAATTATGATATAAAATATAAGATATAAATACTATAAAGACAATCCGGAAGGTTATGTATGTAAAAACCGGCGGAGACATTTAAAAATTTGAAAGGAAATGAAGTAATGAGAAAAAAACTTTTAATATTAGGAATGTGTGTGGCTTTGGTTTTTTCAATGACTGCATGCGGGACTGCCAGTAGCGAACGGACTGCTTCCAACGGGGAATTAAAGGATAATTCCAAAGCGGATATGCAGGGAACCAAATATAAGACAACTGTTAAGCTGGGACAGTATAAAGGTCTGAAAGTAGGAGAGACCAATGCTAAAGCTACGGAAGAGGAAATTGAAAAAGCAATACAGAATGTTTTGGAAAGCAACGCAACAGATAAGAAATATGAAGAGGGTGCCCTTGAAATGGGCGATACAGCCAATATTGATTTTGAGGGAAAAATTAACGGAGTTGCCTTTGAAGGCGGAACCAGCAAGGGATATAATTTAAAAATAGGCAGTGGCAGCTTTATTGACGGTTTTGAAACCGGATTAGTGGGAAAGACAGTTGGGGAAACCGTAGACCTGAATCTGAAATTTCCGGATGATTACAAGAATTCTGCCACTGGAGAAATATCCGAACATGCCGGAAAAGATGTAGTATTTACCGTTAAGATTAATTATTTTAACCGCTCTATAGTTCCGGAACTGACGGATGCATTTGTTAAGGAATACTGTACGGCTTATAAGGTAGAAACAGTTGCGGGATTAAAAGAATATTTAGATAAACAGCTGGTTCTGAATAAGAAATTATCTGCAATCTGGCAGACTTTGCTGGATTCCACGGAGATTACGTATGATGAAGATGAAGTTGCCGGCCTGGTAGAGCAAATGAAGAATCAGTATATTCAGTATTATAATGCATATAATATGCAGCTGAAGGATTATCTGGAATATGCCAATATGACGGAGGAAGAGTTTGACAAGCAGCTGGATACGTCTGTTAGAAATAGTCTGAAGAATATTGTAATAGCCATGACTGTTGCAAGGGAAGAAGGACTGGAAGTTACGGAGAAGGAATACCGGGAAGAAGTGGATCCGGATGTGGAAGCAGGAACATTCGATTCCCTTGAGGCATTTCAGGCAATGTATCCGAAGCAGGATACTGTAGACAGTCTGTTATATTATGATGTTTTAGAGTGGATTGCAGATAAGTGTGAGATAGTTCCGGATTCAGAAATCGAGACAACAACCAAAGAACCGGAAACCACAACTGCGGCGAAATAAAAAATAAACGGAATGGGATAGAAAAACCGTCGTATCAGAATAGAAATTTCTGATATGGCGGTTTTTTGTCTGTTAATTTTCAATACATTAAAAATCTATCAAAATGTGCCGCTGGTTAAAATAAATCCAGTTCCACCCCGTTCATTTGCGAAATATCCTCCTGGTCATGGGTTACCAGGATAATTACTTTATTCCTGCACCGGTGGAGGATATACTGGATGACCAGTTGTTTTATTTGTTCGTCCAGTCCTTTAAAAGGTTCGTCCAACAGCAGCACAGGGGCATCGCTTAAAACGGCCCGCACAACGGCGATTCGCCGTTTCATGCCTCCGCTGAGATTCCGGACCGGTTTTCCTTCAAAATCTGTTAATCCCACGACTTCAAATTGTTTTCGGATAAAACCGGTATCATAGCTGTTGCCATAAACCGCTTGAATATTTGTATAGGCATCAAATGTTTCCAGCAACCGGTCTTCCTGAAAGACCATGGAGACTCTGGCGGCGCTGGATGTGGATGACTCCGTCAGAAATTGTATGGATCCGGAATCGGCAATACCGATACCTGCCAGAATATTCAGCAGCGTTGTTTTTCCTATGCCGGAGCTGCCCAGAATACAGGTGGTTTTCTCGTCTGAAAACGTATACGTAAAATCGGATAACACTTTTTGTGCCCCGTAAGACTTTGAAATGTTTTTACAGATAATCTTATTTACATGAATATTTTTCATATTCCGGTGTCCGTAACCGGAATATCTGGAACTCATGAATATCACGGTTCGTGCAAGAATCTGTATGATTTTCATACAGCTAAACTCATATAGGATACTGGCCAGAACGATTACAATGGTCCAGGCAAACAGTTCGTCGGTGGTCAGATAAAGTTTTGCTTTGTATAACCGTTCTCCGATGGACCCGGCTGGCAGACCGATAATTTCAGCAGCAATTCCCGACTTAAAACAGAAACCAAGTCCGATGCGGCAGCCGGATATGAGAAACGAAAGGACATGGGGGATATAAATAAAGCAGCCCCGACGGATATGGCCCATATGAAATACCTTTGACATTTCCAGCAGCCGGACATCCACACTTTCAATTCCCTGTAGTACATTGATATATATAATAGGCAGAACCATTAAAAAAGAAATCAGAACAGAGAGATTGGAAGAATGAATCCATAACAGTGCAAGAATGATAAAAGAAGCCACGGGAATGGATTTTATCAATTTCAGTACAGGAAGAAACAGCATTTTAATAAAATCCGACAAAGAGCTGACAACGGCCAGAAGGGTTCCGAAGAACAGACCGTATAAAAAACCTGTGGATATTTTGCCCAGAGTACGGAACAGAATAGGGAAAAAATCTTTGGAGACTATAAGTTTCTGCAAAGCCTTCCCGGTATCCGTTACTGAAGGAAGGAAAAATACTTTATCAATACGCAGAGCGGCATACTGCCAGACAGAAAGCCATATGCATATGGCAATCACTATGTATATGGCTTTTTTGATATGATGCATATGGCGTTTCATGGCGGCTCCTTTCAAAAAATGTTATGGTATATAGTAGAATTTGTCATCTGGAAGGGCGCCGCCTACGGAAGCAGGGTTGGCGGTATGTAATACTTCCAGATAAGCATGGATATCTTTTTTCATTTCCTCACCGGTCTTAAAAGTAATGTTACAGTAAGGAATCGCTTTTTTTGCCACACTGGCGGCAAATATATCATGGCTTTCCACTAATGCGGCCGCTTCCTCAATATTGTCGTTCACATAGGAGGCGGAAGCTTCATAGTCGTTCATAAGGGAATCAAAAGCATCCTTATGTTCTTCTATAAAATCTTTTCGTACCACAACCACACCGGTTACAAGAGAAGCGTTATCCGATACTTTGGACCATTCCTCAGTCATATCGAATATGATTTTTGCATTCTCATTTTTTAGCAGAACCGTGGTAACATACGGCTGAGGCAGCATTGCAATGGCTTCTTTGTTTTCACTGAGCAGAGATGCAATCTCAGCAGCTTCTGTTTTATACTCAACAGTAACATCGGTTCCCGGGGTAAGTCCATTTTTGGTCAGAATGTAGTTTAACGTATATTCCGGTGTGGTACCCTGGCCGGTAGAATAAATAGTTTTACCTTTTAATCCGGCAATGCTGTCTATCTCTTCTCCGGTGCTGACCATATATAAGACTCCTAATGTATTGATGGCGGCCACCTGAATTTCACCCTTTGTCTTGTTATATAATACAGAGGCGAGATTACATGGAACGGCGGCAATATCAATATCCCCCTTAATAATACCGGCGCTGATTTCATCAGCGGCGCCATATGCGGTCACTTTGTAGTTGTTGGAAGCAGTTCCTTTGTCGCTGTCTTCCCATGCTTTGATAAAACCAATGGCAGTAGGACCTTTTAGAACAGCCATGTTAATATCAATTTTTTCTTTCTGCTGGCTGTTATCTGCAGTGGTGGTTTCGTCTCCGGAAGCCGGAGCAGTAGTTTCTGTTTTCGAACGCTCTTTGCTGTCGGAGCAGCCGGTAAATACGGAGGCAGTCATTGTGGCTGCCAGTAATAATGTTAAAATCTTTTTTTTCATAATTTCAATAAACCTTTCCTGAATTTTTACTTTTTCGAATAAACCGTTTTAACGGAAATTCCTTTAATCATGCCGAGTTTTCCGGAAAGTGAGCTGATGGTATTGTTATCTGCATCGATGACGATACTGATGATACTGATATTTTTCTGCCTGTGGGGAATACCCATCCGTCCGATGATATAATTACTGTATTCATGAAGCAAATCATTAATTTTATCCGTGGAATCCGTATCTTCTACTATGATTCCAATCAGTGCTATTCGGGTTTCCAAAAAGTTCACCACCTTTCCAAAACTATGGGGATTCATATAATGAAAAAGAAAACTCCGTGCAATAGCACAGAGTAAGGGCTCGGGGATACAGACATATGAAATGAAAGTCATCACCTATCGCCTTATCACTCCGGAATGACCGGAACAGGTCAGCACGATTAAGTATATTCCATGCTCGTTTTCGTCAGAATTATATTGAATAAAAACTTCCGAATCCGTGCCATGTTATTATAGCATTATAAAATAAATCTGACAACAACAGTGGAGAAATATATTTGCGAAAAAGAAAGAATAAACGTGAAATTACAGGGAGATTGTGGTATAATTAAGTAACAAAAATTCATATCACTCATAATTTATAAGCAGCACCATTTAAGCGCGTGTAGAGAAGAGGTGTTTTTATGACAAGAATGTGGAACCAGGGAACCGATTTATTTACAATGCAGCAAAACATAAAATCCATTATTCATAAGAGTATGCGAATTAACATAAGAATGGTGGACGTTATTGAATTGACATATGAGGATTTCGAACTAATCTGTAATAAAATCAGGTGCATCAAAGGTGCAGAAGAAATAGAGAGATATGGTGTTTCCATTATTACTGCATGGGTGGTGTCCTATAAATATGGAAAGCAGGATATGGTAAATGATATTCTGGGGGAAATCTTCCGAAATCTTCCGCAGCACCAGACTAAATATGTAATGGAATCCATTACAACCATATTTTTTGACTATCAGATTGACAGTTTCGGATACCAGATTATGAGATTAGAGGATTTGCGTGAGATTGTGGCAAGGCATGCAGGTTGGAAAAATTAGTTAAACATATAACTATAACGAGTATTCTGTTTAATATTGGTTATAGTATGAGTATCTCTAAAAAATGTATAGACGGCTGTCGAACAAATGCTTTGTAAGCATACGTTCGACAGCCGTTTAAGAACTTATACAGATAATTGGCAAACCTCTGACCCATGACTACATGTTTCACGATTGTCTGGGAAAATATTAAAAAGAAAGGAATCAGTATATTCCGGCATCTCTGGAGGGATTCTGGGAATATGCAGGGATAACGCATGATTTATACTGTCACATTTAATCCCTCTCTGGATTATGTCCTGAGTCTGGAAGAATTCAGGCAGGGGGAAGTAAATCGTACAACGGAAGAACAGATTCTGCCTGGAGGAAAAGGACTGAATGTTTCCATGGTGCTTACCGGTCTGGGAGCAGAGAACACTGCGCTGGGGTTTATTGCAGGATTTACGGGAAAGGAGATTGAACGCAGGGTTTTAAGACATGGTTGCCAGACGGAGTTTATTGAACTATCCCCGCAGGCGGGAGACTCGTTTTCCAGAATCAATGTCAAGCTAAAAGCAAATGTGGAAAGTGAAATCAACGCTGGGGGGCCGGATATCGGCAGCAGGGAATTAGATGAATTATTTCAGAAGCTGGAAAGGCTGAAGGAGGAAGATATACTGGTGCTGGCCGGCAGCATTCCTGCCTCACTGCCGGATTCGATTTATATGGATATTATGAAACGCATTAGGGATAAGGGATTAAAGACGAAAATCGTTGTGGATGCTACAGGCAGGCTGTTGCTTTCGGTTCTGGAATATCATCCGTTTCTAATCAAACCCAATAAATCCGAGCTGAGTGAAATTTTTGGCGTGAATATGGAAACCGAAGAAGATATTATCACTTATGCCGCCAGATTGCGGGAAATGGGAGCAGAGAACGTGCTGGTTTCCCTGGCCGGCGATGGGGCATTGCTGATGAGCAGCGACGGGAAAGCAAGGAGAATGCAGCCCCCTTCCGGCAGAGTCGTAAATTCGGTGGGAGCCGGGGACTCTATGGTTGCCGGTTTTCTGGCCGGTTTTCTGGAACAGGAAGATTATGAATATGCGTTAAAGTTGGGACTGGCAGCGGGGAGTGCCAGTGCGTTTTCGAAATATCTGGCTACGAAAGAGGAAATAATGAAATTAATAAGGGAAGGATGGTAATGTAAATTGAGAATCGCAGATTTATTAGACCGGAGAAGTATTGATCTGTATGGCAAGGCGGCCACGAAACAGGAAATTTTGGATACAATGATTAATCTGATGTGTGCTGCTGGCAGAATCTCAGATAAAAAGATTTATAAAATGGGGGTTTATGCCAGAGAGAAGGAAGGTACCACAGGCATCGGTGACGGAATTGCCATTCCTCACGCAAAAAGCGAAGCAGTGAAGGAACCGGGGCTGGCGGCAATGGTCATCCGGGAAGGAACTGACTTTGATTCGCTGGACGGAGAGCCGGTGTATCTGCTTTTTCTGATAGCCGCACCAAATACAAAGGAAAATGTTCATCTGGATGTTTTAAGCAAACTGTCTGCGTTGCTGATGGACAGTGAGTTTACCAAGGCGTTGCGGGAAGCCCGGTCCATTGAAGAATTCATTAATGTCATTGATGATGCGGAATCCGCCCAGGAAGCAGAGCAGCAGAAAAAGGAGCGGGAGGAGACCGATAATGACGGTGGTGCTTCCGGGAGCATTAAGATTCTGGCAGTCACAGGCTGTCCCACAGGAATCGCCCATACCTATATGGCGGCGGAAGCATTGGAACAGGCGGCCAGACAGGCTGGTTGCAGGATTAAAGTTGAAACCAGAGGCTCTGGTGGGGCTAAAAACGTGCATACCGGACAGGAGATTCGGGAGGCGGACTGCATTATTGTAGCGGCTGATACCAATATACCCATGGAGCGCTATATAGGAAAGAAGGTAATTAAATGCCAGGTATCTGCCGGAATCAGCAAAGCAGGTCAACTAATCGAGCGGGCCATATCCGGTGATGTTCCGGTGTATGCAGGGGAAAGCAATCAGATATCTGTAAAAAAAGAGGAGAAAACACCGGCTGAAAAGACAGGGCCGGAAGAGGATGACGGAATTGGAACGGAAAGCTTCTGGCATGTAATTTATAAGAATCTGATGAACGGTGTATCCCATATGCTTCCGTTTGTGGTAGGCGGAGGAATACTGATTGCTCTGGCGTTTATGATTGACGGTTTCCGCGTGGATATTAATGCGCTGACGGAAGCAGAGCGTGGAAATTTCGGTTCCATAACTTCCCTGGCCAGAACGTTTAAATCCATCGGCGATGCAGCGTTTGCTTTTATGCTGCCGATTCTGGCGGGATATATTGCCATGAGTATTGCGGACCGTCCGGGACTGGCAGTGGGGATTGTAGGCGGTTATCTGGCGGCCAGCGGCAAGTCCGGATTTTTAGGCGCTTTAGTGGCCGGATTTGTAGCCGGATATCTGATTCTTTTGTTGCGGAAAATTTTTCAGGTATTACCAGAGAGTATAGAGGGACTGAAACCGATATTACTTTATCCGCTTTTTGGTATTTTTATTATGGGTCTGCTGATGCAGTTTGCCATAGAGCCTTTTGTAGGGGGAATCAATACGTCGCTAAATTCTGCACTGAACCATATGGGCGGGACAAGCCGGATTTTACTGGGAATTCTTGTAGCAGGCATGATGGCGGTGGATTTAGGCGGCCCCATCAATAAAGCGGCATATGTGTTTGGTACCTTGTCCATAGCAGAAGGAAATTACGATATCATGGCAGCGGTTATGATTGGCGGAATGGTACCGCCTTGTGCTATAGCGTTGGCAACCCTGATATTCAGAAATAAATTCACATCTGAGGAACGGAAATCAGGTCCCGTTAATTTTATTATGGGATTGTCGTTTATCACGGAGGGAGCTATTCCTTTTGCGGCAGCAGATCCATTACGTGTAATACCGGCCTGTGTCATCGGTTCCGGTGTGGCGGGGGCGCTGTCCATGGCGTTTAAATGTACGCTGATGGCGCCTCACGGAGGAATTTTTGTATTTCCGGTGGTGGGTAATACATTGCTATATTTACTGGCGCTCGGGGCAGGTACTGCGGCGGGGGCGTTGATGCTGGGGGTATTTAAAAAGTCCAGGGCATAGATAAATAAGACTTGATAAAAAATTGTTATTTCAATGGTTTTTTATAGTTCCATCAATACCCACAACAATTACCTGCCATGGTATCATCCTGCCACTGGCCTGTAGCGCTTTTTTTACGGCGAATTCCATTCCGCCGCAGCATGGCACTTCCATGCGGAGAACAGTAACGCTCTGAATGTCATTGTCTGCAAGAATAGAGGTTAATTTTTCGGAATAATCCATGGCATCCAGTTTCGGACATCCAATCAGTGTTACACGGTTTTGAAGAAATGCCTTTCGGAAGGATTCATCGGAATTGCCATAGGCATATGCAGTACAATCGGCGGCCACTAACAGGTTTGCATGTTCAAAATAAGGGGCAGTGACCGGGGCAAGTTTAATCTGAACCGGCCAGTTCCGGGATTGCAAAGCCTGTCTGGCTTTTACTGCAGCTTCATCATATGCTGCGGCTTCCCGCTCTACAAAGGATATGGCGCCTGTGGGACAGGCTGGCAGACAGTCTCCCAGCCCGTCGCAGTAGTCGTCCCGAAGAAGGGCGGCCTTACCGTTGACCATGCCGATGGCTCCTTCGTGGCAGGCAGAGGCACAAAGACCACAGCCGTTACATTTTTCCTGATTTATTTCAATTATTTTACGTATCATTTAATAACCTCCGGTATGTTTTGTTTGATTTTATATGGAGATAATACTATAATAAATTTGAAAAGTCTGTTGTTTTTGCAACAAAACTGGGAGATATATGAAATGGAAAAAATTGATTTATTTGACGGGATGAGCTGGGAAGAACAGAAAGCTTTACTAACCTGTCTGGACGTTAGGAACAAAGTATATGAAAAAGATGAAATACTGATGGCTGATGAAATGAAAAAAGGAATCATTGGCATAGTTGTCAGTGGAAGCATTACTATTTATAATGAGGATTTCTGGGGGAACAGAAATATAATCGCCAGATGCAGAAAAGGGGATATGTTCGGTGAGGCGTTTGCAGGGGCCGGCGAGGTTTTGGAAATGGATATCTGCACATCAGAGAAAACAGAAATAATGTATATTAAATTTGAAAATATCATACAGCCATGTGAGAAATATTGTGAGCATCATAAAGTTCTTGTTGCAAACCTGCTAAAGATTATCAGTACAAAGAATATCTATCTTACAAGAAAGATAAAACATTTATCAAAAAGAAGCACACGGGAAAAAATTTTATCTTTTTTATCGGAACAGGCGAAGTTAAACCAAAAGAATGAATTTGCAATAGATTTTAACAGACAGGAACTGGCGGATTATTTATCTGTAGACAGAAGCGCCATGTCGAGGGAATTGTCAAAATTGAAAGCAGAACATATATTGGATTACAGAAAAAACAAATTTCGACTTTTTTTACGAAAATGATTAATGAAATATTTACTCTTTGTTCAAAAATTAGACATAATTAAGGGGTATAGTATTACCATACTACCGACGAGGTAGTAGACAACTTAACATTTTCATAACTCAGCCTAGTAGCTTTGCTACTAGGCATCCCCCAAAAAGATATAGGTATTCAGGCTTTCTTGAATATCTTTTTTTATGTATGTTTCTGCAAATACTTTTCTCTGGTGGCAAGACCGCCTCTTATGTGTCGTTCTGATTTGTTGATATCTAAAACCTTTCTGGCTTCCAGAGCAAGGGAAGGGTTGATATGATTCAGCCGTTCGGTTACGTCTTTGTGCACGGTACTTTTGCTGATGCCGAATTGTTTGGCAGTCTGGCGGACGGTGGCATTATTTTCAATGATATATGCGGCCACATTGATTGCTCTCTCTTCAATATAATCTTTCATGTTGTATCCTGAATTAATTTGTTTATACAAGATATGAAGATTGAAAAATAAATATGCAGAGAAAAAAATATTTTTAAATGAGTTTCCGTTAAACAGAATTTACAGCAGGAGTTATCTTAATTGTGTGTATCACAATATGAAAATAATTCCTGCTGTATTTAAAGTACCAAGGGTGGCCGGATGGTTGAGGTTCCACCGGCCAAAGTATATATTGGTTGTCCAATTAGGGGGATTGGACATATCGCACTGTGTTAAAACAGTACATAGACAGTATAACGATTAATTGTGATGATTGTGTGAATAATTGATATTTTTTTAAAAAAAAAGGAATTTTCAGGTATTTACCTATTATAATTAAGTAAAATGGTAAATATGCCGAT
Organism: Lachnospiraceae bacterium; assembly: GCA_022794265.1. Lineage (GTDB taxonomy): Bacteria > Bacillota > Clostridia > Lachnospirales > Lachnospiraceae > Bovifimicola. Next base: position 45,844 of record JAAWEK010000013.1, read on the forward strand.
ATAAATTCTAGCATGTTAAAAAACAGCTTTTTTCAATATTTACATATTAAAGTACCAAAAAAAACATACCAGTGTCTGTTTATTTAAGCATTTTGTAAAAAAAACAAAAATCTCAAAAAAAGTTCTTCCATATTTTCGTGATATTGTTTATAATATAGCATGGTATTGCCCTATTTGAATTGGATAGTAAAAAAATAAGAATTTTGGCAGAATTTGAAGAATATGTCGTGGAATAGATGAGCATATAGTGAAAGGAGATTTACATGTTAAGTACAGATATCGGTATTGACTTGGGAACGGCCAGCATTCTGGTATATATTAAAGGAAAAGGTGTTGTTTTAAAAGAGCCTTCCGTTGTGGCTTTTGACAGAGATACAAATAAGATTAAGGCGATTGGTGAGGAAGCGAGGCTGATGATCGGAAGAACGCCGGGAAATATTATTGCGGTAAGACCGTTGCGACAGGGTGTAATTTCCGATTATACCGTTACGGAAAAAATGCTGAAGCATTTTATTCAGAAAGCATTGGGAAAGAGAACGCTGAAGAAACCGCGTATCAGTGTATGTGTACCCAGCGGTGTCACGGAAGTGGAGAAAAAGGCGGTTGAAGATGCTACCTTGCAGGCGGGAGCGAGAGAAGTGGCTATTATTGAGGAACCAATTGCGGCAGCTATTGGTGCGGGTATTGATATTACCAGACCATGTGGAAATATGATTGTTGATATCGGCGGAGGAACCACAGATATCGCGGTTATATCCCTGGGAGGCACGGTTGTCAGCACATCTGTTAAGGTTGCCGGAGATGATTTTGATGAAGCTATTGTCAGATATATGCGTAAGAAGCATAATCTTTTAATTGGTGAGAGAACTGCCGAGGAAATAAAAATAAAAATAGGTTCTGCCTATAAGAGACCGGAAGTGATAACACTGGATGTCAGAGGCAGAAATCTGGTAACCGGTCTGCCAAAGACCATTACCATAACATCGGATGAAACCGAGGAAGCGTTAAAAGAAACCACTTCCCAGATTGTAGAAGCAGTACATGGTGTTCTGGAAAAAACACCGCCGGAACTGGCGGCGGATATAGCCGACCGGGGAATCGTACTTACCGGAGGCGGATGTTTGCTTCAGGGACTGGAAGAGTTGATAGAAGAAAAGACAGGAATCAATACGATGACTGCAGAAGACCCTATGACTGCAGTAGCTATTGGAACCGGAAAGTTTATTGAATTTCTCAGTGATGGAACAGTAGATTAGAAAATTGCCCAAACGGGCAGAATGGAGAAGGACAAAGTATGGTCAGAGGACTTTTTACGGCTTATACTGGTATGCTGAATCAGCAGTATAGGCTGGACACAATAACAAATAATCTTGCAAATGCCGCTACTACCGCCTATAAAAGAGAAGGCGCCACATCCCGGGCATTTGATGATGTATTGGGAGTTAAGATTAAAGACAGTTCCGTAAGTTATGTGATACAGGAAATCGGAAATATGAATCTTGGAGTAAAAATCGGTGAAAATTATACGGATTATAAGCAGGGTTCTTTTAAGGAAACCGGGAACACTTTTGATTTGGCACTGGCAGGAGATGGATTTTTTGCCATATCCTTTACCAATAAAAATGGTGAGGAAATGACCAAGTATACCAGAGACGGCAGTTTTACCACGGATGTAGACGGAGTACTGCGGACCAAGGACGGCGATTATGTATTGAATGACGGAGGCGGTCAGATTATGATACCTACGGATGCGGCAGATGTTGTGGTCGATGAGATGGGAAATATCTATGCTGACGGCGAATTGGTTGATACTCTGGGTATAACCGATTTTGAAAATTACGATTATCTGGAGAAATATGGAGAGAATATGTATACTCCTGTGGATGGTGCGGAAGAAATGGAATCCACAGCAGCCATACGTCAGGGATATCTGGAAATGTCCAATATCAATGCAGTATCGGAAATGGTAGAAATGATAGCCATCACCCGGGCATATGAAGCGAACCAGAAAGCAGTGCAGACGGCAGACAGTATGATTGAAAAATCGGTAAATACTGTAGGCAGTCTGTAAGATAAAATGATACATATTATTTTTGTTCTTTGAAACAAGGGAGGCTTTTACTATGATGCGATCATTGTGGACTGCTGCATCAGGTATGATTTCGCAGCAGACAAATGTAGATACGATATCCAATAATATTGCAAATGTAAATACAATCGGATATAAAAAAGAAACGGCAGAATTTAAATCACTGTTATATCAGACTATACAGGCAAAAACTACCAGCGCTAACGGCGAGACAAAACCTATCGGTGCACAGGTAGGTCTGGGTGTACGGAATTCTTCCATTACATCTATATTCAGACAGGGAAACATTACGGAAACGGAAATTGGAACAGATTTGGCCATTGACGGAAAGGGATTTTTTCAGATTATGGGAGCAGATGGTGAGACGTATTATACCAGAAATGGTAAATTTGGCTGGGCTGTTGGAACTAACGGGATGCTTCTGGCGAATTCCGACGGACATCCGGTATTGGATACATATGGTGATCCTATTGAGTTGGATGCCGAAGAATATGACTTGACAAAAATCACCATAGATACCAATGGAAAACTTAATTATCCAAATGCGGCCAACAATGATGAGCCGCTGGATATTCAGATCGGACTGGTACAGTTCTCTAATCCGGCCGGATTAAATAAGGAAGGTGATACGCTTCTGGCAGCATCGGAAGCTTCAGGTGAACCGGTTCTGGAAGCTGAAAGCGATACAGTAGAGAGAAGCGTAATCAGACAGGGATGGATTGAGTCTTCCAATGTACAGATAGTAGAAGAAATGGTAAATCTCATAGTGGCACAGAGAGCATATGAAATGAATTCCAAGGCCATTGTTGCCAGTGATGAGATGCTGCAGCAGGCAAATCAGCTGAAACGGTAACATAAACATCTGAGAAACGAGGTAATGATATGAGCATTTCTATCGATAATTATTCAGAGAATTTTCTTGATATATATTCCAATAAGAATTCTACAGCCGGAAAACTGGAAGAATCTTTGGGAAAGGACTATTCATCAGCTTCGGATGATGAACTGATGACGGTCTGCAAAGAATTTGAAGCATATTTTGCCGAACAGATTTTTAAAGCATTGCAGAAGATGGTGCCGGAGAGTGAAGAAAAATCCTCTTCCGGTACATTGGATTACTTCAAAGATATGATGGTTCAGGAATATGCAAAGAGCGCCACAGAGGGAGAAGGTCTTGGACTGGCGCAGATGCTTTATGAGTCCATGAAGAGAGACTATAATACATAGGATAACTCAGAGGGAACGGCAATGGAAGTGATACAGGGATATATTGAAAAAATAGTATACAGAAATACGGACAATGGCTACACGGTTATGGAACTTGCTGCTGAAAGCGGGGAAGTAACCTGTGTAGGCATTTTTCATTTTATAAATGAGGGGGAATATATAGAGGTACGGGGGGATTATACCGAGCATCAGACCTATGGTGAACAGTTAAATGTCAAAGAATATGAAATTATGGTTCCGGAAGATGAAATATCCATGATTCGTTATCTGGGTTCCGGTGCTATTAAGGGAATCAAACTGGCCACTGCAACCAGGATTGTTAATAAATTTAAAAAGGATACTTTTCGGATTATGGAGGAAGAACCGGAGCGTCTGGCGGAGGTCAAAGGGATAACTTTGAAAAAAGCAATGGAGATATCCGAACAGATGGAAGAAAAGAAGGATATGCGGAAAGCTATGATTTTTCTTCAACAATACGGTATTAATATGTCTCTGGGGGTGAAAATATATAATTTTTATGGCCCGGGTCTCTATGATGTAATTAAAATGAATCCCTATAAAATGGCGGACGATATAGATGGCATAGGTTTTAAGATTGCAGACGAAATTGCTTCCAGGGTAGGAATTAATTCCGATTCCGATTTCCGTATAAAGAGCGGGCTTCAATATGCGCTGTTACAGGCGGCGGCCGGAGGACATGTATATCTTCCGTATGAAGAACTGCAATATAAGGCCAGGGAATTATTGAATCTGACAGATGTAGATCTGGATAAACATCTCATGGACCTGGCCATTGGGAACCGGATTATCATCCGGGAAGAAAATGGGGGGAAACAGGTCTATGCCAATAGTTTTTATTACTGTGAACTGGGAATAGCCAGATATCTTTCTGATTTGAATATCAGTACGGAAATTGATGAACCGAAAGTCAGGGACAAACTGAGAAAAATAGAAGACAGGGAAGATGTGGCTTTGGATGCATTGCAGGAGCAGGCGGTAATGGAAGCTGTTCGTTGCGGGCTGCTTGTTATCACGGGTGGTCCGGGAACAGGAAAGACCACAACTATTAACACCATCATTAAATTTTTTGAAAGTGAAGGAATGGAAATCTTACTGGCGGCTCCTACCGGCCGGGCAGCCCGGCGGATGAAAGAGGCCACCGGGCGTGAAGCCCGGACGATTCACAGACTTCTGGAACTGAATGGGAACCCGGAAAAAGGAGGAAACGGAGCGTTTGAGAGAAATGAATTAAATCCGTTGGAAGCAGATGTTATTATCATAGATGAGATGTCCATGGTAGATATTTTTCTGATGCAGTCCCTTTTAAAAGCGGTGACGGTGGGAACCCGGCTGATACTGGTGGGAGATGTAAATCAGTTACCTTCCGTGGGGCCGGGAAATGTTTTAAAAGATGTTATTCGGAGTGATACTTTTCATGTGGTCCGTCTGACTAAAATATTCCGGCAGGCAGCCACTAGTGATATAGTAATAAACGCCCATAAGATTAATAAAGGTGAGGAAGTGGATTTGGCCAAAAGAAGCAGGGATTTTCTGTTTATAAAGAGAAATAATGCGGATTCCATTATATCGGCAGTTTTAACGTTGCTGAAAGAAAAACTTCCTCCATATGTGGAGGCGGAAATCAATGAAATACAGGTATTAACCCCTACCAGAAAAGGGTTGCTGGGAGTGGAAAGGCTTAATACGATTCTGCAGAAATATCTGAATCCTCCGGACCGGAGCAAGATAGAGAAAGAAATTTCAGGAACTGTTTTTCGGGAAGGCGATAAAGTCATGCAGATTAAAAATGACTATGATCTGGAATGGGAAATGAGAAATAAATACGGAATCGCTTATGAAAAAGGAATGGGAGTGTTTAACGGGGATATGGGAACCATTCGCCATATAAACACGTATACGGAATATATGGAAGTAGAATTTGAAGAAAATAAATTTGTGACCTATACCTTTAAACAACTGGACGAGCTGGAACTGGCCTATGCTGTTACCATTCATAAGTCCCAGGGAAGTGAATATCCGGCAGTGGTAATACCGATGTATCCGGGACCACGCATGCTGATGAACCGGAACCTGCTATATACGGCAGTGACCCGGGCGAAACAATGCGTTTGTCTGGTGGGACTGCCAGACAGTTTTGTACAAATGGCGGAAAACTACAGGGAACAGAAGAGATATTCGGGATTGAAACAGAGAATACTGGAAGTAAACATGGAGGGATCATAATGTATGGTCGTCCAAAGGAATAATTTACTGAAACTTCTGACCGGTGGCTGGCCGTGAGTTTCGCAATCAACTGGAGAGAATATATTTTATTTGAGGAGGAGTTTATTTGGATTTATTGGGGGTATTATTTCCACGAACCTGTCCGATGTGCAGAAATATAATAACCGGCACTTATATCTGTGAGGGTTGCAGGATGAAATTACCATATATCACAGGACCGCGGTGCTGTAAATGCAGCAAACCAATTTTGAAGGAAGAGGGAGAATATTGTACAGATTGTAGCAAAGGCAGGCACAAATACATCAAGGGTCTGGCTCCTTTTTTATACACAGGGGAACTGAAACAGGCGGTATACAGTATGAAATATGACAATAAACGGGAATACGCGGACTTTTTTGTGGAGGAAACGGTAAAACGTCATGGCAGGGAGATTCTTTCCTGGGAATGTGATTATATGATTCCGGTTCCGTTATTTAAAAAGAAAAAGATAAAAAGAGGATTCAATCAGGCGGAAGTTGTTGCGACAAAATTATCCCGGCAGTTAGGGATACCATATATTGCTAAAATCCTGCATCGGGTAAGGGATACGGAGCCTATGAAGCAGCTGGATCATATTCATCGAAAGAAAAATTTAGAAAAAGCTTTTAAAATAAGCGAAAATATAGTAAAATTAAATAAAGTTTTATTGGTGGATGATATTTATACAACCGGAAGCACGATTGATGAATGCAGTATGGTGTTGTTGGCGGCAGGAGCAGAAGAAATATATTTTGTCTGCTTAAGTATAGGAGTCGGATGTTAGGAGGATAACCATGGAAGTAAGAAACTGTAAAGAATGCGGGAAATTATTTAATTACCTCGGTGGTCAGAGGTTATGTATGAGTTGTAAAAATAAGCTGGAGGAAAAATTTGATAAAGTAAAACGTTACATTTATGAAAACAAGGATGCAACACTGGCGCAGATATCGGAAGAAAATGAAGTGTCGGTTCCACAGCTGAGACAGTGGATCAGGGAAGAACGTTTGAGTTTTACGGCGGATTCCGTGATAGGACTGGAATGTGAGAAGTGCGGTGCGATTATTAAAACAGGACGTTTCTGTGATAAGTGTAAAAAAGAAGTGACAAACAGTCTGGAAAGTGCGTATAAACATGAGCCAAAGCCGAAGCCGGAAGTAAAAAAAGATTCTCATGAGCGTGCAAAAATGAGATTTTTGGATAATTAATCAAAGTTCTTTATAATCTCCAAAAGTCTGGAAACCGAAGATATGGTTTCCGGCTTTTGGAGATTTTTTGATTTTTTTCTAATATTATTGGAAAATTAACCGATAATTAAAGTATAAAGATTGCAATTTAGCTTTTAAAAGCAAAATCATAGGATTAAATTATGCAGGGAGGCGTGTGTTATGCGTATAGATGCTTATAATCAGATCAGTCAGGTTTACAACGCTGATTCCAGGATAAAGACACAGAAAGCATATAAAACAGCAGATAAAGACAAGGTAGAGATATCCGCGTTTGGTAAAATCTATCAGACTGCGAAAAGTGCAGTAAATGAAGTGCCTGACATCAGGGAAGATAAAGTGGCGGATATCAAGGCAAGGATTAAAAACGGAAGTTATGACGTGAGTCCGGAAAGTTTTGCGGATAAGCTGTTAGAGGGCTATAAGGCATTTTAGCAGGAGGAAACATAAGTGGCAAGCTTAATTGAAGTATTGATTAACACTTTGGAATCAGAAAATTCTGAATATGAAATCTTACTGAATCTCTCAAAAGAGAAAACACCAATTATCATAGAAGGAAATGTTGACCGGCTGAGAGAAATAGTGGCAATGGAGCAGGTGCATACAGATAAGATAGTTGCATTGGAAAAAAAGAGGACCGAAGCGGTAAAAGATATTGCCACGGTGTTGAACAAGGACGTTAATACACTTACAGTTAAGACAATCATTGGTTTATTAAAAGGACAGGACGAGGCACAGTATAAGTTGTCAGCCGCCCATGATAAACTGAAAAGAACATTAAATGACATGGTGGTCGTTAATGAGATTAATCGGGAATTGGTTCAGGATTCACTGGCGTTTATTGAATTCAACATTAATTTCCTGAACGGAATATCACAGATGCCGGAAACGGCAAATTATTCAAATAAGGCATATAATGTTGAGGGATATGCAAGACCAAACTTTGATGCCAAAAATTAATTTTATGCCATGAACATTTAATGTTTTATGCAGATACATGGAATGGAAAGGACGGTTTTAAAATGAGCGGTATGACAAGTATATATGTCGGTGTGTCGGGAATTCATGCGGCACAGACGGCGCTAAACACAACTGCACATAATCTTGCTAATGTTTATACCCCGGGGTATACCAGACAGTTGGCATTTTCAAGTGATAAACGATACGCTACGTACAGTCGGAATTCCAACGGAATCATGCAGGTAGGACTGGGAGTAAATGCTTCTTCCACCAGCCGTGTGCGTTCGTTATTGTTAGATTTGAGATATCGGAAAGAGGTTGGGCGTCAGGGATTTTATGACGCCCAGTATGAAGCAATCAGTGAAGTTCAGACTCTGATAGGAGAAATGGAAGGTGTCAGGTTTCAGGAGTCTTTAGAGAACCTGTGGGGAGCCATCAGTGAAATGGCAAAAACACCGGATAGTCTGGTATACAGGTCTGAGCTTGTTATGAATGCAGAAATGTTTCTGGACAGAGCAAAGTCCATTTATGATGAGTTAATCGGATATCAGAAAAATCTGAATACAAAAGTTCAGCAAACCGTAGATACAATCAATGCCTATGGTGAAGAAATCAATGAATTAAACAAACAGATATCCGGATATGAAGCGGCGGGGGAAGCCGCTAATGATTTAAGAGACCGCAGAGATTTGCTGTTAGATAAATTATCCGGTCTGATAAATATTTCATATGTAGAAGAGGAAAACCATTATGTAACCATTAAAGCGGAAGGTGTACCGTTTGTAACAGATGGCGGAGTTTTCCATATGGAAACAGCAGAACTGGATGCAGATAAAGGCTCAAATTATCTTTCCTGCATATGGCCGCATTTGGATAATCAGGAAGTATTCAATCTGACAGAAGAAATTTCTACAGCAAATAAAAATGATATCGGAACATTAAAGGGTTATCTGCTGGCCCGGGGTGACTTTGTCGGAAAGTACACAGATGTAGAAGCAACAAGACAGGAGAATTATGATTTGACCACGCCTCAGGGGCAGGCCGATTATCAGGCTGCGCTTGACTTTTATAACAGAAACGTGGACTGTTCTGCAATAGTAAAGACACAGAGTCTGTTTGATGCCCTGATTAACGGAATTGTTACAACCATAAATGATATTCTTTCTCCGACTACGACGGAGGTGCCAAATGGAGTTACAACATTTACGGATGCAGAAGGTAACGTATATCAGGCAGGAACAGTAAAGATTCTGGATATGAATACATCCACCGGAGATGATGGGGAAATGCCACCGGAGGAATTATTCTCCAGAGCTGAGACAAAACGATTTATTGAAGTTACTGGTGATGATGGAAATACATATTATATGTACAATGAGTATAATACCTTTGGAAAAGAATCATTATATACTTTATCTAATATAACCATGAATCAGACGATTGTGGAAAATTATGATAAACTTCCGTTTAAAACGCTGGAAGGCGACAATGACATGGCAAAGGGACAACAGCTGGTAGAAGCCTGGGATTTGAAATTTGCAAATCTGGACCCTGATAATACGACAAAGCTTACATTCAAAGAATACTACAAGGAAATGATGTATTCCATCGGTAATGCGGGTAACTTATATCAGTCTATAGCGTTGAACCAGTATACGACAGCCAGTCAGGTGGACGATGCCAGAACACAGATTACCGGTGTTTCTTCCGAAGAAGAACTTGCAAATATGATACGTTTTCAAAGTGCATGGGATGCTTCTTCCAGATACGTAACAACCATAGCGGAAATGCTGGAATATATCATAGAAAAACTGGGTTAAGACGGAAAGGAGAATACTATGCCATCAACATTTTTTGGATTATATATATCAACATCGGGAATACTTGCAGCACAGGCAGGTCTTCAGACAACTGCGCATAATACGGCAAATGAAAATACAAAGGGGTATACCAGACAGGTTGCAACAATGCAGGCGTCCAGCCCGGCAAGGGCATATGCCAGATACGGAATGATTGGGTCGGGCGTGGATGTTATATCTATCGATCAGATGAGAGACAGTTACTATGATGTAAAATACAGAAGCAATGAAGCAAAGCTTCATGAATTTACAACAAAAAGAAATTATACATTACAGATTGAGGATTATTTTAACGAAATTGAGACTGACGGTTTTACTACAGAGTATAAAAATATGTTTACAACATTAAAATCTCTTCAGGGAAATCCTTCCAGTTTAAATTATCGTACGGAATTTTTACATTATTGCAACAGCGTGGCAGACTATTTTAATGAAATTCAGACAAATCTTGAGGGGCTACAGAGAGAATGTAATACAGAGGTCAGCAATCTGACTGGTAGAATCAATAACCTGTCATCGCAGATTGCTTCCCTGACAAAACAAATTAACACAGTGGAACAGACCGGCGCTGCAGCCAATGATTTAAGAGACAAGAGAGAGTTGCTGCTGGATGAATTGTCGGCAATTGTTCCGATTGATATTTCGGAAAATACGACTGTGAACGGAACCACTCACTATCAGGTTAAGGTAAATGGATTTATTCTGGTAAATGATTATGATGCCCATGAACTGGTAGTGGTGGCGCGGGAAAATCCGAATAATAAATTTGACTCACCGAACTTATATGATGTGTACTATTATTACAATGAAGAACTGGGTTCCGGAACGGAGTTTAATGTGCAGTCCATGGGATTGTCAGGGGAACTCCGCTCAACACTGGATATGCGGGATGGAAATAACGGAGCAGCCAATCCGAATCCGAATGCCGAGATTAAGTATAAGGGTATTCCGTTTTATTATGAAAAAGTACAGGAATTTAAGGAAACCATGGCCAAGGCTTTTAATGACATTCATCAGAAAGCTACTATTATAGACGAAAACGGAAATGAAGTTCCGGCCAATTACAATCTGGAGAACAAAACTACCGAAGATATTCCGATTTTTGTATTGTCACCAAACGGAGAACTCAGTGTGAATCAGGATTTACTGGATCATCCGGAATGGATGGCTGTATCTACACATCCGATTCAGGATGGTGTGGATAATGCAGGACTGCTGGACCGTTTCCTGAAACTGCAGGATGCACCAATCTACCGTAACGGCAAGGCCACCGAGTATCTGGAAAGTATCACCACAGAGATTTCCATTGATACCAACAAGGCAAAAACATTTGAGAAGAATTATGAAAATATACAGACGAGTATTGAAAATCAGAGAATGGCATATTCCGGTGTGGATGGTGATGAGGAAGGCATGAATATGGTAAAATATCAGGAAGCTTTTGATTTATCATCTAAAATGATATCCGTTATGGCCAGAATTTATGATAAACTAATCAATGAAACCGGCGTATAGGCGTTGAAATGAGGTGCTGACATGAGAATAACAAATGGAATTTTAATTAATAATTCGCTTACGAATATTAATGCAAATAAATCAAAGATTGATAACCTTTTGACACAGCTGACATATGAAAAGAAGATACAGAGACCGTCTGACGACCCGATTATAGCCATTCGTGCGTTGCGGTTCCGCTCTACTCTGGCAGAAATTGACCAGTATCTGACAAAAAATATTCCGGATGCGGATGCCTGGCTGACTGCCACGGATGATGCTATGGGTAATATTTCCAAGGTTCTTGGTGATATTACAAAATATTGTAATGAGGCGGTTAACGGTTATTATGATGAAACCAATAAGAATACCATTGTGGAAGAACTGAAGGCGTTCAGAAGCCAGATTTACAGTGATGCCAATGCGGATTGTGCTGGCAGAACCATATTTACGGGATATAAGACGGATTCCACACTGACATTTCTTGAAAATAATTCAAATAAATATCAGATTACACAAAAATTTAATGCGGAATCTTTTGATAAAGTCAGCAAAGTGTATAACAGTCTGGATATAACAGGAATAAACGGCACCAATGTAGGAGGAGTGGATATTGATGCCATAAAGGTACCGGAAACTGTTGATTCATACAGGGTCAGACTGGCATATGACGGAACTTTGGAGGAAGATGGTCTGGTCATTACATCCCAGAATCCGGCACAGACATATACAACGGTATTAAAGGATTCTTCCGACCCAACTGCATATAGACCGGGGGATGGAGAAGTCTTTTATCTGGCGGATACCGGAGAACTGATTGTTGGCGCAGATGTTTATAATGATTTAATGACAGCGGAAGGTTTTAGTTTTACATATACAAAGGAAGGCTTTAAGAAGGAAGAGCTGGATCCGACCCAGTATTTTGACTGTGTGGATATCACAGATCCGGCTAATCCTGTTACTTATACAAACAGAAATCAGGAAATCAGCTATGAAGTAAATTTCAATCAAATGTTAAAAATAAATACGCAGGGTAAAAATGTATTTACCCAGGATATGACCAGAGATTTGGATGATATTATTAATGTAGTTGATCAGGTGATTACCGTTTCCAATAAAAAGGAAAATTTGCAGAAGTTATATGATGAAACGGAAGAAGGAAGTCCGGAGCGGGAAAAAGTGCAGAAACTGATGGATTTGTGCGACAGGGAACTGGATTTTGTTACGGAGAATGTAAAAAATGCTTTTTCCAAAGGTATTTCATTATATCAGAAACATCAGGATATGGTAGGGCTTGCCAGAGCTGATGTTGGTGCGCGTCAGAACAGACTGGCGCTTTGTGAAAGCAGGCTGGAAGCCCAGAAGCTGACGGTAAAAAATCTCAAGAGTCTGAATGAAGATGTAAATGTAGCAAATGTAGCTGTGGAATTAGATCAGGCCCAGAGTATCTTTGATGCTTCCCTGAAGTCTGTTGCCCAGGTAGTTCAGAAAAAACTTTTAGACTTCTTATAAAAACAATTATGAAAGGGGCGGTTCAATCATATGAACATTATGACAAAGCTCTTTGGAGAAATTGGTATTGATATCAATAAAGTTATTACTTTTAAAGCTGGACTGATTGGTTTTAAAGAGTATAAACAGTTTATGATTATTCATGATGCGGAGGGAGAGGAATCGAAGATTTTATGGCTTCAGTCCATTGACGAGCCGGATCTTGCACTTCCGATTATAAATCCTCTGTTGATTAGACCGGATTATAATCCGGTGGTTGAGGACGAGCTGTTTAGAAATATAGGAGAACCGGACGAAGAGGAACTGATGGTTTTTGTGACTCTTACGGTTCCGGCAGACATAACCCAAATAACTTCAAACTTAAAAGCGCCTATAGTCGTCAATCCGAAAACCCTGAAAGGGTGTCAGCTTATAGTGGAAAATGACGAGTATCCGGTCAGATATCCGATTTATGACATTTTAAACAATAAGGAGGGGAATTAGGATGCTGGCATTGTCAAGAAAAAAAGATGAGGCAGTAATCATTAATAATGATATTGAAATCACTATTATTGAAATTAAGGGAGATCATGTAAAACTTGGAATTACAGCACCTAAATCCGTTCCGATTTACCGGAAAGAGGTTTATCTTCAGATTCAGGAATCAAATCATGAGTCTGTAGATGTCCAGGGTATGGAAGCTTTAAAGAAATTACTTAAGTAGGTTAATTTTTCTGCGCAATTTGCCGATAAAGAACGTAGAAGATAAAATTTTATTTATTCACATGGAGGTGGAAAATATGGCTATTGATGGAGTAACAGGCGCAACAGCCACATATCAGGCATCGTTGGCTAAGAAAGTGGAAAGTTCTGGCGCGACGGAGCAGGTTCGAACGAACACGGATTTTGGAGAAGATGGAATGGTAAGCGAGATTTCCAAGGATACCAGAATTATCAGGCAGACAAAGGATTCTGCCGCTGAGGACGGAAGTAATGAAGGGAATCAGAAACAGCCGTCTGATGAAACGATGAAACAGACTATCAGTGATATTAATAAGAGACTTACCAATAATACAGAGTGTATATTTGGCGTCCATGATAAAACTAATAGGGTAATGATTCAAATCAGAGACAAGGATACGAAGGAATTAATCAAAGAGGTTCCACCGGAAAAAACTTTGGATATGATTGCCAAAGCATGGGAACTGGCAGGTATTCTTGTGGATGAAAAATTGTAGGAGGTGTTCATATGGGCGTATCATTATCAGGACTTGCATCAGGTATGGATACAGATTCCATTGTTGCAGCTTTGGTATCGGCATATAGCATAAAAAAAGACAATTATGTAAAAGACCAGACAAAGCTGGAGTGGAAAATGGATGCATGGAAAGATTTAAATACAAAGATAAAAAATTTTTATCAGAAGTATCTTAGCGATATGCGTTTTTCCACAGCATTTAATAAAAAGAAATCAGTAGTTTCAGGTACAAAAGCCACGGTTTCTGCCAGCAGCAGTGCCGTAAACGGTACTCAGAAGCTGAAGATTAATAAACTGGCTACATCCGGTTATCTCACCGGCGGTGTGGTTTCCAAGTCAGATGGTAAGAATATAACTGGATCTACCAAATTATCGGAGCTTGGAGTTGAAGACGGAAGCAAGATTACTGTCAATGCCGGCGGCAAAGAGAAAAGTATAACCTTAAAATCATCTTCAACAGTAAATGAATTTGTGGTTGCTTTAAAAGAAGCAGGTGTAAATGCCAGTTTTGATGAGAAGAACCAAAGATTTTTTGTAAGTTCAAAAGTAAGCGGTGAAGCAGGAGATTTCAGTCTGATAGCAGATAATGAATCTGGTGCCAAGACGCTACGGTCTTTGGGATTGGCGATGACGACGGAGTCGGATATGGAAAACTATCGTTATTATGCCGGATTATCTTCCGATGAACTGAATAAAGTTATTGAAACCGCATTTACAAAACAGAAAACGGCATTCTATGATCCTGACGATGCTGCAACCGTAAAGAAACTGAAAGACGGTTTGAAAAAAGGAATTGAGGCAGATACAAAGCAGGTTACAAAGCTGGAAGCAGAAAATGAAAAACTGGATTACAGACTGGCCGCTGCGGCTACCTATGATACGGAATATGAGGCTTTGTCGGAAGAAGACAGAACCGCTTTTATGGTAAATCTGAACCAGCAGATTAGTGATTTAAGTGAGAAGAAAGACCGTACGGAAGAGGAAGAGGCTACATTAAAACGGTTAAAAGAGAAGAACAATGTTTATGTCCAGTTAAGTGCAGAGGATGTGGATAAAGAAAAGTATCTTGAGGAACTGAATAAATCCAAGACCGATACCGTTGCGAAAATTGATGAATTAAAAGAAGGAATCACATTAGCTGAAGAAGCACTGGCTGATGATGAGAAATTTAAAGGATATGTTGAAGGATTAAACGAAAACATTCAGAAATCAAATGATGCATTAAATACAAGACTTACGGATTATTATACTACAAAACAGAGTATGGCTCAGAAGTATGTGGCTGCTTATGATTTGGTTCACACGGAAGGAGTAGATACTACTTCGGCAGCATATAAGGATGCCATTGCATTGCTGGGTGATACCGGTTCCAAAAGCGGACCGACCCGGATAGAGGGAAAAGATGCAGAGATAGAACTGAATGGCGCCACTTTTGTTTCAAATTCCAATATATTCCAGATTAACGGTCTGACCATAACGGCAAACGAAGTTACAGATGAGAATGAGGAAATCACAATAACGACAGAAACAGATTCACAGGCCATCTATGACATGATTAAGAATTTCTTTAAGGAATATAATACTCTGATCAACGAGATGGATAAATTGTACAATGCCGATTCTGCAAAGGGATATGAACCGCTTACGGATGAAGAGAAAGAAGCTTTATCAGAGAAAGAAGTGGAGAAATGGGAAACAAAGATTAAAGATTCTCTGCTTCGAAGGGATTCTACATTGGACAGTGTTTCCAACTCAATCAAGATGGCATTCCAGGCATCCTTTGATATTAATGGTAAGAAATACAGTCTGGCCTCTTTCGGTATTAAGACCCTGAGTTATTTTTCATCTTCCGACAATGAGAAGTCAGCCTTCCATATTGACGGGGATAAAGATGACATATATACAGCAGGCAATCAGGATAAACTTATGGCGGCTATTGGCTCTGACCCGGATACTGTGGCAACTTTCTTTAATAAACTGGCACAGAATGTATATGATACTCTGTATAATAAGATGAAAACTTCGTCTTTAAGCAGTACTAATACGGTATATAATGACAAAGTCATGAAAAGAGAGTATGATGAATATACAGATATTATTAAAAAGTGGGAAGATAAGATAGAGGCTTATGAAGCTAAATACAGAAAGCAGTTTACAGCAATGGAAAAGGCTCTTGCAACTCTTAATTCACAGAAGTCTTATTTATCAGGCTTATTTGGGTAATTTTTGGAAACATATGTCGTTTGAATGACACTAGGAGGAAATCAATATGGCTTTACCAAATGCGTATTCTAATTATACAAACACTAAGATACAGACTGCATCACCTGCCCAGCTGACACTGATGCTATATGATGGAGCAGTGAAGTTCTGTAATCTGGCAATTAGTGGATTAGATGAACATGATTACTTTAAGACCAACGAGAATATTAAAAAAGTTGAAAAAATAATCGAAGAGTTTCGGGCAACATTAAACTTTAAATATCCGGTAGCAAAAGAATTTGATAATGTTTACGAATATATCAGTCAGAGGCTTTTGGAGGCTAATATCCGGAAAGACAGGGAAATATTGTCAGAGGTATTGGAACATCTCAGAACAATGCGTGAAACATGGGTGGAAGTCATGAAACGTGGGAAAGTGCAATAACTGCGTTTGTACGATTAGAAAGGTCTGATATATGGATAACTCTAAAAATTATATTACTATATTGATTGACAGTCTGAATAAGAAAATTAAGCTGTTGGATTATATTCTTGTGGAGAATAAGAGACAGCAGTTATCTGTCAGCAGTGAAAAGATGGATGAAGAGCTGTTTCAAGAGACAATGGCAAAAAAAGAAGACTATATCAATCAGATTAATGAAATCGATCAAGGGTTTGAAACGGTATATCATCACGTCCAGAAAGAACTTTCGGAGAATGCCGGACAATATAAAGATGAGATATCGGAATTAAAAGAACTGATTTCGGTAATCACACAAAAATCCATGGAAGTCCAGCTTAGTGAAAAAAGAAATGAGCAACTGATTACAAAGAAATTTTCTGATATAAGAAAGGAAATACATAAGTCTAAAAATGTAAGCAAAGTTGCAACAGATTATTATAAAACCATGTCTAAAACCAGTATAGTAGAGCCGCAGTACTTAGATAAGAAAAAATAATCTGAAAAAATTTAAAAAAAATTGAAAATTGGTATAAAGTATTCGGAATTTAATCCGATATAATATACAAGTAAAACAAAAAATAATTTACTTATTTGCAGCTAATCCCAAGGAGCGTACGGCCGAAGGAGAGGTTGCAGAACACATTATTTAAAATCTAAAAACAAGTCATAGTAGCATGGATGTTACTAAAAGTTCAAGGAGGAAAACATTATGGTAGTACAGCACAATCTTTCAGCAATGAATACTAACAGACAGTTAGGAATCACAATCAACGGTCAGGCTAAGTCCACAGAGAAGTTATCTTCTGGTTACAGAGTTAACCGTGCAGGTGATGATGCAGCAGGCTTAACAATTTCTGAGAAAATGAGAAGCCAGATCAGAGGCTTAAACAAAGCTTCTTCCAATGCACAGGATGGTATTTCATTAATCCAGACAGCAGAAGGTGCTTTAAACGAAGCTCATTCTATTCTTCAGAGAATGAACGAGTTAGCTACTCAGGCAGCTAACGATACTAACACATCTTCAGATAGAGGAGCTATCCAGAAAGAGATTAACGCTTTAGTATCAGAGCTTGACAGAATCGCATCTACAACACAGTTCAACACAATGAACTTAATTGATGGTTCTTTCTCATCAAAGAATCTTCAGGTTGGTGCTTTGGAAGGACAGAAGATCAGTATCTCTATCAAAGCTATGAATGCATCAGCTATTGGTGTAACAGGCTTAAGCATGGGATCATTCACATCTGCTGGTACAGCAATGACAGCTATTCAGGGAGCTATCAGTAAAGTATCTGCACAGCGTTCAGCTCTTGGTGCTCTTCAGAACAGATTAGAGCATACAATTGCTAACCTGGATACAACATCTGAGAATACTCAGGCAGCTGAATCACGTATCCGTGACGTTGATATGGCTAAAGAAATGGTTGAATACAGCAAGAACAACATTCTTCAGCAGGCTGGTCAGTCTATGTTAGCACAGGCAAATCAGTCAACACAGGGTGTTCTTTCAATCTTAGGCTAATACTTAGATGGACTATCATAAAAGAGGCAACTACATTTGTAGTTGTCTCTTTTTTTTAAAGGCTGTGTTTAGTAATAAAATATAAATTGTCTTGGTATAACCGGGAAAATGTATTATAATAAAACATACGAAACTATTTGGTTATAGAAGATGGAGCAAATGAAATGGAACAGAACGGATATATTTATATTGCAGATGGAAACGAAGACGTATATAAAAAAATAACAGAACATAAAGAAGGCTGCGGGTATGTAATGCTTTCGGATGAAATGCTTTTTGGCAGAAAGGAAGTATTGCCAGGCGGCGAAATATTTATTGATATAATAAAAGAATATTATAGCCCATTGTTGGAAAAACAGGATATTCTATTGATTAATGGTGAAAAACATGTGGTTGAAGTTATCTCTTACATGAAAACGGAAAAAGAGGCTCATATTCAGATGATATTAAAAGTGGCGGAGGAGCTGGCATTGATTCCGGCAGCCGGAAAAATTTTAAATTATTTGATTGATTATATGGTTTCAAAAAATATTTCATTATTGAAGAAAATTTATTCTGAATGTGAAGATGGCAGGTTTAAATTAAATACATTGATTTTGAAAAAAACAGCCGAATTCTTCGGATCAGCAGTTCCGGAGCAGGAAAAAGCGAAGCTGATTCTCATGATGCTCCAGGAAAATATTTTAAAAACGGATAGGATTCTGGAAAAAAAACTGGATAGTGATAATGTATATGATATTTATAATTCACTGCGGCGTCATGAGCAGGAATTAAGGAACTATAAACAGCAGGCTGTAAAAAAAATAGAGCAGAATAAGAAGCCGAAAAATTTAATTGTATTTCATATGGAGAGTATATCCAATGAAATCTTTGGAAATCATAGATATGAATTTAGAAATATTGAAAAACTTATGAACGATTCTCTGAACCTGGGAAAGTTTTATTCTTCAGCCACTTCTTCGGCTATGGCTATTTCGGACTTTATTCATGGTAATGATTTTGAAATGGACAAATTTACTAATTTTCATGATATGATGGTGGAAGGAAAATATGGAAAAGGTTTGTATAAAATCTTAGAAGAACACGGATATGTGACTTTAGGTATCGGTTATAATTATTTTCCCAAAACAGAAGAAGTCAACAGCCATGGTATATGGGATTCGGAATGTGGTGCATATAAATGGATAGACGATTATGAGAGTTTTATGACACAGCTTACAGGATTTATTGAAGAACAGAAAGACAATCCCTTTGCCATTCATGTATGGAATCTGATGCCCCATGTAGGACAGAAATGCCAGGATACCGAAGATGCAGCAAATTTTTATGACAGAATTAATATGGCATATGAATCATTAAATATGACAATTGAGACGATTTGTGATATACTGAAACGGAATCATTTAATGGATCAGACAGTCATTGCCGGATATGGGGATCATGGGGATGACAAATGGACAAGAAGCATGAACGCCGGATTTACCCATACTATTGAGCCATATCACAATATTATAAATACTCCGGCGTTTATATATGACAGCAGACTGGAGCCTCTGTATTCGGATGAGCTTGTAAGTCTGGTGGATTTGAAACCTACATTGTTGTATCTCACCGGTAATGAAACGGAAGAAGAATTTGAGGCTGGGGGTATTAATCTTTTTAAAGAGTGCAACAACTATGTATATTCAAAGAGATTATTTGCAAACCAGCAGTACTATGAAGATATTCAGGCATATTCCATGATGAAACTGCATGATTTTTCTGACAGGGAATTCCGTAATCCGGCATATGCCATAATAAGTAAAAAATATACCTTACTGGTCAGTAATCAGGGATGTGAGATGTTTATGAACCAGCTAGATCCCTTTTCCTATAATAACGTGCTGAATTTTTACAGGATGGATGAAAAGGGAGATTTAGTATCTTTTGATAATCAGGGCGCCTGGCGGGGACATTTTAGAACCATTATGATGCGGGAGGAACAGGTATATGATGTGGTTTCGGCTTTTTATGACTTGTCTGCAAAGTTAAAAGACCGGATTCAGCTACATGAGGCTATGATTGGAGAAGAATTAAAATATGCATTTGACAGAGGGAATTTCTGTAAGATACGCAAACGCGGTTTTACCAGGTTAGAAGAGAAAGGATAAACAGTATGAATATTGCATTAATTATTGCCGGAGGTTCCGGACAGAGAATGAATCAGGATATTCCAAAGCAGTTTTTAAATGTTCAGGATAAACCGATTATTATTTATACATTGGAGGCATTTCAAAAGCATCCAATGATAGATGCCATAGAAGTGGTCTGTCTGGATGGATGGCATGAGATACTTTGGGCATACAGTAAGCAGTTTGGCATAACAAAGCTGGAGAATATAGTTTCCGGAGGAGAGAATGGGCAGGGGTCCATTCGGAACGGAATTTTTGATATTCGGTCAAGACATGGGGAAAATGATATTGTTCTGATTCATGATGCTATTCGGCCTATGGTTTCCGAAGAAATCATATCAGATTGTATACGGGTGTCAACGATTAATGGAAATGCCATTAGTGTGATACCTTGCGCAGAGGCAATGCTGTGTACGGATGATGGAGAAACCTCCGAAAAACAGATTGCCAGGGATAATTTAAAACGGACACAGACTCCTCAGGGATTTCGTCTGGGAGATATTGCAGAAGCCCATAAAGAAGCTTTGGACCGGGGAATTACCAATTCGGTAGCTTCCTGTACATTGTATGTTGAGCTTGGCAGGAAACTTTATTTTTCCATAGGTTCAGAAAAGAATGTGAAATTGACTACACCGGATGATATAGAGATTTTTAAAGCATTATTAAATTCCAAAAAAGCAGACTGGATGAAGTAGATGAGGGAATTATGGATTATCAGAAAATTATAGAACATAAATTTTACGTTGAAGATTTAGAATATATATGTGAGTTTTTAAATAATCATACAGAGGAACTAAAGGGAAAATGTTTTGTTATTACAGGTGCCAGCGGGTTGATTGGTTCCTGCATAGTGGATGCATTGCTGTACTGGAATCGAAATTATCTAAAAGAGAGTGAAAGAGTTACAGTGGTAGCGATAGGAAGAAATGCGAAGAGGTTGAAAGAACGTTTTTCTTATGTTTTAACAGAAAAAGACTTTGTGTCTCTAAAGATTGTAGAGCAGGATTTAGGTATAGATTTTGATTTGACAGAAATTTTGAATTTGGTCCTGAAGCGGGAGGCAGATTATATTATTCATGGGGCCAGCAATTCAGACCCGAAAAATTTTTCTCTTCATCCGGTAGGAACCATTACAACTAATATTGCAGGTATGACACGTATTCTTGAATATGCGAAACAGAGAAACACCAGAGTATTGTATGTATCTTCCAGAGAAGTGTATGGATTTATTCCGGAAAAGACTGCATATGAGGAAGAGGATTATGGACTGGTGGATTTTAACGGTCTGCGTTCCTGTTATCCGGAAAGCAAACGGGTAAGCGAGCTGTTGTGCCGGGGCTATGCAGAGGAATTTGGAGTCAGTACGGCCATGGCGAGGCTGGGATATGTCTATGGACCTACAATGCTGATGAGTGACAGTAAGGCAATTGCCCAGTTTATGAAAAAGGCAGTAGCTGGAGAAAACATTGTGATGAAAAGCAAGGGGGAACAGGTACGCTCTTATTGTTATGTAGCGGATATAGTTGATGGATTGTTTCGGATTCTGCTGGATGAACGGAAGGGAGAAGTCTTTAACGCCGCTAACAGAAATGCAGAAATATCCATTCGGGATCTGGCAGAAAAAATTGCCGGATGTGCCGGAGTTCAGGTGGTGTTCGAATTACCGGATGATGTGGAGGCAAAGGGATATTCATCACCTCAGGATGCCATTATTGATGAGGAAAAATTGAGAAAAATTGGTTATGCACCCAGGTATGGAATTGAGGAGGGAGTCCAAAGGACTTTTGAGATATTAAAAGCATTATGGAACCATTGATTTGAGTGCTGTTCAGATAAAATCTCCGGTTTTATTGTAATAACCGGAGACTTTTTGTTTCTAAAGAAATCTGTATATATAGCCGATATATAATGTATTAATGGTATGTTTATGCCAGAGGACAGTGAGGAGGACAATCCATGTATCATGTGATTGTATACGGAATTAGCGGAACTTTGGAATTGAATGAAGCTTACATAGAACAACGCTTTAAAATTGTGGGTTATTCGGATTCGAATCCGGAAAAGAGGGCAACATTGAAACAGCCGGAGATGTATATACGGCCGGCCGACATTGCAAAAGCTGATTTTGATTATGTTTTGATAACCAGCGTTTTTGATGAGGAGATAAAAGAATCACTGATTAGCCAATGCAATGTATCAGAAGATAAAATACTGCTGTTTGACCAGTGGCAGGGGATGAGATTTCAGAAGCATTTGGGAGAGAAACATCCGGATAAGACGTTTTACGTATTATCCAGATTTACAAGATATAGAGACGGATTATTTTCACATATATATTCATATCTGGAACAATTACTCTGGATAGATAAACATGATATTATTCCAGCCGTGGACATGATGAATTATCGAAATCAATATTTAGAAGATGATAAACTTGGGTTGGAAAATTCCTGGGAATATTATTTTGAACCGTTATCAGATATTACATTAGAAGAGGTGTATGACAGTAAAAACGTTATTCTGGGGTATGATAAACGTTCGGATTTTAGTAATTTATCCGGTGAACTGGAAAGCTTATCTATGGTTTGGAAGAAATATATCCATATGAAACCGGATATTGAAGAGAAGATAAATACTAAAATAAAAACATTATTTGATGGAAAAGAAAGAATCCTGGGTGTGTTATATAGAGGAACGGATTACAAGCAGCTGAAGCTGAAAAAGGTTCCCGTTCAGCCGGATTTACCGGAATTGTTTGAATTGATAGATGCAGAATTAGCAAGAGGCGGTTATGATGGAATATTTGTCAGCAGTGAGAGTGAATATGCATTAGATCAGTTTAAGATCAGATATGGAAAGAATGTTATTTATACGGATCAAAAAAGATTTTCAGACACAAATGGGAAATGGCTGTCGGAAATTGAGTTTAATAGAGAAAATGACCGGTATCTGCGTGGATATGAATATTTGGAAACAATTATGATATTATCAGAGTGTACTTCGATGATTGCAGGTATCTGTCATGGTTCCGTCTGTGCTAAAATAATTAACGGCGGAAAATATGAATATGAATTACTGATAGAGAAGGGTGTTTATTAGCATAAAAATACATTCATTACACTATTGGAGGTAATATTTTGATTTTTAAAGAATTAAAAAATCAATACAAAAAAATAATCGGCTGGGGAACCACTGGCGCTTATGAGAAGTACGGGAGAATGTATGAGAAATATATGGATTATGTAATTGACAGTAATCCGCTGAAGTGGGGAACTGGTATTGGAGCATTGACTATTTATTCACCGGAACAGCTTTTATCAGAAAACAGTGAAGATTGTGTGATAATTATATTTTCTTCATTTGTAGAAGAAATACGTGAAAATATAAAGGTTAAGGGAAATTTTAATGTAATAGCCGGAAGTACCATAGATTACTTTTGTAAAAAAAGAATTGAATTGTATCAGAAACAAGAATTATCTTTAGTATTTTTAAATATAAATTGGAATAAAGTAATTTGTTGTGTGAGTACAATGACATCTATTGTTTCTGTTATAGGAGGAGAAAATAAATTTGTTACGGATCAGAATCTTTTATTGAAAGCGGAAGGATATGATATTCTTCATCTTGTACCAATACAATTTTATCATTCAGAATGCGAGGATGAAAAAATCTGGATTACTTATAATGAAAAGACACTAGGAATTTATTCCTTAAATGAAATTGTCACATATATACATAAAATAAAGCACATGATTATTCATAGTCCGTGTTATGGAGTATCATTAATTAGAAAGCTCTATGATGCAATGGATCTGAAGTATTGTTTATTTTATATTCATGATTTTGCCTGTGTATGTAGTGAGTATTTTCTTCCGGTTGAGGGAAAAGATTGTTTTGAAGAATTGAAAAGGGGATGCACAGGCTGCAAAAATGAGACAAAAAGAAAGAAACGGTTTCAGGAATATGAGAAGTTATTTTATAATAATAATGTTTTATTAATTGCTCCTTCAAAAATTGTAGCTGATAAAGTATCAATAGTGTATCCAGAGGCACATTTTGAGGTAATACCACATTGTGTATATGACATTGTTTCTGTATCCAGACAGATAAATGACAAAATGAAAATTGCATTTGTAGGTGCGGCAACTAAAACAAAGGGATATGAGGAGTTTAAAAAGCTTGTTTGTGAATTTAAAAATTCATATACATTTTATTGTTTTGGAAAATGCAGTGATAAGGATAAGATAGATGGAGTAGAATATGTTGACATCTATATGGAAAGAAGCGAAAATCAATTATGTATGTTGGATGCATTTAAAAAATATCAGATAGATATGGCTTATTTAGGTTCTACATGTTGCGAAACATATTCGTATACCTATATAGAAGCATTTGAAAGTGGAGCATATGTTTTGACAACAGAAAAAAGCGGGAATATATGTGAATCCGTAAAAATGAATCAGAATGGATATGTGGCAAAAGATACGGATGATTTAATTTGTTTTTTGAAAAAGGATGCATTGGAATTGAAAGATATCCTTATGAAACAAAGCAAAATAATTGTGAATAAATCTAATAATTTGAGGTTTTTGGACTATATGTAGAGAATTTCAGGAGGATATAATAAAATGAAGGAGAAATGTATTATTTTTGGAGCTTCCCAATATGGAAACAGGGCATATAGTATATTGACTGAAAAATATGAAATTATAGGTTTTGCAGATAATGATTCAAAAAAATGGGGAAAAGAATTCTGCGGAAAAACCGTATACAGGCCTGAACAATTGAAAGATATGGAAGGTATTCAGGTAATCATTGCCAGCCAGTATTATTCCGCTATTAACACTCAGTTATATGGCATGGGATTGAAAAACGTAAAAGTGTTTTATTACTGTGGAAATATACAGCATGACAGTATGGATAGGAAAGAATATAGGTTATATTCATTATCTGATAAAAAAATATTTGATACTTGTATTTTTGATAAGAATTTGGCAAAAAAAATAAACAGTGATTTTTCTGAAAATTATAATCTGAAGAATGGTGCTGATAGAAAAAAAGTATTGTTTTGTGCATATATTTTTCCACCGTTGGCAGGTTCCGGTGTACAACGTTCTTTAAAATTTGTAAAATATCTAAAAAAGTCAGGATATGAACCAGTTGTGCTGACTGTGGGAAAACATAATCATGAAATTGAAGAAGATTTTAGTTTATTAAATGAAATAGATGGAGTCCGGATTATTAGAATTGATAATACGAATTTTTTACCAGAGGCTTTATCAAAGGAAGAACAGCAGGAAATATTTAATTTATATGCAGGAGTTGTTCAGAGTGAAGAGTGGATAAATAATTACAAAGAAATGATTAGAAATGATAACTGCTCCAGATTAATTCCGGATAATAAGATATGCTGGGTGAATGAATGTTTAAAACAAATTGAGAAATGTTTAAATTTATCGGAAATAGATATTATATACACCACGGGAGCTCCGTTCAGCAGTTATTTTTTGGGATATTACCTGAAACGTAAATATGGAATTAAGTGGGTCCAGGATTACAGAGACCCATGGGGAACAAGTGATTATTATAATGAAAATTACTACAAAAATGAGTACAATACTATAAATTTACAACAACAGTTAGAGAGGGAACTGATAAAAGAATCGGATGCGGTAGTTGTAGCCTCAAAAGCATATGTGGAAGATTTTGTAAAGAAATATGAAGTGGACAGGGAAAAGATAACAGAAATTACAAATGGATTTGATGAAACGGATTTTAGAGATATTGAGGTGCCGGAAGAAAAGAATGATAAATTTACATTGTGTTTTAATGGTGCGCTTTATGGAAACAGAACACCGCTAAACCTGTTAAAGATAATAAATAACCTGATTGAAGAAAATATGGTAAATCAAAACGAAATCACATGGATATTCAATGGAACGATTGAAAAAAAATGGAGAAATGAGTTAGAGCAAAATGATAAATTTAATATTGTACATTATAACGGTTATTTAAATCATCAGCAAAGCATAAAAGAGGCCATAAAAGCAGATATGCTTATTTTGTACGGTCTAGAGGGAAGAGGTGTTCCGAATGGCGTTTCGGCCGGCTATCCGGGAAAAGTATTTGAATATATGAGAATGAGAAGAAAAATTTTATGTTTTTCGTCTAAAGGTTCAATATTAGAAGAACTTCTGACCAGAACAAAAACCGGACAGAATTTTGATTATGATGACTTAGAAGGAATCTCTCAATATTTATTAGATAATTATACTCTGTGGAAAAATGGTGAGAGGCAGATTTGTGGAGATGACACTGTAATTCAAAGATATAGCAGGGAATATACTACCAATCAGCTTATAAAAGTTTTTTATAGAATATTAAAGGGAACGCCATGATTTTAAACAGAATGCCGGATGGAAAAGACAGAAAGGACTGATATGGTGGACAATAAAATATTTCAAAAAAATTTACAGGCACTGGCGGATATTTTTCCTAAAATGGTACAGCAGATTGCAGATTATCTGGAAGGATATAATCCGGAAAACGGCAATGCCAATGTTGATAGCTCTGTAAATGGAGAATCGATTATTTTTGTGAATGAAAATGGACGTAACTGGTACTTAAACAGCAGATACAATGTTGCAGAAAGTTCTCGAAAGTGGGCGGAACAGTATAAAGATAAAAACAGACTTGCAGTATTTGTTTTATATGGTTTATCTGACGGAAGTCATATCAGAGAACTTTTAAAGAATACATGTGAAACAAATTTTATATTAGTGTATGAGCCTAATATTGATATATTTATGAAAACCCTTGTCAATATAGATATCTCAGATTTGATATATAGTCAAAGAATAGTTATATCCGTAAATAATTTAAATATTGAAGCTGCTCATGAATTTGTAACAGCGGCAATTGATTACAGTAAAATCCGATTGGTGGAGTATGGAAGTCTTCCGAATTATAACAGTATTTATCCGGAAGGCTGGGTAGAATTAATCCGTCTTGTGAAGAATGCAGTGGAGGTTCTTGTCTTAGATAGAAATACCCAGATAAGTTTTTCACATGAATTTATCACAAATATGTTATCGAGTTTTGACGATTTGCCGGAACAATATGTGATTAACCAATTAAAAGAAAAATTCGATACCTGTGATTTATCAGATATTCCTGCAATCATAGTATCGGCAGGTCCGTCATTGGATAAAAATATATCTGAACTGAAAAAAGCGGAGGGAAAAGCATTTATTATTGTAGCAGATACGGCCATGAAATCTGTACTAAATGCGGGTATAATACCAGATCTGATAATGACGGTAGACCCTCATAAACAGCCATATTTGTTTGCTCATAGTCAAATGATTTATTTACCAATGGTAGTATGCCCGCAGTCAAATAAAAAATTATGGGTGCTTCATTCGGGAAAAAGATTTTATTTTGTTGATGATAAATCATATATCAGTGATTTATATATGAGATATGCACATATGGAAGTATCACCGCTAGAGACAGGAGGATCAGTTGCGAATAATTGCTTTTCATTGGCACAATACTGTGGTTTTAAAACAATTATCCTGATTGGACAGGATCTGGCATACACAAATAATAAAAAACATGCAGTTGCAGCATTTAACGGGGCAGATTTTGATAAAGTGAAATCTGATGAAAAATACATTGAGGTTGAAGATATCTTTGGTGGGAAAATACTGACCAACAAAGGGATGGAAGCGTATTTGAAGTGGTTTGAAAAACAGATATTACGATACCCTGAATTAAAAGTAATTGATGCTACAGAAGGTGGAGCAAAGATTCACGGCAGTGAGATTATTTCTTTAAAAGAGGTGATAGAGCGGGAATGTGTTAAATCATTGGATATTAAAGGAATGATTGAAAGTATTTCACCAATATTTGATGATTCTGCAAAAAAAGCTATTTATAAGGAATATGCGGAATTGCCGGAAGCTTTGTCAGAATTTAAGAAGAAGATTAATTTGGGAATCAGAGATTATGATAAATTATACGAATTATTCCGAAAAAATAAAACAGGATCCAAAGAATATGAAAAGTGTCTGAAGGGAATTGAACAGATTAATTATGATGTTGAACATGTCCCGTTTATGGAGCTGGCAGCAATCTATAACAGGAAAACAGAATATGAGATTCAGGGAACAATGAACGATGAGCGTGAAGATCAGATGGATGAAATCAGGTGCATTGTAGAGGCGGGGAAAAAACTGTTGAATTCATATAAAGACGCCATTGATCAATTGATAGAGGATTTGGAGGAAAAAAGGAGGATCAGTATGCGTGAATTATATGAAAGTTTATCGCGTGTCCGTTTTTATATGAGCAGGGTGGTTTATCATTATAGAATGGATGATTTTTTAAACGGAAATTTGGGATTTCGAAATTTTATTAATTCATTAACAGAAGTAATTGATTTGGTCAGATTGCATGAAAATTCCGGAAACAAGTTGTTTGAAATAGATTTTGATATTTTCAATTCCATGTTACAAGATATTTTATATGCACAGGAGAACAAGGATTATCTTTATGTTGCAGATTTAATGGAAGAGAAATATATATCTTATATAAACGGATTGACAATGAGTTTAATAGAACAAGGATTAGTGCCGTTTGAGGAATATGAGAGGGAGAATCTGGAAGCACTTAGGGAAAGATATCCGGAATTATTGAATGAATTATCCTCGATTGAGTTTATAGATGAAAATAAATATCAGATGATTATTACATATTCCGGAGGCATAGCTGTAAGAATTAATTCTCAGATAACATATGAAGGAACCATAGACCCGTATGTTGAATCGCTGCAGAAATTTGAGAATAGTTTAGAACAGGGTATTCAGGAATATACAATTGTCGGATTGAATTTTTGCTGGGTACAGGCAATTCAGCATTTGGATCCTGAAAAGGAGATTTATATATTTGAACATGATATTAATCTGTTTAAAATATTTTTTAAATTTCGAAAATTGTGTAACGTTATTTCTGCGAAGAATATACATTTGATTTATGATAAGGATTTTTCAAAATTATCTGGACATCTAAAGAATTTAAAAGGAAAATTATTGATTCATCAGCCGTGTATCACCAATATAGAAAATCAGGATTTAAGAAAAACATTAGAGCTTGCCTTTACATCTATTAATTCTATATTGAGTCAGAAAAAACTGTTGGAAAAGAATTTTTTAGATAATTTGCTTTTGGGAACACGAATAATAGATGAAATAAAAAATAATCTGAGAGGGAAAGATATAATTTATATCGCAGGTGGTCCGTCTCTGGATAATGATATAGAGGTTTTGCAGGCAGTAGCAAAAGAAAATCGTTATTTAATAATGGCAGCAGGTACGGTTGCAAAAAAGCTGTTAAAAAATAATATTATACCGCATTATATTCTTTTATCAGATCCTAAAAGTTCTATTATTGAGCAGATAAGGGATATAGATGAGAGGATTATGAAACGGGTTTGCTTATTGTATTTGTCCACAGTGTCTTCCTCTGTTATAGAATATTGGAAGGGAGAAAAATATATGCTTCTACAGATGGATTTTGATAAAGCTGAAACATATGCAGCAAATATCGGAGCTGAATTGTTTGAATCCGGAGGTTCAGTTTCTACCCTTGCAGTAGATATGGCAATACGTATGGAATGTAATAGTCTGATTTGTGTAGGATTGGATCTGGCTTATACCAATGATAAAATTCATGCCAGTAACTGTAAAGAACTGGAGGAAGATGAAATGGGGAAATTAAATGATGTTTTGTCAGTTTCTTCCGTAGATGGTTCTATAATAAAGACAGCAAAGGTATATGAAATTTACCGGAAGTTTATAGAATCCAGGATTGCCCGCCCGGATGTGAAAATGAATATCTATAATACTGCAAAGGGAGCTTATATAAAGGGTATGAAACATGAGAATCTGGAGGATTTGATATGCAGAAAATAGCTGAAAAGGTCAGAAGCGTTTTGGCAGAGATAGACAGTATTTATGAAATGCTGTGCCAAAATAATACAAATCCTGCAATGAAGGCTATTAGTCAGATTATGCCGGAGTTAAATGAGATTATTATGAAATTGATATCAGAGATTCCGTATTACCGGCAGTTAGGAGTGGATTTGCCAGAAGATGTAATCTTAGCACAACTGCAGAATCTTTTAGAAGCATTTGAACAAAGCGATATGGTAATGCTGGCAGATACGTTGAAGTATGAACTGACAAATACATTACAGGTATATGATGAGATATTGATTCAACTGGAAGCAGAATCATAATAAAAATATTAATTATACAGAAAATGAGGGATAGAATGACATCAGAAGAGTTGATAGAAAAGTTTTTAGAGATAGAGAATAGAAATCATTTTTTTGATTTAAAAATAGGTAATATAAAAATCTGGATGTATATTCGGTTTGATGTTTATACTTCATTGATGGAAAATTATGGATTATTTAATAGAAATATCTCTGTTGATGGAAAATTCGACGACCGAATGGATATTATGGAATTGATAAAGCGTATGACAGTAAAAAATCAATTTTTTTTAAGAAAGAAGGAAGTTTTGATTTTCAGCTTTATCAGAAAAGTTAAGGAAAATGGCAAATATAAATGTGGATTTACAGATTTGCTTGCTGAAAACATTGATAATTCATATTATACGTTTGATATGATGAATGATGGCTTCTTTTATTTTCCAAGGAGTATTTCAGGTATAAAGAATTTTGATATCAGTTCATTTAAGGCATTGTGTTCCAAAAAGGATAAAGTAGTATTTGACGGACGTTTATTAGAAGATAAAATATACTGTTTGCTGGAAGAAAGCTTTGAAAATGCATTGACAACGAAGCAAAAAATAAAAATAAATACAAATTTAGTCAATATTTTGAATGAAAGAAGTTATTTTAGAAGTTATTATCGTTTTATACTGAGAAAAATAAAGCCGAAAGTAATTGTAATTGTATGTTACTATGATTTTAGAATGATGATATTATGCGAAGTGGCCAAAGAATTGGACATACCCGTGATTGAGCTGCAGCATGGGGTTATTGGAAAAGAACATATATCATACAATTTCAAAAAAAAGAGAAATTTAAGAAATTTTCCGGATTATATTTTTACATTTAGTCAGGAAGATAAGAATACTACCAGATTTCCAATAAGAGATGACAGGATTTATGCTGTTGGTTACCCGGAAATGGAAAATAAAATAAAAAAATATGAAAAGTTTAGTTTAAAAAAACACAAAAAGAAAAAGATATTATTTATTTCACAGAGTATTAAAGAAATATTTGAATATGCAGCAGAATTATCAAAAAGGGTAGATTTAGAAAAATTCGAAATAATTGTAAAATTACATCCAAGGGAGTTTGGAAATTGGAGAAAAGAGTTTGGCAGTTTGTTAAATAATACAACTATTACAATTATTGATAATATCGACAGGGATATTTATTTTTATCTTGCACAGGCCGATTATGTGGTTGGTATTTTTTCCACAGTTTTATTGGAAGCAACGATGTTTGATACCAATATAGTAATTATTAAGAAAGCTTCTTATACATATATGAAAAAATTATATGAAAATGATATGGCGGTATTGATTGACAGTGTAGATGAATTGCACAGGATTGTTGTAAATAACATACAAACCAGTAATTCTGCAAAAACGTATTTTGAGAAAAATAGTATTATTAAAATGAAATCTGCAATCCAGGAGATTATAAGAAAGGATGAAAATTAACATGAAAGTAAAAAAAATTATAAAACCAGTAACAGAATGTTTATTTTTATCGGCTGTAGTTTTTGGAATATATGGTTATGCTACCAAAGCTAAAGCAAAAGAAAGTTTATTATTGAAAAGATATAAAAAATACTATGGAGTAACTTCATCATGGCTGTTAAAGAATTTATCAAATGAGGATTCCATTAAGAAATATTTAGAATCGTCCGGTTATAACAAAATTGCAGTATACGGAATGGGAAGTATTGCAGAACTGTTAAGTAAACAGTTTGAACAGTATACCGATATGGAAATAAAATATTATATTGACAGAAACGGCAGGGAATTGGTATACGGACTGAACGGACTGGAAGTTGTTGATATTGACGGAATGGCTGGAATGGAAGAAGTGGATTTGGTAATTGTTACAGCGGTTGCGGATTATGATGATATCTTAGGAGAAATAAGAAAAAAATATAAGTCTTTGAAAGTAGTTTCGCTGGAAGAAATCATTAATTAGTGTTTGAAGTTAAATTTCCATATGGGAAGTTTGGCAGACAGATTGGTGAATCCCATAGAGATGAGGTTGAAATGAAAAAAATATTGGCAGTGATTCCGGCCAGGGCCGGTTCAAAAGGAATACCCAAGAAAAATACAAGAATGATGGCCGGAAAGCCTTTAATAGGTTATGCCATTGAAAATGCATTAAATTCAAAATGGATTACAGACATTGCAGTTTCAACGGATGCCGAAGAGGTAAAGGCAGTGGCAGCAAAATATAATGTAGAAATCATCGACAGACCGGCATATTTGTGTGAGGATGATGTGACTTTAGACAGTGTTGTGTTCCATACATATAGTATAATGAAACAGACAAAAGATTATGACATCATAATAACCTTGCAGCCGACCTCGCCATTGTTGAAAGTTGAAACATTGGATGCAGCGATACAGGCGCATATTGAAAAAGGACTGGATACAACCATAGCTGTGGTAAATAAGCCCCATCTTGCATGGGGAAAGGAGCAGGGCGTAATTGTTCCGTTATATGAAAAAAGAGTCAATAGACAGTATTTACCGCCTCATTACAGTGAAACGGGTGCCTTTCTTATTACAAATTCCCGGTTTGTAACGGAGCAAAACCGGTTTGGGAATAAAGTCAGTGTTTTTGAAATGAGTGAGAATGAGTCCATAGATATAGATAACAGACAGGATTGGGTGCTGGCGGAAGCAGAGTTGAGTAAGAAGAAAATTATCTTCAGAGTAGACGGATATAAAGAAATTGGATTAGGACATGTATACAGGGTTTTACAGATAGCTTATAATTTAACGGAACATGAGGTGCTATTTGTACTTAATTCGAAAAGTGATTTAGGAATTAATAAAATCAGTAATAGTTTTTTTAAATATGAGATTATCAATTCAGATGAGGAAATTATAGATATAGTAAAGCGGGAAAATGCACAGATTCTTGTCAATGATATATTAGATACGCAGAAAGAATATATGGAATTGATAAAAGAAACCGGAATAAGAGTTGTAAATTTTGAAGATTTGGGAGAGGGCAGATTATATGCAGATGCAGTAATAAATGCATTGTATGAGACGGAAGAGGAGAAAAATGTATATTGCGGGGAAAAGTATTACTGTGTTCGGGATGAGTTTATACTTTACAATGAAAAAAAATTTAATGAAAAAGTAAATAACGTACTGATTGTTTTTGGAGGAACAGATCCTGAAAATCTTACCATGAAAACAATTGAGGCAATTGAAAAGACTGGCTATAAGGAGATTGAATACACGTGTATACTGGGTATGGGTTACGGTGATGAATCTCCATTAATGGAAAAAATAAAGAATATGGATTATAATATTCAAATACTAAGAAATGTAAGTAATATTGCCGAATATATGTATAAGGCAGATATTGCGATTTCTTCTCAGGGAAGAACTATGTATGAGCTGGCGTGCATGAGAGTTCCAACCATCGTTATTGCGCAGAATAGAAGAGAGCAGGCGCATATCTTTGGAGATATAGCAAACGGATTTATTAACCTGGGATTAGGAACGGAAATAGATGAAAAAACCATAGCAGAAACGCTGCTTTGGCTAATTAAGAGCGATGTAATGAGAAAAAATTTATATAATCGAATGAAAAATAAGAATCTTATGCAGGGAATTAGCAGAGTCAAGAAAATAATTCTGGGAGAATGAGCGAAACCCCTGCTTTCAATGGGAAGAATGGAGGAAAGATGGATATATGAAAGGATATTTTGAAGAACTGGAGGAGCAGGGATATTATCTGATAGCAGAGATAGGAGTAAACTATTACGATATTGCAGTTAAAAATGAAATAACCTTATTGGATGCAGCAAAATTGATGATCAGTGAGGCGAAACAATGTGGTATTAATGCCGTTAAATTTCAGTCATATAAAGCAGAGAAACTGGCATCTAAGGTTTCTCCGGCTTATTGGGATTTGAGTGAGGAATGTACAAAATCGCAATTTGAATTATTTAAGAAATATGATCTGTTTGGTGAAAGTGAATATAAAATTCTGAAGGAATACTGTGATAAATTAGAAATTATGTTTATGTCCACTCCATTTGATTTTGAAGCGGCGGACTATCTGCAGGAGCTTGTGGATGTATATAAGATTTCATCTTCCGATATTACAAATCTTCCGTTTTTGGAATATATTGCGAAGAAAAATAAACCGGTGATTATATCCACAGGCGCTTCAAATCTGGATGAAATTCACAGAGCTGTAGATGTAATCAGAAAATATAATACACAGAAGCTTACAATTATGCATTGTGTGCTGGAATATCCGACTCCGATGCAACATGCCAATCTTCTGAAAATTCAAAGTCTGATGAAGGAATTTCCGGATGAAATCATTGGTTATTCCGACCATACAAAACCCACCGCTGATGGAATTGTGCAGACAGTTGCATTTGGCATGGGAGCAACTGTTATTGAAAAGCATTTTACATTGGATAAATCATTAAAGGGAAATGACCATTATCATGCAATGGATGTGAATGATGCGAAAAAAATAATTCACAACTTAAAACTTGTACAGCAAATAAAAGGGAAAGCGGAAATTTCATGTTTAGAGACTGAAGGTCCGGCAAGAGAAAATGCCAGAAGGTCTATAGTTGCAAAGTGTGATATCAAAGCGGGTACAGAAATAAAAAGAGAAATGTTGACGTTTAAGAGACCGGGAAATGGAATTTCGCCGGACAGATTATCTGATATAATTGGTAAACAGGCCCTTGTTGATATAGAAGAGGATACGACTTTAAAGGAATGTATGTTAAAATAGGAGAAAAATATGATAGATATAATTTTTCCGGCAAAAAAAATAAAACAGGGCAGTCGTATAGTGATATGGGGAGCAGATATAACGGGAATTTGTTTTTATGAACAGATTATGAGTCTTAAGTATGCCGATGTGGTTACTTTTATTGATAATAAAATTGAAAAGAATCATTTAAATATCAGTATAAATAAACCAGAATGGCT
The DNA here is from genome assembly GCA_022794265.1 of Lachnospiraceae bacterium. Lineage (GTDB taxonomy): Bacteria > Bacillota > Clostridia > Lachnospirales > Lachnospiraceae > Bovifimicola. The sequence goes on from JAAWEK010000013.1 coordinate 81,335, forward strand.
GAGTACGAATGATTCGGCCTATGACTACATATTAATTGGCTCTGTTAATTTAAAAGCCCTGAGCGATATAAAGAGAGAATTATTGGACGAGTATAATGTTTCTTTGGATAAAATAGCATATGAAGAATATATACCGTTTATTAAAGGTTCCGGGATAGCAGATATTAATTCTGCTTCCGAGATAAGCAAAATGATTCGTAAGTTTGGGAATGGCAATGCTATTTCAGAAAAATCTATAAAATATCTGATAGAGAATATTAAAAATAAAGAAATATTTATGGTATTAAGAAATCTTTTTAATAATACAAAGTCCACAAAGACAAAATTAACCTGTGCATATATTTTATTTTTAGCGAATGCCGGTGATGGAGAATTGCTGAAATTAACATATGAGGAATTAAATAAATGCTCATTCAGGAATCCAATGTGGGTACATTATTTTATGTTTCATGTTTTGCCGAATGTTGTAATGAAACATCCTGAATTTCGATATTATAATTATTATTTGGACAGAAAAAAGATAATGCGTGATATTTCTGATTCAATATATAATAAAAAATACAGAAAAGATTATTCAGAAAAGAAAAGGATTGCAATTGCCTCTTCTGCACCTCTGCTAGGGGGGAATTGGCATATAACCAAGATAGTAGGGGAACTGGCTAATGGTTTAAAAAACAGCGGATACGAAGTAGCAGTGTTTATTGAATCAAGAGTATATTCAGCGGAAGATTTTTTTATAAATACATTTTTTGTTAATACAGCAGGACTTTTCGTTTACGAACAAAGCAATAGAAAGGTATTTGATGAGGACATTCCGGTTTATTATTCGGAAGGGGAATCAATGAGCGAACATGCTAATGACTATGTGAATAAAATAATAGATTTTAATCCGAACAGTATTATAATGTTTGGAGCAAATAATACATGTGCAACAAGCGTATTATATAATTTGTTTCCTATTGTATTCATACCAACGGTTACTACCGGCTCTAATGCATATTTTCATTGTATGGTTTGTACAAATGCCGATTTATTTTTTGACATAAATAATAATTATCCTTGGATGGACAAAAAACAGGAGTTAGTTGAGTGTCAGCCGTTACTTATTTTACCTGTTTCTGAAAAAGTATATAATCGGGAAGAAAGAGGATGGAAGAACGATGAATTTATAGTAGTGACAGTAGGAAATCGGTTAGAATATGAATTTAATCAGGAATTTATTGATATAGTATGCAGAGAAATATATAATAGAGAAACACTAAAATGGGTTATTGTTGGAATACCGTCAGTAAAGTATATCAATGAGAATTATGATGAATTGCTAAAAAAGAAAAAAATTGAATGCATTGCTTATGAAAGTGATTTGTCAGCGCTTTATAAAATTGTGGATGTGTATCTTAATCCTGATAGAGTTGGGGGAGGGATATCTGTTGCATGGGCTATGTTGGAAGGCTTGCCGGTGATTACGTTGGATACAGCATTTGATGGTTGTAATTGGGTAGGTATGGAAAATGCTATTCAGGGAGATTATAATGCGCTTGCATATGAACTGAGAAGATTGCAGATTGATAAGGAATATTATAGATATAAAAGCATAGAAATGAAGAAAAATGTCCATAAAAGAAGTGTCGAAGCACATATTAATGGAATTATTGAAACAATAAATAAATCAGTTGAGATTTTTAATCAACAAAAGAAAGAAGGAGAATGATGATACCATTTAATAAAGCAGTATATTTACCAAGAGCATTAGAATATGTAGCAGAAGTTGTAAAATCCAGTAAAATTGCGGGAGACGGGAAATATACAAAATTGTGTAGTGCATGGATGGAGCAGCATTTTCATGCACCAAAAGTATTAATGACAACATCATGTACAGCGGCATTGGAAATGACAGCTATTTTGTTAGATATACAACCAGGGGATGAAGTAATAATGCCGTCTTATACATTTGTTTCTACTGCGAATGCATTTGTATTGCGTGGGGCTAAATGTGTGTTTGTAGATATTCGTCCGGATACAATGAATATAGATGAAAAGTTAATTGAAGAAGCCATTTCGGAAAAGACCAAGGCTATCGTTGTAGTTCATTATGCTGGTGTTGGCTGTGAGATGGATACCATTATGGATATATCAAGAAAGTATAATATTCCAGTAGTAGAGGATGCGGCTCAAGGGGTCATGGCAACATATAAGGGCAAAGCATTGGGAACTATTGGAGATTTTGGCTGTTACAGTTTTCATGAGACAAAGAACTATACTATGGGAGAAGGGGGGGCATTGGTAATTAATAATGAAGATTATTTAGAGAGGGCAGAAATTATCCGGGAAAAGGGAACGAATAGAAGTAAATTTTATCGTGGAGAAATTGATAAGTATACCTGGGTAGATATAGGTTCCTCTTTTCTTCCAAGCGAGTTTAATGTTTCCTATTTATATGGGCAATTATTAATGGCTGATGAGATAAATAATAATAGAATTAAAAGTTGGAGATTTTATTTTGAAAGTTTGAAAAAATATGAAGAAGAAGGTATTATTGAATTGCCTGTAGTGCCATCAGAATGTACACATAATGCTCATATGTTTTATCTTAAATGGAGGAATGTAGAGCAAAGAAGTGAATTCATAGATTATATGAAAGAAAAAAAGATAAGTTGTGTATTTCATTATGTACCGCTTCATTCTTCTTTCGGAGGTGAAAAATATGGTAAATTTACTGGAATAGACAGATATACTACGGTCGAGAGTAACAGGCTGGTACGTCTGCCAATGTACTATGCATTAGAAAAGGAGGAATTGCGATATATTTTTGATACAATAACTGAATGGGTTGAAAAAATATAAACTTATAGAAAGGAATATTTTATGATCTGGAAAAAACTTGGAAGAATATATGAGCCTAAAAAATTATGCGAGGAGAAAATGTTTACTCATGGGTCGAATCCTTTTCCTGTTTATATAAAGGATAATATTTTTCGTATATTTTTTAATATTAGAGATGAAAAAAGAAGATCATATATTACATATTTAGATTTTGATATAGAGAAAAAAGAAATTAAGAAAAATGCCTTAAAACCAATTCTATCACCTGGTATACCGGGAATGTTTGATGACTCGGGATGTTCGTTGGGATGTGTTTTAGAGGTTGAAGATAAAAAATATATTTATTATTTAGGATGGAATTTGGGGATTACCGTTCCTTGGATGAATTATATAGGTCTGGCTCTATATGATATGAATGATGATTCCTGTAAGAAATTTTCTAATGTTCCAATTATAGAAAGAAGTGAAGTAGATTATTTATCTATGTCTTACCCATATGTAATAAAAGAGAGTGGAAAGTTTCGCATGTGGTATGGTTCTAATATCCAATGGGGAGAGAAGGAACGTGATATGAATCATGTTATAAAATATGCTGAATCTTTAGACGGAATTCATTGGAACAGGGATGGAATTATTTGCATCCAAGGAGAAGATGAAAGTGAATATGCATTTTCAAAGCCATCAATTATGTTTGAGGATGGTATATATAAAATGTGGTATTCGTATAGAGGAGAAAAATACAGAATTGGATATGCAGAATCTGAAGATGGAATTGTATGGACAAGAAAAGATAATGAATCAGGAATTGGAGTATCCAGTGAAGGATGGGATTCAGAAATGATTGATTATCCTGTAGTGTTCAAACATAAAGATGACGTATATATGTTATATTGTGGTAATGGTTATGGAAAAACGGGATTTGGTTTGGCTGTGCGTGAATAATAGATTACTGGAAGATTGGAAATTCTTAATATAATTATTAAAAAACAGTTTTTCAGGATTAACTGAATGCGAGATATAAAATTAATAGAAAGGAAGGTGTTAGCTACTCATCTTTCAATTATTAAATATGTAAGATTTGTAGCTGTATAGATTTAGGAATGAAAAAGTTATTGATTTTTGGAATGGATGATATAGCAGAAGTTGCAAAGTTTTATTTTGAGAATGATTCGGAATATAAGGTGGAAGCATTTACTGTGAATCGTGAATACAAAAAAAATAATACCTTTTGTAACTTACCAGTGTTTGATTTTGAGGATATAGAAAATTATTTTTCGCCAACTGAATATGAAATGTTTATTGCAGTAGGTTATTCTCGTATGAATAAAGTGAGAGAGGAAAAATATAACATTGCAAAACAAAAGGGATATAAACTTGCAAGTTATATCAGTTCACATATTACATGTTGGATTGATAGAAAACAGATTGGAGATAACTGTTTTATTTTAGAGGACAACACAATTCAGCCATTTGTTAAAATTGGAAACAATGTTGTCTTGTGGAGTGGAAATCATATTGGTCATCATGCGCACATAGGAGATCATGTTTTCATTGCATCACATGTAGTTTTATCTGGAAGGACATACGTTGGAGATAATAGCTTTATTGGAGTAAATGCAACAGTTAATGATCATGTTGCAATAGGCAAAGGTTGTGTGATAGGATCTGGAGCATTAATTACAAAAGATACAGAGATGAACTCAGTATATAAAAATCAATATACGCCAATATACGTTAAAAAAAGCGATGAACTTAATTATTTTAAAAGTAACAATAATTAAAATTTATATTTAACAGTATTGTTAAAAGAAGGATGGATATAAAAATGACATATAATATGAATGATGTGGTAGCTTATTTTTCAGACAGGTTAAAAAAATATGGAGCAAATGATGAGAGGAGTCTGGGTTGGAGTAAAAATAAACAAGAAGTACGTTTTAAACAATTGTTTCGTTTTCTTAATCCGGGAGGGAAGGAGAAAAGAGAAACTTTGTTGGATATTGGTTGTGGTTTTGCGGATATGTACGCTTTTATAGAGAAAAATGCAAATCATAGCAATATTGATTATTGGGGAATGGACATTGTACAAGAGTTTATTGATATTGCAGGTAAAAATTATCCAGAAAAGTTAGACCAACTTTTATGTGGAAATTTTTTGGAGTGCGATGAAAGAAAAAAATATGATTATTGTATAGCTTCGGGTATTTTTTGCGTATATGAATCAGAGGAGCAAAATTATGAATTTATAAAAAAAGCAATGACGAAAGCATTAAATATGAGTAATATTGGAATAGCCATGAATTTTTTGTCAGATAAAATTGATTATAGAACTTCAGAAAAAGATTTTCATGCATCACCAGAGAAAATTCTTACATTGTCATATGGTCTTTCAAGAAATGTTATATTAGATAATAGTATTATGCCTTTTGAGTTCTGTGTTACAATTTTCAAAGATGAAAATTTTGATAAGGATACTACTATTTTTAATTATGCAGAAGCATTTTGTAAAGAATAGTGTTACATTAATAAAAATATATTTAAGATGATAGTTTTAAAAGAGATTTGTGAGGGGGAAGATATTATAGTATCATTTGGGAATTATCTGAATGGTTATTTATTTTAAGGAGAAAAGTCATGAAAAAAATAGCAATTTTACAGTCAAATTATATTCCATGGAAGGGATATTTTGATATGATTAATATGGTTGATGAGTTTGTTCTGTATGATGATATGCAGTATACAAAAAGAGACTGGAGAAATAGAAATAAAATAAAGGCGATTCAGGGAATGCAGTGGATAAGTATTCCGGTTGCGACAAAAGGGAAATTTTATCAAAAGATTTGTGAAACAGAGGTGATTTCATCTGATTGGGTAGACGAGCATTGGAAAACATTGCAGTATAATTATGCAAGGGCAAAGCATTTTGACGAGTATTCAGAAATAATAAAAGAATTATACGAGCAGTGTAGAGAAGAAAGGTATTTAAGCAAAATTAATTATATTTTTCTGAAGAATATATGTAAAATATTAGACATTAACACAAAAATAACATGGTCATCAGAATATAATTTAATTGATGGAAAAACAGAAAAACTGGTTAATATTTGCAAACAGGCAGGCGCAGAGTGTTATTTGTCAGGTCCGGCAGCTAAAGATTATATAGATAACGAATTGTTTATTAAAGAAAATATTGATTTAGAATATATGGATTATTCAGGATATAAAGAGTATTATCAGTTATATGGGGAGTTTCAGCATACCGTAACTGTTTTGGATATGATTTTTAATTTAGGAAAAGAAACTAAAAAATATATGAAAAGTTTTTTTGAAAATGGTAATGTTAGAGAGATTAGTTAAAGAAAATGAAGAACTAGAATATATATAATGTAATTGCAAAAATTATTTGCGAAAGGAATATAATCCATGAATATACTTTTTTTGAATAGTGAGACAATAAAATTATTTGATTTGCCCTGGGCGTTTATTGAGGCAGGTCATACAGTGGACAGTCTTGCTACCATATATAAATTTAATGAACATATCAAAGAAACAGATGAATTGCTTATCAATAAATTATCTGAAAAGAAATATGATTTTGTAATGACCTATGATTTTTTGCCTGTGATTTCAGATATATGTAATCAAATGAATATAAAGTATGTTTCATGGACCTTTGATTCACCATTATACGCATTATATACACCAGCAGCCAGAAATTCCTGCAATTATGTTTTTGTATTTGATAAAGGACAATATAAACGATTGGAGAAAATGGGAATTCCTCATTTATTTCATTTACCGATGGCCATCAATAAAAACAGAATCAGTGCAATTGATATTACAGAGGAGGATGAGAAAAAGTTTCAGTCCGATATATCTTTTGTAGGAAATTTGTATCAGGATAATTTATATAATCAAATATTCCCCTATTTAACTGAAAATAACCGGCAATATTTTGAACAGATTTTAAGTCTTATATTTAATAATATTTCGGAAAAAAACATTGAATCTTATGTAGGAGATGAAACAGTTACTTTTTTAAACAATGCTTTGAATTCAGAAAGCAAAAACAAATTTCTGATGACTGACAGATACTATTATGCGGACAATCTTTTTTCGCGAAAGGTATCTGAAATGGACAGAGTTGCAATGCTTAACCGTTTGGGTAAAAAATTTCAGGTTCGATTATATACAAATAATGATACTTCTATGATTCAAAATGTAGAACTTAAGCCAGCAGTCAGTTATGAAAGTGATATGAATAAAGTATTTTATTTGTCAAAAATAAATATTAATCAGACCATTCGCTCCATCGAAACAGGACTGCCTCTTCGGATTTTTGATATAATGGGAAGCGGCGGATTTTTATTGACTAATTATCAGGAGGAATTAGAGGATTATTTTGAAATAGATGAGGATTTAGTGGTTTACCGTTCATTTGATGAACTGGAAGATAAATGTCGTTATTATCTGACTCATGAAGAAGAAAGAGTACAGATATTGATAAATGGGTATAAAAAAGTTTGCCAAAATCATACATACGGGCATAGAGTAGAACAAATTTTACAGTGTATGAAATAATTTAAAATTTAACGAAAAGGAATAATGAGTATATCTAGATTAGGAAATATTGTATAATATTTCCTAATATTATATTATTTATATTTTGTTCAAATTTATGAAAATTGACAGGAGGTATTTATGAAAATTAATTTGATGTCAGGAGCAATTGTAAATGCAGGGGACTTTCTTATTGTAAAGAGAAGTATAGAATTACTGAGACATTGTTTGAAAGATTGTGAAATAGAAGTTATAAACCGGTTGCAATCCTGTGATAATATTATAGAAAAGTTAAATTGTGCAGATGCGTTGGTTTGGGCCGGTGGACCTGTATTTCAGCCGAATATATATCCAGCAGGCATTCCTTTTGTTGCTGATTTAGATAAAATTAGTGTTCCGCAATTTGCAATGGGTTTAGGTTGGAAAGGGGAAAATTTATCAGATAAGGGTGTTTATAATTATAATTTTTCAGAAAAAACATATAATTTTATAAGCAAAATGGGAGAAAGCAATTATAAAATTGGCTGCAGGGATTTTTTTACAGTCCGAATGCTGAAAAATAATGGTATATATAATTGTAGCATGGTGGGATGTCCTGCATGGTATGATTTAAAAAGTATTGATAAATTGAATGTAAATAAAAAAATTGAAGAAGTAGAAAAAATATGTATTTCAGACCCTTACCGCTATAGCAGCTATTATCAGGTAATTGAATTGGTTGATTTGCTGGGAAAAAGGTTTCCAAAAGCAAAAATCTGTTTTGTATATCATAGAGGTAATACACCGGATGTATGTGGAGAGGAACAATATAAAGAGATTTTAAAATTGGAAGAAAAATTAAAAGAAAAAAATGTAGAAAGCGTTGATATTTCCCATAGTGCAGAAAAACTGGAGATATATGATAACTGTGATTTGCATATAGGATGGAGAGTACATGCTCATATTTATAATATGAGTATACGTAATTTAACCATATTAATAGAGGAAGATGCCAGAGGCGGTGGATTTAATGAAATCGTAGGTATGCAGTCAATTAAAGCTTATGAAAATAATTTAAAAGACAAGAATCAGTATGTGATCAGAGCCATAGATGATGGAATAGACCGATTAATTCAAACAGATTATTTTGAAATAGAAAAAGGGTTTTTCATAATGAAAAAATATTTTAAAAAAATGGAAAATCATATAGAATGCCTGAAACAGAATTTATGAGAGAAATCAGATATATGTTGATATTTTCTTATGAATAACCAGGTGAGAGTGTAGATATTAGCAATTCCTCTGAAAGAGACGGATGTAATTTTAAAATTTGTTTCTTTTAGAGGGATTTTTTTATCCGGATTACTGTATATATACGGATTCAGAGTTTGATACAGTGTTAAAACTACTGAAAGATTTGGAGAAAAAATGAACAAAGTATGATATCGATATATTTTTTTCGGGATTACAATGAAGAATATTATTATGGAAAATGAAAGAAGATGAAATTTATGATGAAAAACCTGATTATAGTCGGAAATGGAACATATGCAAAAATGATGAAAAAATATATTGACATGACTTTGTTCGGACAGGTACTTTCTTATGTAGCAGATAAGGAGTTTATCTATGAAACAGAATTAGATGGAATTAATGTGATTTCCTTTGAAGAATTGTTTGAAAGATTTTCAGAAAAAGAAATAACATTGATTATGGGAATAGGATATACTCAAATGAGTAATCTTCGAAAGAAAATTTTTGAACGATGTAAAGAAAGAGGATATAGATTTGAAAATTATATACATCCTACAGCAATTATTGCACCGGATGCTAAAATCGGTGAAGGAAATAATATTCTGGAAACGGTTATTATAGAAGCCGGAGTATCAATTGGAAATGGGAATCTTTTTTATGGGGGAGTTATAATAGGGCATGACTCAAGTGTAGGAGATTATAATACATTTTCTGTTAAGGCTGTTACTGCAGGTTTTGTCACGATTAAAAATAATTGTTTTCTGGGTGTAGCATCTGCTGTAAAAAATGATATAATTATAAATGATTATTCGATGATTGGCGCAATGGCATGTGGTTATAAAGATATGGCAGAATACTCTGTGGTTGTTCCGGCTAGAAGTGAAGTTTTGCAACATAAAAAAAGTACAGATTGTCATCTGTAAAATGAAAGAAAAACTTGTTATTAATTTATGGTTTTTAATGTATTACAGATGTGTTATATTTATTTAAAGAACAATCAGAATAATTTAGAAGTCACGTATATACACAAGCTTAAGAAGATAATAACTTATCTGGAGGGAAAACAATAAATTATTATAATAAAGGAAAAGGGATGAAATGAACAAAAAGACAGATGGATTAAATAATGTACAAGAGGGGATTTTAAAAGCTAGTACAATATATGATATATTAGTGGTTTTATATGTAGGGGTGGATACAATTGATAGTCCGAAATATATCAGAAATTATTCAGAATCCAAGGCAAATAATAGTGATATAGAGGATTATATAAAAATTGGGCAGCTTATCGACGAGTTATTAAATTTAGGAGTAAGCTTTGAATTATTTAAACGAAACCTGAAATTTACTTTAGAGCAGAGTTCAGATTTTAGAAATATATGTATAGATATTCTGATTCAGTTTGATCAGATACTGGCGGAGAGAGATGAATATCTATTATTAAAACAGAATAAAAAAATGGGATTAAATAAACTGTATTTAAAGGGCCCGTTAAATCAGGAAGATTCGGAATATGGTTTATATCTTATGCCTGAAGAGGGAATTGCAGATATGAGTCCTGTTCTGCGAAATAATAGAATTCGATGTTTTGTGGATGAGTCTAAAGTAAATTCTTTGTTACAAAATTATACAATAGTGAGAAAACGGGGCGGTGAGCCAGATATTTTTATTAAGGCTTATAACAATTCGGAGTTTGAACATTGGTTTTGTAGAAAAAATCAAGAGATTAAAATTGCAGTAATTCCTTTTTATAATAGTAAATGGTTTAAAGAAAATCATGAATGTTATGAAGAAAGAAATTATTTTACCATAGAAGAAGATACTGTTTTTACTGATGAAATTAATAGGGCTTATATTCAAATATTGGAAGAAATGGATTCGTGTGATGTGGATATTGTTGTATTTCCTGAACTTGCAATGGCAGGCTCTACAAAACGGACAATACAACAGTGGCTGGCTGAACAGTGTTTGAAAAATGGAGATTTTAATATTAAGCTGGTTTTTATGGGTTCATACTGGAATTACGACGAGCGGAGTAATTGCTGTACTTTATTATCAGCCACAGGTGTTCCATTAGTAGAGAATCATAAGAAAATAGGTTTTAACCTTAAAGAAGGTGGAATTAAATATTATGAGGATTTACAACAGCGTCCCGAGAAACTGGAACTGATTGATGTAAGGGGCTTGGGAAGGATATTGTACTTTATCTGCCGCGATGCTTTGGAGGAAGTGGATCAGGCATTTTTACAAAATGAATATTTTGTCAATATAGAAGTTATATCCTGTTATTCGGTATCTTTATCTTATTTTGAATCAGCAATGCAACGTTTTGCACAGGCACATAATGGAATATCGGTTGTGGGAAATTGTTGTGAAGCAAGGAAGGAAAATAAGAAAATGGGGTTTATTGCAATTCCGGGTACAAATATGAATTCTGGAAATAATAATGTAGAAGGATTGATATATTATTATGATAATAATAATTCCTGTGAAAATTGCAGGATAGGAAAATGTCAATGTGTTTATACGTTATATCCGATGGCAGAGCATGAAAATAATGGATATAAAACGATTCGGGTTATAAAAGATTGGATTTATAGTCATAGACTTGATATCAGAAGGAGATTTTAGTATAATGTATATACGTTACAAATACGTTACGAATGATAGGGAGGTGTTCTCATGAAGAATAGAATGTTTATAAAAGATTACTTTAATGAGCTTATGAGAAACACGGTGGAAGATGAAAGATTAAATGAAATGGTAGAAAGAGCAAAAGACATTTTAGTGTCTGCCATTGAGAATCACACTGTTTGTGAGTGTGTGGTGGAATTAGAAGTTGACGAACGCAGAGTGGAAGCTTTGGAAAATTATCTTCATTTGCTTGAGAACAGAGAATATCAAAGAGTTTATTACTATACGGTAGTTAAAACAATATCAGAAATAATGACGGAGTTGGCAAAGCGTGAGAAGGAATATCAGGAATACAGCAGTGTAAAGTCTTATAAGTACTTATATCCTGTATTGCAATTATTAGCCCGAAATAATCTGATGGAGCAGAAAGTGATTGCAGAATCCTTAAATATTTCCAGCCAAAGTTTGTCTAATTTCTTTCGTCGAACGAATCATTTAAACTATTGGAGCAGGAAAAAGGTAGGAAAACAATCTTTATATATCATAACTGCACAAGGAAGAAAAGCATATCGTTTTTACAAAAAGCAGGATTTATATACAGAAGAATCTGGGCAATTAGAGAGAATATTGATAACTGCGTTTTCGGAAACTGCAAAAGTAATAAAAAAAGGGAATTTTAATGGAAGCGATTATGTGCTTCATACATTAAATACCCGATATTCGAAAGGAACCGATTTGTTTAATTCACAGATGCTGAAACATAGTCTGGATTCTGTATTTTTAAATGCAAGAGATTATGGAAGAGATTATCTTCCGTCTGTGTGGGCAGAGATTAAAAAGAAGGAACAGTATATGGATGATGAGGCAATGGTATTATTAACAAGTGAGTATTATAATGAGGAGTTTGAGTAAATGGACAGTGCAATCAGTGAATTGATTAAATCATTACAGGAGAATAAACAGGAAGACATATCGGTGAAACAGATTCAGGAACAGATATGTGAAGTTATCATTCAGCAGGTAAAAAAAGAAGAACGGAATTTTAATTTCGATGAATTAAGGAAGATGTATCAGGATCAGGCTTTTTGGGATGAGATAGAAGAAAAGGTGATAAAGCAGACAAAAAACTTTATAAAATTTTCTTCATTCAGACATCTTGCAAAAGAATCCAGAGTAAAGCTGTGCAGAGATGTTTTTGATATGATATATTTTGAACGGGAAAATGTAACATATATAGTTGAATATTTGGAATATGCAAGAGATTTGGCAGAAGTAGCGAACTTTTTGCTCTATTTCAGCGAAGATATCATATTTAATAAATGCTTTTCAAAACGCAGATATGCAGAGATATCTGCTGAAATACTCGGATTAGAAATTGAAGATGCAGAATTTATGTGGAATTTATTTAATGAACATAAAACAGAAATATCAGATATTGTGCGGGCAAGGAGATTTAATTCTATTGAGCAGAAAATAATTATGCTCAATAAAAAGTTTGATATACTGCAGAAAGAACTGGAATACTATATATTGAATGAATATGATGACACATTTGATGAAGAAGATGAGTAAAATCTATCCCTTTTCATGTTTCGGCAAATATTGTATAATGATTAAGTCTTATACAATATTTGCCGATATATATTTTAGTCGGTTTTATAATAAAAGTCCGTAGTACTTAAAAATAATAAGGTTTCATATAAAACAAAAGGAGACAGGTCATGTTAAACAATAAAACAATTTTAATCACAGGCGGTACAGGTTCTTTTGGTAAAAAGTTTCTGGAAATGATATTTGCAGATTACAAACCGAAAAAGGTAATCATCTATTCCAGAGATGAATTTAAACAGAGTGTGATGAAAAGTGAATATACCGGTAAAGTGGATATGAGCAGGGTCAGATTCTTTATCGGTGACGTACGGGACCGGGAGCGTTTGTACAGAGCCTTTGAAGGCGTGGATTATGTTATTCATGCGGCAGCCATGAAACAGGTGCCTACCTGTGAATATAATCCGATGGAAGCCATAAAGACCAATATCCATGGTGCACAGAATGTTATTGATGCGGCATTGGATAAGGGTGTTAAAAAGGTAGTTGCCTTATCGACAGATAAAGCAGTAAATCCAATTAATCTGTATGGTGGTACAAAATTAGTGTCAGATAAATTATTTATTGCCGCCAATGCCTACAGCGGAACTTCAGGAACCGTATTTTCCGTAGTAAGATATGGAAATGTAGCCGGAAGCCGGGGCTCCGTTATTCCGATTTTTCAGAGAATTCTGGACAGGGGAGAAAAGGAACTTCCGATTACAGACCTTCGAATGACAAGATTCTGGATTACCCTGGAACAAGGGGTACAGCTGGTGTTTAAGGCATTGGAGGAATCCAAAGGCGGAGAAACCTATATATCAAAGATTCCGTCTTTCCATATCGGAGATTTGGCAAAAGCCATGTGTGCAGATTCGGTAATTAAGGAAATCGGTATCCGGGAAGGAGAAAAGCTGCATGAAGTCATGGTAACAAAAGATGATTCCCGTATGACCTATGAATATGATAAACATTATATTATATATCCAAATTATACCTGGCATAATGAAAGTATGATATTGCCGGGAGGGGTTCCGGTAGGCGACGGATTTGAATATAATTCCGGTACAAATAAGGAATGGCTGGATGTGGAGGAACTAAAGGAAGCATTAAAGCATATGTAAGAAAATAATATATCAAATAAACGGATACGGAGAAAACGGAAATGACAACATTTTATTCACCAGAAGAATTAAAAGAACTGGGAATTAAGGAATTTGGAGAAAATGTATTAATCAGCAGAAATGCGATTTTATATTCTCCAGCAACCCTGACTATTGGACATGATGTCAGAATTGATGATTTCTGCATTTTAAGTGGAACCGTTATTCTGCATAATTTTATTCATATTGCCCAGTTTTGCGGATTGTATGGAGGAGACAGCGGAGTGGAAATGATGGATTATACTTCGCTTTCATCAAAATGTTCCATTTATGCGGTTTCAGACGATTATAGCGGAGACTCCATGACGAATCCAATGATACCAATGAAGTATAAACCAGGGTCTATTGACAGTAAGGTTACGATTGGGAAATATGTTGCGATAGGTGCCTCTTCCGTCGTACTTCCGGGAGTAAATCTGGCCGAGGGCAGTTCCTTTACGGCCATGAGCCTGTGTGCAAGAGATTCGGTGGAATGGACGGTAAATGCCGGAGTTCCGGCAAGGCGTGTGAAAGACAGAAGCAGGAAGCTGTTGGAGCTGGAACAGGAGTTTTTGAAAGAAAGAGGATAAACCTGCGATATGCGGAGGTATATAAATGCAGTTTTCAGATTATCTAAAATCTTATCGACAATGTATAAAGGAAATGCCACAGAAGAAAATTCAGGTGGCATTTCTTTCCATGTTTACCATAAAGGGGTTAAAGGAAGTATTAACGGTAAAAGCTTTTAAAGAAGGAATCGGTATAGACTGTTATGAGGGAGCCTACCGGCAGGTAATACAGGAAGCTCTTGGTTGGAACGAGCAATTCGTTATACCGGATATTACCTTCCTGTTATGGGATGCAGAAAGCCTTCTGGGAGATTATTATATAGATGCATACAAATATACGGTTTCAGAACGGAGAAATTATATAGAAGACAAATGGAAAGAATTTCGGCAATATGTAAATCTTTTGGAACAAAATATTCCGGGGATTCTGGTAATACATAATTTTGCATATCCGGCCTTTTCGCCCTTGGGAATCATGGAGACGAAACAGGAATTCGGACTGATGGAAAGCATTGAATATTTGAATCATAGTCTGGCGGAGTACTGCAGGGATAAGACTTCGGTCTATATATTTGATTATGCCGGTTTTCAAAGCCGTTTTGGAGCGGCAGCTCTAAAGGATAATAAGATGTATTATCTGGGGGACATGAAATTATCCATGGACGGATTAATTTTATTGGCAGATGGATATTTATCATTCATCCGGGCATTGGCAGGAAAAAGCAGAAAGTGTCTGGTGTTGGATTTGGATAATACGCTTTGGGGTGGAATTGTTGGGGAAGACGGCATTGACCATATTAAGCTGGGACTGGATTATGAAGGAAAGGCATATCGTGAATTTCAGATTTATATTAAAAGTCTGTTGCATCGTGGTGTGATTTTGGCTGTTAATAGTAAGAACAATTATGAAGATGCCATGGAGGTCATTGAAAATCACAATTATATGGTACTTCAGAAACAGGATTTTGCGGCTTTTAAAATTAACTGGCAGGATAAGGTCAGCAATATGAAAGAACTGGCAGAGGAACTGAATATCGGACTGGATAGTATGGTATTTATAGATGATGACGAGGTTAACTGCGAAATGATGAGGACAAACCTGCCGATGGTAAAAACCATTCATCTGAACGGAAATCCGGTTACTTATGTAGATGAAATAAAACGATTAACGGATTTTAATACCTTATCATTTACAGAAGAAGACAGAAAGAAAAATGAGCAGTACCGAACCCAGATACTTCGGAATGAATTGAAAAGCAATACGGCCACATTGGAGGAATTTATTCTGAGCCTGAATATCCAGACCCGGTTTGAACAACTGAACGATTCCAATATAGGACGGATTTCCCAGTTAACCATGAAAACCAATCAGTTTAATCTTACCACCCGGCGTTATACAGAAAGTGATCTGGAAACTTTAAAGAGTTCCGGTTATGAAATTGTGTGTATACATGTTTCGGACCGCTTTGGAGATAATGGAATTTGCGGAGTACTGATTTATAAATTGGAGAAACAGGAGCTTTTTATTGATACCATGCTATTAAGCTGCCGGGTGATGGGAAGAAAAATAGAAGATAAATATTTTGAATTTCTTGAGGAAGCAGCGGAAAAAGAACAGGCAGCGGCCATAACCGGAGAATATATACCAACATTGAAAAATAAACCGGTGGAAGGATTGTATCAGGAAAAAGGCTTTGTCTGTATTCTTCAGGATGAAAACAGACAGATGTGGAGAAAAAATAGAAAAGGAAAGGAATAAGTATGGAACAGATTATTGAAATATTAAAAAATGCATTAGGAACACTGAACATTAGTGAAGATACCACAAAAGAAAATTGTGAGGAATGGGATTCTTTTAATCATCTGGTAGTTGTTGCAGATTTGGAACGGGAACTTTCTTTGGAATTTACCATTGAGGAAACTGAAAGAATGGACAGTGTAAAAGATATTTTTGAAATAGTCAAAGCAAAGGCTTAAAATGTACAGTGCCGAACATCGGAGGATATTATGAAATTACATCATATTGGAATTGCCACTAAAGATATAAATGTTACAAGAGATTATATAAAAAACCTGTATCCGGTTTTAAAAGAGACAGATATTGTTTATGATGCAAATCAGGATGCAAAACTTTGTATGCTTACTTTGGAGGACGGTCTTGGTTTAGAGCTGATTATGGGAGATAAAGTGAATAGTTTTGTGGATAAAAAACAATATATTTATCATTTGTGTTTTGAAGTGGAAGATATTGAAGAAGCAATTTCCGGATATCGGAAGAGCCGGGATATCATTATGACAAATCCCACGCCGGCAGTATTATTTGATAACCGGCGGGTGGCATTTGTATTTAGTAAAATAGGAATCATTGAGTTAGTAGAAAAATAAAGGAACAGGAATAATATATGATCAATAAAGAAGATGGAAAAGAAGTAATTGTAATCTATAAGGGCGATTCCAAATATGATACCATGTGTGTATTTTCAGACGAACTGGGAAGTTCTTTTGAAAGACTTGGTTTTCAGGTAGTAACTGTTGATTTAAATGATGAAAGGGATACTAATCAAAAAATTAATATGCTTGCCAGTATTCAGGTTAAGGCGTTTATCGGGTTCAACGGAGTTGGGGCGGGGGTACAGCTCAGTGACGGAGCATATCTGCAGGACATTTTAAACGGGCCGTATTATGGTTTTTTTGTGGACCATCCCGTATATCAGTATAACCGGCTTGTAACGCCTATTCGGAATATGAATGCATTTGTTGTGGATGAATCCCATGTTGATTATATTCGTCTGCATCATCCGGGCATTAAGAAAGTTCAGATGATTCCCCATGGCGGAATTATTCCGGCAGAGGTACAGTCTTATGAGAAACGGAAAAAGGATGTAGTATTTTTTGGTTCCTTTGTCAGACCGGAGAAAATTCTTGAGCAGATTGACCAGCTTCCAGAGCCGGGATTAACGGATATTGTTTATAATGTGATTGAGCGTATGCTGACAGATTTTCAGATAACCATTGATATGGCCTTTGATGCCATGCTGCAGGAAAATCATCTGAATCTCAGTCCTGAGGATTACCATTCCTTTATGTCTTATATCCGTCTGGCAGATACCTATGTGAGACAGTATTTCCGTTATCTGATTGTTAAAACCATTGCAGAAGCAGGAATAAAAATAGAATTGTATGGAGAGGGATGGAGTGACTTCCAATGTGGTGCAAAGGAAAATCTGATTATTCATGAACCGGTTTCCTTTCGGGAAAGCAGCGATATTATGGGCCACAGTAAAATCGTATTAAATGTGATGCCATGGTTTAAAAAGGGAAGCCATGAGAGGATATTTATGACCATGTTATCCGGGGCGGTTTGTATTACAGATAATAGTACATATATTGATTGCGAATTTACGGATAATGTTGAGATAATCACATACTCTTTAAACCGGCTGGCAGAATTACCAGTGAAGATAAAATATCTTCTTCAGGATGCCGACGCCGCCAGGAATATTGCCGAAGCAGGAAGAAGAAAAGCGGAAGAATTTCATACATGGGATAACCGGGCAGAAAAAATGCTGGAATACATGGAGCAGGATTCAGCGAAATCATATATGACAGAGATAACGGAAATCCTTGCTTCATTGGATAATACAAAATATAATCTGTTAAAGTATAACAAACTGCAGGAGTTATTTAATTGTCTGAAACAGATGTATCAGATGTTGCAGGATACAGACAGGAAAAAAGTATTTTCGGTATTGGAGAACAGACAGAAAAGCAATTCACCGGCGGCGTTGGCATTAAATTCCTTTGCAATGAAATTTTTTGGAGAACCGGAATATACCATAAAACTTATAGATATGGTAAGCGAAAGTGGAAAATACCATTGGGAAACGAAACTGACCGTATATTGGTATATTGTACAATATTCTTTTACCAGGGGTTTAATTATGAATGCTGAAGCGGGCAGAAAACTTCGAAAATTATATATGAATGTTGTTTATGATATTAAAAATGAATGCCATCTACAGTATGAATTTAGGAATAAGGAGAAACGGAATTCCAACCGGGTGGTAGTTCTGATTTCACAGTTTCTTACGATGGAGCATGGGCCTACCAAGACAGTTCTGGACAGATGTCAGTGTCTGATAGAAGACTACGGTATGGAAATTGTATTAATCAATACGGCGGAATTTATGTATAACGATAAAATACTTTGTTTGTATGATATGAAAGGCGGTTCATATAACGCCAGTCTTTCTGATACAAAAGAAATAGAGTATATGGGATACAAAATTCCGTTTTATCAGTGTTCTGAGAATATGCCGTATACAGAGGAAATATGCAGAATTGCGGAACAAATATATGAGATAAATCCTTTCTTTATATTAAATATCGGCGGAAACAGCCCGATGACGGATATCTGCAGTGATTTTTGCCCTACGCTGACAATTTCTACGGTACCCTCTTCTTTGGCAACCACACTGGGACAGTTTCAGGCAATCGGGAGGCAGATAACGGATTTTGACAGGGAAATCTTAAAATACTATGGGAAATCCGATAATCATATTATAGAGAGCCGGTTTACCATGTCGGTAAAACCTCAGGAATCAACGCTTTCCAGAAAAGAACTGGGATTGCCGGAGGATAAGTTTGTAGTAATCCTGATTGGCGGCAGACTGACGGAAGAGCTGGAAGATGAATTGCTGGACAGGTTGTTGCATGATACGGATACTGGCACGGTAATAGCACTGGCGGGCTGTTATGATACATATGAGAAAAAAGCGGCAGAGATTCAGGGATTTACCGATAAAATTGTAAATCTGGGTTTCCAGAATGATATGCTGGCAGTGCTGGACTGCTGTGACCTGTATATTAATCCGAAACGGAAAGGCGGTGGAACCTCGGCGTTTGAGGCCATGTATAAGGGAATTCCCCTGGTTACGCTTCCGGTGGGAGATGTAGGTCTGGCAGCAGGAGCAGATTTTCATGTGCCGGATTATGATGAAATGATTCAAAGAATTATAAAATATAAGTCAGACAGGGAATATTATGAAATGCAGTCCCGGAAGGCAAGAAAACGTAGCGAAGAACTGATGGATACGTCAAAAGAATTTGGAAAAATAATTGATGAAATGATAAAGCGGATGGAATAAGTACCAGACTGGAGGCTATTATGAAAATATTATGTATTATACAGGCGAGAATGGGGTCCGAGCGTCTGAGAGGTAAGGTAATGAGGGAAATTCTGGGAAAACCCATGATTACTTATACTTTGGACCGGACGTTAAAGAGCCGTTATATTGACCAGGTGGTTCTGGCCACATCGGATAAAGACACGGAAACCCCAATGGTGGAATATCTGACAGACCATGGCTACAATGTATTCCGTGGAGATGAAAATAATGTGCTGAGCCGTTATGTGGAGGCGGAGAAAGCCTATGACGGAGATATTATCATGCGGATTACCGGCGACTGTCCGTTGATTGATCCGGTGGTCATTGATGAGGTAATCACTTATTTTCTGGCCCATAATTTTGATTATGTCCGGGTGGATGTACCAGACAGTTTTATCCGGGGATTTGATGTGGAGATATTTACAAAATCCGCCCTGAAGCGGGTATATGAGATAACCGGGGAAATTCCCGGAGACTCTCCGTATAAGGAACATGTCACTCTGTATATGTATCGTCATCCCGAAGAATTTTGTGTCAGTACTTTTCGGGGAAGCGAATTGTATAACAGAAACTACCGTTTGTGTGTGGATACGACAGAGGATTTTCAACTTGTGACCCGGATATATGAACATTTTGGGGATAGGTTTGTAAATGGAAAAGATGTTATTCGTTTTCTGGACGAACATCCGGAAATCGCCGGGATTAATCAGAACATTGAACAGAAACATGTTTAAAATAAAGGATGTGCTGTAAAAACAGACTGAAAAGGAATTGGTTTGAAATGAAAAAAAATATTGTGATTGGAAATACGGTAATCGGTCCGAATGAAAAAACATTTATTATAGCGGAAATGTCTGCTAATCATCTGATGGATTATGAACGGGCGGTCCGAATTATGGAGGCGGCGAAAGAATCCGGTGCGGATGCCGTTAAAATTCAGACCTATACGCCGGATACCATTACAGTGGACTCCGATAAACCCTGGTTTCAAATTACACAGGGAACCATATGGGATGGGGTAACGCTTCATAAGTTATATGAAACCGCCTATACGCCGTGGGAATGGCAGCCGAAACTGAAAGAGGAAGCACAGCGTCTGAATCTGGAGTTTTTTTCGTCTCCTTTTGATTTGACTGCCGTGAATTTTCTGGAAGAGATGAATATCAGTGCATATAAGATTGCCTCCTTTGAAATTACGGATATTCCATTGATTCGGAAGGTGGCGGAAACCGGAAAACCGGTTATCATCTCTACAGGCATCGCTTACAGAGAAGATATAGAGGAAGCGCTGAAAACCTGTGAGGAAGCCGGAAACCGGCAGGTAATTCTTTTGAAATGTTCATCGGCTTATCCGTCTCCATATGAGGATATTAATTTAAAAAGTATTGAAAAAATTGCAGAGGATTTTCAATGTATCACGGGGCTTTCCGATCACACCATGGGTTCGGCGGTGGCAGTGGCAGGAGTGGCCCTGGGCGCCAAAGTGGTTGAAAAACATTTAACATTGAGCAGGGCAGATGGCGGGCCTGACGGGGCGTTTTCTATGGAACCCCGGGAATTTAAAGAAATGGTTGACAATATCCGTATGACGGAAAAAGCAATAGGAACAGCCACATATGACTTGACCGAAAAACAGAAAAACAGCCGGGAACATTCCCGTTCTCTTTTTGTGGTACAGGACATGAAAAAAGGAGATGTTATTACCGCTGAGAATGTACGCTCCATACGCCCGTCCTGTGGTCTTCATACCCGGTATTATGAAGGGATACTTGGAAAAAGGGTCAATCGGGATTTGGAACTGGGTACTCCGATGTCCTTGGATTATCTGGAGGAGAAACCAGAGATTTTATAATATTCAGAAGCGGCAGGAGAGGTTATGTTATGCTGTATATAAGAGTGGATGGGAATGAAAAAATTGCCACCGGACATGTGATGCGGTGTCTGTCCATAGCAAAAGCCCTAAGAAGTCTGGGGGAGGAATCCGTATTTATACTGGCAGAATCCTATGGGGTGCCAATCATAGAAAAAGAAGGATTTAAGGCCGTCTGTATCAACGGAAGCTATGATAAAATTACGGAAGAAACAGAGAAGATGGATGAGATGATTGCCAGCCACCGGATTCAAAAATTACTGGTGGATTCCTATTTTATAGATGAAACCTATTTGGAACATTTGCGTCGGAACACTTCATTAATTTATATTGACGATATAGGCGGGAAGATTTATCCCGCTGATATATTGATTAATTATTGTAATTATTATGACAGGTTCCGCTATAAAGAACGGTATGGGAACACAGACACAAAACTGCTGTTGGGCTGTTCCTATGCTCCACTGCGGGAGGAATTTTCCCACCGCCGGGAACGGCAGTTTGATGAATTTCGGGAAATTCTTATAACTACCGGAGGAACAGATGGTTATAATATGGCATACAGGATTGGGGTTGCCATGGCAGAATGTTCAACTCTTCGGAATATAAAGATTCATATTGTGTCCGGACGGTTCAATACCCATCTTTCTGAACTGCGGGAACTGGAGAGCAGGGCCGGAAATATTGTAATACATCACAATGCCGGAAACATGGCAGAATTAATGATGAATTGTGATGCGGCGGTATCGGCAGGCGGGACTACCTTGTATGAAATCTGTTACTGTGGACTCCCCACGGTCTGTTTTGCTTTTGCGGATAATCAGCTGGACGGAACAGGAAGATTTGGAGAAGAGGAAGTTATGATCAATGCAGGCGATATCCGAAAGAATCCGGATCGGGCAGTCAGGCGGATTGTGGATAACATATGCCGTCTGGCGGAGGATTCTGGTTTGCGCAGGAGATTTTCGGATAAGATGTGGAAACTGGTAGACGGAAACGGCGCCCTTCGTATAGCCAAGGAGATACAGGCATTATAGGGCGGAATGAGGAAAGAAAGGAATAAGGATATTATGAGTCAGACAAAATATATTCCCTATGGAAGGCAGTGTATTAATGAAGAAGATATTCAGGCAGTGATTGAGACGCTGAGATCGGATTATCTGACCACAGGGCCGAAGATAGAGGAATTTGAGCAGAAAGTTGCCAGCTATTGCGGCGCCCGGTATGGGGTGGCGGTATCCAATGGAACGGCGGCATTACATATTGCCTGTATGGCGGCAGGAATCGGTCCGGGGGATGAAGTGATTACCACGCCGGTAACTTTTGTAGCCTCCGCCAATTGCGTGTTATATTGCGGCGGAACTCCTGTATTTGCAGATATCGATGCTGAAACCTATAATATTGATCCGGAAGATATCCGCAGGAAAATCACGGACAGGACCAAGGCCATTGTGGCTGTCCATTTTACCGGACAACCCTGCGAGATGGATGAAATACGCCTGATTGCAAAAGAGCATAACCTGATTGTGATAGAGGATGGCGCTCATGCACTGGGAGCGGACTACAAAGGGAAGAAGATTGGAAGTATTTCAGATATGACAACCCTGAGTTTTCACCCAGTGAAGCATATTACTACCGCAGAGGGTGGAATGGTGCTGACTGATAATGAGGAATTATACAGGAAACTCTGTTTGGCCAGAACTCACGGAATTACCAGGGATACGGCTCTGATGGAATCCGGCAGGTCCGATGAACCGTGGTATTATGAGCAGATTTCTCTGGGCTATAATTATCGTATAACCGACATACAGTGTGCTTTGGGAATTTCCCAGATGAACCGGCTGGATGAATTTGTGGAAAAAAGACGGAGACTGGTTCAGCGGTATAATGAAGCGTTTCAGAATGTTTCGGGAATCATTACGCCGTATCAGAGGGAAGGCTGTTACAACAGCTATCATCTGTATGTGATACAGATTACGGAGGGGTCGAGAAAAGAAGTATTTCAGGCGCTTCGTTCCGCAGGAATCGGTGTCAATGTGCATTATATACCGGTATATACCCAGCCGTATTACAGAAGTCACGGATATGCCGATGTATGCTGTCCGAATGCCGAGCGGTATTATCAGCGGGCCATTAGTCTGCCGCTGTATCCGGAACTTACCTATGAAGAGCAGGATTATGTGATTGAACAGGTATTACGGTGCGTCTGAAAACGGTTGGGGTAAAGAAAAGGAGAACTGTTATGAACAGTGCAAAAAAGCATATTCTGATATATGATTATAAACATTACGGTGTTTTGGATATACGGGAAGCATTTGAAAAAAAAGGATTTCAGACTGACATCTTCAGTCAGCCGCTGAAGGATAATCTGAAAGACAATGAATTTGACCAGGCTTTGGAACAGGCTGTTGCAGTCAGCCGGCCGCTATTTATGTTTTCATTTAACTTTTATCCGATTATTTCCAATATCTGTAAAAGGAAAGGGATTCCTTATGTCTGCTGGGTTTATGACAGTCCGTTGGTTTCGCTGTATTCCTATACAGTCATTAATGATAATAATTATATTTTTCTTTTTGACAGTGAGCAGTATAACGACCTGAGAAGAAAGGGGATATCTACGGTTTATTATCTGCCGCTGGCCGCTAATGTGGCCCGGCTTGACGGATATCAGTCCATGGAACAGAAATTTGTATCCGATATTTCCTTTGTGGGTTCCATGTATGATGAGGAAAAACATGCATTATACAAGCGGCTCTATGAGGGATTAAGCGAATACGGCAGAGGGTATTTGGACGGAGTGATTCAGATACAGAAAAATATATACGGAACTTCCATTCTGGAAAGTGCCATTACACCTGAAATATTACAGATTATGCAGGCGGCGCTTTATGTTACCACAAATCCCGACGGTGTGGAATCGCCGGCATATACATATGCCAATTATTTTCTGGCAAGGCGCGTAACGGAACTGGAACGGCGGGATGCAGTGCAGCGTCTCGGAAGACTGGGGAATTTTAAACTGTATACCCGGAATCCTTCGTTTCAGCTACCAGGTATAATAAATATGGGGCCGGTAGATTATTATAATGATATGCCACATGTATTTAAACATTCAAAGATTAATCTGAACATTACACTCCGCAGCATTGTTTCGGGAATTCCGCTAAGGGTATTTGACATTATGGGATGTGGCGGTTTTGTACTGACCAGCTATCAGCAGGATATGTTTGAGTATTTTGTACCGGAAGAGGATTTTGTATTTTATTCTGATATGGAGGAGTTATCGGACAAATGTAAATTTTTTTTGGAACATGAGGATATACGAAAGAAAATTGCCGGGAATGGATATGAAAAAGTGAAAAAATATCATACCTTTGATATAAGAGTTGAAGAAATATTAAATACCATAAAAATCTGATAGAAAGGACGGGTGAATACACCCAAAAGTGAAGGTTTAAAGATGAAGAAAGAAAAGAGAAATTCGTTTTCGGGTTCCGTGGGTTTTGTGCTTGCAGCAGCAGGAAGCGCGGTAGGACTTGGAAATATCTGGAGATTTCCATATCTGGCGGCAAAGGATGGGGGAGGCCTGTATCTGCTAATATATCTCATACTGGCCCTTACATTTGGTTTTACCCTGCTTACCACGGAAGTAGCCATAGGAAGAAAGACAAAACAGAGTCCGCTGACGGCATACGGAAAATTAAAGTCCAAATGGGGATTTCTGGGGATTCTGGCATGTCTGGTGCCAATTATTATTCTGCCATATTATTGTGTTATTGGCGGATGGGTTGTGAAATATTTTCTTGCATATCTGACTGGGGAAGGCACGGAGGCAGCCACCGATGGATATTTTACGGAGTATATATCCGGAGAATGGCAACCGGTTCTGCTTATGGTGGTGTTTCTTGTTGTTGTAGCATTTATCATATTCCGGGGAGTGAATAAGGGAATCGAGTCGTTTTCAAAAGTACTTATGCCGTTATTGTTGCTTCTGGTTGTGGGAATTGCGGTGTTTTCACTGACTATTCATTATAAAGATGATGCCGGCGTAACAAGAACGGGTCTGGAAGGCTTTAAAATATATATAGTGCCGGATCTGGATGGAATGACGATAAAGGGGTTTTTCACGGTATTGCTGGATGCCATGGGTCAGTTGTTTTTTAGTTTAAGCGTTGCCATGGGAATCATGATTGCATACGGTTCTTATGTCAGAGATGATGCCAATCTTGGAAAATCCATTAACCAGATTGAAATTTTTGATACGGTAGTTGCTTTTCTGGCCGGAGTAATGATCATTCCGGCGGTCTACACATTTATGGGAAAAGAAGGTATGGCGGCTTCCGGACCAAGTCTGATGTTTGTTTCATTGCCGAAGGTTTTTGCCTCTATGGGAAAAATCGGAACTTTGGTAGGATTTTTGTTTTTTGCGATGGTTCTGTTTGCGGCTCTGACAAGTGCGGTATCTGTTATGGAAGCGGTTGTATCCAGTTTTATGGATAAGTTTCATATGTCAAGGATTAAAGCGGCGGCTATTGAAACAGGTATTGCTCTTGCAGGTGGTATTCTGGTATGTCTGGGATATAATAAACTGTTTTTTGAAATTAAACTGCCCAACGGGGCGATGGCCCAGATTCTGGATATCATGGATTATATAAGCAACAACTGCTTTATGCCGTTGGTGGCTATCGGAACCTGTATACTGATTGGATGGGTTTTGAAACCAAAAATCATTATTGAAGAGGTGGAAAAGTCAGGATGCAAATTTGGCAGAAAGCGATTATTTATTGTAATGATTCGGTATATCGCACCGGTACTGCTGGTGATTTTATTGTTGAAATCACTGGGAATTCTGACAATAATATAGAAGTAAGATTGTCTGTGTGGCACAGCGATGCGGACAGAACATTGATTTGAAAGGGAATAGAACTGCCCCGTAACCATGAAAAGGTTATGGGGCAGTTTTTTAAATATAGCCGTTATACATCATTCCAGTGTATATGGAAGTTACATATGGGTTTGCAAATGATTTCTTTGGATTCGGATAGGAAATCATGACTTTTTTCACATATTTCATAGGGTTAATGGAAATATCGTCTGCCTTGGCTGCCAGACCATTCTTAAATTCCCGCAGATGGTTCAGACTTTCCGAAATGGTTCCCTCTTTGGCGGACTGCAGAATCAGGGATTCGTCAAAATCCAGATGCCCTTCTTCCGTAATATTTAATCCGATACTTTCAAGATCATTTTTATATCGCTGGGTCATTCGAAGGATTTCTTTCTGCAGGGAATGGTTTTTATCACTTTCACTGTTAGTATTATTAGCTAAATCCACGATGTTGTTGTAACTGTCGGCCATACCCTTTATGGAATCAATTATGGAAATAACGTCATCCTGATATTTAATTCTGGAAGGACTGTCATCCGGGCTGATTCCTTTTAAGGTGACTTCCAGATTTTTATTGACAGTAAATGTGTTGGTCGCAGAAGTTCTGTTCACGCCGTTTAATCGGAATTCTGCATTGGCGGAAGTCTGACTTACATTATTTAATCCCAACAGCTCAATAGTGTTATCTTCAAGCTG
Source organism: Lachnospiraceae bacterium (assembly GCA_022794265.1). Taxonomy (GTDB): domain Bacteria; phylum Bacillota; class Clostridia; order Lachnospirales; family Lachnospiraceae; genus Bovifimicola. The sequence goes on from JAAWEK010000013.1 coordinate 108,502, forward strand.
TTCATGTGTATTTCCAATGGAAAATAAAGTTCCGTTAAAAGAAGATCCGGTGTTTTGTGAGGTAAGTTTCAGCGCTGATTTATTTGATTCATTGGTAATGACCTGGGCTGTCAGACCAATATCGGAACGATTAATCAGACGGGCCAGTTTCTCCTGAACGGATTTGTTGGTATCCTCCGGATGAACCGAATACTGAAATTCATAGGAATAATCGCCAATATCTACTTGAAAAGCATGGTTTCCGGTGGAAATGGAAGTTCCGTTTGATTTTAAAAAATTTCCGGTATTAATCTGAGGTTTAGCAAGGGCATTCACCTGAAACTCATAAGATAATATGGATTCATTCTGTTCCGAATCCGGTAAACCTGTGTAATTGATGGATAAAACATCTTCATCTGAGGAAATCAGTTTTTTGCGAATGCCATTGTCGGAATCGCTAAAAAATAAATCGGTCTTTGATTTGATGAAGCGAGCATTTTCTTTTAAATCAATGGCGTACCGCTGAATATTTTCAGATACATCCACCTTATATAAAGGGGATTTTTTACTGATTTTAACAATCGTATTATAAATATTACGCAGTTCACTTTTTTTATGAGTATCGGAACGTGTTGCCGGTTTACTGGCATATGTGGTTAGATAGTAGTCGTATACACTGCCAATCATAATGCTCACCTTCTTTTGAAAAAATCTTGATATTTAACATTATTATATCACAATAGATTTATGTTTTAAATAGAAAGTTTAAGAAAAATTTATTTTTGGTTAATTCGTAATTTATTGCCAAATATCACATGATTTTTACCGAATATCACATCTGTATTGGTTTTTCTTCCAGAAAATGGTAAGTATTAATGGGGATAATTTATCATATATAATCCGGAACAGAAAGGAGAAAAAAATTGATACGAAAGATGAAACGGATAGCTATGGGAATTATGGCAGTGATTTATCTGACGTTTCGCCCGGTATGTGTGTATGGAAAGTATACATTTACATCGATTTCCGAAAAACAGGAAAAAAGTTACTGGTGCTGGGTGGCGACAGCAAGAGGAATTGCCAGAGGTGAAGTGTTTGTTGGAAAAACACAAACAGATGCTGTGATTGCAGTAAAAGGAGAAAATGTTAATAAAGGGGGAACGGTACAGGAACTGGAGTCCGCCGCCGAATATTTTGCCCCTGGAAAAAATTTTAGTGTACGCTATCGGGCATTTACATTTAATGAAATTGTAGAAGCCATAGAAGCAGGACATTTGGTGGGGGCCAACTGGGGCTATTATTATGGTTCCGTGAGAAACGGTGGGCATTCCATATTTATTGTGGGATATAATTCCAATAACGGACAACAGACAGTCATATATTGTGAACCTCTGACCGGTGAGATTGTGCAGAAAAATTACAGTGATTTTGTAAGAGGTTCTGAGAAAAATTATAATGTAAGATATGAACAGAGTATTTATGCGTCATATAAATAGGACGAAATGTTCAATCATTTGGGAGAAGTATTTTTTATAGAAAAACATCAGAGGGACTGATTATGAATAAATTGATAAAAGTAAAGCAGGTAATATGGTTTATACTGCTGGCTAGCATGATGTTTCTGCAGACAGCTGCTGTTCATGCGGAAGATATGCCACGGCTGACAGTGGAACAGGTAAAAGAGGAAATTGAGAAGTATATAAAAAATGATCAGAAAGCTGGCATGACATTGTTTTCGCCTTATGAATATGATTTAGAGGAATTGTGCGAGCTTAATGAATTATTTTTTATGATAAATGATTATATAGAGGGACAGGGAGTAAAGTCTATTGCAGATACGGAATCGGATAATGAAAACCAATACGCAATAAAATGGTATTTACCATTTAAAAATATGTCTGGAAAAGCAGGATATCTGATTTTTAAAGAAGAGAACGGGACAGTAAATTGGATAGAAAGCAGTCTCGGAACTTCACAGTATTATGATATGAAGGTCAGGGAAGGAAAATATAAGGGGATTCTTTTGGAAGAAGTAGAGGATGAAATTTATTGCAACAGCGCCGCATATGGTTTTATGTTTACTTATATTAAAATGAAGAATGGAAAAGAATATGTGATTCCGTTTATCAATGAGAACATCAGTGAATGGAATTCCATAGTTTGTAAGAAAATCTATACGGTTCAGGAATTTTTTACCATCATGTACCGGTATTATGATGAACCTACGCTGGAAGAACTTATCGAACAATCGGAAACTATGGATAATACCACTTCTGGCAGCTCATATTTCAGGGAAACGCCTTTGGACAGCAACACTGTTCTTCCGGGGAGTCTGCCGAAACAAACAGATCTGGCAGAAAACAATATATTTAAAGTTGCTGCTGGCAGTGTGGCGGGTATTTGTATCATAAATTTTACAATACGAAAAAAGAGGAAATCTTATTGATTCACATTTTGCTTTTTGGTCTGTTTCAGGTATAGCGTGATTGTAAAAACATTATCAGATGCTTGAATATCCATTTTTCCGTTATATTTTTCCGTAATTTCCTGTATATTTATTAATCCAAATCCGTGGTTATTTTTATCGGATTTGGAAGAAAGTAATTTAATATCCTCAGACGAAGTTTTCGTCTGGGGATATAATTCTGTATATGGGTTGGAACAGACAATGGTAATATGCCCGTCATAACATCCCATTGCAAAGCGGATGATTCGGAGTGATACAGGGTTGATTTTCATACAGGCTTCAATTGCATTGTCCAGCAGATTTCCCAGCATGATACTTAAATCAATGGGAGCCACAGGAATGTCCTCATATTCCAGATGATATTTAAACTGAATCTGATTCTGCTGGCAGACTGTCCTTTTATATGTTAACAGTGCAGATACCACCGGATTTTTGGCATCGATAAATGAGTCGGTTTTGTTCAGTGATTCTTCCAGTCCTGTGATATAAGAGGAAACCTGCAGGTATTCTTTCTGACCCAGCAATTCTTTTATGGTAATCAGATGATTTTTATAATCATGACGGATTTTTTTGATTTCTTTTAAATTTCTGCCGGAATCTTCATATAGTTTTGCCTGATATTTATGATATTCTAATTGGTGATTCATATTCAGGGTTTGATGATAAACGGCAATACTTTTTTCGTACATCATACAGATACAGAAAAAAATCAGAGCAGAAAATGCATAAACAAACTGTTGCTTGTTAAACAAATTTTTATCTGTTGAGATTTTGCTGATATAAGAAAAGTAGTAATGCATCATAAATTGAAACATCAGGATTAGAAATATAATTGAGAAGAAGCAGTTGACAGCAGAGTATTTTTTATACCGGCTGTATTCCTCCATGATTAAAATGATTGAATAAGAAAGTATTAATACCGTAAAAAAATTGATATAGGTATTGTTTTCGTATATGTCCAGGTTGTCCGGCAGACCGATAATACCATTCAGAACGCTTAAAATTGAAATCTCTGCGGCAGGTATAAAAACGGTAATTAATATATATAATATTATTTTTTTTATGATAGTTCCCCGGAATAACAGAAAAATAAAAATAATATCTAATACTATTTCGAAAGCAGAGGTTAAAAAGGAACTGTCTATGTTGAAGCTGCGGTTGCTTATAATCCTGCCGGCAACACAAAGCAGACAGTAAAAAGAAATGACCAAAATTAGCCGGAAGCCTTTTAATCTGCATTCCAGAAAGAAATGGAACCATTTAAATAATAGTATAAAAAATAATATGATTGACAGAAAAATGATTAAAAAACGTTCCATTATTTTTTCCTTTGCAGACCAATATAATTTATACATATTATATCATAGAAAAAAAATAAATAAAATAAGGAATTGTTTAACATGAAAACAGGTGATAAAATATATATCATTGAATTACGGGAGCGATGATTTTATGACATATCGAATCGCTTTATGCGAAGATGAAGAATTTTACCGGAAAGAACTGGAACAAATGTTAAACAGGTATTCAAAGGACAATCAGGATTGTTTTGAACTATATTCCTTTCACAGCGGAGAAGAATTGCTGGACCGGTATTCGGAAGTTTATTTTAATATTCTGTTTCTCGATGTGGAGATGGAGGAATTATCGGGAATCGGTGTTGCGGAAAAAATCAGGGAACAAGATGAAAATGTAGTGATAATTTTTGTAACTGCATATGAAGATTTTGCTTTGGAGGCATTTCGTGTATCTGCCTTTCAATATTTAGTGAAACCGGTAAATTATGAAAAACTGAGCCTGATTTTAAACCGGGTACTCAATCAAATCAGGGTTAATACTATACATAATGAATTAACGGAACAGTTTATTTCCGTAGATTCGACGGATGGTATCATTCAGCTTAACATAGATGATATAAAATATATTGAAAAGATAAAGAACCGGATTGACTACTATACGACACAGGGCATATTTCAAAGCTATGATACGGTAAAATCGCTGGTAAAACGGTTGAATCCTGTGGATTTTGTACAGATTAATCAGGGAGAAATTGTGAATTGGAAGAAAGTGAAGGATATTTCAGACAGTACAATTTTAGTGGATGATGTGGAACTGCAGATAAGCCGGAAGAACAAGAAGAAATTGAAGGAAAGATATGACAGGGATGTTATGAAAATGATGGCAAAGAGACTGATGGATAAGATGGATTGAATATTCAGGCAGAGCTGTTGCAGGACATTGTAAAACTTTGTGTTTTTGCAGCAGGACGCTGCCGCCGGAAATCCGGCAGAACGGTTCCGGGGGTTTCTGTGCCGGTTGTTCTTTGATTAAACTGCCGGATTTTGTCTGACAAAAAAATGTTGACTTACCATGATTTGTATGCTATATTAATGAAGCAAAGGAAGAAGTCTTTTTTTTTTGCTTTAAATTCCGGAAACGGATTTAAAGCGGCACAAGCTAGAAATTGAAGTGGAGGTGGACTGTTGTGCGCGTAAAGATAACATTGGCATGTACGGAGTGTAAGCAGCGTAATTATAATATGACGAAGGACAAAAAAACACATCCGGACAGAATGGAAACAAAGAAGTATTGTAAGTTTTGCAGGTCTCACACATTACACAAGGAAACAAAGTAGTCAGGTTTGATTAGGAAAGAGGTAACTATGGGAGAAGCTAATTCAAAAGTAGCAGACAAAGCTCCGAAGACGAGCTGGTTCAAGGGCCTTAAATCTGAATTCAAAAAGATCATCTGGCCTGACAACGGTTCAATTGCCAGACAGACAACGGCAGTAGTTGTTATTTCTGTATTTTTAGGTGCGATAATCAAGGTTCTGGATATGCTCATTCAATTGGGTCTTGATTGGATAGTCTAGAAGGAGAAAAGGTGATTGTATGTCAGAAGCAAATTGGTATGTAGTTCATACTTATTCCGGCTATGAGAATAAGGTTAAGGCTAATATTGAAAAGACAATTGAAAACAGAAAGCTTCAGGACCAGATTTTAGAGGTTGCAGTTCCGATGCAGGATGTAGTCGAGGTTAAGAACGGTTCGAAAAAGCAGGTTTCCAAGAAACTGTTTCCGGGATATGTTCTTATCAACATGATTATGAATGATGATACCTGGTATGTCGTTCGGAATACAAGAGGTGTCACTGGATTTGTGGGTCCGGGATCAAAACCGGTTCCGCTTACGGAAGCTGAGATGAAACCACTTGGAATCAAGGTTGACGAAGTAGTGGTTGATTTTGATTTGGGCGATACGGTTACTGTAACAAGCGGCGTTTGGGAAAACACTATAGGCGTTATAAAACGTATAGATCATCACAAACAAATTGTTACAATCAATGTTGACATGTTTGGCCGTGAAACACCGGTAGAGATAAGTTTCACAGACGTAAAAAAGATGTAAAAGTTGAATATCTGCTTATTGCAGAAGGACGTGGGAGGATAAGCCTTTCGAAATCCAATATGATTTTGGATGATTTCTTCCGATAATACCACAATATTAGGAGGTGCCATAATGGCTAAGAAAGTAGAAGGATATATTAAGTTACAGATTGCAGCTGGTAAGGCAACACCAGCACCACCAGTTGGTCCTGCACTTGGACAGCATGGTGTTAACATCGTACAGTTTACAAAGGAATTTAATGCAAGAACAGCAGACCAGGAAGGAATGATTATTCCGGTAGTCATTACTGTTTATTCGGACAGAAGCTTCAGCTTCATTACCAAAACACCACCTGCGGCAGTATTGTTAAAGAAAGCCTGCAAGATTCAGTCAGGTTCAGGCGTTCCGAATAAGAATAAAGTTGCTTCCATTACAAAGGCAGAGATTCAGAAGATTGCTGAACTTAAGATGCCGGATTTGAATGCTGCTTCTGTTGAGGCTGCCATGAGCATGATATCAGGTACGGCCAGAAGTATGGGAATCACGGTAGTTGATTAATTCTTTTTTGTAAATTATAAAAAGTGGGAGGAGTCTTCCGCTAATACCACTAGGAGGTTTTTAGAATGAAACGAGGAAAGAAATATGTAGAAGCAGCAAAGGCAATTGACCGTGCTACTTTATATGATACAGCAGATGCGGTGGCTTTGGTTAAAAAGTCAGCAGTTGCTAAATTTGATGAGACAATTGAAGCTCATATCAGAACAGGATGTGACGGACGTCATGCAGACCAGCAGATTCGTGGTGCGGTTGTACTGCCTCACGGAACAGGTAAGAAGGTAAGGGTTCTTGTATTTGCAAAAGGAGCTAAAGCTGATGAAGCAACAGCAGCAGGTGCGGAATTTGTCGGCGGTGAGGAATTAATACCAAAGATTCAGAATGAAAACTGGTTTGAATTTGATGTTGTTGTAGCCACACCGGACATGATGGGTGTTGTGGGCCGTCTGGGACGTGTACTCGGACCAAAGGGCTTAATGCCAAATCCAAAGGCTGGAACGGTTACAATGGATGTTGCAAAAGCTGTTGCTGATATTAAAGCAGGTAAGATTGAATACAGACTTGACAAAACAAACATTATCCATGTGCCAATTGGAAAAGCTTCATTTACTGAAGAGCAGTTAGCGGACAACTTCCAGACACTTATGAATGCAATCAATAAGGCAAAACCTAACTCATTAAAGGGCCAGTATTTAAGAAGCGTTACGCTTACCTCTACCATGGGTCCTGGCGTGAAGTTAAATGTTGCCAAACTGGCGAATTAATCATCAGTCATTGGGAATATTTTAAATTTGCTAAAAAGTGATTGACAATATATCTATGGATATGCTAGAATGCATATCGTGTAAAAAAGCCGAAGACAGCAGGTGCATTTGCTTAAATCATTGCCTGCCGAGGATAATTCAAAACATGAATATATGCCTCTCTGTCTGAACGGATGGAGAGGCTTTTTAATATCAGGATATTAGAATCCTGCCATATATCTGTGTTTTTTCGGCAACACTACTAATATAAGGAGGCAACAAGTCATGGCTAAGGTAGAAGTGAAACAACCTATCGTTGATGAAATTTCTGAATTACTTAATGGTGCTAAATCTGCTGTTTTAGTAGACTACCGTGGTCTTACTGTTGAACAGGATACAACTCTTCGTAAGCAGTTAAGAGAAGCCGGTGTCGTATATAAGGTTTACAAAAACACTATGATTAATTTTGCTGTTAAGGGTACGGAATTCGAAGAATTAGGAAAGCATTTGGAAGGACCTACAGCGATAGCAATATCAAAAGAAGATGCTACGGCTCCTGCAAGAGTTTTGTATGAATTCTCTAAGGGTGCGGAAGCGCTTGAACTGAAAGCCGGTGTGGTAGAAGGCACTTACTATGATGCTGATGGAATCAAGGTTATTGCTACCATTCCTTCAAGAGAAGTGCTTATTTCCAAATTACTTGGAAGTATACAGTCACCGATTGCAAACTTTGCTCGTGTTATTAAGCAGATTGCTGAAAAAGACGAAACAGTTGCATAATGAAAGAAATTACTAATAAATAAACCAGCCCTTCTATCAATGGATGGAATGGGAAAAAATGTAAAAATGGAGGATATTAAAGATGACAACTCAGGAAATAATTGATGTAATCAAAGGTATGACAGTTTTAGAATTAAACGATTTAGTTAAAGCTTGTGAGGAAGAATTCGGTGTTTCTGCAGCAGCAGGAGTTGTAGTTGCAGCAGCAGGTGCAGGTGCGGCAGCAGCTGATGAGAAGTCTGAATTTGATGTTGAGTTAACATCATTTGGTGAGAAGAAGATGGATGTAATCAAGCTTGCCAAGACAGTATTAGGCTTAGGCTTAAAGGAAGCTAAGGAAGTTGTTGAGTCAGCTCCAAAGGTTATCAAAGAAGCTGCTTCTAAAGAAGAAGCTGAAGAACTTAAGGCTAAGTTCGAAGAAGCTGGAGCTACTATTACATTAAAGTAATCCTTATGAAATTGGTAGTGAGGGATTTGCCGGGACAACCGGCAAATCCCTTTTTAAATTAAACTAACTGATATATATTCTGATAAATATTAAAATATGAACAGGTGTTTTGATAAAAATGGATGAAAAGTAAAATAGGGTATTATTATATTGTTTAATTGACATTTTATGATATAGTGTAAGCAATAAATGAATATATATATGAAATAGGGGAATATTTAAAACAATGATAAGAATATTATGAAGAATATAAAAAGAGGTGAGAAGCAATGGAAAAATTCATGATGGTTGATAAATTAGGGATGTTGGAAATTGAGACTGTATTAGTGGAAATGAATGAACCGGTTTTTTTTGTATGTAAAAACGAAAAAAAAGAGTTGTTTTTATGTTCGTGCTGCCAGGCAAACAAAAATGGCAAAAAATGGTTGATAACAAGGACGTCGCCGGATATAGTTGTTAAAATATTAAAAGATGAGATTACATTAAGGGAAGCATTTTTAGAGTTTGAAGATATACAGGTTTCGGTGTGTTCATTTGATGGTGATATAAAAATTGCAGAACATGATTCTGTGGATTGGGATTATGAAAACAGTATTCTTCTTCCCGACAAAGGAGAATATATGGATGTGGAAGAAGATGAATTTTTGGAAGAGATATCATATTATGAAGGAAAGAAAGTTGAAGCATATAAGAATATAAAATTGGAAATTGATTAAAGAACCCCTTACGGCAGGGGTTCTTTTTCAGTGAAAAATTATTACAATAAATCCAAATTTTTCTTGACATAAAATTTGCAAAATGGTACAATGGACAATGCACTATTGTGTGAGATAGGTGAATTGTGCCTAAAAACAGATACCTTTGGGAATGGGGAAATCCTGCCCCATTCTTAATATATTATGATGCAAGGGGTGAATGTCGATGGAGCAAAACAGAATGCGTCCGGTTAAATCAGGAAAAAGTGTTAGAATGAGCTATTCGAGACAGAAAGAGGTTCTCGGGATGCCTAACCTTATTGAAATCCAAAAGGATTCCTACCACTGGTTTTTGACTGACGGACTGAAAGAAGTGTTTAACGACATCTCACCAATTGAAGACTTTACAGAGCATTTGAGCTTGGAGTTCGTAGATTTTCAGTTGTGTGAAGATGAAGCAAAGTATTCTATTGAGGAATGCAAGGAAAGAGATGCAACTTACGCTGCGCCGCTGAAGGTAAAGGTGAGACTCAATAAAAAAGAAACCGGAGAAATCAGTGAACATGAGATATTCATGGGTGATTTGCCATTGATGACCGCTACTGGTACATTCGTGATTAACGGCGCCGAGCGTGTAATCGTTAGTCAGTTAGTTCGTTCCCCTGGCATCTATTATGGTATAGCACATGATAAGATCGGTAAAGAATTATACTCATGCACGGTAATTCCTAACAGAGGAGCATGGCTGGAATATGAAACGGATTCCAATGATGTATTTTATGTTCGGGTGGATAGGACAAGAAAAGTTCCGGTTACGGTATTGATTCGTGCATTGGGATATGGAACAAATGCTGAAATTATTGATTTGTTTGGAGAAGAGCCGAAGATTTTGGCGAGTTTTGCGAAAGACACTTCTGATAACTATCAGGATGGTCTTTTGGAATTATATAAAAAAATCCGACCAGGCGAGCCGTTAGCTGTTGAAAGCGCGGAAAGCCTTATTTCCAGTATGTTTTTTGATGCCAGACGTTATGACCTGGCGAAGGTGGGACGTTATAAATTTAATAAGAAGCTTGCACTTAAAAACAGAATAAAAAATCAGATACTGGCGGAATCCGTAGTTGATGCAGAGACCGGCGAAATACTTGCGGAAGCAGGCACTAAAATAACCGAAGAACTGGCAACAGCGATTCAAAATGCGGCAGTACCTTTCGTATGGATTCAGACGGAAGAAAGAAATGTAAAAGTCATCTCTAATATGATGGTTGACATCAGTTCCTATGTGGATTTTGACTGTAGGGATTTAGGGATAACGGAACTGGTATTTTATCCGGTATTATCACAGATTCTGGCTGAGAATACGGAGGAAGAAGATTTAAAGACAGCGATTAAAAAGAATATTGCCGAACTGATTCCGAAACATATAACAAAGGAAGATATTATTGCTTCCATTAACTATAATATGCATCTGGAAGCTGGCATTGGTAATTCCGATGATATTGACCACTTAGGCAACAGACGTATCCGTGCGGTAGGTGAATTATTGCAGAATCAGTACAGAATTGGCTTATCCAGAATGGAGCGAGTAGTTCGTGAACGAATGACCACTCAGGATATGTCGGATGTATCTCCGCAGGGGCTGATCAACATTAAACCAGTAACGGCGGCGGTGAAGGAGTTTTTCGGAAGTTCCCAGCTGTCCCAGTTTATGGATCAGAATAATCCGTTGGGTGAGTTGACGCATAAGAGGCGTTTATCTGCATTGGGACCAGGCGGTCTGTCCAGAGACAGAGCCGGATTTGAGGTCCGGGATGTACATTATTCCCACTATGGAAGAATGTGTCCGATTGAAACCCCGGAAGGTCCGAACATCGGTCTGATTAATTCACTGGCTACCTATGCAAGAATTAATGAATACGGATTTATTGAAGCACCGTATCGTGTGGTAGATAAGACCATTGACCCAAAGAATCCTGTTGTTACCGATGAAATCTGGTATTTAACAGCAGATGAAGAGGATAATTATATTGTTGCTCAGGCAAACGAGCCATTGGACGAAGAGGGACATTTTGTAAATGCCAATGTATCCGGCCGTTACAAAGAAGAAACTTCCGAATTCCAGAGACAGAATGTTGATCTGATGGACGTTTCACCGAAGATGGTATTCTCAGTAGCAACATCCATGATCCCGTTCCTGGAAAATGATGATGCAAACCGTGCACTTATGGGTTCCAACATGCAGCGTCAGGCTGTGCCGCTTCTGACTACAGAAGCACCTGTGGTGGGTACCGGTATTGAGCATAAAGCTGCGGTGGATTCTGGTGTATGCGTATGTGCGAAAAAAGCGGGTGTGGTGGAACGTTCCACATCAAAAGAAATATCCATCCGTTATGATGACGATAAACAGTTAGAGACTTATAAATTGATTAAGTTTGCAAGAAGTAACCAGAGTAACTGTTATAACCAGAAACCTATCGTATTTAAAGGCGAGCATGTGGAAGCCGGACAGGTGATTGCAGACGGAGCATCTACTTCAAACGGAGAGATTGCCCTGGGTAAGAATCCATTAATCGGATTTATGACCTGGGAAGGTTATAACTATGAAGATGCGGTACTTTTAAGTGAAAAACTTGTTCAGAATGATGTATATACTTCAGTTCATATTGAAGAATACGAAGCGGAATCCAGAGATACCAAACTTGGACCGGAAGAGATAACCAGAGATGTTCCGGGGGTAGGCGACGATGCCCTTAAGAATCTGGATGAGAGAGGAATCATCCGAATCGGTGCGGAAGTAAGAGCCGGAGATATTTTGGTGGGAAAGGTTACTCCGAAGGGAGAAACCGAACTGACAGCCGAAGAGAGACTGTTAAGAGCTATATTTGGTGAAAAAGCCAGAGAAGTCAGAGATACATCACTGAAAGTTCCTCACGGTGAATATGGTATCGTTGTGGATGCCAAGGTATTTACAAGGGAAAACGGTGACGAACTGGCCCCAGGTGTAAATCAGACCGTCCGTATCTATATTGCCCAGAAGAGAAAGATTTCTGTGGGTGATAAGATGGCCGGCCGTCACGGTAACAAGGGTGTGGTTTCCCGCGTGTTGCCAGTAGAAGATATGCCGTTTCTACCGAATGGTCGTCCGCTGGATATTGTTCTGAACCCGTTGGGCGTGCCTTCCCGTATGAATATCGGACAGGTGTTGGAAATTCACTTAAGTCTTGCTGCAAAAGCCCTTGGATTTAATGTGGCGACCCCTGTATTTGACGGCGCAAAGGAAAATGACATTATGGATACCCTGGATTTGGCGAACGATTATGTCAATACACCATGGGAAGAATTTGAAGAAAAGTATAAAGATATTTTGAATCCTGAGATTATGCAGTATCTGTCAGACAACAGAGAACATAGAAAAGAGTGGGCAGGCGTACCAATTACCAGAGACGGAAAAGTTCAGCTCAGGGACGGTCGTACCGGTGAATTTTTTGACGGCAAAGTTACCATTGGACATATGCACTACTTAAAGCTTCATCATTTGGTTGATGATAAGATTCATGCACGTTCCACAGGCCCTTACTCACTGGTTACCCAGCAGCCGCTGGGCGGTAAAGCGCAGTTCGGTGGTCAGAGATTCGGCGAAATGGAAGTATGGGCGTTGGAGGCATATGGTGCTTCTTATACGTTGCAGGAGATTCTGACGGTTAAATCCGATGACGTGGTGGGTCGTGTGAAGACCTATGAAGCTATTATAAAAGGACGTAATATACCGGAACCGGGTATACCGGAATCCTTTAAGGTATTGTTAAAGGAACTGCAGTCTCTGGCACTGGATGTAAAAGTACTTCGGGAAGACAATACCGAAGTTGACATGAAGGAAAATATTGATGAAGCAACTATTTCATATAATTCCGTAATGTCAGAAGATAAGAATTATAACCAGAACAATAATGAAGATTTTGGAAAACTTGGATATCAGACACAGCAGATTTCAGAGGACGGATTCGAAGATGTAGCACCGGAAGAAGATTTGGACGGTGAATTTGAGGAAGAATTAATCTTGGATGAATCCTATGATGATTCAATTGAAGAATAGAAGGGAGTGTCTTGGATGCCTGAAACAAATAATGAAACATATCAGCAGATGACATTTGATAAAATCAGAATCGGTCTCGCATCTCCTGATAAGATCAGAGAATGGTCTTATGGTGAGGTAAAAAAACCGGAAACCATTAATTACAGAACATTGAAACCGGAACGGGATGGTTTGTTTTGTGAGAAAATTTTCGGACCAAGCAAGGACTGGGAATGTCACTGTGGAAAATATAAGAAAATCAGATATAAAGGCGTGATTTGTGACAGATGTGGTGTAGAAGTTACAAAGGCCAGCGTGAGAAGAGAGCGTATGGGTTCCATTGAGCTTGCGGCTCCGGTATCGCATATCTGGTATTTCAAGGGAATTCCCAGCCGTATGGGTCTGATTCTTGACCTGTCCCCGCGTACACTGGAGAAGGTATTATACTTTGCTTCCTATATCGTACTGGATGCCGGTGAAACCGAGCTGATGTATAAGCAGGTGCTCTCTGAAAAGGAATACCGGGAGGCATATGATAAATATGGTTCTGCTTTTAAAGTGGGAATGGGTGCGGAAGCAGTGCTGGAACTACTTCAGGCTATAGATCTGGATAAGGAATCCGAAGAACTGAAAGGTGCATTAGAGGAATCTACCGGTCAGAAACGTGCAAAAATTATAAAGAGACTGGAAGTTGTTGAGGCATTTAAGGCATCTGGTAATAAACCGGAGTGGATGATACTTCAGGTTATTCCGGTAATTCCGCCTGATTTAAGACCTATGGTTCAGCTGGACGGTGGCCGTTTTGCTACTTCCGACCTGAATGACTTATATAGAAGAATCATTAACAGAAACAACCGTCTGGAACGGTTATTGGAATTGGGTGCTCCTGAAATTATCGTAAGAAACGAAAAGAGAATGCTGCAGGAAGCGGTAGATGCCCTGATTGATAACGGTCGCCGGGGACGTCCGGTAACAGGACCGGGAAATCGTGCATTGAAGTCTCTTTCCGATATGTTAAAAGGTAAACAGGGACGTTTCCGACAGAACCTGCTGGGTAAACGTGTGGATTATTCCGGACGTTCGGTTATCGTAGTCGGACCGGAACTTAAAATATATCAATGCGGTCTGCCGAAGGAAATGGCTATTGAGCTGTTTAAACCATTTGTTATCCGTCAGCTGACTGCTAACGGAACAGCCCACAATGTTAAGAGTGCCAAGAAGATGGTAGAGCGTTTGCAGACGGAAGTATGGGATGTACTGGAAGATGTAATCAAAGAACACCCAGTGATGTTAAATCGTGCGCCTACACTGCACAGGCTTGGTATTCAGGCATTTGAGCCGATTCTGGTAGAAGGTAAGGCAATTAAACTGCATCCGTTGGTATGTACTGCATTTAACGCCGACTTTGACGGTGACCAGATGGCTGTACATCTTCCGTTATCTGTGGAAGCACAGGCAGAATGCCGGTTTTTATTACTTTCACCAAATAACCTGTTGAAACCGTCCGACGGTGGTCCGGTAGCGGTTCCGTCTCAGGATATGGTACTGGGCATTTATTATCTGACACAGGAAAGACCAGGTGTGAAAGGTGAAGGGAAGATATTTAAGAGTGTAAACGAAGCGATACTTGCATACGAAAACGGTGCAATAACCCTTCATTCTAAAATATTTGTAAGAGTGACCAAGATAACTCCGGATGGAGAAGAGGTTACCGGAATTATCAATTCCACATTGGGAAGATGCATCTTTAATGAAATTCTTCCTCAGGATTTAGGACTTACAAAGCGGGAAAACAAAGAAGACTATTTAAAACTGGAAGTTGATTACCATGTAGGTAAGAAACAGTTAAAAGGAATTCTTGAAAAAGTTATTAATATTCATGGTGCAACCAAGACGGCAGAGGTTTTGGACGATATTAAAGCAATGGGATATAAATATTCTACCCGTGCGGCCATGACGGTTTCCATTTCCGATATGACTATTCCGGAAGAGAAAGCTCCGCTTCTGAAAGAAGCAGAAGAAACCGTGGAAAAAATTACAAAGAATTTCCGTCGTGGATTTATTACTGATGAAGAGCGTTACAAAGAAGTCATTAAGACATGGCAGACAGCTGATGATAAGATTCAGAAGGCGCTGATGGCAGGTCTTGACCCGTATAATAACATCTATATGATGGCGGATTCCGGTGCCCGTGGTTCAGATAAGCAGATTAAGCAGCTTGCCGGTATGCGTGGTCTGATGGCAGATACTACTGGAAAGACCATTGAATTGCCGATTACCTCTAATTTCCGTGAAGGTCTGGACGTACTGGAATATTTTATTTCGGCACACGGAGCCAGAAAAGGTTTGTCGGATACGGCGCTTCGTACTGCCGATTCCGGTTATCTGACCAGACGTCTGGTTGACGTATCCCAGGATTTGATTATCCGTGAAGTTGACTGTTGTGAAGGAAAAGAGATTCCGTTTATGGAAATCGGCGGCTTTCAGGAAGGTGCAGAAATAACTGAAAGTCTGGAAGAGAGAATTACGGGTCGTTATGCGGCTGAAACCATTACCGATGCCGAAGGCAATGTAATCGTTAAGGCAAATCATATGATCACACCGAAGCGTGCCGCTAAGGTTGTGGCAACCGGCAGGGAAAGGGTTAAGATTCGTACCATTTTATCCTGCAAATCCCATATCGGAGTTTGTGCGAAGTGTTACGGCGCTAACATGGCAACCGGTCAGGCAGTGCAGGTTGGTGAAGCCGTGGGTATTATTGCGGCCCAGTCCATTGGTGAGCCGGGTACACAGCTTACCATGCGTACTTTCCATACCGGTGGTGTTGCCGGCGGCGATATCACACAGGGTCTTCCTCGTGTGGAGGAGCTTTTTGAGGCAAGAAAACCGAAAGGACTTGCAATTATCGCTGAATTTGGTGGAAAGGTGGAAGTCAGGGATACTAAGAAGAAGAGGGAAATCATTATTACCAATGAGGAGACCGGAGAACAGAAGGCATACCTCATTCCGTATGGTTCCAGAATTAAGGCCCGCATTCAGGACGGAGTTGTTCTGGAGGCCGGAGATGAACTGACGGAAGGTAGTGTAAATCCTCATGATATTCTTAGAATCAAAGGCGTTCGTGCTGTTCAGGATTATATGATCCGTGAGGTTCAGAGAGTATACCGTCTTCAGGGTGTGGAAATCAATGATAAGCATATTGAAGTAATCGTACGTCAAATGTTGAAGAAAGTCCGTATAGAGGATAATGGTGATTCTGAATTTTTACCTGGCTCTCAGGTAGATGTTCTTGACTTCAATGAAATCAATGAGAAACTGATTGAAGAAGGAAAAGAGCCGGCAGAAGGCAAGCAGATTATGCTGGGTATCACAAAGGCCTCACTGGCAACCAATTCCTTCCTGTCGGCAGCTTCCTTCCAGGAGACTACCAAGGTTCTTACGGAAGCCGCTATTAACGGTAAAGAAGACCCGCTGATTGGTCTGAAGGAAAATGTAATCATTGGTAAGCTGATTCCTGCCGGAACTGGTATGAAGAGATATCGGAGTGTCAAACTGGATACTGATATGAATGAGATACAGGTATCGGAGGAAGATGATTTTATGGTACCGGAGGACGATATGTTCTCAGTAGCAGAAGAAGAGGATATTATGATATCTGAAGAGGATACAGAGGAAGCTGAAGCTATCAGCGACCTTTTGGAATAGAGGATATATTAAAAAAGAAGAAATGGACTGCCGGAAGAGCAGTTCATTTCTTTTTTTGTGAAAAACCTGGTGGGCGTGAATATGGATGCTACATGTTCTTATAATAAAATATTGCAATCTGGGTCCGGTCCCTGAGGTTTAGTTTTTCCAGTATCACACTGATATAGTTCCGGACGGTTCCCTCACTTAAAAACAGTATATCTGCAATTTCCTTGTTACTCAGTCCATCTGCAATCTTTGTGATTACCTGAATTTCACGTTCGCTTAAATCATATTTTTTGAAAGAAGGAGCAGTAGAATATAGGGAAGGCAGTTTATTTATGATATTATCCCCAAATACACGCTGACCGTTCATAACAGCATCGATGGAAGGTAAGATACAGTCAAAATTTTGTTTTAGGATATAACCTTTCGCTCCCAGTTTCAATGCCCTGGCAATATATTCATCATCTTCAAAAGTGGTTAAAAATAATATTTTTGCCTTCGGAAAGCTGTTTAAAATGTTTTCTGCAGCATCCAGTCCGGTAAATTCGCCCATACGGATATCCAGAAGCATTAAATCCGGCTGGTACTGCCCATAGAGCCGGACGGCTTCATGTCCGTCATGTCCCAGCGCCGGAATCTCGATTTTATTGCTGGATTTCAGGATCATTTCCAGTGCGGTGCAGACCAGATTATCATCATCGGCTATAATAACTTTATATTTTTCTGACATTTTTAAACTCCTTTTCTATTTTTGCCCGGTAATTTTCGTTTCGACAGGAATTGTAATATATATGCGGTATCCATTGTTCTTAGTTATATTTATGGTTCCTCCCAGAGAATTGATCCTGTCGTACATGCTTACGGTTCCCATTCCGGCTGCAACGGAGGAAGAAGAAAAAGCAGTGCCGTTATCATGGATGATAATTTTATAAAAACCGGGTAATTCAGATATGTTCAGTGACACATGGGTCGCATTGGAATATTTCATTATATTGGTCAGGGATTCTCTGACAATATAGATTAAAGCATATTTAGCTTTGGAAGAAAAATCCTGCTCCACATCATAGATATAATCAATGGGGCAGAAATCAAAGGAATTTACCATTTCCCTGATTTTCAGGTTTAAGTCAACAGATTCCTCATGAATATTGTGGATACTGGCCCGTATGCTGTTCATGCCGTCTGTCAGGCGGTCATTGACCTCTTTTAAATGGGAGGCAATCTGTTCGTCTCTGACTACAGCGGTCAGAGCGGCAAGCTGAAGGATGGAACTGGACAGGGTATGTCCGATGGAATCGTGAATCTCTCTGGCAATCCGATTCCGCTCATTTAAGGTGGCATTGGTAACTTCGTAATCCTGCTTTTCGATTAATTCTCTGTTTTTTAAATTTAAGTTGGTATTATAGTCCTTCAGATTCTGTCGGATTTCTTCAAAGTGTCTGTGATCTTCCAGATAACTGTCTGTGCGGATTTTTAAAATAAAAGACAGAACGGATAACAGAAGGACGGAGGCGGCAGCAAGAATATTCAGTTCATCATTATGAAGATATAAAACGAATACCGCCGGAACACATACATAGGTATATGAAGTATGGAAAAAGGGATAACAGAATAAGGGAATATAGTAGGTCAGGGTATTGCTGAGCAGGACCAGAAGTAAAACGGCTATAAACAAAAACAGATTTATAATGAATTTGTCAAAATAAATCGTCAGACAGGCATAGATAATGGATATACAGATACTTGCTATCACGGCTTTGCTGGTACCAAAAGAAAACAGAAAAACCGAGCAGCAAATAAAGATAATAATATTGTCTAAGATACGTTCCATGTTTTCACCACTGATCTGTATATTTTTTTAAAATTATTATATAAAGTATACATGAATTAATAAAATGAATCAAGTAAAAGAGGATTATAACTGAAACGGGATATGACAAATGTCATTCTATCTGATTTCAAAAGTCACTACACAGCAGAAAAAAAGAATATTATAATTTATTTATACTCAGGGTTTATTTAGGGGCAATTGGGAACCACATAGTCAAGAAAAAGTATGAAAGGAAAATTTAGTATGAGCAATAAGAAAGTAAATAGGTCAGATGTTGCAGTTGTCAATAATATAGTTGAAATTAAAAACCTGACGAAAGATTACGGTGAATTGACGGCGGTAGATAATCTGAGTTTAAATATCCGGGAGGGAGAGGTTTTCGGTCTGCTGGGACCCAATGGTTCTGGTAAGACCACTACAATAAACTGTTTGTTATCTTTGATTAATTACAACAGAGGAAATATAAAAATATTTGGAAAGGAAATGTCAGCCAAGGCTTACGACATTAAAAAAGATATTGGAATTGTACTGCAGGATGTGGCCGTATTCGAGGAGCTGACGGTAGAAGAAAATATCCGTTATTTTTGCGGATTGTATGTAATGGACAAAATTGAACTGGACCGCTGCGTGGAAGAGGCGTTACGGTTTGTGGAACTGTCGGATTTCAGAAAATTCCGTCCCAAAAAACTGAGCGGCGGTCTGTTGAGAAGACTGAATATAGCCTGCGGAATTGCCCATAAGCCGAAGCTAATCATACTGGATGAGCCTACGGTTGCCGTAGACCCCCAGAGCAGAAATAATATACTGGAGGGAATCGAGGAACTGAACCGGAGGGGAGCAACCATTTTGTATACTTCTCATTATATGGATGAAATAGAACAGTTGTGTACGGATATTGCCATTATGGACAGAGGAAAGGTCATTGCCAGAGGAAGCAAAGAGGAAATAAAGGGAATGATAGGAATCGAAGAAAAGATAGAAATCCATATCGCAGGATGTGAGGATAAGGAGGCGCTGGTTCAGGCATTAAAGGAAATGCCGGCAGTTAAAAATGCGGAGTTCAGGGAGCAAACCCTCTATGTGGTATCCAGAAGAGGAAAATATTGTCTTACAAAAGTTCTGGGAGTTTTGGAAGAAAAAAATATAAGGGTAAAGAAGGTAACGTCAAAGGAACCAACACTTAATGATGTATTTTTAGAGATTACAGGTAAGGAGTTAAGAGACAATGTTTAGCAGAATATTTAAGTACAGGATACTGACGCTCCTGCATTCCAATGACAACATCTTCTGGCTGCTACTGTTTCCCATTCTGTTGTCCGTGTTATTTAATCTGGCGCTGAAAGATACCATGACGGGTGAGGCATTTGAGAATATACCAATCGCTGTGATTGATGATGAAAATTTCAGAAACGAAGTGGTGATGAAAAGCATTTTGGAAACAGTATCGGTAACTGATGAGGCGGCAGCAGATGAGAAAACCATGTTTACGGTGCGTTATGTGGGAACAACGGAAGCGGAAGAGTTATTAGAAACCGGGAAAATTGATGGATATATTTATTTTTTGCAGGGCAGCCATCTGGTAATCAGGGAAAATGGAATCAGCCAGACGATTATTAAAACATTTCTGGATATTACAGAGCAGAAAAAAGATATTTACCAGACTATGCTGGAGAATAACAATGGAAGTATCAGTTGGGAACTGATGGAATCTCTTTCTGAGTCAAAGGAATATATTTTAGATGTGTCCAATGGCAGGGATAAAGCAGATACTTCATTACCATTTTTCTACAGTATTCTGGGTATGGCTTGTTTGTATTCAGCTTCCATCGGCTGTCTGGGTTTGTCAAATATTCAGATTAATCAGTCGCCGGTTGCGAAGAGGAACTGTATGGCGCCAGTTAAAAAAATAAAACTGATGCTCAGTGATTTTGCTGCCTATGGCGTACTGTGCAATATTATTATACTGATTATTTTTTTATTTATTTCAGAGGTGATTGGGATTGACTTTGGGAACCGGTATGGCCTGATTTTGCTGACCAGCCTGACAGGTTCTTATACTGGCCTGAGTTTTGGTTACTTTATCGGAGCGGTGGTCAAAAGTAATATGAACATAAAATTTTATCTGGTAACAGCTGTTTCCATGCTGTGGTCATTTATGGCGGGCATGATGTCAAACACCATAAAATATATGATTAACCAGCATGTATGGATTCTGAACCGGCTGAATCCGGTGAATTTAATAACTGAAAGTTATTATAAGCTCTATTATTACAAAGATTTGGATAAATATTATGAAAATATGATTATTTTACTTGGAATGATAATCTTCTTTCTGGCAGGAACGGCTCTGGTATTGCGGTATCAGGAACAGAATATTGTACGGAAAGGCAGAAAAGAGGTGGCAGCATGATGGATTTCAGGATGTTTTTAAAGATATTAAAAAGTAAAATTGTAATAATCATTGTATATGTGGGTATATTTACAATCATGATGGCTGCCAGTATTAATGATGATAATAAAAAGGGAGGAATTTCTTATTCTGCTTATGATTTTAATATAGCGGTCATTGATTATGATAACAGCGCTTTTTCAAGAGCTATTACGTCCTATATAGAAAAGAATATGTCACTGACGGATATCATAAGAACGGAGGAAGGAATGGAAGATGCCCTGTTTGAGCGTATCGTTGAGTATATTCTGATTATACCGGAACATTATCAGGAAGATTTGATGGCAGGAAAGACTCCGGTAATGGAGAGTAAAAAAGTTCCGGATGCCTATGGGGCTAAATTTGCCGAAACCATCATCAGTCAGTATGTGAATACTTTTTATGTATATCAGAAACAGTTTGAAAGTATGGATGAGCATACCATAAGAACCATACTGGAACGAACTGATCAGAGTGTAGAAAAGGGAACCGATGTAACCGTGAAAACTCAGAGCATTTCATCTGAGAAAAAACATATGATTGTTTCCTTTAACTTTGCAGCTTATACAATTTTAGCCTGTGTAATCTGGGTGGTGGGAGAAATATTTTCCATTTATTTTGAAAAGAATATCAGCAGGCGGATGAGTGTATCGCCGATATCTCCGCTGAAACAGAATGCAGCCCTGATTGTCTACAGTTCGGTAACCATGCTGATTGTCTGGGGAATTTCAATGGCGGTCAATCTGGCGTTGCTGGGAAAATCCTTATGGAGTTTGTCCGGATTGCTGATGACGGTTAATATGTTTCTGATTTCTCTGATTGCACTGGCTTGTGGATTTGCGGTTGCGGCGATTTTCAGGTCGAAAAATGCCAGAAATGCAGCGGCAAACGTAATCGCTCTGGCATTTAGTTTTATCAGTGGTATTTTTGTACCATTATCCATGCTCAGCAGCGAGGTGAAAAGTGTAGCTGCATTTACACCCACATACTGGTATGCCCTGGCTAATGAAAAAATTGGGGAAATAAATGAATTATCTCTGCACCAGTGTAAAGATATTTATCAAATATTCGGAATAGAATTATTGTTTTTTGTTATGGTAATATCTGTAGGACTGGTTTCAAAGAGACAGGGACAGAAGGATTAAAGTATGCTAAAAAATTTATATCAGCCATCTGTTGACGGTAAGTAATTTTTAAACACACTCTAGACAATTTGCCGCACAAGATGTTATTATTGTAATAAGAATTCTTACAAAGTCAGGTGACGATATGAGAGATATTTTCAGGATAAAAAAAATAAAATTTTATATGTGTATTGCACTTATATTATTTGAGATAGTCTTACCCAGGAATCTGTTATATGCGGCTCCTCCAGAGGAAGGAGATGTCCCGTATCTGATTTCTGTCAACCGGGCACAAAATTGTGTGACCATATACAAAGGGAATGAAGCAGGGGAATTTCGGGAGGCAATCCGCTCCATGGTATGTTCCACGGCTGCAGACGGAGTTAGTACGCCTTTGGGCTCCTTTACACTGAAAGACAGAAGAGACTGGGGCGTATTAACAGACGGCGTATATTCACCGTATATCACCAGAATAGAAAGCAGTGTGTTATTTGTGGGTTCAGCATATTTTTCGGTAGGGAATTTTCCAGAGGGAAAGTCGGAACTGGATGTGGAAACATATAACCGTCTAGGGGAAGCAGTTACCGGAAATGGCTGTATCCGGCTGACAGATGCAGATGCAAAATGGATTTATGACAACTGTCCGGCAGGAACCCGTGTGGAAATTTATGATGATGCGGAAAAGGCGGAACCATTGGGAAAACCCAAGGCAATTAAAATACCGCCGGAGCATATGTTTGCTAACTGGGACCCGACGAACCCGGATATCAATAATCCGTGGCTGCAGATGAACGCACGGATTGAAGGAATCTCAGATGTGGAGGTGGAAGCGGGAGTTGAATTCAGTCTGCTTTCCGGTGTGACTGCATATGATACCTGTGGAAATGATATTACATCAAGTATTGTTCTGATGGGAGAATATGATTTTGAGAAGCCGGGAATATATACGATAACCTATATTGTGGAAGATGCGGTGGGTTCACGGTTTAGTGAAGATATTACGGTTACGGTTAAAAACAGGGATCAGACTCCGACAACAACGCAGGAGCCTGAATCAGTCATAAACCAGAAAAAGACGGAGGCAAAGGAAAAAAAGAATAAGCTTAGTTCGGTTCTGGCGCTGGGATTTGTAACGCTATTAATGGCGCTTACACTGCTTCATTGGTCGAAACGGGACTGAAATATGGCTTATGGCACTGGTTTTTGTTTAATTTTAGAAAAATATCTTGACATTGGGTTTACTCAAATATATAATGAGAAAGCATGCATACGGAGATATTCTGTCTTTGTGTGCGATTTGGCCTGTAAACAGGCATAGGCATAGAGAAAATCTATAAACAATATTCTAATCAGGAGGTGAAAATAATGCCTACATTTAACCAGTTAGTAAGAAAAGGAAGAAAGTCTGCCGAAAAGAAGTCAACTGCACCAGCTCTTTTAAAGGGTTACAACTCTTTACAGAAAAAGGCTACGGACACAGCTTCTCCACAGAAGAGAGGAGTTTGTACAGCAGTAAAGACAGCTACTCCTAAGAAGCCTAACTCAGCTCTTAGAAAGATTGCCAGAGTTCGTCTTTCCAATGGTATCGAAGTAACAAGTTATATTCCGGGTGAAGGTCATAACCTTCAGGAGCATAGCGTTGTTCTTATCCGCGGCGGCAGGGTAAAAGACTTGCCGGGTACGAGATATCATATCGTAAGAGGTACACTTGATACAGCAGGTGTTGCAAAGAGACGCCAGGCTCGTTCTAAATATGGCGCTAAGAAGCCAAAGGACGCAAAATAGGAAGTAAATCACAGGTTGAATGGATTTAGTGCCGGGAATTAGAAATATTGTTTATAAGTTAATCATATATGGATTTAATTACGACAATAACTTGTTACCGCACGAAACACAACATAAGTGAGTACCGATGAATTAAACAGATGGCAGCAAAGAGCTGACCAAACATTGTTAAGGAGGGAAGAACCGTGCCACGTAAAGGACATACTCAGAAAAGAGACGTATTAGCAGATCCGTTATACAACAACAAAGTGGTTACAAAACTTATCAATAACATCATGTTAGATGGTAAGAAAGGTGTAGCGCAGAAGATTGTATACGGAGCGTTTGCAAGAATTGAAGAGAAAGCCGGAAAACCGGCAATTGATGTATTTGAAGAAGCAATGAACAACATTATGCCAGTTCTGGAAGTTAAGGCAAGACGTATCGGTGGAGCAACTTATCAGGTACCGATTGAAGTAAGACCTGACAGAAGACAGGCATTAGCGCTTCGCTGGCTTACATTGTATTCACGCAACAGAGGCGAGAAGACTATGCAGGAAAGACTGGCAAACGAGATTTTAGATGCATCCAATAATACAGGTGCTGCCGTTAAGAAGAAAGAAGACATGCACAAAATGGCAGAGGCAAATAAAGCGTTCGCTCATTACAGATTCTAATAGAACGATGGTTAGGAGGAAGAACCTTGGCTGGAAGAGAATATCCATTAGACAGAACGAGAAACATTGGTATTATGGCTCATATCGATGCTGGTAAGACAACATTAACAGAGCGTATTCTTTTTTATACCGGTGTAAATCATAAGATAGGTGATACACACGAAGGTACTGCTACCATGGACTGGATGGCTCAGGAGCAGGAAAGAGGTATCACAATTACTTCAGCAGCTACAACCTGCCATTGGACACTTGAAGAAAATGGTAAGAAGAAGGCTGGAGAACCGGAATATCGTATTAATATTATCGATACGCCGGGACACGTAGACTTCACAGTTGAAGTTGAACGTTCGCTCAGAGTACTGGATGGCGCTGTAGGTGTATTTGATGCACAGAACGGTGTTGAGCCACAGTCAGAAAACGTATGGCGTCAGGCTGATAAGTATGGCGTTCCGCGTATGGCGTTTATGAATAAAATGGATAAGCTGGGTGCAGATTTCTTTGGTTCATGCGAACAGCTTATTACAAAACTTGGAAAAAATCCTGTACTTGTACAGATTCCGATTGGTAAAGAGGATTCATTCCAGGGTATTATAGACTTATTCGAAATGCAGGCATACATTTTCAATAATGATAAGGGTGATGATATCACTATTGGTGAAATTCCGGCAGATTTAAAAGATCAGGCAGAGGAATATCGCGATAAGCTTATTGAACAGTGTGCAGAGCTGGACGAAGAGATTATGGAAAAATACCTGGAAGGAGAAGAGCTTTCCATCAAAGAACTTAAGGCTGCTTTGAGAAAAGGAACTATCTCAGGTGATGCGATTCCTTGTCTTTGTGGAACTGCATATAAGAATAAAGGTGTTCAGAAACTTCTTGATGCTGTGCTTGAGTATATGCCGGCTCCTACAGACGTACCGGATATTACCGGACAGGATGAGGATGGAAATGAAGTAACAGTTAAGTCTTCAGATGATGAGCCGTTCTCAGCATTGGCGTTTAAGATTATGACGGACCCATTCGTTGGTAAACTGGCATTCTTCAGAGTTTATTCCGGTACATTGAATTCAGGTTCCTATGTATTAAACTCTACAAAGAATAAGAAAGAAAGAGTTGGACGTATTCTTCAGATGCATGCCAACAACAGAAATGAAATAGATAAGGTTTATTCAGGCGATATTGCTGCGGCAGTAGGTCTTAAAGTTACCGCTACAGGTGATACAATCTGTGATGAACAGCATCCGGTAATCTTGGAGTCCATGGAATTCCCTGAACCGGTTATCGAGCTTGCTATCGAGCCGAAGACAAAGGATGCCCAGGGTAAGATGGGTGAAGCGTTGGCAAAACTTGCTGAAGAAGATCCGACATTCAAAGCTCACACCGATAAGGAAACAGGTCAGACAATCATCGCCGGTATGGGTGAACTTCATCTGGATATCATTGTAGACAGACTTCTGAGAGAATTTAAGGTGGAAGCTAACGTAGGCGCTCCTCAGGTTGCTTACAGAGAAGCTATCACAAAGGCAGTTGACGTTGACAGTAAGTATGCAAAACAGTCCGGTGGACGTGGACAGTATGGTCACTGTAAAGTTCATTTCGAGCCGATGGATGCAAACGGAGAAGAATTATTCAAGTTTGAGTCCACCGTTGTGGGCGGATCTATTCCAAAGGAATATATCCCGGCAGTCGGAGAAGGTATCGAAGAAGCAACACAGTCTGGTGTACTTGCCGGATTCCCTGTTGTGGGTGTTCATGCTACGGTATTTGACGGATCATACCATGAAGTCGATTCATCAGAAATGGCATTCCATATTGCCGGATCCATGGCATTTAAGGATGCTATGCAGAAGGCTTCGCCAGTTATCCTTGAGCCTATCATGAAGGTTGAAGTAACTACACCGGAAGAATATATGGGTAACGTTATTGGTGGTCTTAACTCACGTCGTGGACGTATTGAGAGCATGGATGATATCAGTGGTGGCAAGATGGTTAAAGCATATGTTCCGTTGGCAGAAATGTTCGGATATGCCACAGTACTTCGTTCGGATACACAGGGACGTGGTAACTACTCTATGTTCTTTGAGAAGTATGAGCAGGCTCCAAAGAATGTTCAGGAAAGCGTTATCTCAGCAAGAGGAAGATAACAGATAAAAACAGTTTTACAGGCAGTTGCAATTTGAGATAAATTGCTAAATTAATGCTTGAAAATATTGTATTGATGCAATATAATTTATAATAGCCTAGCCCGAATCGGGCATAAAAAATATGGATTTGTAAGGAGGATTTACGCAAAATGGCTAAAGCTAAATTTGAAAGAACTAAACCACATGCAAATATTGGTACTATCGGTCACGTTGACCATGGTAAAACAACATTAACAGCAGCTATCACAAAAACACTTTCTGAAAGAGTTGCTGGTAATGCTGCCGTAGATTTTGAAAATATCGATAAGGCTCCGGAAGAAAGAGAAAGAGGTATTACAATTTCTACAGCTCACGTTGAGTATGAAACTGATAAGAGACATTATGCTCACGTTGACTGTCCGGGACATGCTGACTACGTTAAGAACATGATTACCGGTGCTGCACAGATGGATGGTGCTATCCTTGTTGTTGCTGCTACAGATGGTGTTATGGCTCAGACAAAGGAGCATATCTTACTTTCCCGTCAGGTTGGTGTTCCTTATATCGTAGTATTTATGAATAAGTGTGATATGGTTGATGATGACGAATTACTTGAATTAGTAGAAATGGACATCAGAGACTTGTTAAATGAATATGAATTCCCAGGAGATGATACTCCTATTATCCAGGGTTCAGCTCTGAAAGCTCTTGAAGATCCTACAGGAGAATGGGGAGACAAGATCATGGAACTTATGGCAGCAGTTGATGCATGGATTCCTGATCCGGAAAGAGATACAGATAAGCCATTCTTAATGCCAGTTGAGGACGTATTCACAATTACAGGCCGTGGTACAGTTGCTACTGGTAGAGTAGAGAGAGGAACACTTCACCTGAATGATGAAGTTGAAGTTCTTGGTGTACATGAAGATGTACGTAAGACAGTTGTAACCGGTATTGAAATGTTCAGAAAGCTTCTTGATGAGGCTCAGGCTGGTGATAACATCGGTGCCCTTCTTCGTGGTGTTCAGAGAACAGATATCGAAAGAGGTCAGGTTATTGCTAAACCGGGTTCAGTAACATGCCATAAGAAATTTACAGCTCAGGTTTATGTTTTAACAAAGGATGAAGGTGGACGTCATACTCCATTCTTCAACAACTACCGTCCACAGTTCTACTTCAGAACAACAGACGTAACAGGTGTTTGTGAATTACCAGAAGGAACAGAAATGTGTATGCCTGGTGATAACGTTGAAATGTCTGTAGAGTTAATTCATCCAATCGCTATGGAGCAGGGTCTTGGTTTCGCTATCCGTGAGGGTGGTAGAACAGTTGGATCTGGTAAGGTTGCTACTATTATTGAATAATTTTTAAAATTCATAATATCATACAAAAGAAAATACCGTATTCCTCTTATTTTGTAGAGGGGTACGGTATTTGTATATATAAATTTGTTGAAAAAGAAAAAATAATATACCATTTTAATAATTTGTGATATAATGTAAAAAACAAAGACTATGGGGAAAGCGAGTAACAAAGAGTATTGTGAAAGATAAAAACACTTTTTTGGAAATTCACAAGATAAAGGCGAAGTTGGAAAGAGTCGAGAGGGATTATCCGCAAATATGGAGTAGGCTTTGCCGGATTTATGATGATTTTGAATATATCGCCAATAACACAGAAGATGATAAAAGAAAAAAACTGACAGAATATCAAAGTTTAGTTTTAAAAGAGTTTGACAATATATCCTTTGTTTATAGAGTATGTTCACGAATTAAGGAGCCGGACAGCCTGATTGTAAAGATTGTTAATAAAATATATGAAGGAAAAGAAATTTATACCACAATCGATGAAACAAATTATTATCAAATAGTTACAGATTTAATTGGAATCAGAATAATACATAAATTTGTCGGTGAATGGGAGCAAATAAATGAATTGATATATGAAAAGTTTTATAAGGGTGACGAATATTTTATTGAGGATTATAATAGAGAATATTCGTGTAACAGAAAGCTCTCTTTTTTAATAGAGTGTCCCGAGATACATTATCCTTTAAATGGTAGATTGGATTTATATCAGGAGACAGAAAAACGTCTTAATATTAAATTTAAATATACGCCGAATAATAGAAATTACAGAGGAGTTCATTATTTGGTCAATTATTATGGTATATATGTTGAAATACAAGTCAGAACGTTAAGTGATGAATTATGGGGAGAAGTTAATCATGATTTTGTTTATAAGATGAAAAGAACGGAAAAGAAGGACAAGCTGACAGCCGCTTCTGATTTATTAAGGACAATATTACTGGCCGGAGATGCTGTTTGTATGTATATGAAGGAACATAATGATGACAATAAAGACAAAGCAGAAGAATATTTGACGGAAACACGGGATATAATTAAAAAAGCGGATCAAATGCTATTAGGGATGGATGTATGCAAAGGAGATGACGACTATGGAATATCAGGCAAGTAAAAAAGGGATGGAATTAGGTAGAAATTTAGTAAATTCATTAAAACGGGGAGAGATTCGTGAGGCGGTCCGGCCGAATTCTGCTGAGAACTATACAGGTTCACCGGAAGAAATGGATTTTCTGCAATATATTGCTTTTTTGAAGTCGTATACTTACAAAGATTTATTTGATAATGTGGAGGTAGAATATGGACGATTTTAAAAAGGTTAATATTTTGAAATTGTTTGATGGTGAAAAATATGATTATTTACTAGAAGATTTTGGAGAAAAAAAGATTACCAGTCGTTATGCATACCTGTATGATTATTTAAATAGTTTTATATCAAATAATCATATAGAAGACAAAGTTTATATTTCGGTTTCAATACTGGAACAGGTCATTGTTGATTACTTTGTAGATGTATACCGTTTGAAAAAGTTTCATCATATTACTAATATAAATGAGAATAAAATACATGCATATACTGCTTATTGGTTAGCAGTAGAAAAAGTCCTGCAGATTAAACAGGATTGCAGTGATGATAAACAGATGACTGCTGTTAATGAATGGATGGTATCTTCTTATCTGATTAGTTATTTATTTAAAGAAAAGGGTAAGAGTACAGTTTTAAATCCTAAAAACAAGAATATGATAGAAGAGTTAAAGAGCAATCTGTTATATTCCTTAAGATATCGGCAAGTAAATCCAAATATGCTGGAAACAATAATTGTGGCTTTTAAAGCAGGAATGAGCTGGCAGTATTCAATTGATTATGAAGAATAAGCATTTTATCTAATAGATTAATAGGTTAGCAAAGGTAATAAGAACAGTGTACATTTATTATGTATGCTGTTTTTGTTGTAAATAAAGAACAAAAAGAGTATAATCAAACTATTAAGTCTGAAGTTTTTGTGGAGGTATTAAAATGGAAGGCAGAATCCTTGGTTTTATTCTATGGTGTGTTTTCAGCATTATGTTCCTGGGTTTGGCAGCATTTTCATGGTTTTCAAAGAATCCGGTGGGATTTTGGGCGAATGCAGATGTATGTGAAGTCCGGGATGTAAAAGAATATAATCATGCGTTATCCCGGCTGTTTGGTATATTTGGTATTGTTACGATAGTCTTGGGAATTCCTCTGCTTGCAGGACAAAATTCTGCCTGGGTACTACTCTCTGTTGCTGGAGTCATGATAGAAAGTATTATTGCTATGGCGGTTTATACTCTTGTAATCGAAAAAAAATATAAAAAATAAAAGAAAATGCCGTTATGTATTTGAGAGATATAGAATCTTAAAAAGGTGATATTGGAAATGCAGAAAGAGCTTGAACAGAAAATAGATAATATTAAATATGATATTGAAACTCTGGAAATGGAAAAAATCGGTTTAATAAGAAGATTACGTTTTTTAAAGGAAAAGCTTATTATTAATTTTATAATTTTAATACTGATTTTTTTGTTTTTAATATTTACTATAGGGTATGAACCTTATGAACCCTATTCAATTGCGTTTACTACGGTATTGAAACCCTTATATTTTTTGTTGACAGGGGTATATATATTTTTTTTGATTCTGAAACCGATTTGGGAAATTTATTTAAATTGTAATCTTGAGGCTGGAAGAAAAGCTGCGGTAAAATATGGTGTCAGGTCTATAAGTGAGAATATAGAGATGTGTGATACTAAAATTTCGGCGTTGAATAGTATTCTTAGAGATTATGAAGAATCAATAATGAATGTGGATAGTATGGTCAAAGATGAATAATAAATTAAAAGAAAAAAAGTAGCTGCCAAAATTGTTATTGTTGGGTATTGATAATGGAAAAAAAATATATATAGCCTAAATGAATATTCTGGAAGAAAGAGCTGTTGCGAAAGCAGGATATAATCTGCTTTTGCAACAGCTCAAATTTTTTGAAGACAGGCAGCTTGCAGTAAGATATAAATATATAATTTAAAGTACAATACAATTAACTTGGCATAAAGATTTTAAGAGTGTTATAATGAGTATTAATTAGAATTAAAAAGTAAGCTGCTGAAAGGAATTAAAGAAAGAGAGGCAAATTATGAAGAATATCGTTAAAACAATTGCTGATTTTAAAACAGAGATTGAACAGAGACAGAATCATTCTGATACAGAGCAAACGGACAGAGAAAGATTTACGCTGCTGTTGAGTGGAATTTCCAGTTGCAGAATGATGCCCGGAATACCAGAACACATGGGATATGAAGTGTT
Organism: Lachnospiraceae bacterium; assembly: GCA_022794265.1. GTDB lineage: Bacteria > Bacillota > Clostridia > Lachnospirales > Lachnospiraceae > Bovifimicola. The sequence goes on from JAAWEK010000013.1 coordinate 139,953, forward strand.
GTATCACTGCGACAGTCCCCAGTCAAAAGAACTGGCTTTGGATCATATGAAGCGGCTATTTGGAATTGGGGATAAGGAAACACTTTTGAAGTTCTGTTATGGGGAATATTCCGGAAGCAGAGAATATCAACAGTTTATGACCTTTTGGAGTAAAGCACCCCTGTTTGATTTAAAAGAATTAACACCGGATGGGAAAGAAGGGTTTGAAAAATGCAAACGCCTGGCAGAACATTTTTACCCCCTTGTAAAAGAAAAGGGATTTTATGGGTGGGATATAAATGAAAAGATTGGTCTTTGCAGAAAAGCGGTTGCATGTGACATTATTTCAGAAGAAGAATTCTGGCAGATTACGGATGAATGGGTGCGGCAGGCACAGGTATTTTATCATTCTTTTGAAGAATATGCCGTAAGCTGTTTGTGCGGCGCTGTATATTATATGGGACGTTATGATTCTGATGTCGGCGGTTTTCTGGATATCAATCTGAAAATCGTAAGACATCTGCTGGAAGAAGGAGCATGGCGGAGTTTTCAATGGTATACGCCGAAAGAAAGGGAATGGGCAGATTTATTAGGCGGCAGTAATCCTGGTTGTCTGATAACGAAGAAAGCCCTGGAACAGAAGAATATTGCTTATATGTATAGGGAAGAGCCGGAAGGGGATGTTCCTGACAGCGGTTGGAGATTTTTTGTGGGAGATGAATCGGATGAATATGTAAACAATGCGGATAATATCAGTGTCTGCGGATTAAATACCATTTGCAATATTCAGCCGGATATTTTAGCGTTTATTTATGCAGAGGCAGGAAGGAAATTCGGCAGGGATGAGACCGGATGGACGGAAGAATTTATTTGACAGGAGGTAAGAAATATGAAAACAATAACGTTGGGAGCCGGAAAGCTGCAGGTTCCGGTAATAGCCTTGGGATGCATGAGAATGAATACGTTGGAAGAGGGACAGGAGAAGGGATATATAGAGAAATGTCTGGAATTAGGCATTAATTTTTTTGACCATGCGGATATATATGGGAACGGTGAATGTGAGCGGCGCTTTTCACAGGCGTTTTCTTTAAATAGCGGCGTTCGGGAAAATATCATACTTCAGTCGAAATGTGGAATCCAGCCAGGAATCAAATACGATTCTTCGAAAGAATATATTATATCCGCAACAGAGGGAATTTTAAAGCGTTTAAATACGGAATATCTGGATATTTTACTTTTGCACCGGCCGGATGCACTGATGGATCCGGAAGAAGTGGCGGCAGCTTTTGACGAACTGGAACGGGCCGGAAAGGTAAGAAATTTTGGTGTTTCCAATCACAGACCCGGCCAGATAGAATTGTTGAAAAAGTGTGTAAAGCAGGAGATTCTGGTAGACCAGCTGCAGTTCAGTCTTCCGTTTTCGAATATGGTTGCCGGCGGACTGGAAGTGAATATGGTTACGGAGGGTTCTTTAGACAGGGACGGAAGTGTTCTGGATTATTGCCGCTTAAAAGATATTGTGGTTCAGGCATGGTCACCGTTTCAGTCGGGAAATTCAGCAGGATTTTTTATAGATAATGAAAACGGCTGTTATCCGGAATTAAACAATGTCCTGCGGGATTTGGCAGATCAATATTGCGTCAGCAAAACAACGATAGCAGCCGCATGGCTTTTACGTCATCCGGCCCGTATCCAGATAATTGCAGGAACAATGAATAAAAAACGGCTGGAAGAAATCGTGGATGCGGTTACTATTACCTTATCAAGAGAAGAATGGTATCGTCTTTACCTGGCCGCGGGGCATATTTTACCGTAGCTTATGTATAATAATGACAAAAAATTGTATAATAATAACAATTTTTTGTTGACAAACTATATTCGTATGTATCATAATAAAATTAATCTGTGTGGGAAGCAGATAAATTGGCGGAAGCAGAAGATGAAATATTGGTGAATGTAACCAAAATTGAATGCTGCGACACTTAAAAAAATGGAGGTTTTTACAATGATGGAATTTCTATCAAAAAAGCGTAAATGGTTACGCATGACTGCAATACTTTTGGTTGCAGTATTATTTATTCCGATGTACAGACATGCTTCGGAAACCTATGCCGGAGCTGAAAAGGCAGCGGAGAAGGTGGATTATAATCTGGCGGATAACGTTCAGAACGGCGTAATCCTGCATTGTTGGAACTGGTCTTACAATAATATTAAAGATCATATGCAGGAAATCGCTCAGGCGGGTTATAGTGCGATTCAGACATCGCCAGTGCAGCAGCCGAAGGATTATACCTACGCCGGAAATGTGGACACGAATGTGGGAACACCTAATGGATGTGGGGCGAATGACGGACAGTGGTGGAAGCTGTATCAGCCGGTTACGTTTTCAATTTGTGATAACGGACAGACCTGGCTTGGAACCAAAGAAGAATTTACTCAGATGTGTGCAGAAGCAGAGAAATATGGAGTTAAGGTTATCGTTGATATTGTAGCAAATCATATGGGTAATAAAACCGGATGGAAGAATTCCATGAGCGATATTACGGATCAGGTAGGAACCTATTGGAATCCGGAAATGCTTACGGACCCGTCTTACTGGCATATCAATGATTTACAGTGCTGGATGAGCGACGGAAGGAATCATCTTACCCAGGGTACCATTGGTATGCCCGATTTAAATACCTCGGATGCCAGAGTTCAGCAGATGGTATTAAATCTTCTGAAGGAATGTGTAGACTGTGGTGCAGACGGATTTCGTTTCGATGCGGCAAAACATATTGAAACACCGGATGATTCGGCAGACCTTTCCAGTGATTTCTGGCCAAATGTAATTAACGGTATTCGTGCATATGCAGACCATGATTTATTTATATATGGAGAAATACTGAATACAGTCGGAGATAATTTTGATATATCCAGTTATACAAAATATATGTCTGTAACAGACAATGCTACAGGCGACAATAAAAGAAATGATGTACGTTACGGAAATGCCAGCAGTGCGGCAAATGGAAACTATGCTTATCAGGCAGATAAGGTAGTGGTATGGAATGAATCCCATGATACTTATGTGGGCGGAGGTTCTTCCTATCTGGCAGATGACGATATGGTGAAGCAGACATGGGCAATTGTAGGCTGCAGAAAAGATGCAGCGGCATTATTCCTGGCACGCTCCTATTATTCCGATCAGTTACTGGATGAAAACGGTAATAAAAAAGATACATCCAATCTGGTTCAGACAGAAATGGGCGCTGTGGGAACTATGACCTGGTGTGACCCGTCCGTATCGGCAGTGAATAATTTTCATAATGCATTTATTGGACAAAGCGAAAGTTTATCCAGCAACGGTTCCACGGTTTATATCGAACGCGGTACGACAGGTGTTGTTATTGTGAAACTGGACGGACCGGGAGAAGTCAGCCTTCAAGCGCGCAGTATGCGGGACGGCACATATACGGACCGTGTGACAGGTAATACGTTCACCGTATCTGGCGGCGTTATCAGGGGAAAAGTAGAGAGTGAGGATGGTATTGCCGTTGTATATAATACCAGTGCGGTTCCTTCAAATACAGTATCTGTAAAGGGTGGTACCATTACCGAAGATACGGTACAGGTTACACTGGGATTGGCAAATGCTACTTCAGGAACATATCAGATTGACAATGGAAAAGTACATAGTTATACGGGAAGTACAACCATTACCATCGGTAAAGACGTTGCATATGGAAATTCCATAAAGTTAACATTAACGGCAACCAACGGTTCTGTAACTTATATTTCTAAACATGTTTATAATAAAAATAAGTTTGAAATTAAAGAAGAGGAAAGCACTTCCGAAAACGAATCTTTTGAAAGTCCTGAAGGAACATATAAAATATATATGAAAAATACTGCAGGATGGAAAGATGTACATTGCTATGCATGGGTAGATGACACTACTAATAATAAGTCATGGCCGGGTGTAAAGATGACATATATCGGAAACAATACATATTGTTATGCTTCTGATGTTAATTATTTAAATGTTATTTTCTCTAACAATGGCGGCAGCCAGACTGCAGACCTGAACCTGCCGGGTAATCATTATTTATATGATAACGGATCCGGTCAGTGGGAGAAATATCAGGCGGAGGAAGAGACAACCAAACCACAGGAACCGGAAACAAGTTCAGAAGAAGAGACAACAACCGAACCGCAGGAACCGGAAACAAGTTCGGAAGAAGAGACGACCAGGCCGACACCAACCGAACCGGATACGGAAGAAGAAACAACTACTGAAAACGAACATAAGGGAATGTTACCGGTTTATGTACGCAATGATGCGGGATGGTCGGATATGTATTGTTATTCATGGCTGGATGACAATACCAATGCAGCGCCTTGGCCTGGAGTAAAAATGGAATATGAAGGCGGTAATGTCTGGAAGTACTGGGTGAATAAAGATTATAAAAATATTATTTTTAACAATGGAACAGGAACACAGACTTCAGATTTGAGTGTTCCGGGTTATGGATATATTTATAACAATGCCAATGGAAACTGGTCAAAATATTCAGAAGAACCTACCAGCGGTGAGAAAGAACCGGAAGAAGAAACAACGTCATCATATGTAAAAGTATATTTGAAAAATAGCGCAAACTGGTCCACCGTTAACTGCTATATGTGGAACGGAAACGGAGATATTCAGTCATGGCCGGGTGTGAAGATGACATATGAAGGCAATAATATATGGTCATATGTTGTACCGGATGGATATGATAATATCATATTTAATAATGGAGCCGGAGCACAAACAGGAGATATGACATTTAGAGGAAACGGAAGTCTCTATGACAATGGAAATGGACAATGGTCTTCTTATCGTTAATTATCCCCGAAAGAACGAATATAAAATTACTCCCTTTTCGGAATTGTGTACCTATTTAAAGTAAGTTATAATTCCATTGGCAAATGGGATTTTGCTTAGGAGACGAATCAAAACAGGAGAAGAATGTTATGATACATCATTGGCTTGGCTGGATATCTTTAGCAGTGTGTATTCTGCTTTTGGCTAAGTATATCGGTAGGATATCCAATAGTAAAAAGGTAAATCAGCTACTGACTTAGATTTGAGTCCTCCAATATCAGGTGCTTGTCTGATATTGGAGGCCTTTTTGCAGATTGAGTTGAAGTGCTATAATAAAGTTGTAATAGAAGTGGCTAAAAAGATATACTAAAGTCAAACAGAAAAGAGGTACTTATTCTGTCACAGAATTACACGCTCGAATTTAAAAAGAAAATTATCCGTCTGCGTTTGGAAGAAGGACGGACCACTACAACCAAGCTCAAGATACCGCCAAAGCCTGTCATGTCAGCCGAGGCAGCCGCCTATCCGAAGCTGTTTAAGATTTACAAGAAACTGTAACAGCAGAATGAAATCATATTTGAGGTGGAAAAGGAATGCAATGTTTGGGAACCTGAGAGTGATAACTTAAAAGGGCTTGCGAGATTTACCAAGAAAGGAGAACTGAAAAGAAGGATAAAGAAAGCATACTTAAACGGTTAAAGAATTCTCTAAAGATAATAACAGAGTACCAACAGCAACGGACGGTCAAGAGCAAAGATAAAATATATCCTGAACAGGTTTTTATGTTACAATATGAAAAATGCGAGGTATATCAATTAGATTAAAATGGAGATTAAAATATATGAATATTATTTTTGATATGGATGGGCTCATGTTTGACACCGAAAAAGTTTTTATAAAGGCATGGGATTATGCAGGAGACAAAATCGGCATAGGAAAAGCTGGATTTATGGCAGCCAGACGAAGAAATAATGAAGTTTATAGTTGCCAAATATGATGATTTGGAACAGGTAAAAGTGGCTTTCGAGAATGGAGATTTGTAAAATGCGCATATTGTTTGAAATATATAAAGAATGGAGACTCAAAAATGAGAAATTTAGTTGATTTATTAAGTCTTAGTAAAGAGGATATTTTTGAAATTTTTCATATAGCAGATAAAATCCAAGAAGGGAAATTTCAGGATTTTCTTAATGGAAAAAGCATTGTGTTATTTTTTTCCAATACAAGCATAAGAACTCGTGTAACATTTGAGAAAGGAATATTTCTGCTTGGAGGGCAACCAATATTATTTCCATCAGAAACTCTAGACAAAAAAGAAAAATTGGAAGATGTATGCAGATATTTGAATAATTGGGCAGATGCTTTAATTGTAAGGCATAGAAATATGGATGTAATTAGGAAGCTTGCACAATACTCTACTGTTCCGATAATCAATGCAATGACAGATATTAACCATCCTTGTGAAATTATTTCGGATATGTATTCACTATCTAAAATCAGAGCCGATTTTACAAAGGACAAATACCTTTTCTGTGGTAAATCTGGTAATATTGGTCTTTCCTGGAAGGAGGCGGCGGATGTTTTAGAATTTGAATTGTCGCAATGCTGTCCAAAGGGATACGAAATGGAAGGAGTACAGACATTTAGTGATGTCAAAGAAGCTGTTAAAGGAAAAGATATTATATGTACAGACTCAATACCGACAGACATACTCGGAGATTTTGAACACTATCAGATTACGAAAGAGATTATGGATATGGCAAATGAAAATGCTATTTTAAATCCATGTCCGCCATTCTATCGTGGCGAGGAAGTATCCGAAGATGTAATTGATTCTGATTACTTTGTCGGATATCAGTTTAAGAGATATTTGTTAGAGATACAACAGGCTATCGTGATTTATTGCCTAATGAACGAGGGGGTGTCACATTGGAAAACGAAATGTTGACGGAACGGAGATACAGGTCTTACAGATTGAAGAAGATGACTATATCTTTTCAATGGATGCAATCAAGATTAATCTTATTCCGCCGGAACTTACGTTGCAACAGACGGGAATATACGAATATAAATGAATTGATATGCTTGTCAAATATGGAAAATATCATTGCAGTGCTGATTGAAGATGGGCTGAGCCAGAAAGAACGCTTAATAAAACTTAATAAAATTCATAGTTCAAGGCTGTCCTCTGCATCAATCCACGTTTGCAAGTTGCCGCCAAATGCCAATCGTGCATATGCAAGCGGTTCATCTATTGCCAAAGTATCTTTTCGCTGATTTATTTTGTGTTATAATTTGTTATATGTTTTTCTTTCCCTTGTTTTGCCTTTATAAGAGTTCGTAATAAACTGTGGTTTTTAGTTTTTCAAATACTATTTTTTATACAACATGTCAACTCTTTTGTGTTGATTGGTTGACATATAAAGGCGGACATTTTATACTATACAAGACAATCGGAGAAAATTTACCGAATATGATAGTGATATATTGATACAAAAAACTACAATATGATAATAGAAGGAAAATGACATGGATAAGGAAATGAAAACAACAGATTATGTTACGGAATTAAAAAATAAGGTTTTAGAAGGTTATCTGATTAATAAATCAGAGGCATTAAAACTGGTAAATGCAGATTTAGAAAAGTTGTGCAGGGCGGCTGACGACATCAGAAAATATTTCTGCGGGAATTCTTTTGATTTATGTACGATTATTAATGCCAAAAGCGGAAAGTGTTCGGAAAACTGTAAATATTGTGCCCAGTCTGCGTTTTATCATACCATGGCGGAAGAATATCCCCTGCTGGATAAAGAGGAAATTATCAGACAGGGAAAGTACAACAGTGAACGGGGCGTTATGCGGTATTCCCTTGTGACATCGGGAAGATGTTTGAATAAAACAGAAATCGAACAGATGTGTGTGAATATATCCGATTTAAAAAAAGAAGCGGATATCGAGGTATGTGCCTCCTTTGGATTGCTGGATGAAGAGTCTTTTGAACAAATCAAAAAAGCCGGAGTGACCAGAGTACATAATAATCTTGAAACATCCCGAAGAAATTTTCCGAATGTTTGTACCACGCACAGTTATGATGATAAAATCTCTGCTATAAAGGCAGCAAAAAGGGCAGGACTCACGGTTTGCAGCGGAGGTATTATGGGACTGGGTGAATCGATGGAGGACAGGATAGATATGGTTCTGGATATTCGTGACCTGGGAATCCGTTCCATACCTGTGAATATGCTGAACCCGATTCCGGGAACTCCTTATGAAGATAACCAAAGGCTTACCGTATCCGATATGAGAAGGATTGTGGCAATTTTCCGATTTGTTGTACCGGACGGATTTATCCGGCTGGCCGGCGGCAGAGGGCTGATGGAGGATAAGGGCAGGCTGTGTTTTAAGAGCGGAGCCAATGCGGCAATATCCGGTGATATGCTTACTACGGCAGGAATAACCATTGAAAATGATATGAAAATGTTGAAAGAACTGGGGTTTGAATTATAAGACATTTTAGAACATTTTCAAACACACTTTGGTTAGCGGGAAATGAAAGATAAAATAATACAATTGTTGACAGGAGGAGTAAAATAATTTATACTATATTTAGTAACATATGAGGTGATAACTAATTGGAGGATAATGGTATGATAGGGATGAAAAAGGGAAAGGGAGATTTTTTTGTTAATAAAGGTATATATTTTATGGTTAAAAAGGGTATGTTATATATTCTTGTTCTGGCGGTTTTATTGTGCTGTATACCAATGAATTGCTTTTATACAAGTGTGGCGGCTTCGTCAGGTATGGTAACCGTATATTTTGTTGATAATACCCAGGAAGAATGGATTAAAAACGATAATGCGGTTATAGAATTGGTGGATAACACAAACGGACATATTCATTATGAAATGATAAAACAGGATACAGTTACCTGGAAAGTAAAGGTGCCGGAAAGTGCATATAACATTACCTTTAACCGGTATGACGAGGAAAAAAGTACACAATGGAATTCATGGAGTGCAGGAGGCAGGTCTGCATATAATGTCTATTATGCAGATGGCAGTGAGTATGGTCATTGGGACGTTCTTGAAGAAAGGGAAGAGTATTTCCGTGCCGGAGATGTTGTTTATCTTGATATATCGGAGTTTGCCGTGTGGAAACAGGAGAATGCATTTCTGTATGTGAATTTTACGGCAGCCACTAAGGCGGAAAATAATGGTAATGATGTCCGACTGCCGGCTTCAGAGATGTCTTTATACCAACCCAAAGAAGTTGACTGGGAAGTAAAAGAACATATTTATGCATACATAATAACAATGGAAGATGAAGGAGCAACGGCATTAAGGTTTTGGAGAGGAAACAATAATACTTTGTGGAATTGTTCTGCTTTGCTGACTTATGAAGATTATAGGAATGGAAAAAACTGTGTGAAAGTCAGAGACTGGAATAATGAGGGTGATTCTACTGTGAGCCAGTATACAATAGATTATGAAAAAGATAGCGACGGAGACGGCTTATCCGATTATCATGAAATTATTTTTGGATTCGATGAAAAAAGCATTGACAGTGATAATGATGGCCTCACCGATGCTCAGGAAATTTATCTTACAAAAAGTAATCCGATGAAATATGATTCTCTGGTTGACGGAAGGTCCGATGGGGAAGCGGATAATGATAATGACGGACTGACCAATCAGGAAGAAATAAAACTTGGAACAGATCCCTGGAATGCCGATAGTGATGAAGATGGTCTGACAGATGGATATGAGGTTTTTGTTTCAGGTTCCAGTCCTGTTAATGATGATACGGACGGAGATACATTAACGGATGGTGATGAAATAGCATTAGGATTTAGTCCGTTGTTGCCGGATACGGACGAGAATGGGATTCTGGATTGCCATGAGAAGACATATCAAAATTTAAATGTGGACATATCCAATAAGGAGAAAGCAGAAGTATCCCATATAGGTGTTTCCTTTGAGGGAACAGGATATATAAATAGCACCACATCTATTGAAGATTTATACGGAAAAGATATGTTTGTATCGGAAACCGCAGGGCTGGTAGGAGTTCCGGTTGAAATAACAAGTACATCAGAGTTTGATACGGCATATATCAGCTTTTATCTGGCTGAAAGCGATATTGCATTATCAAATTTGCTGATTGTATGGTATGATGAAGAGAATGATAGATATGTGGAACAGGAAACTGTTGTTGATGAAATAAACAGAACCGTTTCGGCAGAGGTCAGTCATTTTAGCAAATATATGATTGTAGATAAAACGGAATGGTTTGAAGCATGGAGAACGGAAATTGATTACTCTGGTACTTCAAAAAATATATATGATACCATAATAGCCATTGACTGTTCCGGTAGTATGAGCAGAAATGATCCGAACTTTGAATATATTGTAAAGAATACCCTATATCCGGGTTCCGCTTATTCCAAGGTAACATGCTATAGAAAACTGGCAGCAGAAAACTTTGTAGAAGCCCAGAGGGGGAATGACAGAACCGGAATTGTTTTATTTGACGCAACAGCCGGTGTGGCCTGTGAATTAACGAATTCCGTATCGGATTTAAAATCGGCTATTGAAAAAATATATTCCACTGGAGGAACCGGTTTTAATCAGGCGGTCTCCGTGTCTCTTGATTTGTTGGATGCTGCAGGACGTGATTCAGAAAAGATGATATTACTGGTAAGTGACGGACAGTCTTCCATCGATGCTTCCATAATAGAGGCGGCCAAAGCCAGAGGAGTAGTGATTAATACTGTATATATTGGCAGTTCATCTGACAATGTATTACTGCGTAATATTGCAACGCAGACCGGAGGAGAATATTTTAAGGCAGTTACGGCAGAGCAGTTGGTTGATATATATAATGATATAATTATTAATCAGAAGATTGACAGCCGTGACAGTGATCAGGACGGAATCCCGGATATATTTGAAATATCGGGAATGCGATTGTCTAATGGTACAATTATTTATACAGACCCGCTCAACCCGGATACCGATAATGATGGGTTACCGGATGGGGAAGAGATGAATGTGGTGCCGGCCTTTTGGCTGAATACGGTATTTGACCAGTTTAATATACCTGTAAAAGTTAAGGCTTATATTTTTGAAATGAAGAGTAATCCGAATCAGAAAGATTCGGACGGAGACGGTTTATTGGATGGCCAGCCGGTTATGAGGGGAACGGAAAAGATTGCACCGAAGGATCCGGAACCCATGATTGTGAACGGGCCGGAAGGATTGTGGAAAGAACAAATCAGACAGGTGCGGTCAGAGAGCAGAGTGGCACATTATCTGGATTCCTGGTATGACTTTGACCCGGAAATCAGTTGGAATATTTTTGACTGGAACTGGAGCGAGATATTTACGGGAATAGGTTCGAGAGCGTTAATGTTTCGGATGGATGAAAAGGGGATTGCCGTTCATTCACAGTTTAATACATGGCAGTCAATGGGAGGGTATAATGATTTGTATGATTTAATATTTCATATTGGTACTGCTGGAAATATGAGAAAGGAAAATTTTAAATTTAATTGTAATGGTGAAGACTATGTGATTTGGGCATGGCGTGGAGATTATTTAAATCTGGGAAGTGGTGCGGAGATTGGGATATACACAAATCCTCATCGACTGGAAATTCCGTATACCCCTATTGGAATGGATCACTGGGAAGTGGATAAAAGCTGTGCGTTGTCCATGAAGTTATATTTATATAATTATTACAGTTCTACGGACATTGATAACATTTTCTGCTGGGAGCCAGAGGAAGCACAATGGTGGATTACTGGTTTTAATCCGGACTTTAATAAGCCGAAAGTGGTGGATATGATTTCGATTGGAGTGATTGATTTTGAGGAGGATACGGAAATGTATGATGCGCTTGAGGCTGCTATGAGTGAAAATGAAAATGCTAATGCAAAATATTTGATTTTTGATGAAGATGGTCATACAATTTGGTTTATGTGGGGGGATTTTTTATGAAAAAATATTTACTTGTTGTTTTGGTTTGCCTGATTTGTATTTGTAATATAGGTTGTGCAGTAGTGGAAGCGTTGGACAATAGAAAGGAAAATTTGAAGCATGCTGAAAAAGTCAGCAAAGAACTCATACGTTGTATTAATGAAAAAGATGTAGATGGAATAGAACAATTGTTTAATCGATACTCTCAAAATGAGGAAAATTTACGTAGTGATATAGAAGATTTCCTTGTTCATATTGATGGTGAAATAGTGGATTATATTATTACCTGGGGGGAGACCAGTGTTTCTATAGATGATGGAAAATTGACAGAGCAGAAGACGGAAACTGAGATTGAAAATATCATAACTGATACAGGAAAAAGATATTATATTAGATTTAGGGAATATATGATATGTACAGAAGATAGAGACAAAGAAGGAATTTTACTGTTGTTATTATATGATGAGAACAAAAAAAGATTATGTCGGATATGTTATATGTAAATATTTTCAGAGTAGAAAAGTTGAAAGAAATGGATTTTCAACTTTTTTGTTGAGGGAGTATTTTAAGTAGGATTACGATATGGGGAGTTGTATGGATGAAAAAATGTTTTTTAGTGATTTTAGCTTGTCTGTTAGGAATTAGTGGTTCAGGGTGTGCAGTGACACAAGTACTTGAAAACAAAGCAGAAAATCAGAAACACGCTGAAGAAATTAGTAAAAAACTCATACGATACATCAATAAGAAAGATGTAGATGGTATTGAAAAATTGTTTAATCAGTATTCTCAAAATGAGGATAAATTACGGGAAGATATAAAAGATTTTCTTGATTGTATTGATGGTGAAATTGAGGATTATAATTTTAATTATAGAGGAGACGTGAGTTCCTCAATAAGAGATGGAAAGTGGACAAAACAGGAGACTGAGACAAAACTTGAAAATATAATAACGGATACAGAAAAAAAATATCATATTAATTTTGGAGAATATATGATATATACAGAAGATAAGGATAAAGAAGGAATTGTGTATTTGATATTATATGATGAAAAGCAGGAATTTATATTTGGGATATGTTATGAATAAAATATATGAAAATATTCTTAAGCAGGAAGCTGAGAAAAATTTTTACAATTCTGCTTAGATATTATTATAAATATAATTGAAATATGCAGAGGTCTATAAATGAAAAAATGGTTTTTAGTGATTTTAGCTTGTCTTTTAGGTATAAGCAATATAGGTTGTGCAGTGTTGGATGTGTTGGACAATATGGCGGATAATCAAAAGCATGCTGAAAAAGTCAGTAAAGAACTCATACGTTGTATTAATGAAAAAGATGTAGATGGAATAGAACAATTGTTTAATCTATATTCTCAAAAAGAGGAAAAACTACGGGAAGATATAGAAGATTTTCTTGATTATATTGATAGTGAAATTGTGGATTATAATATTAATTATAGGGGGGAAGTTGGTTCGTGGATAGAGGATGGAAAATGGGTTGAACAAGAAGTTCAGACAAATCTTGAAAATATTATAACCGATACAGGAACAAAATATTTTATAGTTTTTAGAGAGTATATGATATACAAAAAAGATGAAACAAAGGAGGGGGTTTGTTTATTAACATTAAGAGATGAAAATAATCATGTATTATTTAGTATTTTTTATGACTAATCGCAACAGGCTTTAAGGTAGAAGTGTTAAAAGAAATAGGATTTTCAACGTTTTTACTTATGAAGCATTGCAAGTGGGATTACGATATGGGGAGGTGTATGAATGAAAAAACGTTTTTTAGTGATTTTAGCTTGTCTGTTAGGTATTAGTGGTTCCGGGTGTGCAGTGACTCAAGTGCTTGAAAACAAAGCAGATAATCAGAAACACGCTGAGGAAGTTAGTAAAAAACTCATACGATACATTAATGAAAAAAATATCGATGGCATTGAACAATTATTTAATCAGTATTCTCGCAATGAGGATAAATTACGGAAAGATATAGAAGATTTTCTTGATTGTGTTGATGGAGAAATTGAAGATTATGATTTTAATTATAGGGGAGAGATTAGCTCTTCAATAAGAGATGGAAAATGGACAAGGCAGAAAATCTAAACCAAACTTGAAAATATTATAACGGATAAAGGAAAAAAGTATCATCATATTGCGTTTAGTGAATATGTAATTTATACTGATGATAAAGATAAAATAGGAATAACAATTTTGACATTACATGATGAAAATAATAAGTTACTATGCAGGATAAGTTATATGTAAATAGTTATGTAATTAATTTCAGAGTAGAAAGGTTAAAAAATACATCTGAATCGTCCTACCCTTATAGTATTGTAAGCAGAATTGTAATATTGCAGAAATATACATAAGAAAATAAAAATAAATGAAAAAACACTTGATTTTTACAAAACTTTCATATATACTATTACGTGCTGTGGCATTGATAGCTGTGAAGCGTGAGGTTGTTGCATATAATTGCAGGTTTTCCGTGGAGCGAATGTCAAGTTAGGAAACTGACGGCAAGTCACTGTACAAAATAATCGTCCATATCTTATGGAAACAACGTGTAGATGAAGTTCTTTCTGTAAATTTAAGAGCGACACACACGGAAGAGTGTACAGTCACCGCTTGTCGTACTGATTCGCAAAGTACGAAAAGGAGGCGACTTTTTTTATGGCAAGTCAAGTAATGAGAATCACATTGAAGGCTTATGATCACAAATTAATCGATCAGTCAGCCGGAAAAATCATCGAAACTGTAAAGAAGACAGGTGACCAGGTTAGCGGTCCGGTACCTCTTCCTACTAAGAAGGAAGTAGTTACGATTCTGAGAGCAGTACACAAGTACAAGGACTCCAGAGAACAGTTCGAGCAGAGAACTCATAAGAGACTGATCGATATCATTTCACCATCACCGAAGACGGTAGATGCGCTGACAAGATTAGAAATGCCAGCAGGTGTGTATATCGATGTAAAGATGAAGACAAAATAATTCATCAAATTTGACAAGTATTTATCCTGAAGGGTTTAGATATAGAAGCAACACTCCAATAATATAGTGTTCCACTTATATTAAGGCTGTTCTAGGATGTTTTCGACAAACGTTGAAAACCGCTGTAGATTTAACCAGGAGGTAAAAGAAATGAAGAAAGCTATATTAGCAACAAAAGTCGGAATGACTCAAATCTTCAATGAAGACGGTGTATTAACACCGGTTACTGTACTCCAGGCAGGACCATGTGTGGTAACACAGGTGAAAACTGTGGAAAACGACGGATACAGTGCGGTTCAGGTTGGCTATGTGGATAAGAGAGAAAAATTAGTAAACAAGCCAATGAAAGGAATGTTCGACAAAGCAGGCGTTTCATACAAGAGATTCGTAAGAGAATTTAAGTTTGAAAATGCAGAAGAATATTCAGTAAAAGACGAAATCAAAGTAGATGTTTTTGAAGCCGGTGATAAGATTGACGTTACTGCAGTCTCTAAAGGTAAGGGATTCCAGGGCGCTATCAAGAGACACGGACAGTCCAGAGGACCGATGGCTCATGGTTCTAAATACCACAGACATGCAGGTTCAAACGGTGCTTGTTCTGACCCGAGTAAGGTATTTAAAGGCAAGAAGATGCCGGGACATATGGGCGCAAAGAAGATTACAATTCAGAATCTTGAAATTGTAAGAGTAGATGCAGAAAACAATCTTCTGTTAGTTAAAGGTGCTGTACCGGGACCTAAGAAAGCATTAGTAACAATAAAAGAAACAGTTAAATCCGGCAAATAGGTTTTTCTAAGGAAGGAGGAACACACAGATGGCAAAAGTATCTGTTTACAATATGGAAGGCAGCCAGGTTGGAGATATTGAACTTAATGATGCTGTATTTGGTGTTGAAGTAAATGAACACTTAGTACACATGGCAGTTGTCAGCCAGCTTGCAAATAAACGTCAGGGAACACAGAAAGCCAAGACCCGTTCAGAAGTAAGCGGCGGCGGAAGAAAACCGTGGAGACAGAAGGGAACAGGTCATGCAAGACAGGGTTCAACAAGAGCTCCGCAGTGGACCGGCGGTGGTGTGGTATTTGCACCGACACCAAGAGATTACACAATTAAGCTGAACAAGAAGGAAAGAAGACTTGCACTTAAGTCTGTACTGACTTCCAGAGTTCAGGAAAATAAATTTATCGTTGTTGATTCTATTAAAATGGATGAGATTAAGACAAAGACATTTGCAAATGCATTAAATAACCTTAAGATTAAAAAGGCATTGGTTGTATTAAATGAGAATGACCAGAACGTTGTAATGTCTGCAAAGAACATTCCGTCCATTAAGACAGCGCTGACAAACACAATTAATGTTTATGATATCTTGAAATATGATACAGTAGTAATCGATAAAGCTGCTGTAGCTACCATTGAGGAGGTGTATGCGTAATGGCAAATATACAGTATTATGATGTAATCCTCAAGCCGGTTATTTCAGAAAAAAGTATGAATGACATGGCAACAAAGAAATATACATTCCTTGTTCATACAGACGCAAACAAGACCATGATTAAAGAAGCGGTTGAAAAGATGTTTGAAGGAACAAAGGTTAAGAGCGTTAACACTATGAACTTAGAAGGCAAGAAGCGCAGAAGAGGAACCACTGTAGGCAAGACAGCCAAGAGAAAGAAAGCCATCGTTCAGTTAACGGAAGACAGCAAAGATATTGAAATCTTTGAAGGTTTATAAGATTAAATAAATAATCAGGATAAACCGTATATACGCAGGCAAGCGTGATAATAAACATTTGAAAGGAGAAACAAAATGGGAATCAAAACATATAACCCATATACACCTTCGAGAAGAAATATGACTGGTCTTGATTTTTCTGAAATCACAAAGTCAAAACCGGAGAAGTCATTGGTTGTATCTTTAAAGAAGAACTCAGGTCGTAACAACCAGGGTAAAATAACAGTCAGACATCGTGGCGGCGGTGCTAAAAGAAAATATAGAATAATTGATTTTAAGAGAAGAAAGGATAATATTCCGGCAAAAGTTACTGCTATTGAATATGATCCAAACAGAACAGCAAATATCGCTTTAATCTGTTATGCAGATGGACAGAAAGCATATATCATTGCTCCGAACGGATTAAAAGTTGGAATGACGATTATGAGCGGTGAAAATGCAGAAGTAAAAGTGGGTAATTGTTTACCGCTTACAAATATACCTGTTGGTACAGAAGTTCATAACATCGAGTTATATCCTGGAAAGGGCGGACAGCTTGTACGCGCAGCCGGAAATTCTGCACAGCTTATGGCTAAGGAAGGTAAATACGCAACCCTTCGTTTACCATCCGGAGAAATGAGAATGGTACCGATTATCTGCAGAGCTACCATTGGTACAGTAGGAAATATTGAGCATGATCTTGTAAATATCGGTAAAGCAGGACGTAAGCGTAACATGGGTATCAGACCTACCGTTCGTGGTTCCGTTATGAATCCGAATGACCATCCGCATGGTGGTGGTGAAGGTAAGACGGGAATCGGTCGTCCGGGTCCTTGTACACCTTGGGGTAAACCAGCTCTTGGTTTGAAGACAAGAAAGAAGAACAAAGCTTCTAACAAACTGATTGTAAGAAGAAGAGACGGCAAAAACATGAAATAAAGGAGGTTCCACCTATGGCTCGATCATTAAAAAAAGGACCATTTGCAGATGAAAGTTTATTGAAGAAGATAGACGCTATGAACGCATCCGGTGACAAGTCAGTTATTAAGACATGGTCACGTCGCTCTACAATCTTCCCGCAGATGGTTGGACATACAATTGCAGTTCATGACGGCAGAAAACACGTACCTGTTTATGTAACAGAAGATATGGTTGGACATAAACTTGGTGAGTTTGTTGCCACAAGAACTTACAGAGGACATGGAAAAGACGAGAAGAAGAGTAAATCTCGTTAGTTTATAGGATATTTGAAAGGAGGTCACATCCATGGCAAAAGGACATAGATCCC
>JAAWEK010000001.1 GCA_022794265.1 Lachnospiraceae bacterium
GTTTCCAAGAAAATGTTATGTATTTAGTTCGAGCATTAATACTTGGAAAGAATTGCGCGCAACAACAAATGATTCCTGTGTTGCTATTTTGCATAAAGGGAAAGTATGGACACTGGGTAGCAAAAGTGGTATTTTAGAGGCTTTTGCTGATAAAAATATTAGTGACATTGAGGAAATGGATATTCCAATATATATGATGAAATTGGAACATTCAGATGTCATAGGCATGTTTTATGAGATTATAGCAAATAATTTATTAAGCATGGGTTTATCTTCATTTGGAAAAAATAAGTACTTTGATAAAAATAGCAGGCGTTCAAAAAACGATTGTTTTGTTTATGATGCAATTAAAATAGCGCTGTCATTTGTCGACGATAATGTAGTTATGAATTTATTGCCTACAGTTCATGTATTAAAAAATGATGAATCTCAATTAGAACGATTTGCGTATCAGAATGTTGTAAACAGCGAAATGTCGATGCTCTATAATAAACAGATGAACGAAAAGGTAGGAATATGGATACAGAAATTATCAAAGAATGGAAAAATAATTTTTGAATTAGGAAATGCTGTGTTGGAGTTTAATACGCAACGAATAAGATTTGCAGGAATAGGCAGTATCAATAAATGTTATCAAGCAAAGGAAACGGAACTTGCTTTTGATTATGAAAATGATAGGTGCGTAGCAGTTAATCAATTAAAAGGGCTAATTAATTATGGACCATTAGAATCATATGCTAATCGAAGTGTCAGATTAGCAGTACTGTCGCCCAGAGAATGCGCAGAAGATATATGGAGACACTTAAATGAACTAAATAAGCATCATGCAACAACGTTAAAACAGGATAAAGTTTTTTTGCCTGAATATATAGGATTTCAAGATGTGTTTAGATGCGGATTGAATATTCCAAATGGAAATGACACAAAAAGATTTAGGGGTTATTCTTTAAGTGGGGCTTTAAAAGCAAATACTGAAGATTTTTTTAACGGTATTTGCCGATATATTGATGCAATGGAAAGGGAAAAACATGAATTTGATGTTTTGGTAATTTATATCCCAAACCAGTTAAGTAAGATGAGAGAACTGAAAAATGAAAATGTTTATTTTGATTTGCATGATTCACTAAAAATATATTGTGCTGGTAAAGGTATTGTTACACAGATAATAGAAGAAAAATCAGTTCATACTAATAGTGATAGGGCAAAAATTATGTGGGGACTTTCTACTGCTATATATGCAAAGGCTGTTGGGAAATTATGGAAACCCAAGATGACAAGATATAACACGGCGTATATTGGTTTAAGTTAGGTACAATCAATAAAGAATAATGAAAAGGTATCAATTGGCTGCAGCCAGTTGTTTGATTCAGAAGGAAATGGCATGGAACTGTATTTGCGCCCACTAAAAGATCCACAGATTATACAAAAAAATCCGTATATGAGAAGTGGGGATGCGTGCCGCCTTATGAATAGTTTGAAAAGAATTTATGACGAATCGGTTCCTTTGCATAAACTAAATCGGATTGTAATACATAAGACAACACATTTTACAAAGGAAGAAATGGAGGGAATAACAAACGGGCTTGCAGGTGTGGATAATATTGAATTGTTACAAATTCAAGAATTTTCTGCATGGAGAGCTATAAGATTTCAGAATGAAATCGCAACACCATTTCCAATACAAAGAGGAACGGTTATTCCGCTTGACAAGGATACATTTTTAATCTGGACACATGGAAGTGTTCAGCATGATGAATTGGCTGGAAAAAACTTGAACTATTATAAAAATGGCAGAGGAATACCAGCTCCATTATTGGTAAAACGATTTATGGGGCGCTCATCGGCACAGGAATTGGTTGATGAAATTCTAATGCTTACTAAAATGAATTGGAATAGTGGAGACGGGTTATACAAAATACTGCCTGTAACGCTGGATTTTGCTAAGGCATTATCCCGTGTTGCTAAGCAAGACTTGGTGGTCTATGATAGACCGTATAATTTTAGATATTTTATGTAGGAATTATCAGTAATCAAGAATGAAATCTGTTAAAAGGAGCGACACCGAATGATATATATACAGAGAAAAAGATTCAATGATTCAGATATAATGACTGGAAGTAAAGGATATAATACTTGGTGAGGTAAGGAGTATGAAAGGAGAGAAGCAGATAATTTATAAGAATATTATATTTAAAGCGGATCCTTTTTCATATGATTTGGTGTCTGAGAATAGAGCAAAAGCAATGAAAATATAAGAAATAAACAAATGTTCGTAATGAATCAAAAGATTACTGTGAATAATCTAAAGCAGAAAGAGAGGCATCTGAATGATACCATTAAAAATAGAAACTTTGTTAGAAGGGCGTGTTGTTGAACATGACCGTGTAGAATATAAAACGGGCTGGAATCCAAATGACATTATTCATTCTATTTGTGCTTTCGCAAATGACTATGATAATACCAATGGCGGATACATTGTCATAGGAGTAGAAGAGAAAAATGGTATGCCAGTATTTCCGCTAAAAGGTGTCCCGAAGGAAAAGCTGGACGCTATCCAGCAGGAAATATTTCAATATTGCAATCAGATTATTCCACGGTATATTCCCAAAATAGAAGTGGTTGACTATAAGAATGAAGGGACATATTTGATATATCTGTGGTGTTCTGCAGGGGATAGTGGTCCGTATCAGGCGCCTAAATCTGTGTATGTTGAAAGTGGCGAAAAAACAGATAAAAGTTTGAAATACTGGATTAGACCGGCATCGCTTACTACGGATGCGAAACGAGATGAAATCTCTGAATTGTTTGACAAATTTAATTCTGTTCCATTTGATGACCGTGTAAACAGAAAAGCGAAAATTGATAATATCAGGAGAGGGTATCTTGAAGATTTTATCAGGAAGAGCAACAGTAGTCTGGTAATGGAATTGAATAGCAGTTCATTAGAGGAATTGTTGCTTGCACAGGAAGTTGCAAATGAGACAGATACAGAGTTGGATATTAGAAATATCGGTGTATTGATGTTTACGGAATATCCGGAGAAGCTGATTCCGGGGGCGTATATTGAGCTGATAAGATTTCATTCAAAAGAAGCTGAGGCGTCTGATGATTTTACAGAAAAAACATTTACAGGACCGATATGGAAACAGGTTCAGGATGCTTTGGATTATATAAAGACAACGGTGATTGAGCAAAAAGTTGTAAAAGTGCAAGGTCAGGCAGAAGCAGAACGCTATTTTAATTATCCATACAATGCATTGGAAGAAACATTGGTAAATGCGGTATTTCATAAGTCTTATCGTGAACCGGAACCGGTGGAAATCCGTATATATGTGGACAGTATTCAGATACTGAATTATCCCGGACTTGCTAAATGGATTAATCTTGAGCGTTTTGCATCAGGTAAGGTGAAAGGTAGAAAGTATCGTAACAGAAGAATCGGTGAATTGTTTAAGGAGATTGACTTATCTGAAAAAAAAGGAACAGGCATTCCTAAAATATTAAGAGAACTGAAACAGAATGGTTCGCCGGAGCCTGAATTTGATATGGATGAGGAAAGAACCTATTTGAATACGATTATTCGCATTAGAGACGGGTTTGAAAAAGAAGAGAAAATGTCCGAATCAATGTCCGAATCAATGTCCGAATCAATGTCCGAATTGGAAAGGGCAAGAATGCAGATTATTTTGATTTATTTGGAAACAAATAAAGAAATAAATAGTTCTGCTGCAGCGAAATTGTTGGAAGTCGAGATAAAGACGGCGAGTCGTTTACTGTTGAAAGCTGAAAAGCTAGATATCCTTAAAGGTGCTGGAAAAACAAAAAATAAGGTATATTTTAAAGAATAATGCAAATCAATGTCATAAGAATGGATTAAGAAACCATCTCCATCATCGAAAAATGATGGAGATAGGAAGCAATGTGTTAATTAAATCTGTTCATAGTATCTACATATTCCCATAAGCCATTTGCCTGCAATGCAAACTTGGCATATGTAAGCGGAGAATCCTCTGCCAACCGGTAAAGATAGACAATATCACTTAGCTCGTCAAAGATGACTGTGGAATTGCATTCCTTGCAGGGGATAACAAGAATAGAATTCTGACCAGTGTTGACAATGATGGAATTGATTGTAGATTCATACATACCAAACTGGAAATTAAGAATGTTATTCATGATGGAATCCAACCGATTGAATTTGCTGTTACGAACAAAGGAGAGGCTACAGTAACAAGGTTAAATATTTTAGCGAAAACAAATGAAGCAACATATCTTGATAAAGAAATATCTTGTTAGTATTGATTTTTCAGATAAAAAAGCAAAACATTATTATATTAAAGCGGATACAAGGATAGAAGATTATAATTCATTGAATAATTTTAAATATATTGTTGTATATCCTGATATTGAACTGACACACAGTGATGAAGAAATGCGAGAATTCGAATTGATAAATGTTACAGAAGTGAATATTGAATCTCAAGATATAACACTGATTCTTTCGGATAAAGATAAGGTGGCAAATGTTCTTTCAGCAGTGGTTTTTCCAAGAAATGCAACATACCAATGCGAAATACTGGATTTTATATTTCTGGAAGTGATAACAATAAGTATTCTGTAACACCATATTCTTTTTCATACTTAACTAAAATAAAAATTTATATCACAAACTATCCAATAATCAGATGATTAAAATACTGTATATCGTTTTAACCGGAACTACTTGCATTTTCATTCATTTAATATTAGAATAATTTTGATGACTGAATCAAAGAATAACCCGGACCGGGTTTGCGATATCAAGCAAAAAACAAAGGAGACA
Organism: Lachnospiraceae bacterium; assembly: GCA_022794265.1. Lineage (GTDB taxonomy): Bacteria > Bacillota > Clostridia > Lachnospirales > Lachnospiraceae > Bovifimicola. Next base: position 4,823 of record JAAWEK010000001.1, read on the forward strand.
AACAGTATGGCAGTAATTAACCCTTTTCCATGTATAAAACCAACTAAAGAGATGGCTTCCAAAGTAGCGGCATTACCTTATGATGTATATAACCGCAAAGAAGCATGTGAGGCGGTGAAAGACAATACATATTCATTTTTAAGAATTGACCGGGCGGAGACGCAGTTTGACGATTCCGTGGATACCTATGATGAACGGGTATATTTAAAGGCAAAAGAACTTTTGGAAGCTATGAAGGCAGAAGGCGTTTATGTGAAAGAAGAAAAGCCTTGTTATTATATATATGAACTGACCATGGACGGCAGGGTACAGACCGGGATTGTGGCTTGTGCCAGTATTGATGATTATGTGAATAATGTGATAAAAAAGCATGAAAATACAAGAGAAGATAAAGAATTAGACAGGATACGCCATGTGGATACCTGCAGCGCCCAGACAGGACCTATTTTTTTAGCTTACCGGAAAAATGACCGCATCAATGAGGTAATCCGCCGGGTAAAGAAGCAGGACCCGGTTTTTTCGTTTACAGCAGAGGATGAAATCAGACATGTAGGGTATAGAATAGATAATTCAGAAGATATCCGTATTATACAGGAGGAATTTTCAGGAATACAGGAAATATATATTGCAGATGGGCACCACAGAGCGGCATCCGCTGTGAAGGTAGGATTAAAACGACGTCAGGAGACTCCGGGATATACGGGAGATGAGGAGTTTAACTTCTTCCTGTCTGTCTTATTTCAGGAGCAGGAACTTATGATTATGCCGTATAACCGTGTGGTAAAGGATTTGAATGGATTAACGGAAGAGGAATTTCTTGAACAAGTGGCAAAAACATTTGAAGTAAAAAAGATTGGAGACCGGGCGTTTGAGCCGGCGCAAAAAGAAAAAATTGCAATGTATATGGATGGAATCTGGTATGAACTGACGGCTAAAGCAGAGATATTAAGGGAAGACGCCGTAGAGGGACTGGATGTATCTTTATTACAGAATAATGTTTTAAAAAACATTTTGGGAATTACAGACCCGCGAACTGACAAGCGGATTGATTTTATCGGCGGAATCCGGGGATTAAAGGAATTGGAACGCAGATGCCGGGAGGATATGAAAGTAGCCTTTGCCATGTATCCTACCTCCATACAGGAATTATTTGCGGTAGCAGATGCCGGACAACTGATGCCGCCGAAATCCACCTGGTTTGAGCCGAAATTGAGAAGCGGGCTGTTTATACATGAAATATAATACAAGACAGCGGGAATTAATACTGGAATGTCTGATGAATTCCGGCGGCAGACATATTACGGCAGAGGATATACTGGAGTATCTGAAAGAAAATGATACGCCAGTGGGAAAAAGCACGGTTTACCGTTATCTGGAGGCACTTACGGAGCAAAGTGCAATCCGGAAATATACCATAGAAGACGGCATTGGCGCCTGCTATCAGTATATCGGAAATCCCGGTGGCTGTCAGGAACATTATCATCTGAAATGCAGCAAATGCGGACGTGTATTTCATGTATCCTGTGAGTTTATGGATGATATTAATTCTCATATTTTAAAAGCTCATGATTTCCGGGTAGACAGCGGAAAAACGGTATTTTACGGGATTTGTGGAGCATGTGGAAAAAGGGAAGAGAATATGGATTGATTAATAAATAGTATTAAATGTTGACATCCTATGCTATAATAGTCAGAAATGACAGTAGCATAGGATTTGTTATTTGAACAGAGACTTTGAACCAGACATTCATAAGTTTTGGAATTGCATTTAAAATCAGAATAAACAGAGGTGGACAATGAAAAGAAAAAATTTATGGGAACAGGCGTTAATATTTGCAGCAGAAGCACATGATAAATCTTATCGGAAAGGAACCAGTTTACCTTATATTGTTCATCCTATAGAGGTTTCGTTTCTTGTAGCAGAACTGACTGATGATGAAGAAGTGATTGCGGCGGCCGCACTTCATGACATAGTAGAGGATACAGAATATACCATTGAGGATATCCGAATGCGGTTTGGAGCAAAAGTGGCATATTATGTGGCTGCGGAAAGTGAAAATAAGAGGAATGATATGAGCCGTGAGGACTCATGGAGGATTCGAAAACAGGAATTTCTGGACAAGCTGCCTGGGGAACCACTAGAAATAAAAATGATTGCATTGGCAGATAAATTATCCAATATGCGTTCCACCATGCAGGAATACAAAAAAAGCGGGGATGCCGTATGGGAAAAATTTCATCAGAAAGATAAAAAACAACATCAATGGTATCATATGTCAATATTAAAGATACTGAGTGATTTTAGTGATAATGATTTGTGGAAAGAATACAAAGACTTATGTGAAACAATATTTAGATAAAAGGTATTGAAAGGATGATATAAAATGGCAGGTTTAGTATTAGAAGGGGGAACATTGAGACCGATTTTCAGTTGTGGCGTCATGGATGCCCTGTTGGATAACAATATTATGTTTCCTTATATCATAGGAGTTTCGGCAGGTATAACGGATGCATTTTCCTACGTTTCAAAGCAAAAGGAGCGAAATTTAAAAGTATTGGAAAAATACAGGCATGATAAGAGATATATTGGCTGGGGAAATTTCAGAAAATACAAGAGTCTCTTTGGGCTGGATTTTGTCTATGACCAGGTACCGAATACGTTGGAAGTATTTGACTGGGACACATTCCGGCAGTATAGCGGCAGAATTCTGGTAGGCGTAACCAATGCCAGAACCGGGCATATAGAATATATGGATGGAATGCAGCTGGATAATAAATATACCATGTTGCGGGCAACCTGTGCGATTCCACTGCTGTTTCCTCCGATTATGATAAACGGCACTCCTTATTATGACGGCGGACTGACGGCGCCAATTCCGATTAAACAGTCTATTATGGACGGAAATGAAAAAAATCTGATTATTCTTACCCGTACCAGAGATTACAAAAAAGAACTTAAAAAATCCAATATTATTGCCGCAGAAACGATGGAGAAAAAATATCCGAGAATTAAAAATATACTGCTGAAGCGCCATATCCGGTATAACAAAACGGTAGAATTTGTCAACCGTCTGGAAAAGGAAGGAAAAGCTTTGGTGCTTCGTCCGGAATATCCGCTGGACAGTCTGGAGAAAGATGTGGAAGTTCTGCGGCAAACCAATCAGATGGGATATGATATGGCCATGAAGCGGATGGATGAAATAGCTTCAATTTTAAATCAATAGTTTTTGATTTCCGGATTTTGGAGATGAAATCTCAAAAAGGAGAAATGAAATGGCTCTCATATATATTGTTGAGGATGATAAAAATATCAGTGAAATAGAATGTTTTGCGCTGAAAAACAGCGGACATACTGTAGAAGCTTTTGACAGCGGAAAAGCATTTTACAAAAAGATGACAGAAAAAATACCGGATTTGATTCTGCTGGATATTATGCTTCCGGATGAAGATGGTCTGGAAATACTTAAAAAGATTCGGAATATACCGGAAACCAGACGAATACCGGTTATTATGGTCACTGCCAGAACAACGGAACTTGACAAAGTAAAAGGATTGGATTCCGGTGCGGACGATTATCTGACGAAACCCTTTGGAGTCATGGAACTGATATCCAGAGTCAAGGCATTGCTCCGAAGAAGCAATGGAATGGATGGAAATGATATATTGACGTTGGGAGAAATCTTTCTGGACGGAGATAAGCATGTTGTTTATGTTAACAATGAACTTTGTGAACTGACATATAAAGAATATGAATTGTTAAGACTGCTGATGCAGAATCAGGGAATTGTACTGAAAAGGGACGTTATCATGGAACGAATCTGGAGTCTGGATTATGAAGGAGAATCCAGAACCCTGGATGTCCATATTAAGACGCTGCGTCAAAAATTAAAAACTGCAGGAGGACATATAAAGACCATCCGAAATGTGGGATATATTATGGAATAGGAGGTTTCTTCCGTGAAAAAAAAGATTAATCTGCAGTTTATAATGATAACAGCAATTGCCATCCTGTTCACGGCATTTTTTTCAGGTATTATCTTTTATGAGATTTTTAAGGCGGAAGTTATGGGAGAAATAAAATCCTATGCCCATTTATTGACGGCTTCGGCCTCTTTTGAAGAACTTGAAGAAAATCTAAAGGAAAACAATTTTCGAAATCTACGGATTACGGTCATGAACAGAGACGGTACGGTGCAATTTGATACAAATGCGGATATCGGTGGAATGGATAATCACCGGAGGCGGCCGGAAATAATGGAAGCATTGGAGAATGGAGAAGGAGAAACAATACGGAAATCAGAAACCCTGGATACCAATACCTTTTATTATGCCATACGGATGGAAAACGGGGGAATCCTGAGGGTTGCAAAAGAAAGCAGCAGTATATATCATGTATTTCTCAATTCGCTCCCTTATTTAGGACTGATTGCGGTAATCCTGTTTTTGTTCTGCATTATACTGTCCAATGTTCTGACAAAGAGCCTGATTTCTCCTATTGAGAAAATGTCCCGGGATATCGATCGTGTAAGCGAAATCAATACTTACAAAGAATTGATTCCATTTATGAATACCATACAGAAGCAGCATGAGGATATTGTGAAAAATGCAAAAATGCGTCAGGAGTTTACCGCCAATGTATCCCACGAGTTAAAGACGCCCCTGACGTCCATATCGGGATACTCGGAACTGATTGAGAACGGTATGGCGGCCAATGAGGATGTAATACGGTTTGCCAGGGAAATTCACCGGAATTCCAACCGGCTTCTTACATTGATTAATGATATTATAAGGCTGTCGGAATTGGATACCATTGATATGAATGTGGGTTTTGAGCGGCTGAATCTCTATGATATGGCTTTTAGCTGTGTGGAAATGCTGAAAATGAGTGCGGAAAAACATAGAGTAACGATTAGTATTAAAGGGCAGGACGTTTATATTCTGGGAAACCGGCAGATGATAGACGAAATGATATATAATTTATGTGACAATGCAATCCGGTATAACAATGTAAATGGTACGGTGACAGTAGCGGTAATGGGAATCAGAAACTTTGATTCTGAACACGGAAGATTGAAAAATGAAGCCGTATTGTCAGTAAAAGATACCGGAATCGGAATCCCCAAAAAACATCAGGAACGGATATTTGAGAGGTTTTACAGAGTGGATAAAAGCCGTTCGAAATCCACAGGAGGTACCGGGCTTGGACTGGCCATTGTCAAACATATTGTAGCGGGGCATAAAGGCGCGGCCATTGAACTTGAAAGTGACAGCGGTAAAGGAACGGAAATTAAGATAATATTTCCGGCAGATGAATAATGGAAAATTTTATGTATATAATAATATTTATTTTACAAGTATTTGAATAAAACAAATACTTGTATTTTTTGTAAGGTTTTATGTTCTGTGATATCACGAAACCAGAAAATAATTTTACGCAGATTTTACATAGATACAACCTGAAATTAACATGGTATTTATATAATTCGGGTAAATGGTAATTTGAAATTATAAAGAATGGAGATACAAAATGGATATTTTCAGTATTTTCACCATGTTTGGTGGTCTTGCCTTATTTTTATACGGAATGAATCTGATGGGGGAGGGACTTGCAAAGGTATCTGGTGGTAAATTAGAGCGGATATTGGAACGGATGACTAATTCCACCGGAAAAGCAGTGTTGCTGGGAGCCGCAGTTACGGCCGTAATTCAGTCATCCTCTGCAACTACTGTAATGGTGGTAGGTTTTGTGAATTCGGGAATTATGAGGCTGTCCCAGGCGGTGGGAGTGATTATGGGCGCCAACATAGGAACAACGGTTACCTCCTGGATACTGAGTCTTGCAGGAATCGACAGCAATAATTTCTTTGTACAATTTCTGAAACCCAGTTCCTTCTCACCGGTGCTGGCAGTTATTGGCATGATTCTAATCATGTTTTCAAAAAGCGATAAGAAAAGGGATGTGGGTTCCATCCTGATTGGTTTTGCCATTCTGATGTTCGGAATGGATACCATGAGTTCAGCAGTAAAACCTTTGGCAGAGGTAAAGGCATTTACTGACATTCTTACCATGTTCTCCAATCCGGTACTCGGAATGCTGGCCGGTCTGGTTCTGACAGCAGTTATTCAGAGTTCATCGGCTTCTGTGGGTATTTTACAGGCATTGTGCGGAACCGGTCTGGGATATGCCACTGCTTTGCCTGTGATTATGGGACAGAATATAGGAACCTGTGTTACGGCGTTGATTTCAGGTATTGGAGCCAATAAAAATGCGAAGCGGGCGGCCTTGATTCATTTATATTTTAATCTGATAGGTACGATTCTTTTTATGAGCCTGTTCTATCTGCTGGATGCCTTTGTAGGATTTTCGTTTATGAATGATAATGCCACTAAATTGGGAATTGCAGTGATTCATACGGTTTTCAATGTATTTGCCACCTTGTTTTTACTTCCTTTTGCAAAGGGGCTGGAAAAACTTGCCTGTCTTACGGTCAGGGATGAAACCGGAATTCCGGCAGATGAACCGGAAAAACAGGAGTTTATGTTGCTGGATAACCGTTTTCTGGATAAACCGGCATTTGCAGTGGAACGTTGCAGGCAGGTAAGTTTTCAGATGGCATCATTGTCTGAAAAGGCAATTATGCAGGCAGTGGGTCTGCTGGATGATTATAATGATGCTGTAAGACAGGAAATTATTGAAATTGAGGGTAAAGTGGACCGGTATGAGGACGAATTGGGAACCTATATGGTAAAACTGGCCGGAAAAAATATGTCAGAGAACGACAGCAGGGTCATATCCATGCTTCTGCATTGTATTGGAGACTTTGAACGGATATCGGATCATGCCCTGAATATCAGCGAAACTGCCCAGGAAATGCATGATAAAAAAATCCGGTTTTCTGATAAAGCAAAAGCAGAAATCCAGATATATACAAAGGCCATGAAAGATATTATGGAACTGACCACAAATGTTTTTTATAAAGGGGATATTCAGCTTGCAACTGCGGTGGAGCCTTTGGAGGAAGTAATCGACGGACTGAATGTGGAACTGAAAAAACGTCATGTAAAGCGTCTGCGGAATGGGGAATGTACCATAGAACTGGGATTTATACTGTCGGATATCATTTCAAATTATGAACGTGTAGCGGACCATTGTTCTAATATTGCGGTCTGTCTGATTCAGATTCATGACGATGGGTTTGATACACATGAATATCTGGAGCATATAAGGAGTGAAGAAAACAGGGAATTTATGGAGATGTATCGGAAATATAAGAAAAACTATGAATTGGGATAAAAGAAACTGCCTGGTCAGGATTTCCTCTGATGGTCAAACAACAATAATAATTGACCTGTTGAAAATCGGACTTGCTGAAAAATCCAGACCCGCAACGTGGACAGATATAAGAGAACGGCAAATATAAAACTGGAGGAAAAAAGAAGTGGAGATTAGGAGATATCAACAGTCTGATTGTAAAGAATTGACGGAGCTGTTTTTTAATACGGTTCACACTGTCAATTCAAGAGATTATACAAAAGAACAACTGAATGTATGGGCAACAGGGCAAGCAGATTTGAAAAAGTGGAACAGGTCCCTGCAAGAACATTTTAGTGTTGTTGCAGTTGAAAATGAAATCATTATAGGCTTTGGTGATATAGATAAAACCGGTTATCTTGACCGTTTATATGTCCACGCAGATTATCAGAGAAAAGGGATTGCCACTGCAATCTGTAATCAGCTGGAATTGGCAGTTCAAGGAAATATCGTTACTTATGCTTCAATTACAGCAAGACCTTTTTTTGAAAAAAGAGGATATAAAGTTGTAAAAGAACAGCGGTAGAAAGGCAAGGGATTTTTCTTAGAAATTTTATTATGAAAAAAGAAAGGTGATAAAAATGATTATACTGATAACAGGTGCATCTCACACAGGCAAGACTGTACTTGCTCAAAATCTGCTTGAAAAATATAAGTATCCATATTTATCAATCGATCATTTGAAAATGGGTTTAATTCGCAGTGGCTATACCAGACTCACATCCGAAGATGATAGCGGACTTACGGATTATTTGTGGCCGGTTATCCGTGAAATGATTAAAACCGCTATAGAGAATAAACAAAATCTTATAGTCGAAGGGTGCTATATTCCTTTTGACTGGTCAAAAGACTTTGAAAAGGAATATCTTGTCTATATTAAATACTGCTGTCTTGTAATGAGCCGGGATTATATAATAAATCATTTTTCCAGTATAAAAAGATATGCAAATGTCATAGAAAATCGTTTGGATGATGAATGTTGTACTATGGAAAGCGTTTTAGAAGATAATGAAAAGTTTTTAGAGCTAGCTCAAAAGTACAATGTCAATTATACGCTTATTGATGATAGGTATGAGGTGAATATTGATTTATAGGTTGTTCTGACTAGTCTTTAGGAGAAGAATAATTGCTTATCTGGTTTAATATCTAATTGTGAATTCATAATAGCGTTTATAATAAATACATATTTAATACCTTATCAAAAATAATTCCGTATCTGCGTCCTTCCAGCCATTATAATGCCAAAATTCCCCATCTTATGTTTAAAACTATTGATAACAGGAAAGTATAGTTGTATAATCATTTTGTTTCAAAATCTCAAATCAGGAAAGGAATGAGGATTTATGAGCAAGATCGAAACCATAAGAGCAGAAATGGTTACTGCCATGAAAAACAAAGACAAGGAGCGCAAGGAAATTTTGTCTTTGCTGCTGGCAGCACTAAAAAACGTTGCGATTGATAAAAGGGCAGATTTAACAGAGGAAGAGGAAAATTCTGTTGTTTTAAAAGAAATAAAACAGTTAAATGACTTGTTGGATCAGACGCCGGCAGACAGGACGGATATAATTGATTTATGTAAATACAGAATCGGAGTATTGGAAGAATTTGCACCGAAAATGCTGACGGAAGAAGAAATTAAAGAATTGATTGCTGAAGTATTGCAGGAACTTGAAATCGAGATACCTGCACCATCGGACAAGGGAAAGATTATGAAAGAACTGATGCCGAAAGTAAAAGGCAAAGCCGATGGGAAAATGGTCAATCAGTTAGTGGCGGAAATGTTTCAATAAAAATTCAGGGAATTTTATGAGAGATAATTATGACTATAGATTGTTAATGGATACGGCAATTCTGGCAGGAGAAATCATGCTGCGAAATGGCGCCGAGACTTACAGGGTAGAAGATACGGTTTTCAAAATGCTGGAAATGGGAAAATGTATGCATACCCAGGTGGTGGCCCTGATTACCAGTATCAGCGCCACCATATCCAATCCGGATATGGATGCACTGACCGTTGTCAGAAGAATAACGGAACGGGGAACAAACTTAAATAAAGTTTATCTGGTCAATAACGTGTCCAGGGAATTTTGCAGCGGAAGTATTGACCTGGAAACGGCGTTCAGACGTTTAAAAGAAATACGGAATATGACGGAATATACTGCGGTTGTAAAACGGATTGCAGCAGTCCTTATTGTGCCTTTGTTTGTTATGCTTCTGGGCGGTGGTTTTTATGACGTACTGACAGGTCTGGTTAACGGATTTGTGCTGATGGGAGTTGTATATCTGTGTGATAAGGTAGAGTTAAATGCGTTTGTAAGGGAAATCATTGCTTCAGCCTGCGTGGCCGGGTTTGCATCGCTGGTAAGCCTGAAATGGGGAGGAATCGATATGGAAGTGGTCATTATTTCTTCCATTATGCCCATGGTTCCTGGAGTTGCCATTACCAATGCCATCCGGGATACCCTGCAGGGGGACTATATGTCGGGTGTAGCCAGAGTGCTGGAAGCCTTTGCAAAGGCATTATCCATTGCGCTAGGGGTATATGTGGGACTTTGGGTTTTATGACGGAAAGGACGGTTCATTTATGTTAATTAAGGTTATCGGTGCTTTTTTCATGGTAATCTGTTTAGCTGTCAGTATGGAAATTCCGAGAAAATTTCTTCTGTACTCTGGTTTTGTAGGCGGATTCGGCTGGGGTGTCTATTTGTTTTCGGAACACCGGCTGGGAGAAGCGGTGGCGGCCACATTTATTTCAGCCATGGCTATTACCGTATTGTCGCAGATTGGCGCCAGAATATTGAAAGCGCCGGTTACGGTCTTTCTGATTGCCGGTATCTTACCTTTGGTACCAGGAACCGGAATGTACAGAACTGTCTATTATATCATACACAATGAGGGCGCTTTGGCGAATTATTATCTCAGGCAGACATTAATGATTGCTGGAGCAATCGCTCTTGCAATTTTTATTATAGATTCCGTCTACCGGGTGATAACCGGACAGGGCAGACATTTAAAGGAAGTTCTGATTGTAACAGTAAATAAAAGTGAGAAAAAATAACGGAGGAATATAGGATGTCATTGGAAGTGAAAAATATTGTTAAATGTTATGGTGAAAAGACCGTAGTAAATAATTTGAGTTTTGAAATGAAAGAGCCTGGAGTATATGCGCTGCTGGGTACCAATGGAGCGGGAAAGACCACTACCATACGAATTATGCTGGGCATGTTATCCAAAGACAGCGGAGAAGTGTTATGGAACGGAAAACCGTTGGATATTTTATCCAACAATGTAGGTTATCTTGCAGAGGAAAGAGGATTGTATCCCAAGTATTCCCTGATGGATCAGCTGTTGTATTTTGCAAAATTAAAAAATGTTCCAAAAGAGGAAGCAAAGAAGCGGATTAAATACTGGTCCGGACGACTTCAGGTGGATGAGTATATCTATCCGAAGGCAACCAAGAAGAATCCGAAGGGCAAGGCCATGAATGCAGACCAGCTGTCTAAAGGAAACCAGCAAAAAATTCAGTTAATGGCAGCATTGATATCAGACCCGGATATCATTGTACTGGATGAGCCGTTAAGCGGTCTTGACCCGGTGAATGCGGATTTATTTAAAACCATTATCCGGGAAGAGATTGAAAAGAAAAAATATCTGATTATGTCCAGTCACCAGATGCCTACCATTGAGGAATTTTGTACCGATATTACAATCTTAAACAGGGGAAATGCGGTACTACAGGGAAATCTTAATGAAATCAAAAAGAGTTACGGCAGGGTCAACATGAATGTACGCTGCGAGGATGATATCAGCAAATACATAGAAAGGTTTGAATTTGAACAGGTGACCGTAACGGCGGAAGATTATCAGATAAAAGTTAAAAATGAAAATCAGGCCATGGAATTTATGAAGGAACTGGTAAATGCAGGTGTACGCCTGATTAAATTCGAACTCCGCGAGCCTTCCCTGCATGAGATTTTTGTGGAAAAGGTAGGTAGTGTACATGAAGAATAATTTAACAGGATGGAAATCGATTTTTCAATTTACTCTTATCCAGAATCTGAAAAGCAAATCCATTAAAATAACAACACTAATTATGTGCCTGATTGCAATGGCAGTGTTGCCGGTTGTGACGCTTATAGATGGAGAAGACGAAAAGGCAAAGGAATCAACAAGTATAACAAAGGTTTATGTAGTAGACAACAGCGGATGGAATCTGACAGAGGATTTGTCTGTTTTAAAAGCGAATACATATTATGAATCTGGACTGTATACCGATGTTGAATATATAGACAGAACGGAAGATGTTTTATCGAAAGCGGCTGAGTATGTACGGAATGGTCAGGAGCCGGATTTTGAAAAAATATATACCTTTGATAAAGAAGATTCCGGAATTTATCTGGAAATAAATCAAATGGATGGAAACATTAATGTAAGTCTCATGTACAGCAAAGATACAAAGGTTTCCAAAAGTGATGTGGAAGATTATAACGGTTTTATACAGAAACATTTTGAAGAAGTCCTGTTAAAAAACCAGAAGGTTTCTAAAGAAGCTTTGGATATTATTCATTCTTATCAGGAAGTGGAATTTTATGATGAATTAAATCCGGATGGATTTTCGGGACAGGAAAACAAAGAAGAAAATAAGAGGGATGCCTACTGGCTGGTGTATGGTATTGCTATGGTGATTCTGTTTATGCTGGCATTCGGCGGAGAGCGGATTGCGATGTCAATCATAGTGGAAAAGTCATCAAAGATTATGGAATATCTTATGACATCTGTAAAACCCATGGCTGTGGTCGTGGGAAAGGTATTGGCAAGTCTGCTGTTGTTAGTCCTTCAGTTTGCTGCAATTTTTGCCTCTCTGGGTATTTCTGTAGTAATTGCAGGATTTATGAATTCGGAGGGAACCTTCCGTATGCCGTCTGCGGTTTCCGGGATGTTTAATTCCGGAAGTTTAAGCAGTGTTACGCCGGTAAATCTCGTTTTGGCTTTCTTAGTTCTTGTTGCAGGTTTTCTGTTATATGGAATGCTGGCAGCGCTGGCAGGCGCCGCTGTCAGTAAGATGGAAGAAATCAGCGAAGGCGTAAAAATATATTCATTTATTATGATTATCGGAGCTTATTTATCTATCTTTGTAATCTCTACGGGCAGCTATACTGGAGAATCTTTTGTAAAATATCTGGCATGTTTCCTGCCGGTATCGGCTCCGTTTATCACGCCAGGAACACTTCTCAGCGCCCATCTGCCGGTGGTTTACGGACTGCTGGTTTTAGGCATTCTTCTGATATCTCTGGTTCTGCTTACGAAGTTTGTTTCCGGCGTTTATGAGAGCATGATTTATTATAACGGTTCGGCATTAAAAATAAAGGATATTATTCAGATATCAAAACAGAACAGACAGCAGGCAGCAGGTAACAGTACGGATGGAAAGGAGGAAAAATAATATGAAAGGTTGGAAGGATGTATTCACTTTTACGTTTACACAGAATGTAAAAGGAAAAACATTTAAGGCGGCATTATACGGAATTGCAGCGCTAATATTTATTATTTTTCTTGCCATAAATATCATTGTTGCGGTAGTAAATGATGATGACGATAAAAAGAAGAAAGAAGAAACGGTAAAAAACAGTGTAGATATCATTCATATTATAAATGAAAGTGATATTCAGAATGTGGATTTTCAAAAGCTGACGGAGGAGAATGAAATCTTTGCCGGTATCCGTATTCTGACGGAAGAAGGAAATCCGGCTCCGGCAGAACGGGCAGAAGCTTTTGATTCCAATAGCAGGGAAATTATTCTGCAGATTCAGAAATATCTTTTTAATAGTAAAACGCAGCAATATACATTGTTTGAAGAATACGATAATTCAGCAGTTCAGGATGAGGAAGTATCGGAAGAGATTGTTTACCGGCTCACTGTTTATCTGAAAAAAGACGGTGTTCTGGACAATAGCCAGGACAGAGAGACTATATCCCGGCTTGCGGAAAATCTGGCTGACTATTTTGACCGGGAAAAATATGGTTTTGCGGGAATCAGTCAGGAAGGAATGGAAATGCTGGACAGTGAGCTCCATGTGGAATCAGTGGATATAGAAAAAGCAGGAGAAAGTCTGACGGAAACGCTGGCGAAAATCTTTATTCCAATGATAGTATGCCTGGTGGTATATATGCTGGTTCTTCTATATGGTCAGAGTATCAGTAAGGTGATAGTAGTGGAGAAGAGTTCAAAACTGATGGAAACACTGCTTACATCCTTACAACCGTATGCCATCGTATTTGGTAAAATATTTGCAATGTTTGCAATTGCTATGGTTCAGATTGTTGTATGGACGGTTTCCGGCATTCTGGGATATATTGTTGGAGATAAGATTGCGTCTTCCATGTTCAGTGGATATGAAAACCAGCTATATGTAATTATTGATATATTTAAGGCGGATTCCGATTCTGCATTTACGCTGACTGCGGTTATATTGGGAATTCTGGTTCTGGTAATCGGGTTCTTCATGTATTGCGTGATGTCTGCCCTGTTTTCTTCAGGAATTTCAAAAGCAGAGGAAGTTTCAAACGGATATGCTTTATTTCAAATGGTAGTTGTGGTGGCATTCCTGGCAGCTTATATGATACCGTTGATGGGACTCTCTGATGCACTGGTAAATGTTATGCGGTTTATTCCGGTAACGGCAGCTTTTATGCTTCCGGCGGATGTTATTATAGGAAGCTGTGGAATACTGGTTTCTGCGGTATCTCTTGGAATCATGGTTGCTGCCACTGCAGTTATGATTTATTTTACAGGTAAGATGTATAAGAAAAAGATATTTTAATATCCATTAAAATTAATAGAAGTATTAAAAGAAAAAGACGGTTTCTTATGCACCGGACTGCATAAGAAGCGGTCTTTTTGACAGTTGTGAAAGGATAAAAGATATGGATGAAAAGTTTGGTTTAAACAGAGCGATTAAATTTGATGAAAAGAGGATTTGCAATGAAAAGAAATGTTAGTCTGGAGGAAATATCTGATGGAAAGTTGTATGGTTTCAATGATATGGTAAAAGCTGACTGTGGGGACTGCAGAGGCTGTTCTGCCTGTTGTCATGGAATGGGACAATCCGTTATTCTGGATCCTTTTGACGTTTTCAGGCTTTTGCAGGGAATGGAGACCATGCAGGAATACGAAATCCCGGATTTTAATTCTTTGATGACTGTAGTGGAATTAAATGTGGCAGATGGGATTATTCTGCCAAATCTTAAAATGAGCGGAAATGATGAAAGCTGTGTATTTCTCAATGAAGAAGGACGCTGTAAGATACATGCCCACAGACCGGGAATATGCAGGATATTTCCCCTGGGGAGGTATTATACGGAGGGAAGTTTTAAATATTTTCTTCAAATTCACGAATGCAGAAATGACAAAAGAACAAAAGTAAAAGTTAAAAAATGGATTGATACACCGGATGTGAAAAGTTATGAAACATTTATCAATGACTGGCATTATTTTCTGAAAGAGATGGAGGAACTGGTTCGGTCTTCCGTTAGCGATGAAAAAATCCGGGAAGTGAATATGGATATATTAAATCAGTTTTATGTCAGATTGTATCAGGCGGACCAGGATTTTTATGAGCAGTTTTATGAAAGACTGGGCATGATGAAAAAGAAATATAAAAAGTAGTACCAATTGATATAGTATATTACATTAAAATTAGCATACAGATTGCCCCTATATGCATAAGTATTATTGAACTTACAGATGCTTATGCATATGTTTTTTGATTGCATCAAAACTTTCCCGGCTGATAACATGTTCAATCCGGCAGGCATCTTCTGCTGCAATATTTTTATCTACCCCTAGGGATTCCAGACATCTGGATAAAATTTTATGACGCTCATATATCATGTCTGCAACTTCCCGGCCGCTTTCCGTAAGAGAAATAAAACCGGATTCATTAACGGTTATCATTCCGTTCTGACGTAGGTTTTTCATTGCCACACTGATGCTTGACTTTTTGTAATTCAGTTCATTGGCAATATCGATGGAACGGACCACTGGAAGTTTCTGGCTTAATATTAAAATTGTTTCTAAATAATTTTCAACAGATTCACTTGATTTCATATGGCAGATACAATATGCAGGTTAGAGCGTGTTTGATATCTGCCAGAAAGCATTTTTCAAACACGCTCCAGGAACCATAAAGCTATAAAGATAGCGGCATATTTCCTTTCTATTGGGATTAAATGTTTTGTTATAGTCATAAAAATTATATCACATTGATAAAATTTAAGCAATAAGGTGCAGAAATCCTGTTTCAGAACACTTAGATATTCGGGCCTTTTGGAGATGAGCCGGTTATACACCGAAAGTATCCTGCTCTTGGTCCTGCCAGTGGAATTACAAAAAAAGTCATTGACAACTAACCGGTGTTAGTATAGACTAATCATTAGAAACAGAGGAATAAAACCCAGTATAAGAAAGGCAGGCAGCACAATGGGTACATTGATTATCGGACTAATTCTGGCAGGAATCATATCACTGATAATAACAGCCATGATTAAAGACAAAAAAGCAGGGAAATCCCTGCAATGCGGTTGTGATTGTAAACACTGCAGCGGACATTGCAGAAAGGACTGAATAAAATTCATATTATATCAAAAGAAATGTTTCATCAATGAACAATAGGTGAAACATTTCTTTTTTAAAAAATACTTTAAAAAGTCTAAAAAAAATGGTACACTTTAAAGGAGATATTTTAGAAGTAAAACACTCTTTGGTCCGGGTGTTATCTACGGAGGCTATAATTATGATGGTTACTTATCATTTGTTATCGGACAAAGGAAGCCGGAAAAAGAACGAAGACAGGATTGGCAGTTATATACGGAATCAAGAGTATTGTTTTGCACTGGCAGATGGACTTGGCGGACATGAAAAAGGTGATTTGGCATCTAAGATAGTGATAGATACCAGTATAAATTCATTTAAAAAAGAGGGATTCAGTCAGTTTTATATCAGAGAAGCATTTGAACTCAGTCAGGAACATTTGCTGCAGGAGCAGAAAAGACTTCAGATGTCGGACGATATAAAAACAACACTGGTATTACTGTGTATATCAGAAAAAAAGATAGAATGGGGACATATTGGTGACTCCAGGCTGTATCTGTTTAAAAATAAAAAATATGTAAGTCATACATTAGACCATAGTGTGCCGCAAATGCTGGTAAACATAGGAGAAATTACAGATAAGGATATCAGAAATCACCCTGACCGCAGTCATTTGCTGAAAGTAATGGGAATTGAGTGGGACAGGCCCAGATATGAAATATCGGAAACAATTGATGCAGAATCTGGAATGGCGTTTTTACTGGCAAGCGACGGATTCTGGGAACTGATAGAGGAAGAAGATATGGTAAAGTGTCTGAAAAAAGCCAGGGATATACATGAGTGGATGAATCAGATGGAAAAAATTGTTATTAAAAACGGACAGGGGAAAGACATGGATAATTATTCGGCAATCGGGGTCTGGATAAAATAAACAGCTGTTAATTATTTATTAATTCGGAACAAAAACATTGCATGGAAATCTAATCAATGTTATACTATTTTTAGTCGAATTTATACAAAAAACTAGTAAATATATAGGGAGGCATACTGATATGAGTAAAATAAATCCTGATTATTTATGTCCAGGATGCATGGCAGTTTTAGATGAACCCGACTTACCGTGTCCTTTGTGTGGCTTTGATAAGAGTACATATTCTTCATCACCCCGCAGCCTGCGGCCGTTTACCAAATTAAACGGTAAATATATGGTAGGAAAAGTAATCGGTGAAGGCGGCTTCGGTATCACTTATATTGGTTTTAATTTAGATACGGATTTGCCGGTAGCAATCAAAGAGTATTTTCCGGCAGAACTGGCAACAAGAGATACATTACAGGGAAACACCATTAATATTTTTTCAGGTGAAGCGAAAGATTTATATAGAGAAGGATTGGAGAAATATTTAAGAGAAGCAAGAAATCTGACCATGTTTTCCGATCTGACAGGCATAGTTACCGTCAAGGACTTTTTTTATGAAAATGATACCGCATATATCATTATGGAATATATCAACGGTATGACATTAAAACAGCATCTTACAAAAGTCGGTGGTAAGATGAAACAGAATGAAGTTATTAAAATGATGAAGCCGGTGCTGGAATCCATGAATCAGATTCATGAAGTGGGTATCATTCACAGGGATATCAGTCCGGATAATATTATGATTACGAGGAATAATCAGATTAAACTGACAGATTTCGGTGCTGCCCGCGTATTTGATACGGAAGATAATAAAAGTATCACGGTGGTTCTGAAACGTGGTTATGCTCCGGAAGAACAGTATCGTGCCAAAGGAAATCAGGGACCGTGGACGGACGTATATGCGTTATGTGCTACCATGTATAAAATGATTACCGGTATTACTCCGCAGGAAGCGCTGGAGCGAATGATAGAGGATAATGTGGAACCATTGTCAAAGTTTGATTCTTCCATCTGGCCGGAGACAGAGTATGCGATTATGAAAGGTTTGGCATTACGGGCACAGGATCGTTTCCAGACAGTAAACGAACTTATTGATGCGTTGTATTACAGTGTATTGGAGACCGATGAAAACGGAAATCAGCATTTGGTACTTACAAGGGACACGGCCACAGAAAGTGTACCGGCTCCGCAGCCTGTATCAGATGCGGTATTGTCTTTGAAAAATGAAGATGAATTTGAAGTAAAACCGATTGTAGTAAGTATTGGAAAGACTGCAGAAACATATGCACAGCCTTCCGTTCAGCCAATGCCGCAGCCGATACAGCCGACGCCTCAGCCGGAACCAGGTCCGGCTTCAAAGAAGGTATCGGCAGAACCACCGGTTCCAAAGCAGAAACCGGTACAGCAGCCAGAACCAAAACCGGCAAAACCGGTACAGACAGCAGTTCCAAAACAGTCTGAAGAACAGAAACAGCCGCAGGCATCAAAAAGTACAGCAGAGAATAAGAAAGGCGGATTCTTTAAGTCTACATTTAAGAAACTGGTAAAGCTTCAGCTTGGTAAAGTAAGATTTGAAGATAATATTACGGATTTGAATGTAGAACATATGGATATAGGCAATATATCCGTGTTAAAGGATTGTCTCCAGCTTCAGAAATTGGTGCTCAGTAATAATATGTTGGATGATTTGTCGCCGATTTCCGAATGTAAATCCTTGGAATATCTTGCATTGAGGAATACTCTTGTAGGAGATTTATCAACCATATCCGGTCTTGAAAATTTAAAGTATCTTGACCTTTGGGGAACAAGAGTGACAGATTTACATGATATTTATACCCTTAAGAATCTTACATATCTTTGTGTAAAGAATACGGAAATCAGACAAAGTCAGATTGATGATTTTAAAAAGTATGTTCCGAATTGTGTGGTAGAGATATAGACCGAAAGAGAGAAATACAGAACAACGGATATTTAATACCATAGGGTGTATGATTTTACATCCTATGGTATTTTGATTTTTAAAAAATATAGGCAGATGTCTGCCAGAATATTACTTTTTAAGGAGAAGAAAAATGAATTCAGAATCGAAAACGGGAAAATACGGATATTTGATATTAGCAGTTTTTGTATTGGTATTAGGAATTGCAGCAGTAATGGTTTCTGGCAGTGAAACTATGGGATATATGAAAGGTCCTGCAGATATCAGCGTCATGAGCAGTAGTGAACTGGAGGATGTGGTATACGGAGAAATCGAATTATCCAAAGCTTTTTTATATGGCTGTTATGATATTTCGTACAATGCTGAGAATGGTATAAAAACACCGCAAACTTATTCATATATTTTATATATCGGTGATTATGTTTCTGGTAATGCTAAGTTTATCGGAATAGAGGTAAATGAAGATAAAATAGAAGAAATGGACAGGATTGTCGACGAGAGCTGGGAAGCGATTAAAGCAGGAAAGCCGCTGGACGAATACAGCGAACTTAAAATTAAGGGAAAAATCAAAAAGATGTCAGATGACGGATACACAAATTTTGCCAATGAATTGACTAAGATGGGTATTGATTCCACAACTATTCAGAAGAATACGCTGCATCTGGTTTTGGATGAAAACGGAACTACAGATAATAATATGTTTATATTATTCGGCGCAGGGGTAATACTTATACTGACTGGAGTTATTTGGAGTGTTTGTATAGTGTTAATTAATCATAAGAAAAAAATATAATTTTATATCAGAGTAGAAAGGATGGATTGGGTTACATGGATATGATCAGTAAATTAGACAAAGAATTGAAAGTAGTCATTGAGGAGGTAAAGAAAGTAATTGCCGGAAAAGACGATATTATTATAAAAGTCTTTGCAGCAATGCTGTCTGGTGGACACATATTATTGGAAGACGTGCCGGGGGTGGGAAAAACCACTCTGGCAGTGGCATTTTCCAGGGCCTTATCACTGGATTACCGGAGGGTTCAGTTTACGCCTGACGTACTGCCGTCTGATGTGGTGGGATTCTCTATGTTTAATAAAAAAATAAATGATTTTGAATTTAAAGAGGGTGCAGCGATGTGTAATCTCCTGCTGGCAGATGAGATTAACAGAACCTCTCCGAAAACCCAGGCGGCGCTGCTGGAAGTTATGGAAGAAAAGAGAGTAACAGTAGACGGGGAGACGCATTATCTGCCGGAACCGTTTATTGTTATTGCTACCCAGAATCCGGTTGGATATGTGGGAACCCAGAAACTGCCGGAATCACAACTGGATCGTTTTATGATTAAATTATCCATGGGATATCCGGATGAAGAAAATGAAATAAATGTATACAAAGGACGCAGCTATTCTGCGCTGCAGCTTGTGAACCATGTATTAGAAAAAGATTCAATTTTAACAATGAGAAAACAGGTGGAGCAGGTACATATTGATGATAAAATCTATGATTATGTGGCGAAACTGGTAAGGGATACCAGAGACAACCAGTATATTTCACTGGGAATCAGTCCACGTGGAGGCCTGGCGTTAATCAATATGGCAAAAGGCCTTGCTTTTTTATGCGGCAGGGATTATGTGGTTCCGGAAGATGTATTGGAAGCATTGCCGGACGTTGCAATTCATAGAATTGTTTTGAGTTCGAAAGCAAAGGCAAACGGATACTCGGAGACGGATATTCTGGAAGAATTAAGGAAAAAAATTGCAATACCGTAAGAGAAAGGATGTTTATGTGGGGAAAAAGATTTAGTTATTTTTGTTTTCTGGCATTGATACTGTTTGGTCTGCTGTTTTATCATCACTATGTAATGATGATATGGGTAGTAATCCTGGCGGTACTGCCGGCAGTCTCATTTATTTTAACAAAACTGACAGTGAAGAAGATACATATCAGCATTATGACTGATAAATCTACGATAGGAAAAAATGTTCCCATTGAAATATACTTTACCGTAAAAAATGGGTTTATTGCACCTATTGAAAATCTGAAACTGAATGTTAAGATTTTTAATGCATTTTATCAAAATAGCGAAGCATATGAACTGGTAGTTCCTTCCGTTCCTTTTTCCGAGAGAAAAGTCAGTATGAGGATTTCAGGAAAATATTGCGGCAGGATGATTGTACAGATAGAAAATGTCATCGTGGAAGATTTTTTGGGATTGTTCCGTTTTGAGAAAGATCTGAATGTGGTGGAAGAAGTTACAATCATGCCGGAGAGAAATATAGAACTTCCACAGATTAATCTGTCCGACAGTGGAGTGGCGAATGACGATGAGGTTCAATATACAAAGGGAGATGATGTCTCTCAAATTTCACAGATCAGAAATTATATTCCAGGGGATAAGCTGCAGAATATCCATTGGAAGCTGAGTGCAAAAAATGAAGAGCTTCAGGTAAAGGAGTTCAGCAAACCTTATTCAGATGAGGTTACACTTTTAGTAGAACTTTCCATCCAGGCAGATAAGCCGGAGATTACTGACAGTATTATTGAAGCATATTATGCTTCCGGTAAGTATCTGCTGAAAAACGGAAGGCGGTTTCGGGCTTCCTGGTTTAATACAAAAACAAAGGAATTGTTTGAAACTAAAATAGAAACCGATGAAGAACTGGATATTTCTCTCAATGAATTATATTATATGATACCGTATGAAAATCCTACGCTTACATACAGCAGTTATATGGCAATTCACTCCGAGCTTGTAACGACGGTGATGTATATTTCTGATGCAGGTGTAAACGGAATATCAGGTGAGAGATATGACATTTCGGATGATAAGGTGGTGATTACATGTCTTTCCGTTCAATAGCCAGTCAATTAAATATTGCAAAAAAAATTGCAGATAAAAAACTGAAAATTCGTCAGGAAAAGGATCGTCTGTCCGGTATTAACATTATTTCGGAACCGCAGATTGATAATAATAAAAAGATATATTTTATTTTAAGCAATGCCATAATAAATTATCTGGTTGTTACCGGTATGATTGGATGTTTTGTGGTACCGTTTGAGATTGACTGCAATATGTATATTATTCAGTTTGCTGGAATTTTTATAAGTCTTTATGTGGCATTTTTATATTATAATGTCTGGGTGAAAATAGTTGGTTATCTGCTGGGAATTTGTGGCTTTATATATGGTATCATCAATTACCAGTGGATGATTCGTGGCGGATTTGCCTATATCGCAAATATCATTATGGAATATCTGGAGAAGGATATGGATTTACCCATTGAAAGAAGATATTCCACTTATGGGTTCAATGAAAAAACGGCGGTTACAATGTGCCTGCTGTTTTTGGCATTCGGATTATTTTTGTTATTTAATATGGTGATTTCGGAAACAAAAGGCCTGGTGCTGATTCTGCTGTTTTCCTTTCCGATTACCCAGTTTGGAATGTATTTTGATGAAGGTCTGGATATTTATTATTTCACCATGTATGTGATTGGAATTACCTCGTTATATTTTTTGCGGAACACGACCCATTATCATATGGAATACAGGAGAAGAAAAGGATATACTAAAAAGGAAATCCGGGGAAAAAACAGGATTGTCTATGATTATGTAAATGACGGAAAGAGTACCTTCTGGATATTGGTCATGGTGGCAATGATTGTGATGGCTTCTGTATTTTCCTTTTCCAGGTTTATGGAACAGGATGAGTTCCAAATGGATTCCGGGTTCAGCGAGTTAAAGGATAATACCAGAGAGTTTACAAGACAGGTCGCATTGGTAGGATTCTGGGGAATGTTTAACCGGACTGGACAGAGTCCCGGCGGTGTCAGCAATAATAAACTGGGACAGGTAAACCGGATAAATTATGATTTTCAAACGGATTTGATTTTAAAAACACTGCGGGTAAACGGTGAAGAAGAAATTTTTATTAAAAGTTTTAACGGTTCTGTATATGATAATTCTTATTGGGAAACTTTATCTGCACATCAGGGAGAAGTACCTGCCATTACCAATTACGGCATTACTGTGGAAGATACCTTCGGTTTGTCGAAGCAGTTAATGGATTATTATGGGATTGGAAATTTTTATAAACAGATTGAGGTAACCAATGTGTTTGCCAATGAAAATTATGTGTATCTTCCGTATTTTTCTGATGATACATCCGATGCGCTCAGTACAGTTACAACCGATGATGAGTTTTCTGGTAAACTTCAGACCGGATGGGTATTTACCACATGGTATAAACCGTTGGTAGGATACGGAACGGTAAAACAGTTACAAAACAACATTATGAATTTACGGCAAAGGGAACTTGAGAAGAGTATAAAAGCAGAATCAAGTGAAGACATATCTGTCAGAACAAAAGCGGAAGCAGAACTGGAATGCTTTAGAAAAGAAGAAGCCTATGCATTGTATGTAAAAGATACGTATCTGCAGATACCGGATTATAACCGTCAGGCTATTCAGAACTTTGTGGATAAATATTCTATTGACCCAGACAGTGATACCCTGATTGAGGATGTTGTCAGAACCTTTCAGTATGAGTTTGAATATACCTTGATGCCAGGGAAAACTCCTAGTGCTGCAGACTTTGTAAATTATTTTTTGGATGAGACCCAGAAAGGTTATTGTACTTATTTTGCTACGGCGGCAACGCTGATTTACCGTTATATGGGGATTCCGGCCCGATATGCAGGGGGTTACAAACTCAGCGGCGATGCATATAATGACGGCGTTGCTGACAGGAGAGAAAACGCCATGGAATGGGCGGATTATGATGTAAAAGATAAAAATGTAATGAAATATGAGCTGACAGATACCAATGCCCATGCCTGGGTAGAAATATATATTGACGGACTGGGATGGATTCCGGTAGAAGTTACTCCGTATTCAGACTATGATTACACACAGGAGCCGGAAGAAAACAATGGCGGTATCGGAAATTATCTGGCAAATTCAGTATTTACTGCCCAAAATATGAATCGGGTTAAAAATACCACGCTCTCCATTCTCATTTTTATATTTGGTGGTGGAATTATATTTATTATATCTTATTTTGCCGTGGGCATATTTGTCAGAAAGAAGCGTTACAATGAAAGAGGAGCAGAACAGAGATACCAGAATCTAAAGAAATCCATGACGGCGGCAGGTCTTTTAAAGCGGGCGTTAAAACATGATTCATCCATGGAAGAACAGGATATAATCCGTGAGTCAGGAAAAGGTGAAATAACCTATGATGAAAGCGCTGAAATTCTGGTAAACAATCAGTATGCAGACGAGGAAACTTCATGGAAGATAATGAAGATTATTGAAAAGGCAAAGTTTAGCAGGAACCAGCCTTCGGATGAGGAGATTGATTATCTGGTATTGAATACCAATGAAATAAATAAAAAGATATATCAAAATCTATCTCCAGTTAAAAAGTTTTTGTTTAAGTATATCAGAATGTTATAGATTTTTTGAAAAAAATCTTGTATGATTTGTCAGAATTGCTATAATAGAAAGTTGTAAAAGATTCTGATTGGATGAAATGGAGGAAACTGATAAAATGAAAATAGGAATATTGGGATACGGAAATCTGGGACGGGGGATTGAATGTGCAATCCGCCAGAATGAAGATATGGAACTTGCGGCGGTTTTTACCAGAAGAAATCCGGAAAACGTGAAGATTCTGACGGAAGGGGTTCCGGTATATCCGGCAGAGGAACTTGAAAACATGCAGGGGAAACTGGATGTTCTGATTCTTTGTGGAGGCAGTGCCACAGATTTACCAGAGCAGACGCCGTCATATGCAAAATATTTTAATGTTATTGACAGTTTTGATACACATGCAAGGATACCAGAACACTTTGACAATGTGGATACTGCAGCAAAGGAAAGCGGTCATGTAGCTCTGATATCCTGCGGCTGGGATCCGGGAATGTTTTCATTAAATCGATTATATGCAAATGCCATTTTGCCAAAGGGAAAGGATTATACGTTCTGGGGAAAAGGTGTCAGTCAGGGGCATTCGGATGCAATCCGCCGGGTAGAAGGTGTAAAAGACGGAAAGCAGTATACAATTCCAGTAGAAGATGCTTTGGCTGCAGTCCGGAATGGGAAGAACCCGGAACTGACCACACGGCAGAAACATCTTCGCGAGTGTTTTGTTGTAGCAGAAGAAGGAGCAGATTTGGCAAAAATAGAAGAAACTATTAAGAATATGCCGAATTATTTTGCTGATTATGATACAACGGTTCATTTTATCAGTGAGGCAGAATTAAGGGAGCAGCATAGCGGCATACCTCATGGCGGTTTTGTATTCCGTACCGGCGTGACGGGATGGGAGGAAGAACATGCTCACATAATAGAATACAGTCTGAAACTGGATTCAAATCCTGAATTTACTTCTTCGGTCATAGTGGCTTATGCAAGAGCGGTATACCGATTATCCATGGAAGGGGCATGCGGTTGTAAGACAGTGTTTGATATTGCGCCTGCATATCTGAGTCCGAAATCCGGAGCAGAATTGAGAAAGCATTTATTATAAAATTGAATAATTCTTTTTTCTAAAATGATGACCTGGTACATCGTCCATGTAATAGCTTTTGGACGATGTATTCTTTATTATGAAATTATCATACAGGCACTTGTAAACCATTGACTAAATAAACAATTATAAATAGAAAGGTAAATTGATATGACAAATGAAGAAATTCAAATCCGTTTATATGAAATGGCAGATAAAAAGTTTCAGGAATTTTCTTCCGCATTGATTCCGGGCTGTACAAACATGATAGGGGTGCGGATTCCGAATCTTCGGCTGCTGGCAAAGGAAATAGTAAAAGGCGACTGGAGGGGGTATCTGGAAGAAGCAGGGGAGGATACCTTTGAGGAACTAATGCTGCAGGGAATCGTAATAGGGGGTTCGAAATGCGGAATTGAAGAAAAAATCAGTCTGGCAGAGAAATTTATTCCTAAAATACGGGACTGGTCAGTCAATGATGTGTTCTGTTCCTGTTTTAAATGTGCCGGGAAAAATCAGGAACGGGTTTTTGAATTTCTTATGCCCTATGTTACGTCGGAACATGAATTTGAGCAGAGAGTTGTGGCTGTTATGCTGATGGACTATTTTCTCACAGAGGAATATATCCACCAGGTGCTTCAGGTGCTCAATGAATTAAAACATGAGGGATATTATACAAAAATGGGAATTGCATGGGCGACGGCAACCGCATATGCAAAATTTCCAAGGGAAACCTACGTGTATCTGACAGAGTGGAATACACTGGATGATTTTACGTTTAATAAAGCTATTCAGAAAATGACTGAGTCTTACCGGGTTCCGCAGGAGGATAAAGAAATGCTTCGAAGATTAAAAAGGAAATAGTCTTTTATCTTGCACGAAGATAGAAAATGAGATATAATTGCAAAGAAATTATAGATGGAAAAGAGGAAAGATATGTCTAAGATAAGAACGAGATTTGCACCAAGCCCGACAGGCAGGATGCACGTTGGAAATTTGAGAACGGCACTTTATGAGTACCTGATCGCTAAACATGAGAACGGTGATTTTATCTTAAGAATAGAAGATACGGACCAGGAACGTTTTGTGGAAGGTGCATTGGATATTATATATCGGACTATGGAAAAAGCCGGTCTGCCTCATGATGAAGGTCCCGATAAAGACGGAGGCTTTGGTCCATATGTTCAGAGTGAGCGTCAGGCCTCCGGCATTTATTTAGAGTATGCAAAGAAGCTGGTTGAAAAAGGTGAGGCATATTACTGCTTCTGTGACGAGCAGAGGTTAAAATCACTGGAACAGACTATTGGTGACAAGACTATTGTAGTATATGACAAGCACTGTCTTCATTTATCCAAAGAAGAAATAGAAGAAAATCTGGCGAAGGGTGTTCCTTATGTAATCCGTCAGAATAATCCCAAAGAGGGAACTACTACATTTACAGATGATATTTATGGCGAGATTACGGTTGAGAATTCGGAATTGGATGATATGATTCTGATTAAATCAGACGGGTTTCCGACTTATAATTTTGCTAATGTCATAGATGATCATTTAATGGAGATTACCCATGTAGTCAGAGGCAATGAATATATTTCTTCCTCACCGAAATATCAGAGATTATATGAGGCGTTTGGCTGGGAGTCACCAAAATATATACATCTTCCGTTGATTACTGATGAGAATCATAAAAAACTCAGCAAGAGAAGCGGACATTCTTCCTTTGAAGATTTACTGGAGCAGGGATTTGTGGCTGAGGCAATTGTTAATTATATTGCGCTGCTTGGCTGGAGTCCGGAAGACAATCAGGAAATATTTACTCTGGAAGAACTGATACAGAAATTTGACTATCGTCATATCAATAAATCTCCTTCCGTTTTTGATATTGTGAAATTGAAATGGATGAACGGTGAATATATTAAAGCCATGGAAACCGGTCTTTTTTATGAAATGGCAATGCCGTATCTGAAACCGGTTGTTACGAAGGATTTAGACTGCAAAAAAATTCTTGATCTGGTGAAAACCAGAATCGAAGTATTTCCGGATATTGCAGAACTGGTGGATTTCTTTGAAGAGCTTCCGGATTATGACATCGGTATGTATACCCATAAAAAGATGAAGACTAACACGGAAAATTCACTGGAGGTATTAAAGGAACTGTTGCCGCTTCTGGAAGCCCATGAGGATTATTCGGTGGATTCCCTCCATGCTCTGATTATGGAATATATTTCGAAGAAAGGAATAAAGAACGGCCAGGGATTATGGCCGGTTCGGACAGCCGTATCCGGAAAACAGATGACACCGGGAGGAGCGTTTGAAATCATGGAGATTCTGGGAAAAGCAGAATCCATAAGAAGAATTAAAGTAGGTATCGAGAAACTTGAACAGGCAATTTAGTGAATCACAATGGAATGCGATTAATCATTATACAGGCCCGTGTCTGGTATTAGCAGGGCCCGGTTCCGGTAAAACATTGGTGATTACCAACCGGACCAGATATCTGATTGAACATTTCGGGGTAAATCCTTCCAATATTCTGGTCATAACCTTTACAAAGGCGGCAGCAAAGGAAATGCAGGAGCGGTTTGCAGGGCTGATGGGAGGTCAGCGGCCGCCGGTTTCCTTTGGAACATTTCATGCTGTTTTTTTCAAAATTTTAAAGTATGCCTATAATTACAGTGCAGAAAATATTCTCCGGGAAGATGAAAAATACCGGATGATACGGGAGTTGATTGAACAGGAAGAACTGGATATCGAAGATATCAATGAGTTTGTGTCTTCCATTATAGGGGAAATCAGTGCGGTAAAAGGAGATATGATAGATATCAGTCATTATTATTCCGGTAATTGCAGTGATGAAGCATTTCGGAGAATCTATCAGAAATATGATGACAGACTGCGGAAATCCAATAAAGTGGATTTTGATGATATGCTGGTAATGTGTTATGAACTGTTGCGGGCAAGGAAAGATATTCTTGCGGCGTGGCAGAATAAATACCGGTTCATTCTGATTGATGAGTTTCAGGATATCAATCGTGTACAGTTTGAAATTATGAAACTGCTGGCGTTGCCGGAGAACAATCTTTTTATTGTAGGAGATGACGACCAGTCCATATACCGGTTCCGGGGGGCCAGACCGGAAATCATGCTGAATTTTGAAAAAGAATATCCGGGAACCGTTCAGGTGGTTTTAAATGAAAATTATCGTTCATCCGGGAATATTGTCACTGCATCCCTGCGGTTGATTCAGAATAATAAAAACCGGTTTCAAAAGGTAATTAAACCGGTGGCAGAGAAGGGATTTCCGGTAATTTACCGGAAGTTTCCAACCCAGACAGAAGAGAATCAGCATATCGTAGATGAAATTAAATCATACATAGAAAGCGGCGGACGGTATTCGGATATTGCTATTTTGTTTCGAACCAATATCGGCCCCAGGTTCCTGGTGGACAAACTGATGGAATATAACCTTCCGTTTCATATGAAGGATGTCATGCCGAATATTTACGAGCATTTTATTGCCAAAAATCTTTTTGCATATATTAATATTGCCTGCGGCAGTAGAAAGAGAAGCGATTATCTGCAGATTATGAACCGTCCGAAACGCTATATCTCCAGAGAGGCCCTTTCTGCGGAAGAAATTTCCATAGCCATGTTGAAAGAATTTTATTCCGATAAAGACTGGATGATGGAACGTCTGGAAAAGCTGGAATATGATTTAACATTGATTTCAAGAATGACGCCATATGCCGCTATTACCTATATCCGGCAGGGAATCGGATATGACAGTTATCTCGGTGAATATGCCGAATATCGGAGAATGAAACAGGAAGAGCTGATAGATGTTATAAATGAAATTGCAGAGGCAGCCAAACCGTATCAGACATTTTCTGACTGGTATATCCATATCCGGGAATATTCGGAAGAACTGGTCAGACAGGCAGAAATCAACCGGCAGAAGACTAATGCCGTTGAACTGGCTACCATGCACAGTTCCAAGGGATTGGAATATGATACGGTATTTATTATTGATGCCGTGGAAGGCGTTACGCCTCATGCCAAAGCAGTACTTGAGGAGGATTTGGAAGAAGAAAGACGAATGTTTTATGTTGCTGCAACCCGGGCAAAACGTCGTTTGTATGTATATTCCACCGAAGAACGGTTTAATAAACCGGTTACAGCATCCAGATTTGTGGCAGAGATGCAGATTGATTTTGAAGGCATTACAGTGGGAGGAGCGGTAGTGCATAAAAAATATGGGGAAGGAATCATCCGTCGGTTGGAGGAGGGAAAAATAGTAATATATTTTGGAAAGCTGAGAAAAGAATTAGTATTTGATATGAAATATGCGTTTTCAAACGATATCATTCAAAAAGTATCAAACCAGAATGAAAAGATATAAATAAAATATATTTATTATACAATTAATCAAAGTGAATCCCCCAAAGATGTCTCTGGGGGATTCACTTTGTGTTTTATTTGAAATAGTTTTAAGATTATAATTTATGCATGATATCTCTATTTACAATAATAGTTTGGATTTTTCACGAAACCATTGCAGATATTTTTTATTCAGACGAAGAAATTCCCGGCATTCATCCGGTGACAGTTCCTGAAAAACGCTGTTTTCAATGTTTACGACCGGCTGGATTTTTTCATTTACAAATTGTTTTCCAATATCCGTTAAAAAAATCTGCATTTCCCGTCCTTTCCCGGCTTTCAGGTAGAGTAATCCCTGATTTTCCAGTTTATGAATCGAAGAACTGACGGTCTGTTTACTGATAAAAGACATATTACAGATATCTTTTTGCAGGCAGCCGTCGCCCAGTTCCAGAATATTATATAAAATAATAAATGCACTGTCAGATATTCCCATGTTTAATGCAATCTTGTGATAAATTTCTTCCATGCCTCTGTAAATCCGATTAAATTCTTTTAATTCGTAACCTTCGTGGGAAGTCATAAAAAATCTCCTTATGTTACATTCATATTTGTAATAGTATAGAGGGGGATTAAATAATTGTCAAGTAATTGCATACTAATTATTACTATTCAGGCAGAATTGTTACGGATTTATAATCCACCCGTAACAATTCTGCCTGAATACCAATCGCTATTTAATAAAATTGTAAAAAATACTTGACATTGGAATCATCTGGTAATATACTTTGAGAGTCAAAATAAATATTTTGTTTTTCAAAGTACTAAAAATTAATCAAAAGAAAAAGAGTAAAATCAGCTTACTGATAAGCAGTTTTACGTATGGGAATTCACAAATACAGTTCCTATGCGTATTAAATTATCAAAATACTTTGAATATCAAAATAATTTCATAGGAATAGGAAAGGTGCCATTATAATGCATGGAAAAATAATGGGAACCGGCAGATGCATGCCGGATAAAGTCGTGGATAATGATTATTTATCAACGGTTATGGATACCAGTGATGAATGGATCTGCAGCAGAACCGGTATACGGGAACGGAGAATTGCCACAACGGAATCTACGGTATCCATGGCGGCCGGGGCGGCAAGAAATGCTCTCTTATCGGCGGGAATGGGAATCAGAGATGTGGATATGATACTGGCGGCAACTACTTCACCGGATAATTTTGTTCCAGGTACTGCATGTGAAGTTCAGGCGATATTGAATAAAGAGGCAGAAGAAGCCGGATTTGATTCGGAAAATTCTATGGGTACATATGAAGCGTGTCATGCGGTATGCATGGACATCAATGCGGCATGTTCAGGTTTTATTTACGCCCTGTCAGTTGCAAATGCATTTATACAGTGTGGCCAGTATCGGAATATATTAGTTATCGGGGTGGAAACACTTTCAAAGATTGTAGACTGGAGTGACAGAAGTACCTGTGTTCTGTTTGGAGATGGTGCAGGCGCGGCCGTAATCGGCGCTTCTGAAGATGGAATATTCAGACAATTACTGCATACGGATGGAAGTATGGGACATGTGCTTTCCTGCCATTGCAGAGACAATAATAATCTCGTAGTCAGCAATGAAGATAAGACAGGTTATGTGCAGATGGACGGACAGGAGGTCTTTAAATTTGCGGTTAAACGGGTACCTGAATGTATCAGCGAACTGTTGGAACAGAATCATATTGAGAAAAAAGAAATTAAATATTATCTTCTGCATCAGGCAAATGTTAAGATTATTAAATCTGTTGCGAAACGGTTGGGAGAAGAAATGGAAAAGTTTCCGGTCAATCTGGATAAGTACGGAAATACTTCAGCCGCCAGTATACCTATTCTGTTGGATGAATGTAATCGGTCAGGAATGTTTAAGAAAGGGGATAAGCTGGTATTATCCGGGTTTGGCGGAGGCCTTACCTGGGGAGCAGTTCTTCTGGAATGGTAAAGCAACATTCGGTAGGAAAGCGTTTTTCACTATTGGATGTTTAGCCGTCAAAGACGGTAAAATAAAAAAGAATAAAAAGTAAAAAGAGAAAAAGGAGATCAGGATTATGTTAGAAAAAATTAAGGAAATTATTGCAGGACAGTTAAATATTGAGGCAGGAACAATTACGGAAGAATCAACATTTGCGGACCTGGGAGCAGATTCTCTTGACTTATTTGAACTGGTAATGGCTTTGGAAGATGAATATGGTGTAGAAATTCCGTCAGAGGATTTGGAAAAATTGTTATCCGTTGAAGATGTAATGAACTATTTGAAAGAAAAGGGAGTGGAATAAGCTCATGATAAAGGATTTAAATACAAGAATCACGCAATTGCTTGGAATCCGTTATCCGATTATACAGGGCGGAATGGCATGGGTTGCAGAAGCAAATCTTGCGGGTGCTGTTTCAAAAGCGGGAGGTCTGGGTGTGAT
This sequence comes from Lachnospiraceae bacterium, assembly GCA_022794265.1. Lineage (GTDB taxonomy): Bacteria > Bacillota > Clostridia > Lachnospirales > Lachnospiraceae > Bovifimicola. The sequence goes on from JAAWEK010000001.1 coordinate 36,933, forward strand.
TGGCGGCGCCAATGCACCAGGAGAAGTCATCAGGGAACAGATACGCAAGGCAAGAGAAATTACCTCGAACCCTATCGGTGTCAACGTAATGCTGATGAGTCCCCATGTAGAGGATGTAGCAAAAGTTGTTATAGAAGAAAAAGTAGAAGTAGTAACTACCGGTGCAGGAAATCCCGAAAAATTCATGAAGGCGTGGAAAGAAGCCGGAATCAAAATTATTCCGGTGGTAGCTTCCGTGGCTCTGGCAAAACGTATGGAGCGTAGCGGAGCCGATGCGGTAATCGCAGAAGGTACGGAATCCGGCGGACATATCGGAGAAGCAACTACCATGACACTGGTTCCACAGGTTGTGGATGCGGTGAGCATACCAGTGATTGCAGCCGGAGGTATCGGCGATGGCAGAGGAATTGCAGCGGCATTTATGCTTGGTGCGGAAGCGGTACAAATGGGTACCAGATTTCTGGTGGCAGAGGAATGTATCTGTCATGCCAACTACAAGGAACGGGTTATAAAAGCAAAAGATATTGATTCTGCAGTAACGGGCAGAAGCCACGGACACCCGGTGAGACAGCTGAGAAACCAGATGACCAGGGAATACATAGAAAAAGAAAACAGCGGGGCTTCCTTTGAGGAATTGGAATATCTGACCTTAGGATCACTGAGAAATGCGGTTATGGATGGAGATGTGAAAATGGGAACCGTGATGGCGGGACAGATTGCAGGAATGGTTTCAAAAGAGCAGACCTGTGAAGAAATCATACAGGAACTGGTTTCCCAGACGAAAGAATTATTGAAAATAAATTAAAAGAGAAAGGTAACGGCGGATGATTAAGGATAAAAAAATTGCATTTATATTTCCGGGACAGGGTTCCCAGTATGTAGGCATGGGAAAAGATTTTTATGATACCATAGATATCAGCAGACAGACCATAGATACCGCCTGCGGATTATTGGATTTTGATTTAAAGCATGTGTTGTTTGAAGAAAATACGGATATTAATATTACGGAATATACTCAGGCAGCCATGCTTGCTGTATCCGTAGCGATGTTAAAGGCGCTGGAAGAAAAGGGAGTCCGTTCCGATGTGAATGCTGGTTTAAGCCTGGGTGAATACGGGGCACTGGTGGCATCAGGTGTAATGGATTTTGAAACGGCTGTCCTGCTGGTGAGAAAACGGGGAATCTATATGCAGGAAGAAGTTCCGCCGTCAGCCGGCGCCATGGCCGCCGTAATGGCAATGGATACCGATACAATTTATAATATATGTGAAGAAGTAACGATACAGGAGAGAAACACTGCAGGAAGAAAGGATGCTGTGGTGCAGATTGCCAATTATAATTGTCCGGGGCAGATTGTTATATCCGGAGATTCCCAATCTGTTGGGAAAGCTTCCGAACGATTAAAGGAAGCCGGCGCCAAACGGGTAGTGCCGTTGAATGTCAGCGGTCCTTTCCATTCAAAAATGTTAATTGGAGCAGGGGAAAAACTGGGTGAGGAATTAAAAGGCGTAGTGATTCATCCGATAGAAACGCCTTATTTTTCCAATGTAACAGGAATGGTAGTAAATGAATCCGGTGAAGTAAAAGAATTACTGAAACAGCAGGTATATTCTTCAGTAAAATGGCAGCAATGTGTGGAAAATATGATTCGGATGGGGGTAAATACTTTTGTTGAAATCGGACCGGGAAAAACATTATCTTCGTTTGTAAGGAAGATTGACCGGACCGTTACAGTAACAAATATTGAAAAGGCAGAAGATTTGGAAAAGGTAATGGAGGTATTGTCGTGTTAACAGGAAAAATAGCAATTGTTACAGGAGCATCCAGGGGAATCGGACGACAGATTGCAAAAACCCTGGCAGAACAGGGAGCGTCAGTTATCGTAAACTACTGTGGAAGCCAACAGTCTGCAAATGAGACCGTAGAACAGATAACTGCATTTGGCGGAACAGCAAAAGCTTATCAGGCGGATGTTTCTGATTATACACAGGCTGCGGATATGATGAACGATGTGGTCAAAGAGTATGGACGCATTGATATTTTAATCAACAATGCAGGAATTACCAGAGATAACCTGATATTAAAAATGAATGATGAAGACTTTATGAAAGTAATAAATACCAATCTTACCGGTACCTTTAACTGTGTAAAACATGCTTCCAAAATAATGTTGAAACAGAAGTATGGAAGAATCGTTAATATGGCTTCGATTGTGGGTATTTACGGCAATGCGGGCCAGGCAAATTATGCGGCTTCCAAAGCAGGTGTAATCGGAATGACCAAATCTGTTGCAAAAGAACTTGGTTCCAGAAATATTACGGTCAATGCTATTGCACCGGGATATATTGGTACAGATATGACTGATAGCCTGCCGGATGCGGCAAAGGAAAAAATTACGTCTGCCATTGCCATGAAACGGATGGGAACGGTGGAAGATGTGGCCAATCTGGCAGCATTTCTGGCATCTGACAAGGCTTCCTATATAACGGGACAGGTAATTGGCGTAGATGGAGGAATGTCGATATGATGAATAACGGAACAAGAGTTGTGGTGACGGGAATGGGCGCCATAACCCCGATTGGATTAAATGTAGAAGATTTTTTTAATGCAGTAAAGAAAAATGAAGTGGGAATTGACTTTATAACAAAATTCGATGCATCTGATTATAAAGCTAAACTGGCAGCAGAAGTCAAAGGGTTTGATGCCAAAGCGTATATGGATTTTAAATCTGCAAAGAGAATGGAGTTATTCTGTCAGTATGCAGTCGCTGCGGCAGGAGAAGCCATAAAGGATGCGGGGCTGGATCTGGAAAAAGAAGATGCCTACCGGGTGGGAACCAGTGTGGGTTCCGGAATCGGCAGCCTTCAGGCAATGGAACGGGAACACTCAAAACTATTGGACCGGGGGCCGGGAAGAATCAATCCGTTGCTGGTACCTTTGATGATTACCAATATGGCAGCAGGAAACGTGTCCATTTATTATAATTTAAAAGGAAAGAGCATCAATGTGGTAACCGCCTGTGCCACAGGAACCAATTCCATAGGAGAGGCATACCGGGCCATTCAGTGCGGGGAAGCGGATGTAATGATAGCAGGGGGAACCGAAAGTTCGGTGACTCCTATTGGAATCGGCGGGTTTGCGGCATTGACAGCATTGTCAAATTCTGAAGATCCGAAACGGGCTTCCATACCGTTTGATAGGGATAGAGACGGATTTGTTATGGGAGAGGGCGCAGGCATTGTCGTACTGGAATCTTTGGAACATGCCCAAGCCAGAGGCGCAGAGATTTACGCGGAAATCGTGGGATATGGATGTTCCAGTGATGCATATCACATTACTTCTCCGGCAGAAGACGGAAGCGGTGCGGCCAGAGCCATGACAAATGCGCTGGAAGAAGCGGGAATCCGGCCGGAAGATGTGGATTATATCAATGCCCATGGAACCAGTACCCATCACAATGATTTATTTGAGACCAGGGCCATAAAACTGGCATTTGGAGAAGCGGCAAAGAATGTAAAGATCAGCTCTACAAAGTCAATGATTGGTCATCTGCTGGGAGCAGCCGGGGCAGTAGAATTTATTACCTGTGTGAAATCCATGCAGGAATCCTATATTCATCCCAATGTGGGATTACAGGAAAGTGAAGAAGAATTAGATCTCGATTATGTGAAAGGAAACGGAATTCAGATGCCTGTCAATGTATGTATGAGTAATTCACTGGGATTTGGCGGACATAATGCCACATTGCTTGTTAAGAAATACGAATAATCTGGAAGGAAAGGTGTTTCATATGGAATTTGAACATATCATTGAACTGATAAATGCTGTATCCAAATCCAATTTAAGTACGTTTACATTGGAAGAGGGAAACATGAAGATTACTCTTGGAACCAAGCAGCCGGAAATCATTACGAAAAGTTTTGAAGTACAGAATAATGCAATTGGAGAATATAAAGTAATACAGCCGGGCCTTCCGGCGGAAGAAGCTGTTATGCCGGAAACAACAGAAGGACATGAAATCACGTCTCCACTGGTAGGAACTTTTTATACTGCTCCTTCACCGGAGGCAGAGCCTTTTGTGACGGTGGGAACTCATGTGAAAAAAGGGCAGGTGCTTGGAATTATTGAAGCGATGAAACTAATGAATGAAATTGAATCTGACTGTAACGGTGTGGTTGAAAAGATATTGATTGGCAATGAAGAAATGGTAGAATATGGCCAGACCTTATTTGTAATTAAGGAGGAAGCATAATGGCAGTATTGGGAATTCAGGAAATTATGGAAATCATACCGCACAGACAGCCGTTTTTACTGTTGGACCGGGTAGAAGATCTGGAACCGGGGGTTCGTGCGGTTGCGTATAAAAATGTTACATATAATGAACCGTTTTTTGCAGGACATTTTCCTCAGGAACCGGTAATGCCAGGAGTTCTGATGGTAGAAGCTTTGGCACAGGCAGGTGCAGTGGCAATCCTCAGTCTGGAAGAAAACAAAGGAAAGACGGCATATTTTGGCGGAATCAATAGTGCCAGATTCCGTAAGAAAGTAGTACCAGGTGACGTATTAAAGCTGGAATGTGAGATTATCAAGCGAAAAGGACCGATTGGCGTGGGAAGCGCCAAAGCGTCTGTAAATGGCGAAATCGTAGTAAATGCGGAATTAACGTTTATGATAGGATAAGAAAGGTTTGATAAATATGTGTAAAACTTCATTTCATAAAATCCTTATTGCAAACCGGGGCGAAATCGCAGTGAGAATTATTCGGGCATGCAGAGAGATGGGAATTAAAACCGTTGCAGTCTATTCAGAGGCAGACCGGAATGCCCTTCACACATTGCTGGCAGATGAAAGCGTCTGTATTGGAAAGGCACAGGCTTCCGACAGTTATCTGAATATGGAGCGTCTGGTCAGCGCTACTATTGCGACGAAAGCGGATGCCATACATCCGGGATTCGGTTTTTTATCTGAAAATGCAAAGTTTGTTGAAATGTGTGAAAAATGTAATATTACATTTATCGGACCGTCCAGTGAACTGATTCATAAAATGGGAAATAAATCCGAGGCCAGAAGAACTATGATGGAAGCCGGGGTTTCCGTGGTACCCGGTACGAAGGAACCGGTATTTGACGCGGAAAAAGGTAAAGAAATTGCAGATGTCATGGGATATCCGGTAATTGTAAAAGCATCTTCCGGCGGTGGCGGAAAGGGAATGCGTATCGTTCATTCTTCAGAAGAATTTATTCAGAATTTTAATACGGCCCAGCGGGAATCCGTCAATGCCTTTGCGGATGATACCATGTATATTGAGAAATATATTGTCAGTCCGAGACATATTGAATTTCAGATTCTGGCAGATAAACATGGAAATGTAGTACATTTGGGAGAGCGGGACTGTTCGGTTCAAAGAAGACATCAAAAACTTTTGGAAGAATCCCCGTCCGTGGCCATTCAACCGGAGCTTCGCCGGAAAATGGGAGAACAGGCAGTGCTGGCAGCCAGAGCGGTTCACTATCAGAATGCAGGAACCATTGAATTTTTGCTGGATAAAAACGGAGATTTTTATTTTATGGAGATGAATACCAGAATACAGGTAGAACATCCGGTTACGGAAATGGTCACTGGTATCGACCTGATCAAGGAGCAAATCCGTATTGCGGAGGGTAGGGAATTGTCCTTTACCCAGGAGGATGTCAGAATCTCTGGTCATGCCATGGAATGCAGGATTAATGCAGAAGATCCGGATAAAAATTTCATGCCGTGTCCGGGAAGAATTGCGGAATTGCATATTCCCGGTGGAAACGGTGTTCGCATCGATACCGCATTGTATCAGGATTATGACATTCCGCCGTATTATGATTCCATGCTGATGAAAGTCATTGTGCATGGACAGAACCGTATGGAAGCTATTAATAAGATGCGTAGCGTGTTAGGTGAGATTATAATCGATGGTGTAACCACCAATCTGGATTTTCAGTATGAAATTATAAATAATCCTGACTTTAATGAAGGAAATATCAGTACTCATTTCATACAGGATGCGTTTGATATGAGCGAATAGAAAATTGATGAGCAGGAAGGATAGGTAATCATGCTATTAGGCGATATGTTTAAAAAAACCACTTATATTCCCATACGAATGCAGCAGAAAATGAACCAGTCCCAGGTGGAAGATACCGGGAGCCAGGAAGACGACGGTCAGGGGGAAACACCCAATGTTCCCGAAGGACTGTGGAAAAAATGTAAGAGCTGCGGTGAAATGGTATACGCCGAGGATGTGAAAAGCAATTATTATATCTGCCCGAAATGCAATCATTATTTTCGGATTCATGCAAGAACCAGAATCCGAATGCTGGCAGATGATAACGGATTTGAAGAATGGGATAATGATATATGTACCTCCAATCCGCTGGGATTTGACGGATATGAGGATAAGGTCGAATACTTAAAAGAAGCTACCAAACTGGACGAGGCGGTGATTACCGGTGTTGCAGTGATTCATGGCTGCAAAACCGTAATCGGTGTCTGCGATACCCGTTTTCTGATGGGCAGTATGGGAGAAATCGTAGGTGAAAAGATTACCCGGGCATTTGAACGGGCGACGGAGGCAAAGCTGCCAGTAGTAATCTTTACCTGTTCTGGCGGCGCCAGAATGCAGGAAGGAATCGTATCCCTTATGCAGATGGCAAAGACTTCCCAGGCAATTAAAAAACACAGTGAAGCAGGGCTTTTATATATTACCGTTCTGACTGACCCTACCACCGGAGGTGTCAGTGCCAGTTTTGCCATGCTGGGAGACATTATTCTTGCCGAACCCGGGGCGCTGGTGGGATTTGCCGGACCGAGAGTCATTAAACAGACCATAGGCCAGGACCTGCCGGAGGGATTTCAGCGTGCGGAATTTCTGGTAGAGCATGGATTTGCGGACCGTATTGTTACCCGGGAAAATTTAAAGAAAACCTTATCAGATTTAATCCGCATGAATCAGAAACCGGATTATGGGGTTCTGGATTCTCTTCGGGAAAAATGTGTAAAGTATAAAATTGAAAACAACATCGTAGATGCTAAAATAAATGAAGCGGAAAGTATGCTGACACCGTGGGACCGGGTGCAGATAGCCAGAAGCGCCAGAAGACCTACGGCATTGGATTATATTGAAGAAATTTTTGACAACTTCTATGAAATGCATGGCGACCGGCAGTACCGGGATGATGGGGCCATTGTAGGCGGCATTGCATATTTTGGCGATATGCCTGTAACGGTAATCGGACAGCAGAAGGGTAAAAATACGACTGAGAATATCAGAAGAAACTTTGGAATGCCTTATCCCGAAGGATACCGGAAGGCGCTGCGTCTGATGAGGCAGGCAGAAAAATTTCACAGACCGGTAATTTGTTTTGTGGATACGCCGGGAGCCTTTTGTGGAATTGAGGCGGAAGAGCGGGGACAGGGTGAAGCCATAGCTAGAAATTTGTTTGAAATGTCTGCTCTTCAGGTTCCTGTTCTTTCTGTTGTAATCGGAGAAGGCGGTAGCGGCGGAGCCTTGGGAATGGCAGTTGCCAATGAAGTCTGGATGATGGAAAACTCCACATATTCCATACTATCACCAGAAGGGTTTGCTTCGATTTTGTGGAAAGACAGCAAGCGTTCCAAAGAAGCTTCCGAAGTTATGAAAATAACAGCCTCAGACTTAAAACAGCTATCCGTTATCGAGCGCGTGATACCTGAACCGGAACCGGCTGATATGGGAAATCTGAATAAAATCTGTTTCTATATGAAACGTAAAATAATTAAATTTTTACGGAAATACGAGACAATGGAGCCGGAGGAAATAAGAGAGGAACGATATCAGAGATTTCGAAGGTTTTAGTAGAGGATAGTTAATGCGAGCCGGCGGCGTTCTTTTTGCCAAAACACATCCCACTTTTTCAAACAAAACCAAAGTTTCACAATCATTTTTTATAGAAAGGATTTCTTATGGAGTCAAAACCTTTAATTATTAGAGATTTAGTTGCAAAATTCCCCCTGATTCAGGGCGGTATGGGCGTTGGTGTCAGTTTGTCCGGTCTGGCAGGCGCTGTAGCGGCGGAAGGGGGTATCGGCGTCCTGTCCACGGCCCAGATTGGTTATGATGAACCGGACTGGGATGCTCACCCGATAGAAGCCAATTTGCGGGCCATCGGCCGGCACATTAAAGCCGCAAGGGAAAAAGCGTCAGGAGGAATTATCGGCGCCAACATCATGGTTGCCACCAGGTTTTATGAGAAATATGTAAAAGCTGCCGTTGACCATGGAATCGATCTGATTATTTCCGGCGCCGGACTTCCGGTAGAGCTTCCGGTATATGTGGAGGGAAGCAATACAAAAATCGCACCGATTGTATCTTCGGTTAAGTCTGCTATGGTAATTCTGAAAATGTGGGACAGAAAGTATAAACGCTGTCCGGATCTGGTAGTGATTGAAGGTCCGCTGGCAGGTGGCCATTTGGGATTTGATGCCGGGACTGCGGAACAGGTTCAAATTCTGGACAGCAGGAATCAATATAAGAACAGTGAATTATTATTCAGCTATGAAGATGAAATTAAAAAGATAATGGAAGTTGTACAGTCTTATTCTGAAAAATATGGATATCAGATACCGGTGGTTGTGGCAGGCGGTATTCATACGGCAGAAGATGTAAAACATGTATTGGCTTTGGGTGCCGACGGTGTCCAGGTGGCAAGCAGGTTTGTAACAACGGAGGAATGTGATGCTTCCATGGAATATAAAATGGCATATGTCAATGCAGAACAAAAAGATATTGCCATAGTGAAGAGTCCTGTGGGGATGCCGGGAAGAGCCATTCGGAATTCATTCATTAAAAAATGCGGCATTGGCAGTGAGGAGTACAAACCCAGAAAATGCCATCAGTGCATTGAAAAATGTAATCCGGCAGAGATACCGTACTGTATTACCGATGCACTGCTGAATGCTGTCAGGGGAAAGGTGGAAGACGGACTGCTGTTTTGCGGTGCAAAAGCTTATTGTGCGAAACGGATTGAAACGGTAAAAGAGGTTATTGAAGATTTATTTTCATAGAGGAATGGAAAACAGACGGAAATAATCAGTAAAAATAAGGGATATTGTTATTCTTCTATTCCAATACGGGAACAGATACCTTTTTCAAAGGGATGTTTTACACTGTGAATTTCCGAAACATAATCTGCAAGTTCCAGTAATGCCGGACGGGGATTGCGTCCGGTTAAAACCAGTTCCAGATGAGCTGGTTTCTTTTTTACAAACTGAATCATCAATTCTTCCGGAACCAGTTTTAAATCTATGGCAACGTTGATTTCATCCAGAATCAGCATATTATAATTATCGTTGGAAGCAGTCTGCATGGCATCCGTCAGCAATCGGGTGTAGAATGCGGCAGCTTCCTCTTTTTCACTTTTTGACATATTCCATATAAATCCGAAATCTCTGAATGTCTCAATAACATTGATACCTGGAATTGTTTTTAAAATATTTAATTCGCTGGAAGCTTCATTTTTCAGAAATCTTGCAATCAGGATGCGGTATCCCGCACCGGCCATACGGATGGCAAGGCCCGTAGCTGCAGTGGTTTTTCCTTTACCGTCACCACAGTAAATATGAATCAGGCCAAGATTCTGATTGTTGGAATTTGCAGAGGTTATATAATTTGATTTCATTTTTTTTTGCACCTTTTTATTATTTAGAAAAATTCAGAAAAACCGGATATGGGTCTAAAACGAAAGACGGGCAGAAGCAATCCCTTCTTACCCGTTCTTTTTTAACACTGTATAACAGATTCTTTATTGCTATTTACCAGTTAATACGCTTTTACGCGTTAACATAACGGCTCCTGTTGATAATATACATAATGTTAGAAGAATGACAGTCATACTGCCATTTTCTCCGGTTTTTGCGGAACTATTGGAAGCAGTAGTAGTTTCCGGTGTTTTTTTATCTGGTATTGCAGTGGTAGTATCCGTATTTATTTCCGAAACAGTTGTATCAGCAGTACTGTCGGTTTCGCTGAAAGAATCGGCGGTGGTAGTTTCATCCTGACCGGAGGTTTCTTCCGGCTGTTCCGGCGACAGTATACGGGTAACTTCATTGGTTACATCAAAAGGAAATCCTTCATTGTCCATCAGCATCTTATATGCAATCAGGCCTTTAAGAGCATCGACGGTGGCAAACATATTGTCTTCTCCAAAATAGGTATATGCTCCCGGTGTAAGAATGCTTTTAAAGTTCAGTAAAGCATTGTAGGAAATTCTGTTATTTTCATTCTTTAAAAGGGAATATAAATAAAGCGCCGCACCAGTGGAATTCGCGTTGGAAGTGGTGGAATATTCTCCGTTATCAAACCGGGAGCCGCCGTCTTCCATAATCAGAGACTCATTAAATGTTATAGCATCGGCAATGGCATCCGCGATTTCTTTGTGGTCGGAAAAATAATTCAGAGCCGGAAGAACAGCTGCATTATTATCGCCGGATATGCCCCAGTAATCAATTCCACAGCCGGTCTCTGTTTGTTTGTAATTAATCATGATGGCATTCTGGAGAAGCGTTTTAATGGTGTCGGAGTGTTCCATATAATCTTCATAAGCAAATACGGCAGGCACGATAAAATCATAATAATATGGATTTTCAACCGCAGTATTTAATTCTTCTGCAGTTGCATAGGACGCAAGAAGCTGATCAAAAGCTTCTGCCATATTGTTTCCGTTTACGTCTAATGCATTACTGCCATGCAGGGCAAGAACGATTAAATAAGCGGCATACATAGTTATGTTTTCGGAACCGTTAATCAGAAGTCTGCCATCTGTAATATTGGATTCCAGCAGATTACAGTAACGGTCTGCCAGGTCTCCGGAATCGATGCCGGAACGCAGAATCAGGATGACTTCCTTATAGTTGTATGGACTGATTTCCGTAGTGTTCAGCGCATTTAAAAGATATCCGGCTGTTGTGGAAACTTCACGGTTTACATCTGTAAATTCCGGAGATTCCTCTGCATAAATGCATGTGAAATTTGCAAGCATTAATGACAATGTTAATATAACAGTCAAAAAGATTGCGGTTGGTTTGTTGGTTTGTTTTGTCATGTTTCATCCTCCTTAAACTTTGGGCAGTACCCATATTCACAGAGGTGAGAGATCCTCACCGATTACTGTTCCATGCTGACAGATATCCTGACTTATAGCTTATCCTAGTACCCGGCCTTCCCGGAAATTTCCAGTGGCAGATTCGGGATTCGTATCTAAATACAGTAGAGTGAGCTGTTACGGATTCTGACCGTATTCCCATATCAGCATGTTTTTAGCTGATTATTATCAGCATGTTTCTGGCTGATTATTATCAGCAATTGTCTGTGTTTTTGTTTTTACACAGCATGTAATATGATAAATCCTTCAGGAATTAAAGTCAATGTTTTATTTTGATCTTATAGTGAAATTAACAAGAGATTGTGTTATACTGATAGTCCATCGATATCATTCATAGAAGAGAAATATTAATTTAAAATAGAAAAGTCTGAAGATGTCCTGCCGGATGAGGAACGTACTCAGCAAATATTATAAGGAGAAACAGAAATATGATCAAAACCATACTTGGAGATATCACAAAAATTGATTTAGCTGAGGCGATTGTCAATGCCGCCAATTCCAGCTTACTGGGCGGTGGCGGAGTGGACGGTGCCATTCACAGGGCAGCGGGACCGGAATTGCTGGAGGAATGCAGAAAACTTCATGGCTGTAAAACAGGGCAGGCTAAGATTACAAAGGCATATCAACTGCCCTGCAAATATGTTATTCATACGGTGGGACCGGTCTGGAATGGCGGAGTGCTAAATGAGGAAGAGCGGCTGGCGGACTGCTACCGCAACTCCCTGCTGATTGCAGTACAGAATAATATCAGAACAATTGCTTTTCCATCCATTTCTACAGGAATATACAGGTTTCCGGTGGAACAGGCTGCAAAGATTGCAGTCCGCACCGTAAAGGAGTTTTTAGATAAACATCCAGGGAAGATTGATGAAGTTATCTGGGTATTGTTTGACGAAAATACGGAGAAGATATACCGTCAGGCTGTAGAAGACTCATCGAAATACAAATTAAGCCGGAAATTAAAGTTTGGACTGGCGCAGGAGCAAGACAGGATAGAAATCATGAATCTTTATGGCAGTATGATTGGGGTAAAAGGATGTACCTGGTCCAGGGAATATCCCAACATGGAATTATTAATCAGAGACATAAAAAATGAGAATGAATTCTGTATGAGAAATGAGGCGGATGATATCATTGCCGCCATTGTAATTGATGAAGATGAAGAAGTCAGAAAACTTCCGTTCTGGAATCCGGATTATAAAAAAACAGGGGAACTGGCAAGACTGGCTGTACGGCAGGATTATCAGAATCAGGGAATTGCAGTTAAAATGATTCAGGAGACTGCTGGGATTATGTGGGAGCGCGGATACGATGCCATACATTTTCTGGTGAGCAGGAACAATCCTGCGGCGCTGGCCAGTTATCAGAAACTGAATCTGCATTTGGCAGGAGAAACCAATTTATTTGGAGGAAACTGGTTATGCTATGAGGGGCTGATTAGGGATAAAATACTGAATGAAAGGGAATAATGTGCAGGTCATAAAAAATTGCCCGAAAAAAGAAAATTTGATACTTTTTTTGCAAAAATTAGTTGACTTATTATTAAAATACTATAAAATATTTAATGTATAAAAATACAAAAGCATATGGAAGGAGAACATTTGTGGTTACGAGTAACGGTGGCGGAAGTCGCATCAGAGACACCAGAAATAGCAGCGAAAGCAGAGGCAGTGTAAGAAATTCTCAAAACGGAGAAAAACGTGAGAACAGAAAGTACGACAAAAATTCAAAGGATGAGAAAAGGAATTATTCCAGGGAAGGCAGAGGCTTTTCCGGAAGGGGCGGTAATTCCGACGACAAAGGGTATCGGAACGATAATGGAGAGAACAGAGGATATCGGTCGAACAATTTTGAAAACAGAGGGAATCGGACAGAAAGAGATTCGCGTGATGGAAATTCCAGAAGAGAATTCAGTCAGGATGGCAGACAAGGCAACAGAGGCTCATTTAACAGAAATGGAGACTCCAAACCAGGATTCAGGGGAACCGGCGGCCGGGATAACGGCAGACCGTATAAGAAGAATTCCGGGGGAAATTATTCCCCATATGATAAGGATAAAGATGAAGATGTAAAGTCAAACCAGCGTTCCCGTCAGTCTCAGAACAAGGAGACAAAACCAAAGGAACAGCAGCCGGATAAGTCTCAGATTATTAACCGGATTGAAAAAGAAAAAAAGGCGATGCAGAAGAAACAGGCAGACCGTAAAAATAATAAGCCTGCCAGACAGATGGCAAAGCCTAAGAGAACCAATAATATTGATTGGACCAGTATTTATGAAAACGGCGAATATGATGATGATGAAATTGATATGTATTATTAACAGTGAACAATCTTATTCATTGTGCTGATGATAGAGAATAAGAGAACTTTGCAGTGCAGAGTTCTCTTATTCGCAATTATCTTTGAATTGGGAAAGGAACAGGACATGCTTAGTAATCAGGTGAGAGAGAAAGTAAATGTATATGGCCAGCAGCAGATTCTGAGATTTTATGACGAACTGTCAGAGAAGGAAAAGGCAGTATTTGAAGAAGAACTGGAGAATCTGGATTTTTCCCTGCTGGATGTACTGGATAAAAAAAGGAATGCCGGACAGGAAGAGGATAATGCGGCAGTTTATGAGCCGCTGGAGGCATTAAAGCTGGATGAAATTATGGAGCGGTATACGGAGTTTGAGGCTGTTGGTATTGAGGCTATAAAAAACTGTAAAGTGGGAGCCGTGCTTCTTGCCGGCGGACAGGGAACCCGTCTGGGATTTGATAAGCCAAAAGGAATGTTTAATATTGGCGAGACCAGAGAACTGTATATTTTTGAGTGTCTGATAAATAATCTGATGGATGTGGTGAACCGGTCAGGGGCTTATATTCCGCTGTTTATAATGACCAGTGATAAAAATGATAAGGATACCAGAGATTTTTTTGCGGAACATGATTATTTCGGATATGACAAAGATTTTGTATTCTTTTTTGTACAGGATATGGCGCCGAGTGTAGATTATAATGGGAAGCTGCTGTTGGAAGAGAAGTATAAACTTTCCCTGTCTCCCAACGGTAACGGCGGCTGGTTTTCTTCCATGGTACGGGCCGGTCTGCTGGATAAAATTACTTCCATGGGTGTGGAATGGCTGAACGTATTTGCGGTTGACAATGTGCTGCAGAAAATGGCGGATCCGGTATTTGTGGGCGCCACCATTCAATCCGGCAAACCTTCCGGTTCCAAAGTGGTAAGAAAGGCATTTCCGGAAGAAAAAGTGGGCGTGATGTGCAAAGAAAACGGGAAACCTTCCATTGTAGAATATTATGAACTGACAGAGGAAATGAAAAACCGGAAGGATGCCAGCGGAGAGCCGGCATATAATTATGGTGTAATCCTGAACTATCTTTTGAAAGTAGACAGTCTGGTGGAAATATTAAACGCACAGCTTCCAGTTCATATTGTGGAGAAAAAAATACCGTATCTGGATGAGAACGGAAATGCAGTCAGCCCTACGGAACCAAACGGATATAAGTTTGAAGAATTAATACTGGATATGATTCATTTGCTGGACGACTGTCTGGTTTTTGAAGTTCTTCGAAACAGGGAATTTGCACCAGTGAAGAATAAAGAGGGTGTGGATTCTATTGAGACGGCCAGAACATTATTGAAAGAAAACGGTGTGGAAATATAAATGTAAAGGAAAGACAAAATGAAAAAAATAATAGATTTGATAACAGAGCAATTTATAAATGCATTTTCCCAATGCGGATATGATACGGCTTATGCCAAAGTGACCATTTCCAACCGGCCGGATTTGTGTGAATACCAGTGCAATGGAGCAATGGCGGCAGCAAAGCAGTATAAAAAGGCGCCAATTGTGATTGCAAATGATATTGTGGAAAAACTGGAAGGTAATTCCGTATTTGAGATGATAACAGCAGTAAATCCAGGCTTTATTAATTTTAATCTCAATTCCGGATTTTTAAAGAATTATGTATCGGAAATGGCAAAGGAAGAATTTTTAGGCTGCGAACAGACAAAATCGCCGAAAAAAATTATTATTGATTATGGCGGTGCGAATGTGGCAAAACCTCTACATGTGGGACATCTCCGCTCAGCGGTTATCGGTGAGGCGATTAAAAGGATGAACCGGTTCGCAGGCAATGATGTAACAGGTGATGTGCATTTGGGGGATTGGGGACTGCAGATGGGCCTGATTATTACGGAGCTGAAATTGAGAAAACCGGAGTTGGTTTATTTTAATGAAAACCATGCGGGAGTATATCCTGCCGAGGCGCCGTTTACCATTGCAGAACTGGAAGAAATTTATCCTTGTGCAAATGCAAAATCCAAAGAAGATGAAGAATTTAAAGAAGCAGCCAGAATGGCAACTTTGGAGCTGCAGAACGGAAACCGGGGATATCTGGCGCTCTGGCAGCATATTTTAAATGTATCCATTGCTGATTTAAAGAAGAATTATGATAATCTCAATGTTTCCTTTGAATTGTGGAAAAAGGAAAGCGATGCACAGCCGTATATTCCTGAGATGGTTCAATATATGAAGGAACAGGGATTTACAAGAATCAGCGAGGGAGCTTTGGTGGTGGATGTAAAGGAAGATAGTGATACAAAGGAAATACCGCCTTGTATGATTCTGAAATCCAATGGGGCTACATTATATAATACAACTGATCTGGCTACCATAGTGGAGCGGATGAAACTTTTTCAGCCGGACCATATCGTTTATGTAGTGGACAAGCGCCAGGAACTTTATTTTGAGCAGGTATTCCGTTGCGCAAGAAAAACCGGACTGGTACAGCCGGATACGGAACTGACCTTCCTGGGATTCGGTACAATGAACGGAAAAGACGGAAAGCCGTTTAAAACCAGGGATGGTGGTGTTATGCGTCTGGAAAATCTGATTCGGGAAATCAATGAAGCCGTTTATAATAAGATTATGGAAAACCGTTCCGTTACGGAAGAGGAAGCGAAGGAAACCGCTAAAATCGTAGGATTATCGGCATTAAAGTACGGAGATCTGTCCAACCAGGCATCCAAAGATTATATTTTTGATGTGGAACGGTTTACTTCTTTTGAAGGAAATACAGGACCTTATATTCTGTATACCATCGTACGGATTAAATCCATTCTTGGAAAATATTATGAGAACAATCATGAGACGATTGAGCAGACAGAAATCTGTATTCCAGGGTCTGAATTTGAAAAATCTTTGATGCTGACACTGGCAAGATTTAATGATATGATTGAAAATGCAGTGGAGGAATTTGCGCCGCATAAGATATGTGCTTATGTATATGAGCTGGCCAATGAATTTAATAAATTTTATCATGAAACAAAGATTTTGACCGAAGAAAATCCGGATAAGAAAAAGGGATATATTGCGCTGATTACCCTGACCAAAGCGGTATTAGAGCAGAGTATCCATATTCTTGGTTTTGAAGCGCCGGATAGAATGTAACGGATTTAAAATCAGGAATAGAAAAACCGGAAGAAAAGAATATTTGTTCTTTTCTTCCGGTTTCTTTCATATACTAAACATTATCTGAAGACGGGCTATTTCGAAGAAGTGGTTTCCTCAGAATTTTTGGAAGTAGTTTCCTCCTGACTGTCACTGGTGGAATTGTTTTCTTCACTTTCCGCAGTATATGCCTCAAATGCACTGGTTATCTCTTCCGCAGATAAAGCATATGTGGCAATCGTTGCCTCTTCATCCTCTTTTATCCACTTATCATATACAGAGAATATTATAAAACCAAAAAATAATGCAGTTATGATAACACCAGCTAATTTCATAAGAATAGCATTGCGTTTTTGCTTTGCGATTATTTTTTTACGATTGGCTTTTTCCTTCTTATATTCATCAACTTTTTTCTGACTCATTATTTTTCATATTCCTTTCTTCTTTGTATGTCTGTAATTGCACTTTTAACATTATATAACATATTTAAAAAATAATAAACAATAAAATATAAGATTTACAAAATTTTCTTTTGAATTATAAATATATATACAATATACGACCGCTGTTTTTTGTGGAAAATAGATAAAAATCAAACAATTTAAGTTGACATTATAGAAAACATGTACTATTATTATTTATATCTATAAAAAAAGAATGGGGATGCACAAAATGGTAAAAAGCTTCGTACAAATATTAAACGTTGGTTTTGGTATTATTAATAATACCCAGCCGGTGGATGACAAGAATCCGGAAGTGATCATGGAAATGGTAATGGGAATGGATGATCCGGCAAGGGATATCCGGATTATTGGTTTTAGAACCTATGATATGGATACAGATACCGGAGTTATGAGTGATCAGAGCGGAATCTATTATTTGGAAGGTGAAGAGTTTACATATCCAAAGGTTGACCAGGATATAACTTCTTATATGAAGAATGCCGGTGTCGAGTATGAAAAAGGCCAGCAGCTGATTAAGATAAAAAAACCGAATGTAATGGTATATCCGTTTAATGCAAACGACACTATTCTGGATACGGCAGCGGTTCTTATTAAAATGAAGATTCGGAAAGAAGAAGAACGCCGGGTTAGACTGGAAGAAGAGATAGTAACCTATAAGAATAATCTGGTACTGGATTTAAAGAAGGTTGCGGAATACGTTGAAAATAACCAGTTCAATACAATACCTCTTGTAGATGCAGGAGATAATGTTAAAGTTCTGAATGTATTAGGTGATAAAGGAAACTTCAATAAGCACATCGAACATATGAGAAATATCCGTGTGGAGATAATGGCTATTGATAAGTTTCTTCGGGAAAATACAATGTAGAAATATTGATTGAAAAAAGGAGTTGTTGGTAACAACTCCTTTTTTCAATTTGTTTATACAATCAACTGTGTAATAAACACTGTTAACATGGAACACAATGCTACTACTACGAGACTTTTTTCTTTATATGCCAGCAACAGTGCCGTCAGAGTTCCTGCTATGGCAGTGACCATACTGGTTGTGGATGTGAAGATATCCGGAAAGGTCAGGGAAGCCAGTACTGCATAGGGAACATAATATAAAAAAGATTTAATAAAGCCGGAATTGATTTCCTTACGAAAGACTGCCATTGGAAGAACGCGGGGAAGATATGTTACCAGCGCCATCAGAATAACAGCGGTCAGAGCTCTTTCCATTTATTTGTCCTCCTTTTTATTGATGGGAAAGAAATATGCTGCCACCATGGAAGCGGAAATGGTAGCTATAATCGTACAGAATCCGCTGGATATAAATTTAAATATAGGTATATACCGGAGCAGGCAGGTTATTGTAATGGATATCAGAATAACATACAGGATAGGGGTCTGTTTTTTTGCAGGAGGAATGATGATAGCAATGAACATGGCGTACAGGGCAATCCCCATGGCTCCTTTTGCAATTTCCGGAAGAATCCCGGAGGTACAGGCACCTAAGAAAGTTCCCGCTGACCAGCCCAGGTAAGGCAGAGTAATCAATCCATACATATAAGAGCCGGAAATATTTTTTGGCTCTATGGAAGCAATGGCAAAGGTTTCGTCGGTAATTCCGAAACTGAATAAAAGCCGTTGAAATAAGGAAGTACCTGGTTCCATTTTCTGTGACAGAGACAGAGACATAAGCATATATCTCATGTTGATTACGAAGGTGGTCAGGGTGATTTCAATATATGTGCCACCGGATATGATTAAATTGGTTCCAGCGAACTGTCCGGAACTTGTAAGATTTGTCATGGATATCAAAACCGCAAGCCAGACCGGGAGTCCCGCACTTACTGCCATAAATCCGAATGTAAAGGAAACCGGAAGATAGCCAAGGCCGATGGGCAGCCCTTTGATTAGTCCGTTTCTGTATTGTTGTTTTTTTGTACCGTTCATTGTTTCTATCCTCTGCTAAGACTGTTTTGCATAGCGATTATAGCATTTACTTTTTAGAAACACAAGTAACTTTCACTTGCAAAAAACAATGCATTCAAGTATTATACTATATAGAATGGTACTATTAGTACAGAAATGAGAATACATGTGGAAAATCGATGGAATAGAAATCAGTCCTTAGAGGAATATAACCGAATAAAATATGTGGCAGGAGTCCTTTATCCGCCAGTTCTGTATGCGTTTCTGCTAATGGCAGTGCAGGTTGCAGGAAATATTTACTATGCATATATATATGCATCTTCCATTGGTGAGAGAGTCACCATTGAACAGTCCCAGGAGTTTTTAGAAAATGTGGAGCGGCTGGTACAGGAGCATAATTATCTGCTAACAATGATATCCGCTGTTATTGGTTTGGCGGTTTTTATGTATATATATGAAAAAGATGTGAAACGCAACGGAAAATTTGGATTTATCAGACAGGTAAAAGATATTAAAACATACAGGCTGGGGTATCTGCTCATTCTCGGCTGTGTGGGAAATATAGGACTTAGCCGTTTGCTATCTCTGCTGCCGCTGGACAATATCATCGGCAGTTACAGGGATACCCAGGAATCTTTACTGGCAGGCAGACTGGTGATACAGATATTATCAGTATCCGTTTTGGTTCCAGTTACGGAGGAACTGGTGTACCGGGGGCTGGTATGCCAACGGCTCCAGCGGCTGCTGGGAGATAAGATTGCGGTTTTTATGTCTGCAGGTTTGTTTGCCGTATTTCATTTTAATCTGTTGCAGGGGATTTATGCATTTATTGCAGGGATTGTGCTGGGATATGTTTATCTGAAATACAATACCGTTGTTTATTGCATGATTTTACATGGAATTGCCAATCTTACCGCCGTTCTGGTGAATTATTTCAGCATTTCCGGTTATATTAATAACCATATTGTACTCTATCTGGTGGTTATGGTGGCAGAGCTGGCAGTAACTGTGCTGGTAGCAGAAAAAATTTACAAAAGCAAAGACTGATATTTAGATTGCATGGTAAAAATTAAATAAAAAAACATTTGATAAATTTCATACAGTGTGTTACATTAGTTTTCGAAGAAATGAGGTAAAAGATGTACGATTGTATAATTGTGGGAGCAGGTATTGCAGGAGCAGTAACTGCCAGAAAACTGGCGGAGCATGATAAAAAAATTCTAATATTGGAACAGAGAGACCATATAGGTGGTAATTGCTTTGATTATATAGATAACAACGGAATTTTAATTCATAAATATGGTCCTCATATATTTCATACCAACAGTGATGAAGTATTTGAGTTTTTGTCCAGGTTTACAAAATGGTGGGATTATCATCACGAGGTGCTGGCATATGTGGACGGAAAATACATACCGGTGCCTTTTAATCTGAATACTCTGGGTATGATATATGAGTCGGAAAAGGCTTCTGTGTTGCGGAAAAAGTTAACGGATAAATACGGATACGGCAGCAGGGTTGCCATTCTGGAGCTAATGCAGGAAGATGACGAAGAAATCCGGGAAATAGCGGATTATGTATATCAGAATATATTTTTAAAATATACAATGAAACAGTGGGGGCAGACGCCGGAACAGGTGGATAAATCCGTAACTGCCAGGGTTCCGGTTTTAATCTCAGAGGATAATGGATATTTTCAGGATAAATATCAGGGAATGCCTCTGCATGGATATACAAAGATGTTTGAAGCTATGCTGTCACATAAAGGAATCGACATTCGTTTATCCTCAAATGCCGGAGAATTGCTGAAGTTTGGCGAAGAGGAAATCTTTTTTGAAGACAGGCCGTTTTTTGGCGAAGTAGTGTATACCGGACCTATTGACGAACTGTTTGACAGGATATATGGCAGACTGCCATACCGAACCCTCCGGTTTGAATATGAGGAATGGAAGCAGGAATCCTATCAGCCGGCAGCAGTAGTAAATTATACGGTAAGTGAAGATTTTACAAGAATTACGGAATTTAAGAAACTTACCGGACAGAAATCAGAGAATACCACGATTGTAAAAGAGTATTCTGATAATTATATGGGAAAGCAGAATGAGATTCCATATTATGCAATCTTGAATGAGAAAAATATTGATTTATATAAAAAATATCTGAATCTGACTGAAAAATATGAGAAATTACATATGTTAGGCAGACTGGCGGAATATAAGTATTATAATATTGATGCAATTACACTGGAAGCATTGAAACTGGCTGAACGATTGATTTAGTATATTAGAAAAGAGGATTAGTACATTGAAGATTTTAACTATTGTTGTTCCGTGCTATAATTCTGAAGCATATATGAGAAAATGCATAGATAGTGTACTGACTGGAGGAGAAGATGTAGAAATAATTATTGTGGATGACGGCTCTAAGGATAAAACTGCCCAAATCGCAGATGAATATGCCCGGAATCATAGTTCTGTAATAAAAGCAGTTCATCAGGAAAACGGTGGACATGGAGAAGCGGTTAACACCGGACTCAGGAATGCTTCCGGGATTTTTTTTAAGGTGGTGGACAGTGACGACTGGGTGGATGAAGCCGCTTATAAAAAGGTGTTAAAAGCATTAAAGAGTGCTGTAAAGATGGATTCGGAGCTGGATCTGCTGCTGACCAATTTTGTATATGATAAAGTAGGGGTACGCAGGAAGAAAACCATGAGGTACAAACATGCTTTGAAAGAACATACACTGCTTACCTGGAGCGACGGAGTTCGTTTTAATAAATTTCAATATATTCTGATGCATTCCGTCATTTACCGGACACAAATGTTAAGGGATTGCAATCTGGAATTGCCAAAGCATACCTTTTATGTTGATAATATTTTTATATTTAAACCTCTTCCATATGTGAGAAAATTATATTATCTGGATGTGGACTTTTATCATTACTTTATCGGAAGAAACGACCAGTCCGTAAATGAAAAAGTCATGATATCCAGGCTTGACCAGCAGATTCGGGTGAATAAATGCATGATAGATTTCTTTAGTGAAGCAGAAATAGAGGACAAGCGTCTGTATAAATATATGTTTCAATATCTGGATATGATGATGTGTGTATCGTCCATTATGGCAATCTTATCCAAAGACAGGGATAAACTGGAGCAGAAAGCGGAACTTTGGCAATATCTGAAAGAAAAGGATCAGGAATTATACCATGCGTTGAGAACTACGGTATTTGGAATCTGGATGAATCTTCCTGGACATAGTGGAAGAATGCTGTCTAAAAGCGGGTATAAGGTGATGCAGAAAGTATTCGGGTTTAATTAGTTGTTTAGCAGAAATGAGGGGGATAGCATATGAAGATTTTCCACATCTCCGATTTACACATCGGAAAACAGCTGCATTATTACAGTCTGAATGAAGAGCAGCGGTATATTTTATCCCGGATTTCTGACAAAGCGGAAGAATACCGGCCGGATGTTATTCTGATTGCTGGGGATATTTATGATAAATCGGTTCCTTCGGGGGAGGCTTATGAGATTTTTGACGAATTTTTAAATCATCTGGCGGATATTCAGCCTTCGATTCCGGTGCTAATCATAGCTGGGAATCATGACAATGCAAAACGGCTGAAGTATGCGGGGGCGTTTCTGGAGAAACAGAATATTCATATATCGGTTCTTCCACCGCAGGAGGAAAATGAATATCTAAAAAAGATAGTGTTGAGGGATGAAGATGGAGAAGTGAATTTTTATTTACTTCCCTTTACCAAACCGGGGTATGTAAAGCATTTGTTTAAGGAGGAAGTAATACAGGATTATAACAGCGCCATAAAAGCGCTGATTGAACGGGAGCAGATTGACTGGTCCGAACGGAATGTACTGCTTGCCCACCAGTTTTTTGTATCCGGCGGACAGGAGCCGGATACATGTGGCTCGGAACTGAGTTATATATCCGTGGGTGGGATTGATAGTGTGGATATTGACTGTGTGCAGAAGTTTGATTATGTGGCATTGGGACATCTTCATGGGGAACAGGCCATTGGCGGACCGCATATCCGCTACAGCGGAACACCGATGAAATATTCCATCAGCGAAGAGAAACATGTAAAAGGCATTACGATGGTGACATTGGGAGCAAAAGACAGCAAAATAAAATATGAACGGATACCGCTTGTCATGGCCAGAGATGTAAGAAGGATAGAAGGAACGTTAGAGGAAGTCATTGCACAGGCAACGGAAGAAAACAGAGATGATTATGTCAGTATTACATTGACGGATGAGGAGAGCCTGTACCGGCCGAAAGACCAGTTAGAGGAGCATTATACTCATATATTGGAAGTGCGGCTGGAAAATCGTAATATCCGTTCCAGATTAAGCAGGGTGGAAGAATCTGGGGAACATCTGGAACCGTTAGAGGCATTTGCGGAATTTTATCAGGTTATGCACGGTCAGCCTGTCAGTGAAAAGGAAATTAAAGTTATGACCGAAATTATCAGTGAATTGAAAAATGCACAGGAATAGGGGGCGGCAGAAATGAAACCAATATACATCAAAATGAAGGCATTTGGCTCCTATCAGGAGGAAACCATTGATTTTTCGGGTGTAAACAGGGGATTGTTTCTGATAACGGGAGATACCGGTGCTGGAAAAACAACGATCTTTGATGCAATCACTTATGCATTATACGGTAAAACCAGTGGCGGAAAACGGAACGGAGAAATGATGTGCAGTCAGTATGCGCCTGATGGAATGCCGACGGAAGTGGTATTCCGTTTTTTTTATAATGACAAAGAATATACGGTTTGCCGGAGACCAGAACAGCCTAAATGGAAAAAAACAGACCAGAACGGAACCGGAAATTATAAACAATTGAAGACTATGTCACCGGCCTTTGTGGAACTGACTTTGCCGGATGGTACGGTATGGCAGGGAAAGAAACGGGAGACGGACAGCAAAATAGAAGAAATCATCGGCTTAAATGTGGAACAGTTTACCCAGATTGCCATGCTGGCCCAGGGGGAATTTATGAAACTGCTGCATGCAACATCAGAAGAGCGGAAGGAAATTTTTGCCAGGATTTTTGATACGGGTCTATATGCCCGGATAGAGAAAAAAATCAGTGAGCGTGCAAAAACAATGAATCAGCGGCTGGATGATAATAAACAGGCCATCCTCAGGGAACTGGAGAGAATCAGATGCACAGAAAACAGTAATTACTGTCAGGCATGGGATGCTTTTGAAGAAAAATTCAGTGAAAGTGATAAAGAGGGTCTGTTAAAACTGGTTTCGGATATTTGTCTGGAAGGTGAAAGGAAAAAAAAGGAAACAGAGGAAGAGAAGGAGGAAACGAAAAATCAGCTGGATGCAGTGAAAAGAGAGTTGCAGTTTGCTGAAATGACCAATAGGATTTTTAACCAATTAGAGGAGGAAGAAAAACAGCAGCGGGAATTGGAAGAAGAATTACCGGAAATGAAAGAATCAGAAGAGAAGGTAACAAAAGGCCAGCGGGCGGCTGAGGTTCAAAAAGATTATCAGAATCTGCAGGAGAAAAAAGGGATTTTGGAAAACTGTAAATCCCGGATTTTCGAATTGGAGCATTGGATGGAAAAAAATGTTCCGGAAACAGAGGAGTTAAAACTTCTGGCACAAAAAGCAGCGGAGCAATATGAAAGTCAGGTGCCGGAATTGCATGTAGAAATTGCAAAACTGCGTGGAAGTTTAGAGAAATATGATGAACTGGAGAACCAGAAGAAGAAATATTCAGAAACAGAAAGGGAATTTCAGAAGGTACAGAATAAATTAAAAGAATTGGAACAGGACAGGGATCAGAGAAAAAGAGAACGGGAAAAATTATCTGCTGCCACAGAGGAATTAGAGAAAAATACGGAAAACATGGAAGTTCTGGAAGAACGGACGGAGAAAGAGAAAAACAGACAGGAAAGAATAGAAGATATCCGAAGTTCTCTGATAGAGCTGGAAAGAAAGGAGAGGGAATTAAAAGATTCAAAAAATAAATCCGAAGCTGCATTAAGGGTTGAGAAAGCAAAACAGACAGCGTATGATGATATATATCATAGATTTATAGATAGTCAGGCGTTTATTCTACGCTCCGGTTTAAAAACAGGAGAACCCTGTCCGGTATGCGGAAGTATTCATCACATGATACCAGAGCATGAGGGAATGGAAAAAATAGATTCTGTAGATGAAAGGATGCTGCAGAAAGTGAAAACTGAGCTGGACGAGGCGGTAGAGAACAGGATTCATGCGGATAAATGCAGGCAGAAGTGGGAGATAGACGTGAAAAATACCAGGCATTTGATGGAAAAAGACTATAAGATACTATATGGAAAAGAACTGATTCTTTCCGGAAATACCCCAGAGGAAATAGAGTCAGATGCCCGGAGAGTGAAAAAGACTATAGAAGAACTGGAAGAGCGCAGGAAAACGGCGGAACAAAACAGGAGTATACTGGAAAAGAATAAAAAACGATTAAAGGAAATTACTGATGAATTGGAACGGCTGACAGAGGATTTGGAAAAGCTGCAGGGAGAAAAGAGACGGTCTGAGGTGCAGATAGCGGAATCTGCAGCCGGTTTAAATCAATTAATGGAAACACTGTGCTATCAGGATAAGGAACAGGCAGAAACGATACTGAAGGAAAAGGAATTGGAAATTGCCGGCTTAAAAGAAATGAAAGACAAGAGAGAAAGAGATCTTCTGGAATTTGAACAGACGGTTATAGAAAAAAATGGGATGCTGGCTGCGGAACGGGAAAATCTGCTCCGGAATCAGGAAGGGGTCTGTGCGGCAGAAGAGATTTATGAAAAGAATCTTGAAGCACAGGGATTTGAAAGTACGGAAGCTTTTATAAATGCAGTGTTGTCAGGAGAAGAAATTCAAAAGCTGAGGTATACCATTCAGAATTTTAAAGATAAAGAATTACTGGTTCGAAATAATCTGGAACGATTGAGACGGGAAGCGGAGGGAAAAGAGAAAATTGATACTTCCGGGAATCAGGTCAGACAGCAGGATTTAATGAACAGACTGGAAGCTTTGGAACGGGAAGAAAAAGAACTTTTTAATCTGGATGAGATTAATCAGACGGCATACCGGAATGGAAGAAAACTTTATGTTCAGAGGGAAATATGGAAAGAGCAGGCGACAGTCGTTGATATTCTGGATAAAACTGCCAACGGTAGAATATCAAAAAAGCGTATAAATTTTCAAACCTATATCCAGAGACGTTATTTTCAGCAAATTATCGAATATGCCAATCGGCGGCTATATTCCATGTCCGGCGGCCAGTTTATTCTGCAGTGTAGGGAAATTGAGGATTTGGGGACCCAGGGAACCGTAGGACTGGATTTGGATGTCTATAGTATTGTCAACGACCGGACCCGGGATGTTAAGACGCTGTCCGGCGGAGAATCTTTCATGGCGGCTCTTTCCATGGCTCTTGGCATGGCGGATATTATTCAGAATCATCTGGGAAGCATTCATATTGATACTATGTTTATTGATGAAGGGTTTGGAACCTTAAGTGAAGAAACACGGAACCAGGCAATACGGATTTTAAATGAACTGTCCGGAGAAAAGCGGCTGGTAGGAATTATTTCCCATGTCAGTGAACTGAAAGCCCAGGTAGAGACAAAGCTTTCAGTAACCAAAACAGATCAGGGAAGCAGGGCCCGGTGGGAGTTTATATAAACAGTTCAGTTTACTTTTGATAAGAATTTCCAGTCGGGAACATAAACAATAAAGTATAGCACAATTGCCATAATGACGGCACCGATAACATCAATACAGGAATGTTGTTTTAAAAAAACAGTGGACAATGTGATTAAAACGGAAAGGATAACAGAACAGGCCTGGGCGGGAACACGGAACCGTTTACCTTTCAGCCATTCCGATTTCAGGATTCCAATCATGATACCGATGGAATTAAAAACATGAATGCTGGGAAATACATTTGTATTGGTATCGGTCTGATACAGAGAGTAAACAGCGTTTGCAAAAACGCTGTCTGCGTTTGACAAATCAATTCTCAGATCCTGTCCGTTTGGATATATGGTGCAGATGATTAAAAAAATTGTCATACCGGTGAATAAAAACATACATTCTCTGTAATAATCTTTTTTAGATGAAAAAAACAGGAATATCATTCCGGCGGCAACATATAAAAACCACATATAGTAAGGAATGATAAAATATTCACAGAATGGAATCACATCATCAATCCAGATATGTATAGGAGTATAATCGGTTACTATGGTTTTTTCCAGCCATATGAACCAGGGCATATAGATAAAAGCATATAATGCAGTCCAGATGTGGCTGTATTTTTTGAAAAATTGTTTCATTGTATGTTATGTCCTGCCTTTCATAAAAATCAGAATATGAAATTATTTGTTTCAAACGTGGAAATTATAACATAATAATTGTTTTGTATCAATATGATTATCGGTTATAGTATTTGTCCTGCTGCGGAGCTCATGGATGCAAGAGATATTTTTATAGTATAAAAAATTATTATAAAAAGTGATTGACAAACTATCCCAAAAAAGGTATACTATCCTAGCAAGTTCGATAAGAAATGCAGACGGGATCTTAGCTCAGCTGGGAGAGCATCTGCCTTACAAGCAGAGGGTCATAGGTTCGAGCCCTATAGGTCCCATTGAATTTCATTATCTGACATATATGGCGGAATAGCTCAGTTGGCTAGAGCACACGGTTCATACCCGTGGTGTCATGGGTTCAAATCCCTTTTCCGCTACTTCATAAGACTGGAACTGTGTTCCAGTTTTTTTGTTATAATCTGGTCTGCGCCGTATTTAATAGCAGGTGCGGGAGAACCGGAAAGGAAAGGTGAATTGATGAGAGTAGGAATGGGATATGATGTTCATAAACTGTCAGAAAACAGGAAGCTTATTCTGGGAGGTGTTGAAATTCCTTTTGAAAAAGGACTGCTGGGACATTCGGATGCGGACGTATTGCTTCATGCCGTTATGGATGCACTGTTGGGAGCGGCGGCACTGGGAGATATTGGAAAGCATTTTCCGGACAGCGACGATGCATACAAAGGAATTTCCAGTTTGAAACTGCTGGAAAAAGTCGGGGAGTTACTGGACGAGAATCTGTTTGTCATAAATAATATTGATGTTACACTGATTGCCCAACAGCCTAAAATAGCGCCATACAGGAAACAGATGACAGATAATATTGCGGCTGCACTCAGGATAGATTCTTCGCTTGTAAATGTTAAAGCAACAACGGAAGAAGGTCTGGGATTTACTGGTGAAATGAAAGGAATGTCGGCTCAGGCCATCTGCTCGGTGAGCCGGATTACGGAACTCTCTTATGAGGCAGTTTCGGAAGGTTGTCAGGGTTGCAGCGGATGCCGGAGCCGGAACGAATAGGGAAATACATTGAACCGGAAATGTTTTAACACACGAATGAATGTTATCGTATGGAAAGGAATAATATGAAGTTGCAAATGATTGGATTTATATCGGTTATGCTTTCAATGATACTGGTAATCATATTCTATATGACACATAAGCTGGACCGGATATTGAGATGCTATGGGATAATTATTAAAAAGTTATATTTGTATATCATCACCGGAATCGTAGGTTTAATCATTGTCATTATCAGGTCTGCCTTTGCGGCCATGGTTCTGTATATGTTTATGATGTTCCTGATTGTAGATATCTTAAGGATTATATTAATAAAAGCGGATAAAAAGCGGATTCTTTTGACTCCGCTGGTGAAAATTTATTGTCATGGTATGCTGATTGTGGGAATCGGACTGCTGATTACCCTGTATTCAGCATATAATGCAAAAAATCCCCATGTGACGGAATATCAGGTTACGATTGATAAACATATGGAGAATGATATAAATATTGTTCTTCTGTCGGATATCCATGCAGGTACGGCGGTCAGAGAGTATCAGTTTGATAAAATGCTGGAAAAGGTCAATGAGCTGAATGCGGATATCATCTGTCTGGCGGGAGATATTTTTGATGAAAGCAGCGACAAACAGATTATCCGTTATGCCTGTGATACTTTTTCAAAAATGCACTCCGTATATGGGGTGTATTACATAACCGGCAACCATGATAAAAGAATTATGAAAGATTTTGAAGAATTGCTTTTTTCAGCAGGAGTAAAGATAATAGATGATTCAGCTGTTTTTATTGATAACAGGTTCTATCTTGTGGGACGTACCGACTTAGGCATGGAAGGAGAGACGGAGCGTACTTCCGTGGAACAGTTGTTAGAGCAGGTGGATACTTCCTATCCGGTTATTTTATTGGACCACAGACCTACGGCGCTGGAAGAAGCCGGGGGAACAGGTGTGGATTTACAGCTTTCCGGCCATACTCATGCAGGACAGATATTTCCGGGAAACATTATCGTAGATATTTTTAATGATGTAGGATATGGATTTAAAAACTATCATGGTTTGAATGTAATTGTCAGTTCCGGATACGGTACCTGGGGATTTCCAATCCGGGTGGGCAGCCACAGTGAAATCGTGAATGTAATATTGCAAGGGAAGAAGTAATGTGCTAATCTATTAGAATGCAGGATTCCGGAAAAACCGGAACGGAATGGAGGATATTTCATGAAGATTTATAATACAATGACACGCCGGAAGGAAGATTTTATACCGTTGGAAAACGGTAAGGTCAGAATGTATGTGTGCGGTCCTACTGTATATAATCTGATTCATATTGGAAATGCCAGGCCGATGATCATATTTGATACGGTCAGAAGATATATGGAATACATTGGGTATGATGTGAATTATGTTACAAATTTTACAGATGTGGATGATAAAATCATTAAAGCGGCAAATGAAGAGGGGGTTTCTCCGGAAGAGATTGCCGGCCGCTATATTGCGGAATGCAAAAAGGATATGGAAGCCCTGAATGTAAAAGAAGCTACGAAACACCCGCTGGCAACGGAAGAAATCGATGGCATGATTGCAATGATTGGTACCCTGATACAGAAGGGATATGCATATAATTCCAATGGTACTGTATATTTTCGTACAAGGAAATTTGATGAATATGGAAAGTTATCGAAAAAAAATATTGATGATTTGGAAGCAGGCCATCGGGAAATCAAGGTGTCGGGAGAAGAAAATAAGGAAGATCCGCTGGATTTCGTTCTGTGGAAGCCTAAAAAGGAGGGAGAGCCTTATTGGACTTCGCCATGGAGTGACGGGCGTCCGGGCTGGCATATAGAATGTTCGGTCATGTCTAAGAAATATCTCGGAGATCAGATTGATATTCATGCAGGCGGAGAGGATTTGATATTTCCGCACCATGAGAATGAAATAGCACAGAGTGAGGCAGCCAATGGCAGGGAATTTGCAAAATACTGGATGCACAATGGTTTTTTAAATATTGATAATAAAAAGATGTCTAAATCCGTGGGAAACTTCTTCACGGTACGGGATATCAGCGAAAAGTATGACCTGCAGGTCCTGCGCTTTTTTATGCTGAGTGCCCATTACAGAAGCCCCATTAATTTTAGCGCTGAACTGATGGAAGCAGCAAAAAACGGACTGGACAGAATTCTTACGGCAGTAGAGAATTTAAATCATCTGTCAGAAAATGCCGTTACAGAAGAACTGACAGGGGAGGAATCGGAGAACGTCTGTAAAATAAATACGTTGGTGGAAAAATATAAAGCCGCGATGGAGGATGATTTTAATACAGCGGATGCGGTATCAGTTATTTTTGAACTGGTTAAACTGGCAAATACCACAGCTGGGGAATCTTCTTCAAAAGCATATATTGGAGAATTAAAAAAGCAGATTGTGACGTTGTCGGATGTTCTCGGAATTATTGCCGAAAAGGAAAAAGAGATGTTGGACAGTGAAATTGAAATACTGATTGCAGAACGCCAGAATGCCCGAAAAGAAAAGAATTTTGCCAGAGCGGATGAAATCAGGGAGGAACTTTTGGAACGGGGAATAATCCTGGAAGATACAAGAGAAGGTGTAAAATGGAAGAGAGTTTAGACCTTTATTCGATAATAAAGGAAAAATACCAAATTCATGATATCGATCTGAAAACATATTCGCCTCTGACCCTGGCATATATCGGGGATGCCATATATGAAATCGTCATCCGGACAAAGCTGGTTACTGAGGCAAATACCCAGGTTAGCAAACTGCACAAACGGGCAAGTAATCTGGTTAAGGCCCATACCCAGGCAGAAATGATTAAAAGTCTGTTAGAGGAACTGACAGAAACCGAAATGCAGATTTACAAGCGGGGCCGCAATGCCAAAACGGTTACCATGGCAAAGAATGCAACGATGAAAGATTATCGGAGTGCTACCGGTTTTGAGGCTGTAATGGGATATTTATATCTGAACCGGCAGAGTGACAGAATGCTGGAGCTAATCGAAATGGGAATGCAGAATGTAAAGGATATTATTAACAGAAAGGATACTGTATGAGGTACAAGGAATTGACGATTGAGGGCAGAAATGCTGTGATTGAGGCATTTCGTTCCGGTAAGACTATAGATAAAGTGTATTTACAGGATGGTTGTCATGATGGTCCGTTAAATACTATTTCCAGAGAGGCAAGAAAAAAGGATACTATTGTTCAGTATGTTCCGAAGGAGCGGCTGGACCAGATGTCCCAGACAGGAAAGCACCAGGGAGTGATAGCTATGGCTGCGGCTTATGAGTATGCCACGGTTGAGGATATTCTGCAGGCTGCAAAGGATAGAGGTGAGCCACCGTTTATAATTATTCTGGATAATATTGAAGATCCCCATAATCTGGGAGCCATTATCCGTACTGCCAATCTTTCCGGCGCCCATGGAATTATTATTCCAAAGCGAAGAGCGGCGGGACTGACGGCAGCGGTTGCCAGAACCTCAGCAGGAGCCATTCACTATACGCCGGTAGCAAAAGTGACCAATATTTCCGCTACGATTGAAGAACTGAAAAAAGAAGGATTATGGTTCGTATGTGCGGATATGGACGGAGAAATTATGTATCGGCTGGATTTGAAAGGGCCTATCGGTCTGGTAATCGGAAATGAAGGAGAGGGAGTCGGCCGTCTGGTTAAGGAAAAGTGTGATTTTACGGCAGCTATTCCGATGAAAGGCGATATTGATTCCCTGAATGCTTCTGTGGCGGCCGGAGTGCTTGCTTATGAGATTGTCAGACAGCGCATGTTGTAGAAGGAGATATATGGATTCAAATCTGAGGTATCAGGAACTGCCGGATGAAAAACTGATTGAATTGATGAATCAGGGGAATAACCGGGTAATGGATATATTATTGGATAAATACAAAAACATGGTTCGGCGGAAAGCCAGAGCCATGTTTTTGGTTGGCGGAGATACGGATGATTTAATTCAGGAAGGAATGATTGGTTTATATAAGGCGATTCGGGATTATGATAAGAACAGGGAAGCTTCCTTTCAGACATTTGCCAGTCTGTGTGTTGATAGACAAATTTATACTGCAGTCAATAATTCCAACCGGAAAAAGCACGGTCCTTTAAACAGTTACATTTCCATTTTTGGAACGGAATCGGATTCTGGAAGTTATGGAGAATATTATGTGGATAATCATTCGGATGAAAACCGTAATCCGGAAGAATTGCTGATTGACAGGGAAAATGTCAGGTATATAGAGCGGGCGTTGGAAAAAAGCCTCAGTAAATTTGAATGGGAAGTGATTAAAATGTATATCGACGGAGACGGATACCGGGAAATTGCCAGAAGGATGGATAAAAAGCCAAAAACCATTGATAATGCGTTGCAGAGGATTAAAAATAAGGTAAACGGAATTATTGAAGAAATGCGTTGTTCATAGTAGATTTAATAGTTAATTTTTTGAGGTATACAGCCGATATAAATAAAAAGGTACTTGGTAAGATTTGCTATTTGGAGGCATTTATATGAAAGTAACAGAAAACAGGACAAATCCTTATATTAGCAGAGATACGGGAAATAACAGATTCAGTAAATCGAAAAAGAAAAAAGACGGTTTTCTCAGAGTGCATATCGGTTTTAACCCGTCAGGAGAAAAGGCACGTATCGCTAATGCAAAGACACAATCCCAGGTAACAGCCATAGAGCGTTCTCTACGGTCTACATTACAAATGGCTGAACGTTATAACAGTGATGATAATACCATACGGGCAATAAAGAAAACCATTGCTAAGGCGGTTAGAAAGCATAAGGCTTTAGGAAAAGAAGAACGGATGGAGAATGCCAGAAAAGTAGCAGAAAGTGCGAAAAACAGAGAAGCGGAGTATAGAATCGCACAGGAGCTGGCTCAGAAGAGAAATGCAAGAGAGAGGAGAGAGCGGGCCGAAGCAGCAGTTACAGATGGTGTGTCCAGAACCCATAACAAACGGGATAATGGGTATGATAGAGGCAGGGAAAGCAACAGGGAAAACCGTATTGATGTCTTATGTGATGAATTTACCGGCACTTCCCAGGCAGATATTTCGGTACCAGCAGAAGTAGCAGGAGCAGAAGTGGATATTACTTTGTAAAAAAAATAATAGTTTGAGATTTCTACTTGACAAAACAGAAAATTCAAAGTATATTAATAGACGTGTGTGAAACACGCTGATATGGCTCAGTCGGTAGAGCGTCGCCTTGGTAAGGCGGAGGTCACGGGTTCGATTCCCGTTATCAGCTTTAAACATTAAGAATTAATGGTAATTGATTTTTTTTGGATGAAAGAAAGAGATGAAAGGGAAGCTGTGGCTTCCTTTTTTCGATTTACCTGCCAGAAATAGGGTTGTTAAATATAAAAAATTAACTCTTACCACTGAACAAAAACTGTTTAGCGGTAAGAGTTTTCTGTCATTTATACCTCCGAAATTGCGGTTCTGCCTGCCGGTATTTATTTTTAATCAAAGTATGTGCTGAAATGGCAGCAATCTTCAGGAATTATGAGGTTTTATAACAATTGAAAGAATAAATGCTGTGGCAGAAATCATCAGTAATGTAAATCCTGTATATATAAAGGGTTTTAGGCAGCCGGAGAGAATATCCCGGACAATCTCGCCTGCGAAAGCATAGGAACCGTTTATTTCATTAATAATCTTATCAATGATATTTCCGAATATGGTTGAACAATATCCGGTAATCAGCGTGGGAACGGCAGCGAACAGGGCGGCGATTCCCAGATGGTTGAATGGTTTATTTCTATATATTCCGCTATAAAACATAAATTGTACAGTAAAGAAAAATATTACGCATAAGCTTAGAAATATTATGAGTAAAGTGATGTTGCTGCTGATTAGTTTTATCATATGATTGTAGGAGCGATATGCCGGATGATTATGAACGGTATTGGATACTTCTGTTAATATTTCTTCAGCCTTATCAATAATTTTATCTGTCAGTTCGTCCAGACGGGGATAGAGTTTGGCTTCTATGGCTGTATTCAGCGTGTTTCGCAGTTCATTGGTATCAATACCGGATAAATCAATTTCTTTCTCCCAGTCGGCCTGGGGATATTTTTCGGATATGGCAGCTTTAATCTCTGCATCGATATCAATGTCGTAGTTTTGTGAGAAAGCCTGAACAATAGGGTTTTCTGTTATGGTGGTTTCGCTTATCTTACCATTGGATGCTTCCAGGTTGTGAATAAACTCATCTACAAGAATACCGGAAGTATTATTACAGAATTCCACCGTATCTCCTTTAATGGAAGAAAGGTCGATTTCATCTTCCGAGAGCAGGGCAGTTCCGGCAGTATTGATTACGGTGGATATGTAGTCATCGTCCATCAATTCATGAAATGTTTCCGAGGTGAAACCGTATTGTTCCAGAATGGTATTGGAATTGCTTATAATCGCTTCCGTGACAGAGGAGGATACGGCAGAGTTACCTGTGATATTTATGGCGCCGTTATTATCAAAGATTCCGATTCTCAGAGAAATGACGAAAGCATTGGATAATAAAAAAATAAACAGTAAACAGGAACATATAAGTCCCAGAAGCGAATGTTTCATATTTTTCATCTTTTAAATCCTTTCTGAAATATTATGGAGTTGTATTTTATATGTTGATTATATACGATATTGTAAAAAATGTAAAATGCAGAAACCTGAATCGGGACGGGTTGATTCTGATAAAAAATTAATGTATACTATTGTATGGTTCTAAAATAAGATTTGACGGAAAGTCTTTGGAGAGAGACTATAAAAACTACTACTATTGTTTAGTTCAGAGGTTTACGGATATGGGTATTAAAAAAGATAATATAAAATTGATTGAAACGGGACGTTGTGAAAAGTGCGGTGGTGTCCTGAAAGACCCCGGACTTGGAATATATGTTTGTTCCCGTTGTGGCCATGAAACAATGTCGGAGTTTGGAAAAATTAAAAAATTTATAGAAGATAATGGCGCATCAACAGCAATGCAGATATCACAGGGAACCGGAATTTCAGTAAACCGGATAGAGAAATATCTGAGAGAGGGAAGAATTGAGGTTCCGGAAGGTTCAGATTTTTATATTCCGTGTTTAAAGTGCGGGGCCGATATCAGATATGGAAAATATTGTCCGGCCTGTGCGGCACAGTTGACCAAGCAGCTTCAAAGCGTATTGAGGCCTTCTGAAATCGGAGAAGTACCGAAGAAGAATGTAGGAAAAATGCGATACATAGCCCAGAAGGAAAAAAAATAGTTTTTTTTCTGATGTAAATTGAAATGAATACTGAAAGAAAGGATAATGCAGGCGGTAGTTTGGAAAGTCTGCGATATACATGGGTATAAGAATGATAAAAGATGATGGTATGGATACCATGAAGAGTCATCGGCTGTATCTGGTTGTAATGACTCTGATAGCTGTTGTAATGACGATTGCAAATGTAGTGATTTTTTCATTATTTATATTTGACAGAGGAAGATATCAGGAAACATCAGGAGACAGTTCCGGCGTGTTAACTGATTCAGACTATAATAAAGACGAAGACAACGATTATGTGAAAGATTCTGATAGAAGAACCGCAGAAGAGTTGAAACAGGAAATAAAGAAATCCATGGAAGAGGGCAAGGGTACTATCAGCCTGTTGCGTGAGTTATTTCCGGAGAATGTGGTAGTGTACCAGTCGAATAAGTATTTATTTTTGCCAGTTTATGATAAACTTGCAAAGAACGATATCCGGCAGGAGAATATAAAGGTTTTAACGAATGGTGAGATTCAGTATCAGGAAAACGGAAAAGTAGTATCCGAAAAAGGAATTGATGTTTCCAGATATCAGGGAGAAATAGACTGGGATAAGGTTGCGGCAGACGGCGTTAAATTTGCATTTATCCGGGTGGGATTCCGGGGATACGGTACGGGTGCCATTGTGCTGGATGAAAATTTTGAAGCAAATATAAAAGGTGCCACAGCTGCTGGCATTAAAGTGGGAGTCTATTTCTTTTCCCAGGCCATTAATACAAAAGAAGCAGTGGAAGAAGCGGAATTTGTACTGGATCATATCAAAGGATATCAGCTGGATTATCCGGTTGTATTTGATACGGAAGATATCGTGAATGAAGACAGCAGAACAGAGGGACTGACAACGGAGGAATTAACGGATATTACTTTAGCTTTTTGCGAGGCAATTGAAGAAGCAGGTCAAACACCTATGATTTATGCAAATTTAAGATGGTTTACCATGTCGTTGGATATGACTAAACTGGAAAAATATGAAAAGTGGTATGCTTATTATGATTCACAAATGTATTTTCCGTATAAGATAAGTATTTGGCAATATACGGAATCCGGTCAGGTGGATGGCATCAATGGAAATGTTGATTTGAATATCAGTATTCATGGAGGTAAGAATGAGGACGAATAGGATAATCAGAAGAGACAGAAGCCAGGCAATGGTTATAAGAGGTAATAAGATTTTACTGGTAAAACACCAGATGTGCGGAAGAGAATTTTTTTGTCTGCCCGGAGGCGGAATTGAGGAAGGTGAAACGCCGGAAGAGGCCGCTCTACGGGAACTGAAGGAAGAAGGCGGGGTTGAAGGCCAAATAGTTCGTAAACTGTCCGTACAGTTTAAGCCGGATAACCGGGGAGAGGTTCATACGTTTCTGATTCGGATTTCTGAGGATGCAGTTCCGTCTAAAGGGGCGGATCCGGAATTACCCCAGGAAGAGCAGACGATTATATCTGTAGAATGGCTTTCTTTAGAGGAAATTGGTGCTGTGGACCAGGCTTATTTATGGGCGGCGGGACTGAACCGGATTGATTACTTTCATAAATATTTGTTAAATATGGAGAATAAACTGTATAAATAATTGATGAAAATGATTATTTTTTAAAAAGTCCTAGACTATTTTGACGATTTGTGAGAAAATAAACGCATAGTGCGATTTAATAAACAAAAGTTTTATATTATAAATGAAATTGCACAATTGAGAATTATATACTTGAAAGGAGTCTTACGATGATTTATTCACAAGAAATTCAGAACATGTGCCCGGTTGCTCAGGGTGTTAATCATGGATGTGCGCCTATTCCTGAAGAGGCGAAATGGGTAAAAGCAAAAGAAATTAAAGATATTTCAGGTTTCACACATGGTGTTGGCTGGTGTGCTCCTCAGCAGGGTGCCTGCAAATTAACTTTAAATGTTAAGGAAGGTGTGATTCAGGAGGCATTGGTGGAAACCATCGGATGTTCTGGTATGACTCATTCTGCAGCAATGGCTGCTGAGATTTTACCAGGAAGAACGATTCTGGAAGCTTTAAATACGGACCTTGTCTGTGATGCCATCAACACAGCTATGAGAGAGTTATTCTTACAGATTGTTTACGGACGTTCCCAGTCTGCATTCTCAGAAGAAGGACTTGCAATCGGTGCCGGTCTGGAAGATTTGGGTAAAGGACTTCGTTCTCAGGTTGGTACTATGTACGGTACACTTGCAAAAGGACCTCGTTATCTGGAAATGGCAGAAGGATATGTTACCGCTATCGCTCTTGATGAAGATGACCTGATTATCGGATATAAATTTGTCAGTCTCGGAAAGATGACAGATTTTATTAAAAAAGGTGATGATCCGAACACAGCTTATGAAAAAGCATGCGGACAGTATGGCAGAGTTGATGATGCGGTTAAGTTAATTGATCCTAGAACAGATAAAGAAATTGCGAAATAATAGAGGAGGTAACGATAATGGCTTTATTTGAATCATATGAAAGAAGAATTGATAAAATCAATAGCGTATTAAACAGCTACGGTATCTCTTCCATCGAAGAAGCTGAAAAGATTACAAAGGATGCCGGATTAGACGTATATAATCAGATTAAAGGAATTCAGCCGATTTGTTTTGAAAATGCATGTTGGGCATACATAGTTGGTGCAGCTATTGCAATTAAGAAAGGCTGCAGAAGAGCAGCAGATGCAGCAGCAGCAATCGGTGAAGGACTTCAGTCGTTCTGTATACCTGGTTCCGTTGCAGATACCCGAAAAGTTGGTTTGGGACATGGTAATTTAGGAAAGATGTTACTGGAAGAAGAAACGGAGTGTTTCTGTTTCCTTGCAGGACACGAATCATTTGCAGCAGCAGAAGGTGCAATCGGTATTGCAGAGAAGGCAAATAAGGTTCGTAAGAAACCTCTTCGTGTTATCTTAAACGGTCTTGGTAAAGATGCTGCTCAGATTATTTCAAGAATTAACGGATTTACATTTGTTGAAACTGAGTATGATCCGTATACCAATACAGTAAAGGAAGTATTCAGAAAATCTTATTCCACAGGTTTAAGAGCAAAAGTTAACTGTTACGGTGCAAATGATGTCTGTGAAGGCGTTGCAATCATGCATAAGGAAGGTGTTGACGTTTCCATTACCGGTAATTCAACAAACCCTACAAGATTCCAGCATCCGGTTGCAGGTACTTACAAGAAAGAATGTATCGAACAGGGTAAGAAGTATTTTTCAGTGGCATCTGGTGGTGGTACAGGCAGAACCCTTCATCCGGATAATATGGCAGCAGGTCCTGCTTCCTATGGTATGACGGATACATTGGGACGTATGCACTCTGATGCACAGTTTGCAGGTTCTTCTTCTGTTCCGGCCCATGTAGAAATGATGGGGCTGATTGGTGCAGGAAATAACCCTATGGTAGGTATGACTGTTGCGGTTGCAGTTGCGATTCAGGAAGCTGCAGATGCTGGTAAGTTCTAATTGAATACAATGATATGAAAAAATAAAAACAATAGAGGATTCTTTAAGATTTGATTCTGAAGAATCCTCTGTTATTTTTTATAAGATGCAAATAGGCAGAAATGGTCAAAAGTATTTCATATAAGGAGGAATTTCAATGAGTGTAATAAATATTCAAAACCTGACTCGGGATTATGGAGTGGGAAAAGGAATATTTAATATATCTATTCAAGTGGAAAAAGGTGAAGTTTTTGGATTTCTTGGTCCAAATGGTGCCGGTAAGACCACAACAATCCGTCATTTGATGGGGTTTATCAAACCGAAGACAGGAAGCTGTCAGATTGATGGCCTGGATTGCTGGAGAAATCGTGACAAAATTCAAAAAAGACTTGGATATATTCCCGGAGAAATTAGTTTTTTTGATGATATGACCGGTAAAGAGTTCCTGAAATTTATTTCAGATTACCGAAACGTAGGAAAAGATAATCGAATGCAGGAGATGCTTGAGCGATTTGAATTAGAACCAAGAGGGAAAATCAAAAAAATGAGTAAGGGAATGAAACAAAAGATTGGCATTGTTACCGCATTTATGCACAACCCTGATATACTGATTTTGGACGAGCCGACAAGCGGACTTGACCCATTGATGCAAAATCGGTTTATAGAACTGATTGCAGAAGAAAAAAAGAAAGGTAAAACCATTCTGTTATCGAGTCATATGTTTGAAGAAGTGGAACGCACCTGTGACCGTATCGGCATTATCCGAAGCGGAAAACTCGTAACCGTTGACTCGGTTGAAACATTAAGAGAACGCCATATGCATACATATACAGTTTGTCTGGATTCACAGAAACTGGCAGAGGATTTTGCAAGGGATTTTAATGGAATATGCGATGGTAACAAAGTTACAGTCCAAGCAAAACAAAGCCTTGAAACAATTTTTATGAATTATTATGGAGGTGAAAATAATGTTTAATATGACTTTATATAAACGGGAACTGAAAGGCAGTCTTAAAATGCTTATCATATTCGCTGCTATTATATCTATGTATGTTACCGTTATTATCAGTATGTATGACCCTGATATGATGGCGACATTAGATAGTTTTTATGAAATTATGCCGAAACTGATGGATTCGGTTGGAATGAGTATAGGAGCGACAAGTCTGATTGGCTTTATGATTTCATACCTCTATGGATTTATTCTTCTGATTTTTCCTATGCTGTTCTGTATTCTGCGTGGGAATTGTCTTATCGCCAAGTATGCAGATAAAGGGTCAATGGTAATTTTATTGGCGGCACCATTAAAACGCAGGACAGTTGCAATAACGCAGATGTCTGTCCTTATCAGCGGAATATTGCTACTAATCATCTATACAACGGGACTGGAAATAGCAATAGCGGAAACAAGTTTTCCGGGAGAGTTGGTAATATCAGAGCTGTTAAAATTAAATGCCGCCCTTTTGTGTCTGCATTTATTTATTGGCAGTATCTGTTTTCTTGCTTCCTGTATTTTTTCAGACACAAAATACAGTATTGCTTTTGGTGCAGGCATTCCAGCGCTTATGTATATCTTACAGATGTTGGCAAATGCAGGCGAAAAGGCGGAAGCAATTAAATATTTTACATTCTTTACCCTTTTAGATGCAAATGGCATTGTGGCAAATGAAAGCAGTGCTATCATTGGAACACTGGTTTTACTGGCTGCCGCCATGGCACTTTACTCTGTTGGGACTGTTGTGTTTTCTTATAAAGATTTGCATATATAGCAATATTAAGCCTTAAAAAAATCAATTAAAGAGATTAACTTTTTGATTTTTTAAATATGGAAGACCAATGGATTAAGGAAGGAAATAAAGAAAAAGGAACCTTTCCAGGTTCCCAAGAAGAAAGTTTATGAAAAAAAGAAAATTGAATTGCTTACATGTATATGATACTTTTTAATTGTGCAGAATCTATGTCCATGAAGTTAAAAAAATGTGATTATTTTGTAATAAAAATCCAAAAAACATAAATAATATCGTTACATCTAAATAAACTTTTCATAAACTGCAAAATATAGTATGGAAAAAGTTGTTTTTTTATTGTATGATGATGCATGTTAAATACTGAATGAAAGGAATGTACAAGGAAAAGCATATTTTTTGCGTACATGGGAATAAATAAATGAAACTGGTATCATGGAATGTGAACGGTCTACGGGCTTGTGTCCAGAAAGGTTTTGAAGAGACGTTTAAAACTCTGGATGCAGATATATTCTGCATTCAGGAAAGCAAAATGCAGGCAGGACAGTTAGATCTGGCTTTGGATGGATATAAACAGTATTGGAATTATGCAGAAAAGAAAGGGTATTCGGGAACTGCTATTTTTACAAAACAGGAACCGGTTCGGGTATCCTATGGAATAAGTATAGAAGAACATGACAAAGAGGGCAGAGTGATTACTCTTGAATTTGATACATTTTATATGGTAACAGTATATACGCCTAATTCACAAAACGAACTGGCAAGATTGGATTACAGAATGAAATGGGAAGATGCATTTAGAAATTATTTATTATTACTGAATGAGAGAAAGCCTGTGATTGTATGTGGGGATATGAATGTGGCCCATAGGGAAATTGATTTGAAAAACCCAAAAACCAACCGGAAAAATGCCGGTTTTACCGATGAAGAAAGAGGAAAATTTACGGAATTACTGAAATCGGGATTTGTAGATACGTACCGGTATCTGTATCCGGATACAGAAGAAGTATACTCCTGGTGGTCTTACCGGTTTAGTGCCAGAGCAAAAAATGCAGGGTGGCGTATTGATTATTTTCTGGTGTCAGACACTGTAAAAGATAGGATTCAGGAAGCGAAGATTCATACAGAAATTATGGGCTCGGACCATTGTCCAGTGGAACTGGAAATTAATATATAAAAAGGGAATGCGGATGAGGTAATTGAAATGCAGGAAATAGAAGGATTCAGGAAACCGTTGATGGAAGATGTGGAGTTGCTCCGAAATTGTTTTATGGCCCAAAGACATATGGCATGCGATTACAGCAGCGGAAATATTATTTTGTGGTCAAAGATTTATAATACCGAAATTGCATATATCAAAGATATGTTAATTGTTAAATTCAGCAGAGGAAAAGATACTTTTTTTACGTTTCCGTCAGGAATAGGAAACCATATAGAGGCAATACAATGGCTGGAGGCGTATTGTCAGGCTGAAGGCATTGATTTGAAATTTGGAATCATGGAGCCGGAAATGTATGCGGAACTGAAGGAGATGTACCCGGGAAGATTTTCCATAGAATATTGCAGAGACAATGCGGATTATATTTATTTGGTGGAAAAACTGGCATCATTGTCGGGAAAAGCTTATCATGGGAAGAAAAATCATGTTAATAAGTTTATGAAAACCCATGAAGACTGGTCCTATGAAAAAATGAGCCGGGAAAATATGGAAGAGTGTATTCAAATGGTACAGCAATGGTGCATAGAAAACGGTTGCTGTGATGACAGGGACAAGGCTGCGGAAATCTGTGTCTGTATTGACGGTATCCGTTGGCGGGAAGAACTGGGACTAACCGGAGGCCTGATTAGAACCGGAGACGGAATCGTAGCACTGACATTAGGGGAGCCGTTAAATCAGGATACCTTTGTCATTCACTTTGAAAAGGCATTTTCCGGAATACAGGGAGCATATCCGATGATAAACCAGCAGTTTATTTTACATGAACTTATGGGTTATAAATATGTAAACCGGGAAGAGGATATGGGACTGGATGGGCTGAGAAAAGCAAAAGAATCTTATAAGCCTGTAATGATGGCTGAAAAGGGATTTGCTGTTTCAGGATAAAAACATGTATGATTTTACGGAACGGATTTACGCTTGAGAGGTTGGGCATGGGATGAATATAGCAGAATTAAAAGCCTTATGGAAGGAAGTATTCGGAGACAGTGATGAGTATCTGGATATATTTTTTTCCAGAGTATATAAAGAAAAGAATACACTGGTTCGCTGCATTGATGGTAAACCAGCAGCAGCACTGTATATGATACCATATGAGATATGCATCAATGGGAAGAAACATATTCTGCAATATCTTTATGCGCTGGCAACAAAAGCAGAGTACCGCAGAAAGGGAATAATGACGGAGTTAATTCATCAGGCCCATAAGATTGGAAAAAAACGGGGATATGTTTCTTCTGTATTAATTCCGGCTTGTCAGGAGTTGTATGCATTTTATCAGCAACTTGGATATAACATTGCGTATTATCAGAATAAGCTTGTACTGAGCAAATCTGAAATTGAAAGATTATGCTGGAAACATGGGGCAGACAGAAAAAGGTTCGAAATTAAAGCATTGAATATTGATTCTTTTCAGAAAATGTATGAAAAAAGTATATGGTCAGGGAAGAATGGCATTCGCCAATCAGGATTGATGAATAATTTCTATTTAGAAATGTTGCAGCAGGATGGAGGAACGGCGGTTTCTATTTTGCTCGATAACAAAAACACGGATTTGTATGCACTGATTGGTTTTGATAATGCATCTTCCAGACACAACAGAATGATAGTATATGAAACAAATGCAAAAAATGATGATGAAAGTATGATGTTACTTTTAACACTGGCTGATAACTTTGAATTTTGGGAATTGGAAGGACTGGGGCTGGAATTGGAACCTGCCGGGATGTTTGGCAAACATATTCACAGGATACCATATGCATTGATTCATCCTTTTTCTGATATGGATATCCAATGGAATCGCATGGATATCCATCGGCTTCTGATATAGCAGACAGCAACAGAATATGAAATTAAAAATAATTAAAAAAACAGTTGACAAAAGGTAATCCGGGTGATATTATATTCAAGTCGCTTGTGAGACGGTCAACAAAAAACGATAAAAAAATCAGGAAACTGAGAAAAAAGTCAAAAAA
The DNA here is from genome assembly GCA_022794265.1 of Lachnospiraceae bacterium. Classification (GTDB taxonomy): domain Bacteria; phylum Bacillota; class Clostridia; order Lachnospirales; family Lachnospiraceae; genus Bovifimicola. The sequence continues at coordinate 81,039 of JAAWEK010000001.1, forward strand.
ACAGTTGACAGAATCCTGGCATTATGGTAAACTATTAAAGTTGCTGCTGAGAAAGAGCGGCAGAGAAAAACCATGAACATTGAAAACTAAACAGTATCAACCATCCCTGAAAAATTCCAAATTTTTCAAGATGTAAGACATCAAATGCGAACACTGTCGGAAGACAGTGACCAGAAAGAACAGCAGAACACATGAAGATGTGTCGGATAAGAATGGCTAACGTCGTTCTGGATCCGGGAAAACTTTTTAACGAGAGTTTGATCCTGGCTCAGGATGAACGCTGGCGGCGTGCCTAACACATGCA
>JAAWEK010000011.1 GCA_022794265.1 Lachnospiraceae bacterium
AAAGGACGGAGCAGGTTTGCTCAATCCTTTAAATTACTATCTAAGATAGGTTGGAATATAAGTTGTAGAGCCGTATACGAGACCCGTACGTACGGTTCAATGAGAGGGAGATAACTCTTGCAGTTATTTCTCTACTCTATATAAAAAAAAATTAAATTATTTTTCTGCTTCTTCACATATTAATTCAAGTACATGTATTAGATCATGTATGTTTTCAAGACGTACATCTCGTTTTAAGATTTCATTTTTTAAATCAATGGAAAAGTCTTCAAATTTATCCTGAATTTCAGGAGCAATATAGGATGCCATGCTTTCACCTCATTTCAGTAATAGTATATTCGGAAAAAGATTAATTATACAGAAAATATTTACTTGTTTGTCATATATTTAAAAAGATACTGTCTATATAAGTAGACGGACAGCAGGAATGGAGGATATCATCATGGAGGATTCAGAAATAATTAAATTATATTTTAACAGAGAGGAACAGGCTATTTGGGAATCGGAAAAGAAATATGGAAATTACTGCAGGTCAATCGCCTATGGTATTCTGGATAATAAAGAAGATACAGAGGAATCCCTGAATGATACCTGGCTAAAGGCATGGAATTCCATACCGCCAGTTAAACCTTTGAATCTCAGGATATATCTAGGAACTATTGTACGGAATACTTCTATGAATATTTATAAGAAATATCATGCTAAGAAACGATATAAGTCAATGAATATACTGCTTTCCGAAATTTCAGAATGTGTTTCTTTTGAGCATTCAATTGAAAAGTATTTTGAAACCCAAGAACTGAGTATGGCCATTAGCAAATGGTTAAAAAGTATTGAAATTGATGACAGAAGAATATTTCTTCAAAGATACTGGTATGCAAAAAGTGTGAAGTATATAGCCCATTGCTATGGAATATCTGCAAATACTATGACACAAAAATTAAAGAGGCTGAGAGAAAAATTAAGAGCATATTTGGAAAGTGAGGAAATAAGCATATGAGTAAGAATAAAAATGAGATAAATGTATATGATGCTATTACAAATGTTGACGAGGACTTAATTGAAGATGCAATGCCTGAAAAAAACTCTGGTTCAAAAAGGATAAACAGAAATATAATATTTACTTTGGTTTCATTGATTGCTGTTTGTTTAATCATTGGGGTATTTGCAGGTAGTCATTTTTTTGGAAGTGAAGCAAATGAGAAAGGAGTAAATCAGTCGGTTCAATCTAAAATCTATATAACAATTAATCCTGCAATTTGTCTGGATCTGAGTAAAGATGGTAAGATTCTTGAAATTGAAGCATTGAATGCAGATGGACAGAATTTATTATCCGACTATCAATACGATGAAAAAGACAGAATAGCAGTTGCAGAAGAACTTATTCAAAAGTCAATTGATTCTGGATATCTGGAAAAGGGCGGAAAGGTAACGTTATCAATTGAATCGGAAAATAATGATGATTATATGAAATATGATTCAGAATTTAAGGATGTTGTATTTAATAATTTTGGCAGGAAACAGGATATAGATATCCAAGTTCGAAAGATTATCACACTGGAAAAAGCTAAAGAAATTGTTCTTGATTACTGTGGGCTGAAAACAGCATGGTTTAAGGGAATTAAATGCGACGCCGGCCATGAAGAAGCAGTGTATGAGTTAAATTTTGTTGTTGATCAAATGGAATATTTGTGTAAAATAGATGCGGTTTCCGGAAATATATTATATTGTGAAATGAAACCGGATGAAAGTATCGATAAAGATTCAGAGGAAGAGAAGAAGCCATCGCCGGATAAAGAAACATCCTCTGCCATGTATGAATTTTCCTCAGAAAAACCAAAAAATATTACATCAAAACAGGATAAACAGAGTATAGAATATGTTTCGTCGGATGATTTACCAGTGGTAGAAACAACTGTGCCTATGACAGAAACAACGGTTTCAGAGCCGAAAGCAGAAAGACAACTGATTGGTGAAGAAGCTGCAAAACAGATTGCTCTGCAGCATGCTGGAGCTGGTCAGGTTTCAAATCTGAAAGTTAGTCTTGATAAAAGTGAAAAAAAGATAGTCTATGAGATAGAATTCTATGTTGGAAATGATGAATATGAATATGAAATTGATGCATATAGTGGTAAAATATTAGAGTATGATTTAGATATCCATGAGACATCAAGTCAGGTTGCAGGCAGTATGATAAGTGAAGAGAAGGCAAAACAAATTGCATTGCAGCATGCCGGTATTACCCAGGCTGTCTTTGAAAAAGTAAAATGCGACAAAGACGATGATGAGATAGTTTATGAAATAGAATTTTATGCGGGAAATAACGAATATGAATATGAAATAGATGGATATACCGGTAAAATTATTGATTATGATATAGATAGCAATGATGACGAAATTACGAATGACAGTAACAGGAATATAATCAGTGAAAGTGAAGCAAAACAAATTGCACTACAGCATGCAGGTGTAAGTCAGATAACTTTTACCGAAGTAAAATGTGAAAGGGATGATGGAACAATTGTCTATGAAATAGAGTTTTATGAGGGAAATAACGAATATGAGTATGAAATAGATGGATATACCGGTAAGGTATTGAGTTTTGATATAGAGTAGTCTTTATAAAAAGCGGCAGGAATGAGTTTATAATTATTTCTGCCGTTTTTTTTATTTTAAAAAATATGTCGATTTATGGTAAATTTTTAATATTTTTGTTGATGAAACAACAATATTAATATAAAATTGGTAATATATGGAAGTAAATTAATATAGGAGGGATCGTTTATGAAAATATTTATATGTGATGATGAAAAGGAAATGGCAGAATTAATTGAACAGGAAGTTCAGAATAATTTAACGGTGTCAGCAGAAATATTTGTATTTACAGACCCGATAAAGATGTATAAATCGTATAAAGATAATAAAGCAGATGTTATTTTTTTAGATATTGATATGCCCGGATTGGATGGAATAGATATAGCAAATAAACTGAGGCAAAGCGAAGATGATGTATTTATTATTTTTATCACAAATAGAGAAGAAATGGTGTTTCAATCTATACAATACAAACCGTTTCGTTTTATCAGAAAAAGTGTGATGCATTCTGAGATAAAAGAAGCAATGCTGGCATTATTAAGAGAGTTTGTTAAAACAGAAACTGAATTGATTATAGAAAAAGCAGGCAGGATGTATAGACTGAAGTATAAGGATATAATTTATGTTACCTCTGAAAAGCATAATTTACATATTGTATGTATTAATGATGTTCATACTATCCGAAGCAAATTATCTGATTTTGAAGAAAAGTTAACTGCAAATATGTTTATTCGTACACATGTGGGATATTTGGTGAATCCCTTGTATATTTGTTCCATTGAGGATAAAAAAATTATGTTGGATAACAATTCTGAAGTACCCATCAGTCGTTCACGGCTAGAGGAAGTTAAGGAAAAATATTTAAATTATATGAGGAGTAAATAAATGAATATATATCAAATATCAGAACTGGCGGCGCTTCTTATTGAGAATTTGTTGATGGTAAAGTTTTATATTGATTTTTTTTCATTTAAGAAAAAAACGCCATTAAATTATTTTTTTGCATTACTTACTTTTATTACTATCTCTATCGCTGGAACTATTTCTCTTCAGTTGGGGATGACAAGTGATTATGGTATTGTGATTGCATTAATAGTTATGATTATATTTGGTTATTTTTGTCTGGAAGGAAACCTGATAAATAAAATAATATTTTCTATTATTGCATTTGTCGTCATAGCTGTTATCAGTATTTTAACGTTACAGATATTGAGTATGCTGTTAAATGTACATATTACTACATTAATAGATATACGGGGAGAATATAGAATAATTGTCTTAGTCATGACAAAAGTAATGTTTTATGTGTTTGGAAAAAGTATATTAATAGTTACTAAAAAACAGGAATTCCAATTAACAATTAAAGAATGGTTAACTTGTGTTTTTATAGTTATCATGACATTGATTATGTTAACTATGATATATAAAATTATGTATACTGTGCAGGTATCTCAACTATCTAAATATTTGATTATAATATTTTCTATGATGTTAATTCTGGTTGATGTTATAATATACGGAATGGTTTTAAAATTAAGTAAAAGCAACCGTGAAGAAATGCGGTATAAGCTTATGGAAAGTCAAATAGAACAACAGGAAAAAATGCTTATAAGCGTATTAGAATCAAATGAAAAAATCAGAACTCTTAAGCATGATATGAAAAATTACCTTATGACTGCCATAGGTCTAATAGATAATAAAGAATACAGTAAAGTTAAAAGTTATATGTTAAATCTGATTGGTCAGGAAATAGATACAATTGAAACATTTGTAACAACAAATAGCCAGACATTAAGCTCCCTGTTAAATATTAAACTGGATATCTGCAATAAAAATAAAATTAACTGGAATGTCGAAATTACAAGTGACCTAACCAATATTTCCGATGTGGATATCAGTATAATCATAGGAAATTTAATGGATAATGCAATTGAAGCATCCCAAAAAGTAAAAAATAAGCCTTTTATTGATTTAAAGATATTTGACAATAAAGGATATGTTAATATTATAATTAAAAATAAAATCGAAAATACAGTTTTATTGTTAAATCCTAACCTTTTTACGACAAAAAAAGACAAAAACAGTCATGGAATCGGTTTAATGAGTGTAAAAAGAATAGTAAAAAAATATAATGGAATGTATAAAGTCTATGAAGAGAACAGGTTTCTAGTAGTAAATATTATGTTAAAAAATATGTAAAATTTTACCAATTATGCCTCTAAATGTGCAAATTTTGCCAAGCATATTGAAAAATTTTAATAATGAGTTATTATACTTATGTGGAGGTGGTATAAATGATTGAAATAGCAGCAGGTCTGGTTACGAAATATTTAGTCAGACGGGAGGTTGTCAACCAGGATGAGAAGGATGTTTATAAGTACGGCTTTGAAATTCTCTTTTCCACCATTCTAGGAATTTGTATCGTTCTCATTCTTGGATTGACAGCAGGTAGTCTGATGACATCATTAATCTTTATTGCAGTATTTTGCTCACTTAGGATTAAGTGTGGCGGATATCATGCGGATAGTTATCTGTCTTGTAATGTTGTATTTACAACCGTTTTTTTGATAGTACTTATGGTTGAGAAATTTAGTGAAAAAGTTCTGATTTCACCGCCTGTCTTAGTTATGGTTTACTTATTAGGGTTTATAGTTATGCATATGTATGCGCCTGTTGAAAATGTTAATAAACCACTGGATATGGAAGAAAAAAAGAAGGGTAGAAAAGAAAGCCATATTTTATATGCATTATGGTCCGTCATTGGATTTGTATTATATACATATAATTATAGTGCAATGGTTGCATTAACAGCAACGGTGTTGATGGTCATTATTTTAATGTTAGCAGGAGTTGCTAAAGAAAGGAAGTTTAAATATGCAGAAAAAGGAAAATAAGGTTTTAAAATTAATTGCAAAAGCAGGATTTGTTTCTGCAAAAGCAGCGGCAGGAGAACCGTCATGGTATGATTGTTATCAACCTAAGACACCAAGTAATTTAAAAGAAGTAATTAAAAGAAAATAGCTGTTTTGAAGAGAGTTGTACTTATTAATCAATATAAGGAATAGGGTTAAGTGGGAAGGTTGCTGCTGCATTTTTATGCAGCAGCACTTAAATTAATACTGAGCGTGTTTGAAAAATCATTTAATTGCCATCTGTAGTCTTTATTTAGATTACAGATGGCAATTATTTTTTATTCATTTTGGAATAGTATTTAAAAAATTAAGCCGAAAGTTCTACAAATTTTTTATGAAGAAATGTATAACGCATTTGTACGGATTTCAATTCGTATATTGCACTGTCAATGAGGTCTGGCTCAGTAACATTCTGCAGTATGGAGTAGGCAGCATCTAATGCGTATTTGGCTTCAATTAATTCCAGACGGAGTTTGTCAAGTTCACTTAAATTTCCGTCTGTAGCATAGATGTTCTGATTTTTTTCTGATTTTTTCGACTTTCTGAGTAACATTTAACCACCTCGTTGTTTATCTTTTTTATATAATTATAGTCAATATAAACTGATTTATGCATATTATAGCTTATTGGACTCTTTTTTTAGTAATCATATGTTAAAACATAATTATAACTTTACAAATTAATATGAGTATTATATAATTAATAAAAGAGAAAGCAACTTATTAAAAAGAAATATTGTTAAAACAGGGGATTTTGGAGGTAAATATTGAGGGAACATAATGTTGTTATATTAGAGGATGATATGGAGTATTTAGGAAATTTTCTCAGTTATTTTGAAAATTATAATGAAAGTGTTTTAAGAATTGCAGGTTTCAGTGAAAAGGATTCTTTTTTTAAATTTATTAATCAAAATAATATTGATTTGATATTAACAAAGGAAGAACTTTTATCTGATATAGAAAAGGATGTGGATAATAAAAAGATTCTCTTATTGACAGAAGAAGATGGTATTGAAAGTATCAATGGGATTAAAACATTATACAGATTTCAGCATATGAAAAACATTATTCGGTATATCTTTAATCTCTGTGCAGAATCCATACCTGTAAAAAGGGATATTATCCGGGTAAAGGGAGGGGAAAAAATTCAGATTATCGGAGTATATTCACCGGTGAAGCGTTGTGGAAAAACCGCATTATCCATAGAATTAGCAGGAAGTCTGGCAAAGAATGGAAAAATATTGCTGATTAATATGGAGGAATATTCTGCATTGCGAAAAGATGATGGAGAAAATAATGAATATGATTTAGCAGATCTGTTATATTTTTATATGCAAAATTCATGGTCTTTTGAATTAAAGCTTAAAGCAGTGCTTCAGAACATGTGTGGATTTGATTATATTCCGCCGATGAAAAACGGTAGTGAGCTTAGAAACATCACGGTTGAGCAGTGGAAGGGACTGATTTCCGAAATAGGAAAAGTATCGGATTATAAAATAATCATATTGGACGTATCTGATATTATCGGTAATATTTTGCAGTTGCTTGATATGTGTGATTTTGTAATTATGCCCTATATGATGGATGAGATTTCAGTATATAAAGCAGCAGAATTTGAAAAATACCTTAAGAATAATGAAGTAAAAATATACCGTATACCTATGAATGACGTAATAAATGAGAGATATGATAAAGAATGTCTACAGATGAAAGTTCACATGTTTATGGAAGAAAGGGGATTATTGATTTTAAATGGATAAGGATAGAGATATAGATGTGCTAAGGAAGCAGGTTATTGATAGAATAGATGTTACCAGAGATAGTTCTGACGATGATGTCTGGCAGATTATTGATGAGGAATTATTTAGATTTAGCCGGGACAGAAATAAAGGAAGTCCTCTTGGGATACAAGAGAAACTAATCTATGGAAAGGAGATATTTGATTCCATTCGCGGGCTGGATGTTTTGGAATATTTGTTGAAAGATGATGAAATTACAGAGATTATGATCAATGGGCCAAATAGTATTTTTATAGAAAAACATGGGGAAATCAATCAGTTTAACGGCAAATTTACTTCTGAAGAACGTTTACAGGATGTAATTCAGCAAATAGTGGCAGGAGTAAACAGGAGAGTAAATGAAACCTCTCCAATTGTTGATACAAGACTGAAAGATGGAAGCCGTGTAAATGTGGTATTATCACCAGTAGCATTAAATGGTCCGATTGTTACCATACGAAAGTTTGGAAATCGTCCGCTGACAATGGACAGGCTTATTGAAATTGGTGCAATTAACCAGATAGCGGCTGATTTTTTAAAAATACTGGTACAGAGTAAATATAATATTTTTATATGTGGAGGAACCGGTTCTGGTAAGACGACTTTTTTAAATGTGTTGTCAAATTTCATTCCGGCCAGCGAGAGAATCATTACAATTGAGGATTCTGCGGAGTTAAAGATATATGGAATAAAAAATCTGGTCAGTCTGGAGGTAAAACAAGAGAATTCGGAAGGAGAAAATGGGATTTTAATCAGGGATTTGATAAAGAGCAGCCTTAGGATGAGACCGGATAGAATTATTATTGGTGAGGTAAGGGGGGAGGAGGCATTTGACCTGTTATCTGCCTTAAATACTGGCCATGACGGCAGTTTAAGTACCGGTCATGCCAATAACTCAAAAGATATGCTGAAAAGGCTTGAAACAATGGTATTAATGGGTATAGATATGCCATTGGATGGTATCAGGGGTCAGATAGCTTCCGGAATTGATATTATCATTCATTTATCCAGGTTGAGAGATAAAAGCAGACGGGTTATGGAGATTGTGGAAGTAGGGGAATATGAATCAGGTGAGATTAAAATTAATCCTATCTTTCAGTTTCATGATGAATATAAAGGGGACAGACAAAAGAAGGTATTTGGAGAATTACGGTGGACCGGGAATGCATTAAAAAATTTGAGCAAACTGCGGGCTGCAGGTTTTAATGAGGAGGACTTAATATATGAAGGTGAATATCAGCAGAAAAGAAGAAATAATAATATATAATTCTTATTCGCTTTCTTTCACGGAGTATTTTAGATACGGTATATTGGGAATTATAATTGTTTTTGGATTTTCCTATATATTTTATGACAGTATACTGGCTTCCATATTATTATTGCCCTTTCTAATTCCTTATTTTAAACTTATAAAAAAGAAATTGTGTAACCGGCAACAGAATAAATTAAAAGAAGAATTTAAGGAGTTGTGCATCTCATTAGTGGCACAAATGACTGCTGGATATTCCATTGAAAATTCCTTTAAGGAGTCTTATCAAGAAATGGGTGAATTGTATGGTGAAGATAGTTATATTTGTAAAGAGCTAAAAATTATTTTGGGTAAATTAAAGAATAACATAAGTATTGAGGATTCAATAGCACAATTAGCAATTCGTAGCGGCAATCAGGATATACGACTGTTTTCAGAAGTTTTGGCAATCGGTAAACGAAGCGGTGGAGACTTGATAAGTATTGTTCGTTCAGCAGCTTTAAATCTTGCTGAAAAAGCAGATGCAGAAAGAGAAATCAGATCAATAATCAGTGAGAAACAGTTTGAACAAATGATAATGAACATTATTCCTTTAGTAATGATATCATATGTTAAGCTTTCGTCACCTGAAATGATGGTAGTCATGTATCAGACAACAGTAGGGAGAATTATTATGAGTGTCTGTTTTGTAATTTATATTGCTGCATTTCTGCTTGGGAAAAAAATAATGGAAATTGAGGTATAGATTGTATAATCGGTTTAGTAAGGAGTGGATAAATGTTATTTTTATATTGTACAGTATTTTTGGTTATTTTGGTAATGTTTATATTTACACATAGTTATAAAAAAGAATTAAGACAGAGGCTGTATAAAGGAAAAATGTATTATTTAAGCGGATTATCCATGTATGTTGCAGACAAAGTACATAAAAGGTTTCGTATCTTTAATAATAATGATATTCAAAAAAAAATTCAGAAATTAGAGCCGGATAAAGATAGTAGAAAACAGGTTTATCTGCAGTTTGTTAATAAAATTTCCATAGTTATTCTGTGTATAATTTTCTTTATGATACTGGGAGTATTTAACGGTATTTCCATAAGACTAAAAGGAGATAAAACGGTTACAACTCTACAAAGGCCAGAACCAGGGAATGGTCCGTATACCTATAATTTAGATGTTATAAACTATGAAGAAGATCAGGTAATGGAAAATGTAGTGCTGACAATTGATGAATATAAAATGTCAGAAGATGAGATTAATCAGGAACTGGACAGGATTCTTGAACAATTGCTTATTAAAAGCTTAGGTAAGAATATTGATTATAAAAATATTACAAAGAGTCTGGATTTTTCAAATAGGGATTTTAATAATGTTACGGTTTTCTTTACAGTAAATGAAGACGGTTTTTTAAACGAAAACGGTACGCTGAATGAAGAGCAAATATACGAATACTATGAGAAAAATCATACCGATAGTATAAAGTCTTCCTTTTCTGTTATTGTATCATATCAAAATTTTGATAAGGAGTTTTATCAGCCGATTGAGATTAAATTGGAAGATAAACAGAATATGTTTTCATATAAAATTATGAAAGAGATTGGGAGAAATTGTTCTGACAATGAAAAAAATATAGTTTTACCCAATTATATTGACGGAAAACCAATAAAGTTTTTAGAGAAAAAAGAAAAAGAATCTGTATTATTTGCCCTATTAGGTATTTGCATGGGAGTTTTAATATTTTTAGCAGAAGATGAAAAATTAAAAAAGCGACTAAAAATAAGAAAAATGCAATTGGAAACGGATTATGCATCTATTGTTTGTAAATTAACATTGTTAAATGAAGCCGGCAGTACTTTGTTAATGGCTTGGGAGCGGATTATAGCTGATTATGAATCGGAAAAAATGAAATATGGATATCGATATGCCTATGAAGAGATGAAGATTGCCAGATATCGAATGAAAAGTGGAATATCGGAGGCAGAGGCATATGCAGAATTTGGGCGTAGGTGTGATACGGCATCTTATATAAAGCTGGGATGCCTTTTGGAGCAGAATATAAAAAAGGGTACAAAAGGATTGAAAAATATTTTGGATGGAGAGGTCAGGGAAGCTTTTGCAGACAGAAAATTGCTGGCAAAGAAAAAGGGTGAAGAAGCTTCAACAAAACTCTTGCTACCAATGCTTTTAATGTTATTGGTTTCAATGGTAGTGATTATAGTACCAGCCTTTATGTCAATGAATTTGTAGGAGAATGAAATATAAGAAAGGGGAATTAAATATATGAAAAATTTTTGGATAAACAAAATTATAAAAAAATCAGATGGAATAATAATTAAGATTCAGGTGAAAATCTGGGAAAAGAAAATGAATGACAGATTTTCTTTAAGAGGAAATAATGCAGGAATGGGCGTAATAGAAGTAATACTAATTATTTTGGTTCTTGTAGGGCTGGCATTTACGTTTAAGGGAAAAGTGTCTTCCATTTTAAACACTGTATTCTCTAAGATTAATAGTAAGGTTAATTCGTTTTAATATGAAAAAAAATATAACATTATTTACAGGTTTTAATGGTGGAATAACAATATCTCTTAGTATAATCATGTTATTTATATTCGCATTGATTGGAACTTTGGTTGAGTCTGCCAGAGTATCCGCAGCTAATTTAAGATTAGCACAGAACACACGGATATCAGTAAATTCTGTCTTTTCCAAATATGCAAAGGAGGTTTTTAGAGATTATGGCATATTTCTGTTATGGAAAGATGAAAACGAAATTATTACAGAGGTAAGTAATTATTTAAATAAAAATATAAATTATAAGAATGACTTTATACAAAAAAGCAATGATTTATTAGGAATCAGAATTAATCAAATAGAGTTATGTGAAATTAAATATGCATCTAACCATAGAGGGGAGGATTTGGCAAACCAAATATATGATTATATGAAATATCGAATAGCCGGAGATGCAGTTAATTTATTACTTGATAAGTGTAATTTATTATCTCAGGGGAAAAAAATCCAAGAGTTTTTCGATAAAGTTAACGACTGTACAGAAAAATTCAATCAGATTGAAGAATCTGTTGCTAAGATAAAAAAGAAGGTAGATCTGATAAAAGAATCGGCAGGACAGCCCAAGGAGTATTTAGAAGAGTTAAGGGAAAAACTTAATATGATTCGGCAGATAGACAGGGAAACGGCATTAAAAAAGGATCAGGGAATAATCAGTGAAGCAGAAATAGATCAGGGGACAGTAAGAAAAGATCAATTGTTTGAAGAGTTTAAGAAAATTTATACAGTCTATAATGACAATTGGAATATTTTAAGCGGTTATCTGACAGAGATTAATCAAGCCACTGAGATATATTATCATTCAGTGAATGAATCGGCAGAACTCATAAAAAATTTGTATATGGATTTGGAGAAAAAAAGGGAATCATTAGATAGTGAAGCATATGAGATATTAAAGAATGAGGTTCAGGAACTGGAACATCAGATTTCCAATCAAAATACAGATGCATATAGAGTAAAAGAAAATAATTCCCATGCTACAGATTATTATAAAGGAATGCAAATGGCATCGGAGAAGATGATACAAATAAAAAATGATATGAATGGGATATTATATAATAATTTAATGCTTAGTCAGCTAGATTCCAAAATAGATTATGTGGGATGCTTTTTATATGAATTGGAGGAAGCACAGTTAATTTATCAAAACCTTGATATCAGTGATTTAGAAATAAATTATTATGCACAGGAGACAAAAAAGAGTGAAAATAATTTGCTGGATCATGTAAAAAAAATTATGAATAATGGATGGCTATCGATTATTGCAGAAAACATTTCTGAAAAAAAAGTTGATAATATCCTTTTTCCGGGAAGATTTGCAGATATTCGTTCTAATAAAACTATTTGGGGGACATTAAGTGTTACAGAACAAAGTATTAGAAAAGCTTTAATGGGTCAATACATATTGGATTTTTTTCCTTGCTATACAGATAAAAATGAAATTAAAAAAGAAAACGGGTTATTGGATTATGAGATAGAATATATACTTGGCGGTTTTCAAAATGACAAGGAAAATTTAAGTTATGTTGGAAAAAAAATTGTTTCCATCAGAGAAGGTTTTAATCTGATTTATTTGTTTAAGAATTCTGCCTGTCGTGAAGAGGCTTATATGTTAGCTATAGCGCTTGTGGGATTTACCGGTATGCCTTTGGTAGTACGGCTGACCCAGTTATTGGTACTAGGTGCCTGGGCATATGGGGAATCCTTGATGGATGCTAAAGATTTATTAAACGGATATGGAGTAAAACTTTTTAAATCCGAATCGGATTGGAATCTTTCTTTGGACTCATTATGGAGATTATCTGAACAAAACAGTAAAAATAAAATTAGTAATAGCGGATTTACATATAAAGATTATTTAAGAGTACTACTTTTTATTGAAAATACTGGAAAACAGACAGCTGGAATTATGGATATGATTCAGTTGAATATTTCTAACAGATACAATGATTCCTTTTGCATTGATCAGTGTGTTTTAGGAGTAACTGTTAAAATAGAATGCAGAGTGGAACGATTGTTTACGGCTCTGGCATTTGTAAAACATCTTATTGTGGATCAGAGTGCTGACTTTACAATCAGTTCAATAATATCTTATCGTTATTAAGGGGGTGGATAAACATGTACTCTTATTCAAAAGAAGATACAATTAATATCTATAAAATAATTTATAATTTAATAATAAACAAAAAAAATTTTGAAAAAAATACACTGAATTCTCTCCAAGTTCAAGGCAAATTTATAAAAAGAATAAGAAAAAATAACTCCGCAGTATTTTCGGATGATAAGAGTACATTTTTATTCACCTCGTTAATGGAAAAAGGAAGTTTAACCATAGAAGCTGCAATTGTTTTACCAATAATTTTATTAGGTATGATCATTCTAATCTACTTTATAATGATAATTAATTTTCAGAATATACTAAATCAAAATATGATAAATACAGCTTGGGATATTTGCAGATACAGTTATACAGCAGAACAAACAGAACTAATAGTAAAAAAAGATAGGGGTTCTGTTGATGAACAGAAGAATATTTCTGAGAAGCTGTCAGATTTATCTGTATCTGAATCATTGATTAAAGGAGGGTTAACAGGTGCTTATGCGTTAAATAAAGTTTTGGATACTAATGTAATAAAACTAGCTGAAAATTTAGGAATATATACCAGATTAATAGGTATCAGTATGATGGAATCGAACTTTTTGGAGCAGGAAAATGTTGATTTAGCAGTTTCTTATGTGGTTAAGATACCAATGATTAGTAATAGTGTATATAAAATGCCATTTGTAAACCGATGCTATTTTCGTAATTTTATTGGTGAATCCATTGACATAAAGTCAAAAAGCTTTTCAAAAAAGGTTTACATAACAAAAAACGGAACAGTTTACCATATTAATCAAAATTGTACACATATTGATTTGTCTGTTGTATCTGTCGCATTTTCGGAACTGCATTTGTTAAGAAATAAAGGGGGTGGTAAATATAAAAAATGTGATAAATGTGTGAAATCAAAATTGAGAGGAAATGAAACAGTAGTGATTACGACTAATGGTGATAAATATCATACAGATAATTATTGTAGTGGAATTATTAGAAATGTAATAACTATAGATATAAATCAGGTTGGCACCAGAAAATTATGTAAACGATGTAAAGAAAAAGAGGGAACATGAATTTTATAGTAGCAGTTATACTAATGATTTTATCGTGGCAGGATATACAAAAAAAGAAAATAAATCTAGGATTTTGTATTATATCAATATGTTTTATTATATCAGGAAATTTACTGTTTCATTTAGAGAGTTTGTTATTTATGATATCAGGTTTATTGGTTGGAGGCTTTGTAATGCTTGTTAGTTTTATTTCAAGAGAAGCCATCGGAATGGGAGACGGCGTTGCTTTTATTATAACAGGATTGGCAACAGGGGGAATGATTAATTTTGAAATATTAATAATCAGTCTTTTTTTAGCCTCTTTTGCAGGTATGTATCAGTTAATTTTAAAGAAATGTAATAGTAAAGAAACTATGGCTTTTCTTCCGTATATTACAATAAGTTATATCTTAAGGAGTTTTATAATTTGAAAGATAAAATAAAGAGAGATATATTATCAAAAAAATTAGAAAAAAATCTAAAATATAATTATTTAATTTTAAATACAAAAGGAGAAATTAATAAAAATATTAATGGAATGTATACTATTGAGATGTCAATTTTATTTCCAATAATGTTATTTATAGTTTTTGGAGGTATATATATAGCATTTTTTGCCCATGACATAACGGTTGCAAGAGCAGAATGTGATAAATGTTGCAATGAGGCAGCAGGTCATGGATTGGCAGAAACTGATATTGAAAACCGTATAGAGAATTCAGTAAGCAAACATTTGATATTGGGAAAAGTGAAAGAGATTAAAGTATCAAAAAAGAGAGGGTATATAAATGTTTCTATTAACTTAAGTTATGATTTAATGTTTTGGAAATTAAAAAAAACAGAAACAATTAAAATTGTTGTAAATGAAGTAAATAACCCAGACTATTTAAGAAAGGTTCAGGTTATAACTGATGAATTGAAAAAGATGATAAGATAAAAATTTTTGGGCCGGGAGACGGCAGAATGAGAGGGACAATGAATGTAAATTATGGACATGATACAAATAATAATTTCATGATAATAAAACTGCCATTTGAGGAATTAAGTTATAAGTTAAAAATGATTGAAAAAAATGAAATTTCTGGCTTGTTAAAAATGAAATATACGATATTGGACGAGGAAATAGTTTTAAAATATAATATTTCATCTAAAATTGCCATAAGGGATTTGTATAGTAAGGAAAAGATTAAAATTAACCAGCTGAGAGTTTTAATACAGGGAATTGTAGATGTGTGGAAGTTAATTCCAAATTATTTGTTAGAGGCAGATAATATTATATTAACAGACGATATGATTTTCATTGATTTAAATTTAGATAAAATTTTTTTGTGTTATTGTCCCGGTTATAAAAAAGATTTATATATGGCATTTCATGATCTTATACAGGGGTTGCTGTTGTCTGTGGACTATAACGATGTAACAGCAGTGGAAGTTATTTATAAAGTAAATGAGTGGTGTAATATAGAGTATAATGAAATAGACAAACTGAAGAAAATAGTTGAAGAGGAGTATATACCTGCAAGATCAGAAGATATTATAAAAAAAGATTCTCAAAATGAAATATTTGATGCGGGACAAAATTATTTTGAATATAATAACAGTATTCTTGGCAAAATAAATCCTTTTATCCGAATTTTAAAAAAATTAAAGGAAAAATTCAGCAAATTTAAATTCGAAGTTTTAAATGGAATGGAACCATATAAGGAATGTTCTGTTAATAAAGAATATTCAGAGGAGACTGAAAATATCACTAATGAAACGCTTTCCTTTGGAGATAATAGTGATAATGAAACCATACTGGTTTCAGCTGCGATGCGCAATCATAAAAGAAGTTTAATAAGTATATGCGGTATAGATAATATCCTTATTAAAAATTACCCGTTTCTTATTGGAAAATTAGAAAAAAATGTTGATGGTGTAATCAGGCATAATTCAATTAGCAGGGTGCAGGCAAGGATTCAATTAACAGATAATAAATATTTTTTGGAGGATTTAAATTCAAAAAATGGAACATATGTCAATGAAGAAAGGATTGAACCATATGAAATTGTTGAAATTAAGATTGGCGATAAAATAGGTTTTGCCGAAATTGATTTCTTTTTTAGATAGTCAGTATTTGACAGGTTTATCAATTAGTGTTAAGGTATGAAAAGCATAATATTGTCGAAATTGTGTTATTTATGTAGAAAGGATGTTTATAAATTGATTTATAATAATGCGATAACACTAATGATGAATAATGGCTATCAGGTAATGGGAAGTAATGTTCCATGCCTGGCATTGTTGTTTCAACATGACGAAGAAACTGAACGTATGAATATAGTGGGACTGATGAATAATGTTGGAAAATCAGAATTAACTTCAGAGCAATTGGATAGTATTACATTTCAAATAGAGCGTAAGTTTTTAATTGGCCGTTATGCAAGAGAAGTTAATATAATATACCTTGTATTTTCTGATGACTTCGAAAGGGATAAAAAATATTCTCAAGGTAAATCTGCTTTTTGGCTAATGGATATTTTGGGTAAAAGAATTGTGGTTTTTGAAGAACAACCGGATGATTTTTTTGGTCTGAAAAGCTTGATGACAGACGTTTTTGAAGAACAAAGGGGTAATTCAGCCAGAATATATGGCAGCATGGAGAATGAAACCGGCTATCAGGAAAGAAGAAAAAAATTACCAATAATAACAATTTTACTATTGATTATAAATGTGATTGTTTTTATTTGTCTGGAAAAGAACGGAGATACGGAAAATCCAGTTTATATGTTAAAAAAAGGAGCTGCACTTGGGAGAAATATTTTTGATAACCATGAATACTACCGTTTGCTTACAGCTACATTTATGCATTTTGGAATAGCGCATTTATTAAATAATATGTTGGCTTTATGGATTCTGGGAAGTAAACTGGAGAGTATTATCGGAAATATCAGATTCGTTATTTTATATATTTTAAGCGGTTTAGCGGGTAGTTTTGTTTCTGCCGTGCATTATTATAATGCCGATCATCTGGTGGTATCAGCCGGCGCTTCTGGTGCAATATATGGTATTTTAGGAGGAATACTTGTAGTTGCACTTATACAGAGGCGAAGAAATGATAAATCTATGTTTATACGAATGGGACTTGTACTTTTTCTGATGTTATATGGAAGCGGTACACAGGGAGTTGATATGTTAGCTCATATTGGTGGTTTGGCAGGCGGAATCATCATAATGTTAATTTTTAAAATATTTTCTGATAAGCAAACATTTGATAAGTTGAAAAACCTAAGATAATATATTAAAATTAATATAATTTCTGAGGTTATAGCATAGAACTTTATATAAGATAAAATTAAATGGAAAGGATACAGAGAATGAATATAAATATATATTATGGCGGAAGAGGCCTGATTGAAGATCCAACATTATATGTTCTGGGAAAAATAGAAGGAGTACTAAATGAATTAAGAGTAAATGTGGTCAGGTATAATTTATATGAAATGAAAAGTACGATTCCAACGCTTCCACAGACATTAAAGGATGCTGATGCTATTATACTGGCAGCGAGTGTGGAATGGAGAGGAATTGGCGGATATATGCAGGAATTCCTTGATTCTTGCTGGCTTTATGGGGACAAGGATAAAATTAGCAAATTATATATGTGTCCGGTTGTAATCTCTACCACCTATGGAGAAAAAGAAGCTTTGACAGATTTAAAAAATGCATGGGAGCTGTTGGGAGGAATGCCTTGTTCCGGAGTTTGCGCATATGTAAATGAATCCGTTGATTTTGAAATGAATCATGAATATGCGGATATTATTGAAAAAAAAGCAGAAAATTTATACCGGACGGTTTCTCAAAGGCGGAAGGCGCTTCCTTCCAGCAGTTATGCAATAAAACAAAATATTATGAAAGAATCATTGGATCTGACACCTCAGGAAACAGAACAGCTTTCCAAATATGCTTCGGATGACTATTATGTTAAGCAGCAGAAAGAGGATATTGAGGAATTGGCAAAATTATTTAAAGGTATGCTGAATCAGCAGGAAAGCGATGAAGATGAGTTTATAAAAGCTATTAATAATGTGTTTCATGCACAGGATGATTTTAGTGCGACATATGCTTTTATAATTGGAGATATGGACAAGACGCTGTTTATTCGGGTAGACGGGGCAGAATTGGTTTGTAAATATGAAGATGTTACGGATGTGGATGTTCTCTCAAAATTATCTTCAGAGGTTTTGAGTAACATAGTGAAGGGCAGATATACATTTCAGAGGGCATTTATGACAGGAGAGATGACAGCAAAAGGTAATTTTAAAACGTTGCGAATGCTGGATATGATTTTTCCATTTAGCAGTTAGTTATAACTTTTGCTGTCTTGTCAAGTCATTAAAATCTCCGTATTTATTTACATTGTTCGGTTTATGTAGGGAGAACGATAGTAAAGGATGTTCCGTTATCTTTTTCGGAATTACAGTATATATGACCACGATGGGCTAATACGATACGTTCACATATTGGCAGGCCCAGACCGGTACCGCCGTCTTTAAAACTGACCATTGGCTTAAAGATTTGTTTTACCTGTTCAGGATTTAGACCGCATCCATTATCAATGATATTTATGAGAATATTTGTTTCATCCTGATAAAGCTGAATAGTTACTGTTTGACTGCCGGCTTCACAGGCGTTTTTGATTATGTTAATAAATACTTGTTTTAGTTTTACGGGGTCTGCATTCATAAGTGGGATATCGGTAGCAATATTAGATATAAAATCAATATGAGAATAGTTGGTATTAGTTATAAATGAACTTATGATATTATTAAGCATTTGACTAATATCTGTTAGTTCAGGATTGAGTTTACTGCCGTTGTTAAAAGAGGACAGTTTGGATAGTAATTCAATCATATATTTTACATCTTCGACAGTTGAATTCCAGTATTTGTAGTCCTTTACTTCAGGATGACTGGATTCAATAATTTGAAGAGAACTGTTTATGAGTGTTACAATGTTACCCAGTTCATGTGACAGTTCATGCATTGAAAAAGAGAAATCCTCCATCATTGTATTAAACAGATTTCGTATTGCTGGATTGGAATTTATTAAATCCCCATACTCATCACTTATATAATTTGTTACCATGTTTTCCTCATTTCCATATTGGGGAAACAGTATCCCAATATTTTAATTATTTATAATAAAGTAGTTTAACATTTTTAGGGAAAATGTCAAACAAAATTGAACATCATATTTCGACAAATATGATATGCATTTTTTAAAATGCGCTATTAATCATACAAAAATGATATTTTTATAATATAAATTTATTGAAAAGAAAGGAATTAAAAAATGAAAAAAAATGATTGTGTATTTTGTAAAATCGTAAACGGAGAGATTCCGTCAAAAACGTTGTATGAAGATGACAAGTTTAAGGTGATTTTTGATATAGGACCAGCAACCAAAGGACATGCCATCATGGTTTCAAAAGAGCATTTTGAAAATATTTTTGAAATTGATGATAGTCTGGCAGCAGAAGTTTTTGTGCTGGCAAAGAGACTGGCAACAGCAATGAAAAGAGCCTTTCAGGCAGATGGTTTTAATATTGTACAGAATAACGGGAAATTGGCCGGACAGTCTGAGTTTCATTTTCATGTGCATTTAATACCAAGATATGAAGGAGATCATGCCATAAAGTTTTGGGAATCAAAAGAGACCAGTGATGAAGAGCTTACGAAACTTCTGGAGCTGGTAAAAAAAGAATTGAATTAAGGTATAGAGAACAGATTGAAATGTTTTTAAATAAAATTAAATCCGGTTTCCGTGTATATCTCAAATTATAGATACTGCCATGCAGATAAAGTAATGGATATTATTGAGATATTAAGGAAATCCGGATTTATTTTTTAGTGACTGTCGTCTTTGGTTAATTCCTGTATTAAATTTAAGATGGTTTTAACGGCATCTGTAGTACCTGCGTTATCAATGGCATCGATGTATTTCTGACGGTTGCTGTAAACGGAATGGATGGTGGAGACAAGAATTTCTGGAGTCATGTCTTCTTCCTGAATTACTTCGCTGAATCCCTGATGTTTAAAAGAATCGGCGTTTAGTATCTGGTCACCGCGGCTGGCTCTTGCAGATAAAGGAATCAGTATACTTGGTTTTCGCAGTGCTACAATTTCACATATTGCATTGGCGCCTGCCCGTGATATGATTATATCGGACATTGCAAATAAGTCTTTCAATTCCGCTTTGATATATTCAAACTGTTTATAGCCGGTGCGCTTATTCAGGCTGTCATCCGTCTTTCCTTTACCACAGAGATGGACAATCTGATAGGTTTTTAACAATTCATCCAGAGAATTGCGGACCGCTTCATTAACGGCGACGGCACCCAGACTGCCACCTATAACCATGATGATGGGTTTGTTGGCAGAAAATCCGCACATATTCAGTCCTGCAAGTTTGTCGCCCTGTTTTAATTCCTGACGGATGGGGGAACCGGTTAACAGTGCTTTACCTTCCGGCAGATACTTTGCGGTTTCCGGAAAGTTATGACATACCGTATGGGCATAAGGTATTGAGATTTTATTTGCTAATCCGGGAGTCATATCGGATTCATGAATAACGATTGGAACTTTGTATTTTTTTGCGGCAAGGATGACAGGAACTGATACAAAACCACCTTTTGAAAAAAGAACATCCGGTTTATAGTTTTTAAAGATTTTTTTTGCTTCTCCATATCCTTTGATTACCCGGAACGGGTCGGTAAAATTTTTGGCGGAAAAGTATCGTCTTAATTTACCAGAAGAAATTCCCTGATATGAAACATCCATCTCT
This sequence comes from Lachnospiraceae bacterium, assembly GCA_022794265.1. Lineage (GTDB taxonomy): Bacteria > Bacillota > Clostridia > Lachnospirales > Lachnospiraceae > Bovifimicola. The sequence goes on from JAAWEK010000011.1 coordinate 21,080, forward strand.
TCAATCAGTTTTTTTTCGATTCCGTCATAGGAGCCTATGTATTTTATATCAAAACCCATATCCTTTAATCCTGGAATGAGTGCCATATTCGGGGTGACATGTCCGGCGGTACCGCCGCCTGTTAAAACAATTTTTTTTGACATAGAGTGAATGTCCTTTCTGAAATATGGGATTTAATCTGTTTATTGTGCCATCACATAATTTTTTAATGCTTTGGCTAGCTGGTCCGGACAGGAGGTACCACGTCCGCCGCAGTCAATGCCTTCCATTTTTGCAATGACATCATGTACATTCATTCCTTTAACCAGACTGGCAATGCCCTGGGTGTTTCCGTTACAACCCCCTATAAAAGTTACATTCTTTATGATATCGTTTTCAACTTCAATGTGAATTTCACGGGAACAGGTTCCTTTTGTTTTAAAAACCATAAGTCTTCCTCCAATTATGATATTGTTTTTATTTTTTATAAAATTATTATACATCAAATCAGATGAATGTCAAAGACATGAGGTGTATACAGGAAAACTTTTAAATCGACACCCTCTGTCGAAGGAGGACGAACGATTTTTCAGAAAGTGTGTTTAAAAATGATATTGTATGTGTTAACATAAATAGAAGTAAATTATTAAGCAGGGAGAAAATAATTATGAGGGTAATTGCAGATTTTATTATTAATTTTACGACAAACGGTGGAATGTTATACGTAATAATCGGATTATTTCTAATTGGCTTCGGAATTAAAACAGCAGGGAGTCTGTGTTATGACGATATTTTGGATAAAATAGAAAATTACCAGATACGAAAGAATAAAAGGGCGGAAGGGATTATTCTCCAGTATGAAAATGAAGTGAAATATGGAAAAAAAATAAACAATTTAAGTGCATTTGTAGAGCGTGCCATGCACGGGTGGAAAATAAAAAGTATTTTGGTGGAAAAAATGCAGGATATTGGTGATATTTTCGGAAAAGTCTGCTTGATACTGGGGATATGTGCCATTGCCATATTGTTGGCAGCACAGAAGGATGAATTATCTTTTGGCTCTCAAATGACAAAGGGGATATACATATATGCGGGGGCTGCAGCAATTTTATTTATTTGTCTGAAGCTGTGGGATAATGTGATTGCATTGGATTATAAGAGAAATGTAATTCGGGATGAAATTATAAATTATCTGGATAATAATCATGCAGTTGACGGGGAGAATATTCCAGCGGTTCATGTGGAAATGAAGAATGAGGAAAAAGATGATGAGGCAGCTGGGGAGATGGATGTTATACGGACAGACTGGTGTGATGAAAAGGAATTGGAGGCGAAAGAAACAATAGAAAATATGACAGAAGAAAATGAGGCAGCCGTGAAGGCTGTACAGGAAGAACAAAAGCAAAGGGTTATAAAAAAGGAGACGGCGAAGAAAACAAAAAGAAATAATAAAAACAGAAAAGGGAAGAAGAATGTTGCGGATAGAAATATGCAGGCAGAAATAAAGGATGAAAATAAAACTTTAAATTTAACAGATGAGGGGGATAAGGAAAAAAAGACGGAAAATCTTAAAGCGGATACTGACCAGAGTATAAATAGGGAGATAAAAGCTGAAAAAGCAGATGATCAGGAGATTGAAAAAATATTTGATGAGGTACTGGAGGAATTTCTGTCGTAGAATGGGGAATAAATCGGTGTTTATAATTTAAAGGGTAAGTGAAAGTAAAAAGGTTACATATTAGCAAAAAAGGTTGCTGATATGTGACCTTTTTATTGTTTAAAGGTTTTCTAAAGAAAGGGGTCGAGATATTTACAAAAGAATTGTGAAAAATATATAATATATATTAAATTTAGTTGGGAGCTATTTGTATGATTGCAGATGAGATTTTAGATGTAGAATCAGGATATGAGGATTCAGATTATGAGAGTACCTTTGATAATTGGCTTGTTGATCAGGGGGAATTGACACCATTATTGAAAAGGTCAACAATTATGGAAGAATCCGGACTTGGGTTTGCTTTAGGAAAAGAAAAGAATAATAAAAAAAGCATTAGATATCTGGAAGGCTTATAAATCAGGAGTTGAAAAATTTATAAAACAATTAGATAAAGAAATTGTAAAGACCCCAACCTTATCTCATGATATTAAAGATAAATTGTTGAGTATAATGGAAGGTTCAATTTTGCCGTATGCTTTTGGTGAAAAAGGAAGTTATGATACAAAAGATAAACAAATAAAAAAAATATTTGAGTGGCTGAACATAGGATTAGACATTGATTTTATCAGTCCGCGTATTAATAGAGTGATAAAAGGTATTCGGGAAATGTATTTTGATATTGTGTATTGGGGATTCTGGATAAATAGCGAAAGAGTTATAAATATAAAATTGGCAAATAGTGATTTACATAATCGTGGATTAGGAGTGTTGTTTGTAACTTACCAGATTAAAAAAAATAATAGACATCAGCCAAAGGAACTGGTTACAAAAGTAATTAAACCGGAAGATAAGTCGTTAGAAAGAGAATTATTGGGAACTGGAGCGAGTCTGGCAGAGGAGTTAAACAGAACAGCGATATGTGTAAATGGAGAAGGACTGTTAGGAGCCGTAAAAACGCTTGATATACAAACAAGCAGAAATCATGGCTCCATGGTAGAGTATTTTGAGGGAGAACAGATAGACAGAATAGATGGAACAGAGAAAACAGAGTCTGATTCGAAAACATTGACAGAAATCTTTACTGCTTTAACGGGTATGGATGATTTACATTATGAAAATTTATTATATCAGAGGAATTCAGAAACAGGTAGTTATGATACGCCAGCAATGATAGATGCCGACAATGCATTATCAAAAAGGATTTTTGGAAATTTGTCGGAAGCCATAGAAAGAAATAACGGATTTGGGGCAAGGAGATCGGAAAGACAAAATATAGATTGTGTTACTGGAATAGATGAAGATTTTATTCTGCGGGTGGTAAAGCCAAGGTTTATGGGAAAAAAGGGAAGAACGGTTCCAATACGTACAACAGATTTGGCAAGTTTAAAAAATGAATATTGGAAAAATCCTAACTTGGAATTTATTAAAGGTGAAACATGGGATATATATATAAATTATTTTCTTTATAATATAAAAAATGATGAAAGAATTAGATTAAAATCAGATAACGAATTAAGAAATGGATGGGAAGCATATCTTGTTAATTATTTTTTAAAATTATTGACTACAGGGAATCCAGCAGACTCCAGAACAGCACCGGGATTGCGAGGGGTGGTAGGACCAGAGGATTATGAAATGACAAATGAACAAAAATCAATTGCAGTGAGGAATGCATTATCTGATTTTCGAAATGGTCAGATTCCATTTTATGAGTATGATTTTTCTACAGGATATGTATTATCTCATGGAAGTATAATCTGGCACGGACCTAAGTTGGATGACATATTCAGCGGAGAAGCAGTAGCCCGTATGATAGAAAATTTTCAGCATCCAGGTATGCAAGTAGAATAGACCTAAAAAAGGATGATCATATGCAGGATTATGCAATAATAGGAGCCTTAAAATTATCCTATTTTCTAAAAGATAAAATAAATGATGAGGCATTTAAACATTATGCAAGAGTATTAAAATCAGATGTAACAAAACAGATGTTATACTCTGCAACAAAAAGCGAATGTAATTATGACAGATATTCAACAGAAATAATTAAATATCGATATAAAAAAATATTTGAACCTTGTAAAAAAAATAAAATTGCAATGATTTGTATAGAATTGGCAATTTTAGAATACATAGATAATTCGGTAAATGAGATTTTTAAAATCATAACAGGAAATAATGAAAGAGGTGTCAGTCTGGATCTCGCTACAAAGATAGCTTATCCTGATGAACTTTCTGTCTATTTTGCAAAAGAGATTGATGAGGCAAAGCAGATTATAGAAAAAATTTTGGTTTACGAAGCAATATATCCGGACTATATTCGCAATACATATCGCATGGATATAACCTTAATGAATTATTTAAACGGTATTGCGGAATCGGTAATCTGCAATAATTTAGAGGTGTCAGGAAGCAAAAATATTGGTCAGGGTTTATCAAAGAATTTCGGGCAGTATATTAGATTTCATTCTTATAAAGATAAAATAGAGGAGTTGGTGCTATATACTGACGATATGATGGAAATATGTAAAAGGGTAGAAAGGATTGCAAAGAGCAATGAAATGTGTCCGGTTGTTCATATTATTGGAGAGCGCCAAACCGGAAAAAAATTTTTGGTAAGGCATATTTCAAAACAATTGAAACATAATGTGTTGATATATGAATATGAAGAACCGGCCAATGGAGAAGAGTTTGTGCGGCTGTGTCAGAAAATAAAACGATGCATGTATTTATTGGAAAGCGGACTGTGTATTGATATTCCTGAAAAATTTGAGATGTCTGAAAAGAATTTAAAAGTAAGAAAAAATATCATAAAAATAATAAAAAAAATTGGTGGAACTTCTATTTTCAGAAATAGATCGGAAAAAGAAAATATTGAAATAATCAATGATGGTGAAAACCTTGAACTATTTGTAATTTCAGATAAAAATATTAAAATTCATCCTTATATTGATAATGCAGTATGTCAATTTGAGATGAAAAAGCTAAATGAAATACAGAGCCGGAAAGTATGGAAGACTTTTATTTGTGCTTCTTTAGGCGAAAATGCGTTGCATAAAATAAATATTTCGGAGATGGCAGCAAAAATGAATATTTCCATTGGAAATATAAAAAAGATAGTACAGCAGATGAAATATAGCGGAGAAGACCTTATTTATGATAATCGTTACATATCAAAACTTTGTTATCAGGCATTAAATGATGGCAGATATGATGATATTAAACATATGGATTTTTTATATCAATGGGAGGATTTAAAACTGGAGGTAAAACAAAAGAGCAAGATAATGGATATTTATTTTCAAATTAAATATAAACTAAAGGTCTATAATGAATATGGTATGAAAAGGCATTTTCAATATGGACGCTGTGTTTCAGCACTGTTTTCTGGCCCTTCCGGTACAGGAAAAACTATGGCAGTATATGTGCTTGCTAATATGCTAAATTTGGAATTGTATAAGGTGGATTTATCAAAAGTAGTAGATAAATATATTGGAGAAACGGAAAAAAGACTGGAAGAGATATTTCGGAAGGCAGAACAGAGCAATATGATTTTGTTTTTTGATGAGGCAGATGCATTGTTTGGAAAAAGAAGTGAGGTAAATGATGCAAGAGATAAATATGCAAATACGGAAGTTGCATATTTGCTTCAGAGAATCGAAGAATTTGATGGTATTGTGATATTGGCAACAAATTACCGGGAAAATATTGATGCGGCATTTATGAGAAGAATAAAATTTGAAGTCCGTTTTACCATACCGGATAAAAACATTCGCTATGAAATATGGAAATCAGTTTTTGGGAAAAAGATGAAAGCAGAAGACATTGATTTTGAATATTTATCGGAAAATTTTGAGTTTACGGGGGCAACTATAAAAAATGTAGTATTAAATGCTGTTTTTAAGTCAGTATCACAGGAAATAGGGCTGAATATGAAACATATTATATGGGCCATCCAATCAGAATATGAGAAAAATGGAAAAATGGTATTTAAAGAGGAATTTGGAAAATATGGATATTTAATAGCGGATTAGACTTATAATATTTAAATGAAAAAGGGGAGGGATGTAATGTGTCTGATAGTGATTATAGTGAAAGGGACAGCGAGGACTTATGTAGTTCAAGCTCAGAGGATAATGATCCTACATATATTCCACCTACAGAGGAATCTGCTGATGATATGCCGGAAAATGATATAGTCGGTGTACCTTCAAGTCTTTTACAAAAAAGTGTAATTGAAGATAGCAAAGTATACTTCCATAATAGTCAATTATATGCTCATGGAAATGATTCTGACGGTGAAGAAAATCTAAGAAGAATGAGCAGAGGTCAAGCGCCAATTGGAAGTGATGGATTACCGATTAATCTGCATCATGCTAATCAGGAAGATGATGGTCCACGCATAGAATTATTACAAACTTTTCACCAACAACATTCTTCAGAACTTCATCCAAGAAAGGGAGAGCCATCGCTGATAGACAGAAGAGGTTTTGATACCGAAAGAGGGGAATACTGGAGAGAACGGTCACGTGTTTATAGAGAGCAAAATAGAGAAATCATGGAAGACAAATAAATATTAAAGATAAAAAGAGGTGAAAGTATGGATATGAGTATGCTGCAAGGGTATGATCCGGAAGAAGAAGCAGAAATTGATGAAGATTTAAAATTTGAACCAAGTAATGAACTGTTTGATACACCAAATGGAACAGCAAGTTATAATATAGAGACAGATTTTCCTGTATTAAAGAATGTTATAGATTTTTGCCATGAAGATACATTTGAAAATATTAAAGTTTATAAAAATAATGATCTGTTTGATAAGGATCAAACAACATCTTGGAAAACGAAAGGCAAGACGATTAATGGAAAAAATTCCCAAAGAATGGCAACCGGAAGGGCAGCCATTGGAATAGACAATAAACCGATAAATCTTCATCATATTTACCAGACACAAAATGGTCCTATAATAGAATTACTTCAATCATTTCATCAGAAAAATTATTCAGCATTACATAAAAATACGGGACAAAGCAAATCACAAATAGACAGAGGCACATTTGCCTCATGGAGAAGAAGATATTGGCAGAACAGATAAAATCCCCCTTGCCAAATTCCCCCAATCGTACTATAATAATCCCGTATATCGCCTGAAGCCTTTTCAGACCTCAGGTTATTCTTTATAGACTGAGCAAACAAAGGAGTGTATATCAATGGCAAAAGTATCATTTGATTATTCAAAAGCAGCCAAATTTATATCAGATAGTGAAATTACAAACATGGAAAGTATTGCAGCCAATGCAAAAAATACATTGATGTCAAAGACAGGTGCGGGAAACGACTTTTTAGGATGGATTGACTTGCCTGTGGATTATGATAAAGAAGAATTTGCCAGAATCAAGGAAGCAGCAAAGAAAATACAGAATGATTCTGATGTATTGCTTGTTATTGGCATCGGCGGTTCCTATCTTGGTGCACGTGCGGCAATTGAATTCCTGGGACACAGCTTTTATAACAATCTTACAAAAGACCAGAGAAAGACTCCGGAAATATATTATGTTGGAAACAGTATCAGCAGTACCTATATCAAACATCTGATGGATGTTGTGGACGGAAAAGATTTTTCAATCAATATGATATCCAAATCAGGAACTACTACGGAACCTGCCATTGCATTCCGTGTATTTAAGAAAATTCTGGAAGAAAAATACGGAAAAGAAGAAGCGGCGAAGAGAATATATGCTACTACAGACAAAGAAAAAGGTTCATTAAAGAATCTTGCCACGGAAGAGGGATATGAGACCTTTGTAGTACCGGATGATGTGGGCGGAAGATTTTCCGTACTTACTGCAGTGGGTCTGCTTCCAATCGCAGTAAGCGGCGCTGATATAGACAAGCTTATGGAAGGTGCGGCATCTGGAAGGGAAATGGCATTAAATAATGCATTTGCCGAGAACGATGCATTGAAATATGCGGCAATCAGAAATATACTTCACAGAAAAGGAAAAACCGTGGAAATACTGGCAAACTATGAACCAAGCGTTCATTATGTATCAGAATGGTGGAAACAGTTATACGGTGAAAGTGAAGGAAAGGATCAGAAGGGAATCCTTCCAGCGTCTGTAGACCTTACAACGGATTTACATTCTATGGGACAATTTATTCAGGATGGTTCCAGGATTATGTTTGAAACAGTAATAAATGTAGAAACTCCAAAATGCTCTTTTGAGTTGGAAGAAGAACCGGTGGATTTAGACGGATTAAACTATCTGGCAGGAAAAACTGTGGATTTTATCAATAAGAGTGCCATGAACGGAACTCTGCTTGCTCATACAGACGGAAATGTACCAAACTTAATGGTAAATATACCAGAACAGAATGAGTTTTATTTGGGACAGCTGTTCTACTTCTTTGAGTTTGCATGCGGTGTCAGCGGATACATTTCAGGTGTAAATCCGTTTGACCAGCCGGGAGTAGAGAGTTATAAGAAAAATATGTTTGCACTTCTGGGCAGACCGGGATATGAGAAGGAAAGAGAAGAATTACTGAAAAGATTATAATAGCTTCATTTAATAAAAGAAATTCCAATTTTCTACTATTGAAGAACAGATGATTCAATGTTATACTGTACTGGAAATTAAATGGGGGTGTTTCATGAGTCATTCTATGGCTTATGAAACACCCCTCTTTAAAATTTTATCTAAATAGTTGATAGACAAAAAATAAAATTACTTAAAGAAAGGAAAAAGACAGGTGCTTTATTATTTATCTGTTTTAACAGTATTGGGGACAGTCTTAAGGTGTATGGGAAATTGAATCGATATTATTCTATTTTTTCTGGTAAAAAATTTAAAAACAAATGTAAAATATTCATTATGGGAATAACTGCGGTTATGATAATGATGGGATTGGTTTCCGCTGTTCATACAGAGGCTTATGCGGTTTCAAAAGATATACCGGTCCCGGCAATATCTTCCGAAACGGTGACAAAACCAACACTGGTCTGGAATTCATCCGGCAACTCTTATACATACCGGCTCTATCGCTCCAGTCGTAAAAATGGCACTTATACCTGTGTTGCAAAAGATATATCCGGGTTAAAATATACGGATAACAGCGCTGTGGCAGGAGAAAAATATTGGTATAAGGTCAGAGCTACAAAAGTTGAACGGGGAAAGCGGATATATGGCGAAGCTTCCAAACCAATACAGATTGCGTATGTGAAAAATGATTTGGAACTGACATTGCTGGTGGATAAAACAGGAACTTATCTGCAGTGGAGTGATTTAAAAAACAGTAAATATCGGTACAATGTATATAATTCGTCTTCAGTAAACGGAAAATACAACTGTGTGAGGTCCGGTTGGAAGGATAACAGCTATAAATTAAATCTTACGTCCAAGACAGGACTGTATTATTACAGGGTCCGGCCATACAAAATACTGAATGGAAAAAAAGTATACGGAGCAATGTCAAATATATGTTTAAACCGGAAAATTGTGGATCTGGTAATATTTATGGGACAGTCCAATATGGCGGGAAGAGGAGAAAATGCCTCATTAGCGCCGGTTTTGGAAGTAAATTCGGCATATGAGTTTAAAGCGGTTACGGACCCTTCCAGATTATATACGCTGCAGGAGCCTTTTGGCAAATATGAAAATGTAAAAGGAGCCATTAATGATATCAGTGCAAAAAAAGGGACAGAGGTTAAATCCGGTGGTATGACGGCGAGTCTTTGCAAAGCTTATTTTGAAGCCGCCGGGGTGCCGGTTGTTGGAGTTTCAGCCAGTATTTCCGGGACTTCCGTCAGGAAGTTTCAGCCTGGTCAGCCTATATTAAGTGATGCGGTTACACGGTTAAATACTGCAAAGAGCTGGCTGAATGATAACGGATTTAATGTACGTCATATATATATGGTCTGGTCTCAGGGAGAAGCTGATTATAGAGAAAATCCGGAAAAATATAAAGAATACCTTAGGAAAATGATTGAGGAGATGAGAAAACATGGTGTAGAAATGTGTTTTTTTGTTGGAATCGGTAATCATTTAAATTTTCCAGGTATTTTTGATTCGATCCAGAATACACAGGTAGAGTTTTGTGATACATATGAATATGCCTATATGACAACTACCATTGCAAGAACCTTTGTAAACAGAGGCATGATGAGTTTTCTGTCTCATTATTCACAGGAAGGTTATAATCTGGTAGGGAAGGAAGCCGGACTGGCAATGGCGCAATATGTTAACTCACTGAATGGCAAATAACAAACAGAGAGGAATAGATATTGGAAACGAAAATGAAATATGCAAAAAGAAATATCAACATTGAATGTATTAGAATAATAGGCTGTTTCATGGTTGTATTTCTTCATACAATGAGTTTTAATAAGGGATTAAATTATTATGAAGAAAATATTATTAAAGTGTTTGTTCTAAACGGCGTTGCACTATTCTGGATGATTACCGGATATTTTATGTTTACATCAGATAAAAAATATATTTTACGTGTAAAAAGTACATTGCTGTCAATATTTATACCTGCCATGCTTGTGATTTTGCTAACCCAGCTGTTTGCGCCATGGCTAAAAAGCCAGCAGTCAATTCTGTATTGTCTAATGAATCCGGATATTGACTGGAAAACAGTTTTTTCGGATTTTTTCAGCTGGCAGGTTAATAATACATCAATATGTATGCATTTATGGTATGTATGGGCATATATGAGGCTTATAATCTGGTTTCCTTTACTACGGCTTTTGTGTAAGAATGAAGAAAAAGAAAATAAGATTCGAAGAGGATATCTGATTTTAACATTCTTATGTATGGCTTTAAATAATATATGGACGATTTTGCAGCATTTATTAAAAACGGATATTAAAGTTACATTTTTTTCACCTTTTGATATAAATATATTTTACGTTCTTTTGGGATACGAAATGTATGCCTGGCTGAAAAATGAAACAGAAATCGGTTATTTTCGGAGAAATATTACAAGCGGAAAAATGAAAAAAATTTCTGTGGTAATTATTCTGCTTATGAATATGCTGTTGTTTGGAATAAGTATGCTCTGTAAAGAAATTGATTTAAAGTTTAATAATTTTACATCAATCAGAACAGTTACCGTAATAATAGCTACGGTTTGTATTTTTTATATTTTAATGCATATAAAAGTAAAAGAATCATTATATAAAATCATATACTTTATTGCAGATAAGACATTTTATATTTATCTGATTCATTATATGATAATAAGAAAGATAACAACATCCGTTAAGCTTAAAGAGATTCTGAACAGCATGAATGGGTGGCTTTCATTTTTCATAATATCATTGTCAGCATTTTTGATTTCTTTGATTGCTGCAACGTTGATTAAGTCTGTAATAAAAGGTATCGGCAGATGCCTTAAAATAAATGGCAGATAGAAAGGTTATGGTTATGAGTAATAAGGAAACCGGAGCTAAGAAGATTCGGGAGATTTTATTTGGAATATGGAATAAGTATAGGATTCAAATTATATTATTTTTAGTTGTATTTGGAATAAAAATCATCTTGAATCTGTTATTGAAATCATCCACGCTTTCTGCAGGAAATGACGATATTGGAACGATGGCGGGAGCAGCTTATTTTGCAGGCCTGGATTGGTCGAATGTGATTTCCAGAGCTTTGTATTACGGATGGGGATATTCCATGTTCATGGCTCCGGCCTTTTTACTGACCGATAACGTGAGGCTTTTATTTCAGGCGATGCTGGCTTACAATGCATTGTTGCTAGGTTTATCGGTGGTAATATGCTATAACATATTAAACCGAATTTTTAAGATTCAGAATAAAACATTTTGTGTACTGGTCACATTGGCTTCAAATTTTTATTTTATAGCATTGATGGATACTAATATTGTATTCAATGAAACGGCTATAATCTTTTTAACATGGCTGATTTTTTATATATTATTAAAAATGCAGGACAATTCCTGCAACGGACGCTCCAAAATAAAGAATACCATTATTATGGTTTTAATAATGGGATATGGCCTGACAGTGCATACCAGATTTGTTTTAGTCTGGGGTGCGGTTTTCGTGATGCTTATTATATATGGATTGGTGAAAAAGAAAATACTGGTTAATCCCTGGGTGTTCTTATTGGGAACGGGAGGCCTCTATGCGCTTGTCCGCCTGTTAAACGGCAGAATACAGGACAAACTATGGCTGGCGGCACAAAATGATGAGCCGTTGGTAAACAGTATGGATAGTTTGGGAAGTCAGTTGACAAATTTGAAGGAACTGATGAACTCCGAAGGGTTGAAAGGATTTCTACATATGATGCTGGGACAGTCTGCTGTGATGTTCTTTTTATCCGGAGGTTTGTTGCTTTTGTTTCTTATAATAACGGGTATTATGATTAAGAGATTGTTTCGAAAATCTTTTATAGATAAAGAGAGTTATTTTGTTACAGAACATGAAGAAATAACAGATATCCGGATTGGAACCGGAATTATTTTTATTGCTTCGCTTTTGATTGCTGCATTATTATTTTCAAATATCGGCGCGGCCGGTGTGGCCAGAACTGCCATTATTAAGGGCTGGAATTGTAAATGGTTTGTCTATTCCAGATACTGGGGAGCCTGTTGTCCAATGGCGATTATGTTAACGTTTGTGTATTTTTATCTGAATAAGGATAAGAAATTAAATAAAGTAATTTCCATTGTTTCGCTTATTGGTATGACAATATGGGGAATTCTGTTTGGAATCTTTGTAGCAGTAAAACTGGTGGGAGCCAAAATATCTTCTGCACTGGTCTATCAGTTTCTTGTGGGTTTTACATTTAATAAACTGGAAGACCGTTTTACATTGTCCGGCTGGATGATTCTGCTGGCGGTGGGTAGTGTATGGTTTTTGGTGATGATAACATTATTCATAAAAAAGAAGTATCATTCGGCGGCAGCTCTGGCAATAATAATATTTGTGTATTTATTTGCATATAAGATGGCTGCAGTAGATATTACGGTTTCCAAACAGTCATATTATCAATATATTGATGCAAAATGGATATTAGAGTCTTATGGTATAAGCTATAATGACCATAAAAAAATATATGTAGACAGTAAACTGAGCAATTATTATAATGCACAATTTGAGTTGAGCAGATATGAACTGCAGATTAGCGATTATGAAGAATATTCATCACCGAATCAAAAGGAAACGGATATTCGGCTGGCTTTAACGGAACAGATTGGGGAAGAAATGTGCGGAAACTGGTATATACTGTATCAGAAAAGCCAGACAGACAGTGAGGGTAAAGAAGTACCGGATTATTATCTTCTGGTAAGAAGGGGGGAGTTATCGGAAAAACTTATTCAGCAGGGAGTTCCTTTGACGGATGTCAGAGATGTTTTTGGAATAGAAAAGTTAATTTATAAAAACCAGGAGAAGGATATCCGTGATATCGGTATTCAGAAAATAAAAAATACAGATAAACTGGAGCAGGATTTTAATATTACTTCTGATATGATTGACAATGGAAGATTTGCAATTGGATTTATGTTCAGAAATCCGTCGGAAAATCCAAGCAGGGGGAAAGTGAATATTACTATAACCCAGGGAGAAATAGAAAAAACGTATTTCGTTTCTATGGATAATATAGTTACCAGAGAACTGGTATATGTATTTGCGGACAGCAAAGGATTTAAGGAAGGAAAAGCAACTATTACAATGACCTGTCCGGATATGAGCAGATATAAATATGTGGTTCCGTATACGGTTGATTTGAGTGAGGAGACAGGTAAGGAATTAATTTATCCGCTTCGTTATAATGATAAAGAGTATGCTGGTCAGCTTTATATGTACGTAGTTATACCAAAAACTTTGCAGGGGCTGCAGATCATACCGGCGAACATTGCTGTAACGGATAAATCAGAAGCGAAAGCAGATGTAGGAAGTATCGGAAAGGGAATGAAACTGTCTCAGAAAATACAGATAACAGATGAAATGCTGGCCTATAAGTATCTGGGAATGGATATTTGGGTTAGAAATACAGGAGATTCTTTATCCAAGGGGGTAATTACAGTCACAGTGACACAAGGAAAACAGTCAGATGTATTTTCGGTACATCAGTCTGAACTGTGGGCCAGAGACTATTTGAGAATTGTGCTTGATTCTGAAAAATATTCTGCCGGTCCGGCAACAATAACATTATCATGTAAAAATAATAAAGATAACAAATATATAAAACCATATGTGTGTCCATATGATAAACAGCAATTGCCGGACTGGATTGCCGGTAAGATAAGAAAAGACGGAAGAGATTTTGATTCGTATATGTGTATGAATATATATGGTATTTTGAATGATTACACAAAAAATAAATATATTAAATGATTAATATATACTTTACATTTCCTGGATAATCATGTATTATCAAAAATTGAAGTATTATAGAGTCGAAGGAAGGTATGCCTGCAGAATGGATGGTCAGATAAGAAACAACCAAATAGCGACAGAGCTTGTTAAAAAATATAGGGTACAGATAATTCTATTTCTAAGCGTTTTTATTGTTAAAGTTTTAATAAATCTGCTGTTTAAATCATTGACATCCGCTACAGGGAATGATGAAATAGGAACCATTGCCGGTGCTGCATATTTTGCCGGTCTGGACTGGTCTAATGTGGTATCAACCATTTTATACTATGGATGGGGATTTTCGGCACTGATGGCTCCGGCTTTTCTTCTTTCTGATAATATGAGTGTTATTTATCAGATTATGTTATCATATAACGCATTGCTTATGGCATTGTGTGTAGTAATTTGTTACAATATTTTAAAAAATTTTTTTAAGATAAATAGTGAACTCACATGTGCGCTTGTCTCATTGGCATCTTGCTGTTTTTATCACAATATTATTAATGGGAATGCAATTATTAATGAAAATCCCCTTGTTTTTCTTAACTGGTTAGTTTTATATCTGATTCTTATAATGCAGCGGCGGGTTGAAGAAGGAAAAAAAGTAAAAGCATATACATTCTTACTGGGTTTTCTACTTTGTTATGGTTTGACAGTTCATACAAGATTTATTTTTACGTGGTGTGCATTGCTTGTTGCAATCATTATATACTATTTGTTACGGAATAAATTGTTTGTTAATATACCGATAATGATGGCAGAATGTGGCATTGGCTATTTTGTTGTAAAATTTTTAAACAGTATTATGCAGGACAGATTGTGGCTGGCTTATTTAAAGGACGAAGCAATAGGAAATTCAATAGAAAGCATAGGGGCAATATGGGGGAATTTTGCTAAACTATTTAGTGTAGATGGTATGATAGCCTATTTAAAATGTGTAGTGGGGCAATTTTTTATTCTAGCAACATATTCTGGTGTATTTTTAGTATTATTTTTGGTGATTGGAGGGATAGCAACAGGTAAAATAATTCTAACAATAAAAGCAAGAATGAATAAAGCAGAACCCGAAATTTCCAGGATGAATGCTTCTTTGTATACTGCGGTTATTTTTATTGCAGCACTAATCATTGCGACCATATTATTTACCTCTGTTGCCTCAATCAATTCAACGTTGGTGTCAGCCAGTCAGGGCATAGGGAGTAAGTGGTATGTTTACCAAAGGTATTGGGCGGCATATTGTGCAATGGCAATTATGTTGACGTTTGTATATATTATTAAGAGAGAAACAGTAAAGAAAGAGATTATTACAACCTTTTTAATGTATATTATAGCTTCAATTGGTTTTTTGGGAGTTATAGCACCTGAGTTAGTAAGTATCAGGATTAAGAGTTCTGGTGCATTTACAATTATTACGCCATTAATGATAAGAAAAATGTTGGGATATTTCAATTATTTAGATTTTCTAAGGTTATTTATAGTTGGTATTTTTATTTGCATAATAAGTATAATCTTGATTAAAAAAAGAAGAATAAAATCCCTCTCAGTATTATTTATGGCAATGTTTATATTTGTATATGTTTGTTTTTTGATACAATCAGACATTCCGGCCGCTCAGAATAATAATTTAAAATATCAGGGATTGAAATCTATATTAGACCAATATGATATAAATGATGAAAAGTATAAAAGGATATATGTTGATGAGAATTTTCCAAGCTATATGTTGGCTCAGTTTGAACTGAACCGCTATGAACTAATATTGGCTAATATAGATGAGTATTGTGGAACGGAATCAGATATACAATTGTTATTGACAAGAGAATTGACAGAAGAAATGGCTGATCAATGGAATTTGTTGTATTCCGAGGAACAGGAAAAGTATGTCATCTATTTGTTGATTAAAGATGGAGAACTGTGTAATACTCTTCAAAACGCGGGAGTTGAAATAAAAGATTTAGGAGAGATGTTTGGTATTGAGAAATTATATTTTTCTAATCGGTTAAAGTATTCTAACAGAATAAAAGGTGAAAAATTAAAACATGATGTGGAAATGAGTCAGGAAATTCAAATAACAGAGGAGATGTTGGCTGAAGATAAATTTGCAGTCAGATTGTTATTTTGGAATCGTGAAAATTGTGTGTATACGGATAAAGTATATATAACAGTAGAGCAGGATGATGTGTTTAGTCAATATGAAATTACTTTAAATAATATTGAAGATAATGTACCGGTTAACGTGATAGTGGATTCCAGACAGTTTCATGCCGGTACAGCCAATGTGGTATTGACATGTCCGACTGGCGGAGGATATCGGTATATTATGCCTTATGTTATTGAAGATAAAGGGGAATTTACAAATAATTTATATGTAAATAATGTTAAACAGAATACACAGCTTTATGTTATTATTTATGCGCCTCTAGCAGAGATTTATGGAACAATAGCGGAAAAAATACAGTAGGTGTATTGTTTATATTGAAAGGAAAAATAATGTAATCATGAAAAAAGATAGTGTTGTTAGAATATGGATAGAAAAATATAAAGTACAACTAATCCTGTTTTTCTCAATATTAATTGCGAAAATGCTTATTAATCTGTTGTTTAGAGGTCCAACGGCTTTAAATGGAGCGGCAGACGAATTTGGTGTTATTTCTGGTGCGGCTTTTTTTGGAGGGAATGACTGGTCAAATGTCACTTCTCATATAATGTATTATGGATGGGGGTATTCTCTTTTGATGGCCCCTTTGTTTTTGATACTTAATAATATGAGTATTATATATCAGGGATTATTGTTTTATAATGCTTTACTATTAGCCTTAAATGGTGTTATTTGCTATAACATTTTATATAAAATATTTAAAATAGAAAAAAAGTTTGTATGTGCACTTATTGCAGTTGCGTCTGTTTGCATTTATAGCAGTATGATAAGCAATGATTCAATAATAAATGAAAATCCATTGATATTTTTGTGCTGGGTTATATTATATATCATGTTATGTATGCAACAGAATATTGAGCGTAATAAAAGTGTGAAAAAGTTATCTGTTTATCTGGGCTTAATTTTATGTTATGGTTTGACTGTCCATACACGGTTTATTATGATTTGGTGTGCTGTGCTTATAGCAATTATTTCATATTATGTTTTTCGAAAAAAAATATTTGTTAATATACCAATACTTTTGACAATTTGTTTGATAGGATATTTTTTAATATCAAAATTAATTGCTTTGACACAGGACAAACTGTGGTTACTATATTTACAGGATGAGAAACTTGGAAATTCCACAGACATACTTGCTTTAGGATTCAGTTATCTTAAATATATGACCAGTCCGGTAGGAATTCGTGCTTTTTTTTCATGTATATTTGGTCAACTGTTTGTAATGGCAACTTATTCGGGGGGGATAGTATTATTATTTATTATAATAACATGTTTTATTATGAGGGAGTTTTTATTTAGTTGTAAAAGAAGGGTAAAAAAAAGCAATGTTAAAGTAAATGAGAGTAATGCAATATTATATACATCAATTTTGTTTATAGGTTCTCTTTTGATAGGAACCTTATTGCTTGGTGCAGTTTTTTCTCTTCGTGTAACCATTACTTCATTAGAGCATGGAATAGGAAGTAAATGGTTTGTTTATCAGCGATACTGGGCTGCCTATTGTGGAATGGCAGTATTGTTTGTTTTTTTGTATTACATGAAAAATCGAAGAATACCAAGATATTATATATATATAACATTAGGATTATTTTTGACTTTATCTGTTATATGTGTTTCAAGGATATTTCCTTCTTTGTTAGATTACAACATAAATGCCAGCGGAGCTTTTACAACAATAGCACCATTAATGTTTAGAGGATTGGAAGGAACGTTTCGGAATAGAGATTTTATTGTTATTACAATTGTTGGAGTTTTAATAGCTTTAATATTTATGCAATTATTCATAAAAAGGAAATACAATATTGTTTATGCATTGTTTATTTGTATGTCACTGTATTGTTATGGCTATGGTGTAATAAATAGGGAATTACCCTTATCAAAAGTTACCAATGAGAAATTTCAGGGTGTGAAATGGGTGTTGGATGATTATGAAATAACACCAGAGGAATATCCTGAAATATATACAGATGTGTATGTTCAGAATTATATGTTAGCTCAATTTGAATTGAATCAATATAGATTATTGATGGTAAGTGATACAGAATATGTTAATCCTAGTTCAGATAATGTTAAATTGTTATTGACAAATAAAATTACTGACTTTGAGATGTTGAATTATTGGAGTATAATATATATTAATCAGGAAAAAGATATTTATCTTCTTGTCCGAAATGGTGAATTAACAGAACGTTTAATACAAGAAGGAAAAAAAGTAACTTCTCTTAACGGCATGTTCCAAGTAGAGACTATGTATTATACCAGTTATATGAGGAATACTGAGAAAATTACAAATATAAAATTAAATAACGGAGTCTTAATAGAGCAGAATGTTTATTTTGATGAAGAGATGTTAAATACAGAATATATAACCATTAATCTTTATTTTTATAATAAATCGCAAATTTTGTTTTATGAAGATATAAATATATTGGTTATACAAGGAGAAACAAAAGAGGAAAGATGTGTATCAATATCAAGCTTGGAACATAATAAACCACTAAAAGTTATATTACAGAGTTCGAAGTTTAGAACTGGAGAAGCTAAAATAATTTTGACATGCCCGGAAGGAGTTGGAAAAGCATATGCAGTACCATATATGATTGCACCGAAAGATGAGAATGTACAAATTAAAGAAGAAAATAAAATTATTGTTAATGGAGAAAAATTAAATCAACAATTGTATTATAATATTATAAAATCAAGTAATAATTCTGGATTTAATGTGGCAAATCAAATATTGGAAAAACATAATATGAGTAAAAAAGCTTATACAAATGTAACTAATATATTAAAGATAAATCAGACTGTTTATTTAGATTTTAGTAAAAGTATGAGTGAATATTCTTATATAGGCTTGGAATTTATATATAACATGAGTGAAATGAAAGAATCAGATACGCTTTGGATTGAAATATCCCAGGGAGATGTGATTGAGAGTTTTTCGTATAAGAAGAAACATCTGGAGAACAAAAATAAAATCAGATTGGTTGTTGATGGAGAGAAATTTCATACAGGAGAAGCTATAGTTAAAATTTATTTGAAAACTCATAATAAAACCAGTTTGATAAAATTTTTGATATTACAGGAGGATTATCCGGGAGATTTGTTTAGTTTAACAGAACATCCGCTTGTAAAAAACGGGAAATTATATCCAAGTAAATTATTAGTAAATTCATACATTATATACAATAAGCATACAGCAGTGAGATTCCCTACCAGAAAATCACTGAAATATTACTAATTAGGTTGACAGAGGAACTTGTAAGAGATAAAATTAATCGTTAGTGAATAAGTTAAAATCATTTTAATATCAGAATAGGTGAGGAAATAGAATCATGGTCTTGCATGTTTTTAATAATCAGAAGAAATTTTCAAAAGGTTATTTTAAGTTGCTAAAAAAGAATAATTTTGATATGAATGATTTTGAATTAGTTCATTATGGTTCAAAGGATGATTATTTTGAAAAAGAAACCGGGATAAAGACATTTTTCATAAGAAATTTTATTATCCCTTTTTCAAACTTGAAGTTATATTTTAAATTAAAAAAAGCAGACAGAATAATCATACATTCCCTTGCCTCTCCATGGCTTCTTATATATATTGCGCTTAATCGGAATATTGCGAATAAGGTAACCTGGGTAATATGGGGGAAAGATCTATATTTTTACAAATTGTTGGACAAGCCAAGGTTTTATCATAAAGCATATGAGTGGTTAAGAAAGCAGGCAATTCCTAAAATTGGGAGAGTTGTTGTTATACTGAAAGAGGAATATAATTTACTTACCCATTGGTATGGTGTAAATCCGGAATGTATAGAATGTAATGATTTGTATCATTATTGCCTGGATATGAGTGATGAAAAGAGATTAGAAGAAAAAAAGAATAAATATACAGTGTTAGTTGGCAATTCGGCCAGTAAGTCAAATCGGCATATTGATGTACTAAAAAAATTAAAATCATGTGATAAGCAGATTGAGACAATTTATTGTCCATTATCTTATGGTGGAAAAAAATCATATGTTAAACAAGTGATTGCCATTGGTGAGGCATATTTTGGTAATCGTTTTATACCATTAACAGATTTTTTGCCCCAGAATAAATACTATCAAATTATACAAAAGGTAGATATTGGAGTTTTTAATTATTTACGACAAGAAGGATTAGGTAATATTTGGTCCTTGATATTTAGAAAAAAAACAGTGTATATTGTAAGTACAACAACAACATATGCATTTTTTAAACGAGTAGGTGTTAAAGTTAAGGATATCAACAGTATTGTGCAAACTGGGGAATTGTCATTATTGGATAATGACGTAACAGTTGAAAATGATAAACAGCTGAGAAAAGTTTTATCAGAAGAAATTTGTGCTGATACATGGAGAAAAATAATCTATGGATAAATTAAAAGATAAGTTAATGAATGTGTATAAAAAGTTATCAGAATACTTTGAAAAACATAAAAAGCTGATTAAATTATTGGGAAGAGTGGTTAGTATAGTTGCTGTTGTTTATGTTATTTATACAGCATATACCATGATTTTAAAGTTGAACAAGTCATTTCTGACAACAGAATTAATTTTTCCGTTAATCATTATTGTGTCAGTGACTACTGTTACCATTTTTGTATATTCCTATTCCTATTATTTAATCTTGAAAGAACAATCACAAAAGAAAATCAGTGTTAGTGAAGTTATATATATGTATGGAACTTCAAATATATATAAATATTTACCCAGTAATGTGATGCATTATGTTGGAAGAAATATGCTTGCAAAGAAATATGATATTGAGCAGAAAAAGGTTTTGAAGGCAACTATTTTAGAAATTGTTAATGTTGTAGTTGTAACAATTGCCTTCTGTTTAGTTAATTATTTGTTATACAAAAAGCAGTATATTTTTACGGTGATTGTGTTTGTATTGTTTCTTATAGTTACCCATAGATTCAAATTGTCAAAGAATTTTCTGCTGATATTCATAACAACTACGATTAATAATCTGGTGGTTGTTTATTTGTATAATTTCTATAACGGAACCTCTATTTTGGGGAATTTTGAACAAATATCCATTATTCAGTCTGTATCATGGCTGGCAGGCTTTGTGGTACCGGGTGCCCCCGGAGGTATAGGAATAAAAGAATTTGTAATGGTAAAAATCGGTACAAAACAATTTAGCGCAATACTGCCGATTGTAGCAGTAATGCAAAGATTGATATTAATCGCAGGTGATTTTATTGCATATGCAATATTACAGATAAAAAATAAAACAGTAGGAGAAAAATATGGAAAACAATAATGCCCCAATATATGTAACAAAACCTTATTTACCGGAAAAAGAAAAGTTTAATTCATATATTGATTTTATATGGGAAAGCTGCTGTCTTACAAACCAGGGAACTCTGCATAATAAGTTTCAGGAGAGACTAAGGGATTATCTGGATGTGGGGAATATTACATTGACCGTTAACGGACATCTTGCGCTGGAGTCAGCACTGCGGATGTATGATTTTGAGCAGGGAAGTGAAGTAATTACTACTCCGTTTACATTTGCCTCTACAACACATGCAATTACCCTTTCAGGATTAAAACCTGTATTTTGTGATATAAAAGAATCAGATTTAACAATAGATGAAAATAAAATAGAAGAATTGATAACAGATAAGACCGTGGCAATTGTTCCGGTGCATGTCTATGGACATCCCTGCAATGTGGAGGCAATTGAATTTATTGCAAAGAAGCATGGATTAAAAGTAATCTATGATGCGGCGCATGCATTTGCAGTAAAGGTAAATGGAAAATCGATTGCAAATTATGGGGACATTTCCATGTTTTCTTTTCATGCAACAAAACTGTTTCATTCAATTGAAGGCGGTGCATTGGCTTACAATAGATGTGAATATGCAGAAGTTCTGAATGCATATAAGAATTTTGGTATTATGGATGAAGAACATGTGGAATATGTAGGGCGAAATGCTAAAATGAATGAATTTCAGGCAGCAATGGGTTTGTGTAATCTTGATAGCATGGATGATATACTTAACAAAAGAAAAGAAATTACAATGCGATATAGAGAACATCTTAAGGAAATTCAAGAGATTCAGATGTTTTATATTGAAAGTGATAAAGTTGAATATAATTATGCATACTTACCTATTTTAGTTAATACCAAAGAGAATAGAGAGGCGTTGTATGATTATCTGGCGGAAAATAATATTTTTGTAAGAAAATATTTTTATCCGATTGCTTCTGATTATGAATGTTATAAAGATTTATATAAAGAGATAAAATTACCGGTTGCGAAGCAGAGCGGTGACAGAGTGCTTACACTGCCGATTTACCATGAGTTGAGTTTAGAAGATGTGGACAGGGTATGCGGTTTTATAAAAGCGTTTTTTAAATAGAAGGTATAGTGAGGCTGAATATGGTTTTAGGCATTTATTGTTCCGGTTCCCTGGGAAAAGAAGTATTGAACTTGATTTTAACCGGACAGATTGAAAACAGATGGGAGAAAATATTTTTTATCGATGATATTAGCAAGGAAAAGGAATGGAATGGAATCCAAATTCAATCATTTGATGAAATAAAACAGAATTTTACCGTAAGCGAAATGGAAGTAGTAATTGCTACCGGAGAACCATTCTATAGAGAACAGATACAAAGGAGAGTAGAAGAAGCAGGTTATTCGTTAACAGCTTTAATATGTAAAGATGTAGTATTTGGACAAGGAACAAGATTTGGAGATGGATGTATCATTTTCCCGTTCTGCTATATTGGCAATGATGTTCATATTGAAAAAAATGTAATTGTTCATACAGGGGCTAAAGTTGAAAGTGAATGTTCTGTTGGCAAAAGTTCTTTTGTATCACTAGGAGCTTTTATTGGAGCAGAAACGTTTGTGGGAGAAAGAGTTTTCATAGGACCAAATGCAGCGGTCAAAGATAACCTGGAAGTTAAAAATGATTCCATTATTGGCATTGGGGCGGTTTTGGTAAAGTCTGTGGAATCATGTGGAGTATATGTGGGAAATCCTGCACATTTTTTAAGAAATAATGAAAGATATTTGGTATTTGGAAAGTAAATGGAATACCTAAAATAAATTTATTCGTCGGTTTATCTGCTTGCGCGAGGTATTAGAACAATGGGAAAAACTTTAGAAAAAAAATCCAGAAATATAGCGATTGATGTTTTAAGGGGAGAGCTTGCATTATTTGTTTTATTGGGACATGCTGTACAAAGAGCTTTTCCGGATACATTTGAGTCGATATATCTTTTTAAAATTATATATACGTTTCATATGCCTTTTTTTATCTTATTATCAGGATATACTTCAATATATTCAAAGAATTTAAATTTAAAAAGTAAAGTATTAAGGCTAATCTATCCCACATATCTATGGACACTGCTACTCTATTGGCTAAAGGATTTAAAGTTTACAGGTTTGACTCCATCTGTGGAATTTCCGGATGCATTTAAAAAGTATATAAAATTAGTTTTGATTCGTCCGGATTATATAATATGGTTTTTATATGTAGTATTTGTATCAGCTATCATTGTTTGGCTGGGAAATAAGATTGCAGGAAAATATAGACTGATATTCTATACGGCTGTGGTTGGTATTTTAGTACTTTTTGGCGGTGGAATCCGGCCATTTGGAATTTATAGAATTCGGTGTTATTTACCATTTTATATTTTAGGTTATTATATAGCAGCATATAAAGAAAAAATAGAAGAGATATTTAAGAGAAAATATATTAAGTATTTATTGCTTTTGGTTCCGGTATGGCTTTATTTAGGTACTATGTGGAGCTTTGACAGTAATGTTATAATTGCGTCTGTTCTGGCTGTTTTAGGAATGTTATGTGTATATGCCATTACTCAACTTGGAATAATGAAGATTAATCCGGCAGTAAAAGTTTTAAAATACATTGGAAAATATTCATTGGAATTTTATTTGCTACAGATAGCATTTTTAGGATTTTGTTTTGGAGAAGGTATAATCCGGATATTTATAACATTTATGGCGGCTTTGATTTGTGTTACCATATCATTATTTGTATGTAGAAAAATAAAATTTTTAAACAAAATATTATTTGGAAAATAGATTTAGTCGCATAACACACATCTGGTGGAAAGCATTTTTTAAACACACTCTAAAAGAGGTATGATTCATGAAACAAAGATTTTTAGAATTTCTTAATAGTACGAAAGAATATATAAGTAATTTTGACTGGAACACTTATTACAGGAATAATAAGATGAAAATTATTATGACAGTAATTGGTGTTGTTGTGCTGTGTTTTTATGCAACTTTGTTTATCAATGCTGTCTCAAAAGCGAATATTGTACCTCAATCTGAAACGGAACAATTAACGAATGAAGAAGAACAGACAAGTGAAAAAAATGAAGTAAAAGATAATGAAAATAAAAATGAAATGTTTCATAGTCCTTATTCAGATGAATCTGTACCTGCAGATTTAAAAGAAAAAATTAATCAGATGGTGTTAACTCCCGGCAGTACCGGAAATACAGATTTAGATGATATGGTAGATGAAATTGTTGGTAAGGTCTGTGCAGAAAACATGTCAGTATATGATAAAATAAAAAATATCTATGATTATTTGCATTATTACTCACAAGTAACAGATGAACAAGGTATAGATGACATGGGAAATACGTTTGCTGATTTGTTGTATGAATCAGAACTTGATTTGGAAATCGTATACAGAGCAAATCGACTGTTAAAGAATGGGTATAGAGGGGATAGCAGAGACATAGCAAGTCTGTTTACGATTCTTTTGAAAAGAATCGGAGTAGATGCCCATTATGTTTCAGGGCATGATTATAACTATGGATATGTTGCAATTATGCTTGATAATGAGTATTATGTATTTGATTTGGCAAATGAGGAAAAAAGTGCAGATAATACACTAAACCGATATGAGAAATTTGCTAAAAATATCATAAATTATCCGGAACAGTATACTGTCTATAAAATTGAAGCATATATGGCATTATCGAAAAATTTTGCAAGATTGAAAAACTTTAAGTTTGATATTCAAATATCCGGTTTGGGCCATAATTATACCAAAAGTATGACATATAAAGATACAACAAATGAAACGGATAATATAATTTCGGAAAATTTAGCATGGAATATTGAAAAGACTCAGTCAGTGAAAGTAAGTGGAAAAGTCAGCGATTCCACACAAATGAATACATGGAAATTAAATGTATATTATTATGATTTGAAGAACCAATTTATTGGTTCTGTACCAATTTATAATGAAACGACTGAGGATACACAAAATGAACATATTATATCAGCCTCTTATATCGGAACCATGCGGATAGAATATCAGGTGATGGATGAAAATAATCATCAGTGTAAATATATTGTAACTATATCCGTAAAAGATAATCAGGTAGAGCCGGTTACTTCAGGCGGACAGAATCCGACCACCACGAATCGTGTAACAGGAAATCAAAATAGTACTACGAATCCGATTACCAATCCTGGAACAGAATATCCGACAACAAGCAATGGAATTAAACCTACAATCAATAATGAAACAACCCCGATGACAGAGCCGATAACCAAACCACAGACAGATTTCATAACTGAGCCAATGACAGATCCGATAACTGAATCAAAGACAGAACCATCAACGGAGCCGATAACTGAACCTATAACTGAGACATCAACGGAACCGGTAACAGAACCAACGACTGAGATTCCGACGGAATCGGAAGCAGAGTCCGTAACAGAACCTGCGGAAACCAATTTTGAAACGGATTCTGTTTCAGACTGATAATATTTAGTATTAATGTGTCAAAAAAGAATAGAATACCAGACTAAAACATATATTTTAAAAAGCATATTATGATTAAGTAAGTGTACAGGGGTGTATATGTTAATCTATATCGTGAAACCGGGAGACAATATCGACAGTATAGCTTCGCGGTTCGGTGTCCCGTCAGACCGGATTATTTATGTCAATCAATTAGAATATCCATACAGACTTGTAGTGGGGCAGGCATTGCTGATTACATTTGAAACGATTACTTCAGGTAGAAATATCATTTCAAACGGTTTTGCCTACCCCTTTATCAGTCCATGGGTACTGGGGCAGACACTTCCCTTTCTGGATGAACTTTCGGTATTCTCTTACGGATTTACTACTGATGGAGAACTGGTATTGCCGCAACTGCCAACGGAATGGATGATAAACGATGCCATTTCCGAAGGGACAAAGCCAGTGCTTACACTGACACCGTTCGGACCTGATGGGCAGTTCAGCAATTATCTGATTCACAGGGTATTGTCGGATACCACAGCCAGAAACCGATTAATCCGAAATCTGTATGAAACTGTTTTGAATCAGGGATATCAGGGAGTGAATATAGATTTTGAATTTATTCTGGCAGAGGACAGAGACTTATTTACGGAATTTGTGCGTGATGTTACATATGCGGTGAATGAACTGGGATATGAAGTAACGGTAGACCTGGCGCCGAAAACGTCTGCAGACCAGCCGGGCGTGCTATATGAAGGAAAGGACTATCCCGCTCTGGGAGCGGCGGCTGACAGAGTGCTGGTCATGACCTATGAATGGGGATATACATATGGTCCGGCTATGGCTGTTGCTCCTATAAATAAGGTGAGGGAAGTGATTGACTATGCGGTTACGGAAATTCCCAGGGAAAAGATTAGTATGGGTGTGCCAAATTACGGCTATGATTGGAAACTCCCCTATGTCCGCGGTGAGTCCAAGGCTGCCACCATTGGAAATATCGAAGCAGTTCAGATTGCCCTGCGGAATGATTCGCAGATTCTGTATGACGAAACAGCCCAGTCACCGTATTTCAGTTATGTGGCCGACGGGATTACTCATGAAGTCTGGTTTGAGGATGCCAGAAGCATGCTGGCGAAGTACCGCCTGGTAAGAGAATACGGCTTGCATGGTATTGGCTGCTGGCAGATTATGCAGTTATTCAGAAATATGTGGATTGTGGCCCAGGGAGATATTGAGGGAATGGAGATTATATAATAACAGCGAAATGAAACGGTATTATTTTACAGTGTATTGCAAAATAAAGTTTCTTCTGTTATAATTAAAAAATCAAATACAGAGAGCGGTGGGAAAATGAGAATATATTCTTGCAGGTAATTTAACTTAATAAACAGTAAAAGTCCGGCAGCTGACAGTCATCTGCTGTTTTTTCGTATACTTTTACTGTAATGCAGGAATATATTTCATTTTGTTTAATACCCTCAAGTTAATCAGAAATACCGGAAGCTGATACAGACCATATTATGCTGCCATATTTTTCGATGTTTCAGAGTGCATGGAATATATCCCTGCACTCATTTTTAGTTTTAAACGGATATTTGGAAGTAAGGAGCTGATATATATGGCAATGATTAAAGTTGATAATCTGACTTTTGGGTATGAGGGCAGTTATGATAATGTATTTGAAAATGTCTCATTTCAGATAGACACCAATTGGAAATTGGGGCTGATAGGCAGAAACGGAAAGGGGAAGAGTACCTTTTTACAATTGTTGATGGAACAGAATTATAATGTATGCAGACCAGAATACAGATACAGCGGAACAATAACCGGAAACGTCTGTTTTCAATATTTTCCGGTGAATATTCCGGTCCGGCAATGGCAGAATCCTGTGATTGAGCTGATGGAGCAGGAATTTCCGGATTATGAGTTATGGAAAGTTATCAGGGAACTGGAATATCTGTCAATGGAAGCGGATATTTTATACCGGACCTTTGCCTCTTTAAGCTTTGGTGAAAGAACCAGGGTGATGCTGGCATATTTATTTTCCAATGAAAACAATTTTCTTCTGTTGGATGAACCAACCAATCATCTGGACATAGAGACCAGAGAAACTGTAATCAGCTATTTGAAACGGAAGCAGGGGTTTATACTGGTTTCCCATGAGAGAGATTTTCTGGATTCCTGTGTGGACCATATTCTGGCAATCAATCGGAACAGCATTACCGTTTCAAAGGGAAATTTCACTGTATGGTGGGAAAACAAGGAGAAACAGGATAATTTTGAGCTTGCCCGGAATGCGGATTTAAGGAAAGATATTAAAAGACTGGAAACGGCAGCCAGACAGTCAAAAGAATGGGCGGATACAGTAGAGAAACGTAAAATCGGATTTAATCCCATTAAAGAAGACCGTTTCATCGGTACCAGATCATATCTGGGAGAAAAATCCAGACGGATGCAACAGAGAAGGAAAAATCTGGAACGGCGACAGAGAGAAGAAATCGAAGAGAAACGGCAGCTTCTTCAGGATATCGAGCAGGAAACGGCTTTAAAGCTGTTTCCGTTAAAATACCGCAACGACAGGCTGCTCTCCGTGGAAAAGGTTTCTGTAAAATATGATTCTGATATAGTCTGCCGGCAGATATCTTTTGAAATTCACAATGGGGAACGTATTCTGTTACAGGGCAGAAACGGATGCGGAAAATCCAGTATTATTAAAGTAATTCTGGGAGAAATATCTCCGGAAGAGGGAAACGTGACGATTGGAAGCGGAGTGAAGATTTCATATGTTTCCCAGGATACTTCCATGCTTCAGGGAACACTGCAGAATTATGCATCAGAGAGAGGAATTGAATTGTCATTGCTAATGACTGTACTAAGGCAGCTGGATTTTGAAAGGAGACAGTTTGAAAAAAATATTTCCGAATATTCGGAGGGACAGAAGAAAAAAGTAATGCTGGCTGCCAGCCTTTGTGAACAGGCCCATTTGTATATATGGGATGAGCCGTACAATTTTATTGATATATTTTCACGAATGCAGATAGAAAAGCTGATACAACACTTTCAGCCTACCATGCTGCTGGTGGAACATGATAAATATTTTGCGGAAACGATAGGGGCGAAAACAGTTAAAATTAATTGAGTGATGATTATTGACATCTATTAAGAAAAATGTATAATTATTTCTAGTTGGTTAATACTTTTCTTGTAGGATATTTTATAAGATTGAATTGTATTGACGGAAAATTATAAAGGAGGCCAGACAGATGAGCGAAAAATATTATATCTGCGAAACATGCGGAAATATTGTTACAAAAGTTGAAGATAAAAACGTCCCAATCATGTGCTGTGGCGGAAAGATGAAAGAACTGGTTCCGGGAACCGTGGATGCGGCATTGGAAAAGCATACTCCGATTGTAAAAATAGACGGAAACAAAGTTACGGTCAAGATTGGAGAGGTAGAACATCCGATGACCGAGGAGCATTATAATCAGTGGATTGCCCTTTATACGGATAAGGGATATCAGATGAGAAAACTAAATCCCAATGATAAGCCGGAGGCGGTATTTTATATACAGGAAGGCGAAAAAGTGCAGGAAGTGTATGAATATTGTAATCTACACGGACTTTGGAAAACAGCCTTATAGTTGCAGGAGATGCAGAGCTCATGGTCACGGATGAATGATTCGGATGCCTGTGACTGTGAGTTTTACTATTGCTATATGGAAGATAAACTGAGAAAGGAATGGGCGGTACCGGACTTACGGTATGCAAGGGTATAAGAGATGAAAGACGTAATAATAAGCGATGCGGTAAAATACATTGGTGTTGATGATCATGATATAGATCTTTTTGAAAGTCAGTATATAGTGCCAAATGGCGTGTCATATAATTCATACATAATAATAGACGAAAAAATAGCAGTTATGGATACAGTGGATAAAAGAAAGACACAGGAGTGGCTGGCGAACCTGGAGGAAACACTGGGAGAGCGGACACCGGATTATCTGGTGGTTTCCCATCTGGAGCCGGACCATGCTTCTAATATTCAGATTTTTCTGGAAAAGTATCCTGAGGCAAAAATCGTAGGAAATGCCAAAACCTTTGGAATGTTACCACAGTTTTTTAATATTGATGTATCAGACCGGAAGGTAGAGGTGAAAGAAGGGGATGAGCTGAACCTTGGAGAACATACTCTGGTATTCGTTATGGCGCCTATGGTTCACTGGCCGGAGGTCATGGTGGAATATGAGAAAAAAGAAAAAATCCTGTTTTCGGCTGATGGATTCGGAAAATTCGGTGCGCTGGATACGGAAGAAGACTGGGCATGTGAGGCAAGAAGATATTACTTTAATATTGTAGGCAAATACGGCGCACAGGTTCAGAGTCTTCTTAAGAAAGCAGCAGGCCTGGATATTGCCACCATTTGTCCGCTGCATGGTCCGATTTTAAAAGAAAATCTTGAATACTATATTGGAAAATATCAGGTATGGAGCAGCTATGAGCCGGAGGATAAGGGAATCCTGGTAGCATATGCATCTATTCATGGTAATACAGCGGAAGCAGCAAAAGAAATGGCAAAGATACTGGAAGAACAGGGAGCCGAAAAAGTAGCCGTAACTGATTTATCCAGAGACGATATGGCAGAGGCTGTAGAAGATGCCTTCCGTTATGACAGACTGGTTCTGGCATCAGCCACATATGATGCCGGACTGTTTCCTTGTATGGAAGACTTTTTACATCATCTGAAATCCAAGAGCTATCAGAAGAGAACCGTAGGTTTAATGGAAAACGGTTCCTGGGCGCCAATGGCGGCAAAGCAGATGAGAACAATATTAGAGGGTATGAAGGATATCACCATATGTGAAACGGTGGTTTCTGTGAAATCTACCATGAATGAAGCCAATGTGGAATCTATGAAGCAGCTGGCAGCAGAATTGGTGAAATAAAAACTGTATAAAAAACCCCCGGACCGTTGGTAAACAATTGTCCGGGGGTTTTCGGTTAATAGAAATTATATCTGAAGCAGCGCTTCCAGTTCTTCTATCATATTGTTTAATACATCTGCCTGATTAGCCATTTCCGTAATTTCCATGGCATTGCTGTCTATCATGGCGGCAATATTGCTGAACTCCTGGTTTTCCGCTTCTATGGCAGCAGAAATCTCTTCATTGATATTCACGGTATGGGTAATGACTTCTCCCTGTTTTTTATGTATATTGTGAATATCATTAATGGCTGCCAGGGAATCTTTTAATATAACAATCATCTTTTTGATTCCCTCAAAGGTCTGTAAGAAAGATTCATTTTGCTGTAATAGTTTTTCTGTATTGTTTTTTACAAATACAGACATTTCCGAAACATTGTTCTGGATTTTGTTTACCACCTTCTGAACATCATCTAAGGAATTTTGGGTTCCCTGAGCAAGATTGCCGACTTCCTGAGCTACCACTGCAAATCCCCGGCCGGCTTCTCCGGCTCTTGCAGCTTCAATGGAAGCATTTAATGCCAGGAGATTGGTGGAAGAAGAAATCTCATTGATAACATTCAGTGTTATTCCGATTTCGCCGATACCATTTAACAATTTTTCGGCAACATCTTTAGTGTTCTGTGTAGACATCATAACCTGTTCATTGATTTTCATCAGTTCATTTAAACGTGCTTCACTGGACGTGGATTCTTCCAGCAGTTTTTTGGAAATATCATCCACAACAGCCATTTTAGAAGTCATCTCACTGTTGCAGATATCCAGTTCATTCAGATTATCTTTGCCTACGGCGGCTTTTTCCAGCATAACATTATTGTTCTCCAGAAGTGTTTCGCTGGTGGCGGCCAGTTCTTCTGTAGAAGCGCTTTCGTTCTGTGAAATATCGGATAATGAGTTACTGGCAGTGCTAAGCTTCTCCGCCAGCGTGGTTACTTTATCCAAAACATTCTGAACTCTTTGGTTGTTGGCTTCCAGTTGTTCTTTTTTTGCATTAATCAGAAAATGTTCCGCAAAAAAGGTGATAAGATAAATTCCTGCCACGGACAATGTGATGCAGATGACCCGGACAGCCAGTTCCGGAATAAAATTATCATCTTTTGCCGGAAGCAGGATATTTCCTTTGACAATGTAGGAAATGACCAGGGAGATTACCGTTCCTGCTGACGAGATTAAGACCATTTTGCAGTCAAAGAAAAATGCCACCAATATTAAAAAGTAGAAGGTATATCCCCAAAAATCACGGGAAGGTATCATGTACAAAATAAAATTAAACTGTATCATTAAAATAATCATGATAAACAGTTTACCTCTGGCAGTCATCCGGGGAATCAGAACTTTTTCACCTTCTGAAATCTTAAAGGAATGACGTATAAACCATAAACCAATAATAAAATAAATGACGCATGTTAAAACGAAGATTCCCAAAGCAAGCCAGGGTACGGTGTCATAAAATCCCAGTAATTTCAATGATGAAAATGTTACTCCTGCACATAGGCAGGAACCGGTAATTACTAAAATAACAAATATGTAAGCTTTGCCCATATATTCTTCTATAATTGATTTTTGCATGTATGTATTTCCTTTCTAATGATTTTAAAATCGGTATAGTTGGACAATCGCAGTATATCCGGCGCCGACAGAACAGAAAATAATCAGATTTCCTTTTGTGGCAACAGTATCCCACATTCTGTTTAATACAAGAATCGGGCAGGTATTTCCGGTGTATCCGTATTCCGTACCCAGAAAAAAGTATTTATTGTCTTCTTTTACCCCTAATTTTTTCAGCGTCAGCATATTATCATAATCTGACAGCTGCGAAAAGATAAAATAATCAATATCTGCTGTAGAAAGATAATTTCTTTCTAATACAGCCTGAATTAACTCCACCCACTTATCAGAAATGAATTTCATATCGAAAGGATTCCATTCCAGTTTCTTTTGTTCCTTTGTTACATCTTCAAAAGCGATTTTAGAAATACCGCATTTAGGAAATGTAACATAATTCTGATAATTGGCATCTACAAATGTTTCGGTATCCAGCAGACCAGAGGGAGCATCTTCTTCTATAGATTCTAAAAGTATGGCGGCGGCTGCATCTGCAAAATTAGGATAGACAACGGAATCATCATGTTTTGCAATGGAACTGATATTAAAACTTCCAATAACCAAAGCCTGTTTTATTCTTGAAACTCCTTTCATATAATTTGCCACAACATCCATTGCCATAAGCATGCCCGTGCAGTTAGAATTAAAATCAAATGCTACGGAAACATTTTCTGCCTCAAGTGCGTTTACAATTTTTAATGCATTCGTTGGAAAAAGGTATTCCGGTATGTCTGAGACAAAAACCAACATATTTGGCTGAACGGCTGACATTTTCACTTTGGAAATCAGATTTTTTGCAGCTTCGATTGCCATTGTCAGGGAAGTCTCATTTTCCGAGGCCAGATATCGTTTCCTCCGGCCGAGATGGTTCATAAGTCCTGCCACCGGAAGTCCGAGTTTATTGAAGTGTTCTTCAAAAAAACTGTTATAAACCTTATTGGCGGGAATATATACACCGGTTCCTTTAATTACTACATTGTGCAATAAAAACACCTCCTCATTTACGTTTTTTATTTATTTGCCCTCTTTTGTACAGTCTATCAGCATTTAAAATGTATTCTTTTCAAAAACTTTTAAATGACAATATTTTATCTTTAAGTATATTATTTTGAATGTGAAAAAAATAATTAATAGTTTAAATTTTTCACAAATATCTAATTAATACTATACCATATTTTGTCAAAATATACAAAGTAAATAAACGGTGAAATAAAGTATTAAAGTTGACCGCAATGCCAATATAGTCAAAGAAAATGAAATATGATATAATGCAATTATTATTTCAAATGAGAAAGGTGGAAATACATGAAGAAGTTTTTAAAAGAATTTAAGGAATTTGCCCTGAAAGGCAACGTGATGGATTTGGCAATCGGTGTTATTATCGGTGCGGCATTTCAGGCAATTGTTACTTCGCTAACGTCGGATATCATTTCTCCGCTTATCGGTCTGGTGGCAGATACGGATTTCAGTGATATGGCAGTAAAAATTAATAACGTGGATATACGTTATGGTGCATTTATTACGGCAGTTATTAACTTTTTAATTATGGCGCTGGTTATCTTCCTGTTTTTGAAGGTTATCAATAAGCTGACACATCTGTCGAAAAAGGAAGAGGTAAAAGAAGAACCAACCACAAAGAAATGCCCGTTCTGTTTCAGTGAGATTAATATTCAGGCAACCAGATGCCCTCATTGTACTTCTGAATTGGAAGCTGTTGAGAATGAACAGGAACAATAATATCAGCCGTTTGAGTTAAAATACGACCGTTTCAGTTATGATAATTGAACTGGACAGTAAGAATCATATATAATTATTTTAAATTAACGGATTTGGCGGCGGAGGAAGGCTGCCCGTACAAAGGAGACTGCTATGAAAAGAATAGGAATTATTGCGGGAGGAATATTTGCTGTTATAATTATTGGGATTCTACTGATGAACGGACAGGAAAAAGACACAGAAGTTACAAAAGAACAGACAAAAGTGGGACTAATCCTGAATGGAAGCAGGCATGACGGAAGCTGGAGCCAGTCCTGCTATGAAGGCATGGAGGAAAGCGCAAAGGCACTGAATCTAAAGATATTTTACAGAGAGAATGTCTTGGAGGATGAAAGCAGTGCGGGTGTTATGGAAGAATTCATCGCAGAGGGATGCGAGATTATCATCTGTAATTCATTTGGCTATGGAGAATGGGAACTTCAGGTGGCAGAACAGAATCCGGATGTATATTTCTTTCATGCCACTGGTGTAGAGGAGCGGGAAAACCTGGCCACATATTTCGGCAGAATTTATCAGATGCGCTATTTAAGCGGAATAGTAGCCGGCCTTCAGACGGAGACCAATGAAATTGGTTATGTGGCGGCATTTCCTTTTTCGGAGGTAATCCGGGGAATCAATGCATTTACCATCGGGGTCCGGGAAGTGAATCCCGAAGCAAAGGTTTATGTGGAATGGACAAATTCCTGGACTGGTGACGAGGAAGCTGCAGCGGCAACCAATGCGCTGATAGAGAACCATAACATTGACGTATTCACAATACATACCAATTCTCTTAAACCATTGGAAATAGCTGAAGAGAAAGGAATCTGGTCTATCGGGTATAATATGGATAACAGTGGGACATATCCCGCTACATTTCTAACTGCACCGGTATGGAATTGGGAAAAGTTCTATGAGCCGCGGATTCTGGAATGTTTACAGGGAAAATTTAAGGGCAGGCATTATTGGGAAGGCATTGATACCGGACTTGTGGCGCTGGCGCCGTTCACAGAAAATGTAAAACCGGGAATTGCGGAAGAAGTGGAAAAGAGAAAAAAACTGTTGGAAAGCTGTGCCACTGATGTATTCTATGGTCCGATTCGGGATGCTGACGGAATTATTCGGATTGAGAATGGCGAAAGCATGTCGGATGAGGCCATGCTAAATGAATTTGACTGGTTTGTCGAAGGAGTGCTGTCAGATGAAGAATAAAAAGAAACGGATTTTTTTGGCTGCGGCGGGAGTCTTTGTTTTGGCGCTGATTATTTTACTGATTGCAAAGATTGGAATTAAAGAGCATAAGAAGAAGACCAGAATAGGGATTATTCTGTCTGGCAGCATAGAGGAAACAGGTTGGAACAGCATGCATTACAACGGTGTGAAAGAGGCCTGTAAAAAACTGGGGGCGGAGCTGCTTATCCGGGAAAATATCAGGGAAGATACGGGACAGTGTCAGGAGGCAGTCCGTGCCATGGCTGAAGAAAAAGCGGAAATGATTATTTTGTCCAGTTATGGATATTCCCGGGAAGTGAAAGACCTGATAAAAAACTATCCGGATATTGCTTTTTACAGCATATCTTCGGAATATCACGATGAAAATCTGACCTCCTATTTTGCGAGAATGTATCAGGCCAGATATCTGGCAGGAATTATAGCGGGGTTGCAGACAAAAACCAATCATATCGGTTATGTGGCGGCTATGCCAAACAATGAGGTAAACCGGGGAATTAATGCCTTTACGCTGGGAGTTAAGAGGGTGAATCCCAAAGCTGATGTGATGGTGGCGTGGTCAGGATCATGGGATGATGAGGAGAAAGAAAAAGAGGCGGCCGCAAATCTGATGGAAAAGCAGGCTGATGTTCTGACTTATCACCAGAATCAGACCTATGTATCCGAAGCGGCGGAACAGGCAGGGATTGATTCCATTGGTTACCATGAGGCGGTTTCAGGGTTTTCCGACCACTATCTGACAGCGGCAGTCTGGAATCTGGAAATTTTATATGAAGTAATCATAAGGGATTTTCAGCAGGGAAAAGGTAATTCCATAACTAACTGCTGGCTGGGCATTGAAAAAGGCGTTGTGGAACTATCGCCGTATTCCGGCAGGGTCACAGAGGAAGCGAGACAGGAAGTGGAAAAAGCAAAAGCTGAGATAATCAGTGGAAAAGATGTTTTTTCTGGTGAAATATATGATACGGACGGAACGCTGCGATGCGAAAAAGATGAAACAATAGCCGACGAGATGTTGTTGGAACATTTTGACTGGTATGTAGAAGGTGTTGTACTATATGAAGAGAATATTGAGAAGAATTAACTCCCGATTTGCGGCGGGACTTTTCGTTTTTTTTACTGTACTGGTAATCGTAGGTCTGCTGCTGCAAAGTAAAATGAAAATACTTTTGAATAATTATATGGAAACACAGGTTACAAGGCAGGCGGAAGTTCTGGCACAGCATTGCGGTGACCGCTTGGAAACAAAACTTAAGGAGTTGGATCGTATTGCAGAAGATATTACATCCGGTTTTCTGGATAAAAACAGTCTGACGAAACTGTCAGAGAACAGGGAGACCGGAGTTTCCATGGGATTGTTGCAGCTTAATGGAGAGGCAGTAAGCGGCGTGGCCCTGAATTTCAGCGAATATTCGGGCATCAATGATGCTTTTCACGGAAATCGTTCGATATGTTACGGAAAAAATGGGGGACTGCTGTTTACGATTCCTGTCTATAACGGAAATAATGTGAAATATGTATTGTATAAACTATATGATGAAAGCACACTTGTGAAAGAGTTTGGTATTGACTGTTACAGTTCTCAAGGGAAAGTGATGATTGTTAACAGGGATTTTATTGTGGTTCCCTTTGAAGAAGGAATCCGGGATTATGATTATCTGAAGGACAAACACATACAGAAGGCGTTACGAAAAATTGAAGATGAAATGAGCGTATCTGTGATGGCGGCAGTTCATGCGGAGCCTTCAGAGGGAAACATATTCTTATTTGCCGCAGAGATAAATCAGATGGGTATGTACTTATTGGGAATGGTACCGGAAGAAGTGGTAGCAGAAGGAATTTCTTACATAATTACGCTGGTATTGTGGGTATTTGGTCTGTTGTTGCTGTTATTTGCCATTGGAGTTGTATATCTCTTCAGTGCGGAAGAGAAAGCCAAAAAAAGCGATGAGCTTAGGGCGGCAAAGACCATGGCTGAGAATGCCAGCCGGGCTAAAAGCGAATTTCTGGCAAATATGTCTCATGAAATACGGACCCCTATCAATGCGGTTATGGGAATGAATGAAATGATTCTCAGGGAATGTAAGGATAAAGAGATTCGGGAATATGCACAGAATATTCAGAGCGCCAGTACCAATCTGCTGTCGCTGATTAATGATATACTGGATTTTTCCAAAATAGAATCGGGAAAAATGGAAATTGTGGATGATACATATGAAGTCAGCAGTCTGTTAAATGATATGGTGAATATGATACGGATGCGGGCGGAACAAAAAGGTCTTCAGTTTGATGTAAAAGTGGACAGAAATATTCCCGTGGAATTGTATGGAGATGAGGTGAGAATCCGTCAGACGGTAGTTAACATTCTGACGAATGCTGTAAAATATACGAGACAAGGCGGGGTATCTTTTAATGTAAGCGGAGAGAAAACGTCAGAGGATACTATTGTATTGAAATATGAAGTCCGGGATACCGGGATTGGAATCCGGGAAGAGGATATTAACAAACTATTCCACGATTTTGAAAGACTGGATTTAAATGAAAACCGGGACATTGAGGGAACGGGGCTGGGTCTGGCAATTACATACAGACTGGTGGAACAGATGAACGGAAGGCTGGATGTAACCAGTGTTTATGGGGAAGGTTCCGTTTTTACCATTACCCTTCCACAAAAAATCATAAATCAGGAGCATATCGGTGACTTTGAGGAGAAATATAAAACATTTTTGAAGACCCGGGAGGGATATCATGAAAGCTTTACGGCTCCGGAAGCCAGGATTCTGGTGGTAGATGACAATGAAATGAATCTGTGCGTGGTAAAAGGTCTGCTGAAAAATACAAAGGTACAGATAGATACCTGCCTCAGCGGCCGGGAGTGTCTGGAGAAAATAACCGGAACGGCATATGACGTTATTCTTCTGGATCATATGATGCCGGAAATGGACGGCATTGAGACCTTAAAACATATGAAAGCTATGGATGGTAATTCCGGCAGGGAAACGCCGGTTATTGCATTGACGGCAAACGCTATTCTGGGTGTGCGGGAAATGTATATAAATGAAGGTTTTACTGACTATCTGAGTAAACCCATTGACGGCAAGCTTTTGGAAAAAATGCTGAAAAAGTACATTCCTGAAGAAAAAATACAGGAATATAATTTGGAAGAAGCCGAAAACGGACAGATACAGGCAAATTCAGGAAAAGAAGCGAGCAGCAGGGAAGAAGAGACCTGGCTGGATACGGAAACCGGTATTGGATATAGTGCAGGAAGTGTAGAGATGTATCGGGAGATGCTGGGAATCTATATTGAGTCAGAGCCGGAAAAGAAAGAGGACTTAAGAAAAAGTTTTGAAGAAGAAGACTGGAATAATTACACAGTTTATGTTCACGGATTGAAATCAACTTCTTTAACTGTGGGAGGATGTAAGGTTTCTGGTCTGGCAGCGGAACTGGAGCAGGCAGGAAAGAAGATTCGCAGTGGTGAGGAGCCGGAGGCACAAATAGCCTTTATTAAAGAAAACCACCGCAGGGTGATGGATTTGTATGCACGGACCATAGATGAAGCGCAACGGTACTTAAAGAACCTGAAAGAAAATTAATAAGCCTTTTCTGAAGGCGGAAATGGAGTTACAATGAGCAAAAAGATTCTGGTAGTTGACGATGATGCGATGAATTTGAAAATGGCGGAGTTTATTTTAAAAAAGAAAGATTATTTGGTATTAACAGCAAAATCAGGTTTGGAATGTCTGGAAATTCTGGAAGCGGAAGACGTGGAGCTGGTACTTCTGGATATTGAAATGCCGGAAATGAATGGAATGGAAACTCTGGAGAAGATTAGAGCCAACAGAAAATCAGCAGGTTTACCGGTTATGTTTCTTACGGCTACTGTGGATTCGGAAAGTGTAGCGGCGGCGGAAAAGCTGGGGGCTTCTGATTTCATAAAGAAGCCGTTTCTGCCTCAGGATTTGATGGATCGGGTGGAAAAAATAATTGGTTGACCAATGAAGTATCAGCATAGGAGAACAGAAAATGTCATTTATATATAATATTGATTTTGAACTGGCTGCCGCAGCTTATATGATAATTTTATATATCTTTCTGCTGATTCAGTATTCCGCACAGTCTGAAATAAACCGTGAATTTCGGAAACTTACGCTATATGTGCTGACGGCGAATATTATGGATGTGGCTACGGCTATTACCATAAGCTATGCAGCAGATATTCCTGTCTGGGCAAATGTGCTGGTAAATACGCTGTATTTTGCCGCTGCCGCACTGCTTGCTTCTCAGTTTATGCGTTATGTGAATTCTTATGTCAGCAGTGAAGGGGAGGAAAATAAGCGTTTTTTTCGGTTTAACAATTTTCTGATATATATTTATCTGTTGTTCTTGTTTGCAAATATGTTTTTTGGATACATATTCTCTTTTCATGGGGATGGAGCATATATTCATGGTAAGTTATATCTCATTGTTTATATACTACCGTTATATTATATTCTATATTCCGGAGGAATTCTGCTGCATAACCGGAGTGTATTTCATTTTAAGCAGATGGTATCCATTGGCATTTTTATTATACTGGCTTTGGCCGGACCCGTGCTGCAGATGGTATGTTTTCCGGATATATTGCTGGCAAATTTTACGGTTACGCTGGCAATCCTCGTTATACTGTTCTCGTTGGAGACACCGGATTATTATGAACTGATAAAGACCATGGTTGAGTTGAAGCGTACGAAAGAAGAAGCTGAACTGGCCCGGAAAGAAGCGCTGGAGGCAAATCATGCCAAAACGGAATTTCTTGCCAATATGTCTCATGAAGTGAGAACACCTATCAATGCCATTCTCGGATATAATGAAATGATTATGCGGGAAACCAGGGAAAGCCATACGACGGCCTATGCGGTAAACGTCCAGGCTGCCGGCAGAACCCTTCTTTCCATCATAAATAATATTCTGGATTTTACCAATATTGATACTGGCAGATTAAAACTGGAAAACGGGCCATATTATTTATCATCCCTGTTTCAGGATATTATTACATATGCAGAATATTATGCGGAAAAAAAGAATCTGGAACTTCGTCTGTCCATTGATGAAAACCTGCCTTGCAGACTTTCCGGCGATGTAGTCCGTCTGATGCAGATTTTTAATAATCTGATATCCAATGCGGCGAAATATACCAATGAGGGATTTATTGAGATTATTGCCGGCTGGAAAGCGGAAAGTGAAGATACTGGCGTAATGTCCGTACAGATCAGAGATACTGGAATCGGCATGAAGAAAGAGGATATCCAGAAAATATCTGAGAGTTTTTCACGGTTTGACAATCGCAAAACCCGCAATATTCAGGGCATTGGTCTGGGGCTGTCCATTGTGACCAGACTTCTGGACTTAATGGACAGCCGTCTGATTATTGAGAGTCAGTACGAGAAGGGAAGTACATTTTCTTTTCAGATCAGACAGAAAATTGTGGAAGCCGCTCCAATTGGGAAAATAGGTGAACAAAAGGAATATGATTTTCTGCAGCAGTCTAAACTGGAAGAAAAATTTACTGCTCCCTCAGCAAAGATTCTGGCAGTTGATGACAATATAATGAATCTGGATCTGTTAAAGGGAATTTTAAAAAATACGAAACTGCAGATTGATACTGCCACAAATGGTGCAGAAGCCTTAAAAATGCTGGAACAGGAGAAATATCATCTGATATTTCTCGACCACATGATGCCTGTTATGGACGGCATGGAAACTTTAAAGGAGATAAAACGCAGAGGTATATGCAATGGTGTTCCTGTTATTGCATTGACAGCCAATGCTATAGCCGGTGTCAAAGAGGTATATCTGGAAGCCGGATTTGATGATTATCTGTCCAAGCCTATCGTAGGCAGACTGCTGGAAGAAACGGTGAAACGGTATCTTCCGCCGGAACTGGTATTGGAGGAAGAGAACAACGGGGAGCAGGAAATTTTGACGGAAAAACGGGGGGAACTCTCTTTTTTGGAACGTCTTTCATTCCTGGACACGGAAACGGGTATGTCCTATTGCTGTGAAGATGAAGATTTTTACCGGGAAATGTTGTCTGCCTATCTGAGTACCGAAAAACGGCAGGATATCATAGATTTTTACGAGAAAGAAGACTGGGATAATTACCGGATTCTTGTGCATGCTCTGAAAAGCGCTTCACTGTCCATTGGAGCCAAAGGGCTTTCTGAAAAGGCAAGACAGTTGGAAATGGCGGCCAAAGAGGAGGATATGGACTTTATCAGGGAACATCATGGGGA
Source organism: Lachnospiraceae bacterium (assembly GCA_022794265.1). GTDB lineage: Bacteria > Bacillota > Clostridia > Lachnospirales > Lachnospiraceae > Bovifimicola. The sequence goes on from JAAWEK010000011.1 coordinate 62,908, forward strand.
AACCATGCAGAATTATGAAACGCTTCTGTCCAGTCTCTCAGGGGTTCTGAACGGCGAAGAGGAGGAGGACGGTATTGTTGCGGCTTCTGAGGAAAGAGAAGCATATATTCTGGTCATTGATGATGATTCCATGAACTTAAGAATCGCAGAAAAAATGCTGGGAGACAGGTTTCGTCTTACCTGTTTAAAATCAGGCAGGGAGGCGCTGGATTTTCTGGAGAAGGAGGTACCGAATCTGATACTTCTTGACCTGCATATGCCGGAGATGAACGGTTTTGAAGTGATCCGGAAGCTGAAAGAGGACCGCAGGTTAAAGGAGATTCCGGTCATTTTCCTGACAGCGGACAATGACAGAGAGGTGGAAGTGAAAGGCTTTAAAGAGGGAGCCCTTGATTTCATAACCAAGCCATTTATCGCGGATATTATGATTCAACGTGTAACACGTATTCTGGAACTGGACAGACTGCAGAAGAATCTGCAGCAGGAGGTAGAGAAACAGACAAAAAAGGCGGAGGAGAGACGCATGAAAGTGGAGCGTTTATCCCGGCAGATTATGCAGGCGCTTGCCAGCGCAATTGATGCCAAAGACGAATATACTAACGGACATTCTTTAAGGGTTGCCGATTATTCCAAAGCTATTGCAGCCCGTCTGGGCAAATCGCCGAAGGAACAGGAGGATATTTATTATACGGGATTGCTTCATGATATCGGAAAGATAGGCATACCGGATGAAATTATTAATAAAACCACGAAACTAACGGATGAAGAGTATAATAAGATTAAGGCCCACCCGGCCATCGGTGCCAACATTCTGAAAAATATATCTGAGATAAGCGGAATAGAGACCGGAGCCAGATGGCATCACGAGAGGTATGACGGCAACGGATACCCCGACCGGCTAAAAGGGGAAGACATTCCGGAAGTGGCAAGGATTATCGGAGTAGCGGACACCTACGATGCCATGACTTCCAGGCGGAGTTACCGGGATGTACTGGCACAGAAGATTGTGCGGGAAGAGATTGAAAAGGGGAAAGGCACACAGTTTGACCCTCTGTTTGCGGATAAGATGCTGGAGCTTATTGATGAGGATACAGAATATAGGATGAGGCAGTTCTAAAACATCATTCAAATTTTATGATGTCTACAACAGATCTGTTATCCAGATACAAAATTGGGAATATGGAGGCGATCAGGCAGGTCTCGATTGCCAGAACGAAGGATAATAATACGGTCTGCTCTTTTAATATGAGACTGTAACCGATATCGGGATTTTGCAGCGAGATAACTTTCAATGCAATTAGGGCGGCAACAAGTGAGAGCACAATGGAAATAATGAAAGCTGTCAGGGTATAAAGCAACATTTCCGATATCAGTTCCATGCTGATTTTACAGGAGGAGGCGCCGATTGCCTTTTTGATGCCGTAATCAGAGATATTTTCTTTGATGGAAAATATCATGGTCTGTGCGATCAGGATTACGGCAATTCCCATAATTAACAGAGTGATATAATTAAGCGTTTTCTTGATACCGGATAACTCCTGAATCATTTGATTATGGAATGATTCATAGGTATAACAGTCAAACTCCACTCCAGAGGGACATATACTTTTGATCCGGTCAAATTTTCCGACGGTATCCGATACACCCAAATATACAAATTCCATCTGTTCCTGTTCCGTTTTGGAGTCCCCAAGGAAATCAACTGATTCAGGAATATAGCAGCGGGCATTATAATATAGAGTCTGTCCTTCTTTTATCTGTCTGTTAAAATTAATATAATCCTGCCGGGTATTTTTATATATACCGATCACTTTAAATATCTCATACCTGCTGACGCTTATTTCTGTGTTATTATTCTCGTTTGTTTGGGAACCGTAAATGGGGATACGTATACTTTTTCCGATTCCATTTTCCTGAAATAATATTTTGTTCAAGATAGAGTCGATTATGATGACTTTATTTTGATAGTCTATATCATCAGCGGTAATGCCTCGTCCCGATAATAATTCAGACATAATGACGTGTTCCTGGGAAGTGATCATTTGTCCATTAAAATTTTGATTTGTCTGATACAGGTATAAGGTTATATTTGTATTAATGCTTTTTACGGTAACCGGATATGCCAGAGTAGTATTGTAATAGCTCCGGAAAGAAATATAACCATCTCCCTTAAAAATCGTTTTAATATCTTCTTTATATTTCAAACCGTTTTCATTTAATTTAATATCCATAATTTCGTTTTCCTTAAAATAACCATACCTATGGAATTGTGAATAATAATAGAAAAGTTATGGTCTAACAATCCAAGAATATTAGCGAAAGTACTTTTGCCGGAACCGGATTTACCGGTAATGGCAAGAAAATCCCCGCGGCTGATGGTCATTGAAATGTTATTCAGGATCGCTCTGTCCCCAAAGGATTTACAGATATTCTTCATCTTAATCATATTTAATACCAAATCTATCCTTTGCATAAGTTTCGTCAATGGCGATTGCTGTATAGTCTGCCGTTTTGCATAGAACATCTACATATACTTTTTCCAGTTCATTTTCTGCTGTGATACGGTTAATGTAGGTTCCCAGATTATCTTCCAGAACAAAGGCATTATCAACGGTATATTGATTTGGATATACTTTTTTGATAAGTGTTGCTTTTACAGCGGTTCCGGGTAATAAATTCTTTGGCAGGTCAAGACAGATTTTAATATAACCGTCTACAACTTCATATCCTAGTTCGATAATCCGGGAATCAAATGATTCGCCTTTATACAGAATCTTAACAGGGGTATCATAGGATATATCATCTGCCAGTTCGCTACTGTATCTGCCCTGAATACGCAATGCTTTATAGTCCAGATATTTAATGGTGATGATATCTTCATTGCTTACTGAAATATCAATGATTCTGGCATCCGTTTCTGATTTTTTTCTGCTCCGTCGCACCGTCGGAAAAATTAAGACATACATCATAACAATAAAATTCATATATATCCTCTGACGATTTTGGATCTATGATAAAACCTAGATTAATATCCTGGCCGGATTTATATTTTTTTAGAAACTGTTCTTTATTCAAGATTGCTAAATGATTGGATAGTGTTACATCTTTCAAAACTATGTCTTTTTCTGCATGAATATCCATATCCAGTGCGGAAATTTCAGGATACATAACGCCCTGGCCGATATATGAAACCATATCGTCTTCATTATTGACTATGATGTCCTGTATCAGTATTTCGCCAAAATCATAGTTTAGGGCAATATCATCCAGGGTCACCTGAAAAGATTGAAAGGATATGTCCTTTCCGGACTGAAACATAGCCGTATCTACCTGGAATAAGATCATATAGATATAATAGCCTTTATAGTTCTCCAGCTCTTCAATTTGATATGAAAGGTATTTTTCGTCAAAGTTGCTGCCTTCCATAGACTGAATTGAAAATTATGAAAATTTTTTGTTTGTAATTAATGGAATCTGAAAGGTTTGATTGTCTTTATCGATCCATTTATATACGTTTGCGCTGTATAGATTTTTGCTAAGTATTTCCAATTTTGTATCAGATTTATTACTGCAGCCTGCAAATATGGTAAGGCATATCAATGATAAAATGTATATCTTCTTACTGTTCATTTTTAGATTCTCCAATATAATTAAAATTCTGTTGGGAGAAAAGAACTTTAATTTAATCAGTTTACACAGTTTTTTGTATATGCCAGGTAATAATAAGGATTTTGACTCTTAAATGAGCAGTAATATCCGCTTTCTGCAAAAGTCAAATGTTTTGGAAGTGGTTTTAGAAATGGTAATGCCCTGGGATACGGATATTGATTGTGATGTGGAATTTGCTCTCGGACCGTCCTATCTCAGACTTGTACTAAGATATTTAAGAGTGGCGATGTAATAGGAATTTGCAGGATTGACCCGATATATCTTCTGACGATAGTATGTAGTATTCTTCCACCACAATGCACCTGTAGTTATTTTAAAATCTTTGTAACCCATATAGGTATCAGCAGATACATTTGATGATTGAAAAGAGAAAATGATTAGAATTGTACATAAGAATAGAGCGATGGTTTTTTTTGATAAATTTTTTTATAAATCCTCCCGTTATTATTTATTCTTCTTCCCAACAGTAAGATGATAGTAACATAAAGCCACTATAATTGTCAAATTTTTGTTTTTTTATGGATAAAGCCCCCAAAATAGTTTATAATGATTAAATCCATTACCAATATAACAGAAAGAAGATGATTATATGCCAGAAGGAAAAGCCCTTCAGATACCGGATTCGTGGATTAAACTGAAACAAATCCTGTCTGACAGCGAATACATTGTATTTTTCGGCGGAGCCGGCGTTTCCACGGAAAGTGGAGTTCCTGATTTTCGAAGTGTGGACGGATTGTATCACCAGTCTTATAAATTTCCTCCAGAAACCATATTGAGTCATACATTTTTTATGAAAGACCGGGAAGAATTTTATCGTTTTTATAGGGATAAGCTTTTAATACAGGGTGTAGAACCAAATAACGCCCACAGATCACTGGCGAAACTGGAAGCGGAAGGAAAGCTGAAAGCAGTAGTGACCCAGAACATTGACGGTCTGCATCAGGCGGCGGGCAGTAAGGCCGTATATGAACTTCACGGAAGCATATTGCGGAATTATTGTATGAAATGCGGAAAATTTCACAATCTGGAATATATACTGGACAGCGCACTGGTTCCGCTGTGTGAGTGCGGCGGTGTGATGAAGCCGGATGTGGTATTATACGAAGAAGGATTAAACGAGGAGATTATAAATGAATCGGTGGGGCATATAATGAAGGCAGATACCCTTATTATCGGCGGAACCTCTCTGGCGGTATATCCGGCAGCAGGACTTCTGCAGTATTTTCATGGAAGCAATCTGGTTCTGATCAATAAATCCACCACACCCATTGATAATAAAGCCGATTTGGTAATTAATGATAGTATTGGTAAAGTACTTGCATATTGTACAGATTTAGTGTAACATATTTTGGAAATAAAAAACGAAATGAGGAAATTATGATAAAAAAGTACTTTAACAGATTATTTATTGACGGATTGGGAGGTATGGCGTTAGGTCTGTTTTCAACTTTGATATTTGGAACTATTTTATCACAGATTGCAGGCTTTATGAGCGGCACACCAGCGTTATATTTGAATGTGATTGCAAGCGTTGCAAAAACCATAACCGGTGCAGGTATTGGTGTAGGAGTCGCAACAAAATTCAAGGAGTCTCCACTGGTAACCGTATCGGCTGCAGTTGCAGGTATGGCAGGGGCATTTCCGGGATTGATTGATAATTTCGGAAAAGTCAGTGAAAGCGGAGGTGCTTTACCGGCTATCAGCCTCGGCAGTCCGGGGGAACCTCTGGGAGCTTTTGTGGCGGCATATGTGGCAATTGAAATCGGACATCTGGTATCAGGAAAAACAAAGATAGACATACTGCTGACCCCCTTTGCTTCCATATTATCCGGCTCTCTGACAGGTATTATTGCGGGACCGTATATAACACGGTTTATAGCATGGCTGGGACATCTGGTAAATGTAAATGTGGATAAATATCCGGTTATCGGAGGAATGGCCGTATCCGTTCTGATGGGAATGATACTGACACTGCCAATCAGTTCGGCGGCAATTGGCATATCCATGAAAATTACGGGACTGGCTGCCGGTGCTGCTACTATAGGCTGTTGCTGTCAGATGATTGGTTTTGCGGTCGCCAGCTTCAAAGAAAACCGCATGGGCGGATTTATCGCTCAGGGGCTGGGTACTTCCATGCTTCAGATTCCAAATATTATGAGAAGACCATGGATATGGCTGCCTCCTATACTTGCCAGTGCGGTTTTGGGCCCTGTTTCATCAGCAATATTGAAAATGGTCAGTACTCCGGCAGGTTCCGGTATGGGTTCTTCCGGTCTGGTAGGACAATTTTCGGCATATGATGCGATGATAGCGGCAGGAACTTCGGTTCCGGTGACAATGATTGAAATAATAGTAATGCACTTCATATTACCAGGCATACTGACATTTCTTATTGCTCAGGGATTCCGGAAAGCAGGCTGGATAAAAAATGGTGATATGGCGTTGAAAGTAGACTGATATAAATAAAGCAGATGATGAATAGATTATTTATAAGTATAAATGGAGCAGAGAAGCTTCAGGAAGAGAGGATAATATGGACAATTCAAACCGGAACGACACAGAGAATCATACAGTGTCGGAAAATCTGACAAAAAACCGGCCGGAGCAGGAGATGCAGATGGAACATACATCCGGCAACGGCATATCACTGGAGAAGCAAAGCAGTAATCCGGTGCAGATAGAAAAAAACACGGAACAGACCCGGGGTACGGCAGAGCTTCCGGTGGATGAGGTGGCATTTATGGCAGGAGGCGCCGATAAACTGCGTGAAATTCTCAAAGCGTTGGATGAGAGAGACCGGTATAAGGCAGATATGAACTCTCTGGTTGCAGATGGGAAGAAGGTAGATGGCGAGATAAAACAACTGAGATCAAAGCTGGAATCAGATATCAACACAGCCATAAAAAACGCAATGATTGAAACGGTTGCACCGGAAGATAAAATTCTGGCTGAAGAAAATGCAAAATTAAAAGAGGTGCGGCAGCAGAGAGAAAAAGCCAAAAATAAAGGAATCCGGGACAGGATAGAATATGAGACACGGGATTTGTCAGAAGAGAACAGGGAATATAAAAGGTCTGTTAAGAGAGGATTAAAGGAGAACGGGCTGCCTGCGTTCTGTGATTCCAATGCGTTCTTTATTATGTACTGCTCCCAGACTGCAGTGGAGTGGGTAATTCGTCTGGCTGTATTTTTTACAGCGTTTTTTGTATTTCCTGCGGCTGTATTACTGATTGCAGACCCGTGGTGGTTATGGAAATTAATCTGGTGGGTAGTTATTGATGTGATTATGCTGGCCATTTATATGACGATTTATCTGATTTCAAAAGACAGGGATGCGGGAATTCTGGATGAAGTCAGGGAAATCAGAGATAAGATTGCAGAGAATGAGAAAAAAATCCGTAAGATAAGCAGTGATATTAAAAAGGATCCGGATGAATCATCATATAATCTGGGTGAATATGATGACGAGATAAAAAATATTGAAGCTGCCATTGAGGAAGCATCGTTAAAGAAAAACGGAAAGCTGAAAGAATTTGAAGAATTTACAAAGCAGACCATTATTGATACAATGAATTCGGAACGTATGCCGGAAATTAATGAAAAGCAGCAGATACTGGAGGAAAAAACAGACATCTATAATCAGCTGAATCAGAAATTTACGGAGATAAATCAGACGATTGAAGAAAAATATGAAAAGTATCTGACAAAACAATTTTCAAACAGACAGAAAATACAGCGTATGATAGAGCTGATTGAAACGGGTCAGGCAGTCAATATCGGACAGGCAAAAGAACTTTTAATTCGTTAATACTGTCAGTTTGTCTGTAATTGTAATAAATTGTAAAAAAGTTTTTTAAAATCAGGTGGTATATCGACATTTTTCATAGGCACCGTATGCTATGCTTATTATTAGATGAATAATTTTAAGCTAGAGGGGGTGCCTATCATTGATTGAAATAATTTATAAAGGTGAAGAAGAAGCATTAAACGATGAGATAAATATCAGATTACCTAAAAATATCAGGCAGATTGGAGAATGTGAACATTATTCCCATAAGATTTATGTGGAAGATTTTGTGATGACATATGTTAAACATTTTAGCAGCCAGCGATTGAAATATGGTGTTTTACTGGGAGATATCAAACGGGGTAACGGAAATACATATATTTTTATAACGGGTGCGGTTACAGCGAATGCCATCCTGGATAATGAAATTGTGTTTGATGAGGACGTTTGGACAGGCATTTATGAAGAAATCAAAATGTACTTTGAAGAAGTAGAGATTGTCGGATGGTTTGCTTCCATGCCAAGTCTGCTGCCAAATGATATGCCGAATATTCAGAAGCTTCATATCGATAATTTTGCAGGCAATGACAGAGTATGTTTTCTTCTGGACCGGGAGGAGGGGGATGAAAACTTTTTTCTGTATGATGAAGGAGGGATGAAGAAATGTGAAGGCTTCTATATATATTATGAAAAAAATGCAGACATGCAGTCTTATATGTCCATGCATGTGGATACCAGAATTATGCCGGATAATTATGAACAGATAAAAAAACGGGGAATCAATGCACGGGTACATGAACTTTTATTTAATTCAAATGATTCCGGAGAAAAAGAGGCCGGAAAGGAACAAAAGGATATTCCGCTGGTGCAGCTGGGACCCAAAAGAGATTCGGGAGATGATGATATCCGTTTGGAAAATATTTCTGCCGGGGATTCTGAAACGAAAGAGGGATTCAGATTTGGCAGAAGGCTGCCCACATTTGCTTATTCGGCGTCTTCCCTTATGCTTATAGCCATTTTGGTGGGTACCATAGCCCTTATGAATGCGTCCGGACAGTTGCAGGAATTAAAAAGTGCGGTGGCGGGATTAGTGGGGAAGGAAGAGCCCAAACCAAAGGATAACATTTCCGATGATAACAATCAGAGTGCCAATATTGTTGATGTTGTGGGGAATGTGAGTGAATCTGCAAAGGATGGAGAAACTTCTTCTCAGGAGACATCGCCTCAGGAGACGGAATCCGTGAATGAGACAAAAGAGAACGAAACTGCTAATTCAGAAACTTCTTCAACGGAACCGGAACAACAGACGGAACCGGATACTACGGAAGCTGCAACGGTGTCCCAACAAGTGACGGAACCGCCAACGGAACCTCCGACAGAACCTCCGACGGCAACAGTTTCTGGTGTCCAGCAGGATAAAGTTTATGTGGTAAAAAAAGGAGATTCCCTGTACAGTATCAGCATGAAGAATTATGGGAATTATTCGATGATTCAGTCTATTATGCAGGCAAACGGCATAACAAATGAGAATTTTATACGTGAGGGAGAAACAATTATTTTGCCATAACCGGTATTTTATTGTATAATCATATAAATGGTAGGCGGAAATGGATATATTTCTGTTTTATCAGTTGATTCTGAAATCGGATTGGCGGAATGGAGGAAACAATGGAGGAAGAAAGGGATACAGGCCTTATTAAGCATAAAATTATTAAGTATGGGGGTTTTATCCTTCTGGCGGCGGTGGTCCTGTCCGCAGGCTGGTATATTTATTCACATCGGAATAAGGATTATTCAATGTATGAAACGACAGGTACTATGGAGATTGATCCCGGAGTTCCGGCAAAGTATGCAGGATTTGCCTCGGGTATAATCCGGTATACGACGGATGGAATTTCATATATAAGATCTGGAAAAGAAATCTGGAATAAATCCATTTCCATTCAGAATCCAATGCTGGATATCTGTGGAGACTATATTGCAATTGCGGAACAAAAATCAAACAATATTTCGATATTTAATAAATCGGGAGAGCAGTGGGATATTACCATGTCTTATCCGGTCATGAGTGTGGAGATATCTGGAAAAGGGATAGTTGCCGCGGCTTTGGACGATGGTGAGGCAAATTATATTGAGATAAAAGATAAAAACGGAGACTCCATTGCTCTGGGACGTACGGTGGTGCAGGGAGACGGTTATCCCATAGATATATCGCTTTCCAATGACGGTACGAAACTGGCGGCTTCTTATCTGGGTATTGCCAATGGAACAACCCAGTCCAATGTGGTTTTTTATAATTATTCTGCCATAGGGCAGAATGAGGTCGACAGAATTGTGGGCGGTTTTAATCAGTATAAGACGGCAATTGTTCCTAAGGTGGAATTTATCAGCAATAATGTGGCTGCGGCTTTCGGAACAAATTTATTTACCATCTATTCTATTAAACAGAAACCTTCTGTTATTAGGGAAGAAGAACTTACGCATAAGATTGAAAGTATATTTTATAACAAAGGTAATATCGGTATGGTTTTTCAGAATGAAAATTCAGATAAGCCGTATCTTATAAAAACCTATAGCACCAGTGGAGAAAAAGTTTTAAGCCTGGAAACGGATTATCAGTATAAAGGGATACTTTTTGCGGATGATAAAGTAATGATGTATAATGAAAATTCCTGCAGACTGGTATCCGGCGACGGTATAACGAGATTCGAAACACAGTTTGATGTGGCAGTAGAAGAAATGTTTGCCATATCGGAATCTGCTTATGTGATTATTACTGCAGATTCTATTTTGCAGATTAAATTAAAATAGTGCAAAGGAGAAAGAAGATGGAAACTTTATTATTAGTTGGAGTAATTGCATTTCTTGTGATTATGACGGTTATTGGTTATGCAAAAGGATTTATTAAAATAGTTTTATCCCTGGCAGTAACGATTGTGGCTCTGCTGGCGTCTGTGTTGTTTGCCGGGCCGTGCAGCAGCTTTATAAAGAACCATACGCCGTTATATAATACCGTAAAGGAGCAGATGGCGGATTATGTATCGGAATATATTGGTGAAGGACTGGATAATGCATCAAAGGAAATACAGGAGGAGGCTATTAAGAAGCTGAATCTTCCGTCGTCCATTCAGGACAAGCTGATTGTAAATAATACTGACGGTACGAAATCAGAAATGAAGGTTGAATCGTTCAGTAACTATGTGGCGGAATCTTTGACGGATGTTCTTTTGAATGCGGTTACTGTACTTGTACTGTTTTTGATTTTTAAGATTTTATTGAGAGTTTTGGTTTCTGTCATTGATCTGTTCAGTAAACTGCCTGTCGTTAATTTTATAAACAAGAATCTGGGTGCAGTCATAGGCTTTATAGAAGGTATTCTGATTATATGGGTAATCTGTACGGCTCTGACGGCTGTCAGCGGAACAAAGATTGGGGAAGATATTTTCAGCGCTATTGCTTCCAATCCGGTGTTGAACTTTATATATAATCACAATCTGCTTACAAAATATATTTTGTAGAAAAATGCGGAAAGAATTCAATGGATTTTTACAAAAAGTCCTTGACGAATGAAAACACTATTGCTATAATATACACGTTGTCGCAAGCGGCAGCGTGATATATGGCGACATAGCCAAGTGGTAAGGCTCCGGTCTGCAACACCGTCATCACCAGTTCGAATCTGGTTGTCGCCTTTCTGAAGCCCCGATTTATCGGGGTTTTTATTTTGTTAATTATCTTATAAGCGAGTCATGTGGTCAGTCATTTGACAAATTGAAGGTTTCCGGTTTACCAGACCAGAGAACCGGGATTGGAAGAGGTGAAGAATATGGTAATACGACAGGAAGAACAGTGTGATTATGAAGCGGTTTACAGACTTGTAAAAGAAGCCTTTGCAACTGCTGAACATAGTGATGGAAATGAGCAGGAGCTTGTGACGGCATTGAGAAACAGCAGTTCTTTTATTCCTGAACTGTCGCTTGTGGCATTTGAAGATGGGATAGCAGTCGGACATATTCTGTTTACAAAAGTATATATCGGAGAATGTGAAGAACTTGCACTTGCACCTCTGTCAGTGATTCCTGCGTATCAGAGGAAGGGAATCGGACAGGCGTTGATGAAAGAAGGGCATGATATTGCAAGGAAAATGGGGTATGATTACTCGATTGTATTAGGTCACCCTCAATATTATCCGAAGGCAGGTTATGTGCCTGCATATATGTATGGCATCAAAGCGCCTTTTGATGTTCCTGATGAGAATTATATGGCAATCAGACTGAACGACAGAGCAAAAAGGATTGATGGCATTGTCAGGTATGACAATGCATTTGGGATTTAAAACATCTTTTTTGCTGCCTCCCTATAGTAAAGCCATATATCTGGCCTCCAATATCCTGCTTTGGTAACTTTTTTATTTATCCGACTGCTTTAAGCAATTAATATAAGTCATCAGCAGATTTTTTTTATATTCGTCCAGTTCCTCAATATTCTTAGCCAGTGTGATGGTTTCGCTGAATGTTTTCTCTTCATATCTGAAAAAATCACTCATACTTATTTTTAATCCGTCGCATATTTTCATTAATGTCGGAATTGACGGAACTGTATTTCTTTTAAACATATTACTGATACTGGAATAAGGAATTCCGCTTTCTTTTGAAAGGCGGTAATGCGTCCAATGCCGTGTTTTCAGCAATTCTTCAATTCTTGATAAGACATTGTTTGTTGTAAAATCTTCCATAAAATACCCTTTCCCCTGAATGTTTAATTATAAAACATAAATGGTGTTTTTAATTCAGAGCTGTTTTGTGTTTATACCAGTTTGTTTTATATGATAGAAATAGTGTAATCTTCTGAAAGCATTTTGTGTAGTATGTAATTAAAAACAAAAAAACAATTAACTGATATCTTTAAAAGAAAACAATTTATTCATGTTTTGAAGCATTAGTTTCAGCTAAAAGCAAGAGATATTCATCAATATGATTCTGTAGTCTGGAGGAAATACTTCGATAGAGAAAAATATGTTGCTCTTCGGAAGGTGATAAATAGAAGGAGCCTGCGGAACAGCATTCTAAAAAAAATTCACCCATTGAAACATTTAAAAATTTACAGATAATAATTAAAGTATGTATTGACGGCAGATAAACATTATTAATGATTCCGTAGAGTGTGGATAACGGAATGGAAGATTCTTTGGATAACTGGTAGATAGTATATCCTTTGTCTGTGATTAACTGTCTGATTCTTGAATTAATTTCTAAGTCCTGCATTTGATGATTCCCCTTATTTATTTTTGTTGTGTACATGTATTGTAGTTTGAAATGTTTTTTGGGAAAAGAATAAAAAAAGGGTGGGGATATTATGGTATATGTGGGGTATGATGCAAATTTATAAAAATTATAATACAACGTATTATTTGAATATTGAAATAAAAACAATAGGTGATATAATAAGGGTACAGGTTATGGTGCGTATCAGTAAAATACAAAAGGGAGGATTAATTATGGGAGATATACTAAAAAAGCATAACCACAAAACGGGTTTAAAAAAATTAACGGCATGGATATTGTTTATACTGTGTTTTTTTCAGACAAACGAAGGTTTATTTATGGAAGAATGTCAGGCTGCAAATATATCATTTGTAGTATTATCGAAATATTCTTCTGTGATGAATATCGGTGATAAGTTTTATCTGGCGGCATTAACATCCAGCGGTAAGAAACCTGTTTTTAAAAGTAGCAACAGTAAGGTTGTCTCGGTAAATACCTATGGACTGGTTACTGCCAAAAAGGGAGGAACGGCCAGCATTACGGTTAAAATCAAGGGTTCGGAAGCAGTGTGCAGAATAAAGGTAAATAAAACCGTTATTTCGCTGGACACAGGATATCTGTCTATGGAAAATGGTGAAACAAAACGAATTTGTGCATCAACATCCAACGGAGCGGACGTAACCTACAGGATTAATAAAAAAAGTATTGCTCTGGTGGATGAGAATGGGTATGTAACAGGGGTTAAGCCCGGTGATGCAGTGATTACGGTTCAGGCTGACGGCTATAGCAAAACCTGCCGGGTTCATGTCAGGCGGCCCACCATATCCCTGGGTAAAAGTCAGATTACACTATACCGCGGCCAGCAGTTTAATTTGAAAGCTAAAATATCTTCAGGAATTACGCCTGTATACAGTTCAAACAAAAAATCGGTAGCCACGGTTGACAGTAGCGGGACTATAACGGCTGTAAAACATGGAACGGCAGTGATAACGGTAAAAGCAGACGGGACCAGTAAAACGTGTACGGTAACTGTTAAAAAGCCCGCAATCAGTCTGAATACTTATGAGATTACATTACAGAAGGGAAAACAATATCAGCTTCAGGCAAAGGTTTCTTCTGGAAATAAACCGGAGTATTCTTCAGGAAATACAAGTGTGGCTGTTGTTGATAAAAACGGAAAGATAAAGGCTGCAGGCAAAGGAAAAACCTATATATATGTAAATGAAGACGGAACAAAAGTTAAATGCAGAGTAATTGTAAAATAGCAATATATATCTTTATGCTGAAAACATAACCTGTATCTATTGTGAAAAAAGCATAAATATTGTATAATAAGAGAAACGTTTTATGTGAAAAATATCAAAGGATTCGCAATGGAGGCACATATGGGTAAAAAAGTAAATGTAAAAATGTTATGTGCGGTAGCACGTATGGAAAAGGTTGATGTCTCAAAGATGGGACCTGAACTGGCGGATGTATATATAAGATTAAAGGGTGGCAGGGAAAAATTCGGAAATCTGGTTAAGGAAATTCTTTCTTCCAATATGAAGATGAGTTCTTTAGATTTGGCCCTGGTAAATAAGGCTGATCAAATCAAACTGATTAGTGAGGAATTATCAAATCTGGCACAGCAGATTAATCAGACATCTGAGAGTACGGCTACGGTTACAGGAGAAGTAGCAAATGCACATGAAGATTTGACAAACTCTATCACAAATGTTTCGGAAAACTGTAATTCCATTTTAAAAGGCATTACGGAAAATGAAACTAAATTAACTAATATTATAAATGTCTCGAATATTGCGATAAAGCAATCCGGACAGATGAAGCAGGATATGTCTACATTGCTGGAAGTTATTCAACATATGAATGAAGTTATTGAAGGCATCAATGCCATATCGGCACAAACAAATCTGTTAGCATTAAATGCTTCTATTGAGGCTGCCAGAGCTGGAGATAATGGCCGGGGATTTGCGGTTGTAGCAGAAGAAATCAGACAATTGGCGGAACAGACAAAAGTTCTTACGGGTAATATGGGAAAGTTTGTTGAAAATATTGCGGAAGCTTCCGGCAAAAGCTCTAAGAGTGTGGAAAGTACGGTGGAATCATTAGACAGTATCAATAACAGTCTGAATTCAGTAATGGAAATCAATACCTCTAATAAGACAAATATAAATAACATTAATGAGGCTATAACAAATATTGCAGCTAAAAATGAGGAAATCAGTACTTCCGTCAATGAAGTGGAATCCCAGATGCACAGACTGGATAATGAGATTGATATTTTATCCGAACATTCCAATTCTCTTGGTAAAGTCAGCAGGAGTTTAACAGAAGTGATTAATCCTGTATATGAGGTGGAATCATTACTGAACAATGTGGCTGTGAATATGGGTAAAATGGCAGAAGATGAATTTTATAAAATTGACAATGAAGCGTTTGTCACTGTTCTTGAGGATGCTGTTGAGGCACATAAAAAATGGTTATCTGCATTGAGGAAAATGATAGATGAAAAAGAAGTAATTCCGTTGCAGACGGATGAGCATCGTTGTGGATTTGGTCATTTTTATTATTCTTTAAAACCAAAAGCAGAATCGATTGCATTGATTTGGAAAGAAGTAGGAGAAAAGCACTCGCAGTTCCATAAAAAAGGCATATTGGTTACGGAATCCATAAAGAAACAGGATTTTTCCGAAGCAGAAAACGGCTATAACGAAGCAGAAAGATTATCAGGAGAATTAATTGTGGATTTTGAAAAGATGATACAGGTTGCGAAAGACCTGACAGCTGCAGATGGAAGTGTTTTTTGATTAGTAAATATATCTGACGATACATAGTTGTGTGATTTTCATATATGGAGAATGAGAAACTCCCTTTCAGGAGGCAAGTGAAAGTAATTGCTTGTCTGTCTGAAAGGGAGTTTTTATATTTGGATATATTCAGAGTTCCGAAGATGAATCGGAACAGATGTGTTGTTTGATAATATTGCGTATGGTCTCATAGAGGTATGGTTTTAGTTTATCGATGGATACCGGTTCGTCATATAAAATAGAACTGTAACAAGTAGAGCTTGTCAGTTCAATAATCATAAACAGCATGACTTCCGGATCTTTAAAAGTATAATCTTTATGATTTAAAATACGCTGGTAAATATTATTAAAGTTAATATCATCTCCGGAAGTATTGGTAATTGAAGACTTAAAGATTCCCCAGCTTAAGTTTTTAGAAATGAACATCAATAGGGACTGGTTTGTACAGAACTGATTAATTATATTATCCGCTATAAAAATAATTTCTTCGACTAAATCTGTAATATTTGTTTTCTGCAGATCATTTTCAGCATTCTGGAATAACTGACTGGCTTTGTGGGCAATCAGCATATTTCTTATATCATATTTATCCTTAAAATACAAATAAAAAGTTCCTTTGGCAACACCAGATTTTGCCACTATATCAGAAATAGAAGTTTTGTTTATTCCTTTTGATGTAAAAAGCGTAAAAGCTGCATCCAAAAGGGACTCTTCTTTTTGTTTTTTATTCGATTCAATTTTACTCATATTAAACCTCCGATTTTATGCAATTTACTAAAGAAAAATATGCGATAAGCAGTAGTTGTCTTTTTCAATTTCTCTTATTATAGGTTTATCTTTGGAATTTAGTCAATATCCATAAAAAAATAGTTTATAAAATATTTAGAAAATTAATATTGACCAGTGGTCATTTTTATGATATAAATCATAACATAAGAAATGACCGTTGGTCAATATCGTTTTTATAAAATCTGATAAGGACCGACAAATTAAAAAAAGGAGTGAGATTATGCTGAACATGGGTAAAAAGATTGTAAAGTTAAGAATTCCCATCTTGATTATTAGCTTTCTTCTATTGATTCCGTCAGGTTTTGTGTATCTGAATACCAGAATTAATTATGATATTCTTTCTTACCTGCCGGGAAATATTGATACCATGAAAGGACAGGAGATTTTATTAGACGAATTTGGTACGGGAGCATTCTCTTTATGTGTTGTGGAAGGAATGGGGGATAAAGAGGTAACGGAGTTAAAAAAGAATATTGAAAATGTGGAACATGTAAAAAGTGTTATCTGGTATGATACACTGGCAGACATATCGATGCCGATGGAAGCACTTCCGGAAAATATTGTTGACGCTTTCAATAATAAAGAAAAGGGAAGTACGCTGCTGATGGTATTATTTGATACCTCCAGTTCGGCAGATGAGACATTAGAGGCGATTGAAGAAATCCGCTCTATGACCAAGAAACAATGTCTGCTTGGCGGAATGTCAGCCATTATTACGGATATGAAGAAGATAAGTAACAGTGAGGCTCTGATGTATGTAGTGATTGCCGCAGCTTTAACGGCAATCGTACTGGCTCTGACGATGGATTCATTTCTGATACCCATATTCTTCCTGTTAAGCATAGGCATGGCGATTATCTATAATCTGGGAAGTAATTTTGTGGCGGGAGAAATATCATTTATAACCCAGGCATTAGCCGCCGTATTACAATTGGCTGTTACCATGGATTACTCCATATTTCTCTGGCATTCCTATCAGGAATACAGAGAGAAATATCCGGATGACAATAACAGGGCTATGGCGCATGCCATTTCCAATACCATTGTTTCGGTTGTGGGTAGTTCCATTACCACTGTTGCCGGATTTGTGGCTATGTGTTTTATGACGTTTACACTGGGACTGGATTTAGGTGTGGTAATGGCTAAAGGCGTTGTCATTGGCGTTATCGGTTGTGTAACTATCCTGCCGTCCATGATACTGGTATTTGATAAGGCGATAGAGAAAACTAAACATAAGCCGATTATACCGGACCTGGGGAAAATAGGAAGCTTTGTAACAAAAAAATATGGAATTTTTATAGCGGTGTTTCTGATTATTCTGGGACCTGCATTATATGGATATACCCATAATGAAGTTTATTATGATCTGGCAGGAACATTGCCAAAGGATCTGGAAAGTGTAATGGCAAACAGTAAGCTGGAAGAGGATTACGGAATGGGAGCTACCCATATGATTTTGGCGGACAGTAGTCTGTCTGCAAAGGAATCCAAAGCAATGCTGAATGAAATAAAAACGGTGGATGGTGTAAAACTGGCGGCCGGCTGGGACAGTATTATAGGCTCTGCCATACCAGAAGAAATGATTCCGGATGGATTTAAGGCAATCCTGAAAAGTGAAAAATACCAGCTGATTCTTATAATGTCAGAATATATGACGGCTTCCGATGAAGTAAATACACAGTGCGATGAAATCAGGAATATTATCAGGAAATATGATGAGAAAAGTATGCTGATTGGAGAGGCACCATGTACACAGGATTTGATAACCATAACGGATAAGGATTTTAAGACGGTCAGTGCGGTTTCCATTGTACTTATATTCATAATTATAGCGGCAGTGCTGAAATCCGTTTCTTTACCGGTTATCCTTGTAGTGGTCATTGAATTTGCAATCTTTATTAACATGGGTATACCATCTTATACTGGAACGGTACTTCCGTTTATCGCTTCTATCGTAATTGGAACTATTCAGTTGGGGGCAACTGTGGATTATGCGATTTTAATGACAAATAAATATAAAAAGGCAAGACACAATGGAGCTGATAAGCAGGAAGCCATTTCTGGTGCACTAAACAGTTCTCTGCAGTCTGTATTTGTAAGTGCCATGAGTTTTTTTGCGGCTACTTTTGGTGTGGGATTATATTCCAGCATAGATATGATAAGTTCGTTATGCGTACTACTGGCACGGGGAGCATTCATCAGTCTTCTGGTTGTTGCATTCATACTGCCGGCAATGTTTATGGTATTTGATAAATTAATTTTAAAAACAAGTGCAGGATTTAAGCCGAAGACAGAAGAAAGTAAAGCGGCTCGTAAATTTGAAAGGAGAGAAATGGTATGAAAAAAAATATTAAAACAATAACGGCTCTGTCACTAGCAACAGTGTTAGCAGTTTCTGGTGTTATGTATGCTTCGTTTACCGGTTCAGAAACAGAAGTAAAAGCAGATGTGGAATCCCAAGAGGCAGAAGATACCATTACCCGGACCATAGAGGATAATATCGGCTTTTCTACAGAAGGCGTAGATAAGGAAGAAACGGTATATGTTATTTCGGATGCAAACGGAAACGTTACGAAAACAATTGTCAGTGACTGGCTGAAAAATAAAGAAGGCAGCGATATGCTCACGGATAAATCGGATTTAAAAGATATAGAAAATGTAAAATCAGATGGGGGATATACAGAAGGGGAAAATCATGAGATTACCTGGGAAGCAGATGGCAGCGATATATATTATCAGGGTACCAGTGATAAACCGTTGCCGGTAGATGTAAAGGTATCTTATTATTTGGATGGTAAAGAAATTTCACCGAAGGAACTGGCAGGGAAGAGCGGAAAAGTGAAAATCAGATTTGATTATATTCCAAAGGAAAAACGGCAGGTTCAGCTCAACGGAGAAAATGAAGAACTTTATGTGCCATTTACCATGGTGTCAGGATGCCTGCTTTCGAATGATAAGTTTACCAATATAGAGGTAAGTAATGGTAAAGTTATTAATGACGGAGACAGAAGCATTGTTGCAGGCGTTGGATTTGCAGGATTAAGCGAGGATTTGGATTTAAGTTCCATTCTAAAAGAGTCTAAACCAAAGATTCCTGATTATGTGGAAGTTACGGCAGATGTAAAAGATTTCTCGTTGATGATGACTTTGACATTTGGAACAGCGGATTTACTAAATGCTGTAGATATAGATGATACAAATACAATGGAAGAATTGGAACAGAAGATTGATGAACTGATATCTGCCACAAATCAGTTGAAAGATGGTGCAGGGCAGCTGGAAAACGGGGCGGTGGTGTTACAGACTGGTTTTCTGACATATGCCTCCGGAATTCATCAGCTTTCTGATGGAATATACTCACTGGATGCTGGTGCTAAACAGTTGGCGGAAAAATCTAAAGAGTTTGTAAGCGGACTAAATACAGCCCTAAACGGAACCAATCAGATACTTGAGGGGCTTTCAGGAGAACAGGGAGCTGTTGCCGGCGCAGAACGGCTGGCAGCAGGAGCGGAAGAATTAAACGCCGGTGTAGCCAATCTGCAGAACAGCATTGGAAATAAAGAAAACCGGGAATCGGTCATAGGAGGAATATATTCACTGACAAATGGAGCTGCAGATCTGAATCAAGGACTTTCCCAAATTCTGAAAGGTTTTGATGATGTAAAAGATGAAAACGGAAATGTGGTTCAGACGGGACTGGAAAATGGGTTAAAAGCAGTGCTGCAGGCGCTGGGCGGAACGGATAAAAATACAGTAATACAGGATGCTGCCGGAGGAAATCCAAAGACGCTTCAGGGAGGAGTTGCCGCAGTAGATAACGGAATGGGGCAGTTACAGGACGGTGTGGCCGATATGGTACAGAGCATTGAAGCCAGTATAGCAGATAATACAGCAAAAATGAAGCAGATAGAATCTGCATTGGCATACATTAAACAGATAGGAATCGACCCGGCAACAGGAACAGCGGCATCTGCGGAAGCGGTGGAATCCTATAAAACCAATTATGCGGCGCTTTCGGGAGCAAATACGGCATTGCAGACGGTAATCGCCCAGATGGATGAAGCAAATCTGAAGGAAAATCTTCAGGTTTTGAAGTCCGGAACAGAGTCTTTAAAAAAAGGAACGGCAGAATTGGCAGGAGCAGTTTCACAGTTATCCGGTGGCGTTTCTCAGATAAAAGCAGGAGTACAGTCGGCAAAGGATGGTTCAGAATCTTTAGCAGCCGGTGCCAATAAACTGAATTCTGGTATGCCTGCTCTTGAATCAGGGGTAGCGGCTCTGAAAAATGGTACAGCGGCTTTGGAAGAGGGGGCAAAAGCGTTATCCGGAGGAGTACAGACTTTGTTTGCAGCTGTTAACACCCAGCTTCAGCCGGGCTTACAGCAATTATATGAAGGGGGCGTTTTGTTAAGTGGTTCTCTGGATATGTTGTATGCTGGTACACAAACGGCGGCAGCAGGTTCGGCACAGATTGAATCAGGAACTACCGAACTTTCAGAAGGTATCGATAAACTGACTACCGGTACTAAAACCCTGAATGACGGTATTGGCACATTTAAAGAAGAAGGTGTGGATAAAATTGCAGATGCACTGAACGGCGATGTTAAAACTGTGACTGACAGAATAAAAGCAACTTTGCAAGCATCAAAAGACTATCATGTATATTCGTTATCCGGTGATAATAAGACTGCAAGCGTTAAATTTATTTATAGAACAGAAGAAATAAAGAAATAAAAAAGAAAACTGGACGGAGTCTTTCATTTGTTGTATCATGTATGAATCAGGCAGTTTGAGACATTGTAACAATAATTTTGAACTGCCTGATTCATAAAAACAGCGAAGAAAGGAGCCGTCTGTTTTTGTTAATGGGCAGCGGCCGGTGTATTCAGAAATGGATTTTGAAATTGGACAGATAATCAGGCTGAAAAAAAAGCATCCCTGCGGCGGCGATACATGGGAAGTTCTACGGGTAGGCGCTGATTTCAGATTAAAATGCTGTGGATGCGGGCATCAGATTATGATACCCAGAACTACGGTGGAAAAAAGTATTTCGCATAAGAAAAATAAATAAGAAAGAAATGTCAAAAAAACTGAATTTGGAATAAAAAAAACTTGCATAATACTGGAAGATATGCTAGACTAATTATTCGTGATATATTAATTTATCCTTGTTCCTTATAGAATAAGGGACCAGAGACCAGAAGGAGGTAAAAGAGACGCATGAACAAATATGAATTAGCAGTAGTTGTCAGCGCAAAACTCGAAGATGAAGAAAGAGCTGCTACAATCGAAAAAGTGAAGGAATATATTACACGTTTCGGTGGAACAGTTACAAATGTTGATGAATGGGGTAAGAAGAGACTTGCTTACGAAATTCAGAAAATGAGAGAAGCATTTTACTACTTCATCAAGTTTGAATCTGACTCACAGTGTCCGGCACAGGTTGAGAATTCAATCCGTATTATGGAAAACGTTATCAGATTTTTATGTGTGAAAGAAGAAGCTGAATAATTGCACAGGTGCAGTTGCACAAAGGTGCTTGATTTATGAGATATTCGATTCGATACAAAGGATATTCGGAAAAGAGGTTGTATGAATAAAGTTATTCTTGTGGGTCGTCTGACCAGAGACCCAGATGTAAGATATTCCCAAGGTGAGCAGGCTATGGCAATCGCAAGATTTACTTTGGCCGTAGACCGCAGATTTAAAAGAGATGGAGAGGCAACGGCAGATTTCATCAGTTGTGTAGCATTTGGTAAGACAGGTGAGTTTATTGAAAGATATGTTCATCAGGGGACTAAACTTGTTGTGGAAGGCAGAATCCAGACAGGTAGTTATACAAATAAAGATGGCGTAAAAGTATACACAACGGATGTTGTGGTAGAAAATACGGAATTTGCTGAAAGCAAAGCTGCAGCAGGCAGTCATGAAGGGGGCGGCTATCAGGCAGCAAGACCAGAACCAATCAGCGCAGCCGGTGATGGTTTTATGAACATACCGGATGGCGTGGAGGATGAAGGTTTACCATTCAACTAAAATCATTTAATTAAAGTATAGAAGGAGGCCATTTCAATGCCATATAATAAATCTGAAAAAGGCGACAGAAGCGATTCTCCAATGAAGAGAAGAGGCGGACGCAGAAGAAAAAAAGTCTGCGTATTCTGTGGCGAGAAGAATAATACAATTGATTTCAAGGATGTAAATAAGTTAAAGAGATATGTATCTGAAAGAGGCAAGATTCTTCCTAGAAGAATTACCGGAAATTGCGCAAAACATCAGAGAGCGCTTACCGTTGCTATCAAGCGTGCAAGACATATCGCACTTATGCCTTATACATTAGATTAATTTTTTGGAGCGACATATTTTTGAGTATGTCGCTCTTTTTGCATAAGAGCGTGTTTGAAAAATCATTTCAGCCATCTGTCTGGGGCAGTCCATTATTTGCTATTTTTTATGAAAGATGATATAATAACACGTATCGCGAATAAGATATCATTGACAAATAATGATATAGATTTTTATGCATAGGTGCAAAATGAATAATATGGAAGAAAAGAAGAATAAAAGTAAAAATACAAATATTAATAAATATCAGATACAGGGAAAAACACCGCTTTATCTTCGCATGCCGGTATATTTATGCCTTTTGCTGCTTCCGGCAGAAGTCTGGTTGTGTATAAAGGATATCCTGCCGGGAGGAATTCTGGGTGTTGTAACGATTGCCTACTTTATATTGACATATATTATATATCGTTACAGTAAAAAACGATATCTGCAGGAAATGGTGGAATTCGCCACTGATTATACACAGGTGCAGAAAAGACTTATCAAAGATTTGGAACTGCCCTATGGATTATTGGATAAAGCGGGAAGAATTTTATGGACCAATAAATCTTTGGCGGAAATCATGCCGGATACAGGATTTAAACCGATTTATTCTGTGTTTGACAACATTCAGGAGGATGTTCTGGATTTTTCCGGCCAGGATGGTGAGAAAAAGGTAGAAATTCATTATAATAATCATTATTATAAAGCGGAATTTAGCAGAATATCCATAGATGAAAGTTTTTCCGGCGCCCATTCTGTGATTGACGGAGAGGCGGAGGAATATGATGATGCAGGTGGAGAATATCTGATTGCCATGTATCTGTTTGACGAAACGGAAATAAAACGTTTGCTGAAAGAAAATTCGGAACAGAAAATGGTGGCCGGATTAATCTATCTGGATAATTATGATGATGCCCTGCAAAGTGTTGAAGATGTCAGACGTTCTCTTCTGATTGCTCTGATTGACAGAAAAATAAATAAGTATTTTGCAACATATAACGGCGTTGTAAAGAAAATGGAAAAAGATAAATATTTCGTTATTATTAAACAGAAATATGTTTCTTTGTTACAAAGCAATAAATTTTCCATACTGGACGAAGTGAAAGCAGTCAACATTGGAAATGAAATGGCTGTAACCATCAGTATCGGTCTGGGTGTGAACGGCGAAGAATATCCGCAGAATTGTGAATATTCACGGATTGCCATTGACCTGGCGCTGGGACGAGGGGGAGACCAGGCGGTTGTCAAAGACGGAGAAAAGATATATTTCTATGGCGGCAAATCCAAGCAGGTAGAAAAAAATACCAGGGTTAAGGCCAGGGTTAAGGCCCATGCGTTGAGAGAACTGTTGGAGACAAAAGATAAAGTAATCATAATGGGCCACAAGATAGGCGATATTGATTCCTTTGGCTCGGCCATCGGCATCTACAGAGCTTCAAAAGCGATTAATAAAAAGGTGCATATCGTTATTAATGAGATAACCACATCCATACGTCCGATGATGGAAAAGTTTATTGAAAACGATGAGTACGAAGACGATATATTTGTGAAAAGTGAACAGGCTATAGAGCTGGTAGATGCCAATACGGCAGTTGTAGTGGTGGATGTAAACCGGCCCAGTTATGTGGAATGTCCGGAGATTTTAAACAAATCCAAAGCTATTGTGGTACTGGACCACCACCGGCAGAGCAGTGAAGTGATTGAAAATGCTTCCCTGTCTTATATAGAGCCTTATGCCTCTTCTGCTTCCGAAATGGTTGCGGAGATTTTGCAGTATTTTTACGACGGTATAAAGATAAGGTCGGTAGAAGCGGATGCCATGTATGCTGGTATTATGATTGATACCAATAATTTTGCGAAGAAAACCGGTGTCAGAACTTTTGAAGCGGCGGCGTTTTTAAGGAAATGTGGCGCTGATGTCACCAGGGTGCGCAAATTGTTCCGGGATACCATGGATGATTACAGGGCGAAGGCGGAAGCTATCCGGAGTGCGGAAGTATTTAACGAAGTATATGCCATGGCGGTTTGTCCGTCGGAAGGTCTGGACAGTCCCACTGTGGTAGGGGCCCAGGCGGCCGATGAATTGTTGAATATCAGAGGAATTAAAGCAGCATTTGTATTGACCGAACATAATAATAAGATATATGTAAGCGCCCGTTCCATGGGTGAATTAAGCGTTCAGCTTATTATGGAGCGGCTGGGCGGAGGCGGACATCTGGACACGGCAGGAGCACAGCTGGAAAACGTCTCGGTGGGCGAGGCAAAAAAGATTGTGAAAGATACCATAGATGCCATGACGGCAGCCGGAGAAGTGTAATATAATTGGTGAACAGTGAAAGTGTATAAGAAAGGGCGGTCCTTTTCAGACCGGATGGTGAAAAGATAATGGAAGTTATTTTATTGGAAGACGTAAAATCCCTTGGTAAAAAAGGTCAGATTGTAAAAGTAAACGATGGGTATGCCAGAAACTTTATATTAAAAAAGAATCTGGGACTGGAGGCGAACAGTAAAAACCTGAATGATTTAAAACTACAGGAAGCCAATAATGCAAAGATTGCAAAGGAAAAACTGGAAAATGCGAAAAAACAGGCAGAGGAGCTGAAAGAAGCTTCCGTAACCGTAAAGTTAAAGACCGGCGCCGGCGGAAAAACCTTTGGTTCAATTTCGGCAAAGGAAATTGCTCAGGCAGCAAAAGATCAGTTAAATATGGATATTGATAAAAAGAAACTGGTGCTGCAGGAGGCAATTAAATCCTTAGGCTGTCATATTGTACAGCTTAAACTGCATCCGGAAGTAACGGCAGAGCTGACGGTAAAAGTAGTAGAAGAATAAGGTATCAGACGAAGAGGTAGACAATGGAAGAGGCGCTTATCAGACGTACATTACCCCATAATATAGAAGCGGAACAGGCAGTCATCGGTGCCATGATCATGGATACGGATGCAATTGTTGCTGCAAGTGAAATTATTACAGCAGAGGATTTTTACGGAAATCAGTATGGAATATTGTTTCGGGCTATGTATGATATGTACAGTAGCGGAAAACCTGTGGATCTGGTTACGTTACAGGAGCGACTGGGTGTCATGGATGTTCCGCAGGAATTAAGTAGTCTGGATTTTATCAGAGGACTGCTGGAGGCGGTGCCTACTTCTGCTAATGTAAAATATTATGCAAAAATTGTAAAAGAAAAATCCACATTACGGAAACTGATAAAAGTGAATGAGGATATTGCCAATACCTGTTATGTTGGAAAAGAAGATTTGGAAACCATAATGGCGGATACGGAAAAGAGAATATTTGAACTGCTCCAGTCCAAAGAGGGTGGAGATTATGTTCCTATCCGTCAGGTAGTCATCAATGCCATGGAGAAGATAGAAGCGGCTTCCAAGACCAGTGGCAATGTAACCGGCATTCCCTGCGGCTTTACGGATCTTGATTTTAAAATGTCGGGATTTCAGCCATCAGACTTAATACTGATTGCTGCCAGACCATCTATGGGTAAGACGGCTTTTGAACTGAATATTGCAGAATATATGGCTTTTCGGAAAAATGTTACCGTGGCCATATTTAGTTTGGAAATGTCAAAAGAACAACTGGTAAACCGGTTATTTGCATTGGAATCCAAAGTGAATTCCCAGAAAATCCGGTCGGGGGATCTGGAGGACAGCGATTGGGAACGACTGATTGAGAGTGCGAATATCATCGGAAATTCTAACCTGATTATAGATGATACTCCGGGTATTTCCATTACAGAACTGCGTTCCAAATGCAGAAAATATAAACTGGAGTATAATCTTGGAATTGTTATCATAGATTATCTGCAGCTCATGACCGCAGGACGTCATTCCGAAAGCCGTCAGCAGGAAATTTCAGAGATTTCCCGCTCATTAAAAGCACTGGCCAGGGAACTGAATGTACCTGTGGTGGCGTTATCTCAGTTGAGCCGGGCAGTGGAGCAGCGTCCGGATCACAGGCCGATGCTGTCGGATTTGCGTGAATCCGGGGCGATTGAGCAGGATGCCGATGTGGTAATGTTTTTATATCGTGATGACTATTACAATAAAGAAAGCGATAAAAAGGGCATTGCAGAGGTAATCATAGCAAAACAGAGAAATGGTCCCATCGGAACTGTTGAACTGGTTTGGATGCCGGATTATACAAAATTCGCCAATTATGAAGTAAAAAAACATGAAAATTAACGTTTTCCCCATTGTGTTTATCGAAATTAAATGTTACAATATCGAAAAATATTTAATAAGGAGGAACATATGGGGGAGAAACGATACATAATTTCGGATGCTGCCAAGATGGTGGATGTGGAGTCCCATGTGCTGAGGTACTGGGAGGACGAGCTGGATATTGTGATTCCGAGAAATGAGATGGGACACAGATATTATACAGATTTCCATATTATTTTGCTGAAAAATATTAAAGAATTAAAAGAATGCGGTTATCAGCTCAAAGCCATAAAAATGCTGATACCGGAACTGGTGGACATGCAGAATCATGGAGATGCCAATTTAAGTGTTCTGAAGGAAGAACTCTTTAATAAGGTGGCATGTATGGACAGGGAAATGTCCATTGAAGATATAGCACAGGATAGAGCATCGATAGACTCTATAAATACAGATATATCTCTGTCTACGGAAAAGGGGCCGGAACAGGAATATGAAGAAAGTGATATGAAGGAAACCAATTCAGATGTGGTTACAGTAGAAGCATCGGTAGAGCCAAATCCCGGATATATTGCAAAAGGCAGTAAGCTGGAGCAGTTTCAGCTGATTCTTTCGGAAGTTGTCAGTAATGCTCTGAAGGAAAATAACGGAGATTTAGGTAAAGAAGTTAGTGAGATTGTCAGTGATAACGTAATAAAGGAAATGGATTATTTAATGCATATTCGTGAAAAACAGGAAGAAGAACGATTTAAGAAACTGGATGAGACAATCCGCAATTACCAGAATTCCAGTCGGGAACGTGCGAAGAGCAGTAATAAACTATTAGCTAAATTAAAAAGGCTGTAAACCCTGTTCAAGGTTTTACAGCCTTTTTCATTTAAGTAAATGTGATTATTCTGCTGCGATAACGCCTGCAGGACATCCTGCTTCACAAGCTCCGCAATCAATACATGTATCAGCGTCAATTGTGTACTTATCATCTCCGGATGAAATAGCTCCAACAGGACATGTATCAGCACAAGCGCCACACATTAAACATCCGTCGTTAATAACATGTGCCATAGTGATTAATCCTCCTTTTAATTCTATATTTAGAAATTGATTTGGTAACAAATCATAATCATATTTTAATACATATTACATAACTATTCAAGTGTTTTTAACGTTCTAAAAAAAATGCAAGATTATATTGGTCAAAAAAAGTGAGATAATTTTAAAATACGGATAGATTAATATACAAATCTATCCGTCATATCTCAAATAACTTTATTGGTATTTTAAAATCTCATATTTATTGTGATATATTAATTTAATTATAACCGTTATGCTTCCGTGTGTGTTAAACGGAAGTTTGGTCTGATAAAAAATCTGCTATATTTTGTTCTAAAGTTTTTCGTTTCAACCTTCCTTCTGCTGTAAATACTTTTTTTATAATGTTTGGGTCCCAGTCTGCAAGCTCACAAACAAATTCATTTGCCGGATAGTTTTTGCTTGCTGGGAGCTGATAATCTCTTGCATATAAAATGGCATAGACTTTTGTACCGTCGAATGTATCTAAATCCACTTTTGCACTGGACATCAACAGTATTTCTTCCTCCGTAACATAAACACAGAGGGAAGAATCTTTTCGGTTAATTACCTTTTTGTGTTCTGCTACGATGTAATCCTCTCCGTTTGGAAATGTGATGCGGATATCAATATAACTGCCTTCCGATATTTCATCATGTAAATTCAGAAAGGAGTATTCGTGAAGTCTGACATCGTCGCTTATGTCTTCTTTATAAACCATATTAGAATTAATTATACTCATTTTTGCTGTGTTAAGCTTTAATTTTTTTCCAACTAAATCATTTGCGGATGCCGGTTCCGGCATATCGCTGCTATAGTATACTTCGCATTTCATTAAATCAGTATGAAGGATTTCATCCCCTTTTTGTTTGTCGTTTTTTAGTATATACAAATATCTTAATTTTCTGCTGCTTATTTCACCTTTCACTGCATGAAGTTCTTTTCTGATTTCACCAGCCCGGATATAAGTATGAATACCAAAAAGACCAAAGGGGACAGCGCCAAGTATTAGACCAATGAGCATTGCCAGCGCCAAATTCTTCTTCCGTTGTCTGATTACTGCCATTATTCCTCCCATATAATTTTTTCAATCTCTGAAAGCTGCTTTTTTTCAATTCTGAATGGTGAGTCTGTATATGGAATCTGCCAAAATTTAATTCCATATTTCCGCCGTATTGCTTCCGTATTTTCAATTTGTCCGAATGTATAAAGATATTGATATGCATAAATATTTGTTAACCGGCTGATCTGTTTTTCGAAATCCAGGACCTTCCATAGGGAACAGTTTCCTATAATATACTTTCTGTCGCACATAATCATGTCCTGTTGGATATCATCTGATTTTGTTCCGTTATCAAATATTATGATATCATGGCTATGGGTCAGTGCTGTTTGGATTAGTTTTCGCCGGTCCGGTTTTCCTGCCGGAATTAGGAAATCTATCTTTTTAATCGGATAAATATAGTCCGAAGTATCAAAAAGATTATCTCCGTGATATATCTGTTCCATGTACCGATAATCATTTGTTTCGGATAAATCTGCAATACATACTTTTTTTCCAAGAATAAATACATAATAGGATGCCAGTAAAATTGAAAAATGTGTTACACCAACTCCCAGTTCGGTGCCGAGAATCATTATTTTTTTAATCGAATTGTCTTTGGGAGATATTTTATTTCGCCTCATATAATTATTATATACTCCTGAAATATTGTAATTATGTATCTCTGTGTATGGAGCCTGCTTTCGTAAAATCAATTTTCCTGACAATCTGGTTTAAAAAATACCGGGCTTCCCGGGTAGGACGCAAAGGATTGTCAAATAAAGGAATTCTTATTAACTTCTTACCGATATAATTACTGATTTTTCTTCCTTCGGCTTTATCTGTAAAATTAGCGGCAATAATTATATTTTCTCCAAACAGATTACAGATTTCCTTTAATCTGTAATGAAGCGAATTTCTATCATTCCAAGGTGCGGTATCTGAAATTATCAGAATATTTGTTCCGGAGATATCTGCCTGTGTGTTTTTTTGCTGCGCCTCCGGGATACATCCACAGTCGATTATGGTAATTTGGGAAATTTCCTGTTGGCGGATATAATTCCAACGACTGTTTTTTACCCGGACCTTATTATAGAAAAAATCGCCGTTTCTGCCACGCTTTAATATTCCATTATCCATCATGGATATAAATGAATCCTGCCGGCTTTCGGATATATAATCCGTGGTTCCGTATATTTCGGACAGATGATTGGCCAATGCCAGCGACAGATGGGTACATCCCACATGCTCCCGAATACCATATATATGAATGACGCTATCCGGAATACGGTTTTTTATAAAATCCAAACCGGTGAAAAGCTCCCTGGACTTTATACATGATTCCAGCGCTGCAATCAGATAAGTTATGTCAGAAAAACGCTCTTCTGGCAGAGGGGCCATACATGTTTCAATAATTTCTGTAAGCTGTCCGCCGATACTACGGGAATCGGAGCAGTATGTACAGATATCTTTTAAAAGAACTCCTATGCTGTAAATATCGGAATATATGCCAACGATTTCACCGTGAAACTGTTCCGGTGCCCCGAACTTTTCAGAAATCATGGTAGTATTGCTGCTGCCTGAAGCCATACAGTTTCCATAATCAATGAGATATGGGGTATCCTGACATAAAATAATATGTTCCGGCTTTATATCCAGATATACAAAACCGTATCGGTGTAGTATGGATAAAATGTGGCAGACTCCAATGATACACCGAATGGCGGTAAGAATGTCTGTATTGTTTTCCAGAAGCAGGCATTTCAGAGATTTCCCATCAGCAAATTCTTCTATGATAAGCAGGGAATCGTCTCTTACTGCCAAGTCATAGAGAATGGGAATCCCTTTTCCTTTAATATGTTTAAGAATCTCCACCTCAGTATCAAAAAACATCTGATTCTGCTGAGAGAGTGGAAGTTTCTTAAGTAAACGATACTCATCCATATCTTTATGTCTGATTAGAAAGGTTTCACAGGTAGCACCTCCTCCCACTTTTTTTATGTACTCATATCTTGAATCCGGCATAAACTTACTCCTCTCTAACAATCATTTATCAATATGTTATGTATCGTATTGAAATTATACAACACAACAAATTAAAAGTAAATAGCAATTTATGACATTTCATTAAAATTTAACAAATAGTATATTTACATTGGGCATATTTATAATGTATACTAATAGCACCTTTAAGAAATCCGAACGTCATAACCGGCGTTAATGCATGTTGGAGGTGATTGCGTGAAAATTGAAAAAATCAGTGACAACCAGATTAAATGTCTTTTGACCAAAGCAGATCTGGATTCCAGACATTTATCTGTAAATGAATTGGCATACGGTTCTGAACAGGCAAATATATTATTTAAAGAAATGACGGACCAGGCCAATCAGAAATATGGCTTTACTATAGAAGATTCTCCGGTGATGGTGGAAGCGATTCCCCTGCCCAATGATTCTATTGTTTTATTTATCACAAAGATTGATGATCCTGATGAATTAGATTCCCGTTTTTCTAAATTTTCCCCATCAAAAGATGATTTGGAATATGCGGCCGAAATGGAAAATAAAGTTAAGAAACAGCTTTCCAATAAGGCCAATGAAATACTGGGACTGATTAATGCCTTTAAAAAGGCCATATCGGACGATGGTACGATTGATGTATCAAAGTTGCCGGAAGTTGTTCCGGATCAGGAAGAATCCGGGGATGCCAGCATATCGGAAGCCTCCGGGAAAAAGACGGACACAGATAATAATATTGTAATGATATATCGTTTTTCTTCTATAGATAAATTGATAGCACTGTCTTCGGTGTTATCCGGAAAATATGACGGTGTCAACTCAGTATATGAAGAAATAGATAAAACGTTTATTCTTGTTTTGGAAAAATCAGATCATACACCGGAGGATTTTAACAGGGTATGCAATATCGTTTGTGAATACGGCGACAGAATCCGAAGCGGAGAATACAGTCAGGCATATTTCAGCGAGCATGGCAGTGCCGTTCTGCGTTCCAACGCATTGCAGGAACTGGCAGCGATAAAATTATAAACCAAACAACCGACCGGATACAATTAGAGTATCTGGTCGGTTGTTGTCTGTGTATAGTCTATATTGCTATAAAAAAATCTAAGTTTGGTGCTATGCTTCTTTCTGTGCGAGATATTTATTTAAAATATCGGTCAGTGCATCGGCATCGATACCATGAACCATTGCGGCTTCCTCTAAAGTTTCGCCCTGTGCTGAAGGGCAGCCGACACAATGCATGCCTGCCTCTAATAAAATAGAAATTAAATCTGCATCTACATTAATGATATCACTGATAATCATATCCTTTGTTATTGCTGCCATTTCGTTTTCCTCCTGATTAAGAAATTTGCATACCCATCGGTATGGGAACTTGCGTTGCCTTTCGTATTATATTACATAGAATAATTGATTGCAATATACTTTTCTTTAAAAAGATGGGAATTGCATGGAATAGATGGTAATTAATGGAAAATAATTATTGACAAAATAATAGTAACATTGTATCATACAAATATCTGTATAACAAAAATTAATTAAGTGGAGGAGAAAAATGAGAAATAGCAGGAAAATTGTGAGAGCAGTGGCATTGGCTTCATCGGTTGTTATTGCGGGTGGCAGTTTAACAGGTTGTAAGGAATCAAAGAAAGTTCAGGGTAATACATATACATATAAATATAATGATTCGGATAATAAATATGTATTAGGGACCACTGGTGGCTCTACCAGTGTTAAAGGAAAAACCGGAAAAATATTTATATCTTCAGATAATGCAGCAAAGCTTACTG
The DNA here is from genome assembly GCA_022794265.1 of Lachnospiraceae bacterium. GTDB lineage: Bacteria > Bacillota > Clostridia > Lachnospirales > Lachnospiraceae > Bovifimicola. Next base: position 95,651 of record JAAWEK010000011.1, read on the forward strand.
ATGTCTGCATTCAGGGTTTTTTATATAAAAATAATTCAGGAACAGCTAAGGTTCAAAATGACAGTATTGAAATACGTTTGTGTAAAAATTTTAAGACTGCGTCTTATGCGACCATTATAGGTCCGCTTCCAAAAACGGATAAAGAGATTTATGTTCCCATTGATATAGGAATGGATGTTAATGTCAAGTATACAAAAACTAAATAGTATAGATTGATATAAATAAGGATATTGCAAAATGATCAGGGATAATAAAAAGAAAATAATTAATATTTTTATATTATACATAATTGTTTTATGTATGACAGGATGCGGAAAAGAAAAAGTGCCGAAACCTGTTGAGGGTAAATATGTTTCTATGGATGGTAGCAGCTATATAGTTTTGTCTGATTATACGGATGAAAGACCAAAGAATTCAGAGGATGTATTTGGAAAATGTAAACTTCAATTTACTAATGTTGATTTATCAGGTTTTTCAGAATTCTGTATACTTAATGCTGCCAGCAACTATATTTCTGTTAATAAGCTTACTGAACTAACTAAGGAAGAAGTGGACAGAATAAAGAACAAATTTGAAAGTAACATTGATTTGAAAAAACAGTTTATGGATAATAAGGCAGAATTCCAGTATTTTTATAGTGAAGAAGAAAAAGGATATGGGTTCATGTGTGAAATAGAGGGCAGTGGATTTGACGGTGCATATGAATGTTATGTGGCAGCAGAGTACGTGGCTGACGAAAAGGCTATCATATGTGATGAGGTTAAATATATATTAGAGGATTAATATGAGCGGTGTGGCAATTGAATTAAAAAATATATATAAAACTTATGGCAGTGGAGAAAATGCGTTTGAAGCCATAAAGGGGATATCGCTGTCTATTGAGAGTGGTAGCTTTGTTAGTCTGGTAGGAAAATCAGGCAGTGGGAAGTCCACAATGTTACATTTAATGGCTGCCCTGGATAGCGCCACATCAGGAGAAGTTATTATTGATGGTATCAGTTTAAATGAAATGTCTGTAAAAGAAAAATGTAGGATTCGAAACGAAAAAATTGGTTTTATATTTCAGTCGTTTTATCTGGAAGAAAGTTATACTGTGCTTACAAATGTGGAAATGCCATTAATCATTCAAGGGATGCCAAAAGCACAGAGAAAAAAATTAGTAAAAGAAGCAATCGAAAAGGTTGGACTTTCTGATAAGCTTAAAATGAAAGCTGCTAAATTATCAGGCGGAGAAAAACAGAGAGTTGCAATAGCAAGGGCAATTGTAAACACTCCGGAAATTCTGTTTGCTGATGAACCATGCGGCAATCTGGATACGGAAAATGGTGAAGTTATTATGAATCTGCTTGGCGGATTTGTAAAGCAGGGAGTAACAGTTGTACTTGTTACCCATAATTTGGAGGATGCTAAAAAAGCTGAACGCATTATTTCCTTAAAAGATGGTATGGTGACTGGTGATGAATATATTTGATTTGGTAATTGGGGAAATTAAGCACTCATGTAAAATGATTTTGCTGGGGATTGCAATAGCAACGGCAATTATGAGTGTTGTTGTTGTATTTTATCATTTAACGGGATATATTATGCCGATGATTAGTAATCAATATGACAGTAATTTCGAAGAAGGGGTTCGTACATATATAAAGAGGCTTGATATAGATAAGGTGGAACTGCTGGATGAACTTGGAGCCGAAAATATTAAACTCCGTACGGATGAAAGTAATCAATTTTATATGTCTTCACTGGAATTGGCTGATAAGGACATAGTAATAGCTGATAAACTCTGTCGATGGTTTACAGAAGAAGATTTTGCTGCAGGAAATATTCCGGATGGGATTGCATGGAAGGAATTTAATTATTCTGAAAATGCAATTATTTATTGTACCCAAAAGGAGGAGGAGAAATTTCGGGTTGGGGACCTTCTGTCTTTATATTTGAAAAACGGCACACTTGTCAGTGAATTTAAGATAGCTGCAATAGTACGGGATGATACAGCGAGGGGGACTTATGCAGTTTTACCTTCGACAGCGGTAATAAAAAAAATGGACGAAAAAGGTATATGTATTTCATATAATGTGGAATGTACGATACCTAAAGCATCTCAATATATTAACTTTAAAAAATCACTGGATTCTTATGGAGCTTATTGTTCATGTGATTTTGACGATATATTGAACTTAGTCAGTACTTTAAAATTAATATTTAAAATTATGGCAGTTGTATTTGTTGTAATTTCTGTTTTTGTTGTTGTTACAATATGGATAATAAATATTAACACCAGAGAAAAATTTTTAGTTCTTCAAAAGGTATTGGGTTCAACGGATTGTAAAATAATTTCTATCTATATGATAATCTTAGAACTGCAGGTAATAGTATCTGATATAGTGGGATGTTTCATTGGATTAAAATTTACGAAACATTTAAAGAATGTAGTTTATAATTTGTATAACATGGAATATAATATTGAAAATCTCAGTGTAGTATCTATTATTTTAAAGTGTATTTTAATCTCTAATATTGCGGTTTTACCATTTTTGCTGGTAATAAAAAAAGTAATAAACAGAAAAGATATTATTCAGGTTATAAATAATAAGGATTAGATGTGGTAGGAAAAAACTATGAAAATCATTGATATAATTCGATTGGCAACAAAAAATATATTTAGCAGTTTAAAAATGGCTATATCCATATTGCTTGGATTTATTATTATTATGGAGATTGTGATGGTCAGTTCCGGTTATGGTCTTGCCGTAAACAATTATATAGTTGATATAATTAATAGTAACTCTTCAGGGGCGTACTGTTATAGTATGTTTGAAAGATTTAATGACAACGATATAAAAGAATATAAATATGACAGTAAAGTGGAAGGTATTCAGGTTTTAAAAAATTATAATGTTTATAAATATTGTGAGGATAATGATAAAAAAATAGCAGCGCCGCCATTACTAGATGATGAAATCTCTTTTGATGCCGCAATCATGAAGCTTGATAATCAGACATATAAGGGAAAAAATGATTTTACATATGATTTTGGTCTGGATAATCCGGCAAGCACAGCCAGAACGGAAAAGATTGTAAAATTTAGGATTGGTGTTATGGAAGAGGATAATCTGCAGTTTGCAGAAGGTGAACTGTCAGAGTATAAAAACAAGTTTAACAAAATAAGTCCCTTTCTTGCAGGAAAAGAGTTTACCGGGAAAAATCAGATTATTCTTACAGATTATATGTTGGAGAAGTTTGGAATCAGTACTGAAATTATGAATTGTATTGGCAAAAAAATTAGTTTATTTATTGATGCTGAAGATGGAGAGTTTTGCATAGTTGATAATTATGAAATATGCGGAATTCTTGACAGTGATTTTTTTAGGATAAAGTCCAGAACAAATACTCCACAAATATTATTATCTAATGCAAATCCGGAATATTGTAATATTTTTTATGAGAGAATTTTTGGAAACAGTTTTAGGGATATTATGGAGTTTTATAATAATAATGAATCGGATGCAATATTTATAGATGAAAAAACACTTGAATACGCAGAGGTTGAAGCACAGCAGTTGTTATTTAATGAAGTTGTATTGGTGATATGTTTTGTTATATTGATAGCTGTAGTTGTCTTTGTGTATATTATAATATTTTTTTATTTTAAAAAACGTACGAGATATGTTTGTATTCAAAGAGCTATGGGACTGGGGGGCGGAAAAATATATCTGCTTATTTTCAACGAGCTTTTAATGATGGGGGTAGCGGCGGCTATAGTAGCAGTGCCACTTTGTTATGGTCTTATTTTGGAATTAAATAATGTAATCCGTTTAGCTGTATCAGACTCTTTTTTGGTATTAAAGAATGATTATTTAATGGCAGTTGGCATTGCAATGATTTTTATGATGTTTATGATTACCATAATTTCTGTTATTGAATATAGGAAGACTAAGGAGTATACGGTTGTAAATAGAGATAAATTTGTATAGGGGAACGGAATGAAAAAAATAATTGATTTAAAAGATGATGTAACAGATTTTGCATTAGATGAAGTCGACTGTTTTCAAAGACCAATATCAATAGTATTAAGAAGCATGGATAAACAATATTCAAATATATTTATTTTGTATGCAAAAACTTTGGAATTGTATACTTCAGATACCCTGAGAGAAATCAGGTATAATTTAATAGACATACTTAAACATATGGGAGTTGTTGTAGAGCCTTATGCCAAAGGAAGGCTTATGAATTTTATATATAAGAAGATTGAAAGCAATAATCTTATAATTATGGGTATCGATTACAATAAGCTTTTTTATTCTCAATATTATAAAGGGAACAGCTATCCACATTGGTTAATAGTGAATGGATATAATTCAAATTCAAAAGTGGTTTCCATAATGGATTATACACAATTTATGGATAAAAAGTTTAAGTTTGAGCCTTTTGTATTAAGTAATAAAATTTTAAAAGATGCCAATAGAGAATTTAAAAATAATTACGGTGACTATGATAGTTGTTTTTCAATTGGAATCGATGATATTAAAAAATCTTTGAATGAAGAGGTGAAAAAACTATTTGATTTCATCATTGAATTCATGGAAAAAAAAGAGTATTCAATACTTAATTTATTTAATAGGTTATTAACCTTAACACAAATACCTGAAGTATCGCCTGATGATATAAAAAATGTTGAAACACAAATTTTAAATGTGAATAAATGTAGAAAGATTTTTTTTAGTGAAATTATTAAGCAAATGTATTTATATGATTATGGAACAGAACTGATTAATAGTTTTAGTGATAAAAGTTATAAATTGACAACAGAATACAATAACTTTTCTATTTATTGTTTATTAAGAATTATATCAGGAAAATATGAGGGAATAAAATTTAAGGAATTAATAAAAGTATTAGAAAATGAAATTCTTGAATTAATCAAAAATTTTAAACAACACTTGCTTATTCTTCCACCAAAATTACAAACGATATCTAAAAGAAATGAAAAAATTATTAATGATTTTGACGATGTTATAAATCTGAAGGGAGAAGATGTATTTTTTGAATTTGTAAAGAACAGAGAGTACAATTGGTGGGAAAATGATAACGCTCCAAAGTTACAGATAGTAGAAACAACCGGAGCAGGTACGACTGAAATTAGTGCACAAATTGAAATAAGTAAAGAGGATAATTGTAATAACTTCCAGGTGGGTTTTTATGTAATCAATGGTGACGAGTCATATTTTGCAGGCATTGATTTTAATGATAAATGGTGTTTAGACAAAATAAATTATGATAATTTTTCTTGCTATTATAATTATATACCAGTACAAAAAATATATGTTCTGATTAATAGCAATTTTTTGGAAGTGGGACAGATTAGTGGAAAAATTAAAAAATGTATACTTCGAAGATTTCTTGAAAGAAAAAATACGCTCTCTGTTGGTCTCGTTTGTAAAAAGTGGGAAGATTACGGAAAATTATTGGTTAAATTTAGTGACATTAATCATATTCGTAAAGAATGATATTAATAGGAAAATAGGAGAAAAAAATGAGTGTTTCTGAAATCAGACAAATGATAATTGAAATAGTTTATAAGCTTAATCCAACGAATATTAAAATAACCGATAATCATAAGTCATTAATTGATGATTTTAAATTTGATTCGTTAATGCTAATTGATTTTACGTTAGAAATTGAAGATAAATTTGACATTTTATTTGAAGTTGATGATGATTTAAATTTGTTATTTAATGATATTAATATTTTGGCAGAGTTTATTTTTAGTAGGAGAATGATAAATGGATAAAGAATTGAAGAATATAATTGATTATGCATATTATAATTCTCCGTTTTATGAAAGGTTGTATAGTCAATACTTTGATAAATCATTGATTAATGAAATTGAATTTGACAAGATACCTCATGTGGAAAAGAAAGATGTATCAGACACAACTTTGAATTTGATACCGGAAAAATGGTATGGTGATTTTGTTGAACATAAATTGGCAAAGTATGTGACATCCGGCTCAACCGGAATATGTTTAGATATTTATTGGTCACAAATGGATCTTAATAATTCACTGCTGAGGCTGTGGTACTTAAGAAAGAAGTATTATAATGTAAGTCCGAGAGATAAATGTTGTACCTTTTATTCAAATAGAAGGGAAGGTTATGATGAACCGAAACAGATACAGGAAAAAAATTATTTAAGTTTTAGCAAAAGTAATTTAGATGATAAAAGATTATGTGAAATTTATAGCAAAATGTCAGAGTTTATGCCATGTTATTTAATTATTGAACCAAGTATTGCATTATTATTAGGTGAATGTATGAAAAGGCATAAACTGGATAGGATTGAAAGCATTAAATATATTGAATTAACAGGAGAATATTTATTTGATGGTGTCAGAAAAGAAATAGAAGAATGTTTTGGATGTGTTACGGCAAATCAATATGGTGCATATGAGGTAAATTCAATTGCATTTGAATGTCCAGAAGGGAATATGCATTGTATGTCGCAAAATGTCTTTGTTGAAATTTTGGATGAAAAGGGAAATAAAATTAAAGATGGTATTGAGGGGAACATATATGTAACATCTTTGACAAATCATGTGATGCCATTTATTAGATATAAAATTGGAGATAGAGGAGTGCTATGTTGGAAACATGATTGTAAATGTGGAAATTCAGCACCAATTCTTAAACTAACAAATGGAAGGTGTAATGATTTCATTGTTTGTGAAGATGGAAGCAGGATTCATAGCAGTGTATTTGTAAAGGCAATTGAGAATACTAATAAAGTTATGGGAAAACCCATTATTCAATATCAGATTCATCAGATTACATATAGTCATTTTATTGTAAAACTTGTTTTGGCATATGATGATGTAGATATGCAAAAGTTAGCTGAAACTTTTGGACAGTTAATTGACGAAGAAAGATTGTATAATTCCAATATAACATTTGAACTGTACGAAAAACTATTTCCTGATGATAGCACTGGAAAACTATACTATTTTATTAATAAAATGCATACATTTTAATTTTTTGGAATGAGGGGATGGGAGATTGGAACCTATACAGGAAAGTATAAAATATTCTTTGAAAAAATATGCGGATAATATTGCGATTGCAGAAAATGAGTTAAGTATAAAATATAGTGATATTGAGAGAAAAGCAGGGTTATTGGCAGGTATGTTAATCCAACAAAATATAGATGAACAGACTCGCTTTGTTTTAATGTTTAAAGATAGAATAAACTATATAATATCTATAATTTCAGTGTTATATTTGCGTGGCATTTTTATTCCGGTTGATGTATCATTACCCAAAGGAAGAATTAAACAGATTATTCAGGAAAGTCATGCTGATTATATAATATGTGATGATGTTGGATATGAAGCAGAGTTTCAAAAGAAAAATATTAAATTATTAGTTTATTCATGGAAAATGGCAGTTGATAGTATGGAAGAGATGTGTTTACCTGATTACAGATATAAATGTGATGATTCTATCTATATTTATTTTACATCTGGAACAACGGGGAGACCAAAAGGAGTTATTGGTAGAAATAAAGGACTAAAGCATTTTATAGACTGGGAAATTAAAGAGTTTAATATAAAAGAAAAGTCTAAATTTGCACAAATAACATCACCTTCATTTGACCCTTATTTAAGGGATATATTTGTTCCTTTATTATCAGGGGGAACGATTTGCATAATGGATAACTGTAATAGTTTTCATGGTATTAAATTTTTGCATCAGTGGATGGAAAGGAATGAAATAAATATAATTCACTGTGTGCCAAGTATATTTCACGTTATTGCCATGAATATTTGTAAAACGAAAAACAAAATGAAATCACTAAAATATATTTTTTTGGCAGGAGAGCGAATAGTTATATCAGATTTAAAGATATGGTATGGTTTGGAATTAAAACATATAAATTTAGTAAGCTTATATGGACCCACAGAGACCACATTGGCTAAGATGTTTCATAGAATTTCAGAATATGATATTTTATATGGGGAAGTTCCGTTAGGAATACCAATTTCGGAAACAAATATTTATTTACTAAATAAAAATGATTATCAGAGCAACTATGGAGAAATCTGTATCGAAACACAATATTGTTCATTAGGATATGTGGATATATGTATGAATGAGGAAAAGTTTTTGGATAGTCCGTTTAATGATAATATTAAATTGTATCGAACAGGAGATTTCGGGCAATTGAACAGCAAAGGGGAAATACTGTTTAGGGGCAGAAAAGACAGGCAGATTAAATTATCTGGAATGAGTGCTAATCTGTTTGCTATAGAACAACGTATATTAGAAAAATCAACAATAGAGCAATGTTTTCTTAAATTAAACACATTAAATAACAGAATAATCTGCTATTATTCTGCTCAAAATGAAATAAATGTTAAAGAAATCAATGATAACTTATCTTATTACTTTCAGGATGTTTTTATACCGCAACAATATATCAAATTAAAAGAATTTAAAAGAAATAGTAATGGAAAAATTGACATAAATGATTTGATGAAGCATATAGATTGAAAAAGATTGATATTTTCTGGTAATTTATTACAATTTAACCGTAGTTATTGATGAAAAATATTATTGGTCCATTTGTATAAAAAGAAAAACACAATTCATATTGACAAAGCCTACTTTTGTCTCATATAATATCCCTCGAGTTAACCGACTCACAAAGATATAACTATCCGATGACAAATTACAAGAGCTTTGACATTAGCTCTGCAGGTTTGCCTGGCACTGGGTACAGACCTGTAAGCCTTATGGCTTTGTATGCACAAACCAGTGCAGGAATAAGGAGAAATAATGGTCAACTTTAAAGAATGGGATGGATTTCAGGGACAGATTTGGAAAGAAGAAGTTAATACCAGAGATTTCATCCAGAAAAATTATAAACCATATGACGGCGATTCGAGTTTTCTGGCAGATCCTACAGAAGCAACAAATAAGCTGTGGGGAATTTTACAGAAGCTTCAGAAAGAAGAGCGTGCAAAGGGCGGCGTGCTGGACATGGATACTGATATAGTATCAACGCTTACCTCTCATGCTCCGGGATATATCAGTGAGGAAACAAAGGATTTAGAGAAAATTGTGGGCCTTCAGACGGACAAGCCGTTAAAAAGAGCATTTATGCCGTTTGGTGGAATAAAAATGGCAGAGGAAGCATGCCAGACATACGGATACACACCAAATCCGGAATTTCATAAGATTTTTACGGAATACAGCAGAACACATAATCAGGGCGTTTTCGATGCTTATACTCCGGAGATGAAGAAAGCCCGTCACAATAAGATTATCACCGGACTTCCGGATACTTACGGAAGAGGACGTATTGTGGGTGATTATAGAAGAGTAGCATTATACGGTATTGATTTTCTTATAGAAGAAAAATCCAAAGATTTTGCAAATTGTGGCGATGGAACCATGACGGACGAAGTGATTCGTCTGAGAGAAGAGCTTGCCATGCAGCGCAAAGCTCTGGCGGATATGAAAGTTATGGCAGCAACTTATGGTTTTGATATCTCCAGACCGGCAGCCAATGCAAAGGAAGCGGCTCAGTGGCTGTATTTCGGTTATCTGGCAGCGGTTAAAACACAGAACGGCGCAGCCATGAGTGTGGGACGTATTTCCACTTTCCTTGATATCTACATTCAGAGAGATATGGACAAGGGAATTTTAACGGAATCAGAAGCACAGGAAATCATTGACCATATGGTAATGAAGTTCAGAATGGTAAAATTCGCAAGAATACCGTCTTATAACCAGTTATTTTCCGGCGACCCGGTATGGGCTACACTGGAAGTGGGTGGTATTGGTGTGGACGGTCGTTCCATGGTTACCAAAACCTGTTTCCGTTTCCTTCATACCTTAGAGAACATGGGACCTTCCCCTGAACCAAACCTTACAGTATTATATTCTTCCGCATTGCCGGAAACCTTTAAGAAGTATGCGGCTGATATTTCTATCCGGACAAGTTCGGTTCAGTATGAAAATGATGATGTTATGAAGCCTGTCTGGGGCGACGACTATTCCATTTGCTGCTGCGTATCCGCTACACAGACCGGTAAGGAAATGCAGTTCTTCGGTGCAAGAGCCAACCTTGCCAAGTGTCTGCTGTATGCGATTAACGGCGGTATGGATGAAAAGAATAAAGTTCAGGTAGGACCGGAATATAAGCCGATTACTTCTGAATATCTGAATTATGATGAGGTTCTTCAGAAATATGACGTGATGATGGACTGGCTGGCAGGATTGTATGTAAATATTCTGAACCTAATCCAGTATATGCATGATAAGTATTACTATGAAGCTGCCGAAATGGCATTAATCGATACCGATGTCCGTAGAACATTTGCAACAGGAATTGCCGGATTCTCTCATGTAGTGGATTCTTTAAGTGCAATTAAATATGCAAAAGTAAAGACAGTTCGTGATGAAAACGGACTGGTAGTAGATTATGAAACAGAGGGAGATTTCCCGCGCTATGGTAATGATGATGAGCGTGCCGATGAAATTGCCGTATGGTTGTTAAAGACTTTTCTGGAGAAAATCAAGAAACACCATACCTATCGTAATTCTGAGCCGACAACATCTATTTTGACCATTACTTCTAATGTGGTATATGGTAAGGCAACCGGATCCATGCCGGACGGACGTAAGGCAGGAGCCCCTTTGTCACCGGGAGCAAATCCAAGTTACGGTGCCGAACAGAATGGCCTGCTGGCTTCTTTAAATTCTGTGGCTAAACTTCCTTATCATTGGGCGTTGGATGGTATTTCCAATACTCAGACAATTAATCCGGATGCATTGGGACACAGTGAAGAAGAAAGAATTAATAATCTGGTTCAGGTTATGGACGGATATTTTGATCAGGGTGCCCACCACCTCAACGTCAACGTATTTGGCAAAGAGAAACTGATAGATGCCATGGAACACCCGGAGAAAGAGGAATATGCAAATTTTACCATCCGTGTATCCGGCTATGCAGTTAAATTTATTGACTTAACAAAAGAGCAGCAGATGGATGTAATATCCAGAACCTGCCACGGCAATATGTAGAAAATATTATTGATTTAAAATGTTGGTTTCTGTCTTGAGCGGAAATCAACATTTTTGTATATACTATAGATACTGAAGCAACGACCGTAATTCAAATGTATTTAATAGAGAAGGAGAATTTTTATGGAGCATAGTGAACAGAAAGAAATAACCGGAAGGGTACATTCTTTGGAAACCTTCGGTCTGGTGGATGGACCGGGCGTCCGTTTTGTAATATTTTTGCAGGGCTGCCGTATGCGCTGCCAGTATTGCCATAATCCAGAAACCTGGAATATGGAAGGGGGACAGGCATATACGGCCCGGCAGTTATTTGAAAAAGCCTGCCGGTATCAGAGTTATTGGAAGGATAACGGAGGAATCACGGTCAGCGGTGGGGAACCTCTGCTGCAGATTGAATTTGTAACGGAACTTTTTACTTTGGCAAAAGAAAAAGGAATTCATACAACGCTGGATACTTCCGGCAACCCTTTTACATTAGAACAGCCGTTTCTGGATAAATTCAACCGTTTGATGGAAGTAACGGACTTATTTATGCTGGATATCAAGGATATGAATGAAGAAAAACATAAAACCCTGACCGGATGGACAAATCAAAACATTTTAGAGATGGCAGATTATTTGTCAGAACACAATAAGAAAATGTGGATTCGTCATGTCCTTGTACCGGGACTTACGGACGGAGAAGAAGAACTGTCTGAACTGCGTGATTTTGTGCAGGGTTTAAAGACGGTAAGCCGGGTGGAAATCCTGCCGTATCATACACTGGGAGAATTTAAATGGGAAAAGCTGGAGAAAGAATATCCGCTAAAAGGGGTGCGGGTGCCGACGGAAGAAGAAGTAAAGCGGGCGGAGGAAATATTGGGCAGAAGGCGTTTGTAGATTGTATCTTTTGTTTTTTCTTTATATATATAAAGAATTTATCACAGTATATTCTGCCAATACACAGCAGGAATGTCCGGGGAAGCCGGGGGAATGTGACTACGGAAGGCGGATTGGAAGTTCTTAGTGTTCTGCTGGAAATCCAGCTATTCCCTGACACGATGTCAGGGAAAGGCAGATTTGAGGCATGGATGCCGAATATCTGCTGGTAGCGTCTGCCTTCCTGCATCTTCCGCAGAACACTTAGAACTTCTTTTCGCCTGTAGTGGAACATTCCCCCGGCTTCCCCGGACATTCTTGCGTCCGTTTTCATAATATCCCCTCAAATCATCACAAAACATAGTGACTCCACTGACAAAAAGTGCTATAATAATCAACGAATAGACTTTTTTAGGAGGATTTAGCCTTGAATAAAAGAATTGTACCGGTTTTTGTAGCCTCAGTGATTGCCGTGATTGCATTGATCATACTGGCAGTAGGCAATATGATAGAAAAGAACACGCCATCAAAGAAGCAGGCAGGCGAAGAGGAGATTAATAAATTATTTTTATTATATGACGGGTATACAGAAGACGAAAAAGGCTTTCACTTTGACAATGCCGTAAAAGCACCGGATAATCAGGTTGCCGTTATACTGCAGAACCGGCTGGTCAGGGATCGTGCCCTCATAGATGAAAACGGACAGATTTATCTGGATGTGGAATTTGTGCAGAATTCCCTGAATTCCCGTTTTTACTGGGATAATAATGAGAATATATTAATCTATACCACGCCTACAGATGTGATAAAAACCGAAGTGGGAAGTATGGATTATTATGTTACCAAGGTTAAAAATACCATGAATTATGTAATCGTGAAAACCGAAGGACAGAAAGTTTATGTGGCGCTGGATTATGTAAAACAATATTCCAATATAGAAACGGCATTTTATGAGACACCAAACCGTCTCTGTATTACAAATCAATGGGATGTAACGGCAGATGCCGCAGTTATTAAATCAGGGGATAAAGTCAGAGTAAATGACAGTATTAAATCCGATATATTGATTTCATATGAAGAAGATATGGAAGCAGTGATATTGGAGACAGTGGGAAAATGGTCCAAAATCGTAACCAATGACGGATATACGGGATATATTAAAACAGCTTCATTAAAAAACAAAACAACAAAAACATATACCAGTGATTTTGTGGAACCGGAATATACCAATATAAAAAAGGACTTTACCATCAGCATGGCATGGCATATGGTAACCAATACCACGGCAAATAACCAGCTGGTAGATCTGGTAACCGCCGCAAAGGGTTTGAACGTCATATCGCCTACCTGGTTCCGGTTAAATGACAATGAGGGGAATTTTTCGTCACTGGCACAGAGCGAATATGTAACCAGAGCCCATCTGATCGGACTGGAAGTCTGGGCAATGATTGACGACCAGTCGCCGGATTCCGATAACAAGGCCATATTTCCGTATACTTCAAAACGGGAGAGACTGGTAAACCAGCTTGTGGCCTCGGCAATTGAGTATAATCTGGACGGAATCAACATTGACTTTGAATATATAACGGCGGATATAGCCAAAGATTATGTCCAGTTTCTGCGGGAGCTTTCAGTCAAATGCCGGATTAACGGAATTGTGCTATCCATAGACGATAAAGTACCAGAGGCATCGAATCTGTATTATGACAGAAAAGAACAGGGAATTATTGCAGATTATGTGATAATGATGGGATATGATGAACATTGGGGAGAAGGCTCCGGGGCAGGATCGGTTGCTTCACTTCCATGGGTGACGGCAGGAATTGAAAAGACACTGACCGAAGTACCGGCCTCCAAGCTAATCAATGCCATACCTTTTTATACCAGAATCTGGCAGGAGGATGGCGCAGGAAACTATGTGGATTCCCAGGCCGTGGATATGCAGACGGCGGCAGATAAACTGACAGCTAACGGTACCCAGGCGGTATGGGTTGACAATGTGGGACAGAATTACGGAGAATTCAGCGCAGGAGCTCAGGTGTATAGAATCTGGCTGGAAGATGCAAAATCCATTGAGGAAAAAATGAAACTAATAAGAACATATAATCTGGCCGGTGTATCCGCATGGAGACTTGGCTATGAAAATCCGGATATCTGGAATACCATAATTAAATATACAAATTAGAGCATGTTTGAAAAAGTATTCCTGCTATTTGCACGCCTCGCTTTATGCGATATTTGGGCCAAATTGTAACGCAATATAATACTAAAATGTTCATGGAATTATGACAAGTTCTGCCGCATATTTATAGCAATAAGAAAGATACAGGCTGGTAGAACGGTGTTTGATATTAAGAAAAGAGTTGAATATATCATGGCGGCGGCCATGCTGACAATCATAACTGCGGCAGCCATAGGGATGAACATTAGTGCGGCAGGCGGTATACATAAAGTCAGTCATGGCAGCAACGGGAAATCCGGAAATGAGACGGAATCCCAAAGTGAGAATGAGATGGATGCCAATCAGGGTTTTATTGATAAAGGCGAAGACGGAAAGTATATTGTTGCCATAGATCCAGGACATGGAGGAATTGACCCGGGAAAAATAGGCATTAACGATAAACTGGAGAAGGACATCAATCTGGCCATTGCACTGAAGCTTGAAAAACTGCTGAAAAAACAGGATATCGAAGTGATAATGACCAGGACCGGGGATGTGGGGCTATATCAGGAGAGTGATTCCAATAAAAAGCGTGCCGATATGACAAAACGGGTGACGATTATTAATGAATCTAAAGCAGATCTTTGTGTTAGTATTCACCAGAACAGTTATACTTCCCAGAATGCAACAGGTGCTCAGGTATTCTATTATTTGGGTTCTGAGAAGGGAAAGAAAATGGCAGAGGTAATACAGAAGACACTGAAAGAAGAAGTGGACAGCAGTAACCGGAGGGTGGCAAAATCCAATAATGATTATTATATGCTGATAAATGTAAAATGTCCTTCGGTGATTGTAGAATGTGGATTTTTGTCGAATTGGAAAGAAGCTACTAATCTGGCGGATGATTATTATCAGGAACAACTGGCAGAAGCAATTTGTTCGGCTGTTCTTTTATGTTTATCAAATAATTAGTTTTCAATTTTGGAGAAAAGTGGTATAATATCTCAATATTTAGTAAAATGTATAGATTAACGGGTATCAAAATGGAAGAAAATCTTAGAATCGCAACTATTGTCAGAAAAACAGATGAAAATCATATCGATCGTTCTGTCATAGAAAAGGCGGCATCGATACTGCGGGCAGGAGGATTGGTGGCATTTCCTACAGAAACCGTATACGGGCTGGGTGCAGACGCATTGCATGAGGAAGCATCCAGGAAGATATATGCGGCAAAAGGCAGACCTTCTGACAATCCGCTGATTGTTCATATCGCAGATGAGGCACAGCTGGCTCCCATAGTGCAGACTGTTCCGGAAAAGGCAAAAGAGCTTATGAAAGTATTCTGGCCCGGCCCGTTAACGATTATATTCCGGAAAAGCAACGCTGTTCCGGGAGGAACGACAGGCGGCCTGGATACGGTGGCAGTGAGAATGCCGGAACATAAGATTGCATTGGAGCTGATACGTGTATCAGGACTGCCGGTAGCGGCGCCCAGCGCTAATACATCCGGGAGACCCAGTCCTACCGATGCCTCCCATGTATTTGAGGATTTAAACGGCAGGATAGATATGATAATAGACGGAGGAACCGTTGGAATCGGAATAGAATCTACCATAATAGACGTAACCTGTGAACCGCCCATGATTCTGCGGCCGGGATATATAACAAAAGAAAAACTGGAGCGGGTCATAGGACCGGTAGCCGTTGATAAAGCCGTTTTGGAACCGGTAAGTTCCGATGTGATTCCCAGAGCGCCTGGAATGAAATATAAGCATTATGCGCCGAAAGCGGATTTCACCATGTTCAGTGGTGAGGATGATAAAGTTTCCGCTCACATTAACAGACTGGCAGAGGAAAAAACTGGTCAGGGTTATAAAGTTGGTGTTATAGCCTGTGACGAGACAGTGGATAAATACCGGTCAGGAGACGTGGTTTCTGTGGGAACACGGAAAAATGACATAACCATTTCGCAGAATTTATACCGAGTATTGAGAGAGTTTGATAATAAAAAAGTTGATTATATTTTTGGTGAAACGTTTACGGATGACGAATTTGGACAGGCCATTATGAACCGCATGTTGAAGGCGGCAGGATACCAGATTGAGAATGTTACATGATGATAAGTTCATAATGCGGATGTAGAAAGGTGTTAAACATGAGCAGATACGAAAAGGTACTGTTTGTCAGTACCGGGGGTACATGCAGAAGCTTATGGGCGGCAGCGATATTTGAAAGTGTTAATACGGACCGGTCAATTACTGCCGGGGCAAGGGGACTTGTGGTTTTATTTAAGGAACCGCCCAATCCCAAAGCAGTAGCCATTGCGAAAAGCAAGGGAATATCCATAGAGAATGCGGCTTCAACACCGCTGACCGGGGAGGATTTCGGTGAGAACGTGCTGGTTCTCGTTATGACTGATGTGCTTAAGAAAAACATTTATGATGAGTTTGAAAATGCCATGAATGTCTATTCCATAAAAGAATATACGGAGTCCGCAGTGGATGTGGAAGCGGCCTATGGCGGCGAACTGATAGAGTATGGAGAAAATTTTGAATATCTTGAAAAACTGATAAATATTGTAATCGAAAAATTAAAACAGGATTCACCAGATAATGAAGGAAATACGGAATAAGAATCTCAGGAGGAACATTATGATAGCAATCGGCTGCGACCATGGCGGTTTTGAACTGAAGACGGAGATTATCAGACATTTAGAGCATAGAAGACTGGAATATAAAGATTTTGGCTGTAACAGTACGGAGGCTGTGGATTATCCTGAATATGCCAGAGCGGTTGCAGAGGCAGTCGTATCGGGAGAAGCGGACAAAGGGATTCTAATCTGCGGAACCGGAATCGGTATTTCCATAGCTGCAAATAAGATTAAAGGAATCCGTGCTGCAGTCTGTACGGACTGTTTTACGGCAGAAGCAACAAGACTCCATAATGATGCCAATATACTGGCAATGGGAGGACGTGTTGTGGGTCCCGGATTGGCCGTGAAGATAACGGATACTTTTCTGGATACGGAATTTTCCAATGAAGAGAGACATAGAAACAGAATCGGCAAAATCGAAGATTAGAATTTAAAGACCAGTCTGTGAAATGCGGAGGTATAGAAATGGGTGTGCAGCTTACCGGAAAAAGAGAAGATTATATCAGCTGGGATGAATATTTTATGGGTGTTGCCTATCTGTCGGCAATGCGTTCCAAGGATCCGAATACCCAGGTGGGAGCCTGCATCGTCAGCGATGAGAACAAAATTTTATCCATGGGATATAATGGTTTTCCAAACGGTTGTTCTGACGATGAATTTCCCTGGGACAGAGAAGGAGAAGGACTGGACAGCAAATATTTATATTCCACCCACAGTGAATTAAATGCGATTTTGAATTATCGGGGAGGAAGTCTGGAAGGATGCCGGATATACGTTACATTATTTCCCTGCAACGAGTGTGCCAAAGCTATTATTCAGTCGGGGATTAAAGAATTGGTTTATGATTCCGATAAATATGAGGGTACGCCATCGGTTCAGGCCTCGAAACGAATGCTGGGTTCCGCAGGTGTTAAGTGTATACCATATGAGAAAACGGGAAGACAGGTCCATATCACTCTTTGAAAACATATAAAACAAATCGGAAGGAGCAGGTTCACAAAGGTTTGTGACCGGCATAAATATAGATGAAAAAAAATAAGCTGAAAAGAGAAGCATATTCAAATTTTGTATTGATTTCACAAATAGGCTTTCATATGCTCGTACCGATATTTGCATGTGTGGCTGTCGGTGTATTTATAGACGGAAAATACCACACTTATCTGACATTGCCGCTGCTTATACTGGGAATTCTGGCCGGAGGCAGAAATGCATACGCACTGGCTAAGAGTGCCAACCGGAAATCGGAGGACCAGATGGAACTGGAACAGGAGCATAAGATGGTAGAGGAAGCAGTAAAACAATGGAATGAAGGAAGGCAGTTTGCCGGAGCTGAGAATGCGGGAGGAGAATCCGTTGAAAATGAATACACAGAGGAGCAGCCGGAATCTTCAGACGGAACCGGAGACTGAAAATAATGTGGGTATCCGGCATGGAATATTAAAAAATCCAACCTGCCGGGAACTTTTAATTGGAAATTTATGTTATTATATATTAGGGCAGATTTTGATTCTTGCATTTGTGTATAATAGTGCTAAAATTGAAGTCAGTCTGGGATTTTTTATTGGCGTGGCAGTATCTGCAGCCATGGTGGTTCATATGACTGTTTCATTGGAGCAGGCCATGTGTATGGGAGAAAGAGGGGCGTATACCCATGTCCGCAAAACTACTGCTATACGGTTTGCAGTTATTTTTATTATTTTTATTGTAATTGGAATCACAGGTTTTTGTAATATACTTGCAGCGCTGGCAGGTATCATGGCATTGAAAGTATCGGCTTATTTACAGCCGTTTACTCATAAAGTTTTAGCTAAAAAATCTACAGGAAAAGGAAGGTGAGAATGTGGGATACGGAATTCTGAGTACCATTGGTGGACTCGGAACGGGAGCAGGTTTCCTGTCTAAAGCAGCGGAAACCGTAACAGAAGCAGCTGCTCAGGGAACACTGGCTGCGGAAGAAGAGAAGAGCGCCGGAAGCTTTATGATAAGCTTATTGAAGGAATTTAAAATCGGCGGTGTGACGCTTCATATTACGTCTACACATGTGAGTCTGTTAATTGTAACAGTAACTTTAATTCTTTTTGCAATCATTGTTAACCGGAAGATTAAAAAAGCAGAAGTTTCAGATACTCCCGGAACTTTACAGAATATTGCTGAACTGATCGTCGAAGCTATATCCAATATGGTAAGCGGCATTATGGGAACGAACGGAAGGAAGTTTGTCAATTATATTGCGGCGCTTTTTATGTTCGTACTGTTAAGCAATATATCCGGCTTGTTTGGTCTGAGACCGCCAACTGCAGACTACGGTGTAACGTTACCTCTGGGTATCATTACATTTTGCTTAATTCATTATAATGGTATTAAGAAGAATAAAAGCAAACATTTTACAGCGTTGTTTCAACCGGTTTGGTTTTTATTCCCGATTAATATTATTGGTGAGTTTGCAGTACCGTTATCGCTTTCACTTCGTCTTTTCGGTAATGTAATGTCCGGAACAGTGCTTATGGGTCTTATCTATGGTTTATTAAAACCGTTTACGGTAGCATGGCCTTCAATACTGCATATCTATTTTGATATCTTCTCCGGATGTATACAGGCATACGTTATCTGTATGTTGACGATGGTTTATATTACTGATAAAACAGGCGACTAAAACTATTATGGTTTAAAGGAAAATATTTTGAAAAGGAGCCATGCGGCGCATCGATTCCTTTAAACTCTTTGGCGCATATTACGGGATAAAAGTAATAGAAGGCATGGGATTTAATTATGAATCAAGTAACAGGACAGGAATTTATTTATGCTATGTCAGCAGTAGGTGCAGGTATCGCGATGATAGCCGGTGTGGGACCTGGTATCGGTCAGGGATATGCAGCAGGTCAGGCAGCAGCAGCCGTTGGACGTAATCCGGGCGCAAAATCTGATATTACATCTACCATGCTTTTAGGTCAGGCGGTTGCCGAGACAACAGGTCTTTACGGTCTGGCTGTTGCAATTATCTTAATGTTCGTTAAGCCGTTCTAACAGGTAAGCCTGATTAGGAATAATTTACGATTGTACTTAAAAAATCTTAAATTCTCAGAAAGGAGGCGAAACCTTGGAACGACTATTTGGACTTGACGCACAGTTGCTATTTGATGCCGGATTATTAGCGCTGAATATGCTGGTATTATTTACGGCATTGTCATATTTTATGTTTAATCCGGTAAAGAATATGCTGGAAAAGCGTCAGGAGAGAATTACAAATGACAGGAATCAGGCCATTGCTGATAAAAATGAAGCTGAAGTTCTTAAGAAAGAGTATGAGGATAAGCTGAAAGGTATTCAGAAGGAGGCAGAAGAGATTCTTGGCGACGCACGGAAGCGGGCCCTTAAAAATGAAGAGAGAATTGTGGGCGAGGCCAAGGAAGAAGCTGCCAGAATTATCGCTCATGCCAAATCAGAGGCAGAACTGGAAAAGAAAAAGGCTGCCGATGATATCAAGAAAGAAATCGTTAAAGTGGCAACTCTGATGGCGGGCAAGGTAGTAGCGGTATCCATGGATGATAAGACTCAGGATACACTTGTTGAGGAAACATTAAAGGAGATAGGTGATAACACATGGCTAAGCTAGTATCAAAGACATACGGTGATGCATTGTTTGAGCTTGCTCTGGAAGAAGATAAATTAGATTTGTTCTTTACAGAATCTGAGGTTATCAGGCAGGTGTTTCTCGAAAACAGTGAGCTTATAAAACTACTGAATCACCCGAAGATAGACAAAGAAGAAAAAATTTCCGTAATGGAAAATATTTTTAAAGACAGAGCTTCAAATGAATTTGTCGGATTTCTAACCCTTGTGGTCAGGAAGGAGCGGCAGAATGATATTGTCGGAATACTGGATTACTTTGTTTCACAGGTAAAAGAATATAAAAAAATCGGTGTTGCACATGTTTCCAGTGCAAAAAAATTAAATGATGCTCAAAGGGCCGAAGTAGAGAAAAAGCTGCTTGCAACCACGAAATATAAGGAATTTGAAATGACTTTTACCGTGGATGAAAGCCTGATCGGAGGCCTGGTAATCCGTATCGGAGACAGAGTTGTGGATAATAGTATAAAACATAAGCTGAATGAACTGGCAAAAGATTTGTATGATATTCAGCTTGCATAATATGAAATTTTGCTGAAAGAAGGTGGGTTAGCTCCATGAATTTAAAACCGGAAGAAATCAGCTCTGTAATTAAAGAGCAGATTAAGAGATATTCGGCTGAACTAGATGTGTCCAACATCGGTACAGTAATCCAGGTAGCTGACGGAATCGCCCGTGTACATGGACTGGAAAATGCCATGGCAGGTGAACTTCTGGAATTCCCGGGCGAGGTGTACGGTATGGTACTGAACCTGGAAGAGGACAATGTAGGCGCTGTTCTCTTAGGTGACCAGAAGAACATAAATGAAGGTGATACTGTTAAATCAACAGGCCGTGTGGTAGAGGTGCCGGTAGGCGACGCCATGCTGGGCCGTGTTGTAAATGCTTTGGGACAGCCGATTGACGGCAAGGGACCGATTAATACAGATAAATATAGAAAGATTGAACGGGTGGCCTCAGGTGTTATTTCGAGAAAATCCGTAGATACCCCGCTTCAGACGGGAATTAAGGCAATAGATGCCATGGTTCCGATTGGAAGGGGACAGCGTGAGCTTATCATTGGCGACCGTCAGACAGGTAAGACAGCCATTGCCATTGATACGATTATCAATCAGAAGGGGCAGGGTGTAAACTGTATCTATGTTGCCATAGGACAGAAAGCTTCAACTGTTGCCCAGATTGTTAAGACTTTGGAGGAGCATGGGGCTATGGCATATACGACCATTGTTGTATCTACTGCCAGCGAACTGGCTCCGTTGCAGTATATCGCACCGTATTCAGGCTGTGCCATCGGTGAAGAGTGGATGGAAAACGGCGGAGACGTGCTGGTTATCTATGATGACCTGAGCAAACATGCGACCGCATACCGTACCCTTTCCCTGCTGCTTCGCCGTCCGCCAGGCCGTGAGGCATATCCGGGCGATGTATTCTATCTTCATTCCAGACTGCTGGAGCGTGCGGCCAGATTGTCGGATGAACTGGGCGGCGGTTCTTTAACGGCGCTTCCGATTATTGAAACTCAGGCAGGCGACGTATCAGCATATATACCGACCAACGTAATCTCCATTACCGACGGCCAGATTTATCTGGAAACGGAAATGTTTAACGCAGGTTTCCGTCCGGCGGTTAATGCAGGTCTTTCCGTATCCCGTGTAGGTGGTGCGGCACAGATTAAAGCAATAAAGAAACTGGCAGCCCCAATCCGTGTGGAACTGGCCCAGTACCGCGAACTGGCAGCGTTTTCACAGTTCGGTTCCGAGCTGGATAACGATACAAAGGAGAAGCTGGCCCAGGGTGAAAGAATTAAGGAAGTGCTGAAGCAGGATCAGTATAATACCATGCCTGTGGAATATCAGGTTATTATTATCTATGCAGCTACAAAGAAGTATCTTCTGGACATTCCGGTCAGTGGGATTCTCGATTTTGAAAAGAATTTATTTGAATATATTGCAAACAAATATCCTGAGATTCCGCAGAGTATCCGGGAAACAAAGGATTTAACAGCAGAAACCGAAGATATGCTGATAAAAGCAATTACAGAATGTAAGGCAAATAAATAGCAGAAGGTGGTGGATGTCATGGCGTCAATGAGAGATATTCAGAGACGTAAAATTAGTATTCAGAGTACAGAACAGATTACAAAAGCCATGAAGCTGGTTGCCACTGTTAAATTGCAGAAAGCAAGGGTTCGTGCTGAAAAAGCAAAGCCGTATTTTGAGCATATGTATGAGACGGTTACTTCCATACTTGCCCGTTCCGGAAATCTGGACCATAAATTTTTAAAAGCCGGTGACAGTAAGAAGAAGGCGGTTATTGTTATAACTGCGAACCGGGGTCTTGCCGGCGGCTATAATAATAACATTACAAAACTTCTGACAAAGGATGAGAATTTTTCCAAAGAAGAAACAGTAATTTATAATATCGGGCGTAAAGGCAGGGAAACCCTGGGAAGAAACGGCTATGAGATTAAGGCAGATTATTCCGATGTAATTAATGAGCCGATTTATCGGGATGCAATGGAAATTGCGGAACATATTTTATCGGATTTTGAAAAGGGAGAATTTGGTGAACTCTATATAGCTTATACAAAGTTTAAGAATACTGTCAGCCACGTTCCTACCATGTTGAAACTGCTTCCGATATCCGGTGACGAAGCGGCAGTTTCCAAAGAGGAAAAAATGACGCTTATGAATTATGAACCGTCAGAGGAAACGGCATTGGACATGATCGTACCCAAATATGTCAGCAGTTTGATATACGGCGCATTGATAGAAGCTGTAGCCAGTGAAAACGGTGCAAGAATGGCGGCCATGGATTCCGCAACAAGCAATGCGGATGAGATGATTGCAAATCTGTCACTGATGTATAACAGGGCCCGTCAGAGTTCGATTACACAGGAACTGACAGAGATTATAGCCGGCGCCGAGGCAATCAGTTAATAGGTCTGCATAAAATGCAGGCGGAATGAAAGAATTTAGTAAAGGAGATATGCAGAGAAAATGGCAGATAATAATACAGGTAAGAATAACATCGGAAAGATTACCCAGATTATCGGCGCCGTACTGGATATCAAGTTCGAAGCTGGAAATCTTCCGGAGATATATGACGCAATCAATATAACCAGGGAAGACGGTGGAAAACTTGTTGTAGAGGTAGCGCAGCATTTGGGTGACGATACTGTAAGATGTATTGCCATGGGTCCTACCGACGGTCTGGTCAGAGGCATGGAAGCGGAAGCTACAGGCGCTCCGATTTCAGTACCGGTTGGTGAAAACACCCTTGGACGTATGTTCAATGTGTTAGGAGAACCTATTGATAATATTGCACCTCCGGAAGGTGCGGAGTATCTTCCGATTCATAGAAAGGCACCTGCATTTGAGGAACAATCCACCACCACAGAAATTCTTGAGACGGGTATTAAGGTTGTTGACCTGCTTTGCCCATATCAGAAGGGTGGTAAGATTGGACTCTTCGGCGGTGCCGGTGTAGGAAAAACAGTATTGATTCAGGAATTAATCCGTAATATTGCCACTGAGCACGGCGGATATTCCGTATTTACCGGTGTTGGTGAGAGAACAAGAGAAGGAAACGACCTTTATTATGAAATGAAGGAATCCGGTGTTATCAACAAGACCACCATGGTTTTCGGACAGATGAACGAGCCGCCGGGAGCCAGAATGAGAGTTGGTCTGACCGGACTTACCATTGCAGAGAATTTCAGAGATGCAGGCGGAAAAGATGTGCTGTTGTTTATTGACAATATTTTCCGTTTTACACAGGCAGGTTCCGAGGTTTCCGCTCTTCTTGGACGTATGCCTTCCGCAGTAGGATATCAGCCTACGTTGCAGACAGAAATGGGCGCCCTTCAGGAGCGTATTACATCTACAAAGAACGGATCTATTACTTCTGTTCAGGCTGTATATGTTCCGGCCGATGACCTGACAGACCCGGCTCCGGCTACCACTTTTGCACATTTGGATGCTACAACGGTATTATCCCGTTCCATCGTGGAGCTTGGTATTTATCCTGCGGTTGACCCGCTGGAATCCACGTCCAGAATTCTGGACCCGAAGGTAGTGGGCGAAGAGCATTATAAGGTGGCCAGAGGTGTACAGGAGATTCTTCAGAAATATAAAGAATTACAGGATATTATTGCAATTCTGGGTATGGACGAATTATCCGAAGAGGACAAACTGGTAGTTGCCAGAGCGAGAAAGGTACAGAAATTCCTTTCCCAGCCGTTCTTCGTTGCAGGACAGTTTACCGGACTGGAAGGTAAGTATGTTCCGCTTTCCGACACTATCCAGAGTTTTAAGGAGATTCTGGAAGGCAAACATGATGATATTCCGGAAAGTTATTTCCTGAATGCCGGCAGTATTGAAGATGTACTTGCCAGGGTTCAGAAGTAGGAAATAACGTTTATGCCCTTGGCAGAAAGGATATTGTCTATGGATAATGAAAAGTTATTTGAATTAGAAATCATTTCTCCGGACCGGATATTCTATAATGGCCAGGTATCTTTTGTGGAAATGCGGACCAGTGAAGGGGATATCGGTGTGTATAAGAAGCATATTCCACTGACCGCAATTCTGGTTCCGGGACTGGTAAAGATATATGAGCCGTCAGATCCGGAGCCGAAAAAAGCAATTGTTCATGCAGGGTTTGTAGAGATTCTGGAGAACAAGGTTACGATTATGGCAGAAGTAGCAGAATGGCCGGAGGAAATTGATTTGAATCGTGCGGAAGAAGCCAGAATCCGTGCAGAAAGAAGACTGAATGAAGAAGGCGAAGGTGTCAATATTGACAGGGCGGAAGCTGCGCTTCGCAGGTCTCTGGCGCGGATTGAAGCTTTGAAGTAGGATGGATTTGAAAAGATCTGTTTGGTAATGAAAATTACTGAACGGGTCTTTTTTAATACAATTGTATTATGAATTATTAAAAATTGCACATAAGAATTATTAACAGGAAATTATTTATTATTTTTTAAAAAAATTTAGTAATTTTATACAAAAATTAATAAAATTAACTAAAAAATTAAAAATTGTATTGACAAAAAATGTCAAAATATGGTAAAACATAAATATGATGAGCAAACCAATAGAAATATTGGGACGCAAAGCTTGGAGTCTAAGGGATATAATGGTGTTAATAGGGACAGGGTAAATAGGATTCTGCATACATGGTATCATATATTATATTCTAAGATAGTTCGGCTGCTGTATATTATATACAACAGCCTTTTTGTTATCTGTTTATAATATATTGAGGTAAAATGAAGCATAAGGAGACAATTAGATGAAAATAAGAGTGGCTATATTTGAAAAAGATGAATTATATTTAAGAAAGATTACTGCAGTATTTAATAAAAAATATTTAGACAAGATTCAGATATATTGTGTGACTAATTTTGATTTATTGAAAAAAATATTGGAAGACAATAAGATAGATGTTTTATTGTCAAATGAAGAATTTGATATAAACATTGAAATACTTCCTAAAAGGTGCGGTTTTGCCTATTTAACAGAATCAAATGAAATAGAACAATGGAAAGATAATATAGCTATTGGAAAGTATCAGCACATTGACTTAATATATAAAGCAATTTTAAATATTTATGCTGAAAAAGCGGCTGATCTTGGAGTTAATAAAGAAGTTATTAATAATATGACAAATATATATACTTTTGTATCAGCCAGTGGTGGAACTGGAAGTTCTACAATTGCAGCCGCCGCATCAATTAATGTAGCAAAAACTGGAAAAAAAGTATTATATTTAAATTTAGAAAAATTCGGAAATGTTAACGTGTTTTTTCAGGCAGAGGGAAATGGAAATTTAAGTGAAGCAATATATGCAGTTAAGAGTCGAAGGTCTAATCTTTTATTAAAATTGGAGAGCAATATAAAGGTTGCTTCCAATGGTGTTAATTTTTTTGACAATTGTAAAAATTCATTTGATATAATGGAATTGACAAGGGAAGATATAAATCTGCTTATTTATCATTTAACATCTTCAAAATTATTTGATTGTATAATAATAGACTGTGATTTTGAAATTTCTGATATGATAATTGAGATTTTAAAAATGTCTTCTGTAATATATTTTGTTAATGATGGTTCAAAAATTTCCAATGAAAAATTTATGAATGTATATAATACATTAGAAATTTATGAACAACAGAAGGATATAAGAATCTTAGATAAAATTACTGTATTTTATAATAAATTTAGAAATAAAACAAGTACGATGATTGAAAATAATGATATAAAGATTATTGGTGGTATAAAAATGTATGACGGTGCTTCTGCAGAACAGGTAATTGAAGAAATATCTTCAATGTCTATATTAAAAGACATTTTTAACTAGGGGGAGAGAATATGGAGTTTGAACAGCAGGAAGAGATTGTTAAAAACATTAAGGAATATGTAACTAATAATTTGCCTCTGGCAGGTATGGCAGATGAAGAACTAGAAGAAAAAATAGAGGAAATTGTTGCAAAAGAATTAAGCAATGTTTATGTTTCTTTATCACAAAGAGCATCAATTGCTAAAAGTGTATTTAGTTCAATTCGTGGGTTCGGATTATTAGACAGCATACTAAGTGATGACAGTATTACCGAAGTAATGATAAATGGGGCAGAAAACGTATTTATTGAAAAAGCCGGAAAATTGCAGAAACTGGATAATAAATTTGAAAGTCAGAAAAGATTAGAAGATATTATACAGAGGATTGTTGGATTAGCAGGTCGTGAAGTAAATCAGTCAAATCCTATTGTTGATACAAGATTGCCGGATGGTTCGCGTGTAAATGTTGTATTACCTCCGATTGCATTATGCGGGCCGACTGTTACAATAAGAAAATTTTCAAAAACTCCAATGACAATTGAAAAATTAATTCAATATGGTTCCCTCACACAGGATATAGCTGAAAAATTGGAAATATTGGTACGGGCAAAATTTAATATTTTTATATGTGGCGGTACTGGAAGCGGTAAAACAACATTTTTAAATGCTTTATCTAATTATATTCCTAAAGAAGAAAGAGTTATAACCATAGAAGATTCGGCTGAATTACAAATTGTTGGTGTAGATAATCTGGTAAGTTTGGAAACAAGAAATGCTAATTCAGCTGGAAGTGGACAAATTACAATACGGGATTTAATAAAATCTTCATTACGTATGAGACCGGAAAGAATTGTTGTTGGCGAAGTTCGTGGTGGAGAGGCTTTGGATATGCTACAGGCAATGAATACTGGTCATGATGGTTCTCTGTCTACCGGTCATGCAAACTCTACAAAAGATATGTTAAGCCGACTGGAAACCATGGTATTACAAGGAGCGGATGGATTGCCATTGGAAGCTATTCGTCAGCAGATTGCATCAGCGGTGGATATTATGATACATCTGTCCAGGTTAAGGGATCATTCCAGAAAAACAATGGAAATTACAGAAGTAGTGGGATATGAAAATGGACAAATAAAACTTAATCCATTGTATGTATTTGAAGAAGATGAAAATACAACATTGGAAAAGGTGAGCGGTTTCTTAAAAAGAACAAAAAATCCATTAGTAAATGATTTTAAATTAAAACTTATGGGATATAGAGGAGAAATATAGGAGGAACGGATGAGTAAGAAAAAGGAAAAATATATTGAAAAAAAAGGATTATTGGGTAATGCTACGGATTACGCAGTCTTGCATCCTTCTGTTGCCGATTATATTATATGGTTTACATTAGGGGCAGTTGCGGTTGCAGTATTGGGATATATATTTTATGAAAGTATAAAGTTAAGTATTTTTCTTGGAATTTCAGGTGGATTAATTTTTATTCCTCTTCGAAAGAGATATGTTATCGAGAAACGAAAGAAAGTATTATTAGTACAATTTCGAGAAATGTTGGAATCTATTTCGACATCGTTAAATTCAGGTAAGAATATCATGGATTCTTTTGTATCAAGCCGACAGGATTTAATGGTTCAGTTTCCGGAGGATTCGGATATTGTAAAAGAAGTTAATATTATCAATCAGGGGATTAGCAATAATTTAAAAATTGAAGATTTATTACAGGATTTTGCAGAACGCAGTAAATTACCGGATGTTATCGATTTTGCCTCTGTATTTACCACCTGTTATAACAAAGGTGGAAATATAAATGAGGTTATAAAAAATTCGGTATCTATTATAAATGATAAAATAGATATACAAATGGAGATTGAGACTACAGTTACGGCACAGAAAAATGATCAATATGTAATGCTGGTTATGCCAGTGGCATTTATTCTTGCAATAAAGACAATGGGAGGAGGATTAATTGATTTATCCTCTGCAATTGGAAAGATTTCAATGACCATAGCTGTTGTAATTTTTATTATTGCATATTTAATCGGTAAAAAAATATTGGATATAAAAATATAATAAGGAGAAAAAATTATGTATTCAAATTCGATTTACATATTTATAGCAATATATTTTATCATGGCTGTAGTCTGGTGTATTGCTGCCATATCGGGGCATGAAAAGTATATGCCTCTTGTGGAGGCGCTACCAGAAAAGGGATATACATTAAGAGAATTTTATACTATAGGTTTTGCTATTCTAGGATGGATAAAGTATAGATATGAATCTCCAATTGATAGAAAAAGAATAGCACAATGTAGAATTGCTTATGGGCAAAAATATGGTTTGTTTTATTACACCGTTAATCTTGCGGAAAAAGTAACTTATGGATATACAATAGCAATGATGGGATTTATTCTTTATCCTATAACCGGTGAAGTAGTTGCATTAATAGCATGTATTGTGGCAGCTATTATATCATATTGGTTTACTGATATGAAAATAACGGATATAATAACGGAACGCGAAGAAGCGATTGCTAAAACATTTCCGGATATGCTATCAAAGATGGCGCTGTTAATCAATGCGGGAATGATAATGAAAGAAGCCTGGGAGACCATAGCTTATGATGGAAACGGAATATTATTTGATGAGATGCAGGCAACAGTAGAAGAAATGAATAATGGCGTTCCGGAGTTGGAAGCATATATAAATTTTGGAAATCGATGCGGAGTTATAAACGTTAAAAAATTCACATCTCTGCTGGCGCAGAATCTGACAAAAGGTAATTCAGAGCTGGTTCATTTTTTAAGAGAAACTACAATCAGCAGCTGGGAAGAAAAAAAACATATAGTAAAGCGTTTGGGCGAAAAAGCATCCAGTAAATTAATGCTTCCAATTGGAATGATACTTGTAGGAATATTAATAATGATTCTTGTACCTATTGTTAGTAAACTGGGTATTTGAATATATGTAATTACTAAGGAAAGGAGGAAGTTATATGTTGGATCAAATGTATATCAAAGCAAAATTTTCATTAAAGAGGGCATTAAACCATCTGTTTAATGAGGAAAAGGGAAGTTCAGAGGTAATTGCGCTTGTCGTCGTTATTGGTATTGTCTTAATAATAGCATTTTTGTTCAGAGATCAGATTATAAAATTGTTTGTAGATTTGTGGAATAATCTGGTAAGTAGTAATTCTGATGGTAATGCAGATAAGATAACTGAGCCTGCTATTAAAAAACCTAAATAATAAAAAAGTAATTACAAATTTATACAGATATGAATATAATTCATATCTGTATAAATTAACATTACTTAGGAGTAAATCAATGAAAAAAAAGATGAATATTCAAATAAAAAAGAATAAAGGAAATATAATTTTTGAAGCTGTCATCATAATGCCTATTGTATTTATAGTTATATTTGCATTAATTTTGTTGGGGTTTCGGCTTCATGAGCAGACAACTTTGGATGGTGCTGCAAAAAGGGGAGTTATTTATGCCTCAAAGATAATTGCAGATCCTCAGTATAGAACAGTTACATCTGCTTCGTCGAAGGGTAATAAAGATATTATTGATTTAACTTCGGAAAATGGCGATTTTACAAAAATGGATGACATTCAGCCATATCGATATTTTTCTTGGAATATTGATGATGAAAAAATTGCGGTTGAAAATTATGTAAGTGATGTAATAAAAAAGTCAAATATTGGATGGGAAGATATTGAAAATGTTAAAATAACATATTCTCAAAAAAATTATGTAATATATCAGGAAGTAAGATTGAAAATAACGGCATCATATGAGTTACCGGCCATATTTGGAAATTTTGGTCTTCCAACACATTATGACATTGAATCACAGGCGGTGATGTCTGTCAATGATCCGGATGAGTTTATACGAAATGCCGATTTGGCAAGAGATATAGTTGATAATGTTTTGGTGGCGACTGGTGCGGATAAAAAAATAGATAGTGTAAAAGGTAAAGTAAGTTCTGTGTTTGGCAAAATTATAGAATATAAAAATAAATTATTTAAATAGAAGAGGTACTGCGGGTATGAAGTTGATGGTGAAAAAAAGAATACAGGGTTCTATATCATTATTGTTGGTAGCAATATTATTGCCGACAATGATGTTTAGTGCATTAATGGTAGATATATCCAGACTAAATCTGGCAAAATCAATGGTATCCAGTGCCGGTGATGTGGCACTGAATTCTGCACTTGCAAATTATGATACAATATTAAAAGATGTATATGGGTTATTTTCTGTTTCACAGACAGAAGAAGACTGGAATGAAAATATCAGAAGATATTTTGAAGAAACAGTGGTTTCTTATGGAATAGTTTCAGAAGAGGATGCCAGTGACTATGTCAGTATGCTTTTAGGAAATGTGGCAGAGTATATATTGATAGATGGGGGGGAGCCAGTTGATTTTTTAAATATGTCTCTGGAAGATTTTCAAATTTCCGGGATGGAAGGAAGTACATTATGTAATCCGCAGATATTAAAAAAGCAAATTGTGGAATATATGAAATACAGGGGTCCAGTTGTCCTTGGATTGGGTTTTTTAGATTCTTTGAAAGCATTTGATAAAGTTGAGGATCAGTCAGAGGTCATCGAAGTACAGGTGAAAGCTCAGGAAAGTACACAAAAGGTTTCTGATGCCTGCAAAGATTTGTATGAGAAAATTGATGCATATCAAAAAAAATATGATGAAACCGTATTGCAGGGAGAAAACAATCTGGTATATGAATATGCAAAACGGGTAGAAAGTTATAAGGATACATGGAAGCCTGGAGAAAAACAGGTTACATATAAAGAAATTCATACATTATTATTAGAATTTAATTTAACAGATTTTAATGAGGATGTAAAAAAAATTTCTATTGATACAGAGTTAAAAGATGGGGCCAATGGATTTAAAAATATAAATGAGGCAATAGCAGCAATAAGGGCCAATTTAGAAAAAGCGGAGAAAAGTGAAGTAAATAATAAATTTAATAATAAAAAATATTTTGATTCCTCACAGCTCAATGAAGATAAATCGGAATTTATTAATACAGGTACTGCAAGTAAGCAGTTTAGGGAATACAAAAAGTACCTGTTCAATTTAGATAAAGATGTTAATAAGGGAATAGTAGAAGGTGAGGCAAAATCTTTTAATACATTAACAAAAGCAATTGGTGCATATAACTACTATGCAACTCAGCAAATTAATGAATATTCCGAAACTATCAGCAACAAAAATGAAGAGAAAGAAAATCTAAACAAACAATATAGTCAAAATGGTGATAGAATTGATGATATTATCAAAGAGTTAAGTGATGTAAATAACAAAATAAATTCAAATGAGGTGACTTATATACAAAGTATATTATCTAATAATTTAGATATGAGCAACAACTATAATGAGTATAAAAATTTAAAAAAAAATATGTATAAAGGAATTAATGCAGATTCAAACAGAATTACAACTTTAGAGACAATTTTTTATAATTTTGATTCTAAATTTTCTGAATATATAAAAAATAATATTGATAACATAGTTAAAAAAGAGTTATTAGAGGAAGAAAAAGAAGAACTGATTGCGAAGAATTTTACAATATCACGGAACATGGGAAAATTTCAGATTGAGATAGATTTTGCAAAAAAAAATAAGGATGCACTGGAGAGAAAAAAAGAAGATTATACTAATAGATATAATAAAATAAAGGATAAATATAAAGCCTTAGAATCTTCTGTTAATTCACGCATTGATATTTATAAGGATTATAAAGCATGTGCCAAGAAACAGGCTGGAAACTGGGTGAAACTGATTTCTGAAGACTTGAGTAAAGTGAAAAAACACCTGGAGGATTTAAAGTTATTGCTTGAGGCGGCAATTAAGCAGTGTGATACCGTAAAGGCTGAAATTGAAGCGTATGAAAGTAAGATTAAAGATTGGGAAAATGCTAATAATACATATAGTTCAAAGGATGGAGAAGATACTTTTAGTCAAAGCAATAAAACAGAAATCGAGTCTGTAAGAAAAGATTATAATAAAAATGATTTAGATAAATTGAAAAAGCTATTAGAAGAACAGAAAGGTATAATTCAGGAGTATCTCACATATATTAATAATAGTACGTCTTATAAATATGGGGTAAAAAAAATAGCGGAAATTAAAGATTATGACAGATTAGTTCAGGCGGTAAAGCAAAATAGTAATATATATACTGAATTAAAAAATCAAAAAGTATTAAGTGATAATCAACTAGAAGCATATTTTAAAAAATTATATTCTAATTATGAACATATTGAAAAGCCAAATACAGATGCACATACCATTTTGCCGGACAGTAGCTATCTAAAAGCGCCGTTGAGTATATTTGGATGTTTCTTAAAAGAAACATATGGAAATTCTAAAAAGGATGATTCTATTAAAGCTGATTATGAGAGTGCAAAAGATGAGTCGGAAGTGGCGGCTAATAAAGAAAATAAAAATACAGAAGATTCAGATGGCAGCACAGGAGGCGCAAAGGAAGATAAATATGGTTATACATATAAGTCAATTTTAAAAGAATCTATTGAAAAATCAGATTTGCCATCCGGATTAAGTGATTCAAGTGTTAGCAGTGGCAGTGTAAATACAGACAAGGTATCAGATTCATATTCCAGTCAGAAATCAGTAGTATCATCAATTCTTTCCGGAATATCGGGGGCATTAAAAGAGGGAAGAGACGACTTGTTTGTTTTGCAATATATTTTTGAAAATTTTTCTTATGCAGCCAAAGTACAGACTGATTTGGTGGATGAAGGGAAAAAGTCTTCTGAGTTATCGGAAGATGAATTAAAAGCTTATATGTCTAAGACATTAAGCGGATTTCCAATTAATTCAAAAAACAATTTTATGTATGGTGCAGAAATAGAATATATGTTATATGGAAATAAAACACCATCAAAAAATGTGGATTCTGCAAAAGCTACGATATTTGCCATTCGTTTTATTTGCAATAGTATTTATGCGTTTACCAATTCAGAAATTAAGGCGACAACCCAGGCAGCTGGTCTGGCGGTTCAGGCAGCAACAGCCGGAGTTGTTCCGTATCAGGTAGTGCAGATTGCATTACAGATGGCACTGGCATTGGCAGAATCAGCCATTGATATGGATCATATGATGAATGGAGAAAAAGTTGCAGTAATAAAGGCAAAAGAGACATGGACAATGAGTCTGTCTGGAGCAGGGAGGGAAATTGGCGGAAAGTTAAAGGAACAGGCAAAGAAATATGCAGGTACAATAATAAAGGATATATTTGGTGAATTACAGAATGGTATCGTTGGTTTCATAGATTCATCGACTGAGAATTTGAAGAAAAGTACGACCCAATTAATTAAAACGGTTACTCAGGCGACAACAGATAAGGCATTTGAACTGACAAACAATATGTTTGGAGAAATGGAAGTAATTCTGGAGGATAAATTATATGGATTATTGTATTTGGAAGAAAAGTGTTATAAAGATATCGCTACTTTTAAAAGTTATGTCGGACAAAAGTTTAATGAGATTAGAAATGAAGTAGATAAGTTTGGGGAAAGATATACAGATAATATATCAAAAGAGATATGGGGTGAGGTAAGAAAAAAAATAGATCAGGTACTGGCAACGGCGGAAACAGAATTT
Organism: Lachnospiraceae bacterium; assembly: GCA_022794265.1. Taxonomy (GTDB): domain Bacteria; phylum Bacillota; class Clostridia; order Lachnospirales; family Lachnospiraceae; genus Bovifimicola. Next base: position 130,035 of record JAAWEK010000011.1, read on the forward strand.
TATAAAGAACTGGATTCCAGAGTTAAAGGTGCGAGCAATATGGAAAATGCTATTATTTCCAGTATTAATGGCATTATTAATAAAATAAAAGATACGACAGCGGTAAAGATTTATGAGATGATTGATAAATTGAGGGAGCCATTAGAAGACAGTGCTAATTCGATAGTCAGTAAGTATAGTGGAGAGGTGAAACGATTAGCAGAAGATGTTACGGATGAAGCTAAAGATAAAATTTTAACAGCTACAGATAATTTTATAGATAGTACATTTGACGGACTGTCAGGAAATTCTAATGCATCTGGTGGCCTGAACAATGGAGTAGCAATAAAAAACTCTTCTAAATTAAAGACGACCATTACATTTGGATATAAAGATTATCTCATGATGTTTGTATTTATTAATTTGACGGTAAATGAAGATAATTTATTAAAAAGGGTTGGGGATGTAATCCAGCTTAATATTATGAATGCCAAAAAGGGAGAGGCCTCATATTTTCATGATGCGGGGACAGATTTTCGTTTAAAAAACGCATATACTTATGTGGCAATAAAAGCAAATCTTGATATGAATATGTTTTTTATGGATAATGTAATATTTAAGGGTCAGATAAATGAGATAAATGAAGGAATTAAACAGGGAAGTTTTGGTGATGATGTTTCTAACATTGATTTAAAGCAAGGAAACAATGTTATTAACTATATAGGAATAGCAGGATATTAATAAAGAAAGGATATTAAAGATGAGAAAAAAATTAGCGTTAGTAGGAGTGACAATTTGTATCATTGTAAGCATGATGGCATGTGGAACCAGTGGAAAGGGGAAAGAATCTGATGATAAAACGGTAGATGTAGGTGAAAACGTATCAAAAGATATTCAGGATAATACAAAAGAAAACGATAATTCAGAAAACAAGGGAGCGGAAGAAGGAACCAGTAGTGATGATGAAATACGGGAGGCTAATCGTAAAAAATATAATATTAATGAGAATTCAGTTATATCTCCGGCATATAGCTGGATAATCGATTTTCCTAAAAATGCATTGACCTCAGGAAGAATAGGGGAATTTGACACACGTTTGGATAATGAGTTAGTGATTGGTGTAGGATGTTTTGATGATTCTTATACATCAGACGAGTACAATGTTTCCAGCCAAGATATAACTGACAATAGCGAAATAATTGATAAATATATTGAAGTATATACAGATAATGTAAAAAATCACTTTCGTTTGAATGATGAAAGTGGAAAATTGGTCTTTAATAAAACGAATATGGTTACATATGATGGCAAAGAATTTGTAAAAAAAGAAGGGGAATTTATTCTTAAAGATTATGAAGAGGATGATGAGGTTATAGGAAATATTATAATATATGCTACAAAATTGGATAGCGGAAGTATTTTTTCATGTATTGTATGTGATGGCAATCGAGGATACAGGAGAAATAATGATATAACGTTGTCTATGGAGGAGCTAGAGGAAGCAGCAGATTCCATGTTGAAAACATTACGTGAATATGATTGTGATTATTACTATATTTATTAATTAATAAATTATATAGTTTTTGTTAGAAAATGGAAAAAGTACAGATGAAATACGCTGGAGGATTTGCAAATGCAGAAAAGAGAAAGAGGTTCATTAACAATTGAATCAACTGTATCCTTAACAATATTTATGATGGTTATAATTTCTATATTTTCTTTCATTAATTATTGCAGAGTACAGGCAATGATATCAAATGCAGTTGATACTACTGCAAAAGAAATGTCGCAATATGCATATTTTTATGAAATGTCTGGAATACAAAAATATGAAACAAATATTAGTGAGCAGGCAAAACCTTCTAAACAACATACAAATGATGTTTTGGAATCTTTTTATTCTATAACAGATATGATAAGTGGGAAAAAAGAACCTTCTGGTGATGCTTCCAGTTCAACTGTACCTGATTCTTTTTCAACATTAAAAAACTTTTCCGAAAATATTAATGGTAATCTTGAAAATATAGAAGCAGAATTTAATAAGATTTCTGCGGTTATAGATAAAGCGTTGGAAAATCCGGCAGAATTTATGAAAAGTATTGCAGCATTGGCAGGAGAGACGGCCATCAATACGGTCAAGTCTCAGCTGATAGCTGCACCTCTGGCAAAGGCAATGGTAATAAAACATTTTGGAGGCAGTAAAGAGCAGGCGGATAAAGAATTAAAATCTTTAGGTGTTGTTGACGGTCTTAATGGATTAAATTTTCGGATGTCTGCGCTTTTTGCACCAAATGCTCCAGATGATATCAGGCTTGTTGTTTATTATAAAGTTGATTTGATATCTTTTATTGATTTGGGATTAAAGCCAGCTGTAATGTGTAAGGAAACGAGAATACGTGCATGGCTTGGGGGAGATTCTTCTATAGAGCAGGAGAAGGGAACAGAAGAAAACAATAGCTGGAGTATATGGGAAATGGGAAGTATGGAACGTGGAAAATACATAACTGCCCAGGAAGTTAGGAATTTAAAATCAAATCCTGATATGTATTATGCTTCAAGATTGGGATTTGACGCCTATAATAGCAAAACAAATGAGTTTATCCAGTATTCTTCAAAAGATACATTTTCTACAAGTTATTATAACAATGCAAGTAAATTAAAATCTGCATTGAAATCTGATTATAATAAATTAAGAAATAGCGTCAGCAAGTTGGATAATAAGGTTACATTGGAAAATAAAGCAGGAGAAAAACAAGAAATAACTATTAATAAATCAAAGAGTAAATTAAAATTAGTAGTTATAGTTCCGGAGGATGCTGATATGAGTTATGTAAATCAAGTCATTGAATCTTTGAAAAAGGATGTAAATGATGATAGTTTTGTGGTGGAAGTAGTACAGGGATATGGTAAATCACCTAATAATCCGGCTGCTAATGGTTAATGTAAAGGATGGTTAAAACAAATGAAAATAATCCAGTGGTTGATAGCAATTTTGTTTAGCATATTATGGTGCATTTTGGCTTTAATATATATGCATATAAGAGGAAAAGAAAAGAACTTTGAAGAGTTAAAGAAATTTAAAGAAATATTTAAACTAGAACATTTGATTTTTATATTGGCAGGAACAGCTTTGGGACTTTTTCTTTTTTGGAAAACGGGGGACAAAGGAAAAGATGTTGTTAGTTGCTATAAAAATATGTTGACTTTTTTTTGGCTTCTTCCAATTGGGTTCATTGATTATAAGGAGAAAATTATTCCAAATAAAATAATATTAGGTGGAATTGCATATTGGATAATATATTTTTTTGCAGAATGTTTTATCAATGATATATCCATTAAAAGTATAGCAAAATATTCCTTAGCAGGATTTGTTTTTGGGGCAGGAGTATTATTAATCAGTGCATTGATTATCAGAGGAGGAGTAGGAATGGGGGATGTTAAATTGTTTGCTGTTATAGGAATGTTATATGGTTTTAATGGAGTTTTTACAATCTTATTTATGACATTATTATTACTGTTTTTGGTTTGTATTTTTTTATTAGTATTAAAAAAAGTAGATAGAAAGTCAACATTTCCAATGGCACCCTTTGTAACAATTGGATTTGCAATTTCAGTAGTAATGGGAATTTGACAAAAATTTATAAATTGTTGAGATGAAATGAGGAAATACTATGAAAATTAAAATATTGATTATTGCATTATTACTGTTTTTGGGTGTCTATGGAAGTATCCATGTTCAATCAGTTAATCAGGGAGTGATAGATGATTATAACAATTTTCTGAAGCTGGCAAGACAATATGCAGAAGATAATCTTCCATATGTATCAAAAGGATATTATTTACAGGCAATGGCAATAAACTCAAATGATTCAGAAGTTTATAAGGAGTATATATCTCAATTGGATAAGTTATCAGGAATGTCAAAAGCAGCGGCATGGAGAGGATTTATAGAGAGATATCCAAAAGAACAGGAAGGATATGATAAATTAGGAGAAATTTATTATAACAGTCAAGATAATACTAATCTTTATAACTTAATATTGGAAGCAGATAAAAAAGGGATGCTCACAGAAAAACTTTATGGATATTATGATGTACTATACTATAAATATGTATGGCGTTATAATAATTTGAAATCTGCGGGAACATATATTTCAAATTATGCAATTATAGAGAATAGTACCGGATATAACTATCTGTTTGGAACATCTTTATTATTGGAAGATAATCTTGAATATATGGGAGAATATGGTGTTAATGGATGGATACCGGCAAAAAAAGACGGCGAATTTGTATATATAGATATGACGGGAAATATTGTTGCAAGATTAAAGGAATCAGTGACATATTTGGGAACCTATACATCCACTGGTGCATTGGTTGGAATAGATGGAAAATATGGTTATATGGATGCAGATTTTAAAATGCCGGACCAGCTTGAATATGAAGCAGCTACAAATATAACAAATGGAGTAGGGGCTGTAAAAAAAGATGGCAAATGGGCATTGATTAATGAAAACAGAGAATTAATAACTGAGCATATTTATGAAGATATAAAAATATCGGAAAATAATATATGCATACAGAATGGTGTTGTATTTGCAAAGCGGGAGAATAAGTATATTATGCTAAATTCACTGGGAAATCAGATTGGGGAACTGGAATTTGAAGATGCCTGTATGTTTAATGGAAATGAGCCTGCAGCAGTAAAAATTAATGGAAAATGGGGGTTTGTTAATGCAGATGGGACCATGAGTTATGAGGCACAATATCAGGAAGCAAAATCTTTTGGTTTGGGTATGGCACCGGTATTTGATGGCTTAAATTGGGGATATGTAGCAGAACGAGAGGGAAATTTAGAATATGTCATTAAAGCAGAATTTGATGATTGTAAGCCATTTACTGACAATGGATATGCGGCAGTTAAGCAGGGAGATTTGTGGGGATATATTCAGCTGTTTATATATCAGTAATCAGTTGATATATGAAATGTGAGAATGTGAGATATATACAATATAAAGGAGTGACATACATATGAAAGATTTGTTGACAGAAATTAACGGAGAAAATACATATCTAATATATGAAATCGCTGTAAATGAATCATTGGATACAGTTATTGTGGGCATGATGGAACATAATAAAATTACAGGTATACTCCCAATGACTACTGTTCAGTTAAACCAGACTAAATATTTGAAGTATGATATTACATCCAAAGTTAAAATGTCAGAATTGTTTTCTGGAAATGTTAAAAAAGAAATGGTGGTTAAATGTTTTTTAAGCATTATGAATACATTAATTAATGCAGAGGATTATATGCTTAATTTAGAGGACTTTCTGATTGATATGGATCATATTTATGTTACGTTAGGTAAATATGAGACGGAATTAGTATGTTTGCCAATTACAGATGAGAAAAAAACAGATGCAGTTAAGTTGGAGTTATTTGTAAAAAATATTATTTTTTCAGCAAAATATGATCAGACTGAAAATTGTGATTATGTGGCAAAGATTATCAGCTTTTTAAACAGTCAGCCTTTTGCAATTAATAAATTTAAAGAAGTTCTTGAGGAAATTTTAGATGATAATAACGTTCAGTTATTTCATTCTGCAGATGTGAAAGTATCACAAAAAGACGAATTGACACCTATATCAGTTGCTGCACCAGAAAATCCTGTTTATAATTCTATAAAACCGGCTTTTGATACAGTTGTAAATAATAATACCGTTGATGCATTTGAAATTTCAGATAAAAAAGCATTAGATTTAAGTAATTCTGTTAGTGAAAAAAAAGAAAAAAAAGGCTTTTTTGCTAGAAGAAAGGATAAGGTTAAGAAGAAAGAGAAGTCAGATAAGAAATGTAAAGAAACGGAAATGGTGCAGTTATCAGGTATGGCAAGTGAAATGATAATACCAGGACAGAAAGTGGTAAGCACAGAAGATGGAAAATCAATTGGTGTCAATGTGAATAATAGTGATAATGAGGTTACAGGGGTAGTTCAAAAAGCGAATCTGACAAAATTACCGAATACAACATTTAATCATGTAAAAGGAAGTTTTGGCGAAACCACTGTATTAGGTGTTGGAGGAGGCAGTGAAACCACCATATTAGGTGTTAACAGTTTGTCTTCAGCAGATAATAGGGCATATTTAATTAGAAGACGAAACAATGAGAAAAAATATATAGATAAAGATGTTTACAGAATAGGGAAAGAAAACAGTTTTGTAGATTATTTTATTGGAGATAATACGGCTATAAGCAGAAGTCATGCTAATATTATAAAAAAAATAACAGATTATTATATTGTTGATATGAATTCAAAAAATCATACATATGTAAATGGAACGATGCTTCAGCCTAATATTGAAACATTGCTTCAGCCGGGAACAAAAATCAGATTGGCTGATGAGGAGTTTGAATTTAATTTGGAATAAATACAGTATAAATAAGAGAAAGGTTTTTTATGAATTTTTTGGTGTCAGCAAGTACAGATAAGGGTATTAAAAAAAATACAAATCAAGACAGTCTAGCAATTAAGGTAGCAGAAACAACTATTGGTAAGATAACACTTGCTCTTGTTTGTGATGGAATGGGAGGGCTGCAGCAGGGTGAAGTAGCAAGTGCAAATCTTACATTAGCATTTTCAAACTGGTTTGATAATGATTTACCCCAATTATTACAACATGGAATAGAAGATTATAAAATATATCAGGAATGGAATCAGATTATTCAGACAGAAAATAAAAAGATATTATTGTATGGACGTCAACAGGGAATAAATTTGGGGACAACAATAGTGGCGGCGTTATTTACCAATAATCGATATTATATATTAAACATTGGGGATTCTAGAGTTTATGAGATTAAAGATAGTATAAGATTATTAACACAAGATCAGACAGTGGTAGAAAATGAATTTAGAAAGGGGTTGTTGACAAGGGAACAGGCTGACAATGATTCACGCAGAAGTGTTTTATTGCAATGTGTAGGAGCAATACAAAATGTAGTTCCGGAAATGCTATATGGCAATATACAGAAAGATGCAGTTTATATGTTATGTTCCGATGGATTCCGTCATGTTATCAGCACACAGGAGTTGTATGAGCATCTTAATCCAAACGTTTTAATATCAAAAGAAGTAATGAAGCAGCAGAGTGAATTATTAATTGAACTTAATAAATCCCGTATGGAACAGGATAATATTACTGTCAGCTTAATTAGAACATTTTAGAATTTAGGAGTATAGTTATGTTGGAAATAGGCTCAATAGTAGATGGAAAGTATAAGATACTGAATAAAATCGGACAGGGCGGAATGAGCATTGTTTATCTGGCCATGAATGAAAGAGCAAATAAACAGTGGGCAATAAAAGAAGTCCGCAAGGATGGTGTAAAAGATTTTGAAGTGGTAAAGCAGGGGTTAATAGTTGAAATTGATATGCTTAAACGATTGAGCCATCCTAATTTGCCAAGTATTATAGATGTTATTGATCAAAAAGATAATTTTTTAATTGTAATGGATTATATTCAGGGCAATTCGTTGAAGAATAAATTGGATGAATTTGGTGCACAGTCCCAGGAACTGGTAATTGAATGGGCAAAACAGCTAAGCGATGTTTTGGGATATCTTCATACCAGAAAGCCGGCAATTATATATAGGGATATGAAACCATCTAACATCATGCTTAAGCCGGATGGAAAACTGACGCTGATTGATTTTGGAACTGCCAGAGAATATAAAGAAAAAAATCTTGCAGATACGACCTGCCTTGGAACTATCGGATACGCAGCGCCTGAACAGTTCGGAGGAAAAGGGCAGACCGATGGAAGAACGGATATATATTGTCTGGGGGCTACTTTATACCATTTGGTCACAGGAATGAATCCAAGCGAACCACCATATGAAATAAAACCTATTAGGGAAATCAATTCTTCCTTATCCAGTGGATTGGAAAAAATTATTTTAAAGTGTACCCAGCGAAACCCGGAGGATAGGTATCAGAATTGTGCGGAGTTAACTTATGCGTTAGAACATTATGAAGAAATTGATGATATTTTCAGAAAACGTCAAAAGAAAAAACTGGCAATATTTATAATGACAGTTTTTTTTGCAATTGTATCACTAGGGGCAGGAATAGGCTTTGGAAAAGCAGCAGAGGCAAAGACTGATGAACAATATGAAGATGTTATTGCTGAAGCCAACAGCCTGACAAATGAAGATAGCATTAGGGAAACATTAAAAAAGGCAATATCAATTAAACCAGGTGATAAAGAAGCATATATCAATCTGATAGAATCATATTATAATCCGCAGTATGGTGATGAGAATGATATTTATAATTTTTCAGTAGACGAAGCACAGGAAATAGAAGAAATATTAAATGATTTTGGTTCTGATTTAAAAGAAAATAAGAGTAATTATGTAGAGGTCTCATATGAATTAGCAAAGGCCTATTTCTTTTATTATACATATGGAAATGAGGATAAATCAGGGGATAATGAAAACGCTAAATATAAAGCGGCAAAAAAGTGGTATAGAAATGTAATTGATTATTCTGACGAAAATATATTTTTGTACTGGAATGAATCAAAGATATATTATGAAATCAGTGAGTATTATACCAGTATTGGAGACTGGGAAAATACAGGTGACTTTAAAGGAAAATACATAGAGTATTTTAACAACTATTTACAATTATTTACTTTGGCATCAGATAATAAGAAAATTAATAATGATAATATTAAGTTGAGAATGTATCAATTATTTTCCAGTGCGATTGCAGCAAAAACAGAAAAATTTATAAATGATGGAGTTCTAATTGAAGATATTCGGAATCTTCTACATCAAATGCAGACAGAGATAAATTCTATAGAAAATCCGGATAGTAATCTTGAAAGCTTAATATCCAGTATAAACATAAACAACAAAAAAATAGAAATAAAGCTACAGGCAATGTCCGGATCATAAGATAGAGGAGGAATCGATGGGAATAGCAGATAAATATGAATTAATATCCAAAATGGGGTACATACTATCAGTTTTTTTTCTGATAGTAACCATATTACTTTATTTTTTGTTTAATATTAGAAAAATAATATGTGATTTGTCTGGTATAACAGAGAAACATGCAATTAGCAGGATTCGGGCAGCAAATGCTGCTCAAATAGATTCAGATATTGGAATAACAGCTAAAGCCGGCTATGTTTCTATAACGGATAAGATTGCAGGAATCGGAGTGTCATGGGAAAAGAAGCAAGATTTAAATAATAACGAAACAATGTTATTGGAAAATGCTTATGAAGAAACTACACTTTTACAACAGACGGGGATTACGGAAGAATTAGATGAAGTCAATGTTGGAAATAGGGATTGTTCGGTATCATATCATGAACCATTAAAAAATCAATTTTTGATATTAGAAAGTATTGTCATAGTTCATTCTGATGTCATAATTCATATATAAATTAATAAAGGAGATAGCAAAAATGAAAAATTTAAAAAAGGTTTTTTACCCAGTAACAGGTATAATGTTATGTTTCATAATAGCAGTTATGTTTAGAGTTGATATTTATGGAAAATCAGAGGAATACGAATATGCACGTGTTATGGGTCAAACGGATTCTATTATTTTAAATAAATATTTGGGCTCTGAAAAAAAAGTAATAATTCCAGAGACTGTGGATGGATATAAGGTAATAGGATTATCAGGCACCTTTGCCGCAACAGATGTTGAAGAGGTTTATATACCGTCAACCATGAAAAATATTGGACGTCTTGCATTTTATAGAACTAAAAATTTAAAAAATGTTGTTATTCCCGAAGGTGTGGAGTATATTGCTGAGGAAGCATTTGCAGAGTCAGGCCTGAAAAGCATAGCTATTCCAAAAAGTTTAAAAACCATATATAGAAGGGCTTTTGCTGACAGTGAACTGACAGAGATAATACTTCCAGAACATCTTGAAACCTTGGACGATCAGGTGTTTTTGAATTGTACAAATCTAAAGTCAGTTGTTATTCCAGGTAGTATTTCAACATGGGAAAAAGGTGTTTTTGCAGGTTGTACTTCATTGGAGAAGGTTGTCATATCGGAAGGAATCACCGAAATTGGCTATGAAGCATTTAGCAGATGCCTTTATTTAAGTGATGTTCAGTTGCCGGAGTCGTTACAGCATATAGGAGCTTCTGCCTTTAAGGATTGCTATTCTTTAAAAGAAATAGCAATTCCGGATAATGTTACTAATGTACAAACAGTGTTTCCACAGGATACTAAATTGTATGTGAACTCAGAGTCATCGTTATATAAAGAATTGAAAAATTCTGGAACGGATGTTGAGCCAAAAAAAGATATTTCAACAGTAAAAATTCAGTTTAGTGGTGATGGTTATGTATATTCAGGAAAAAAAATACAGCCTTTAAAAATGGCAGGATTAACAGAAGGGGTTGATTACACGGTTACGTATAAAAATAATGTTAATGTAGGCAAAGCCACTGTAACTGTAAAAGGCATAGGGAAATATAAAGGGCAGGTAAATGGTCTTACTTTTAAAATAGTGCCTGCCAAAGTATCCGGTATTAAACAAAGTGGTTGTACAAAAACGCAGATAATAATTGAATGGAATGCCTGTGGAGGAAATGTTGACGGATATGAAATAGAAAAAAGTGAAAGTAATAAGCAATCCTGGAGCTTGTTGGGTAAAGTTGCCAGTTCGTCAATTAAAATTAATGGTTTAAAATCGGGTGAAATGTATAAATATCGGGTAAGGGCATATAAAGTAGTAGATGGTGAGAAACTATATGGATATTATTCTGACTCAGTTGTAGGCAAAACAGCTCCGGACAAAGTAAGGAATTTTAGATATTCTCAGTCGAGTTCAACTAAAATTCAGTTAAAGTGGAATTCTCAAAGTGGAAATTCGGGATATCAAATATATAAGTATAGTAGAAATTCAGGAAAATATATTTTGCTTAAAACAATAACAGGTTCGTCACAATATTCATGGACCAATATGTATTTAAAAGCGAATACAGAATATAAATATAAAATAAGATCATATGTCATCATAAATGGTAAAAATTATTACGGAGAATTCTCTGATGAACTTAAAATTTCCACTGCTCCAATCAGACCGAAATACAGACTGGTTTCCAACAAAAAAGGGCAAATTACCGTAACATGGGATAAAGTTGACGGAGCAACAGGATATGTATTGTTTTATAAAGAAGGAAAAAATGGTACATGGAAGGCACTTACAAATAATAAATTTACAGGAAACAGTTTTACAAAGAAAAATTTAAAGAGTGGAGTAAAGTATTATTTTTATTTGAGAGCTGTTAACAATTATAATGGAACTCTGATTAAAAGCGCTACCTATTTTAAAGAAAAAACAGTTCAGTAACATTTGAAGGGAGAAAATATTTTGAATACAAAAGTCATATATAAGCGTTGGATGGCTGTATGTTTATCATTGGTTGTATTTATCACAACAATGCAGTTTGATGGAACAATACAGGTGAATGGCGTTAATGGGGAAACTACGAATTTAGATATAACGGTAAAAAATGAAGATGGTACAGAGGCTGTTAATGAGAATAATATATATTTTGTAAATTGCAAGAATCCTATAATAGAGGTAAGCAATGCTGAAAATATAAAAGAGATAAGATATAGTACAACAGATAATGATTCAACAGGGGAAAAATTATCCCCTGTTGAAAATGACGGAAAAATAATACCGAATCTGGTTGCGGATACTTTATATTATATATGGATAATAGATAGTCAGGATAAAGCTTTTGGTTCTTTTAGAATTTTATATGATACACAGGCTCCTGAATTTAGTACCATAGATAATATTTCTATGGATAAAATAGGCAATGTCTACTGGACCAAGGAGAATAAAGTAGTTATAAAAGTTACGGATAAGGAAAATGGCTCAGGCGTAGTATTGAAATATAGCAATAAATTAGACTATCAGAATGCAAATGAGACGATTCCCTATGATGAAAATGAAAAAGGATATGTATTAACAAATTTGATTGATGGTAACACCTATTATGTATGGTCATGTGATAAAATAGGAAATTATATAAAAAATCCAATACAAATTAAATATGACTGTACTCCTCCTAAAGTAGAAATAACGGATATAAATGGTAATAAACTTATTGAGAAAGAAAAAGATGGAAAAACATATTGGACCAATCAAGATAAAGTAAAAATCCATATAAAGAATAGTGAAGAAGGAACCATCACTTTTCGGATGAGTTCAGAAGATAATTTTGAAGAGTCAAACATAACTATTCCAAATTTTTTAGCTAATGAAAATTGTTATGAATTTCTGTTAGGTAGTGAAAATAATTATATCTGGATTTCAGACGCTGCGGGAAATTTTACAAAGATTTTTGTCAAAAAAAAATTAAAAGTTAGTTATGTCGTTAGAAAGAATGATGAATATTTAGTTCCAAATGGAGGAGAGGGAACCCTGTATACAATTAATGCGGCTGACCTGACAATTGATGTTTCTGACGAAAAAATGAATGGAGTAGGTATTGAAAGCGTTGAGATATGTGAATTTGTAGAAAATTCAGAAAATAATAGTTATATAAAAGTAATAGAGGAAGATTCAAAATATAGTATTAAATTAAATAAAGAAAAAATTATTCAGGTAAAAATTACTGATAACCTGGGAAATATAAATATAATACAGTTGGAATATACAGATAATGATGCCAGTTTGGTTTTTTATGATGATGATGGTGTTTCAATATTTCCGGATGAAAAAAATACATATTATTTTAAAAATTATTATTTTTTCAGTTTATTTAACTATTCAAAGAAGATTACATCTATTAATTATTCGATTTATGGAGATAACTCAAATGAATTTACAGAACAAATTGATAAAGTTGATGATACTAAATTTTCACTTTTAAATATCGCAGAGGCTTTAAAACAAAATAAAAACAAGTTTTATGAATTATGTTTTAACATTCATACTCTCGGTCATGAAAAAGAAGAGAAAACTGAGACGTATAAAATAGTATATGATTCTGAAGCTCCTGAGTTTACTATTATAAACACAGTTGAAAATCAGTATGTTAATAGTGAAACAAAAGGATATATTCAGATAAAAGATATAATAGAGAAATCTGGAATTCCGACGTCAAAATATTTTATATCCGGAAATCAAAATGAGAATCCTGAAAAGTTTACTCTATCAAATAAAGGGGTATTAGAGATTTCAGAGATTATTAAAAAGCTTCAGGATGGAGACAATGAAATAAATTTTATTTTAACCGATAAAGCAGGTAATGAGAAACTTCAAAGTACTACCATAAAATATGATAATACGGCACCAACTTTTAAATCTGAATATGCTCACGATGGTGAAATCGTAGGAAAAAATACGGATTATGCAATAGAAATTGAAGCCTATGATGCTACATCAAAAATAAATGACATCAGCTGCATCATAAATGAAGGCGATGCCAATAAGAGAGAAGAATATGTATATTCTTTGACGGATACCGTTGAAGATACAGTAAATCATACAATAAGGATTAAAGATATTTTAGGAAAATTATCGGAGGGAACCAATACAGTAAAGATAATTGTAACGGATAAGGCAGGGAACCAAAGCAGTATAATAAAAGATACAAATCAAGAGGCTGTGTACACTATAGTTAAGGATACAACCGCACCGGAGTTTGCAACTGAATATGAGAAAAATGGTAAACCATTTGGTGAAAATACTGCAGAGCCAATTTATTTAACTGACATTTCTGATGCATCAGATATTGCTAGGATAACCTTTATTATAAATAAAGGGCGGCCGGAAGAAAAAAAGTTTGATTTTAAATATATAAAAAATAAAGAATATAGATTTCTTCCAAGAGATTATAAAGATTATTTTTTAGAGGGAAATAATACTGTAACTATAGAGGTAGAAGATGAAGTTGGAAATATAGGGGCACAAACTTTTAAAAAGGTTATCAAAGATACAACAGCGCCGGATTTTGAGACAAGCTATTCAGGGGAAGGAAAACCAAATGGCAAGGATACAGTAGAAAAATTTGAGATAAAGAATATTACGGATAAATCGAAAGTAACAAAGATTACCTTGGTTATAAATAAAGATAAAAAATTTGAAACTTCATATAATGGTGGGAAAGATTATACGATAAATATTTATGAAATAATGAATATTTTATCAGAGGGGAAAAATACCGTACAGATTGAAGTAACGGATGAGGTTGACAATGTAGGAAAAAGTATTGTCTATGAAGTAAAAAAAGATACAGAAGCGCCAAAATTTAAATCTAATTTTGATAACAATGAAAAGGAATATATCACAAAAAAGACATCAGCAAAAATTTCGGTAAAAGGTATTTCAGATATATCGAAAGTAGAGACTATTACCTTTATTATTATAAAGAAGAGTGATCCAGATGGTGAAGATTATAGTGAAAAGAAATATCAATATTCATATGAGGAGAACAAAGAGTATATTTTGGATCTTCAGAAAAATATAAAAGATTTAGCAGAAGGAAATAATACAATCCGGATAGAAGTAAGGGATGAGGCTGGCAATATAGGGAAAGAAGAGTATGTGGTGAAGAAGGATACAATCGCTCCGAAGTTTCCATTTTCATATGAATATAAAGGGTTTATTACGTATGGAACAGAGGCTGAAGTGAGTATAGGGAAGATTTCGGATAATATTTCACAAGTAGAAACTATTTTTTATAATATTAATGGTCATAAAATCAAAAAAAATTACAGCTCCAATACAGATTATTCTATTTTACTTAAGGATTACATGAATAAACTGTCAGAGGGTGACAACAAAATAGAAGTTATAGTTAAAGATAAGGCGGGAAATGAAGCATCCCGGACATGTACGGTAAAAAAAGATAGCGAACCTCCTACTGCAAAGTTTGAGTACAAATATAATAATAAAGATATCAATTCTGATTATAATGCTCAAATTATTATAACAAATGTTGATGACCGATTATCGGGAATAAAAAATGTTACATATAGTGTGGGTACACATAATGATACCTTAACACCTGAAAACGATATCTATACATTAAATATTAATGATTTGCTTCTGAATCGGGAATCAATATTGGAACAGGGAAAAAATGAAATTACAATTACAATATCGGATATAGCCGGCAATCTTCTTGAGAAAAAATTTAATGTTTGTATTGATACGGTTCCACCTGAAATTGCAGAGACAAAATTTGACGAGAAAATCAAAGTAGAACATGACGGAAGCAACTATTATGTTAAAGAGACAACAACTCTTTCCGTACATGCCATTGATGACAAAAAACTTAAGACAGTGGTTTTAATCATGGGCGATACAGAGGAAACCTGTGATGTATCAGGAAAAGCAGCAACGGCAGAATTTAAGATTCCTTCCGGGTTTAAAGGTAAACTATCTGTTTATGCCATAGACCATGTTGGAAACAGGTCAGAACGGAAAGATATTGGCGGTACATTTATAGAAACTGCAGAAATGCATGATACCTATTCCGGTATTACTTTTAGTAAGGCGGAAACCAGTCTGCGGGATGCAGCCGGAAATGAACTTTATCGGGAAGACCAGATACCGGTAACAATAGATGTAACGGATAATTTTTCAGGGATTAAACGAATAGAATGGAAAGTTTCATCGGCAGATACAGAGGCAGCGGCAAATGAAAGCGGTTATATTATTATCAATGGAACAGAATTATCGGGAAATCTGGAACAGGTTAATATTCCGAATAACGATAAAAAAGATAATATCAATGAACACATAATTACACATCTTTCTAAAAAGCTCTTTATAAGAGATAACACCAATAATATTACTTTAACTGTAATAATGACAGACAATGCAGGAAATACTTCTCAAAAAGAGATTGTTTTCAGCAATGATACAACGCCTCCGGTTGTAACGGTTACTTATGACAATAATTCACCGGATGTTGAAAACGGACAGATGTTTAATCGGGAAAGAACAGCAACCATAGAAGTAGTAGAACGAAATTTTGACCCAGGTCATGTGGTAATAGATATTACAAATACAGACAATATTGTTCCCGATATTACCGGATGGACTTTGAAGCCTGGAACCGGAAATCAGGATGACACGGTTTATACAACAACCATAACCTATAGCGCCGATGGTGATTATGTATTTGATATATCCTTCCAGGATATGACAGGCAATCCTGCGCAGATTAATTTTGGAAATTCCATTGCTCCACAGGCATTTACGGTGGATAAGACCAAACCGGTTTTAAATGTTTCCTATGACAATAATGATGGAAACGGCAGTTATTATAAAGACAGCAGAACAGCCATCATTACCATAGATGAGCATAATTTCAGTGAAGACAGACTGAATCTGACTGTTATGAAGAATGGCAGCAATGAGACACCGCAAAGTACCGGCTGGAACAATAATGGGGATACCCATTCTTTGACACTGGTATTTGCAGAAGAAGCAGAATATTCTATCATAGTATCTTATACAGATATGACCGGTAATATGGCAGATAACACAGTGAATAACGCTTTCTATGTGGATAAATCAGAACCACAGGTAATGATTAGCGGAATAGAAAATCAGAGAGCATATAAATCAGAGCAAGTCGGATTTGAAATTTCCGGTACTGACATATATTTTGATGCCATGAATGTTTCTCTGGTGAGAATTGATAATTTTGGTAATCGTTCAACAGTTGAATTAAATAAAACATCAATTGAACATGGAGAGAAAGTTTTTATTGACAATCTGACGCTGGACGGTATCTATCAGCTAAATTATACAGTCACAGATAAATCTGCAAGGAATGTGGGAGAGACTATTGTATTCTCTGTAAATAGAAATGGTTCCACATATATGCTTTCTGAGCAGGTAATGAAGCTGAATAAATCTTATGTAAAGTCTGTCGATAATGACATTGTAATAAAAGAAGTAAATGTAAATGAGCTATTAATGGATTCTTTAGTATTAACACTTTCCCGGGGCAGCAGCTCCATAGAATTAAAGGAAGGCACTGATTTTACCATTCAAAAGAATACAGGTTCCGGACAGTGGTGTGAATATACTTATACTATTAAAAAATCCTGTTTTGCAGAGGATGGTGTATACAGTCTGTCCATATCATCAAAGGACAGTTCCGGTAATATATCAGTCAGTGATTTGGAAGCGAAGGCGGCAGAACTGACTTTTGCAGTGGATAAAACGGAGCCGATTTGTAATGTGATGAACTTAAAATCCGGCATAACCTATGCAATGAACAGCAAACAGGTAGAATTCACAGTCAGTGATAATATCATGCTGTCAAAGGTATCGGTTCTGTTAAACGGAACAGAATTATTAAGTCTCACAGAGGAAACATTAAGAGAAATAGCAGATAGCGGAGAAAATATTTCCTTTGATATACCAAATTCTGACACTGCCCAGAATGTAGTGATTCAATATATGGACAAGGCAGGTAATGAAGGAATTACGGAAATAAAGGATTTTTATGTGACCACAAATCTGTGGATTCGTTATACTACCAATACACCGTTGATGGTATCCTCTATTGCAGGTGCAGCAACAGTTCTGGGACTGGCAGTCTTTGTTCTGATGTTCAGAAAAAAAGCAGGACGGCATTGATTTAATCCGTCGGCCATAGTCATAAATATTTTAATTGAAGTTTAAACTCCCGTTTATTTGTCAATGCTTATACCACAAAGGCAGATATTGACAGATAGAAGGGAGTTTTATTATGAAAAAACTAATTTATGTGTTATCAGTTATCTTTGCGGTTTTGCTGGTTCAAGGCGCCTATGATGTGTTTCGGAACGGTGACAGCGGGGATGCCATAACGCTGTCCAATGATAATGTGGAGGAAGCTGTTGCCAGAGTATTTGAAAACGAAGGCATTAATTCATGCAAGTCCGACATTGAGGCATTCTATTTTTACGGAACCAGGTATCTGGGAGAGGAAGAAAAACGAACAATATTGGACGAACTGGCAGATAAAATGGGTATTAACAATATATATGAGTATTCCGAAAACAGAACAGATAATGGCAGCGAGGCGGTATTGACAAAGGAAGGAGCATTCTCACTGGTGACAATTAAACTTATTACCTATGAAATTCCCGAAAAAGAAAATGTTATCAGTCTCAGACAATATATCAGCGTAAATATGTCCATTCGGGATTCCATAAAAAGCGGTCTGTATTATAAAAACAAACTTGGAGAAATACTAAACGATATGACAAAAGAGTTAGAGCAGAATGACACCATGGAAACGTATGGCAATGACCGGATATTATCGTTAAGCATCAAAGGGGATACTTATGGAAGGATTTCAACGGAGGGCCAGAAATCAATAGCAAAAGAGATTTTGGACGGATTGGATGCAGAAGTGGTTTTTGAGTATCTTCCGGGAGAAAAAAGCGATGTGGGCGGCGAAAATGTTTCCGACAGCGGATATTGTATTTATGCATATACCAAATCCCTGGGAGAATACATGGTGATAGGAAATAATAAGATTAATGTAAATATTGTATACAGTTATGATGAGGAAAATAATCTTACCACACTTCATGTGGCTTCACCAATTGTAAATTATGATTATTAAAAAAACGTTATTGTAAAAAGGATATGTGAAATGGTATACTTACATTAATAGTATAATTTGGTTAAATAGTGCGGTTAAGTAGAGAACAGGCGATTGCGAAACTCATGGTCACAGGTCAGAAGTTTCGCAATCGTATCTAAGCAGAGAAGAAAGCGAGGAGACAGAAGCTTATGGGAAAAAAACTGAGACAGGCCATAATGTCGGTTATGGTGATTGCCGCCATGGCAGTGGGAATACTGGCAAATACATTTAATGTGCAGGCAGCAAATATCTCTTCCGGCAACAGACATCTGGTTATTAGTTATACGAGAACGAATAAAGACTATAAGACAAATAGTTATAACTGGAATTTCTGGGTATGGGAGGATGGAAGCGCCGGAAAATCATATGCAGGAACCGTTACGGATGGGAAACTGGTAGCAGATGTGACCATATCGGCTTCCTGTAAAAAGGTTGGATTTATTCTGAGAAAAAGTACAAGCACCAACGAATGGGTGGAAAAAGATGGGGAAGACCGTTTTATTGATATTCCGTCTGGACAAAATGTGCTGAAGGTAAATATAACTCAGGGAAAATCAGAAACGTTGGATGCACCTTTTAATACAGGCTATGAACTGACAAGTACAAATGGTACGGTAAAGTTTTATTATAGAGATGATACAAGATACTATAATAATACATTGGCGGATTTGACAGGTAAAGTATCTGTTGAAATTGACGGAATATCATATGGGATGTCCTATGATTCGGCAAACCGGAGATTTTATTATAATGCCACCGGATTAAAAACCGGAAAACATTATTACAGGTATATTGTCAATGGTACATCCGTGATTGATGCATATAACCAAAACAGCAGTACATATAACGGAACAAAATGTTCTTATCTGGATTATGCGGCTCCATATCTGAAAGCGGAATTATCCGATAACAGCATTTCTTATAATGAGAATACCGTAATTAAAATTTTAAGCAACACCATGACTTCCTCGGATATTAAGAGTATTTATGCAGATTTATCTTCCATAGGAGGTAGCACCAAATTTGTTATAGATAAGGAATTGATGGAGGGAACCATTGCGGTATCGGATACCGTTGCAGCAGGAACAAAAAATATTCCGGTAACGGTTACCCTGAATAGCGGTACAGTAAATAATTTATCGGTATCATTAACTGTTGAAGAGCGTAAAGCAGGATCTATAGTGGATTTTGACTGGGATGAAGCAGTCATTTATTTTATGCTTACCGACCGCTTTTTTGATGGAAATACATCAAATAATAAAGCTGCAGGAGCCTCTGTTTATAATCCTGACAATGCGGGGTTGTATCACGGTGGAGACTTTGCGGGGGTAACAAAGAAGCTGGATTATTTACAGGAACTGGGTATTAACACTATTTGGATTACGCCGATTGTAGATAATATCCCTTCTACATCGGCATCCGGCAACAGTCAGATACCGGTTTATGCAGCTTATCATGGATATTGGGCCAGGGATTTTGAAAAACTGAATGCCAGTCTGGGAACGGAAAGTGAATTCCGGACATTAATCAGTGAGGCCCATAAACGGGGAATTAAAATTATGGTGGATGTGGTTTTAAATCATTCCGGCTACGGAACAGAGAGTTCCCCGCTTTTTTCGGGAATGTTGCGGACGTCCACTACAACGGTGCCTGGCAGTGAGATATATGCTTCATTATCCGGACTGCCGGATTTTCTGACGGAATATCCGGCAGTCCGGGATAAGCTGATTGCCTGGCAGACAGCCTGGATGACAGAATATGATATCGATTATTTCCGGGTAGATACGGTAAAGCATGTAGATAACACTGCATGGAAAGCTTTTAAGAATTCGGTTACGAAATCCAATCCTGGCTTTAAAATGATTGGAGAGTATTGGGGAGCCAGCTATTCCAATCAATGTCAGAATTTATCCACAGGCTCTATGGATTCCCTGTTGGATTTTGGCTTTAAAGGTTATGTAAAACAATTTGTATCCGGTTCATTATCCGCTGTGGAATCTACATTAGAAAAAAGAAATGGGGCGCTTAATAATACGGCTACATTGGGAAGTTTTTTAAGCAGTCATGATGAAGACGGATTTTATTATACCCTAAAGAAATCCTATTCTGCATCTACGGCAGAGGCATTGATGAAAGCTGCGGCTTCTTTGCAGATAACGGCAAAGGGACAGCCGGTAATCTATTATGGGGAAGAGATTGGGCTGTCCGGTGCCAATAACTATCCGGCTTATGACAATCGATATGATTTTGACTGGAGCATGGTAAATGAATCCAATACTCTCTATACACATTATAAAAAGATGTTAAATATCAGAAAAACATATTCCAAAATCTTTGCCAAAGGTGACAGAAAATCCATGGCTGTCAGTGACAGTGAAGGTTATATGGTATTTTCCAGAACTTATGGAGATTCCGGTCTCGTCATTGGACTGAATATTAAAAACGCCGATAAAACCCTTTCGGTAAAAGTTCCCTGGGCAGCAGGATCAGAAGTAAGAGACGTATATAATAATAAAAATTATACAGTTTCTGCGGCAGGCACTATCTCTGTCAGAATTCCTTCTGCTGCAAATGGCGGAACTGCTGTTCTGGCCCCGGTAGACGGCAAACGTATTGTTGTAAAATTTGACGGAACCGGCGGTACAGCTTCACTTTCTGCCAAACAGGTGTTATATGGCGGCTCTGCCAATACATTGTATGGTGAGCTTCCAACAGCCAAGAGAAACGGATATACATTTAAAGGCTGGTATACGGCGGCTACTGGCGGTACAAAGGTAACCAGTATAACGGCACTTCGTTCGGCATCTAACCATACATTATATGCCCGGTGGTCAGCAATACCTTATACTCTTAAATTGGATGCGAAAGGCGGAACCGTTAGCAGTTCATCTAAGACCATATATTATTATAAAACATATGGAACATTGCCGGCACCGACACGAAAAGGATATACGTTTAAAGGCTGGTATACTCAGGGGGGAACAAAAGTAAGTGCGTCGACTGTCCATAAACAGACTTCGGGACGTACGATTTATGCCCACTGGACTGCCAACAAATATACCATTACATTGAATGCAAATGGAGGAAAAATATCCGGTACCAATTCCGGCAGCAGTGCAAAGACAGTAACCTTTGGCAGTACATATGGTACGCTGAAATCTGCCAAACGTTCCGGCTATGTATTTAAAGGCTGGTATACATCGAAAAATTATACCTATCGGATTACATCAGGGGCAAAAGTAACCTATGCGGGAAGCAGAACTTTATATGCCAAGTGGTCCAAGGTTACAGCGCCTGGTAAACCGACAATCAGTTCATTGAAAAGCAATACCAAAAATAAAGCAACAGTTACATTAGGTAAGGTATCAGCAGCGGAAGGCTATGAAATAAAGTATTCCACAAAATCAAATTTTAGCGCTAACTGCAATTCCGTCCGGACTACGAAACTTAGTTATCCGGTTAGTTCTCTGAGCAGCGGTAAAAAATATTATGTGAAGGTCAGAGCCTATAAAAAGGATTCTACCGGTGCAAGAATTTACGGAGCATGGAGTACGGTTAGTTCTGTAACTGTAAAATAGTACAAAGTACCACCATCCTTATTTATGAATAATTCATTATATAGAGTCATATATTAAATAACAATATATGCGGGTGGTGGAATCATGCTTAATTACATATGGGCGTTTATGGTATTGGCAGGTATTCTGTATGCCGCTGTCACGGGCAATATAGACGCAGTATCAAATGGCGCCCTGGATTCAGCGAAGGAAGCAATTACATTATGTATTACAATGTTAGGGGTATTAAGTCTCTGGACGGGACTTATGGAGATTGCGAAGCAGTCCGGGGTAATGGCGCAGCTTACCCGGCTGATTCGGCCTTTGGTTCGGTTTTCGTTTCCGGACATTCCGAAGGAACATAAGAGTAATGAATATATTACTACTAATATTGTTGCCAATATACTGGGGCTGGGCTGGGCGGCAACGCCGCCGGGACTGAAGGCAATGGAATCCCTGGCAGAACTGAACGAAGAGAAAAACGGAAGAGACAAAGTACACATCGCAAGTAATGAGATGTGTACTTTTCTTGTTATAAACATTTCGTCACTGCAGCTAATTCCTATGAATATCATTGCCTACCGAAGTCAGTACGGCAGTGTGAATCCTACGGCGGTGGTGGGACCGGGACTGGCAGCGACTCTTGTCAGCACCATAGTGGGGATTGTATTTTGCAAAATGATGTGTAAGAAAAAAGGATAAATTCTGACAAAAACATTTATGGGGCGGGCAAATTTTCTTGCATGGAAATACATATTTTGTTATAATTTTTATACAGATACGTTTCCGGTATTTGGGATAAGGTATAAATATTGTTCATAAGAGGAGGGATTGAATGGACAGGTTAGTTTGGGATAAGTTATTGTGTACCCGGAGGCAGAGGTTGTCTTCGGCAGAGAAAAGGGACTCAAGTCCTAACACGGTGATTGCCAGAAATGAATTTGAGGCCGATTATGACAGAATCGTAGGTTCTTCATCGGTCAGGCGGTTACAGGATAAAGCGCAGGTTTTTCCGTTGCAGGAAAATGATTTTACCAGAACCCGGTTAACACATTCCATGGAAGTATCGGCTCTGGCCCGGTCTCTGGGCAAAGCGGTGGGAAGGCAGCTGGAGCAGAACGGTGAATTTAATCATAACCGGACGGAGGAACTGGCAGCGTTATTGCAGACGGCAGGATTAATCCATGATTTGGGAAATCCGCCTTTCGGACATTATGGAGAGACCATAATCCGAAACTGGTTCCAGAATTGTTTTTCGGATAATAAACTGTTAAAGAAAGAAGGAATATTATCCGAACAGGAAAAGAATGATTTTATTTATTTCGACGGAAATGTACAGAATTTGAGAATTGTAACAAAACTTCAGACTTTGAATGATCCCTTTGGAGCGAATTTTACATATGCTACATTAGCAGCGATTATTAAATATCCGTGGAAATCCAATGCAGAAGAAGTAAAGAACGGTAAAAAGAAGTTTGGATATTTCCGGTCCGAAGAGTCTCTGGTCAGGGAAATACAGGAGGCGACCGGACTTGAAGACGGATACCGTCATCCGGCGGCTTATTTACTGGAAGCAGCGGACGATATTATCTATGTCTGCGATGATATAGAAGACGGTGTAAAAAAGGGATATATAGAGTGGGAGAAGGAATATAAAGAAATCAAAAAGAAATTTAAAGGCGAAGATTATAAGAAATTATTTAAAGTCATAGATGAAAAGAAAGCTGACTCTAATATGAGCGAAGCGGATATCCGGCTTGCAAAGGTAAGGAATTTCAGAAATCTGGTTCAGGGCCACTTATTCAGATGTGCAGTAAATGAGTTTATGGAACACTATGAAGAGATAATGGGCGGAAACTATGATAAATCAGAACTATTAGCCTGTGAGAATGATTTTATTACCTATCTGAAAAAGGAAGTCACCGGAAAAAACTGCTTTGGCTGTCATGAGGTATTGTCTTTAGAACTGGTTGGCGACCAGGTGGTCAATAAGCTGCTGGATGTCTTTGTAAGAACCCTGATTGAGAGTGACGGGAAAGATTTAGAAAACGTAAGGATTTATTCCGGTAAGATTTTCAGTCTGATTTCTTCCAATTTTAAATACGTTGCAATGTATGATTATAAGAAAAACCGTAAAAAGCCCCTTTCAAAACTCACTTTATATGATAAACTGCATCTGGCGGTTGATTTTATATCAGGAATGACCGATTCTTATGCTGTAAATTTATATCAGGATTTGAACGGAATCCGCTTACCGCAGTAATTCTCCGTAGTTTGTTTTGGCAGAATGGAGTAAATTATGAAATCTTTGGAAACTATCATATTTAATTATCTGGAAAACTATCCCCCTTCCCTGGAATTGTTCCGAAGGCTTAAACAGGCCGGAAATCTTTACCTGATTGGAGGCGTGTTAAGGGAATACAGAGACTGGGAAGCGATTCGGGATTTACGGGATATCGATATAATAATTGATATCAGGGACCGGAACATCTGGGAAGAGATTCTGGAAACATACCGGCCGAAAAAGAACAGCTTTGGCGGTTATAAACTGGAATGTTCTGCGCTGATTGTGGATATCTGGTCCTTGGAGGAAACCTGGGCATACCGGGAAAAGCATATAGTATGTGAACCGGAAGAATATGTCAGGAATCTTCCCAGAACCGTATTTCTTAATTTAGATGCTATTATCTATGATTTTAATGAGAATGTCTGGTATGATGAAAAATATCAGGAGGCCATGGACAGCCATGTGATTGATGTGGTACTGGAGAAAAATCCCCGGATATTGTTGAATATTGTCCGGGCGATGGTTTTGAAAAAACGATATGGGATGAGTTTTTCGGATAGATTGGGGAAGATTATCCGGGAACAGATGAAGCTGGAGAGAGATTTTGTGGGGAAACTGCTGGAGATTCAGGAAAAGCGGTACAGGGGTTTGATTTTATCGGGGGAGGAGATTGAGAAGGTACTGGAGGAATTGGGGTAACAGTGTACTTTTTAAGAAAGCAGATATAGTAAAAAGAATTAAGGCGGTCATAAATTTTTGGCCGCTATAATTGTATTTTAATTTAATAAAAGTTGACACGTGGTAACATATAAGTTACAATATTATAAAAAGACCAAGGAGGCGGATGTTGTGGATATACAGAAGAAGATTTATATTGCAGAAAAACAGGATTCAGTTAGAAAGAGTATTGTAAACCAATATATTGCATATAGAAAAATGAGAAATCTTACACAAGAAGATTTGGCTGGAATTATGGGGGTAAAACGACCAAATATCAGCCGTTTTGAGACCGGACAATATAACCCTAGTCTGGATATGCTGGTGAAAATGGCAGAATGTATGGATTTGGAAATAGAGGTAACACTAATAAATAAACGGGAGGGGATAAGGAATAATGAAGAAGAGTAATAGTTTATTTTATTCAAATATAGAGAATAAAGAAGGAATTGAACAATTAGTCGAAGAATTAGAAATTTATGCTGAAAATAGCATAAATCCTGTATATGTGATTGACCGGCCTTTAGAAGAAAAAGGTGGATATAACTATGAAAAAGCTGTTGTTATTTTGATTCCAAAACATAAAATTATGTTTATAAACTATGGAAAAAATGATGAGGAATTTGATAATTTTTGTGAAGACTTTATAGAAGATTTAGGACAGCTTTCAAAAAAATATGATTATATGAAAATTTTAGGCAGACCGAGGCAGTGGAAACAGGAATTTATTGTATCATACAAGTACGAGGAAATTAGAAATGTTGATGTGAAAGGATTTTTAGCTTTAAATAAATTAGATTCAAATGAAAAAATCAGAAAAGGTGAATTTTTAATTTCGTTGTTAACTGGAAGTATTAATAATATAGACCGAACCGGAACGGATTATCCTGAAACTGTGTTGGAAAAGATTCGAAGAAAAATTATTTTGTTTGATGGAGACCAGACAAGATTTATTTTTGATGAACCCCATAAGGATAAAATTATTATACAAGGATTGGCAGGAACAGGGAAAACAGAGTTATTATTACATAAAGTAAAAGAATTATATTTAGATAAATCGGAATATAAAATCGCTTTTACCTGCCATAATAAAATTCTGGCTGAGAACCTGAAGGAAAGAATTCCAGAGTTTTTTAACTTTATGAAAGTAGATGAACAAATTAAGTGGCAGGAAAAATTATGGGTTATGAGCAGTTGGGGGTCAAAAAGTGATCCTGATTCAGGGGTTTATAGCTATATTTGCCATTACTATAATATTCCGTTCGAGAGGTTTTCATATAATGTAACATTTGACAGAATATGTAGAAATGCTTTGAATCAGTTAATTCAGATAAAGGAATTTGAACCATGTTTTGATTATATCTTAATTGATGAAAGTCAGGATTTCACCGATGGATTTTTTGAATTATGTAAAAAGGTAACAAAACATTGTTTATATATTGCAGGGGACATTTTTCAAAATGTGTTTGAAAATGAATCTGTAAGTGAAGTGAATCCCGATTTTTTATTAAATAAATGCTATAGAACGGATCCTAAAACACTAATGTGTGCGCATGCAATAGGAATGGGATTGTTTGCGAAAAATCCGGATTTATATCTGAGGTGGCTGGATGATAAGGCGTGGGAAGCCTGCGGATATAATATTGAGAAAAAAGAGGAATATTATAATTTACGTCGGAAACCGTTAAGAAGATTTGAAGATTTAGGAAATACCGGTATAAAAAATATAGAAATAATACCTATTGAGAGAAATAAATATGTTACTCGAATATTAGACATTATTTCAGAACTTAAAAATAATAATCCTACATTGCGTCCCGATGATATTGGAATAATGTTTTTAGAGAATATAAATAGTAATTATCAAATTGCGCATAGTTTGGAAGTTCTTATAAAGGAACAATTCGGATGGGATGTGAATATTGGTTATGAATCAAAAGAGAAGAGAAAGGGTACTGTTTTTATCAGCAATAGGAATAATGTAAAAGGCTTAGAATTCCCGTTTATTATTTGTTTTATGCAGTTTGGTTTAGACCGTGATTTGCAAAATAGAAATTCTATTTATATGATGCTGACACGTTCGTTTATTACATCTTATTTTATTTTGCCCAATGTGGATTCTGAAGTTATAGACAATATAAAACAGGGTGTAGAATATGTCGATAAAAACGGATATTTGCATATTGCAGAACCAAATCAGCAACAAAGGCTACGGTTAAATAATGCGATTATTAACAGAACCAATATATATAAATCTCAGCATGATATTGTGGAAGAAATCATGGATAAAATAGGTATAGAAAAAATGTATAGGGTAAAGTTGCATAATATAATAAAGAATGCATATAAAGATGAACTTGATAGGGATAAACTATATGAAATCGTAAAGGTAAATTATAGTTTGATGAATTAGAGGGTGTTAATTATGAAAAACATTGAGGTGAAAATTGGAGACTTTTTAGGTGAAAAGGTTCTGAGACCAATTAGAAGCAAAAGAGATATTATTCTGCTGTTGTTGGATACAATGAAATTAATTGTAAATCCGGAAGGCAGTTTTTCAGATGATTCCGGAAAAGTAATTATTTGTGTGGATAAAATGAGCAGAATTTTCTATGAAACGAAAGTAAAGTATTTCTCGTTCATTTTTCCTTTCTTGATAGAAAACATAAATCAGAATTATAAGATTTATGATAATCATACGGAATGTGAATTAAATGATAGGATGATATCGTTGCTTATAAGTATTTTTCAACAGGAAAATCTTTGGGGAAGCTCTCTTGAAAAAGCGATGGATATTATTATTGATAGTGCAGAAGAATATGAGTATAGTGATATTGACACAATATGGAAACTGATAATTAAATTATGGCATATGGAGGATGGATATATTCGATATGATTATGACCCCGTGAATGAAGATGGAGATATTCACCCGTTATACCATTTTGATATAAATTATTCTTCTGCGGCTACATATAAAATTGGTCTGAATAATCCGATAAAAGTGAATGATTTTCAAAATATATTAAATATTAAAACGAAATGTTCATATTTAAGAATAGTTTGATATGGACGGACATAAAAAAGTTGCTGTAAAGTAGACAGATGGTCTGTTTTACAGCATCTTTTTATTGTTTACTTCGTTTATTTATTAGCCTGATCACTCCCCAAAGCACAAATCCCAGTCCCACGAAAAACGCCACCAGTATTATCACCCATTGAATCACACCGCTCATCCCCAATTCATCTACATCCAGAAAGAAGTAAGGATAAACAACGGTATCCGGGTCCGGTGTGATAATTGCGCCCCGGATTACAATATAAAACACATAAATAATCGGCGCCGCTGCCATCACCAGATTATCCCACCAGCGAAGTCCGGAGTGGTCGTCAAACAACAGCCAGTCTAAAAAGAATACCAGCGGGCAGGCCAGATGAAAGGTAAGGTTATTTATGCTGCTCCAGTAGTCCATTGTAGTTGGGTCGCCCAAAAGAATATTATATACTAAGAATGTAACAACAATCCAAATCGAAGCGTAATACTTAATCCGGGTATATTTTGTATTTAATCCGTACATATTACCAAGGGAGAGCTGTTTTACATTATCTTTTATAATAGGTATCATGACCAGAATACAGATAAAATTGCTGAGATTTGTATAATACACATACCAGTTTTGGTTAAAGTCGGCATTAAACAGCCCGAAAGAGGCTAACAGTCCGAAAAAAGCCAGGGTAAGATAAACGGAACGGAATATCAGTTGTGTAATTCTGTTTTTAATCATAGGATTCTCCTGTTTATATAAACTCATAGTCGGTGATTGCGTAACCATAAGTTGCGCAGTCTTCGGTAAATCTTATATTTTAAAAGACAGATTTATTATACCATACTGTGTCAATATATAGATTGTTTATTTGTTCTTTATGGTAAATCGTGGTATAATAAAACATATATTAAAACGTGAAAAATTTTAAAACGGAGGTACAACATATGCTGAAAGGAAAAGTAGCGATTGTAACGGGAGGCACCAGAGGAATCGGTCTGGCGGTGGTTAAAAAGTTTTTAGACAATGGAGCAATTGTTGTATTATGCGGTTCCCGGGAGGAAACGGTGAATAAGGCGCTGGCAGAAATCAAAAGGGAGCGGCCGGAGGCACAGGCAGAGGGAGCGTGGCCGGACCTGGCAAGTCTTGAGCAGGTTCAGAAAATGGCGGCAGATGTCTATGAGAAATACGGAAAGATAGATATTCTGGTAAACAATGCAGGCATATCGGCCAGAGACAGCATTTATCAGTATACGGAAGAAGAGTTTGATAAAATAATGAATCTGAACATAAAAGCCGTATTTAACTGTACAAGGGCCGTGGTGGGCTATATGAAGGAACAGAAGAGCGGAGCGGTTATCAATACCAGCTCTGTTGTAAGTATCTACGGACAGGCGGCAGGATGTGGATATCCGGCATCAAAGTTTGCGGTAAACGGACTGACCAAATCCCTGGCAAGAGAACTGGGGGCAGATAATATCCGGGTCAATGCGGTTGCGCCGGGAGTCACCAGAACGGATATGGTGGCGGCGCTGCCGAAAGAAATGGCAGAAAGAGTGGCGGCAGGAATCCCGTTAGGAAGAGTGGGTGAACCGGAAGAGGTTGCAGATGCCTTTCTGTTCCTGGCCAGCAACATGGCAAGTTATATTTCCGGTGAGATATTATCCGTAGACGGTGCAGTTGTAATCTGATACAGCTATCTTATAATAGGTGAATGTGAAACTTATGACCTGTAACTATGAGTTTCACAATTATCTGAATATTCATATAATATTAAGAGGTATCTTTGCATAAATATAAGCAAGGATACCTCTTTTTTGGATATGATAAAATGCAGATAATCATGTATATTTCGGAATTTATGATTCCACTGGTAATATTTTATATTGTAGGATACGGAGTCCTGCAGAAAAAAAATGTCTATAATGATTTTATTAACGGAGCAAAAGACGGTTTAAAAACCGTAGTTGACGTTATGCCTACGCTGGTAGGACTGATGATGGGAGTGGGAATTTTAAGTTCCTCTGGTCTGCTGGGATTTATAACCGATAATATAGCCCGGTTTACGGCAGGATTCGGGCTTCCGGCGGCAGTGGTGCCAGCAATGATAGTCCGGATATTTTCCTCTTCGGCAGCCACCGGACTGGTACTGGATGTGTTTAAACAATTTGGAGTGGATTCCTATGAAGGAATGTTGTCTTCCATATTGATGAGCTGTACCGAAACCGTATTTTATACCATGTCAGTATATTTTCTGACGGCAAAAGTAACAAAAACACGATGGACGCTGGCCGGTGCTCTGATCAGTACAGGGGCAGGGGTAGTGATATCCATCGTGCTGGCTGGAATGTATATGCAATAAAATACAGTTTTAATCAGGTATAGGATTTATAGGATTTTGTAATAAATCTTAGCAATTGCATGATAAGTGAAAGAGAAAGTAAAACAGCAATAAGAATTAACAGTTTATATCCGGTTCCCTCGCCCAGTCTTATATGCATACCATATTTTTCAAAATCATATTGTTTAATGAAGGATGGAAGCGTTTGCTTTGCGTTCTTTAAAATTTTAGAAGCAGAGCGAATACAATAAAATGTGCTGATAAGCTGCAGGCTTATGGTCAGAGAAACCCATTTATTTGTTTTTTTAACAAATAAAATCAATATGGTTATAATGGACAAAGCCAGCATGAGTTTGGCAAAGTGAACAGTGAAACTGCGGGAAAGTATAGTATAAGTAAGCTGGTTAACTTTAACATTGCTGACGGAACTTAAATCGGTGATGAAACCGTTGTAGCGAACATCAATATTAAAACAATTCTGATTAAAACAATACAGAGTAAGAACAACGGAAATTACAATAATGATTTTTTCTAAAATACGGAGTAAGGGACTGTTAAAAAATTTTGAAATACCGCTGGAAGATATATAAGGAGCTTCCTGCCTGCGCTGTCTGCGGAGTAATTCTGCTTCTTCATATGTAGGATATAAGGATTGGTATGCCGGTTCGTTGGAAGCCGGAGAAACAAAATCATTTGTAGGATTCTGAAAAGAAACATTCACCTCGGCTCCGCATGTTCCGCAGATACAATCACCTTCTAATAATTCAGCTCCACATTCTTTACATTTCATAGTTATAAAATTCCTTTCTGTTTGGTAAAAATTAGTTTTGTAAATAAAATAACGTGCACATGTGCACGTTAAATTTATCTAATATTAAAAAGTCGGCGTGACAAGATTCGAACTTGCGACCTCTTCGTCCCGAACGAAGCGCTCTACCAAGCTGAGCCACACGCCGGTGAAACTAAGTACGAAAAATATTATAACACGAAAATTTTATTTGTCAATATCCAGTATAAGAAGATATATTTTTTAAAAAAGATGGTATAATGATAAGACATGACAGAATGTTAAATTTAAGAAAATAGAAAGGCAGGTCTGTATATGGATGAAAGAATTAAAACATTGGCATATAATCTGGTAAATTATTCTGTTAAAGTGCAGGAAGGTGAGAAAGTATATATTCACTACAATGGAAAGGACACATCGGAATTAGCAAGGCAGCTGGTAAAGGAAGTGTATGCGGCAAAGGGGCTGCCCTTTATTCATTTTACCGATAACAGGCTTTTGCGTGAACAATTGTTGCATTGCAGCGGGGAGCAGTTAAAATTAATGGCAGAAGTGGATGGTATGGAAATGAACCGGATGGATTGTTATATTGGAATCCGGGGCGGGGATAATATTTCCGAATTGTCGGACGTGCCGGGAGATAAAATGCATTTGTATGAAACGCTGTATTCCACACCGGTTCACAGCAATATACGGGTGGCAAAGACAAAATGGGTAGTATTGCGGTATCCCAATGCCTCTATGGCGCAGTTGAGCAATATGAGCCAGGAGGCGTTTGAAGAGTATTATTTCAACGTATGTAATCTGGATTATTCAAAAATGTCAAAAGCTATGGATTCCCTGGTGGAATTAATGAACCGCACCGACAAAGTCCGGCTGACTGCCAAAGGAACCGATATTACATTCTCTATTAAAAATATTCCGGCCATTAAATGCGCCGGAGAAATGAATATACCCGATGGAGAGGTATATTCAGCGCCGGTGAAAGACTCTGTGAACGGTACCATATGTTATAATACGCCTTCTGTTTATCAGGGATTTACTTATGAAAACATAAAACTGATATTTAAAGAAGGAAAAATTATTGAAGCCACTGCCAATGATACAGAGAGAATCAATCATGTGTTTAATACCGACGAAGGAGCCAGATATGTAGGAGAATTTGCTATTGGTGTGAATCCGTATATTTTAAATCCTATGAAAGATATATTATTTGATGAAAAAATCATGGGCTCCATTCATTTTACACCGGGCTGTTGCTATGACGATGCACCAAACGGCAATAAATCCTCTGTTCACTGGGATCTGGTGCTGATACAGACCCCGGAATACGGCGGCGGAGAAATTTATTTTGATGATGTTCTGATCAGGAAGGATGGAAAATTTGTGATACCTGAACTGGATTGTCTGAATCCGGAAAATTTGAAGTAGTATACAGCGGTTAAAAAATACGGTCCATTATTACTTGAGAATTTGATTAACTTGTATTATAATGCTGATAGATGTGGCCGTTTTTTGGCATGAAAGTGAGGAAAAGTAATTATGGATTTAACAATTATCAAGGATTTATATCGTGACCCGGATAAATATATAGGCACTACGGTAGAAGTCGGCGGATGGCTTCGAAGTATCCGGGATTCCAAAACATTT
This sequence comes from Lachnospiraceae bacterium, assembly GCA_022794265.1. Lineage (GTDB taxonomy): Bacteria > Bacillota > Clostridia > Lachnospirales > Lachnospiraceae > Bovifimicola. The sequence goes on from JAAWEK010000011.1 coordinate 163,064, forward strand.
GGATTTCTGGTAATAAATGATGGAACTTTTTTTGAGCCGTTACAGGTGGTTTATAATGATACTATCAGTAACTTTGCAGAGATATCAAAATTAAACGTAGGTACTGCAGTGATTGTAAAAGGAACTCTGGTTGCCACACCGCAGGCAAAGCAGCCTTTTGAGATTCAGGCAGAAGAAGTGACGGTAGAAGGTGTTTCTTCGCCGGATTATCCGTTACAAAAGAAACGGCACAGTTTTGAATATCTGAGGACAATATCTCATTTAAGACCAAGAACCAATACTTTTCAGGCAGTATTCCGGGTACGTTCACTGATTGCTTATGCGATTCACAAATATTTTCAGGAAAGAGATTTTGTGTATGTGCATACACCATTAATTACAGGAAGTGACTGTGAAGGTGCCGGAGAAATGTTCCGGGTAACTACTTTGGACTTAGAGAATTTACCGAGAACAGAGGATGGTGCTGTGGATTACAGCAAGGATTTCTTTAATAAAGAGACAAACCTTACAGTATCGGGTCAGTTAAACGGCGAGACCTATGCCATGGCTTTTCGGAATATCTATACCTTCGGACCGACGTTCCGGGCAGAGAATTCAAATACCACCAGACATGCGGCAGAGTTCTGGATGATTGAGCCGGAAATTGCATTTGCGGATTTAAAGGATGATATGATGCTGGCGGAAGGAATGTTGAAATATATTATACAGTATGTTATGGAACAGGCGCCGGAAGAAATGCAGTTCTTTAATAATTTTGTGGACAAGGGACTGATTGACAGACTGAACGGCGTATTACATTCCGATTTTGGACATGTAACCTATACGGAAGCTATTGAATTGCTGGAAAAACACAATGATGAGTTTGAATATAAGGTATCCTGGGGCTGTGATTTACAGACGGAACATGAGAGATATCTGACGGAAGAAATATTCAAACGTCCGGTGTTTGTAACGGATTATCCGAAGGAAATAAAGGCATTTTATATGAAACTGAATGAAGACGGTAAAACGGTTGCGGCTATGGACTGTCTGGTACCGGGAATCGGCGAGATTATCGGCGGCAGCCAGAGAGAAGATAACTATGAGAAACTGGTTCAGAGAATGGAAGAATTGGGCTTAAAGAAAGAGGATTACGATTTCTATCTGGACCTTCGGAAGTATGGTTCAACCAGACACGCCGGATTTGGTCTGGGATTTGAAAGATGTGTGATGTATCTCACTGGAATGTCCAATATCAGGGATGTTATTCCGTTCCCGAGAACAGTGAACAATTGTGAATTATAAAAGGAATATCCATGGGTTTACGAAATAATAAATCAAAAAAGAAAACAACCAAAAAAAACAGGAGCAGGAAAAGCAGGGTTCTGAAAAGAGTCCTGCTTGGTTTGCTTATATTATTGCTGATATTTATTCTGGTGATGATTATCCGGTTTGGCAGCATGGCATTGGAATATCAGAAAGAGGCAAAACAACTGGTAAAAGACGGAGGCCGGGAGATATTCAAAGCTAACCAGACCAGTATTATTTATGATTCGTCCGGAAATGTTATTACGGAATTAATTGGCGACAGAGATTCCTATTATCTGGAATATTCGGAGATACCATATTTCGTAAAACGGGCAATGGTAACCACCGAAGACAGAAATTTTTATGAACATTCGGGAGTGGATGTGAAAGCCATTCTTCGGGCGATGGTGGAACTTGTGAAAAATGAAGGCGTTATCACTCAGGGGGGAAGTACCATTACCCAGCAGCTTGCCAGAAATATTTTTTTGACCCATAAAGTTACCATGGAACGAAAATTAAAGGAAATGTTTCTTGCATTTGAATTGGAAAAGACATATTCTAAAAATGATATTTTGGAATTTTACATAAACAATATATATTTTGCAAACGGTTATTATGGTATTGAGGCTGCGGCCCGGGGGTATTTCGCGAAATCCGTTTCCGAATTATCCATTGCGGAGATGGCATATATTTGTGCCATACCCAACAATCCCAGCCTGTACGACCCCTATGTCAATGCGGACAAAACAACGGAGCGGAAAAACAGAATTTTAAAGCAGATGTTGCAGCAGGGTGACATAGATAGGGAAATGTATGAAGAAGCCTTATATGCTACTATTGTACTGGTTCCTACAGAAAATGAAAGAATCAATTATGTGGAAACCTATGCCAGATATTGTGCCACCATTGCACTGATGAAACACAGCGGATTTGAATTTCGTTATAGTTTCGAAACGCCGGAGGATAAGCGAACCTATGAAGATGCGTATTATCAGCTGTATGATGAGCTATCAGCCCGGTTATATACCGGGGGATACCGTATTTATACATCCATTGACCTGGGAAAGCAGGAGTTTTTGCAGAAATGTATTGACGACCAGCTTGCTTATTATACGGGAACATATAACGAAGGCGTTTTTGAATTTCAGGGAGCCGCAGCCTGTATAGACAACAATACCGGGAAAGTGGTGGCAATCGTCGGAGGGCGGACCCAGGATTATCATGGTTACACTTTAAACAGGGCCTATCAGAGCTATCGTCAGCCGGGTAGTACCATTAAACCCATACTGACATATACACCGGTTCTGGAACGCGGTTATTATCCGGAGACCACAGTGGTGGATGAGCGGATAGAAGGAGGGCCGGTGAATGAACCGAATATTTATGACGGTGAGATGAGTCTACGTTCTGCGGTGGAAAAATCCAAAAATACGGTTGCCTGGGATTTGTTTGGAAAATTGTCAGCCGAAACGGCCATTCCGTATTTATTAAATATGGAATTTAAGAAGATTGTGAAGAATGACTATGTGCCTGCCATGTCCATTGGCGGAATGACTTATGGAGTGTCTCCGGTAGAAATGGCATCGGCATATGCAGCCATAGAAAATGACGGGCAATTCCGTAGTCCTACCTGTATTTCGAAGATAACCGATGCGGATTATAATGTTATTATAGACAATATCAATTACATGGAATCCGGCACCGCAACGGTTGCCATAAAGCAGATTTATGATGTAAATGCAGCAAGGACCATGACAGATATACTCACCGGTGTTCTGAAACGGGGAACAGCGGTAAAATATCAGGTTAGCAACGCCATCTGCGCAGCGAAGACCGGTACTACAAACGATAATAAGGATGTATGGTTTGTAGGATACAGCAGATATTATACAACAGCAGTATGGTCCGGCTATGATTTGCCGAAGGAAATATCCGACGGATACGGAACGAAGTGTTCCGGCCTGATTTGGCAGAAGTATATGAGCGGAATCCATGACGGACTGGAATTAAAGGAATTTTTGCCATATATGCGGCAGGATGGAACCATGAGTAATGGAGAACCGGCAACGCAGCCGGTTACCACCAATCCCATGGAACATACAACAGCACCGGATGAATTATATACCGAGGCTCCGGAGGAAACGACAGTCTCTGCTGAAGAGCTTGTAACGGAGGATACTGGTGATACAGAAGAAATATCGACTTCGTCTGAAAATAATCAGCAGCAGAGCAGTGAGAATCCCACGACTATGCCGGAATACCATACAACCGCACCACATCGGCTTCCGAAACCATCCGGAGCGGGAAATGGGGAATTGTATACGGAATATTGGGGAGAATGAAATTAAATAAAGATTTGAAAAAAAGGATGGTAAGATGCGACTGTGTTGTATGGGGGAATAATAAAAAAATCATAATATTCTAAATATATTTCATGTTTATCTTCATTGACAAATAGAGTAAAAAAGCATATAATATGCTTAACAAGACAGTCGGAAGGTGAGTGCACATCACCCGACCCGGCGCATAATCATTAAACTATTGAAGTAGCCGTCTGACTTTTGCAGAGAGCAGGACGGCTATTTCTTATTTTTCAGATTCAGAATTGCGACTATTAACAATGCGACTGTTAATATGACCATGAATTCTTCATATGTACTCATAAGCATCCCTTTCCTTTCCGCAAGACCCGGAGCGGAGAGGAGCACGTCCCCCGACTGCCCTGATAAGTATATTATAGTATTGTTTTTTAGAGCCGCTACAAAGCAGATGAATTATCATCTACAAAGTAGCGGCTGTATAATATCAAAAAATTTAAAAGAAGTATATAATAGTATATTTTAAATATCTTCTCCATTGCGATATTTTTCTATGCATCTCTGTATACGTCCCACAGGATTTAAAAGATTACTGATAGAAGCATCATGATTTAGTGTATCTATAATTAATGCAATATATTTACTCATATCGCAGCTTACATAATATTCTTTTGTTAAGAGTTCCGGAGTCTGATAAGTTAAGTTTGTGGTAAGAACCCGGTCAATAATACCTTCTTTATATGCTTTATCAAATTTTTCCAGACCGTTTGTAAACAGACCGAAGGTAGCGGCAACAAATACGCGGCGTGCCTTTCTTCTCTTTAATTCTGTGGCAACGTCTATCATACTTTCGCCGGATGAAATCATGTCGTCTATGATAAACACATCTTTTCCTTCTACGGAAGAGCCGAGGAACTCATGGGCAACGATAGGATTCCGTCCGTTTACAATCTTGCTATAGTCGCGGCGCTTGTAGAACATACCCATGTCCACACCGAGAATATTGGCAAGGTATACAGCACGTCCCATACCGCCTTCGTCCGGGCTTATCATCATTAAATGGTCGGCATCTAATTCCAGATTCTTTTCGCTGCGCAGCAGGCCTTTTACAAACTGGTATGCTGGTTGTACGGTTTCAAATCCCTTTAGTGGAATTGCATTCTGCACTCTTGGGTCGTGTGCATCGAAAGTAATAATATTTTCAACGCCCATGGCTGTCAGTTCCTGCAGCGCCAATGCACAGTCCATGGATTCCCTGCCGGTACGCTTGTGCTGTCTGCTTTCATATAAGAAAGGCATAATAACTGTAAGACGTCTTCCTTTACCGGCTACCGCTGCAATTACTCTCTTTAAATCCTGAAAGTGGTCATCTGGCGACATATGATTCTTGTAGCCGCATACGGTGTATTCCAAACTGTAATTGGTTACGTCTACCATTAGATACAGGTCGTCTCCACGGACTGACTGATTGATTGTACATTTTGCCTCACCGGAGCCGAAGCGGGGAGTGGCTACGTCTACAAGATAAGAATCTTTCTGATATCCGGTAAAAGCGATGGTATGTTTATGCTCATTTTCACTTTCCCGTCTCCAGGCGGAAATATAGGCATCAACTTTCTGACCCATTTCCTTGCAGCTGTCAAGTGCGACAATTCCCAGCGGTCCTACCGGGATGGTTGTTAAAATGTGTTCTTCTGATAACATGGTTAAACCTCCGTTGTGTTTTCCTGTGGTGAAATCCACATATTTATATAACATTGTGAGTTGCTATAGTCAAGCGAAATTTAATTGAAATGGCGGGTTTTTACTTTTTTATTGTGACGTAAATCATCACCGTAAATTTTTAAAAAGGTAAATTCTTTTGCCAGCCGGGAAGTAATTCTTTCGGAGTAACGGTCCATTAATTCCGTAAATATAAGATTGGTGGAAATAATGGTGGAATGTTTTGTAATCAGCCGTTCGTTAAGACAATTGAATAGAGCTGAATTGGTAAAGGAATTGGATAATTCTGTTCCTAAATCATCAATAATCAGAAGATCGCAGTTCAGGATTTGCGATACCTGATTTTTGGCATCTATATTATTGTGTTCAAACTCTGCATCAGATAAAATATTAAATAACTTGATGGCAGACAGATAAATGACCGACTGGTACTGTTCAATCAGCTCTTTGGCGATACAGTTGGTTAAAAATGTTTTGCCTACACCGGTCTCTCCGAAAAAGAGCAGATTGGAGTATTTTTTTGAGGTTCTGGTAAAATCATCAATAAAACAGTGGCATATTTTTGCTACTTTATGTATGTTGGCAGCCGGTGTCATGCCGGTGACGGAATCCGTATAGTCGTCGCGAAATAAATCGTAGGAAAAATTACTGAAATTCTCATATTCCAGAATGTTTTTAATATTCGACTGATTATAGAGAATATCTATCTCTGCCAGTTTAAAACAGTGGCATTTTTTATTCTCGCAGTAACCGGTATCCTGACAGTCCGGACAGGAGTAGCGGATATTCATATAATCCGCAGGAAACCCATATTCCTGCAGTAATGATTCCTTTTCGTTATGAAGCTTTGCCATTGCGGATTTATAGTCGGGTATCAAAGCATGGGAAGGATTCAGTAAAAGCTGTTTTGTGGTTTCCAAAGACAATCCGGAAATTTCTTCATTAATTTCTTTTATGCGGGGAATCCTCTGATAAACATCGGCAATCCGCTGGTTCTGTTCCCGTTTGCTCTGCAATTGTCTGCGGTTGTACGAGCGTATGATTTCGTCGTACTGCATATTTGTTAGTGACATAAGAAATCCCTTCCTGCATAAATACTAGATATTTCCTAAAAGTTCTTTTTCCAAAGTCTCATAATTGTAATTTCGCTGTGTAAAATTATTAAAACTGTTTTTGGATGCCGGTTTGGAAAGATTACCGTTACCTTCCGTTCCCGAAGCAGCCGGAGCCGGCTGCTTGGCGCTGTAATATTGTCTGCCTGGATGGAGAGTCTTATTTTTCTGGTGTTCTTCGTCCAGAGACTGAATATCTCCCATGGTTCGGATACCCCGCTCCTTCCATTTGGTCAAAATGGAGTCGGCATATTCAAAACTCGGCTGATGAATCTGTTTCATGGTCCGGTTGCAGGCATCCAGTATAATATCCATGGTAAATCCATAGGAATTTGTCCATTTAATAATCAGAGCTTTTTCATTTTCTCCCGGATTGCGGCCGTTTAATCCAAAAGCCTTTAAAACAGGATAGCAGCTTTTATTATACAGAGTAGTGTTTGCCTTTGCCTTTTCTACTGTATCAATACCTTCTTCTGCCCAGGACAGGGCTGTTTTTTCCATATAACGAAGGCTTTTGTGACCGTTGGAAACGCAATATTCAATCAGATATTCTATTAATTCCGCTTCAAATCCCAGACCGTCATAGAGATAAAGCAGCGTATTGGTATCGGAACCACTCAGCGGTTTGCCTATGTATTTCTGTGCCAGATATAGAAATTCAATGACATCAGTTTTTTCCTTAAAGGAATCAAGTTCATTGGCAGAATAACTGTGTTTCGGAGGAATATCTGCCGGTATTGGGGTAATCTGTTCCCTGCCGGCTGATTCAGCAGAATTTGCTGCCGGTGCAACGTTTTTGGATTTTAGTCCGTTTTTGGCAGACGTCTGCGGGGAATCCTGCATCAGGCTTCTGCGTTCCTGAGGGGCAGTGGAATCAGTTCTTATGGATTCGATTTCATTGATGTGTATGTTTGTAAGCCGGTCCGAATCATCCATACTTAAGCAGAGCAGTCCGGTTTGTTCCCAATACTTTAAGGCACGAATGACATCTTTTTCGGTATGATTGAAAATATCGGCAATATGGCAGATGGAAACATCATAGTCGGGAGCCGCCAGTGCACGCAACAGATACAGATATATTTTGACAAATTCTCCATTCGCATTCAGCATAAATTCGTCGATAAAACGATTTGATATCGGAGTGACGGAATAGACATCAGGTCCGTCTAATTTGATCTTACCCATTTTCTTTCATACCTTTCTATATTCTTTCAAGATTATTTCTTTTGCTTGGAATCACATTATAGCATATTATTTGAAAAATGAGAACATTAAAATTTTCGCTAAACCTTGAAATATGGGCGTTTTTGCAGATTGTGGACAATGTGGATATGGTGGATAAAAAAATTTAGAATTATAAATAAAAGCTAAAAACTGCGTAAAACAGACAAAATCTGACAGGGTACTTGTATAATTTATGTAAACAAGAAATCCACATTTGTCGAAAAAAGATATGCACCGACAAAATGTGGATAATGTGGATAACTTTTATTTTAATAGATTTTCACCGATTAATACAATATCTCCGGCGCCCATAGTTATCAACAAATCGCCGTTGATACAATTTTTCAGCAAAAATTTTTCAATTTCTTCAAAAGACGGCAGATAATGTACAGATTTGCCAAGTTTTTGAATTTCGTCGCAAAGTGTCTGAGAGCTGATACCTAAATTATCGGTTTCCCTGGCAGGATAAATGTCTGCCAGTACTACCTCGTCTGCAAGAGAAAGAGCAGAGGCAAATTGTGTCAGAAAAGCTTTGGTGCGGGTATAGGTATGAGGCTGGAATACACACCAGAGTTTTCTGTGAGGATAATTTGCTGCGGCTGTCAGTGTGGCCGTTATTTCGTCAGGATGATGGGCGTAATCATCAATGATGGTTACTCCGTTTTTTTCTCCCTTGTATTGAAAACGGCGGTCTGTGCCGCTGTATGTATTCAGCCCTTTTGCGGCAGCCTCCGGTGGAACATTCATTATATCTGCGGCGGCAAAAGCAGCCAGAGCGTTTAAAACATTGTGTTCTCCCGGCACTTTTAAATCCACATGGGCTGTTTTCACAGGATTTATGAAGCGGCAGTCCCCGTTTTCAAAGCAGGCAGTCTGTTTCATAATGTCGAAAGAAGCACAGGCGAACTGGTTGTATGATATATTTTCCGGATAAAATTCGCTTTTATTTTTATCCGGCCCGAATGTAACATATCGGCATTTTAAATCATTGGTAAAATAACTTAAGTCGTCTATTTCACTATTGATTACCAATACACCCTTTTCATCCAGTTTATCGGCAAAAACTTTGAAACTGTTCCGGATATCATGGATATCTTTGAAAAAGTCCATATGGTCTTCCCGGATATTCAGGATGATTTCAATTGTGGAGATAAAGGAATGAAAACTGTTGGTATACTCACAGGCTTCCGTTACCAGATAACCGGATTTTCCTACACGGACATTACCGTGTATGGATTTCAGAATACCGCCTACCAGTATGGTTGGGTCGTATCGGGCTTCCAGCAGGATTTCCGAAAGCATGGAAGTGGTAGTGGTTTTTCCGTGGGTGCCGGATACGGATACTGCAGTGGGGTATTTTGACATAATCTGACCCAGAAGAACGGCGCGGGACATTACGGTTATGCCTTTTTCTTTTGCGGCAGTTAATTCCGGATTATCTGCTTTGACTGCGGCGGTATAGACCAGATATGAGATGTCGTCGGTAATGTTTTCTGTGTAATGACCATATGTAATATCTGCGCCTAAGGATTCCAGACGTTCCGTAACAGGAGAGGATTTGGAATCGGAACCGCTGATGGAATAACCTTTATCCAGCAGGATTTCTGCCAGTCCGCTCATACTGATGCCGCCGATTCCCACAAAGTGGATATGACAGGGATTGTTCATTATTTCTTCTATATTATTCAATGTTTTAGCCATCCTTTTTCAATGTTGTATAATCACTCTTAATTATAGCAAATGATTGGGAAATTAACACCCCCTTAATTGGGATTCGTGTAATAAAATTGTTTTCTGGCAAAATTTAAAAATGGAAAAATTTTATTACTTCATCTAAATATTTTCTAAAGATAGTAATACTTATATATACACTAAAAAATATAAAATATATAATATAGTTTATTATATTGATAATGGAAAGTATGGAGGATTCATTATGATTCAGCATCAGCAGACACCTGCATCAACACCAATGCCGTCTGTACAGACAACAGTAGTACCAATAGAAAACGATTCGGTCAGTCCTTTTGCGATGCAGTTAACATCACCGTTATATCTTGCGCCTGTACCTAGTTCGGGCACTGCAGCACCTGTGCTCAGAAATTGGAAAGGTGAACCTGTCAGTTTACCTCCTCACCATATTATGAGTCCGGTGGATTTGGCAATGGATCAAAAACCTATAGTTATGAGAGGTCCTTTCACAAAGGAACAAAAAGAAAAATTTAGAAAAGGTACCGGAGCAGGACTGAAGATATCGCCGCATCACAGACATCAGTTACCTGTCAGCATGGGAGGGGTAATAGATGAAATACCAGGTCCGGGACATCCGGCCGGAAATCAGCATACAACCGGAAAGAGACATCCAAACAAAAAAACATTCTTTCCAAAAAAATCTTTACGAGGTAAAGAGATAAGAAAACATTGGCAAGAAAAAGAGGCTCGCATGGTTGAAAGACCGCCGGGTTCAGGACAATGGTATGATGATGGCTTTTAAACGCATAAGATACCTTTGCAACATCCCCTCATTTATGATATTATGATATAGAATTTCAATGAACTTTGTGAGGATAATTTCAATGAATGAAATAAATAGAACTCTTGCACCGGTAGGAGTGTTTGACTCCGGTGTAGGAGGACTGACAGTTGCCCGGGAGATTATGAGGCAGCTTCCAAATGAAAAAATTGTATATTTTGGAGATACGGCAAGAGTTCCCTATGGCAGCAAGTCAAAAAATACGATTATAAAATATTCAAAACAGATTATCAGGTTTTTGAAAACAAAAGGTGTGAAAGCCATAGTTGTGGCATGTAATACTGCCAGCGCCATGGCTTTGGAAGAAATACAGCCGGAAACGGACATTCCGATTATCGGTGTGATAAAACCGGGAGCCAAGACTGCCGTAGAAAAAACAAAGAATAAGCGGATTGGCATAATTGGAACGGAGGCAACCATAAGCAGTAATATTTACAAGGATATCATTTGCGAAAAAGATAGTTCTGTTACAGTTGTGGGAAAGCCCTGTCCTCTGTTTGTACCATTGGTGGAAGAGGGCTGGATTAAGGACCCTGTCACCTGTGAAGTAGCTAAACGATATCTGGATTACTTTAAGCAGGAAAATATTGATACTCTGGTATTGGGATGTACCCACTATCCGTTGCTGCGGAATACTATTGGAGAAATAATGGGAGATTCCGTTACTTTGGTGAATCCGGCATATGAGACAGCAGTAAGCCTTCGGGCGCTGTTGCGGGAAAAAAATCTGGCTGCCGGAAACGAACATAGATATGAAGGGAATATGTATGACTTTTATGTTAGTGATACGGCAAACAAGTTTAAGCACTTCGCAAACTCTATTTTGCCGTTCCATATTGAGGATATTGAGCAAATTAATATTGAGGAATATTAGGATTGCGTATGAAAATGTGAGAATAAAATATAGGACTCAGTCATTGAACATATATAGAAAGAATGGATGCAGATGGATAAAGATGTATTTGTAACAATTAAAGGTATTCATACCGCCAATAATGAGTCAGACGATACAGAAATACTGATTCCGGGCGAATACTATTTTAGAAATAACAAGCATTTTGTGTGTTATGAAGAGGTTTCGGAATCTGATGGGGAAAGATCCAAAAGCGTTATGAAGATAAGTAATAATATGGTAGAACTGATAAAGCGTGGTTCCAGTGTTTCTCACCTGATTTTTGAAAAAAATAAAAAAAATTATTCATTGTATAATACAGGTGTGGGTGATTTGTATCTGGGTGTGGATACCAGTGATATTCAAATGACAACGTCGGAGGATGAAAGGCGGATAGATGTGAAAATCAGCTATAGCCTGGAGATTAATCAGCAAAAGGTATCAGATTGTGAAGTAAACATTGTAGTATCTTCGGATAGTATGCTATAATTTTATCTTTGGATATCGGCAGGACTGATACAGACAGACTAAATATCTGTTATGTGTCAGTTCTGTTTTGATTTGGGGCGTGTTAGGAAATCAGGATATTGAGACGGTATTGTTGCAGCTTATGTAACAATACCGTTATTTTTTCTATTTGCTATTGTAAATGGAAGAAAAAAAGCGTAAACTTATTGTATAAAATTTAATGCGGTGAAAGGAGCCTGTATGCAGAAAAAAGTCAGAAAATTTAGCATTAACCGGAAGATACTGTTGACATCAGGTGTATTATTGTTACTCTTTACTCTGATATTGGGAATGGATTTTTATAACACCATGAAAAAAAATATGGTAGAAATGGGGGTAGACCAGGCAAAGACTGTTGTACATGCTGTTGCAAAAAGCCTGGATGCGGATTCCATGGAAGGGTTGAAACCCGGAGATGAAACATCAAAGGAATATAAGGCAGCACTGGAATTTTTGAGAAAAGCAAAAGAAGAATATAATATGGCGTATCTGTATACGCTGACCACGGATGGAAGTAAAGTCTATTATGGGATTGATACGGACGAGAGTGACGGGCAGTTAATGATAGGCGATGAATTTACAGAAGAGTACAGTAAGATGGAAAGAGTATTTGAAGGAAATATATTTGTACAGGACTTTATTGATTATACAGAAGACGGAGATTTAATTACCGCATATTACCCGGTAAAAAATCGAGACGGAGAAGTGGTTATGGTTCTTGGATGCGACTATAACGCTTCTGATGTGACAAAACAGTTACATATAATGAGAAATCATCTGTTGGCTATTGCTGCTGCGGGACTGGCGGTAATGATGATATTGCTGAGTCTGATTATAAGAAGCATTATGAGGGGTTTACGGAAAGTAAATGATAAAATAGGCGAAATTGTAAGTGATGAAGGGGATCTGACGCAGCGGCTGAATGTAAAGACCGGTGATGAGGTGGAAGAAATTGCTGAAAATATAAACGCTTTGCTTGAGTATATAAGGAATATAATGTCAAATATATCCGGTGGTGCCGAAAAACTTAGTGATTCTTCCAGAGTTGTAATGGAACATATTATGGGTGCGGAAGAAAATATATCCGATGTATCGGCCACCATGCAGCAGATGAGCGCAGCCATGGAGGAAACCTCTGCTTCCCTTAATCAGGTGCAGACTGCAATATTTGATGTATATGACGGAATTGAGAATATAGCGGAAGCTGCAGGGAATGGAAGAGCCATGATGTCTGAAGTTCGCAAACGGGCAGAAAAAATTTATATTACAGCCCGGACGGAGCAGAAACAGGCATATTCGGAAGCTGATGAGATATCCGTTTCCGTAAGCGATAAGATAGAAAAATCAAAAGAAGTAGAGCAGATTAATATACTGACAGATAAAATTCTGGATATCACGCAGCAGACAAACCTGCTGGCTTTAAATGCAAGCATAGAGGCGGCTAAAGCAGGAGAAACGGGGAAGGGATTTGCAGTTGTGGCGGATGAAATCGGAAAGCTGGCATCGGATTCCGAATCGGCGGCAACCCAGATTCAGCAGGTAAGCAGGGAAGTCATCAGTGCAGTGGAGGGACTGGCACAGGAATCAGAACGTATGGTACATTTTATAGAAAACACTGCTATGACAGGGTATAAAAATCTTCTGGATACCAGCAAGAGCTATCAGAAGGATGCAGAACATATATATGAAGATATGGATATTTTTGCCCGGAATTCCCAGCAGCTTCAGCAAAATATTGACAGTATCAAAGAATCTGTGGAGACGGTAAATATTGCTGTCGAGGAAAGTGCCAAAGGAGTGGTGAATGTAGCGGAAATGTCCGTTGATTTGTCTGGCAGAATGGAAGATGTGGCCAATAAAGCCCATGAAAATACAAATATTTCAACGGAACTGAGAAGTGAAGTCGGCAAATTTAAAATTTAAAAATTTCAAAAAACTATTGACATTAAAGTTAACTTTAGTGATATACTCTCAGATATTCAGAGATGGCAGCTGTGAACCTCACAGTCATGGTTTATAAGTTCCATTGACTGTGAGGTTTGTCTGTCTGACAGAAATAAGAATAGAAAGGGAGAACGGAAATGTATTTGGAAAAAATAAATCAGCCGGCTGATATTAAGTGTCTGAAAAATCAGGAATTAGAGGAACTTGCACAAGAAATGAGGAAGGCCCTGCTCTTCAGGCTCAGCCGTCATGGCGGGCATTTTGGACCGAATTTCGGTATGGTGGAGGCAATTATAGCCCTTCATTATGTATTTGATTCGCCGAAGGATAAATTTGTTTTTGATGTTTCCCATCAGAGTTATTGTCATAAAATGCTTACCGGAAGGAAAGATGCCTATTTGTATGAGGAACATTTTGAAGACGTATCCGGTTATACCAATCCGGAAGAAAGCGAGCATGATTTTTTTAATGTGGGACATACGTCTACTTCTGTCAGCCTGGCCTGCGGACTGGCAAAAGCAAGAGATTTAAAAGGGGGAAGTGAAAATATTATTGCAGTTATCGGAGACGGTTCTTTAAGCGGAGGAGAAGCATTGGAGGGAATCGATTTTGCGTCGGAACTGGAGAGTAATTTTATCATTGTGGTGAATGACAACGATATGTCCATCGCCGAAAATCACGGCGGGTTATATAAAAATTTAAAGCAGCTCAGAGAAAGCGGCGGAACCTGTGAGTGTAATCTGTTTCGGGCAATGGGACTGGATTATGTCTATCTGGACGGGGGAAATGATATTGAAAAACTGATTCAGGTATTTCAGGAAGTAAAGGATATTACCCGGCCGATAGTAGTACATATTAACACACAGAAAGGTAAAGGTTATTCTTTTGCGGAGCAGAAGAAAGAGGATTGGCACTGGTGTATGCCGTTTGATATTGAAACAGGAGAATCCACGGTATCATTCAGCGGAGAGGACTATGGAAGTATTACCCAGGAATTTCTAACAGAAAAAATGAAGAATGATCCGCTGGTGACTACCATAGTGGCGGGAGTTCCTACCAATATCGGATTTACGGAGGAGAAACGAAAAGAAGCCGGCCGCCAGTTTGTGGACGTGGGAATTGCGGAAGAACATGGAATCGCTTTTGCTTCCGGTATAGCGGCAGGCGGCGGAAAACCGGTGTTTGCCACACATTCCAGTTTTATACAGAGAACTTATGACCAGCTTTCCCAGGACCTTTGCGTAAACGGAAATGCTGCGACGATTCTGGTAAATACTGCTTCGGTTTACGGGATGAATGATGTTACTCATCTGGGAATTTTTGATATTCCGCTGATTGCCAATATTCCGAATATGGTATATCTGGCTCCTGCCAGCAAAGAAGAGTATCTGGCAATGCTGGACTGGAGCATTGAACAAAATGAATATCCGGTGGCTATCCGTATACCATGCAACGGAGTGGTATCAGCAAACGGACCGGTTGAATCGGATTACGGATGTTTAAACAGATATCAGGTGAAGGAACAGGGCGGCAGAATCGCAATACTGGCACTGGGGGATTTCTTCCAGCTGGGAGAGGAGGTCGCAAAAGCTGTTAAAGAGAAGAGCGGAGTTACACCGACACTGATTAATCCAAGATATATCACCGGACTGGATGAGGTGCTGCTGGAGAAATTAAAAGAGAACCATGATATTGTCATTACTTTGGAAGACGGAATCCTGGACGGAGGTTTTGGAGAGAAAATTGCACGGTATTACGGAGCTTCCGGGATAAAGGTATATAATTACGGATTGAAGAAAGAATTTATAGACCGTTACAATGTGGAAGAAGTGTTAAGGGATAACAGACTGACGGTACCTCAGATTCTGGAGGACGTATTAAATTAGCAAAAACTGCCGTGTTGCTTAAGTTTAATATTTTTGGTAATATTATATTGAAAAAGCTTTAATATAATTTCAAAGGAGGGAGATGCCATGAACAAAAAGACAATGTATAATCTGACTTATGGACTTTTTGTCCTCACCTCTGCTTATGAGGGAAAGGATAGTGGTTGTATCATTAATACGGGGGGCCAGGTGACTTCTGAACCAAACAGAATCAGTATTACGGTAAATAAGGCAAATTTTACCCATGACCTGGTACGGGACAGTGGGAAATTTAACATTTCCATACTCAGTGAGGAAGCTGGTTTTGATATTTATAAACACTTTGGATTTCAGTCCGGCCGGACAGTTGACAAATTTGCCGGTTTCGAAAGCTGTAAACGAAGCGCTAACGGTCTGTATTACATTACGGCAGGAACAAATGGGTTTATCGGTGCGGAGGTTGAACAAACCATAGATTTGGGAAGTCATACCATGTTTATAGCCTCTGTAAAGGAAATGGAAATATTATCGGAGGCTCCGTCGGCAACTTATGCATATTATCAGTCTGATGTTAAACCGAAGCCGGAACAGTCTTCTGCTGCGGGAAAAACTGTATGGCGTTGTACGGTCTGCGGCTATGTTTATGAAGGAGAGGAGCTTCCGGAGGATTATATCTGTCCGTTATGCAAGCATCCTGCTTCAGATTTTGAAAAAGTAACAGGTTAGGAAATAAAATAACAGAGGCGGCTTTTATTGAGCCGCCTCTGTTATTTTTAGAATGAGCAATTTAATTATTTAATTAGCCAAAATATCTCTTAAGCAATCCTGCAAATGCCTTTCCATGTCTGGCCTCATCTCTGGCCATTTCATGAACTGTATCATGAATTGCATCCAGGTTCTGTTCTTTCGCCATCTTTGCCAGCTGGAATTTTCCAGCAGTTGCGCCGTTTTCAGCCTCAACGCGCAATTCAAGATTTTTCTTTGTGCTAGGTGTTACCACTTCACCTAATAATTCAGCAAATTTAGCTGCATGTTCTGCTTCTTCATATGCTGCCTTTTCATAGTAAAGACCAACTTCAGGATATCCTTCTCTGAAAGCAACTCTGGCCATTGCAAGATACATACCGACTTCGGTACATTCACCTGTAAAGTTTGCTCTTAAACCTTCTTTGATTTCTTCGCTGACATCACTGGCTACACCTAAAACATGCTCGGCAGCCCATGTCATGTTTTCATCCTGAACTGTAAACTTTTCACCTGGAACACCACACTGCGGACATTTTTCCGGCGGCTGATCTCCTTCATGAACATAACCACAAACTGGACATACGTATTTTGCCATAATTTTTTCTCCTTTTTATATATATTTTATTTTAAAAATTAAAATCAATAATGATTACTGTTTTAATATAACACGACTTAATTTATCTGTCAATGTTTTTTTAAAAAATTTTTTCTTTTGTCATACAATCATGACAAGTCCCATAGAAATAGATAGAGTGGCCTTCAACTTTACCCGGGAAGTTCTGGGCGGCAAGGGTATTGACAAAATCAATGTTATCCATTTCCAGATCAATGATACTGCTGCATTTGCGGCATATGAAATGATTGTGAGGGGCAGGATTGCCGTCGAAATGCTCGGATTCGTCGTTACAGGAAATCTTCTGAATGATACCGAGTTCAGACAGAAGCGTAAGATTGCGGTAGACAGTTCCAAGACTTATATTGGGAAATTCCTGTTTTACGCCTTTGTAAATCATATCGGCAGTAGGATGGTCTTTCCGAGGTTTTAAATAGGCAAGGATTGCTTCTCTCTGCCGGCTGTGATTCAGGGTTCTTGTTGTGTTCATAAGCAATGCTCCTTAAATCTGTATGAAATATAAAATAGTAATGATTATTGATATTAGTATAATGGATGATAAATTATTCGTCAATATTCTTTTGTATAAAATATTTTGGTAAAAATATACAATTTATTTTGGCATGTTTGTACATTTCGACAAGAAGATTGTTGCAGAATAATGAATGTCAGAAAAAACTTTGATAAAAAGTGCAAAATCAGTTCAATAAAATTGGTTTGTATGTTATAATATTTGCATAAAACAACAGCGAGGTGATTGACGTGATTAAGAAAGAAATGATTGCCATGTTACTGGCAGGTGGACAGGGTAGCAGACTGGGAGTGCTTACATCAAAAGTAGCAAAACCGGCGGTAGCGTTTGGTGGAAAGTACAGAATCATTGATTTCCCGTTGAGCAACTGCATTAATTCGGGTATCGATACGGTAGGAGTGCTGACCCAGTATCAGCCGTTACGGTTAAATGCACATATCGGTATCGGTATACCTTGGGATTTAGATAGAAATATCGGCGGTGTTACGGTTTTACCACCATATGAGAAAAGTGGAAACAGCGAATGGTACACAGGAACCGCGAATGCAATCTATCAGAATTTAGATTATATAGATTCTTACAATCCGGATTATGTGCTTATTTTGTCGGGAGATCATATTTATAAGATGGATTATGAGGTTATGCTGGATTATCATAAAGCAAATCAGGCAGACGTTACGATTGCTACCATGCCTGTACCATATGAGGAAGCCAGCAGGTTTGGCATAGTGTTAACTGACGATGACAACAAGATAACTGAATTTGAAGAAAAGCCGGAACAGCCAAGAGGAAATTTAGCCTCTATGGGTATTTATATTTTTAGTTGGAAAATTTTGAAGGAAGCGTTGATTACGAAATCCGAACAAAGCAATTGTGATTTTGGTAAACATATTATTCCGTACTGCTTTGAAAAAGGAGACCGGATGTTTGCCTACGAGTATAACGGATACTGGAAGGATGTAGGAACTCTGTCCTCTTATTGGGAAGCTAATATGGAATTAATAAATATCATTCCAGTATTTAATCTCTATGAAGAATTTTGGAGAATCTATACCAAAAGTGATACATTGCCACCGCAGTATATTTCGGAGTATGCGAAAGTGGAAAGAAGTATAGTCAGCGAAGGTACAAGTATATATGGAGAAGTTTATAATTCCGTGATTGGCGCAGGCGTTACGATTGAAGAGGGCGCAGTGGTGCGGGACTCCATCATTATGCAGAATACCAGTATCGGTAAGGGAACAAAGATAAATAAAGCCATAATCGCTGAAAATGTTAACATTGGTTTTGATGTTGAACTGGGTATCGGTGATGAAGCTCCTAGTAAGCTGGAACCAAAGATTTATAACAGCGGCCTGGTAACGATAGGAGAAAATTCGGTAGTTCCGAACCATGTAAAAGTCGGAAAGAATACGGCCATATCCGGTATTACCGTTGCCGAGGATTATCCGAACGGAATTCTTGGAAGCGGCGAATATATAATTAAGGCAGGTGACGTCAAATGAGAGCAATAGGAATTATACTGGCTGGTGGAAACAATAACAAGATGAGAGAGCTTTCGTATAAGCGCGCCATTTCAGCTATGCCCATTGCGGGCAGCTACAGAAGCATAGATTTTGCACTGAGTAATATGTCAAATTCCCATATTCAGAAAGTAGCCGTGCTTACACAATATAATGCACTGTCCTTAAACGAACATCTGAGTTCATCTAAATGGTGGGATTTCGGAAGAAAACAGGGAGGTCTGTTCGTATTTACTCCTTCCATTACCGCTGAAAACGGATTCTGGTATCAGGGAACCGCCGATGCCATATATCAGAATATCAGTTTTCTGAAGAACAGTCATGAGCCGTATGTGGTAATCGCATCCGGTGACGGAGTGTATAAGCTGGATTACAATAAAGTATTGGAATACCATATTGCGAAAAAGGCGGATATCACCGTGGTATGCAAGGATTTCCCGGAAGGTACCGACGTATCGCGTTTCGGCTGTGTGAAAATGAACGAGGAAAGCCGTATTACGGAATTTGAAGAGAAGCCTCTGGTATGTACGTCAAACACTGTATCTACAGGTGTATATGTAATACGCAGACGCCTGTTGATAGAATTAATAGAAAAATGCGCGGCAGAAGACAGATATGATTTTGTAACCGATATTCTGGTGCGGTACAAGAATGTAAAACGAATTTACGGATATAAGATTAACACCTACTGGAGCAATATTGCCACTGTAGAGTCCTACTATAAAACCAATATGGATTTTCTGAAGCTCAGTGTCAGGGATTACTTCTTTAAACAGTATCCGGATATCTATTCGAAAGTGGATGATTTGCCGCCGGCAAAATACAATCCGGGAGCAGTGGTTAAGAACAGTCTGATTAGCAGCGGTTGTATTATTAATGGTGTGGTAGAGAACTCTGTATTGTTTAAAAAGGCCTATATAGGTAATAACTGTACGATTAAAAATTCTATCATATTAAATAATGTGTATATTGGTGATAATACCTATATCGAAAACTGTATTGTTGAAAGCCGCGATACGATTCGTGCCAATACCACTTATATCGGTAACAACGGAGAAATTAAGATTGTTGTGGAAAAAGGTGAACGTTATAGTCTGTAGACGGACTTGAATTAAAATTGTATAGGGAAGGGGACCTGAAAATGCAAATTACAGATATACGTGTCAGAAAAGTTACAAAAGAAAGCAAAATGAAGGCAGTGGTATCAATTACAATTGACGGGGTATTCGTCATACACGACATTAAAGTGATTGACGGAGATAACGGACCATTTATAGCCATGCCAAGCAGGAAGGCCTCAGATGGGGAATACCGGGATATTGCACATCCTATTAATTCCGAGACAAGAGAAATGCTGCAGAAGCTGATTATAGAGCGATATGAGGCGGCTCTTGCGGAGGAAACGGAACAGGAATAAATCGGGACGTTGTAAATCTTGATTTATGGAAAAACAGGTTGACAATTGAGTTAACCTGTTTTTTGTGCTATAATGTAACTTCCCTGAAAATGGAAGAAATGACACGGAGCAGATATGAAAGAAAGGACATGGATGTAAAAATGTATATAATAGCAGGATTAGGGAATCCTACATCAAAATATCATGGAACCAGACATAATGTGGGGTTTGATGCAATAGATAAAATAGCGGAAGAGAACGGAATACCGGTAGATGTATTAAAACACAGGGCCTTATGTGGAAAAGGAATCATAGGCGGAGAAAAGGTGCTGCTGATGAAGCCGCAGACATTTATGAACAACAGCGGGGAAGCGCTGCGGGCCGCCGTGGATTATTATAAGGCGGATGCGGAAAATGAAGTTATCGTAATTTATGACGATATCAGTCTGCCCGAGGGACGATTGAGAATCCGGGCAAAAGGAAGTGCAGGGGGACATAATGGAATTAAGAGTATTATCACCCATTTAGGAACGGAGAAATTTAAACGGATTCGCATAGGAATCGGAGAAAAACCGGAGTATATGGATCTGGCGGATTATGTGCTGGGGAAATTTTCGATGGAAAAGCGGATTGATATAGAGAATTCCATCAAAAATGCCAGTGCGGCCTTAAGCCTGATGATAGAGCAGGACATAGGAGCGGCCATGAACCTGTATAATTCATAGATTGAAAATAAATGCGGAATTCAATTCCAGGAATGGAGGAACGATGTGAAGACTTTTGAAGAACCGTTGCAGGATTGTAACGAATACAATCTTCTAATGGAGCAGCTAAAAAAAGATGATAAAATGCAGAAAGCCTTTCAGATTACCGGATGTCTGGATTCCCAGCAGGTAAATTTCATGAGCGGCATTGCAAAAGATTATTCCTACAGTGTGGTGGTGACCCATAGTGAGAAGCGTGCAAGGGAAATATATGAAGATTTTTTGCTGTATACAAAGGATGTTTATTTTTATCCGGCAAAAGATTTTATTTTTTATAGTGCGGATATTCATGGAACCCTTACCATCAGAGAGCGTCTGAATACCATCCGCAGACTGGTGGAAGGGCAGAAGGCTGTAATCGTGACCACCATAGATGGACTGATGGATAAACTGATACCTCTCCGACAGATAAAGGAAAAGGTACTTACCTTTCAATGCGGGGATACAGTAAATCTGAATAAGCTGCAGAAAGAATTAATCAGTATGTGTTATGAAAGAGTGGGGCAGGTGGAATTATCGGGACAGTTTGCCATTCGTGGCGGTATCATTGATATATTTCCGCTGAGCGAGGAAAGTCCTATCCGGATTGACTTGTGGGATGATGAGATTGATTCCATTAAATATTTCGATGTGGAAAGCCAGCGCTCTATTACCATGCTGGAAGAGGTTTCCGTTTATCCGGCAACGGAATATATACTGAGTCAGGAACAGGTTGCTTTGGGATTGAAGAAAATTCAGGAAGAAATGATGGAAACAGAACAGAAGTTCCGAAAGGAAATGAAGACGGAGGAAGCCCACAGAATCAAAACCGTAATCAATGATTTTACGGAACAGTTGAAGTTGGGCAATACCAATGTGTCGGTGGACAGTTTCATTAATTATTTTTATGAAGAGTCTTCTTCGCTGATTGAGTACCTGGAACAGGAAAATACGATTTTTTTGCTGGATGAACCGGCCAGACTGGAGGAGAGAAGCGGCGTTGTTGAAAAGGAATTTCGGGAAAGCATGATTAATCGTTTGGAAAAGGGGTATCTGCTGGCCGGACAGGTGGATGTAATGAAGACATATTCCCAGATACTTGCCCTGATGTCCTGCAGACAGATGGTAGTTTTTACTGCACTGGAACAAAAGGTGAAAGGTATCAGTATTACGGATATCTTTCATATAGATGCAAAGAATATTATCTCATATAACAGTCAGTTTGATTTACTTATCAAAGATTTGAAACAATATAAGAAAAAGGGATACAGAATATTGATACTGACCACCTCCAGAACCAGAGCGGAACGGCTGGCGGAAAATCTCCGGGATTATGAGATTGAAGCGTTCTATTCGGAGAATCCCGACCGGACTTTGGAATCCAGGGAAATCATGGTTTCTTATGGTAATCTTCATAAGGGATTTGAATATCCTCTTTTAAAATTTGTGGTGATTACCCAGACCGATATTTTTGGAAGGGAAAAAGCGAAAAAGAGACGTGCAAAGAAACAGTATACCGGAAAGAAGATTCAGAGTTTTTCCGAATTAAATATTGGCGACTATGTAGTACATGAAAATCATGGTCTTGGAATATACCGGGGAATTGAAAAAATAGAAGTTGATAAAGTGGCAAAGGATTATATTAAAATTGAGTATGCAGATAACAGCAATCTCTATATTCTGGCTACCGGACTGGACCTGATTCAGAAATATGCCGGTTCCGATGCGGTGAAAACACCGAAGATAAACAAACTGGGGACCCAGGAATGGAGCCGTACCAAGTCGAAAGTCAGGACAGCGGTAAAAGATATTGCCAGAGACCTGGTAGCGCTCTATTCGGCCAGACAGAATCAGAAAGGCTTTTCCTTCAGTCAGGATAATGTGTGGCAGAAAGAATTTGAGGAAATATTCCCTTATGAGGAGACCATGGATCAGCTTAGCGCTATTGAAGCCATGAAAAAGGATATGGAAAGCGATAAGATTATGGACCGTTTAATCTGCGGGGATGTGGGATATGGTAAGACGGAGATAGCCATCCGTGGAGCCTTTAAAGCGGTACAGGACGGAAAACAGGTGGTTGTACTGGTTCCTACTACGATACTGGCCCAGCAGCATTACAATACCTTTACCCAGAGAATGAAGGACTATCCGATACGCATTGACCTGCTTTCCCGGTTCCGTACGGCCTCAGGGGCCAAGATGACCATAGAGGGATTGAAAACCGGTGAAGTGGACATTGTCATAGGCACCCATAAGGTGTTATCCAAAGATGTGAAATTTAAGGATCTGGGGCTGCTGGTGGTGGACGAAGAGCAGCGATTCGGAGTGACGCACAAGGAAAAGATAAAGACTTTGAAGCAGAATGTGGACGTTCTCACTTTATCAGCGACGCCTATTCCACGTACGCTTCATATGAGTCTGGTGGGAATCCGGGATATGAGCGTTCTGGAAGAGCCACCGGTAGACCGTCTGCCGATACAGACTTATGTGATGGAATATGATGATGAAATGGTGCGGGAAGCTATCAACCGGGAACTGATCCGTGGAGGACAGGTATATTATGTGTATAACCGGGTCAATAACATTGATGAGATTGCGGCAGGCATAGCTAAGCTGGTGCCGGATGCCAATGTGGTATTTGCCCACGGGCAGATGAGTGAGCGGAAACTGGAGCAGATTATGTACGACTTTATAGAAGGGGAAATCGACGTTCTGGTCTCCACCACGATTATTGAAACCGGACTGGATATTTCCAATGTTAATACTATTATTATCCATGATGCGGATAATTTCGGACTGTCCCAGCTTTATCAGCTTCGGGGACGGGTCGGACGTTCCAACCGGACGTCTTATGCATTTCTGATGTATAAAAGAGATAAGATGTTAAAAGAAGTGGCGGAAAAAAGGCTTCAGGCAATCCGGGAATTTACCGAACTGGGCAGCGGCATCAAGATTGCCATGAAGGATTTGGAAATCCGCGGTGCAGGTAATATTCTTGGCGCCAGACAGCATGGCCATATGGAAGCGGTTGGATATGACCTGTACTGCAAGCTGTTAAATGAAGCTGTAGCTGAGGAAAAAGGCATGGAAGTTATGGATAGTTTTGAAACAAAGATTGATATCAGTATCGATGCTTTTATACCGCCGCAGTATATTAAGAATGAATTTCAGAAATTAAATGTTTATAAGCAGATTGCCAGTATTGAGTCGGAAGAGGAATACAGAGATATGCAGGATGAACTTATGGACCGGTTCGGCGAACTGCCAAAGAATGTGGAGAATCTGTTATCCATTGCGTTAATAAAGGCTTTGGCCCATAAGGCGTGGATAACAGAAATCAGTAATATTGGCACACAGCTGAAATTTGTTATGTACCGGGAAGCAAAGATTGATGTGGCAGGCATACAGGCAATTATTGACAGGTATAAGAATAAACTGAAGTTTGTTACGGATTCTATACCGTATTTCATGTATACCATGGATAAAACCACAAATGATATGAAAGAATACAAACAGATTATTTTGGATATAATTGGAGATATAAACAGTCTGGCGCTTTAGGTGGTTTACGGACGTTGAAAGAATACAGGAGGATATTGATAAGGTGAAAAAAGTTTTAGGTTTTATTTTGGGGGCGGCGCTGCTGGCGGTGGTAATGATTGTAATTATTAACCGGCTGTGTCTGTAATCGGATTATAAGAGGTGTTCCAGGCAGGAAAATGATATAAACAGGAAGAAAAAACAGAGGCGGACTTTGAATTTAAAAAGTCCGCCTCTGTTTTGGGCTATAACATATTCCGAATCAGACGGAATACTTTGGAGGTAATCTTAAAAATCCGTTTTTTGCTTTTGCTTATCGGAACGGCTTCCGTCTGACCATTTGATATATATGTTCCGTCTTCAGCCAGAACCAGAGAGTCCTGTTCCATCTCTTTAACGGCTTTTGTAACGATTTCATTAAAGCGTTCACTGTGAATGACCAGCATGGTTTCTGTATCCATATATGTGCTTCTCATATCCAGATTGTAAGAGCCGATGATACTGATATTATCATCAATCAGTACGGTTTTGCCATGCATGGAGTAGTCTCCCTGATATTCATGAATCGTGATACCTGTTTTGAGTAAATCATATTTTGCAGAATAGTAGTCGGAAGAGGCCATAAAATTATCGCCTACCGCTACGGAATTCAACAGAACATCGTATTCTTCCAGATTATCGGATAACTCTTCCAGAGTCTGATACATGGCATGGCTGGGAACGGCATATGGGGTATGGATATATACCCGGTATTCCGCTGATTTCATTAATTCACTAAGCTGATACCAGAGCAGGGGTTCTTTGTTTTCTGCTTCGATAGGATTGGATATCAGTGTGATTTTATTGGTACCTGTGGTATGTTCTACATAATCATAGGAATCTTCGTCAAAAATATCGGGGGAATCCTTTAATAACTGTTCATAGGTTTGTTTTAGTGTTTCCTGCATTTGTTCATACCGGTCTTTATTTTTGGAAGATATTTTTGAATCAAATGTTTTGGAATATTGATAGTTCCAGACAGAATCAAAGTAGTCATAGACCTGATGAATGACACTGTCTTTGCCTCTGGGGCCGCCGGCATCCGTATTATAGACCAGTACATCCCGGTCATAGCTTAAATTATTCAGATTGGTCCTTCCAAGAAAATAGCTGGACGTATTTCTGCCGCCGAGAATCAGGTAGGTATCGTCTACCAGAATATATTTATCGTGCATACGGGCATTTAATGTCCAGGGAGTCAGCAGATTAATGGGATTATATATTTTAATCTGAATATTAGTATGGCAGGACAGGGTTTTATACAGCATGGAATCCTGCATATCCAGAAATCCGGTGCTTCCGTCTGCCAGAATCTGAACCTGTACGCCGTTATCGGCGGCGTTTAAAATGACGGAAAACAGCTTCATACAACAGGAATCATTTTTAAATGCGAAGGAGGATATGACGATTCGTTCTTTCGCTCGGGAAAGGATCCGTAGCCGCTCCACAAAAGCCTCATCCGGATCCTCCAGTAAACCGGCCCGGTCTACAGAAATTCCGTCGAAATCATAAAAGTCATGAATATCAAACTGATTTATAAAATCCTGACTGACAGTTTTATGATAGGCATAGGGAAGTAATGCTCCCATTATGATATAAAGGGAGCATATTAATATAGTAAATAGTAATATTTTAATTGTTCGTCCGAGATATTTTAATAATTTTTGTTTTGACATAGTTAACACTGCTTATTTAATTATTTGTGCCGGAACCGTTATTTAATCCGTGATCCGTCTGGTCCTGCGGGGTGGTTGTTTCCGGTTCTTCCACTCCCGTTTCGTCAATCAGGAAATCATTAATCCGCTGTACCATTGGGGATGGCTGATAATTCACGGTGCCAAACATATATTCGTGTAATCGTACGACATTTTGTGATAAGCCGCATGGAACCACATAACCATAGTATGGTTCTCCACGTTCCGGAGTATGGTTGTCAAATGGGAAACCGACAGTGCCTTTCAGGTTGCAGTCCAGTGCAACGGTCAGCAGGTCTTCTATTCTGTCCCAGGTCATGTTGGTGGCCAGTATTTTTTCGCCGTTAATATTATTCTTTTTGATTACTTCATCGGCACATTTGAGGATTTCGGATAATCCGGCATTCTTCGCATGAATCAAAATTTTATTTAATACATAACGCTGTCTTGCGGTACGACCGTAATCATCACGAAGAATTGTTCCGTCTTCGCATACGAATTCCGTATAGCGGATACGGCAGTATGCTGTGGACTGAAGACCGTTTAAATGTACAAAACCGCTTTCGGTTACGTCCGGGGAATCCATACCGGTTATTTCCCGTGTTTCTACCAGATAGCCGTTAATCAGTTCCCGCTCCTCTTCCGAGATGGTTGCATCGATACCGCCCAGTGCATCGATAACAGTGGCAAGTCCCTTGAAATTAACCAAAGCATATTCTGTGATATCCAGATCCAGGTTATTGTTAATCATGCTTAACGCACCTTCCACACCATTCTTGAAGAATGCAGAGTTGGCTTTTTCATAGGATATATCACCGTCGGCATCTACCACTCTCAGTAATGTATCACGATATAATGAAATCATGTTGATATCGTAGGTTTTATTATTAATACTGATAATAATAATGGAGTCAGTATGGGTCTGGCTTTCAAATTCGCCGTCTCTCGGATCAATACCGAAAAATGCAATATTTGTATATCCGTCACCTAAATCCACTTTGTCAATCTTCTCTACATCAACGGTCTTGTCCATTACATTGTCTTCATAATCATCTTTATAAATATTCCGTAATATCTTTTGACCTGCAGGACATTTCATAAATACTTTGGTAACGTATGATTTTGAATTTGGCATTAGATACAGCGCCAGTCCCACTACTGCAACCAATACGATAAGCAGTTCTATAATCAGGAGAACCATTTTGGTTCTTTTCTTTTTGCGCTTTTTTAACATTCGCTGCTGTTTCGGGGTTAATTGATTTCTGGACATCTTATCCTCCATTCCGTTGTTCCGGTTTTTGCTGTTTTTTCCAATAATGTTATAGTATACTTGATATCGGTGATATTGTAAATATTCCGAATGTTAAATTATTGTAAAAAATATCAATGCATATAGGATTCGGAAAAATTAAAGCCCGTAATCATGGATGTAACAGGGTCGTAATGCATTACTGCATTATTTTCAAGCATAATAATCAGAAGTTCATTGTCATTTTCGATTAACTGATAGGAAGAATTTTGGGTGATATTTTCATTATCAGCGGATAAGTTTTCTTTTCCGGAGTTTTCAGAATCGTATTTATCTTTATTATAACTGTTATTGATAAGAGAATAGGAATCATAGATGCCTCTCTGGGTGAAAATATCTGAATAAATGATTGCAATGGAATTGGTCTCATCCGAATTTATATAATTTGTTAAAAATTGCTTGGATCTGTCCATCTCCTCATCGGTCGGCAAGGTGTCTGATACCTGCTTTATTTCAAAAGACAGCAGACCGGTCTGGCTGAATGCAAACCGGAGATTATAGGTCTGGTCCGACAGTTTCAAATCTTTTGAATAGTAGAAGACAGGTTCGTTATTGACGGTTTTTACAAACAAATCCTTGGCTAAATTAGCAAAATCCATTCTATCATAGAGAGTGATATCTTCTTTGAAGAGGATTGTTGCCGTTTCTCCAGGTATCATCCGATAGAAATAATAGATAAGAGAATTATATAATTCCCATGTGTCTATATAATATGAGGCGGGGACATCTTTTCCAATATAGTTCTGAAAGGAAACCATATCATAATAGTAGTTCCATGGATAGAGCTTTAATTCGTCTTCGGACTGGGAATAAAAAACATAGGTTGTCAGATTATCCGTGGCTAAATAACTGATTTCTGTATCATTTCTCAGAAAGAAATCTCCGGCGAAAGCCAGGGCTTTATATCCGATGGTTATAATCAGTATAGTGGATAAGAGCGTAATAAGTATGGATAATTTTGAGGTTCTATTTTTCATGGATTTCATCTCCCGGGGTTAAAGTAATGGTGATTGTGGTTCCAGCGCCCAGTTTACTGCTGATATGAAAACCGGCGTTGTGAATCTCAGCAATTCGTTTACACAGGGCCAGTCCCAGACCTGCGCCGCCGGCTTTCCTGCTTCTGGCTTTATCCACCATGTAAAAAGGTTCCGTGATTTTATTTAATTCCTCTTTCGCAATACCAATGCCTTCGTCCCGGACGGTTATGGTAAACGATTGGGAAGAAGGCCCTCCGTCGGTTCCGGTCAGATAGATGTTTTTTCCGTTTTTGGAAGCTTTTATGGCATTATCAATGAGATTCAGTATCATGGATTTAAAAAGTTCGCAGTCCACTGTGAGAAGGCGTTCATCACATTCTGTAATCAGAGTTATATTATTTTTATCCAATATAGGTTTTAAGACCAGTTGAATCTGATTCATTAATTCACCGGAAGAAATAGAAACGAATTCTAAATTAGTCTCCCCCACGGTAATCAGTTCCATTAGTTTGCCGGATAAATTCTTTAATCTTTTTGCCTCTTCAAAAATAATTCCGCTGTACTCGGACAGTTCTTTTGGCGTGATATTTCTTTTTATCCGTATAATGTCTGCAAATCCCAATATAGAAGTGAGAGGGGTTTTCATTTCATGGGTCAGATTGTTGATAAACTGCCGCCGGTTTTCGGCTGTTTCTGATAAAAGTGTAATGTTTTCCTCAACGGAATCCGCCATGATATTCATATTTTCCGCCAGTTCGGACAGTTCATCCCGTCCTTTGACAGGGATTCTCTCGGAGTAATCGCCGCCGGCAATCCGCTTGGTGGCACGGTTCAGCTTTGTCAGGGGAACCATAAGCAGTTTGATTAGCACAAGAAGAAACAGGGCGCTTTCCAGAGATATGGATATGGTAAACCATTTTGTAAAATCCAGCTGCTTCTCATATATGGTGTAGATTTCCGATATATCCGTGGAACTGATAAAGATATAATCCTGCTGTTCCAGTGAAATAGAAGAACCAATGAGCAGCCAGTGGCGGTTTTCGGAGCGGACAATCTGTCTGTGGGTTTTTTTGGATGTATTAATTGCGTTATAGAATTCGTCACTTATTTTGATTACCATATTGTGATACTGGACCTGGCCTTCTTCGTCATAAAGAGCAATGGTAGTTTTTTCCTTGGAGTCGGTAGCTGCCATAATATCCCGAAACACCTCCAGTATCTGGGAGGGCAGTAGCAGTACCGCATTCTGCTTTCTCCGTTCGGTTAAGATACGGTTTTTGATATTCGATATCAGATACTCGTGCTCGGATAAAGTATTGTTAATCTGACGGTCAATGGAAATATCATAGTTATTTTTCAGTATTATAATACTGGTGGAACTTACGGCCACCATTACGATAATCAGGGTCCATATAAAGGTTTTTTGCCAGAGTTTCATGGGATTCCTCATTTCTGTTTGATGATATCCGGAGGAGGCTAAGGTTAAAACTTCTTATTTAAACGGTATCCTAATTTCGGCAGGGTTACCAGCTTGTCTTTCAGCCCCAGTTTCTTTCGGAGCTGCTGAATGTGTATATCGACCGTACGGGACTCGCCTTCAAATTCATAACCCCAGATGGCGGATAAAAGTCTTGCACGGGTTATGGCCACATCCGGGTGTTTGATAAAAAATATGAGCAGTTCAAATTCTTTTGGTGTCAGGCTGACATATTCGTCGCCGCGCCGGCAGCTATGTTCCTCTGTATCAATAAGGATATCATCATAGGACAGAATATAGTCTTCCTTATTATATCTGCGCAGAACCACTTCTATTCTGGCAAGCAGCTCCATAGCTTCAAAGGGTTTTACAATATAGTCTTCAGCTCCCAGTTTTAATCCATTCACTTTATCCATAACTTCATTTTTTGCTGTAATAAAAATAACCGGAGTATCATTATTTTTTTTGGAAATAATATCGAAACCGTCCATGCCTGGAAGCATCACATCCAGAAGAATTAAATCAAAATTATCGGAATTAATCAGTTCCAGAGCCTGAATACCGTCATGGCAGACTTTTGAAGAATAACCGCCAATCTCCACGGTAGCCTGAATCATTTTGGCAATATTTATATCATCTTCTACAACTAAAATCTTAATCATAAAAATACCTTTCCTTTAAATTGGGTTATTGGTATTTCTATTTTATATTTATTCTTTGAGATTGTATAGAAGTAAATTGTAAATATTTCGTAAAAACAGTATTGAAATTAATGTTTGCATCTTTTTTACATTTTCATGAATACTTCTTTGTATGTTATACCTTACAATTTTAATCAGATAAAGGTATAACTAAATCGCAATAGCGGATGTTTAAAGGAGATGGCAAAGGATGAATCAAAAGAGATATAATCAGATCAGAAGAAGACGGAAGAGGATAATCAAAAGAATAGCGTTTGCGGCTAATTTTATGGTTATGGCTATAATGGTTATATTGCTGGTGTATCTGGGAAATGAAAAAAGCAGTAAGAGCGGAATGGGCAGCAGCCGCATCAGTGAGGAAAACGTAAATATAGAAAACTCTCAAAAGACCGTTGAGCAGCAGTCGATAATTTCACCAGAACAGGTTTCGGAGTTTGCAAGACCTTTTTTGGATAAAATGGATAAGTGCAAAAAATATGTAGTCTGTCTGGATGCGGGACACGGTGGAGATGACGTAGGGGCGGAAGGGCGATCGGGGCAGTATGAAAAAGAAGAGACGTTAAAGCTGGCGTTGATGGTAAAGGAATATCTGGAATCCGCCGGCGTAACGGTGGTCATGACAAGGAAAACGGATAAAAAAGTGAGTCTGGCAGAGCGAAGGGAAATTGCAGAAAACTGCAATGCGGACCTTCTGTTATCTCTTCACAGAAATATATATGAAGGAACGGAAGATGTAAATGGTATTGAAGCCTGGATTAATAATTCCCGTCCGGCTGATGCCAAAAAGATTTCGGAACGTATACTGAATTGTGTGGAACAGGAAGTGCCAGGTGTGAAAAACAGGGGTGTAAAATGGGGAACCATGGATAATGTCAATGAAAATTATGGTGTCAATAAAGTTTCCATGGCTAGTCTGATTCTGGAGACCGGATTTATGAGCAGTGTCCGTGACAGTAAACTGTTTGAGGATTATCTGGATGAATATGCGAAAGGAATTGCGAAAGGAGTATTGGAAAGTATTTAATTATATAACTGATATAAACGCACATCATATAACGGAATGGGTTGTTATATGATGTGTGTTTTATTCTGTTGATTTTTTAATAATTTAGTGCTACTATAACAATGATTAGTTATTTTTTTAACAGATAAACAAAATTTAATACATTTAGAGGTGTAATATGAGCAGGAAATTTGATGATTTGATTTCAAAAGTGAACAGTTGTAGTACAAAAACAGTAGCGGTTGCAGTGGCACAAGATGCACCTGTATTAGAGGCAGTAAAAGCAGCCAAAGAACGGAAGATAGCCAACGCCATTCTGGTAGGTGATGAAGCAAAGATAAAAGAAATAGCAGCGGATTTGGATATGGATTTATCAGAATATGAGATAATCAATGAGACTGACGATTACGAAGCTGCACTAAAAGCAGTAAAACTGGTACATGACGGAAAAGCTGATATGTATATGAAAGGATTGATTGACACAAAATCTTTCTTAAAGAGCGTGCTGGATAAGGAAGCCGGTCTTCGGAACAACCGTCCGTTATCCCATGTCTGCGTATTTGAAATAGAAGGAGTTGACAAGCTGTTATTCTTAACAGACGTGGCGTTTATGACTTATCCTACATTGGAGGACAAGGTCAGCATTATTGAAAATACAGTTGAAATCTGTAATGCCTGTGGTATAGATATGCCGAAGGTAGCGCCGCTGGCGGCTGTAGAAGTTGTTAATCCGAAAATGCAGGCAACCGTGGATGCCGCAGAGCTGACTAAGATGTGTGAGGAAGGAAAGATTCCGGGTTGTATCGTTGACGGACCGCTTTCCATGGACCTGGCAATCTGTCCGGAAGCCGCAGCCCATAAAGGAGCAGAAAACAGAAAAATCGTAGGAGATGCGGATATTCTCTTATTCCCGGATATCCATGCGGGAAATCTGGTATATAAAACCCTTGTACATACTGCAAAGGTTAAAAACGGCAATATTATTACGGGAACAAAAGCGCCTGTAATTCTTACATCACGTTCCGATGATTTTGAGACAAAAGTAAATTCCATTGCACTGGGTTCTGTAGTTGCGGAAGCATTACGAAACAAATAAGATGATTTGTATGCCTGAAGTCCCAAGTCATTGAAACTACTGACCTGTGACTATGCGTTTGGCAATTACCTAAAATTATGATTATGGAGAAAGGATAGTATTAT
This sequence comes from Lachnospiraceae bacterium, assembly GCA_022794265.1. Classification (GTDB taxonomy): domain Bacteria; phylum Bacillota; class Clostridia; order Lachnospirales; family Lachnospiraceae; genus Bovifimicola. The sequence goes on from JAAWEK010000011.1 coordinate 195,962, forward strand.
GTCAGTGAAAAGTTTAATTATTAATCCGGGTTCTACTTCTACGAAAATTGGTGTTTTTGAAGATGAAAACTTACTATTTGAAGAAACCCTGAGACATTCTACAGAAGAAATTTCAAAGTATGCATGTATTGTTGACCAGAAGGATTTTCGTAAGAATATTATTCTGGACCTGATGAAGGAAAAGGATTTTGATATTCACACCCTGGACGTGGTGGTTGGCCGTGGCGGTCTGCTGAAACCGATTCCGGGAGGTACTTATGAAGTAAGTGATGAACTGCTGGCAGATTTAAAGGCAGGGGTTCAGGGAGAACACGCTTCTAATCTCGGCGGAATCCTGGCACGGGAGATAGCTGAAGAAATCGGCGTAAAGTCCTATATTGTGGACCCGGTTGTGGTGGATGAATTGATGCCGGAAGCAAGATATTCCGGTGTTCCGGAAATTCCGCGTATCAGTATTTTTCATGCGCTGAACCAGAAGGCGGTTGCCAAGAGATACGCCAAAGAAAACGGGAAAGCATATGAGGACCTAAATCTGATTGTTGTGCATATGGGAGGCGGCGTATCCGTTGGAGCCCATTTAAAAGGCAAAGTTATCGATGTATTTAATGCATTGGACGGAGACGGAGCATTTTCACCGGAGCGCGCAGGCGGAGTGCCTACCGGCGGGTTGATTAAAATGTGTTTCTCGGGAAAATATACGGAGAAAGAAGTGTATAAGAAGTTTGTAGGAAACGGCGGTCTCAACGCATATCTGAATACCAATGATATGAGAGATGTTATGAAAATGGCGGAAACGGACGACCATGCCAGGGAAATCAGAGATGCATTTATGCTGCAGGTAAGCAAAGATATCGGCTCCATGGCCTGTGTATTAAAGGGCAAAGTGGATGCCATCATTGTAACCGGCGGTATTGCATACAATGAACATATAGTATCAGGACTGAAAGAAGCAGCGGAATGGATTGCACCGTTTACGGTATATCCGGGAGAAGATGAACTGCTGGCGCTGGCACAGGGAGCTCTTCGTGTGATGAACGGTGAAGAAAAGGCAATGGAATATTAATTCTTAGTGGAAGGAATCAGGCTCATTTGTACGACCAATACGAACAAATGAGCCTGATTTGTCAGCAACAAATACCATGGAAAGGAATATTACCGGAAAATGAAGATTGTATTTTTTGATTTAGATGGAACCATAACCGACCCCAAAGAAGGCATAACGAAATCTGTGGCTTATGCCCTTGACAAATACGGAATACATGTGGAAGATTTAGATTCCCTCTGTCCGTTTATCGGTCCGCCCCTTCATGTTTCCTTTCAGGAGTTTTATGGATTTGATACCGAAAAATCCATGGAGGCCGTGAAGTATTACCGGGAATATTACAGGGAGAAAGGTATTTTTGAATGTTACTTATATGAAGGAATACCGGAACTGCTGGGACATTTGAAGGAACATGGGGTTAAAGTGGTACTTGCAACATCTAAACCAACGGAATTTGCGAAACAATTGTTAGAGCATTTTGATATTATGAAATATTTTGATTATGTTTCGGGAAGTACCATGGATGGCAGCAGAGTAGAAAAGGCAGATATTCTCCGCCATGCACTGCAGAGGTATGATGATGTATCGAAAGATGACATGATTATGATTGGTGACCGGAAGTTTGATTATATCGGCGCTGCTGAAATGGGTATTCGTTGTATTCTGATAGAATATGGATATGGAGAGTTATGGGAATTGGAAGCATGTAAGCCCTTTGCAATTAAGAAAACAGTAAAAGAGGTCCAAAATTTTCTTGACAGTATTTAAAAGCGGGGGTAAACTAATCAGAAAAGATTCAACGATGCGTTATATATTTGCAGATGAACGAAAGGAAGTAATTTGTTATGGAAAAGAAGAATATTGATTGGGAAAATCTTGGATTTGGTTATCAGCAGACGGAGCAGCGGTATGTTTCAAATTATAAGAACGGAGCATGGGATGAAGGCGCACTGACTTCAGATTCCAATGTTGTGATTAATGAATGTGCGGGAGTACTGCAGTATGCTCAGACATGCTTTGAGGGACTGAAAGCTTATACCACTGAGGATGGAAGAATCGTATGCTTTCGCCCGGATTTAAATGCTGAACGTATGGAAGCCACAGCTCAGAGGCTGGAAATGCCGGTATTTCCGAAGGATCGGTTTATAGATGCCGTTGTAAAGACCGTTGAGGCAAACGAAGCATATGTGCCGCCGTACGGTTCCGGCGCTACATTATATATCAGACCTTATATGTTCGGCAGTTCTTCCGTAATCGGTGTTAAGCCGGCAGAAGAGTACCAGTTCAGAATCTTCTGCACACCAGTAGGACCATATTTTAAAGGCGGTGTAAAACCGCTGACCATTCGTGTATCGGATTTTGACCGTGCGGCTCCTCACGGAACCGGACACATCAAAGCAGGACTGAATTATGCAATGAGTCTGCATGCCATCGTAGATGCCCACAATCAGGGATTTGATGAAAATATGTATCTGGATGCAGCTACCAGAACCAGGGTAGAAGAGACAGGAGGAGCAAATTTCTTATTTGTAACAAAGGACGGAAAAGTGGTTACACCGAAATCAGACAGCATTCTTCCTTCTATTACACGTCGTTCCCTGATGACGGTTGCAAAAGATTATCTGGGACTGGAAGTTGAGGAGCGGGAAGTATTCTTTGAGGAAGTAAAAGATTTTGCGGAATGCGGCCTCTGTGGTACTGCGGCAGTGATTTCACCGGTAGGAAAGATTAATGACCATGGCAGAGAAATCTGTTTTCCTAGCGGTATGACGGAGATGGGACCGGTAACTAAAAAGTTATATGAGACACTGACAGGAATCCAGATGGGACGTATCGATGGGCCGGAAGGCTGGATTAAAGTCATAAAACAGGGGAAGTGATAACAGGCGTTTAGTGAACACCTGAAAGGAACTATCAAAAGAAAGGAACATTGCAAAATGAAAGAGAAGGATAACAAAAATAAAGGGAAAGGGTTTCGTCTGGAACTGTTATTGTCTTCAGTAATGTATGTGATTGCAGGCGCCATATTGCTGCTATTTCCTGAAACAACGGCAAAGACTATTTGCTATCTGATTGCCATTGTGGTTATGGCCATAGGGCTGATTAAGGTTTTAACCTATCTGGCCAGAGGGCTGGAACAGAACATGTATAAAAATGACCTGGTTACTGGTCTGGTTTGTTTTATAATCGGTCTGGTGTTGATATTTAAGGCGAAAGCCATCATATCCATTATTCCGATTCTGTTGGGAATACTGGTGCTGGTTAGCGGTTTCGGCAAACTGCAGTCCAGTCTGGATGTAAAACGAATGAAAAACGGTAACTGGACATATTTTTTTATCATTGCATTGATTAATATCGCTTTGGGATTATTGTGTATCTTCAGTCCGTTTAAAATAGCGGCCACAATGATTCGTCTCATCGGACTGGCCATGTTGTTTAGCGGAATTACCGATTTAATGGGAAATATCTATATGTCGAAAAAGCTTAAGAATTATCTGGAGGATATGGCTGCTTTAGAGCAGGATATTGATGATTGATGGTCCCATTTGTTTCCCATTTTAATTTCATGACAGGAGCTAATGTCAACTGCTTATTTCAAAATAGTTGACATTAGCTCCTGTTTCTATTATAATACGCAGTATAAAGGATATCACAGACAGGCCTGGAGATACATGAAAAAATATACATAGAAAGGTATTGCAGTATTATGAAATCTGTTAATCAATCAGCAGAAACACCGCCGGTTTCTGCTTCAGTCATGAAGTACAAGGGGATTACAACAAAAAATCTGGTTATAACGGCCATGATGGCGGCGGTTACCTGTATTCTGGGTCCGTTGTCACTGCCGTTGCCGTTTACACCGGTACCGATTTCGCTGACCAATTTTGTTATATATCTGGCAGCATTTGTGCTGACCTGGAAATATTGTGCATTGAGTTATATTGTATATGTGTTGATTGGCGCCATCGGTCTTCCGGTATTTTCTGGTTTCGGTTCCGGATTTGACAAAATTGCAGGACCTACCGGAGGTTACCTGCTGGGATTTGTTTTTACCGCATTGATATGCAGTATTGTGAATCAGAAGTTTGCAGGAAAACTATATATGTATGTGGCAGGAATGGCAACAGGTCTGTTTGTGGCATATGCTTTCGGAACCCTTTGGTTTATGTATCAGCAGGAAATGGGATTAAAACAGTCCCTTGTGCTGTGTGTTGTTCCGTTTCTGATTGGGGATGCCGTTAAGATTGTTGTTGCATCCATTGTGGGACCATTGCTGAGGAAAGCAGTAAATTCCATACAATAAAATAGATTATTTTAAATCCGTTAAACGGTACGGGGTGATTTCAAACGCCCCGTCTTTTTTAATTGTAATAAGGGTTGCTCCTCTCTGTTCCGTATCTTTTTTGATTCCGGGCATGGCGAGATAATCAATGCTGTAGCCGTAGGTCAGGCGGATTCCACGATATTCCAGGGACTGATTATTATAGTGGTCATGACCGCAGAAAATGGCTTTTGTACTGCCCAGTTCCACGGCAGTTTCAAACAGTTTACTGTCGTATTTGGAACAGCAGATTTTATTAAACATTCGTTCTCCTAGTATACCATAGAAATATGTTACTTCATCACTGCCGCTTTCATATAAATCATTGGCAGTTTTATACTCTCTGAGAGGAATATGGGTAAATATCATGGAAGGTATCACACGGCCTTCCTGTCGGGACAGATTTTCTACATTCCGTTTATACCAGTCCACCTGGTCGTCGTGAATATAATCGTATTCATTTATTGTATTGGAGGACGGAATATAGTCGTTGGAGTCTATAAAAAATAATGCCTGCATAAGCTCTCCTTCCGACGAGCGGATTTCAATGAGCTGATTGCTTCTGCCGTATATATCCGGCTGGATATAAGGGTATAAAAGATTTTTTGTGGTTTTAAATGAAATTGATTTCATCAGTTCGTCAAACTCTGTCCGGTTAAGGGTTGCAAGGGATTCCGTATCGTGATTTCCGTATGTAAATGCCCAGGGAATTCCCACGTTTCTCATAAAATTGGCAAACTGCATGACCGGTGCATTGTTATTCAGGGAAAAAGACATGATTCCCATAGGAAATACAAGGTCTCCGGTTACTGCCACAAAGTCCGGTCTGGTTTCGGTAATCAGCCGGTAACAGGCTTTCAGGGCTTTTATATCTTCGGATACGGATAAAATACCGCCTCCCAGATGTATATCGGTTAACTGTAATATTTTAAAATTATCGGCATCGGTGGTGATGGTATAAACACCGGAATCCTCATTATAGGAAATACCTTTTATATTGTGTTCAACAGAGGATACAGTATTTATATATGGCTGCGTCAGATATAAATCCATCTTCATCAGGTTGTAGGCGAGAAAGAAAACTGCGGCCAGGGTATAGCAGATTATTTTTTTAATATTCAGGGCTGTATTTCTGTAGGTAAATTTACGTCTGCGCATAACATTGTAGAACAGCACAAGAATAAAATACAGAATTGAAAACGCAAGTGTGTAATTCATAATATAATCTGACTGGTTGCGAATAAAAAATAAAAGAACGAAAAAAAACAGGTAATATATGGCGGAGCAGAGACACAGCTTTTTAAGTTCTTTTTTGTATCCGGTAATCTGTCTGCCGCATAAAAAACAGGCAATTATTTTTCGGCATAAGAAGTTTTTTAGCACGAAATAAATTATTAATTGAATGAGGCTTAGAGATCGTTCTATTAAAATGATTACGTTGCCAAAGGTATATTTTGATGTAAGAACCGAAAATACAATGGAGATGAAAAGAAGGGCAAACAGTGAAAGCGCTGCCAGAATACAGTTATTCAGTTTTTTTGTATATAAATCATAGTAATTTTCTATAGTTTTTCTGCTTCCGCTTTCATAACTCTTCTCCCAAAACAGCGTTTCGTCTGCAATTCGTTTTAACCGCCTTCCGCAAAATAATATCCCCAGAACTACAAGACTTCCCAGAATAAAATCAGCAATGAGAACTAAAAAAGAAAAATGAAACAAAATATTATAAGCCAGGCCAGGGAGAAAGGCGGCTAACAGGGAAATGAGGTATATCATTCTTCTCAATCGTTTGAAGGTTTTATTAAATGTCTTTTTGTCAGCAGGAACAGATGACAAATTTTCATTTTTTAACGGCGGAATCTCTAAATATGAGCAGATATTGTCAATACTGCCACAGTTTAATATGATTTTTCCGGCAGTTTCCCTGGGATTTTTCAAACCGGCAATATCATTGTCATATTTTTCAAGGGCAGCGGTGGTAATCCGTTCTTTGTTCCGTTCGTTTTCTTTGGAAAAGGATAATTCATTAAACAGAAAATTAACGGCTTTTTTAATTGAATCTTTCATTTAATTATTTCGTTCCTTTCCGTAAGCTTATCCGGTTCAATATAACATATTTTTTGAAAGATTTCAATTGATTGATAAAGCAGCTGCCGGCCCCACAGGAATAAGTTTCCATTGTTCAGGGAATAATTGTTAAAACAGTATATAACGGAATTGTGAATTTAAATTTGGAAAATTTTGGAAAATTTTAGTTGATGAATTAAAATATGTTATGTTAAAATACATTTAAGACAAAAGAGAAAACGGAGGGAAAATAATTGAAGAAGAGTAGTAGTATTAACAAAATTATTTTTATTGTATTTTTAGCATGTATATTTTTTGTTATCGGTTTTTCAACCGTAAAGCACAATTGGGCATCCCCATCGGGTTTAAATGAGGAATCGTCAATGACGGTTCATTATTATAATTCTGATGACTGGGATGCCCCTTTTATTTATTACTATTCGGATAACTATGAGGCAGAATCATGGCCGGGTATGCCGATGCAGCCGGAGGGAAATAACTGGTATTCCTATACCATATATGACAGGAATCCGGTAAAGGTTATTTTCAGCGACCGGGGGAATCACCAGAATCCGGGCAGTGGTCTGGAAGGCTATCCGGTAGAAGGAAATGCATGGTATTGCAACGGGAACTGGTATGACCATGAGCCAGACAGTACCATTGTTCATTTTTATAATGAAAACTGGAAAAATGTAAATATATATTATTATCAGGAGGGACAAAATACTGTAAACTGGCCGGGAACATCCATGCACCGGGAGGGGGGAAACTGGTATGTATATGAAATTATCGGCTGTGAAAATCCCAACGTTATTTTCAATGATGCCGGTAACAATCAGATACCAGGACAGAACGAACCGGGATTTCCGGTCAGCGGCGAAAAGTGGTATTACAATGGAATCTGGTATGATGAGAATCCGCTGGGTACTGGCGGAGATACATCCATAAAGGTTCATTTTTATAAACCTGATAATTGGAATGAGCCATACATTTATTATTATGCGTCTGATACCGATACGGGTCCGGCCTGGCCGGGGACAAAAATGGAAGCAGCAGAGTCCGGCTGGTATAAGTGTACCATAACAAAATATTCTGTGGCAAAAGTATTGTTTAACGATGGAGTACACCAGATTCCTGAGGCAGAACAGGAGGGATTTGAAGTTACAGGAAGCATGTGGTATAAAGATGGAATCTGGTATCATGTAAATCCGGACCTGACGGAAGAAAATCCGCTGACCGGGGATTTAAACGGCGATGGAGTCATAGATGAAAAAGACCTGGATTTACTTGAAAGATTTCTGTCCGGGGAAATCACGCTGAACGAGGAGCAGAAAAAGCTGGCGGATATAAACGAAGACGGTGTGGTGGATGAAAAGGACAGGGATACCCTGGAGCAGTATATTAACGGAGAGACGACAGAAATTCCGGAGGAAGATGAAACGGAAGGATTTACGGACAGAGCGGTAAGCTATGAGTATGATAAGCTCGGCAGGGTAATAAAGGCCGTATATGATTCTGAAAATTACATTGAATACAGTTATGATAAAAACGGAAATATTACAGACGTCCGGGTGACGGGTAATATTGATTAAAGTGGAGAGGTGAACATATGAATAAGATACATAAGAGACAGATAAAATACATTGGAAAAAGGATGGTCAGCCTGATACTTGCGCTGATTATGGTATTTCAAACAATAAATTATTCAGGGGATAGGTTTTATGCTGCGGAAGCAGATGCTGCGGCGCCAGAAGTAAAAGATACCGAAACAGGAAAAGAACAGGGGGTTATCAATGAGGATGCCATATATGAGGATTTAATGGTGTCTGCTGATTACACGTTAGATGCAGATTTGGATGTAAAGAACCTGACCGTAAAAGGCGGTAAATTTAATCTGAACGGATATCAATTAAATATTCACGGAGATTTAACCGTATCCGGCGGAGAATTTATTATCAATAAGGGGTATGTAAACTGTCTGGGAACCGCTGCTTTTTCCCATCAGAATTATCTGCGCATGGTGAATATTAATGATTATATATTTGTTAAGGGTGATTTTATCTGGAATGCAGGATATCACACTTATATAACCGACGGAACCATTGAAGTACAAGGAGATTTTATCGACATCTGCAGTAATAACAGCTATTGTTTTACGGCTTCCGGAAATCACAGGGTTCTGCTCAGCGGTACTGGCAGGCAGACCATTGTACAGACCGTTCCGGGTTCCCGGTTTCATATCCTTGAGATTAAAAATACGGGCAGCGAAGGAGTTCATGCTTCTTTGCCGGTAAATGCAGACGAGATTACGGGAAACCAATCCGGTATCACGTATCCGGTTTCCGGCCGGCACGGATGGACGTTAGAGAAGGATGAGGAAACAGAGGGCGGACTTTGCTTAACCGGCGGCGAATTAAATCTGAACGGCCATACGCTTACCGTTCACGGTGATTTTGACCAATATTCGGGAAGGGTTGTTGTAAATGGTGGAACCCTGAAGGTTGACGGAAATTACAGAATCCAGTCTTATAGCTATGACAATAATAATGAGAAGGTTTATGATTACAGCGCCGGATATCTGGTGATGACCAATCCGACGGATACCGTCATTGTCAATAGTGATTTCGTTATGGCATCCATTCAGAGCCATGAGGGAAAACTGACGGAAGGTACCATGTATATTGGAGGAGATTTTATCCGGAAAGCTGTAGGCTCAAATCTGAACTTTGCAGCATCGGAAAGTCATAAGGTGGTGTTTAACGGCAGGCAGGAGCAAAATATATCATTTCAGAATTCCGGTTACAATACGTCACGCTTTGCAAATCTTTCTTTTGAAAATATCCATGAAAAGGGAATAACGATTACAGACAGCGCCACGGTAATCAGAGAACTGTCAAATGAAAGCAGTAATGTTACTGGTTATGTGGATTTACATGACGGGGCAGTGGTTACAAACGGCAGTTACAGGGGGAATCTGCGTTTTATCAGACCATATGCTTTAAATCAGGATATCAGGATAACAGGGGATTTGTCTGTTTCCGGCCAGGTGGATTTAAAAGGTAACCGTCTGGAGGCGGGCGGTAACTGCAGCATTAATAATTCTTATATCAGAATGAGCGGCGGAAGTTTTGTTTGCGGCGGAAATCTGACCATAGGCGGCGATAATGCCTATCTCTATATGAGCAATGAAAATGATCTGGCTGTGGTAAAGGGGGATTTTATATACAACAGCAGAAACAGCAACAGTAGTTTTATGACGGCGGGAATACTGGAACTACAAGGAGATTTCCGGCAGAACGTAACATACCGGGAAGGTAATTTTATCGCTTCCGGAACCAATAAGGTTCTGTTTTCCGGGGAAGGAAAACAGACCATTTCCTTTGCATCTCCCCAATCCAAATTTAATATTGTGGAAATCAGAAATTACAGCAGCGATGGTGTGGAAATTGATAAAAATTTTAATTGTACTGAGCTGATTAAAAACGGTTGCCGGATTCGTCTGTCCGACGGCGGGGTATTGGGGTGGACGCTGGAAGAGGATACGGTAATAGACGGAAATCTGTATCTGGGTGCGGATGAGTTAAATTTAAATGGATACACTCTGACCATAAACGGAAATCTGATACAGGGAGGCGGTACGGTTAATCTAAACGGGGGAAATCTGACGGTAAACGGCGATTACCGGATTCAGTCCATGACTGCGGGCAGCGACGGAACTGTAACTTATTCTGCAGGCACAGGGTATCTGGTAATGACAAATCCGGAAGATGTTGTTACGGTGGCTGGAGATTTTGTAATGGCCTCCATAAATAAGCATAACGGAATGCTGAACAGTGGTACCATGTATATCGGAGGAGATTTCAGCCGGTCGGTAAATGATACCGTTGAAAATTTTCATGCAGAGGGAGGACATAAGGTAGTTTTTAATGGAACCCATGGACAGAGTATTACCGTTGGAAGGAGCGGAAATTCCTGCTTTGCAAATCTGGTATTTGCCAACAGCAGTATGGAAGGAATTACGATTACCGATGATTATGTAACCGTAACCGGGGAACTTACAAATACAGAAAGCAGGGTTACGGGAAATGTGAATCTGGGCAGCAGTGGGGTGATTACCGGGAACCGGTACAGGGGGAATCTGCGTTTTAATGCGGGTTATACGCTGAGAGAAGATTTACATATATCCGGAGATGCGGTTGCAGACAGCAGAGTGGATTTAAATGGAAAGCGGCTGGAGGTGGAAGGAAATACCACCATACGGAATACCTATCTTCGAATCAGCGGAGGAAGTTTAATTTGCCGGGGAAATCTGAGTATAAGCGGTGATAACAGCTATCTCTATATGAATAATGTAAATGATCAGGCCGTGGTATACGGGGATTTTATGTACGGAAGCAGAAACAGCAACAGCGGTTTTATGACGGCGGGAATACTGGAACTGAAAGGAGATTTCCAGCAGACTGTAACCTATCGGGAAAATAACTTTATAGCATCGGGAACCCATAAGTTTATATTCAGCGGAGATAAAAAACAGACAATCTCGTTTGCCTCCCCGGAATCTGCATTTAATATTGTGGAGATTCAGAATCAGAGCAGCGGAGGTGTTGTGGTTGACGGATATTTTAACTGTATACAGCTTATACGGAATAATTGTAAAGTTACTCTGTCAGACGGAAGTATATTCGGATGGACTTTGGAAAAAGATACGGAGATAAACGGGGATTTATATTTAGGTGCGGACGAATTAAATCTGAATGGATACACTCTGACGGTTCAGGGGAATCTGATTCAAAGAGGCGGTACGGTTAACTTAAACGGAGGCAGCCTGAAAGTAAACGGTGATTACCGCATCCAGACCGTGACAACGGACGATAAGGGAGCTGAAATCTGTTCCGGCAGCAGTGGATATCTGCTTATGACCAACCCGGCGGATACGGTTACTGTAACCGGTGATTTTATTATGGCTTCCGTAAACGACCATAACGGAAAGCTGGACAGCGGAATCCTGTATATTGGAGGGGATTTTGTCCAGTCGGAGGAAGGTTCCGAACGTAATTTCTGTGCTTCGGAAAAACACAAAGTGGTCTTTAACGGAGATGGCGCCCAAAGTATATCCTTTAAAAAGAATTCTTATAATTATGCCTGGTTTGCTAACCTGGAATTTGACAATAACAGTGGGGAAGGAATCACGATTACAGACCGTGCTTCCGTAACCGGAGAACTTACAAATGAAACAAGCACCGTAACAGGGTATGTGGATTTGAAAAAAAACGCAGTTTTAACCAATCAGTATTATAAGGGAAATCTGCGCACATATATAACGGAATTAAGCGGGGATATGCGGATAACCGGGGATTTGCTTGTTGCAGCAGGAATGGATTTAAAAGGTAACAGACTGGAAGCAGAGGTAATACCACTCTGTCAAATACTTATATAAAAATGAGCGGAGGCAGTTTTATCTGTGGGGGGAACCTGAACATAAACGGAGACAACGCCAGTCTGTATATGAGTAATGAGGATGATTATGCAACGGTATACGGAGATTTTTCATATGGCAGCAGGTACAGTAACAGCGGCCGTATGACGGCGGGGACACTGGAACTGAAAGGGGATTTCCGTCACACAGTGACTTACCGGACAAATAATTTTATTGCTGCCGGAACCCATAAAGTCGTTTTCAGCGGAGGCAAGAAGCAGACCATTTCTTTTGCAGCGCCGGAATCCTATTTTAACATTGCGGAGTTTAGGAATTACAGTGAGGAAGGAATATACTGTGAAAACGGACTAAATGCTGCAGAAATTATCGTCAACGACTGTAATATCACATATAACGGCAGTCAGATGATCGGATGGACACTGAACAGTGATATGGTGATAGGGGAAGATTTGGTTTTGATTGGCGGGACCCTGGATTTAAACGGTCATACGCTGACGGTCAACGGGGATTTCATTCAGAACAGCGGAACTGTATATATAAACGGAGGAACACTGCTGATAGAGGGCAGTTATTATATGCAGTCCGTCAGATATCAGAGTGACGGAACCGTAAAATATGATTCCGGCCGGGGCATACTAAAGATGACTTCCCCAAAAGATTATGTAAAAGTCAACGGGGATTTTGCCACATCCTCCATTTACAGCCATACAGATTTTCTGACGGCAGGTACTTTGGAGATTTCCGGAAACTTTACACAGAACAATGCCGGTAAAAGAGACAATTTTCATACCACCGGGGATTTTATATTGAAATTTACCGGAAACCGGCAGCAGGTGATTTCTTTTGGATCATCTGCAGATTCTGCTCTGTCCAATGTTATTTTTGACAATTCTTCATCTCAGGGAATCCGAATCAGCAATTCCATCTATGTTACCCGGAGCGTGGAAGATGACAGCCGCAATATTGCAGGAACCATATCTGCAGGTTCCGGGACGGAATTTAAAGAGAATTATTTCAGCGGAAATCTAACGGTGAATTCTCAAACGATATTGGCATCGGATATTACTGCAGGAGGAACATTTACTGCGGGTGCTTCCGTGGATTTAAACGGTTTTACCCTGACGGCCGGTTCTGTTGTGGTTTCATATGGTACATTGGATGTGGGCGGAGGCTCGATTTACTGTAAAAAGAACTTTACTGTTCAGAGCAACGGCATGCTGGTGATGGACAGCGGGACGGATTATATTACGGTAGGCGGTGATTTTTCCACTGCTTCCAGTCGTTCTCACCTGGGAAAGTTAACCGGCGGTATTTTGGAAATCAAAGGAGATTTCACACAGAACGGAACGGCCCAGGCCTTTGCCTGTACGGAAAATCATTCCGTTTTGCTAAGCGGTAAATCGGGAACTTCCGGAAGGGTGTATAAGCAGACCATCCGCTTTTCGTCCGTGGGTAGTTCTTCGTTCCACAGACTGATTATTTCAAGACCGTTGGAATACTATAGCTTTTCCACGAATATAAACAATATCTGTCATGAACTAATCGAAGATATCCGGGATTTGGCCCCCCCGTCCAAAGTAGAGGGAGTGAGAGTTGCAGAGGTTGCGACTACTACTGTATCTTTGGCATGGAATCCTTCAGAAGATAATATAAAGGTATTGGGGTATGAAATTTACCGTAATAATGAAAAGATTGCCACGGTAACCGGAACGGAATATAAGGATTATAAACTGGAACCGGAGAAAAATTATATATACAAGGTCTGTGCTTTTGATGAAATGCGGAATGTATCGGAATTTTCTGCACCGGTATCTGTGACTACGGCCCCGGATACCCTTGCCCCGGAAATCCCCCGTTCACTGCTGGTAAAATCCCGCACCGGCTCATCTGTTACACTGGGCTGGCTGCCGTCTTCCGACAACGTGGGATGTACGGGATATAAGATTTTCCGCAATAATGAAGAAATCGCAACAGTTCAGAATGAAACTACATACAAAGACACCGGATTATCTGTGGGCGTTGAATATATTTATCAGATAAAAGCTTTTGACGGTGCGGGAAATGAATCGGATTTCAGCAACGGGGTTTCCGGCTATGCGGTAAATCCGTCCATTACAAGTATTTCACCAGAAGATAATGCGGTCATCGGAAGCGGTTCCGTTACCGTAACGGTGCGGTTTCCAAATACAGGAAACAGTACCGGCAACCGGGTTAAATTCACATACTCTTCGGATGGTGAAACATGGAATGATATTTCCAGAACTTTAATCGGCCAGCAGAATTCTTCAGGAATGGAATTATATGCATCCTGCAGCTGGGATATCTCAAAACTGCGCAGCGGGGAGTATACCGTTAAGTGTATTTTGTATGATGCTGATGACAACTTTACGGAAAAAGAAGTGACTTATATCATAGATAATGACCCGCCGCAACCGGTTACCGGCGTGAATGCAGATACCGATAATGGAGCGGTTATCGTATGGTGGGATGTGGCATCCGATGCAGACTGTGTATCCTATAATCTGTATAAATCGGATGATGCATCATCCGGTTTCAGGAAAATAAAAAGTTTTTCAAATGTAAATACAGTATCCTATACCGACAAGGATATCACGGAAGGACAGACTTATTTTTATTATGTAACCGGACTGGACCGGTTCGGACATGAAAGCGAAAGAAGCAGTATAATTTCCATTGTTGCAGCGGCAGACCGGGAGGCGCCTTATATTGTAAGTATCGCGGATAACGCAAAAATCAACGGGGAAGCGGAGATTAAGGTTACGGCATATGATAATCTGTCGGTATCCCGTATATTACTGCAATATTATGATTCAGAAACAGAAGAGTGGCGGGATATCGGCACGGAGCCGGCAGTCAACGGCGTTTCCGTAATTCGGTGGAATACCGCAGGATTAGGGGACGGCGTGTATGCTGTCCGGGCGTTTGCATGGGATGGAAGCGGAAATAAAAGTACCGGGGAATTTACCACATCCCTGGAAATCGACAATTCCGGTCCGGCTAAGATTGTCATATCTGAGGTAAAAGCCTTTTCTTCCGGTGTCAGCCTGAAGTGGCAGGATGCAGAGGAGGATGACTTTGCTTATTTCCAGGTGGAGCAGTGGAAAGACGGGGAATTTGTTACCATCGGAACCGAAAGCAAAACCCTGGGGATGAACATTACCGGACTGATTCCGGATACCACATATAAATTCCGGGTGGCTGGATATGATACACTGGGTAACCGGGGGGAGGCTTCCGATGAAATCGAAGTTACCACCACCGCGGATGACGTAAAACCGTATATTACCGGTTTTTCACCTGCCCAGTCCGCCTTCCGGGATACTATAGATTTTAAAATTACGGCAAAAGATAACCATGCCGTATCGTCGCTGAAGCTGTACGGCTCTTCCGACCAGGAGAACTGGATGCTGCTTGCAGAAGCAGGGAATGAAACCTTATCCGGGGAATATACCTTTGAGTATACCTGTGGTCTGGAAGAATTTCCGGAAGGAGTTGTGTATTTTAAGGCGGTGGTTCTGGATGGGGCCGGAAATGAAAGCCAGCCGGTGATTACTTCCCATAAAGTGGACCGGACGGCGCCTCAGGCCATTGAAAATCTGAAAGCCGAGGACCAAAATGGTTCTGTTTCCCTGAACTGGACAGCAGCCGATGAAGATATCCGGTTCTTTACGATATACCGTGCCGATGAGGAAACCGGTATATATACGGAACTGGTGCGTGAATGTACCACAAAAAATTATTTTGATATCCATGCGGAAGCAGGAAAAATATATTCATACAAGATTAAAGCAGTGGACCTGGCAGGAAATATCAGTGAAGAATCCAACGAAACCATTGTGCAGGTTTCCGAGGATATGGAAGCTCCGGTAATTTATGGCATGACTCCGGGAGAAGGAACCACTGTGGGGAAAAATCCGAAACTCAGCGTAGTTGTTTATGATGCAAAATTGAAGTCCCTGTATGTGGAATACAAAAAGGCGGATTCCGACGAGTTATGGACGGAACTGGGCAGAAACGATGCCATAAACGGAACTTATGAAAAAATTACCTTTGACTGGGATACCGAAGGACTGGAGGAAGGGGTCTATCTTCTCCGGGCGGTAGCGGTGGATTTCAACAATAATATAAGCCAGCCTTTTGAGACTTCCTGTGTTCTGGATATCACTGCGCCGAAACAGCCGGTGCTGAGCCTGTTACAGGAGAATTTCCGGCTGAAGCTGGAATGGAATCCAGTGGAAAGTGAAGACTTTGACTGTTATAAAATATACAGGAAATCGGTTCTGGAAAGTAAATATACCCTGCTTCACAGCACCGGAGATTGCAGTTATACGGATAATAACGTTACGCCGGGACTGGTCTATTCCTATAAGGTGGAGGCATATGATAAATATGGCAATTATTCGGTGAGCAATATCATGTCCGGTTTTGCTTATGAGGAAGACACCATTCCGCCAACGGCAGTGGTACCGGAAGAAATGATAGTGATTCAGGGGCGGCAGTTTACACTGGACGGAACGAAATCCGCTGATAATGTAAGAATCAAAAGCTATTCCTGGTATATGGGAAACGGAGAAACCGTTTACGGTTCCAGAACGGTCTATACGTATGATAAGGCGGGTACTTATACCGCTGTGCTGACCGTAACCGATGCAGCAGGGAATTTAGATACGGCAAAATTTAACATTACGGTGCTGGATAAGAATACATCGGCCTGTAAAGAACTCCGTGTGGTTAATGAAAAACAGGAGCCACTTTCCTATGCCTATGTCTATCTCTATTCGGAAACGGAAGGAAACCGGACCCTGCGGACGGATTCCGAAGGCAGGGTTATTGTTTCGGGAAAATTTGGTGAGCAGAAAATAGCTGTCTATAAGCAGGGATATCTGCCGAAGGAACATATCATACAGATAGATTCGGTGGACGGCGGAGAACCGGAGATTCTGCAACTGCAGTCAGGGGAAGTGGTGGTTGGAAACTTTTCGGTACACCGGATGGAATTGCAGGAAATGGTAGAAGCGGGAATCGATTTTACCAATCCTGAGAATTATGAAAGTTTTACCTTTACGGTGGAACTGACGTTTCAGCAGACACCGGTTCCAACAGTGATAAAGTATGTTTATACCGGTAACGGCGGCTATGTAACCGGCAACGGTTCTGGTGGTTCGGGAGGTTCCGGCGGTTCGGGAGGTTCCGGAGGAGGCGGGGGAAACTCTACTTATCATCATGAAGGCGGAAGTATCCAGATTGAAAAAGTTGAATCGGAGGAGGAACTGCCGATTTTTGCGTATATAAATAAAACCGACAGCATCTCCTGGTTAAAGGAAATGTTTTGTGCCGAACTTGGAATCATCAATTGTGCGGAACCTGGATTTTCTCTGGCAGACTGCCGGGCTTCCATTGAGATTCCGGAGGGATTATCACTGGCAAACACCCATGAGGGACAGTCAGAAGTTCAGAATATGGGCACTATTGCCGGACAGAGCAGTAAATCGGTATCCTGGTATATTAAAGGTGACAAGGCAGGAGAATATAATTTAACCGCCGGTTTTCTGGGTACGCTTATGCCTTTCGGCGCTCCTTTGAATGTTACATTTGAAACGAAAGAACCTTTTAAGGTAGAATCCGGTGATGGAATCCATGTTTATATCCGGCCGGAATCTGCAGCATATATCGGTAGGGATTATTATATCCAGTATGAGGTACGAAATCAGTCCCAGCGGATATTCTATAATTTTGAAACTACCTTTGGTCCCTATACTTCTCCGGGATATGAAGAAGAGATTACTATTACGGATACCAAAGGAAATGTGGAAACACAGGTATACAAAGGGGAGACCTATGTCATACCGGAAGCAGGAAGCTGTTCCCGGATGCCGGTTATTTCCGGTGGCGATACTATATCAGTAGGAGTATTTGCACCGGGAGATGTGATATACGGAACTTACCGGATACCATTTGCAGCAGCAGGGGATCCGGATGAACATTATTACCGTCTGATTGAGTCTGTGGCAAGGGAAATCGGCGAGAGTAATACCGGTGTGGAACTTCACATCAGTCCAATGCCGAGTCATGTGACAAAATATAATGTAAAATGCGTGGAAGTAAAAAATGTCTGGGGAGACCCGGTAGATATGACCACCGGCGCCTTTACCGATAATATTCATGCCATGATGTTGAACTGCAATCCGGCATTATCTTTTGACCTGAATTATGATTCCCTGCATACGGCTTCCGGAGAATGCGGAACCGGCTGGTCCCACAATTTTGAAACCCGTCTGACAGAGGAAAAAGGTGTGGTGAATCTGTATTTAACTCCTGAGAATTACATAACCTTTGTAGCAGAGGATAAAGTTGTCCGGGATATAAAAGGGGAACTGGTGGCAAAGCAGATTCTGATTAATACAGCAGATGATGATAAAGGGGCAAAGAACTTTTTATGTATCAGTACAGGCATGGGGGATTACGATCTTTCCCGCGATAAGAATGGCAGTTATACATTAAATCTTCCGGACAGCCAGATTTGGGAATTTAACTCTCAGGGAAAACTGACAAAACTGGTGGACAGCAGTGGCAGAGCTATAAATCTGACTTATGGACTGAACAGCATGAGCATTACGGAACCGGTAAGCGGAATGAGTCTTACCGCCCGTTATAATGATCAGGGTCTGCTGACCAGTGTAGAGGATTATACCGGACGGAAAACTTTGTTTGCCTATGAGGACGGCTGTCTGATAAAGGTTACCAATCCTCTGGGGGAAAGCATTTATTATTACTATGATGAGAACCGCCGCCTGGTACAGGAAAAGAATCACGGGGGAACTGTCTTTGTTATCAATACCTATGATGAACAGGGAAGGGTTATCCGGCAGGACGATGCAGATCCGGAAACACCGCTGACGTATTATGCATACACTGTGGATGAAAATGGAAGTACCGATACTACCGCCACCGACCGAAACGGAAATACCGTTGTATATCATTCGGATGTCTTTGGTCATATTTCAAAAATTACTGACCAGAATGGTAATTCGGTCTCTTATGCCTACGATAAGGACGGTAACAGGATTTCCGAAACCAACGGCACAGGTGGAACTACTCTGTATTTTTATGATACAAAGGGAGATATAGTGGAAATCCGGGATTTTAACGGAAGTTCTACTAAAATGACATATGACAAAGCCGGAAATTTGGTGAACCTTACCGGTCCGGATGGTGAGACCAATACTTATACCTATGATATGTACAACCGGCTTCAGACTTCCGCTGAACATTCCGGAGTTAATAAATCTTATACTTATGATAAAAACGGCAATGTCCTGACGGAAGTAACCGGGGGCCTTGGTGTTATTACTTATACCTATACCAACGGGTTGCAGACTGGAATTACGGACCATAACGGGAATACCACGGTCATGCTCTATGATGCCTGTGGCAATGTAAAACAGGTAACAGGGCCGGATGGAAGCATCACTGCCTATACCTATGACCTTCTGGGCAGAAAAACCAGTATTACCGACGGAACCGGCGGAATTATCCGTTATACCTATGACTGCAGCGGAAACGTGACTTCCATTACCGACGAAAACGGAGGTATAGCCATTTTTGAATACAATTCGAATAACTGGCTGGTAAAATCGGTAAACAAACGGGGAGGTATCACAGTTTATGAGTATGATGGCGAAGGAAGGAATATCAGAACCACAAATCCGGACGGCACAGTAACCACCACGGAGTACGACGGCGCAGGCTGTGTATTGTCCACTACAGATGCGGAAGGAAATGTATATTCTTATAAATATGATGCCGCCAACCGT
The DNA here is from genome assembly GCA_022794265.1 of Lachnospiraceae bacterium. Taxonomy (GTDB): domain Bacteria; phylum Bacillota; class Clostridia; order Lachnospirales; family Lachnospiraceae; genus Bovifimicola. The sequence continues at coordinate 215,665 of JAAWEK010000011.1, forward strand.
CCGGTAAAAGAAATTCTGCCGGATGGGACAGCAGTGAGCCATACATATTATCCAAACGGCAGGGAAAAACAGACAACATATGCAGACGGAAGTTCTGTATCCTATACCTATGACAAATCCTGGCGTCTGGTAAAGAAAGAGGATCATCTGGGTCATGTATATCAATATAAATATGATAAAGGAGGAAATTTAATTCAGACCATTGATCCGGTTGGAAATGTGACCAAAAATGTCTATGACAAATACGGACGTATGCTTTCATCTACGGATGCCAATGGCAATACCACGGCATTTGAATATGATGCCAATGGAAACTGTATTAAGAAAACGGATGCCCTGGGTCTGGTTCTGGAAATGACATATGACAGCAGGAACCAGATGACTGCCATGACTGCCAGAACAGAGTATGGGGATTATACGGTCCGGTACCGGTATGATGCCCTTGGAAGGGTGACGGAATACACAGATGAGGAAGGCCATGGGTTTAAAACCGAGTATGACCATCTGGGAAATATTACGGCTGTGATTGATGCAGACGGCAAGGTGACGGAACGGAGGGAGTATGACCCGGCAGGCAATGTGACGAAAGTGACGGATGCTCTGGGTGTCAGCAGTGTTTATGCCTACGATGCCATGGGAAATGTCACAACAGCCACAGCATGGACCGGAACGGAGCAGGAAGCCGTGACCACATATGCCTATGATGCCATTGGAAGAATACTCCGGGCAGTGGATGCAGAAAACGGGGAAAGCAGCAGTACCTATGATAAAGTGGGAAATATCACTTCGGTAACGGACCCGAATGGAGGAACCACAACCTACCGGTATGATACCATGGGACACCTGACGGAATCCGTGAATGGGGTGGGAAGCAAACATACTTACACCTATAATGCGGCAGGACTGCTGGCAAAAGCCCAAAATGCAAGGAACCAGACCACTACATATCAGTATGATGCCCTGGGCAGAATCATCAGTGCGGCCGACGGGCTGGGTACCATTTCCTATACTTATGATGGGAATGGAAATG
>JAAWEK010000024.1 GCA_022794265.1 Lachnospiraceae bacterium
GTGAAATAAGTGTTTTTGAGGAAGCAATTATAGAGATATATATAAAATCTTTTAATAACTAAATATTTTTTTGGTAAAGAATATATGTTTTAAACAAATATATTGAAAATATTGATATATTAGATGTAAATTTGGATGAAAATATGTTAAATTGTTGTAATGTTACTGCTTCTCTAAAAATATTATTTTATTCTTGAAGATAATCATCCTCTTCAAATCCACCAAAAATAGGTGTTACTTTTATAATAATATTTTCATCATATTTATAAATCCAAGTTACATATTCCAAACTAGGAAGCAGGAGTAAAATGCATACATATTTTGTGGGTGATGGGGTATTGGCACATAATATGTGTAAAGTAGGTAAGGACTCTGAGACTGCAGATACAACAATTTCAAACGGAGAGACAAGTGGTAGTAATTCTTTTGCAGATATGATGTCTCCAGATGAATCTACTAGGTATGAAGCATATTGGGAACAAAATGCTTCTAACTATAATACTCCAAGTTCTAAAATAATGCATTATAAAGTACATAATGATATAATTGAAAAATCAATAGTGATATATGATGATTTTGGAAGACAGATATGGAGAATTGATTATAATAATCATGGTTATAGTGACCATTCAATTCCGCATTTACATGAACGATATTATAGCCCGGGATATGATCCTGTGAAAGGAAACGAGATATGACATATGGAATTAATAATTATGAAAGTATTTATGGAATGGAAAAAGTATTTAAAATAAATCCAAATTTTTCATGGAATGATGTAAAATACATAGAAAAAATGGATTATTACATAGATTTAGATGAATATGCGGAACAAGTATCGAATCTAAAAATACTTTTTTTAATTGAATTGCCCGATAAGTCAATTCATAAGTTATTGGTAAAATTTAATACAATAAATAATCTTAATATTAATAATATTGGGGGGAAGTATAATCAGATTATGGGATTTGAAATTCTGGATCAAGTAAAAGCAGGATGGGAGTGTGAGCAAAAATATTTTGTGAGAGATTATGAGAATGAAACTTTAAAATTTTATTGTAAATCCATTGAAATTGTGTCTGTATGATTCTAATACATAATTTTACATATACTTGTTGTGGTCATGCTTTTTTTGCAACAGTTGTGAATCAAATATATTATTTCCTTGTTTTATAGGAGATATCTTGTAAAGTATGGCTGATGGTGACAGGCGGATTGATGGGTTAGAAGTTGGAGTAGAGAAAAGATTTAATTATATATTGGAAAATAGTATGCCTTGGACTAAATGATTTAGATATAGCAGAAGCATTAAAAACAATTTAAAAATCCAATAAAATTATTTGAGAGATGGGTGAAATAAATGGAAGAAACGATAGCAACTTTTGGTCGAAAAAATGAAAAGAAAAAATTAAAAATGGAAGATTACGTTGTGGGAAATAAGGAAATTTTTGCAATTGAATTTAATGATGTAAACAAATATGAACATTATGTATATGGTAAAATATTTTATTGGATTCAGGGAATTAAAATAGGAAAAAACGAGGAATGTATAATTGGAGATGCCATGCATTCAATTAAATGGATGGTTTTTGATAATGGTAACCGTCGACATGAATTATTTTATACATTAGATAAAAATAAGGTGTTTTCATACTTAAGTGGAAGAGCATATTATGATGATTTGGATAAGTTTCAAGAAAAAGCTAATTTAGAGTCATGGGGAAGATTTGATATAGCCATTGATTTAGCAACATTATGTAATTTATATATTTTTTATATTGAAGGGAATAAAGATTCACGTATTATATACAGCTTTGAAAATGGAAAGATAAACGAAGTGTATATAGAAAATGGATATGTAGAGAAAGTTATTATAGAAGTAAATTCGTTATTAAATAAATTTTTAGGTGAATAAATTAATATACGTTTGAATGACTGACGTTGTGGTATTGGACAAGTATGGATATGATAATTTAGGAACAAAATAATCAGGAGGTATATAGTTATGAGTCATATGTTATTTGGGGATTTCAATTATAAAGCAGATAAAGAACAAAAATATAGTTTAAAGAGGAATATGGAGAGTAATAAAATTTTATTATTTTTTGATGAGGAAGTTGAGAATTTTAAAGAAGTTACTCAAATGTTAAATGAAAATACAAAAGGATATAATAGTAGATTTTGCATAACATCAGTTCTTCAAAAGTATAATAGTGACGATATATTATTTCCGTACGATAAACACTCTGATGAAGATTTATTTCCAAATGGAGATGATAGAAAACATTTTGAGAAACTATGTTATAACAATTTAAAGATTTTACAAAATGTAATTGAAACTATGAAGCAAAAATTGGATATTGATATCCTTAGAATTTTTGTTGTTGAGGGGTATGATACGAATTTTGTTTTAGAGGATTGTAATATATATCAGATGATAAATAGTATATACTTACAAATAAAAGAATCATTTTTTTTAGAATCATCTATATACAAAATAAAAAAATAGTTTAAGAATGTTTGACGTAGTATATTTACCAACATCAGTAAAGGAACCAAACATAATTATAAAATTAATATAGATTATGTTATAATCCAATATTGATAGAGAAAAAAATTGTAAGAGCATTGCTATATAAAATTATTTCCAGATTTAATTAAAACGGGGGTATTCTCCAGTTCCAGAGGGAGTTTGAAAAATTATTCCTGCCATCTGTACGTTCCACTTTGCCGGAGATTTGTAACGAATATCTGTCAGAGAGCATTTTTCAAACACGCTATAGAATATTAGCTATTTCCTTTGGACTATCCTTTTTTTATATGGATTTTCGGTAATTTACCGGATATGTAAAAAAAGATATGGAAAAGATAGTATCATACTCGCTGGGAAGATTATTGCATTTAGAGTTGAAGATGGTTTGAAAAAACATATATTCCAATTTTAGAGGTTACATATAATGATGTAAAAAACAGGTATAAGGCAATTGATAATTTGGCTTTTAAGGAAAAAAAGGGATTATGGAAGTTTATACTATGCAATAATAATATTGATATTAGGAGCGATACTTGCCTTAGCAGTAATAATTGTAAAAGGAGATAATTAATGTCAGCTAACTTTGAGATAAATCTTTATATGAATAAAAAAGTGAAATATAATGAAATAATATGGTGGTTAAAAGAAACAAAAATATCATATGAAATCTCTGAAATTCATGTGGTAGACAATTGGACCTTTGAAAATCAACGTATTATAAAAGATAACAATATAGATTTAATCAATCAATTAATTTCTGAGGAAAAAATAATATTAGTATATGGAAAACTAAAACAACAACATTCTTTTGGGGTTACGATATCATACAAGGAAACCATAAGTGAAGTTAATATATGGGTCTCAACGAAAGAATTATTGTATTTAGAGGATGATTATATAAATGAAAAAAATATTGAAGTCTATAATGCTATAATAAATTTTATAACAACACATATTAATAAAAAGGATTTTTTGATTTGTGGGATGGGCGAAGAAATAATAATGGGAGAGGATCGAATAGTGGATAAGCTTATAGCAGACAGCTGTAATGTATCTTGTTTTATATTGCCGAAAAAGTATGAGGTAAATAATTTAATGTTATATAATATGGAAAAAATAAATGATTATTTTATTTATCTAAAAAAAGATGTATTTATAGTTTAATTAGAAGCCATACAAATATCATGTAATCCATATGAGTGAGTGAAAGATGAAAGGGCTGGGAAAACAGGATTGGTAATTCACCGGAAAATTCCTCTGACAGTCTGCAACAATAAAACCCCTTTCCAATGCATTTTTATTGTTTTTGCAGACAGGTATTGGTAAAATACTAATTTTCAGGAGGTGGTTATGTGATTCATGTTGCGATTTGTGATGACGAAAAATATATGTCAGATATGATTAAGACAAGCGTATCTGATTTTTTTCGCAAAAAAAATATGGAGATAACAATCGCTCAATTTTCATCCGGAGAGTGTTTATTAAAATACGATAAAAAAATAGATATCCTGTTTCTGGATATTCAAATGAAGGGAATAGACGGGATGGAAACCGCAAAGGAACTGCGGAACCGAAAATTTAAAGGAGTTCTGATTTTTATAACCGTTCTGAAGGAAATGGTATTCCAGTCCTTTGAGGTTCAGGCATTTGATTATCTGGTAAAACCCATTGATGAAAAATATTTTGAAAGGATGATGGAACGCCTTTTGGCATCCATGCAAAACAGCGGTAAAGCAAGTCTGCTTGTTCAAAAGGGATATGAAAGCACCATAATTTCGTTTGAAGATATTGTTTTCTGTGAAATTATAAACAGAAAGATATATCTGCATCTGGTGTCGTCGGAGGTCGTTGATTTTTATGACCGGATTGAAAATCTGGTAACAAAACTGGACAGCAGATTTTTTCGTTGTCATAGAAGTTATCTGATAAATTTAAAGCATTTAAAAAGCTATAAAGATGGAATGGCTTATATGGAAAGCGGTGAAAGAATACCAGTGTCACGATTACGGAGCAAAGAGTTTTCCAGTGTGATTTTGCAGTATATGAAAGAATGGAGGCTGTAAAATGGATGCTTTTCTGGATTTTTTTACAATATATATCATAGGCAGCGCCCAAATTCTTACAGGTTTTTATTTTCTTGCCCTTTTCCTGCAAAAAAAGGTAAAATTAATATATTATATATTGTTTATGATGTTGGGAATTGTTATAATAAGTGTAATTCCTTCCATAAATATAGCTGAATTTTTTGCCTGGGTTCTGTTGCTTACGGCAATGGGAATTTTTGTATGTCATGCGGACTGGAAGATTGTAATTTTATATATATCACTGATAGTTGGTGTAATGAAGCTCAGTTACGGTATTTTTAATTCGCTGATAAGTATTTTATACCCGGTGATGATTTCTTTTGACCGGAAGATTGCCGGAATTGCATTCATCGTTTTGGGAAATCTGGCGTTGTTGTTGGCTGTTATCTGTTACCGCATGGTATATCGGTATTTTTTATGTTGCGAGACCATGAAAACACAATATGTGCTTCTGATTTTAATACCAATACTTATGATATTTTTAATGGGTGAACATATCAGTTCCGTTATTTATGGGAATGTAAATCTTACGGATGGACGGCTCACAGTAAACACTAATCACTATCGGATGTTAATGTTACAGCTCCTGGGAATGGCAAGTCTGTTCTCTATTATGTTTGCATACAGGAAATTACAGGAAAATTTTCGCTTAAGCACAGAACTGTCTCTGTTGGAGCAAGAGGAACATTATCTGAATCAGTATGTGGAAGAGGCAAAAGAACATTATGAAAAAACTAAATCATTTCGACATGATATAAAAAATCATGTCACGGTGGTAAAGGAGCTTTTGCAGAACGGAAATTCAGAACAGGCGCTGAATTATATCGGAGATATGAAGGATATGACAGAAGAATTGTCATTTCCATGTAGCACAAATAATCCGGTAGCAGACATTCTGCTGGGAAATAAACTGGGGATAGCCAAAAGTCTGGGTATAGATGTCAGCTGTTCCCTGCAACTGACCTATCCCTGTTTTATCCGTGATATAGATTTCTGTATTATATTGTCAAATGCATTGGATAATGCTATTCATGCCTGTAAAAGAATGGACTTGACCGCAGAAAAATATATTCATGTGACCGGCCACATACAGGGAGACTTTATTTTAATGGAAATTGAAAACAGTTTCCAGGAAAAAGGACAGATTAAAAAAGGTACAGGGCTGTCCAACATAAAAGCGGTAGCAGAAAAATATCAGGGTTCGATGAGCGTAAAGACACAGGAGAACATTTTTATTCTCAGCATACTTCTCATCATTCCACAACAACCGGAAACCATCTCACAGCAAATCGGTTAAATTTTTTTTCTGGATGACGAAAATGATAGTACAGACAGAAACTGGAGAGAGTTTAATAATTACTTTCCGGCAGGATATGTTGTCTGATAGTAACGATTAAAGGAGGACTATCATATGTCAATGAGAATCAATGAAAATTATAATCTTTACAAAACCGATTCTGCAGAAGAACTGAAAGCGGGCCAGAAGAAGGCAGAGGAAAGCGGAAAGGGGAAGAATGATGTAAATGCAGCTGATAAGACAAATGCTCCGGAAGCTGAATATATCAGCAGTGAAAAATCAGAGGTGAAACCCAGTGGTTTATACCGGGTAGGGAAGGATGAAAACGGCAACCGGAAACTCTATTATGATAATCCGAAAAAACCTGCGGAGAAGTGTACAGCTGATACGGATAAGGTGGATAAGGAAATTGAAAAATTAAAAGAAAAAAAGAAACAGTTGGAACAGGAGATAAAATCAGCTTCCGAAGATGAAGATAAGGTCAGGAAACTGGAGAAGAAACTGGATCAGGTTGAAAGCGAACTGAATCAGAAAGATAATGATACATACAGGCGGCAGCATACATCTTTTTCAAGATAGAGCCGGACAGAACCAAATCAAATAAGATAGGAGGATTAGATTATGCATACAGCGACAATGAAAGGACTTGTAGGAGCGAGGACCAATATGAATCTTCTAAATACTCCTATGCGGGTTTATAAAGAAGCAGAGCGCAAAGGCGACACGGCGGTTATGGAACGGGCAATGGGATACGTTTGTGATTTTGCGGATAAGGCTGAGGAATATCAGACCGAAGCAGATAAAGGAATGAAAGAAGATTCCAAAGAGGCACGGGAAAAAGCGGAAATGGCCTGCGAGAAGGCGGTACAAAAGCATAAGGAAGAACGCAAAGAGCTGGAGAAAGGTGACAGCGGCGTTCCGGCTGAAGCAACGGCTGATACTGCAGAAATGGAGCCCATAATATATTTGAAAACCGGAGCAGCGGGTGAAAGCTGTGTAAAGGTGGGGACGGAAGTTTCCGTCTACATATAAAAATCGAACTAAAAAAGATAGATGACAAGCAGGAAAATAACTGAGGTTTCAGGTTGTTTTCCTGCTTTTTGTGATTTATGTTAACAATAGTAATACCATCCCCAATATTCCCCAAATACAAGAGCAGCAATAAACGTCTGCCTTAGATATCTTTCCCCAGTCAATTCTGTCGGGTGTCATTTTCTGATGATATGCATTTTGAAAGGAGCAGAAAATATGCTTCCATTTACAAAGATACCCAATCAGTCCATAAGCAGAAAATGCCAGAAGACTTATTCCTGCAGGAATATAACCTATGGATTTTCCAAACGAAAGCATGATAAGTATCAGCAACGGATAGAAATATCGGTTTGCATAGGCAAGGATTATAACCAAAGTACGGCTTGAATGATATCTGTTTCTTTTCTTTCTTCTCATACCTGCCAATCTCCATAGTTCTGTCAATATCATTTCATATTATCGCAACTATATTCTGATTTTAATTTTAGCATATGAAAATAAATCTTTCCATTGTTTCAGACAAAAATAGCATATGTCAATATATAGCTTTTTTTGTCTAAAGGTTTTCTAAAGAAATAGGAAATATATTTACAAGACAATTTGTTTAATTGTATAATAACAGCAGAAAAAAGATTTTATTGCTGCATGGGAGGAAGTGTATGGCAGATTACACTATAATATCGGATATCAGTTCTTACATCATAAAGCTGTTAAGAGAGAATATGTGTCCGGAGCCGGTTCCGGCAGAAAATAAAATCGAAATCTGCTCCCCCGTGGACGAGGAAACGGATTACATATTAGGATTGTATCTCTATGATATCCGGGAAGAAGGACAGGTAACGATTCCGCCTCTTAATATTCCGGGAAAACCGGGAGTGAAACAGCCGCCGAGACCATATGCACTCTATTATATGGTATTTGTAAACGGTTCTTCAAAAACCGGTATGAAATCTTCCGATTTACAGAAAATCATAGGCCGGGCGGCACAGATTATCATGGACCATAACAGAATAGTTCCGTCAGAACTGCAAAGCAGACTGGAGATTGATGAACCGTCTATTGCGGTAGCTCAGGCTAAGATTTCGCTGGAAGAGAAATTCCGGGTGTGGCAGGCGGTAAATAAACCATATCAGGTAAGCCTGTTTTACAGAATGGCGCCGGTATTTATTTCCAGCGGTATTATGGTTGATATTCCAAAAGTAACGGAAGCTTCCATTGATGTACAGATGACCGGCGGCAGAGGAAACAGAGACTGAATGAATGCCGGGGGATAAACTTTTAAAAGGGGTGGATACCATTTTCAAATATCAGACAGATTTAGTTATATATCTTATCGATACGGTTTCCGGATCCGTAATTTCAGAAGAAAATGTTGCGCTGATAAGAAATAAGACATTTCTTAATGCCATAAAAAAGGATATGGGGTTTTATGTTCTTTACAACACCGGAAGAGAAAATTTTAAATTAACGGTCTGTGCAGACGGCTATGAGCGTAAGGAATTTCCAGTAAACTATGAAAGGCTGGATTCAAAGATTCCTGCCATATATGTTCAGATGGTGCCAAAGCGAAGCTTAAAAAATGATACTGCCATATGGGAATTAAAGGGAAATATTTCAGGACTGACTACCATAGATGCGGTAAGTGAGGAAGACAGTTTTTTATATTTTAAGGAATATAGAAAAGAGGAACAGGTATTATCATTGTTTAATTGCAGGGAAGGCGCCTATGCCGGCCGGCAGTATGCAGTTATAAACCCCGGAAAAACAGCATACGCAGTATTTGAGATACAGCAGGAATTATCCGGCAGCCCCTTATCCGGAAAACAGTGGAAAATAGACGGAATTCCGGAAAAATTCTGTATTCCAAATGCAGTGATTGCCAGAGTGGTTCACGGAATTGCTGAACAGAACGGAGATTACATCCTGCGGCTGAAAGCCGGGAGTGATTTCCGAAAGGACGGGAAAAAAAATATATACATCATCCGCTGTATAGTGAATGGAACAGAAAAGTTCTGTTGTCTGGATTGGCAGGATGAAAATCAGAAGTCAGGAGGGATTCCATGGGAGCGCTGGTAGTAACAGGCGGAACGGCACAATGTACATTTGGGACAGCGCCGGGAACGATAAATGCGACAGCACAAAGTATGTGTTTTGGCTGCAGTAAGCCTGTGGCAACCATCAAAGATACGGCAGCCAATGTTAACATTACACCCTTTGGAATGTGTACGTCCATGGCAAATCCTCAGGTTGCGGCGGCAACGGCAGCAGCGCTGGGGGTGCTGACCCCCCAGCCTTGTATGCTGGTGGCAGCAGGATCCTGGATTCCAACAAATCCGGCAGTTCTTGTGGGAGGAACCCCCTGTCTGACCAATGATTCCCGGTTATTCTGTGGAAATGGGATGGGAACAATTGCGATAACATTCCCGGGACAGACTACCATAGTTATATAACAGGCAAAGGTGAAACGACTGGTGTAAGGTCAGAAGTTTTGATTTGAAACCGCCTGAATTTATTGAAGCAGAAAGGAGTTTAAAGAATGGCAGAATATTTATCACCAGGAGTATATGTGGAGGAGTATGACAATTCTCCGCGAACGATTGAAGGAGTAGGTACCAGTACCGCAGGATTTGTGGGACTGGCAGTAAAAGGACCGGTAATGGGAGCGCCGTCCCTTGTTACAAGTTTTGCGGATTTTACCAGACAGTATGGGGGATATTTAAGTGAATTTACCCATGGGGAATACCGGTATCTGGCCTACAGCGTGGAGCAGTTTTTTGTAAACGGAGGAACCCGCTGTTATGTATCCCGTGTAATTCCATCGGATGCCAAAGCCGCCACGGCGGAAAAAGGAATCCTTACCATGACGGCGGCCAATGAGGGAAAATGGGGTAACCGCTTAATGGTCACTTTGGGTACCATTGCAAAAAAGAAGATGCATTTGATTGCGAAAGAAGGAGAAAAAGTTTATACCGCCCGGAATACCGACGGATTTAAAGAAGGTGACATTGTAGTTTTTGGCGAAGAGTATAACCGGATTCAGTCTGTTTTTGACAATACTATTACATTTGAGGAGGAATTTACAGAATCTCCGGTGGACAATGAGGTGGTACCGAAAAAATTTCTTCTGCTGGTAGAAATGGATATGCTGATACGTTATAACGAAGAATCGGAAGTGTATGCCGGACTGAATTTCAATCCGCTGTCACCGGATTATATTGTTACCAGACTTTCTGCCAGTCAGTTAATAAAAGTTACAGTATCGGAAACGGGAGAAATCAAAAACCCGGCGGAAGCAATACTGGGACAGGGTATTACCAACGGTACGGTTAGTTTTGAAGGCGGCAGCGACGGAACGATGGAAAAAGTAAATGCGGGAACCTTTATCGGAGAGGATAAAGGACCGGGAATGCGGACCGGACTGGCTTCCTTTGTAGAAAACAATGTAGTCAGTATGATGGCAGTGCCGGGAATCACCATACCGGAAGTAGTGGTTGCACTTGTTGCCCAGTGTGAAAATCTGGGAAACCGGTTTGCGGTCATTGATATGCCGAAAGAACTGGTCAGCACAAAAGACTTAATCGAATACAGAGGAATGATTGACAGCACCTATGCGGCAATGTATCATCCTTGGATTCAGGTGTTTGACCGTTCCACACAGAAGCCCGGTTACATACCGCCGTCAGGGGCAATTCTTGGCGTTTATTCCAGAACGGACATTGCAAGAGGAGTTCACAAGGCGCCTGCCAATGAAACAGTAATGTGTACCGGATTAAGCACCAATTATACAAGAAATGAACAGGATATTTTAAATCCGGAAGGTATCAATTTAATCCGTTTGCTGCCGGGACAGGGTATTCGTGTATGGGGAGCCAGAACTGCCAGCAGCAACAGTGCATTTAAATATGTAAACGTCAGACGTTTATTTATTTATGTGGAAGAAAGTATTAAGGCAAATACCAGCTGGGTTGTATTTGAACCAAATGATTCTACACTCTGGACAAGAGTACAGATAACTATAGCTTCATTTCTGGATTCCATGTGGAGGTCGGGAATGCTGGCAGGAGGATCGCCGTCAGAAGCGTTTTTTGTGGAAATCGGCACCCAGACCATGACAAAAGACGATATTATGAGCGGCAGATTAATCTGCAATGTGGGAATCGCACCATCCAGACCGGCGGAATTTGTTATTTTCCGTGTAACCCAGCATACATCGGAATCGGCAGGCGGCTGAGAATATGATAGATAACCGCTTTGAAGCCGGCAGGTTCCGGATTGGACAGAATATTTGAAAAAAGGAGTAAAAAATATGGCTACATACGATAATGGAAATGGATTGGCATACCCGTTAACCAAAATGAATTTTTTAGTAACTGTGGAAGGCGTTAACGGAACTGCGGCATTTAACGAAGTCAGCGGAGTTGAAGCATCGGTGGATGTAATTGAATTTCGTCAGGGAAATGCCCACAGCCTGGCTCCGGTTAAAATACCGGGACTGGTGAAACACGGAAATATAACGTTGAAATTGGGATATACACTGGACAGTGCGTTTAAAACGTGGATTCAGGAATGTGTATCAGAGGTCAGAAAAGAAATGCCAAGGCATAAGGTATCCATTGAACTGATAGATATTAACGGAGGAGCGCCATCTTCAGCAGTTACATCTATTTCCGGTACCAGAGTATGGGTACTGACCAATGCGTGGGTAACAAAATACTCTGCCCCCGATTTAAATGCAACTGCTAGTGAAGTGGCAATAGAATCGGTTGAGCTGGCATATGAGGAATTGATAATTCCGAATTGATAATTCCGAACTAATAATTTCGAATTATTAATTTGGATGAATAATACTGCAGGAGGTTTACATGGTTACAGTATATGATTTTGAACTGCCAAGAGGATATATGGATAACGCAGGAGAACTTCACCGAAGGGGAAAAATGCGTCTTGCAACGGCGGCGGATGAAATCGGCGCCACCCGTGATCCCAGAGTATTGTCCAATCCCTCATATCTCACCGTTGTGGTACTGTCAAAAGTGATTATAGAGCTGGAAGGACTGGAGACGGTCACCACTACCAACATTGAGCGTCTGTTTACGGCGGATCTGGCATTTCTGCAGGATATGTATCAAAGGATAAATGATATAGAGCCTCCGGTTATAAAGACAGTATGCCCGGAATGCGGAAAAGTACATGAGGTGCCGCTAAATTTTACCGGGGAGGGATGACGCTTTATCCGGAGGAGGAAGCATACAGGGAAATGTCCTTTATTTCCTACTATTTTCACTGGCAGGAGAATGCAGTAATGACATTGGAACATAAGGCGAGACGGAAATGGTGTGAAGAAATTTCAAGGATAAATGCCGATATCAATCCCTCTAAGAAAGAAAAAGAAAAGAGTATATTTGAGTTAAGGTAAAGGAGGAAAGGTCTATGGCGGTTCAGGCATTGTCAGGAAACAACATTGTAACCAACACTGGAGATTATCCGCTGGTCAATAATCATTTCATGCTTCGGGTTGAAGGAATTTATGACCTGCCCTGCAGACGGATTACCGGAATTCAAAAGGACAATGAGTATGAATATATACAGGAAGGCGGACTGAACGATTATGTTCATATCCGCCGGAAACCGGTATCCAAGCCGTTTACTTTTCAGGTGGAACGATATGCAGGTTCCGATTACTTTGACCCGATGCCTAATGGAGCGGAACTGATACTTCCGGTATTGCTGCTGGTCAGCCGTTACGCCAACCGGTTTGACATGACAAAACGTACCTATGCCTTTACCGGATGTACAGTCATGGGAAAAAGTTACGGGGAATTAAATGCGGAAAGCAGCGGACTACTGGTGGAAACCACAACTATTGCATACAGGGAAATGCTTTGTATCGACACGATGTGGGATGACATAAAGGTTTAAAACGATAAGGAATGAAATGCGGTATGCTGAAAATAAAGGGACAGATAAAACTGAAAAGTTTAAGAGGTATATCACTGACACCGAATATTCTGTATGACAGGATTGGTGTTTATTACCGCATCATGAATCTTCAGATATCAGCGGAAGATTTTTTTCATCTGCTGAACCGTCCGCCGGAACTATATCTGGCGGAAGGAGAGGTATTTCATCTGACCGTAAATAATGATACAGGTAATCAGTATCTAAAACTGGAATTTATTAATCAGATGTTAAACCGGCTTCTGTTGCTGGAAAATCAGAGCCTGTCTTATCAGGACAGCGTATTTGTCACGGCAATGCTGAAAAAAACAGGAATAATACAGATAGGGGAACTACTGAAAGATATTCGTCAGTCGCTGAAAGAAAATCAGACCATAAATAAACTGACGGATTTGTACCAGTATAACGGTACGGTAATCAGAAAGCTGGTAAGGGCCGGAGAAAAAGAATCCGTATCCATCGTTCAAAAGAATTATGAACAGCAGTATGGCAGACATAGTGGTACTGCAGGATACCATTACCAACAGGAAGCGTGTTATGCGTTTTCTTCGGCAGTGTATCAGAGACTGCAGACAGAGGAAATCTATAATCAGGTATATGAGAGAAACAGGCAATACGGTTTTGCCATGCAGACTGTAAATCATCAGGAACTGAATATGGCGGAGCAGGTACGGGCATCCGGTAATCTGTTATTGTCCCGGCTGCGGAAGGCATATACCTTCCGGGAAACCGGAGGAACTGAAATATATATCAATCCCTACGAGGCGGGAGCCGGTAATGAGACAAGGGTTACCAGAGAAACGGTATTGTCGGAAATCCTGTCGGCGGTGGTTCTGAGTCTTGTAAATAATATCAGCCGGATACGCAGGGAGCAGATGGAGCAACAGGTTTATCCCCAGTATCGGATTGTACAGTCCCTTTACCACAGTATGGAAAATGTTTTAAACAGATATGAGCTTTTTCATACACAGGAAACATGGAAGACAGCGGAGATTTATCCTTTTATGGAGGATAACAGGACTCTGTGGGACTCTGAAATCAATTTACTGGAGGAGATGGTCAGAAAAGAAGCAGTGCTGCAGTTCAGTAATGAAACCATACATTCGGCCCGCTGGCAGCAGGCGCTTATACATGGTCTCAGCCGGTCTGAGGAATATAATCTGTCAGAAACTGTGTGGAATACATTTATGGAGTACAGTCAGACGGAAAATCAATTCTCTGAGACAAATGTAAAAGTAATACAGAATCCGGTTTTTTTTGACAAAGAATCCGACTATCAGAATATTATTGATGCGCTACAACATAAGACAGATGAATATTTTTCTGAAGAAAAACAGGAAATCATAACCGAAATTGTTTGTGAACTTGTAAACAGTACAATAAAGACTCTATCGGCACAAACATCAGAGCAGCAAAGCACATTGGTAAAAGAATTGTCGGAAGTACGGGAAATTTCAAAAGTAATTAAAGAAATAGGAAGTACAGGCTATACTTATGGATATCCACAGCTGGCGGATGAGAAAAGCAGCATGGCATTCAGAGAATTTGGAAATATTGTCAATTTAAATCATAACAATGCAGATAAATATGAAAAGAATGTTGTTTCTGAATCTCACAGGCTCCGGCAGAAATTAAATCTGACGTATTCTGTTGTACATCAATGGTTTAATGATGAGAAGGCAGAGATAATGATTTCAGGATTAAAAGCCGGGGATTCAGAATCAGATAAGCAAATTGTTTTCAGGCGCGATAGTGATATCCATGTAAAAGAAAAAACGGTTCGGGAATTGCGGCAGATTATACAGAAGGAAAAATCAATACGGAATATATTCCGGCAGGATAATGAATATCACCAGGAGTATCACGAAAATAAAACAGAAATATCCAGACAATTATCGGAAAACGAAGAAATCCAAAATCAATGGCAGAACCAGGAGATGCTCCGCCAGCTTCAGGAAATTAATCAGAAAAACATTGAGATAAATCAGAAATACAGACAGGAACTGCAGCAGCGGAATACCTCAGTTTCCCACTTGCAGGCGGACGGAAGAAAGACCATAAAGGAAACATTAAAAGTCATACAGAATCCTCAGAATGAGTCCGTTGAAAGTATAGAACTAATACAAAAAAATCCGAAACCGCCTGCCATTGATGAGGCAGTCCGAAAACTGGCTTCCAGAGAAACCATTGAAATCCTGGAAAGTATATTAGGAAGAAAATCCGAAAATCCTGAAAAAGCGCCAGACGGAGTATTACAAAAGTCATTGGATGATAGCGGAAATGAAGGAAAACAATCCATAAAAATACACAGGAAACCGGAAGCGGAGCTGCAGTGGGAAATACGGGAAATTGAACGGCAAATGAAAGGACAGATGGAACGGCAGACAAAACAGCAGTATTCGGTTATGGAGACATGGAAATCATTTATGCCTCCGGCTGGAATGCGGGAAGAAATTCAGGCAGCAGGCGAAAGTCCCGGATTGCCTCAGAACCCGTTGCAGGCGGTGACCTTGATTCATAAAGAACAAAACACTCTGACAGAGGAGGCGCTTCTTCCATATTTGCGGCAATACAGACAGCCGAAGGGCAAAGAAAAAAATGATTTTAACGGGATGGTGGTGAATCGCAGGACAGAGACAAAAGAAATCAGCCGGAAGATAAACCAGACACAATCCCAATCAAAAGAGGAAGTAGAGGAACTGGTCAGGAGAAATCTGCAGCGGCAGATGGAAACCATAACAGACCGGGTCTTTAACCGGATAGAAAAAAAACTGCAGATGGAGCGGAGACGAAGAGGATATTAAATATAAATTCCTGAATGGGAAAGAGAAGTGATGAAATGAGTTTCGGGAATGAGTTGAAAGATAATATAACGGGAAATGTGGAACATGCGGTAATCATCATTGAGGATAAACGTTCGAATACCGCTCCAGGTATAAACGGTGTCAGTGCTTCCGGTTTGCAGCAGGAAGTAAAAAAAACGTTCCGGGTTCAGTTTAACCCGTCTTCGTTAAGTATAAGTACCGACAGAAGAAAGAAAGATCCCAAAAAGGATGTCAGTGAAAAAAATATGGCGGCAGATATTGATATTATGGATTTTCCCAGTAATACCATGAGTGTTAAACTGATATTTGACCGGGTGAACAATCAGGATGCTTTTATGAATGAAAATCTTGTTTTAAATCCAACGTCAATTGCAGCCCAGGTAACCCACGCAGTCAAAAAAGAGGAATTTACTGTACAACCATATGTGGATGGCTTTACTGCGGCAATACGTAACCCGGATACAAGAAAACTGACATTTCAGTGGGGAGATTTTACCTTTAGCGGAACGCTTAAAAGCGTCAGCGCTGTTTATACAATGTTCAGTATTTCCGGGCGGCCGGTCCGGGCAGAAGTTACTCTGTCTGTGGCGGCAAACCAGGCAGACAGAGATACCATCGGTTATAAGAAATTTGATACCCGTGGACTGCCGGAACAAAGCAGAAGCATTCAAAAAGTCGGGAATTTATTAAATCTTCCGTAGACGGTGGAAAAGGAGGAAGCCTTTTGAGCCTTAAAAGTGTAACAGGAAATATTGAAAAAGCAGTAATTGAGTTTGAAATCGACGGAACGAAACAAAGTGTTAGTGTTCAATATAATCCCGCCTCTGTTTCATTTTCCACTTATGCAAAGGAAACCCAATTGGATAACAGAGAAAGTAATGAAAATTCCTCAGAAAGTACTCATCAGAATACAAATACGGCAAGTACCAGTATGAGTATTGATTTAATATTTGATGATGTCAATAATTTCGATGCTTTTATGAATGAAAAAATGATTTTATCTGCCGGAACAGCCGTTGCTGCTGTTTCCAAAATAAAAGGAGGGCGTTCGGAAATATCAAATATTTTTGCATTTATTAATCTGTTAAATTGCAGTAATAACAGGCAGGTTACATTCTACTGGTCAGAGTTCAGCTTTCAGGGGGAGCTGATTAGTGCCAATACGGAATTTACCATGTTTAATATAATGGGAAATCCCATACGGGGGAAGGTAAGCCTCAGCATACAGCAGGATTACAGCGATGAGGGAATCAGTAAAAATGAAAATGACCGGGCCTTTGATAAACTATTTGGTGGAGATATGTTTACCTCCTCCGAAACGGGTGCAGGCTCCATAAAAGACAAAGCAGGGAACCTGTTAAATTTAAATCTGCTTTAATAGAAATGGAAAGGATGGCAGTTTCATGGGCAGTGAGTTTGATTATAAACAACTGAAACGAAATTATGATGATTTTTCTGCTCCGGTGGCTGACATCATGATTAACAATATGAAGCTTTCTGAAAATAGATTTAACATTGTGGCTACGGATTTGGAGGTGGAACTGACCTGTGAGATGGAAGCATCGACGGCAGTGTTCCGTTTATATAATGTTTTTGATACGGAAAAAGAGGAATTCCGTATACAGGATATAAAAAAATACATATTCTTAGGCTCGGCAGTTTCAATTTCCCTGGGATACCGGGACGCAGTAAAAATGGTCTTTTCCGGTTATATTGCCAAGGTCAGTTTTCAGTATGAACCGGAGGATGTTCCATTTATAGAAATAACCTGCATGGATATAAAAGGGGTTATGATGGCAAGCAATTATTCCAGACAGCTGAAAGCAAAAACCTATTCGGAAGCGGTCAAAGAAATATTTCAGGCTGTTAACTATGAAAAACTGAAAAATATCGGGGTGGTGGACAGCCGGATGAATATTCAGGATACACCGGATACAGCGGAAGCAAAACGTTCTTCCGACAAAAATAAGGAAACGGATGAAACCATGGAAATGGTGGCGGAAAGCGATTATGAATTTCTGGTAAAAGCCGCAAAAAAGTTTGGATTTGAAGCATATACAGCAGGAAATGTTTTTAACTTCATAAAAGCCATGTCAAATACTGTAGTTTTAATCGCCCTGCAGATTGGCAGGGGGATACTGGGTTTTGATATATCCTATGAAACCTCCGGAATGGTAGAACAGGTGGAGGTCCGGGGGATGGATACAGGCAAAGGTAAAGTTATCAGCGCCAAAAAGAAATATCAGGGTAAGCTGTCCATTGGTAACAAGGCAAAACCGTTGATAAAAAATACCAGATATGTTTTTCTGGATGCGGGAATCCGTTCCCAAAGCCGGGCACAGGACAGGGCTGAGGCTTTAATGCAGGAAATATCCTGCCGTCTGGGGACGCTAAAAGCAGAATGTATCGGAATGCCGGAGCTGGTACCCGGACGGTTTGTGGAAATAAAGGGATTGGGAAAACCGGCGGCAAATACTTTTTACATCACAAAAGTGAGGCATGTTCTGAACGAAACAAACGGGTATCGGAGCATACTCTACGGAAAGGTGGACAGCCAGACGACATGAGTGAATTCTTTAATATATTCGACGATATTTCCAAAAAGCAGATATTAAAAACGGAAACCGGAGATTCCCGGATTTTCGGCGTTATGACGGGAATCGTTGCAAAAAATTATGACGGCGATATGCCGGGGCGGGTCTGTGTAACCCTTCCGGTCAGGGATACGGATGCCAATGAATTAAAGTGGGCCAGAACCGCCATGCCGTCCTCAGGCCCCAAATACGGTCATTATTTTCTGCCGGAAATCGGAGACCAGGTACTGGTGGCATTTGAACAGGGAAATATTGAAAAACCCTTTATCATAGGCTGTATTCCCAAAGACAACGATTCTTTTCTTCAGAAATCTGTGGATGAAAACAATCA
Source organism: Lachnospiraceae bacterium (assembly GCA_022794265.1). Classification (GTDB taxonomy): domain Bacteria; phylum Bacillota; class Clostridia; order Lachnospirales; family Lachnospiraceae; genus Bovifimicola. The sequence goes on from JAAWEK010000024.1 coordinate 18,655, forward strand.
AATCAAACGGATTATGACCAAAAACGGAAATACCATTCTTTTTGAAGATAATAATGAGGGAGACGGGGAGAAAGACAAGATAAAGATTGAAACGCCGAAACAGGCTCATACCGTTGTTCTGGACAATGAAAATAAGAAAATCGTAATACAGGATAAAGAAAAAAAATGTCAGATTGAAATGAAGAGCGAAAATGGTGAAATTAATATAAAAGCCGGCAGCAAACTGACAATTGAAGTAGGAAATAATATTAAAATAAAGATGAACGGTGAAAGCGGAGAAATAAAGATTGAGGCGGTAAAGCTGTCAGCAACGGCTTCTTCCAAGGTAAACATTGCTTCTGACGGAAGCGCAAAATTCAGCGGCAGTCAGACGATTATAGAGGCCTCTTCCGTACTGAAGGAAAACAGTAGCGGAATGGTGCAGATACAGGGAAGTCCCATCAAAATAGGTTAGACAGAAAAAAGTCACATAAGAGGTGTTCAATCACTTATTATTTATTAAAAGGAAGAAGGTTGTTTAGTGAGTATGGAGGAAAATCGCTTTTTGGGGCTGGGAATGAAGTTTCCGCCGCAGGTGAACAGGACAACGGGACGGTTTGCCGTTGCAGAGGGACTGGAAAGCGTAAAGGAGTCGGTATATATCATCCTGATGACACAGAAGACAGAGCGGATGTTTGCACCGGATTTTGGCAGCAGACTGCTGTCCTATACATTTATGGATACCAATAGAACGGAATTGAACATAATGGCACGGGATTTGAAGGAAACCATATTGAAACAGGAACCCAGAATCTCAGGAGTGGATATTAATATCACACCGGATAATGCCAATGGACGGCTGATGGTATATATTGATTATCTGGTTGCGGAAAGCCACACAAGGGATAATCTGGTGTTTCCGTTTTATTTGGATACGGTGGAGGAGCAGAGGGAAAATGGTAAATAACAGCTATGGAAATACAGAGGATATCCGGAAACGAATCCGGCATCTGGCCGAATCTTATACGCCGGAGTGGAAATTTGATGAGAAGAATCCAGATATGGGTTCGGTAATTGCCATGATTTATACGGACCAGACAGAAGACAATATGAAGCGGTTTCGTCAGGTTATGGATAAATACCGGACGGAATTGATTAATATGCTGGGAATTTCCCTGATGGCGGCCCGCCCCGCAAAATCGGCGGTGGTTATGAATCTGTTAGGGGATACCGTGGAAGGACGGGTGGTTCCAAAGGGCACCCGTCTGCTGGAAGAGGAAAACTCTGTTGTTTTTGAAACTCTTCATGATATTTGTGTGACAGGAGCAAAACTTACCCATATATTCCAGATATCCCAGCACCAGGGGAAAGTCATATCCTGCAGTCCCGGCGGGCCTGTTTCGGTTTTCAGTTTTTCCGGCAGCGAACCGGTCAGAAACCGGTTGATAATTTATCACAAAACCCTCTTTGCTGTGGATAACGATGAAATATTGCTACGGTTTTCATCGCTGCATGAACAGGAGAAGATGAATATCCGTTTTGACGATGAAAAAAAATATCGTTTTTACTGTTATACACAGCATGGATTGGAGGCATTTGACGAAACCCTATGGGATGAGGGGATTATCCGGTTAAGAACCAAAGAAAAATGCGTGCCGGTGAAGATGGACGGCCGGCAGTATACGGCAATTGTTTTGGAGGCATTGCAACCGGTATTATCTCCTGTTGAATTAAAAAATATAGAAATATCCCTTTCCGGCAGCCGGGAAATCCCGGAATTTGTCTGTAATTCCTTTATGGATATGAGTTGTGACAAATTTACACCCTTTGGGGAAGAACTGGCATTGTATGCAGAATGTTATATCGGAAATGATAGAATATTTTCCAAAGCAGAGGCGTTGATTACGCTTACATTCCGGTTTGAAATGGAGGAAAATCGGGTAGGGTTTATACCTGTCCGGAGGGAGGAATCTCTTAAAATCATAAAACGAAAGCCTGAAAAAATATCGTATGACCGGGAGGCAGAGGCTTTTATTCAGGAAATTTCCCTGGAGTATTATAATGGAAAGGGATTTAAAAAATTAAACTGTATTTCCGGAGTGGAAACTATATTTTATCAGGAGGGCGGAGGAAGCGGCCGGATTCAGTTTATCTGTCCGGAAGATTTTTCTCCGTTCAGTGTTTTGGGAAATGAAGGTCTGTGTATCCGCATGCAGATTTTAAGAGCTGACAATTGCTATCTTCATCCATCCATTCATCACTATCCGGTAATAAAAGATTTAGAGATGTCATATTCCTATGAGGAACGGTATTTTGAACCTGATGGGATTATGAGATGCGCCGGCAGCCGGCAGAAAAACGGTATGGAACCCTGGGCGAGATGGAAGGGCAGAGGTTATATTCCGGCATTTCTTCCACTGCCCTATGACGGAACCGGCCTGTATCTGGGGTTTGACAAAAAACCAGAAGGGGGACCTGTAAGTCTGTTTTTTATGATAGATGAAAGCCGCAGCGTAATACCTCTCTCTCTTCGGTTTGAATATTCTTCTTTCCATGGATTTAAGCCGCTGAAGGTTTTGGACAATACAAATGGTTTTATTGATTCGGGAACATTAATATTTATGCCGCCGGAGGATTTTGCACGCTGTAACATAGAAGGAAGGGAAAATTATTATATACGGATTCTGGATATGGGAAATACTGGTTTTAAAGAAGAAAGCTATTATCCGGTTATCAATCATATCTATTTAAATGCGGTTATGGTGGAAAACATTGAAACCATGGAAGAAGAGGAGTTCTACATCGACCGGGTTTCGGCTGGAATGAAGTTTCCGCTGAATGCCGGCAATATTCTGAATTGTCAGGTGTATGTCAATGAAATCAATAAATATACGCCGGCCCAGATGAAGGAAATGATAGCGGACCCAATGCGGAAGGTTAAGGCAGAGTATAACTATCTGGGAGAAATCACGGAATTTTATGTTCTTTGGGAAGAAGTGGAGAATTTTTCCCGCTCGAAGGCCGGGGACAGGCATTATGTGATTGACCGTATGAACAATACCATTGAATTTGGAGACGGAGTTCATGTAAAGATTCCCGAATATACGGCCGGAGCCGCATTCAGGGTGGTCGCCGGCTGCTGCAGAGGGGCGGAGGGCAATGTTAACCCGGGAAGTATCACCCGGTCAGCTTCCAATCTGTTGTTTATCGGAGATATATTTAACCCGGTCCGGGGATATGGAGGCAGTGATATTGAAACGCCGGACATGGCCCTGAACCGGGGCGCCGCTCTGCTGTCAGGCCGGCACAGACTGATTTCGGACCGGGACTATATCCGGGAGGTAAAATCTTTTTCCGGCAGCATTGACCAGGTAAAGTGTGTTTGCGGCGAAAACGGTAGTATAAGTCTGGTGATTTTAATGAAGGATTTTGAAGAGGGTTCCTATTCTTTCCGCAATATCAGCCGGGAGCTAAAGAGGCATTTGCTGGAGCAGTGTGAACTGACGGTGAAACCGGAAGATTTAAATATCAGGGAGCCGGTATTTTTAAAAATATCCGTGGAGGTCTGGGCCGTGGCGGAACATATGAATGAAGCATTTGATATCCGGAATTTGTTGTCAGAGCGAATCCGCAGTTTTTTTCATCCGGTTTCCACGGGTCCTGGAACAGGTCATGAAATCGGAGTGCTGCCGGGAGAACAGCAAATCATTACAATGCTTCATTCCGTTCCGTTTAACGGAAGGATTTCCCGTTTTACGGTAACTGCCTGTTATATGGATTCAGATGGTGAACATGAAACGGATATCAGCCGTATGCGGCAGAATCCTTTTATCGTGTGCATGAACGGAAACCATACCATTCATTTGTCGGAGGCATAGAAGAAGGTGAAAAAATGTTAAATAGCGTAAATCTTGATGACAAAACTTATGAGGAACTGCGGCAGGAGGCGGTCGGCAGAATTCCCCTTTATTCACCGGAATGGACCAATTTTAATCAATCGGATCCGGGTATTACTATTCTGGAGGCATTAACTTCCTTTCAGCTGATGCAACAGAAGGCAATTAATACCGTAACTCCGGCGGTGCAGATGAAGCTGCTGAAAATGGCGGGTTATGTACCGGAACCGGCGGGTTGCGCCAGGGTTCTGCTTGGAGTATCCAATCCGGAGCAAAAATTTAATCTCCCAATGAATCAGAAAATTTATGCAGGTGAAACCTGTTTTGAGACGGCAGAGGAAATTATTTATGATGGAGAGAAAATTCTGGGGGTATACATAGGAGACAGGGATTCCGGACAGATATCAGCCGGAAGGGATATTACAGAATTGGTCAGAACGGAATTACCCATAGGCTGTGAGATTTTTACGGACCGGCCCGAAAGCGGCAGATATATGGATATTCTTTTAAGCGGGATTGGTCAAAAAGAGGAGTTAATCTTCTATATCTCGGCAGAGGAGCGGGTAAAGCGGAATCCGTTTTCGGATTATAATCGAAATCCTTTTGCCAGAGTGGTCTGGCAGGTGTGGACAACCGATGGATTTCGGCATGTTCCTGTGGAAAAAGTCTGTGACGAAACCTGCGGTTTTCTGGTCAGCGGAGAAATCAGAATTCAGATTTCCATGGAGGCGGCTGTATCCCGGCACTATGGAAAGGAAGGACATCTTTTACGGGCATTTCTGGCAGAAGCGGATTATGATATTCCGCCGAAAATCCGCGCTATAAAAGGTTTTTTATTTGAAGCGTTTCAAAAGGACTCCCAGGGGATTACTTATACGATTGATGGAAACAACTGGAAACCATTGAAAGTTTCGGCCTTTGGAGAAGACTATATGATATTTGAAGTTTATGGGGAATTACAGGACAGTGGTTATCAGAGCGTATACTGTATGGAGCAGGAGGACGGAGCCGGAAAGTATTATAAATATATTGAGATAGATTCCGAAACCGGGGATGAGATTATGGAACAGGGAAGGTTTTACAGAAAAATTCCGGCCGGAAACAACCGTTATCATTACTGTTTTAATAAAAATGGCAGTTATCATCCGGCAGAATGTCATAAATCCCTTCGAATCGTATGTTATGGGGAACAGGCTTTTTCCCGGAGATTTGTAGGAGATATCTGCGGATATGATAATCAGGTTTTTGAACTTTCCATTAAAAATATATTTGACAAAGATTTGTTAATGCTGGCAGAGTATGAAAACCGAAGGGGGGACATTGTTTACGATTTTATTCCGCCGGGGTTGACCGGTGATGAAGAATTAAATTTTATCCTGGTGGGGGATAGCGGTAAGGTTCTGGTTACAAATCCGGGAATATATGCCGGAGGCAGGCTTTATTTTGCCAATTTATCTGTGTATGCCGGTGCGGAGGGAAATGTGCGGGAGGAAAATGAATTTTTTATCCCGGACCATCCGAAGGCTGTATTTTTCAATCCCGCCAGGGGAAGGGGGGGAAGAAAAAAGGAAACCGTCGAAGAATTAAAGAAGCGGTTTTCTGCGGATATGTTGTCTCCCGGTTGTGCCGTAAACCAGGAGGATTACCGCAGAATCGTTATGGAAACGCCGGGACTGGCGATTCATAAGGTTCGGGCGGCTATGGATAAAGAGGGCAGTAGCGTTTCCATTGCAGTAAAACCTTATGGTCTTTCGCTTATGCCGAAGTTATCTCAGGTCTATAGAGAAGAAATTATGAAATATATTGATGATAAAAGGCTGCTTACCACCAGAGTAAAACTTTGTTCGCCTGTGTATGTGCCGGTTAATGTCCACTGCGTTCTTTATGTTAAGAAATATGCAGAAACCTGTCAGAAAATGGCGGAGACGCTAATCAGAAAACAACTGGATCATACCGCAGACGGTCACGATTTTGGAGAAAAAATCATCTATGGAAATCTGTTCAGGGCCATAGAATCCTTGGAAGGTGTGGAGTATGTTTACAGTCTTTCCATAAAAACAGGAAAGAGCCAGCATGTGACCATGGCAGGCTATGACATTATCCCGGATGAGGATAGTCTTTGTTATCCGGGAGATATCGTTGTGGATACGAAATCAATTTAGGAGGAAAGGCAGGTTTGGGATGGCTTATACGTTTAAAAATTATACGGTTCGGAAAAGTAAGATAGAAAACAGTGATTACCGGGGATTTGTTCTGAAGGAAAACGGAAGGCTTGTGACAACCCGGGACGGACAAAGGCATATATTGTTTTTACAATATATTGACAGCGGGGAAACGGATTTGGAGTGGGGCAGATTAAAAGTTGATGCGTCCATGGAGGGGGAAATGGTTCTTTCCATTCAGGCATTTGCAGTCAACCGGTTGGATTACCGGAAGGAAAATTGTATTGTCAACCTGGAAGAGTTAATATTGTCCCGGGAAAGAAGTACGGAAGAAAAGGAAATTTATTTTTCCGGGACAGATTTTTGGGGTTCAAAAAAATTTTTTGGCTGCGAAGATGTATTATTATATGGAATAAAGGGACGGTATTTGTGGCTGTGTATCGAGCTGATTGGGACAGGAACGGCCTCTCTCAATAGTATCAACGTGGATTCGCCGGGAGATATTATGCTGGATGTTTTTCCGGAAATATATCGGGAAAAAGATTCGTTTTTACACAGGTATCTGTCGGTTTTTTCTTCTGTTTTTATGGATTTGGAATATAAAATAGAAGGAATACATAATGAGATGGATTTAGAAACAGCCAGCGCTGATATGCTGAAGATGTTCGGCGAATGGATGGGGTTGAATCTGTCTGGCAGTTTCCTCAGTGAAGAGAAATTAAGGTCACTGTTAATCCGGCTGCATTCTTTTAACCGGATGAAGGGAACGAAACAGACGGTACTGGGTCTGACAGAAATTCTGCTGGGGGAGCCTGCTCTGCTGGTAGAGCGGAATCTGCTGGAACATGGGGACAGGAGGATGTATGATGACTTATACGGGAGCAGTCCCTATGATATAACATTATTGATAAACGGCAGGGCCGACGAACAGAAACAATCCTGTTTATTATTTTATCTGAAGCAGTTTATTCCGGTCAGAAGCCGGGTAAAAATAGTATTTTTAAATCATTGCTGTAATCTGGATTCCTATTGTTATCTGGACATGAATGCGGCGGTTTATTCCGGGGTTCCCGGGGCGGCGGACGAGGGACAGGGGTTAGATGAAAATTTTATTGTATATAAAGGAGGATTATATGAATCTTAATACCACCAGAACAGAGGATACTATTACAATTGAAATTGAAGGGAGAGTTGATACGAATACCAGTCCGGTACTTCAGAATGAAATCCTACTGAGTTTTCAAAAATTGCCAAAGGTAGTGCTGGATTTTGAGAAAACGGTTTATATATCCAGTGCCGGATTGAGAGCGTTGCTAATCGGGGAGAAGACGGCACAGTCCAAACAGGGGAGCATGGTATTGAAACATGTGCCAGAGGTGGTGATGAATGTGCTGGAGATGTCGGGGTTTGCGAAGATACTGAAAATAGAATAGTATTGCCTGTTATCAGATATACTAAGTTTTGTTTTTTTAGTTTTACTGATGGTTTAACAATTTTTCACCATTAAAAAGGATATAATCGATTTCTTTTAATTCCAGCAGTGTATTAAATGAACACTGTAGCTGATATAAACCAAAATTTGGTCTCCATTCTTCATTTTCAAGACTATATGCCTCCGACAGAATAATAGATCCATAGTTTCCGTCAGTAACCAATGGGCATGAAGTTCCGTCTGTATAAAAAACTTCTAATTCATTTATTTTTACAACACCATTTTTGGACATCAAGTAAAAAGAAAATGGAGAAAGGGAAATTTCAATATCATCTTCACTGAAATATGTCAGGGAAGGAACAGTATTGGTAAGCTGAAATTCAGCAGATGCTACTTCAGGATTTCCAAAGTCTTTTACTTTACCACTATCATAATCATATATGTATAATTTATCTATGTCTTTTTCAGCATCAATCTGGAAATAATAGTATAGATACATAATATTATTTTTTACTGAAATATCGATATCCTGGGCAACAGAGCCAGTACCAGTATCAAAAAATATATGAAATCTTCCTTCCTTACCAAATCCAAAGGAAGCGGGGCAATTTGGATAATACTCGGTTTTTAAATCCGCCTGATCGTTTTCCATTATAAATTCACAATATCCTTCTTTGGTAGATCTGCAATAGGCAAGGTTTTTAAGTGTAATTTTATAATTGTCAATCATACAAACCTGACCATCAGGTACAATCATATCCATAATCCATCTTTTGTTTTTTTCATTTTCCTCTGAAAAAAATATATCAATTAATGTTTTTTCGGTAAAGGCATATGTAACAAAATTTGTGATTACTAACATGATTATCAAAATTAAACCAATAATAGATGTTTTAAACAGTTTTTTATGTTTCATATAATGAGGCTCCTTGTTACTTATTACGGATAGGAAATTTACAATGTATTGCGTGTAGCAATTCTGTTTCCTTTCCTGGGTTTTATGTTAGTAAGTAAAAAACTACATTTGTACAATTTTTTCTTAAAATTATACAAATGTAGTCTGCCGGTTTTTGTTATGATTTTATTCTTTTATCCTTCTATATGTGTCCTCATAACCAACTTATTTATCTTTTGTACCCTACATTATTTAACATTTGTATAACTGTACCAATGTTTATTTTATACCATATATTGGAATAATAACATGAAATATTAAAGATTGTCAAATAAAATTATAGATTTTTTGATATTGTTATAGTAGTTTTGTATATATAATTAATCCTTTAATAAAGCAATTCAATATGCTACAATTAAGTTACTTTATAATAATAACAGCGTATGCGGAAAGGATTGCTTATGAGAAAAAATGCTAATAAAACAGCAGTAAAACGTATTGCCGCAGGGATATTGGCTACAGCGATGATTTTGTCACTGACAGCCTGTGGTGGAACAAAAGAAGAAAAGGTGGAAAAGCCAACGGAATCACCGGTTCCAACTGTGGAGCGGGTGCAGGCAGACTGGGTGGATACGGCCATTTTATATGAGGTGAACGTCCGTCAGTATACGGAGGAAGGTACTTTTCAGGCATTTTCCCAGCATTTGGAACGGTTAAAGAAAATGGGAGTGAATACTCTTTGGTTCATGCCGATATATACCATTGCTCAGGAAAATAAAAAAGGCAGTCTCGGCTCTTATTATGCAATTAAAGATTATTATAGTGTCAATGAAGAGTTCGGAACGCTGGAAGATTTTCAGGCGCTGGTGGAGCAGGCACATTCCATGGGGTTTCATGTGATACTGGACTGGGTGGCTAACCATACCGGTTGGGACCATACCTGGATTACGGAGCATCCGGAATATTATCTGAAAGATGAATCGGGAACTATTATTTCTCCGGTTGATCAGGACTGGGATGACGTAGCGCAGCTGGATTATACAAATCCGGAAATGAGAAAGGCAATGATTGATGCCATGAAATACTGGGTGAATGATATGGGTGTTGACGGGTTCCGCTGCGATTATGCCCAGGGTGTACCTGTAGAGTTCTGGGAAGAAGCCAGAGCGGAACTGGATAAAATCAAGCCGGTGTATATGGTGGCGGAAGATGGAACCCAGAGCAATAGTTTTATGAATCGTGCCTTTGACAGCGATTATAATTTTGCAGTTTACAATATGCTGGAACAGATTGCCAGAGGTGGAAACAAAGCGGATGACCTAATTTATAAACTGGATGTGACGCTGCCGGACGGGGCATTTGCCATGAATTTTCTGGATAATCACGATAAAAATACTTATGACGGAACATTAAATAAAAGATTTGGAGAAGACGCCATCGGTGTATTTACCAGTTTTATATTTACCATTCCGGGAATGCCTCTGATTTATTCCGGTCAGGAGGAAAGTATGGAACTTAGTCTGGAATTTTTTGAAAAGGATGTTATTCCTTTTGGAACGTATAAATACAGCGAACTGCTTACCGCATTGTGTACGATAAAAAGTAATTATAAGGCTCTGAATAATAATTATACCGGTGGCCGGCTTGTGATACATGAAGATGATAATAGAAAAGTATTGGCATATTCCAGAACCCGGGAGGACAAGACCATTACCGTTGTGGTAAATATGTCCGATGAGGAGCAGCAGGTGGAATTTAAGGATAAAATCGTTACCAGTCAGGTACTTCTTCACGGCAACACGGAAGGTATAATTACGAATAATACCATAGACGGCAATATCAGGGAAGATATTTCGGAGACTGTTAAGAATAAAGACCTGGAGAAACTTGAACCATGGGAATATTATATTCTGGTATGTGAGTAAATACTGTAGCAGTTTTGCGGTTAAAATTTCCCAAATGCTTCTTTTAATAAATAATAAGTAACAGGAGACGGTTAAATGAATGAAAATGTAATAATTCTTGAGCATCCATTAATCAAGCATAAAATTTCGATGTTGCGGGATAAGAATACAGGAACGAATGAATTTAGAAAATTGATAGAAGAAATTGCGATGTTAATGGGTTATGAGGCATTGAGGGACCTGCCGGTGGAGAATGTGGAAGTTGAGACTCCGATTGAAAAGTGCATGACTCCGGTAATAGCCGGAAGAAAGCTGGCAGTGGTGCCAATTTTAAGGGCTGGTCTGGGTATGGTCAGCGGTATTCTTGCCTTGACACCCAGCGCTAAAGTAGGGCATATCGGTTTATGCCGGAATGAAGTTACCCATGAGCCGGAGGAATATTATTGCAAACTGCCCACTCCTATTGATGAAAGGATTATTGTGGTAACCGACCCGATGCTGGCTACCGGAGGCTCGGCGGTGGCGGCTGTGGATTTTATTAAACAGCACGGAGGCAGAAAAATTAAATTTATGTCTATTATTGCGGCGCCGGAAGGTATTGAGCGATTAATGAGCGCCCATCCCGATGTTCAGCTTTATGTGGGACAGCTGGACCGTTGTTTAAATGATGCGGCATATATTTGCCCTGGTCTGGGAGATGCCGGAGACAGGATTTTCGGAACAAAGTAATGTAATACTCATAAATAAAAATTAATTTTATGCACCTAACTTGTACCGATGAATATTATATAGTGAACAAACAAATAAGGAGACAATTGAATGTCAGAAGAAAAGTTAAGTTCACAAGGGCTTTGCTCCAAAGCTCCAGGTCCAAAACCCCCATTTCCGCCTCACGGCCCCGGCCCGAAACCGCCGTTTCCGCCACCGGGACCAGGCCCAAAGCCTCCATTCCCGCCGCCGGGACCCGGCCCGAAACCACCGTTTCCACCGGGACCAGGCCCGGAACCAAAACCGCCATATCCACCACAGCCGCCATGTCCCAGGCCGCCTGTGCAATCCATTTCGGAGGTGATAACTATGAAAGCATGTGAAACTGTTAATTATCATAAATCCAAAGTAAGCGTGCCGGTAGAGATAGAGCCGTTTGCCACAGTAGGACAGATTACTACCAGATGCAACGGGGCGCCTATAATTACTCCAGGTGAAATTCATGGATGTGAACATTCCGACCGCTGCTGTAAATTTGTAATAACACAGGAGGTGACAGTTGCAATTCCAATTGCATTTGGTGCAAGAACGGCAATTGGAGATGAAGTTGTAGAGTGTATGCTGGTGACGAATGATGAGAATGAGTTGGGATAAATGAAGGGATAATGGGGATTAATATAGATTATAGATAATGGTTTGAAGGAAAGTATGACTGCTGTGCCTGGGAGGGGCATGGCAGTTATTTTCCTAATCAATGAAAAGTTCGTGTTTATCAATATTTTCATCAAACCTAACATTTTCTAATGTGCATTTTACAAAATTTATATACATACCAAGCCGCTTTTTTAATCACATTTTCTTTCAAAATACATTCTTTTAGAAAACTTCCGTCAAAATTTGACCCACTTAAATAAACATTTGAAAAATTACATTTATTAAAATGTACACCGCTAAAAAAGCTATTATTTAAATCAAAATTTGAAAAATTAAACCCTGTAATATCTTTCCGTTTCAAAGTGTTGATTCATTTGTAACCTACCTTATTTCCTCCTAATAATATATCTTACTAGGTCGAGTTGTTGCAATTATGTTATATCACAACAATCTACTATGATTGTTCCATAGGTTTTCCTTTTTCTGTATGCAAAATCATCAATGAGACATGTAACAGACTCTTTATTAGGAACTGGTGTATTTTTTTAGAGATTGCAGATGGTGCTTTTGCCCACATTCACAATTCTGTTTTTCAGCGTACTTGAAGCAGAAATAGAACTGGTATTCAGAGAAATATACATGATCCTGTCAATTGGGCGTTTTGCTTTTTGCCATTCTGTTTCAGAAAATCAAACTGTTTTGCAAAGGGGGGGAACCAAATGTTTGACCACAACATAGTGACCTCTGTTATTTCTTGTCAAGTAATAAAAAAATTAATTGACGATATAAAACTGCGGTACTATAATTATTGTAGAAAAATAGGACATTTTATCAATAAAATATTGAGGAGGGTTAAAATTGCCAGATTTTGGGTTACCAATATATGACCAACATAGACAATGGATTAGAAATGCACATATGACTGAAAAGAAAACTTGGGATGAAATATTTATGGGATGTGCAGAAGATGAAGAGGGATTAATGACTTTTCTGAATCATCAGGTTATGATGAATTTCTGGAAAAAGATTACATGTGAGGACTGGAAAGCTCTTGTACAACTTGAGAAGGAGGCAGAGGAACAGACTAGGCAGATGGATATTTTGAGTGGACACGCTTTGATATTCAATTCAGGTGAGGAAAACGATACTAGAATATCTACTGATCCAAATTCAGCGTGGCAGCTCTATAGAAAGAAACTTCTGTCAGATGGTTTCAAAAAGGAAACTGTTGAACAGATGGAAAGAAATACATATCGTATATTAAAGAAATTGAGCGTTGATACAACACAGATTGATCCGGTAAAAGGCCTTGTTATTGGTAATGTACAGTCTGGAAAAACTGCAAATATGGCAGCGTTGATGGCTATGGCAGCAGATTGTGGATGGAATATGTTTATTATTCTATCGGGTACAATTGAAAACCTTAGACAGCAAACTCAAAATCGTTTATTAAATGACTTGAATTGTCCAGGAAATTTAAACTGGATTGGACTTGAACATTTATCAAAGAAACCGGCACTAGGACAGAGAGCACAAGATTTACATTTCGAAGATAGTTCCAAGCAGCGTTATTTTACTGTGTGTTTGAAGAATTCGGGACGACTTAGAGGTCTTATTCAGTGGCTACAGTCAGATGCAAATAAACAGAAACAGATGAAGATCCTTGTTATTGATGATGAAGCAGATCAGGCAGGAATAAATACTGCAGATATAAAAAGTTCTACAATCAGAACAATTAATAGATTAATTAGAAATCTTGTTAATGGAAAAAATGTAACGTCTGAGGATATAAAAACTAAGTATCGTGCGATGAATTATATAGGATATACAGCAACGCCATATGCGAATATTTTAAATGAATCAAGCGAAGATTCATTATATCCACGTAATTTTATTTCAACATTAAGTGTATCAAAGGAATATTTTGGACCTCAGCAGATTTTTGGGTTAGAAGGTGGCGAGTATGATTATGATGGTCTTGATATAGTGAATATCATAAATGAGAATGATCTTGAAGCAATAAAGGGTATTCATGAAGAAGGCTCTTTATATGTACCGTTCGCATTACAAAACGCTATTTGTTGGTTTATGTGTGGTGTTGCATGTATGAGAGTTTGGAATTATAAGAAACCAATAAGTATGCTGATACATACAAGCCAAAAAACGGATCACCATGGAAATATAGCAGATGCGATAAAAAAATGGATTTCAAGCAGAACAACAGATGATATGATAACAAAATGTCAAAAAGTATGGGAAGAAGAAACACGAAAATTTACATTTGAAAAATTTAGAGAACAATATCCAGATTATGATAGAAAAGATAATGAACTTTACCAATATCCTTCTTTTGAAGATTTAATATCACAATTGAAGATTCTTTTGAAGACAGAGGTTTCAAATATTCCTTTAGATAAGGAAGAAGATCTTACATATCATGAAGGTATACATATGTGTATTGATAACTGTAAAAATAATGGTGTGAATGATGATGGAATGTATGTACGGCTTGCGTATCCAACATTAGAAAATATGCCATCTCCAGCACCTGCTTTTATTGTAATTGGTGGAGCTACATTATCAAGGGGTCTTACAATTGAAGGTCTAATAAGTACATTTTTCTTACGTTCTGTAAGCCAGGCAGATACATTGATGCAGATGGGAAGATGGTTTGGTTATAGAAGAGGATATGAGCTTTTACCTAGATTATGGATTACATCAAAAACAAATGAGCAGTTTAAATTTTTGTCTGCACTTGATCAAGAACTTAGAGATGAAATACATGAAATGGAAACTTTAGGGAAGAGTCCGGCGCAGTATGGTCCTAGAGTGAAAAATACTCCCAAGGCAAGTTTTATAAGAATTACAGCAAAGAATAGAATGCAGAATGCAAAACCGACAGATATGGATTTTAGTGGTTCGTTTAATCAGACGTATTTGTTTGATAATGATGCTAATATTTTAAAAAATAATATTGCTGTTGTTGAGGAATTTATTGCTTCATTAGGAACTCCAGAAACTCATAAAGAATGTAACCCTCATGCAGAGAATAGTATTATATGGAGAAATATAGAATTTTCTTTGGTTAAAGAATTACTAAAAAAATATAAATTTAATCAAAGATTAGGTGTGTTTAATGATATCGATTCTGTTATATCATGGATTGATAAAATAACAGCAGATGGAAAACTAGATGCATGGAATATTGTTTTAGCCGGCAAGGGTAGTAATGAAAATTCAGTTTGGGAAACTCCGGCAGGTTCTGTTAATAAAGTAAGTCGTACACGCAAGAAACTAAAGAATGAAGCAGATACAGTTTTAAATATTGGTGTTTTAAGAGATCCAAAAGATGTAATAGCTGATGTTGATTTAGAAGGAAAGAGTCAAGATATTATTGCGAAGGTTACAAACTTTCAGGCAAAATCTTCTAAAGAAATCCGTAGTTTAGCAGGTTTGGATACAACACCACAGATAATTATTTACATGATTGATAAGAATTCTGCAACGAGTTCAGAAAGTAGAATAAATTTAGAGGCCGTTGAGGATATTGTTGGCATTTGCATGAACATACCAGGAGGAAAAAGAGGTACAGATTATACGGCAACTGTATCAATGCATTTAAGAAATGATATTTTTGATGATGAAGGAGATTTGGAGGGAATGTGATGAAGATTGAAATAGCAGAACCTGGAAGAATGACTCAATCAGGCAGTTCACTATTAAAATTAATTCAAAATAATAATATGCCAATATTGGATCTGCTTGTTAGAGAGTCGATTCAAAATAGCTTAGACGCAAAAAATGAGTCAGATGCATTTGTTTCTGTTGATTTTTTGACTGGTATGTTCGATAAGGCGTCATTAAATGCTGAACTGGATAGAATAACTAATTCATTAAATCAAAGATATGATAATGACAAATACAAATATATTGCTATTAGGGATTTAAATACAGTTGGACTCACTGGAAAGCTACATTATGATGATGTAATAGATAATCAATACGGAAATTTACTAAAATTGATATATGAGATCAGTAAGCCACAAGAAGCAGAGGGCGCGGGAGGTTCATGGGGACTTGGAAAAACTGTTTATTTTCGAGTTGGAATTGGTCTTGTAATATATTATAGTAGGATTATAAATGAAAATGGACAATATGAATCACGACTTGCAGCCTCTCTTGTAGAAAATGAGATGGAGAAAGATGCTTTGATTCCTGCATTAGATGGTAAGTCCAAGAGGGGCATTGCATGGTGGGGAGAAGAAATAGGAAATAACAAAACAAGACCGATAACAGATGAATCATACATAAAATATATACTAGATATATTTGGAATTAAACCTTATGAGCAAGATAAGACAGGAACGACAATTATTATTCCATATATTGATGAAGATGTTTTATTAAATCATAATCAAATAGAGTATAAGGATGGCGAAGATAATGTGATTCATCCATATTGGAGAAGTAATATTGAGGAATATTTAAAAATTGCAATCCAAAGATGGTACGCACCTAGATTAAATAATATTAACTATAGCTACGGAAAATTTTTAAAAGCAAAAATAAATGAAACCGGTATTTCTTTGGATGTTATGGAGCCAGCATTTCAGATTGTGCAAGCATTATATAATAGAGCAATTGGAAAGAAAGTTGGAGAAGATATACTTGATCATACGGGTGTTGAAACAAAAGCTGAAGACATTATTTTAAGAAAGGTACTTAATACAACAAAGGCTGGTACGGTTGCATATACGAAGGTTTCAAGAAATATTTTGAAAACGGGATTTCCGGATAACAAACCTGAACCGTATATGTATTATAACTGCGAAATCAGAGAAAAAGATAAAAACAAACCAGTAGTATTTTTTACCCGTAAACCTGGTATGATTGTATCTTATCAAGATGTAGGAAACTGGGTTGATGGAATTAGCTCATCAAACAGAGATGAATTTATTATGGCGATTTTTGTTTTGAATTCTGATAATACGCTTACAGTGGATGAGCCAAATTACAGACTTGAAGAATATATAAGAAAAAGTGAAAGGGCTGATCATACCTCATGGAGTGATTTTAGTATGGGGAGTTTTAACCCAAGAATTGTTTCAAAGGTTCAAGGGCAAGTGATTAGTAAGATATCAAAGGAATTTTCGATAGAGGGAGAAGAGACTACAAGTAAATTTAATTCGGGACTTGGAAAAATGTTTGGAGATCTTTTGTTGCCACCAGAGAATTTTGGCAAGAAACCCAGTTCGGGTTTGGGACCTTCACCAAAACTAGGCTCTAACTTGAAGAAGCATAAAAATGTATTATTTGGATATGATTCTGCAGACATAGAATATTATGCTGGTGGAATGATCGTGAAATTGATTATCAAGTCTAAAAAGAAAATAGAATCAACAGGAGTTGTTGTAGCTATTAATTCAGAATCTGGAACTATTAATCATAGTGAATGGGAAAATAAAATGGGACTAACAATGCCATTTGAAATTATTAAAGCTGATATAAAGATAAAAAGATTAGATGAGTATGATATAAATTCTGAAATAACTGTAGATAAAGATAATGTATCTGCAAGTGATGAAAAAATCAGCTGTACGCTGAACAAATCAGACAAAGAAAAAGGTTATGGCGTACACATAGAAATGGAAAAAGAACATTCGGTTGAAATAGAAATTACTGTTAAACTTAAGTTTAACAGAAGAGATGTAAAACCGTTATTTATGATAGAAAAGGATGGTGATAAATAATGGCAGCGAATATTTCATTATTTCCCACAATAAATGACGAGTTGCTTGGAAAAATAAGATTTCAGCCTTCTTTGTATGAGTTTTATTATGTTAGAGCAGATCAGGAATATCCACTAAGAGCAGAGGCAATTGATAGTAGTGTAACAGTGCATAAGATAGTAGATGACGAAGGAATATGGGCACCAGACGATTATAATTTATGTGTAAAGAGACGTTATTCATTAAGAACATATCAGTGTTTGTTTGGAGAAAATGGAATTGCATGCAAAAATGCTGTACTTGGACTAGCATTGATGTGGACCTCAGCTGATTCAAAACAAAGAGGGGTCATACCGATTGGGGATATAGAAAATTCTCAGAGAGATATTGATATGAATCTTAATTATGAGTTTTTAGAAGCGCAACTTCGTGGCGAAGTAGAATTTACCACAGTCGTATATTTAAAAAATGTAGGAACTCCGTTATGGAATGAAGAACATTTGGCTGATGAATACGGATGTTTACTTGGTGAACTGGATAAATTTGTTATAAAACTTGATGGAAATGGTTCGGTATTTCCTATGTATGAAGTAAATGATCCATCTCAACCATTGTGGTATGTAAAATGTGATTGGGAAGACCCTACTTATGAACAGTTTTCAGAGTGTGTTTCGATATATATTAATACTGCACATAAGAATTATAAATATCTTGATAAGACAAAGAAAACATTTGATGAACAGTTATTAAAAGAAATAATGGCAGGTGCTTTGATTGTTATCATAACAAAACTTAAGGAACAAGAAAACTATTGGTCCGCAACAACAACAGGAGATGATCTTCAAAGTGGAAGTGTTTCAGCAGCTGTTTATTATTTTATAAATGCATTGGAATGGGATGTATCAACTTTGGATGCAATGTCATTGTCAATTAGAAAATTTTTTGACCAAAGGATGTAAAAACATATGATTATAAAAACATTAAATCGTTCTGAATCACAGACGGCAATGAATGATTGGTTGGCAAATTATCCAACGTTACCACAAGTTGAAGGCGATTACATAAAGATTAGAACTGATATTCAGGAATTCTGTAAAAGGGTGAGAGAAGAATGCCCACAAGACATAGCAAAAAAGGACTACTACATAGATGCACATCTTGGCATTTTGTTATATGACTATTTATGGAGACAGCCTGGTTTTAATTTAAGGGCAGCAGCAAATGACGACTTTTGGAGATATCTTTCTATAAAAGTTGTTCCAAATGTTGTTGCTGACAGATGGGGAAAAGACAATGAAAGTCATTATTGGAGTAAACCTGCAAGAATATGGCTTAGGTCTCTTTGGTGGTATGTACATTTATCATGGCAGGGAGATATGAAAACAACAGCGAAAGTCTTGGAATCTCCTTGTTTTACAACAGATAGTATTTTAAATCTTGAAGAAAGAACGGGACGTAATGGCACATTTATCAACGTGTACAGATATATTATGTATTACTATAGTAGAGTACCACAGGATGTTCTTGAAGATTATAATAAGAATACAAAATCGCAGAGTGATGGATTATTTCGAATTGTAATGAAATTAAATACTGTCAAAAGTGTTGTAATTGATCCAGCATTATATCTTGGAGGGGAAAAAGAATACGTTAGAGCATTATTTATGGATGCGGGGGTACGTGTGTAATGATGCCTAATGTTATAGATTTATTTTCTGGATGCGGAGGATTGGCTTTAGGATTTGAAAAAGCTGGTTTTGATATTGTTGCGGGAATCGAGCTAATGCCTGAGGCTTGTAAGACAATATCATATAATCTTTCTTGGCGGTATGGAAAAGAAGAAACACATATCTGTGGAGACATTACAGAGATAGATGGTAAGATTTTTAAGGATAGAATTGGTGAAGAGGGTTGTATTGTTATTGGTGGACCACCTTGCCAAGCATATTCTATGGCAGGGAGAGGAAAACTGAAATCTCTTGGGGAAGAACGTGTAAATATAAAAGATGCACGCGGATATTTATATCAGGATTTTTTGAGATTTGTATTTGATATGGATGCAAGGGCCGTTGTTATGGAAAATGTTCCTGAGTCAACAAACTTTGGAGGACAGAACATACCAGAAATTGTATGTAAAAAATTAACAGAACATGGATATGTGGCATATTGGACAATATTAAATTCTGCTGATTATGGAGTACCACAAGTAAGAGAAAGAGTATTTGTAATTGCTATTAAGAACGAGGAAACCAAAAGAGTAAAATTACCAATGCCTACAAATCGAAGCATTACGGATGAACTTACACAACATCAGAAAAGATTTGAAGGTTATAAGTCATATACTTTTTTCGAAGAGCCAAATGGAACAGAGGGCATAGAAAAAACATGGACAACTATTGGAGATGCTTTTTCTGATCTACCAATTTTGTTTCCAAATGCCAAAACAAAGTATAAATCGGTTGCATTAAATATTGAATATCCATATAGAAGTGAAGCTCAAAATGAGTTTCAAACAATGATGAGAAATTGGTATGGTAAAGAGATATTTGGTGTTTCAGCAAATTCTTTTAGAAGAAATACAAGAGATTTTCCTATATTTGAGAGAATGAAACAAGGAGATAATTATATTGCTGCATCGAAAATTGCAGATGAATTATTCGAGAAGGAAGCTAAAGTATTTGGATATGAAAGGGATAGTGAAGAGTATATAAAGCTTCATGACAAAATGGTTCCTCAGTATGACAGGGAAAAATTCGAAAATAAATGGAAACGATTGGATGAGTTAAAACCATCACATACTTTAGTAGCTCATTTGGCAAAAGATACTTATAGTCATATTCATCCATGGGAACCAAGAGGAATATCTGTAAGAGAGGCGGCGAGAATCCAGTCCTTTCCGGATGATTTTTACTTTGATTGTTCCATGGGAGATGCATATAAACAAATAGGAAATGCTGTGCCGCCATTACTTGCTTTGGGTGTGGCAAAAGCTGTATACCATACTTTTAAGGAGGATTAGTTATATGGGAATACTTGAAGAAATCAGAGAGTGTTTTGCATCGACTCAGAATGGTGCAAGAGATTTACGATCACTTTCAAAAGAATTTCCGGCAATGGTTATTAGAAATAATGATGGCTATGGTGTTGCGATAGAGTTTAATGATGAGAGAGATATATCAGAAAACTTTGCAAATAGCCGATTGTTTACACAGATAATCAGGATTGAAAATGATGAAAGGAAATACCTTATCTTAAGTTGTATGAGGGATAGCCTGAGATATGAATTTGCAACTGTATGTGCACAATTTGTTGAGCCAGGGCTAGATGGCATTGAAAGAAAAAATCTGTTGGATGATCCACTTAACTGGTGGAAACAATGGCGAGAATTGATGGGAAATACTATATCAAACAGGGAGGCATATAGTGTTATAGCAGAAATGATGGTTTTGGATGATTTATATAAAAAAGATAATTCAGTAGAATGGGCTGCAGTGATATCTGGAAGTCATGATATAGAAGGAGATCAGGGAAGTTATGAAGTTAAATCGACAATAAAAAGATATGGAGCTTCAATAACTATCTCAAGCCAGCATCAACTGCAGAGTTTAAAAAGACTATATTTGTATTTTTGTCGATTGGAACAGTCGAAAGAAGGTGTTTCAATAAATGATATGAAAAATAAGTTAGTTGAAGATGGTTATGATAAAGAAAAAATAGAACAGCAACTTTTTCATCTTGGGTATGAGAAAGGTGCAAGTGTTAGAGAAGATAAATATAAAGTTTTAGAAAAGAGAAAGTACGAGGTAGACGATAAATTTCCAAGAATAGTGGATTCATCATTTAAGGGAGATCATATTCCAGATTTGGTGACACAGATAACATATACTATTGATTTAGATGGCTTGGAATACAACGTATGGTGAACTGAGGAGAAATAATGTTTAGAGTAATTGAAACCTTTAGTGGAATAGGTAGCCAGGCAAAGGCATTATATAATATCAGTAGTAATTATGAAATTGTAAATACAGCAGACTGGGATATAAATGCGATATCGGCATATTGTATGATACATAAAGGAAAAATAGATACAGAGAAATATAAGGATGTAAGTGATTCTGATATAATTGAATTCCTGAAGGGATTTACTCTTAGTTCTGATGGTAAAAAGGCTATGAATGAAAAGTCATTTTCAAGGCTTCCAATGGAAGTTAAAAGAATGTTGTATTCTGCTATTAAGGAAACAAACAATCTTGTAAGTATAACTGATATAAAAGGTTGTGATATACCTGAAAATATTGATTTATTTACTTATTCATTTCCATGCCAGGATTTATCACTTTGTGGTTGTTGGCATGGAAATAAGAGTGGTATAGCTAAGGATGCTCATAATCGTTCTGGAATGCTTTGGGAAGTTGAGAGAATTTTGCTTGAGATGCGTGAAGACAGACGGCAGCTTCCACGATTTCTAGTCATGGAAAATGTATGTAATATTTTATCGAAACCGCATGAAGAGGATTTTGGGAACTGGAAATCTACTTTAAGTGAGTTGGGATATTACAATAAAATATACAGATTAAATGCTAAAAATTTTGGTATTCCACAAAAAAGGGAACGCGCTTATATGATAAGTATTTTGTGTAACAACAATGAAGATATGATTACAAAGATTGAGAATTATTTTTTTGAAAATAATCTTGAAGATGTTACTGTAGCAAATACGATAAAGAGAAGAAAATTAATGCTTAAAGATATTTTATGTTTAGATTATAAAAATAATTCTGCATACAAGAAGGAAGCAGATGCAAGTAAACCAAATGATACGCCATCAAGAAAGAAGATATATGAGGATAATGATATGCTTTATGATGGAAAGCAGATTAATGAGATTTTTGTAAATACAGTAACGACAAAACAGGACAGAAATCCAAATTCAGGTTTAATAACATATAAAAACTATGCTAGAGGGAAGACAAAATGGAGATACCTCACTCCAAGAGAATGTTTTAAGCTCATGGGGTTTGATGAAGCAGATTTTGAACATGTAATTAGTAATAATCCACAGATTACCAAGGGCAGAACAATGTATTCAACAGAAAAGCTTATTAAAATGGCGGGAAATAGTATTGTTGTTGATGTGTTGGAAGCAATATTTAAACAGATTATGGAAATTAATAAAGAGTTTTTTGGCGAAAGAGAATGACAACTAATCAAAAGAAATCATTAATGTTGCTTTTTCCTGTCAAAATATAATGACGAAACGTTAAGCTGTATAAGTATAAGAAATTAACAGGGGCATTAATGATTTGTCGGATAAGCTAAAAGGTGTAGAGATGGATTTGATATATTCTTTGATAACGGATGAGTTTGTTACAAAAACTAACAATTGATGTAGGAATAAATATATTAGAAATGGATTAAGTTATTGTTTAATCAATAGTCTTATTAAGCTAATCGCATTATTGATGGTAACGTTGATAAAAAAATCATTTTGATGAGTTAAGATTTTAATATATAATAAGAGTGTTTCATTAAATAAAAAATATTAAGAAGTGTTTAAGATAAAAGTGGATAGAGAAAAAATAAATATGTTTAAGAATATTCATACATATAAAGGTTTAATTTGCGGGGTAAGTGCAAGGGAGGCTTTAATTGTAAGCTGAATCTGAAATTTTATTGTTAAGCATAAAAGAGAAAACTTTACAGTTTCAAAATTGGAGAGGGTGCTGGATAATGGAGAGATTGTGTGGAAGAGAGGTGATATGATGGATGTTTTAACAAAAGAGCAGCGTAGAAAGAATATGCAGCATATCAAAGCTAAAGATACAAAAATTGAAATTATACTTAGAAAAGCTTTGTGGGAAAAAGGATACCGTTATAGAAAAAATTATGACAAACTTCCTGGTAAACCGGATATTGTTTTGATAAAATATAAAATCGCTATTTTTTGTGATGGAGAATTTTTTCATGGTAAGGATTGGGAAGTGCTTAAACCAAAGCTTGAAAAAAGTAATAATGGACAATTTTGGATAAGTAAAATATCAAGAAATAGGGAACGTGATGATGAAATAAATAAGAATTTGTTATTTGAAGGATGGACAGTTATTCGCTTTTGGGGTGATGAAATAAAAAGGCATACAGATGAGTGTGTAAAGGTTATTGAGGAAACAATCTTTAATATACAAATGAATGATATGGATATGCAATATAGTAACATTGAATGACGGCGACAAGCCTAGAGTGTACAGATGGATTTGATATCTATCAGTTATTTGACCACCATATTGCATATGAGATTCGTTTACAAAAAGCATTAGAGGAAATATGTTATATCCTTTTCATAACTTTGGGGTAACAGAAAAGAGGATACTAGACAGTGGCTTTAACAGAAGAGGACAGTTAGGAAAGTCAGAGAGAATGCAATTGCAAAGTTAGAGAAGGATAAACGAGAAAATGGATTAGATTATATTTTTACGGTAGATAGTTTTAATGAATAGATATCCCATGTGTAAAACAAGTGGTAATGCTTCAACCAACGGAATCAGCCATGTGTTATAGAAAGAATTATTCTAGTCCTTATATGAATACCTGTTTTCAATTGTATGCAAAGTATACAAATTAACCCAAATACAATCCGAATGAAAGAAGGCCAATGAAGTGAAAGCAATCCAAGTTGTGGCAGCCGTTATATGTAACCATGAAACACAAAAAGAAAAAATATTTGCAACCCAGAGAGGATATGGAGAGTTCAAAGGCGGCTGGGAATTTCCCGGAGGAAAAGTTGAGGCAGGAGAAACTCTGGAAGAAGCGTTAAAAAGAGAAATCCGGGAAGAACTGGACACGGAAATCCATGTAGGCGAATTAATTGATACCATAGAATATGACTATCCTCAGTTTCACCTGACGATGCACTGTTTTTGGTGTACGGTAACATCGGGAGAATTACATCTGAAAGAACATGAAGCCGCGAAATGGCTTACCAGGGAAACCATTGACAGCGTAGAATGGCTGCCGGCGGATATAGGAATCATAAAACAGATTAAACAAAAATTAAAATAATATAAATAGAAAAGGAGACATCTCATGAATTTAACGGGAAAAGAATTAGCAGCAGCAATCTACAAGCGTTTAAAAGAAACTACTTCAAAACCCACAGTCGTTTTTGAACTGGAAGAAGGTGCAGCAGGAATTTTACATAGTAAAATAGGAGGAGCTTTTTTTGTGCCGGAGGGCATGGAAGCGCCGAAAAATACTGAAACCGGGGAAGCATTATATCTGCTGGCGCAGATAAATTTTGAAGAGCTGCCCCCAATGGAGGATATTCCGAAACAAGGGTTACTGCAGATATTCATTGACGGAAAGGACGACCTCTATGGCTGTGATTTTGATAATGAAGCGAACCAGAAAGGCTGGCGTATCCGTTTTATAGAAAATCTGCCTTCTGCCGAAGAAATCAGACCGGAGCAGATACAGGAAACCGAATGGACAGAGGAGACATCGCTGCCATTGGAAAGCCCGACAGTGTACCAGTTGACCGGAAGAAGGGAAGACCAGCCGGTTAGTATCAATGATTACCGTTTTGATGAAATGTTAACAAAGTATTGTTCGGATCTGATTCCGGAGGGAGTAGAAGGATTTTTTGATTTGGACGATGATGAGGAAATGTATGAAATATTTGAAGAGCATGACTGTCAGTTTGGCGGTTATCCTACGTTTACACAAACAGATCCAAGAGAATATATGGATAATGAGGCGGATGTGCCGGAAATTCTTTTGTTTCAGCTGGATACGACAGAAGGTATCATGTGGGGAGACAGCGGCGTCGGCAATTTCTTCATAAAAAAAGAAGACCTGATAAAAAAAGATTTTTCAAAGGTCTGGTACAACTGGGACTGTTGTTAAGAGAAAATGTATATTTTTTGTGAAAAATTCTTCTGTGAGGTTACAATATCCTTAAATGTGTGTATAATGTAAAAAGAATCCTATCATAAATCAAATAACCGGATATAGAGAAAAGGACAAAAGAAATCACGGGAAGAAGGAGAATATGCAGACTATCTGAGCAGGCAGACAAGGCATTTTGCGGCTGAGGCAGATGGTATCACAAGCCGATACAGCTTATGACAGGCATGACAAAAATATGGAAAATAAGACAGAGAGATTGCCGGAAGAACCGGCCGGAGAAAAGACATTTACACGATATACGGCAGATATAGGAAATGGGCTGACATCGGAACAGGTAAGGGAATACCGGGAGCAGGGGCTGACCAACGAGGCGGTTGCGCCTCCGTCCAAAGATGTCAGGGAAATCATTATGAGTAATACATTTACTTATTTTAATCTGATATTTGCTATTATTGCAGCGCTGTTAATCGTTGTAGGTTCATTTCGTGATCTGACGTTTTTACCAATAATAATTGCCAATACTTTAATCGGTATTATACAGGAGATTCGGGCCAAGAAAACCCTGGAAGAACTTTCCGTGCTGAACGCACCGAAAGCCAGAGTGGTCCGGGATGGACGGGTACATGAAATACCGGCGGAGGAACTGGTACTGGACGATATTGTGGTATTTAGCGGCGGAAATCAGATTTGCGCGGATGCCATAGTGCTGGAAGGAGAGGTATCCGTCAATGAATCGCTGCTCACTGGTGAATCCGATGAGATTATTAAGAAACCGGGGGATAATCTGATGTCCGGTAGTTTTATCGTGTCCGGTTCCTGTCATGCCAGACTGGACAAAGTGGGGGCGGATTCCTATATATCCAGGCTGACGTTAGAAGCAAAAGCCATGAAAGAAGGAGAGCAGTCGGAAATGATACGCTCTCTGGACAAACTGGTAAAAGCGGTGGGAATAATCATTATTCCCATTGGCATCCTGTTATTCAGCCAGCAGTTTTTCTTTTCGGATGAGTCGTTGAGAAAAAGCGTTACCTCCATGGTGGCGGCTGTGATTGGAATGATACCGGAAGGATTATACCTGCTGGCCAGCGTTGCGCTTGTAATCAGCGTTATGCGTCTTGCGGGAAAAAAAGTTCTGGTGCATGATATGAAATGTATTGAAACACTGGCCCGGGTAGATGTGCTTTGCGTGGATAAGACAGGAACCATTACGGAAAATACCATGCAGGTTAATGACATCATAGCAGCCGGACCTTATAACAGTGAGGCTATGCCCTCCCTTATGGAACTGGTCAGTGATTTTACGGCAGCCATGTCGGATGATAATATTACCATGCATGCGCTGAAGCAATATTTTAACCGGCCGGGAAACAGAAAACCGGACTCAGCCACTTCTTTTTCTTCTGAATTTAAATATAGCAGCGTAACATTTCCGGATAATGTATATATAATAGGAGCGCCGGAATTTGTGCTGCGGGAAGCCTATGATAGCTATAAAAGTGAAATAGAAAAGCATAGCGCTTTGGGATACCGGGTACTGGTTTTTGGAATTTATGGCGGCAGGGCGGATGGAAAGGCTCTGACAGAGAAGGTTACGCCTCTGGGATTTATTTTGCTGTCTAACCCGGTGCGGAAAGAGGCGCCAGAAACCTTCCGCTATTTTGAAGAACAGGGAGTTGCCATTAAAGTTATCTCCGGAGACAATCCGGTTACCGTTTCGGAAGTGGCGAAACAGGCAGGAATTACCGGAGCGGAAAATTATATAGATGCCTCCACCCTGCACTCTGATATGGAGATACGAAATGCCATATTAAAATATACCGTGTTCGGACGTGTGACGCCAAACCAGAAACGGCAGTTTGTACAGGCGTTAAAAGAGGCAGGACGGACTGTGGCCATGACCGGAGACGGTGTAAATGATGTGCTTGCCCTGAAAGATGCAGACTGTTCGGTGGCAATGGCTTCGGGAAGCGATGCCGCGGCTCAGGCCGCCCAGCTGGTTCTGCTGGAATCAAATTTTGCCTGTATGCCCTCCGTGGTTCTGGAAGGCCGCCGCGTGGTAAACAATATACAGCGTTCCGCCAGCCTTTTTCTGGTAAAAAATATATGTTCCTTTTTGCTGGCGCTGTTTTCTGTATCTTTTATGTTAACATATCCCCTGCAGCCGTCCCAGATATCTCTGGTCAGCATGTTTACGATTGGAATACCCGGATTCTTACTGGCGCTGCAGAATAATAAAAATATCATCCGGGGGCATTTTCTGACCAATGTACTGCTGAAAGCGCTGCCGGCGGGAATAACTGATGTATTGGCTGTGGGAACTTTTGTAATGTTTGCGAAAGTATTTGAACTGAATTTTACTGATGTTTCTACGGCTTGTACTATTTTAATGGCAATTATCGGCTGCATGATGTTATTTAAAGTAAGCCGGCCTATGACCCGGCTGAGCCGGGCGACCTGTATCGGCTGTATTGCCGGTCTGATTCTTTGCGGTATATTTTTAAACGACTTATTTGCACTGACCAAAATGTCTAAACAATGCATTTTGTTGCTGATTATCTTTGCGATAGCCACGGAGCCGGTGCTGCGGTATGTCAGTATGCTGACGGAACAAAGCCGATTGTTGTTTATAAAATTAAAGAAAGAGATAAAAGAAAAGCTGGGCAGAATATAGAGAAAATAAAGAATAAAAAGAACATAAAAAAGAATGGGCAGGTGCCGGATTCGCCGAAAGGATGTTCCGGTATCTGCCCGTTTCTGAATTATCGTTTCAATTTTAATTTATTTAAAAAATAAAGCAACGGAAAACTAAAATAGGATATACCAAGGGCTAATCTAAGATATGGATTGGCATCATAATCATTTATCACCCGAAAACGAAATTTCCGGATATTATTTTTTGCCATTTTTCTGTATTTTCTGTATTTCCATCTTTGGGGAATCTGCAGATAGGCCAGCAGATTGTCACAGACAACGCTGAAGGCAATGGGATTCTCCAGTTCCGGAAAACGGTTGCCAAGATAGTTTTTCATATTTTCCGCATTGTGGATTAAGTCTAGTTTTTTAGGGGTAAATTTCAGAAAGGAGGTGCTGCTCTTACGTATGAAGTAATAATAACCGCTGTATGTATTATTGGAAACCCGGTGGGCTTTCTCAAATAATTTATACAAAACAGCAGTATCACCATAAAGATTTCCGTCCGGAAAACGAATGTCGGAAAATAATGAACTTCGAAACATTTTTGTTAAAACATAAGAATTTATTTTATTTTTATATAATAACTCTTTTAATCCGTCTTTTTTGCTTAACATATCACAGGGGGTTATGGTACGGCAGATGCCCATACCGTCCAGAGGAATCTCCGTAAAACAGCAGGTAGAAATATCAGCTTTCATTCTTACCAGGTCCCCATATAAAACTTCGATATATAATTTATTGAGATAATCATCACCGTCTACAAATACTACGTATTCACCATGCATATTATCTAAAGCAATATTTCTGGCATAAGAAACTCCCCCATGTTTTACATGAAAAACTTTTACGCGGCAATCGTTTGCCCCATAGTCATCACAAATAGTTCCTGTTTTATCCGTAGAGCCATCATCTACCAGTAGAACTTCAAGATTTTTATATGACTGGTTTAAAATAGAATCTACGCTGTCAATAATGTAATTTTCAATATTGTAAACAGGTACAATAACGCTTATCAGAGGATCAACCATAATGTATTCCTGCATATTCAAAATCTGCCTTTCCCTTATAAATTAGTTAAATTAATTATTCGTAATAAATAGATTTATATATAATATACCTAATAATATATCGGTTGTAAATAATAAAATTTAAGCAGAATTTTAAAAAATACTATTTAGTCAAAAAAAATTTATGTGAAATAATATTTTATTAACGAAATATTAACGTTGTTTCTTATACGAAATAGACAAATCAGATAAATCATTGAAATCAAATGTTCATAATAAAAAAATTGTATGAATCGGAATAGAGACTTTGTATGACAATATTACTGACAGATAAAATGAATGCGAAAGTGAAGTTCAGAAATGAAATGGAGGTAATTGCAAATGGATTACAGAAAAACAGCCGAAGACGTGCTGCGTTATGTAGGCGGTGAATCCAATGTATCCCATCTGGAACACTGTTCCACCAGACTACGATTTACACTGGTTGACAGTAAGAAGGCTGATATTGAGGCTTTAAAGTCAGTTAAGGGTGTTATGGGCGTTATTATGACGGCCCAGTGTCAGGTGGTGATTGGTAATGATGTTATTGAAGTGTTTAATGAATTAAATAAAATTGCAACTTTTAATGGAGAAAATACACCTGTCTTAGGCGGCGGAGAAAAAAGAAAAACAGGAGCTGTCATTCTGGATTTTATTGTAGGTGTATTCCAGCCGTTAATTCCGGCCATTGCCGGAGCTGGTATTCTGAAGGCCCTTCTGTCCCTGTTTGTTCTGTTTCACTGGATGGAAGAAAGCAGTGTGGTTTATAAGACGTTGTTTTATGCTGCAGATGCGGCGCTATATTTTCTGCCGTTAATGGTTGCCATTACCACAGCATCCAAATTAAAAATCAATAAACTGGTGGCGCTGTCAGCTGTAGGAGCGCTGATTCTGCCCGGCATGACCACCATGATTGCAGACGGAGCCACTTTGTTCGGAATGAATATCAAAGCGATTCAGTATACCTATCAGGTATTCCCGGCAATTCTTTCCGTTTTGTTTCTGGCGGTAGTGGAAAAGCTGGCCACAAAAATTTCCCCAAAACCTATCCGGGTATTTTTTGTACCCCTTTTATGTTTTGTCATTGTGGTGCCTGTGACCCTGTTATTGCTGGGACCGCTGGGATTTACCATTGGTGAGGGACTGACTGACATTATTCTTACATTATATAAGCATCTGGGATGGATAGCGGTTGCCATACTGGCGGCGATTCTGCCATTTATGATTGCCACCGGAATGCACAAGGCTTTGGTTCCTTATGCGGTTTCTTCCATTACAAATTCCGGTGAAGAATTGTTATATATGCCGGCTTCTCTTGCGCATAATATTTCAGAGGGTGGCGCCTGTTTTGCGGTGGCGATAAAGACGAAAGATACGGATTTGCGTTCGGCAGCCATTTCAGCGGGAATATCGGCGATTTTTGGTATAACCGAACCGGCCTTGTACGGTGTAACGCTGCAGAAAAAACGGGCGCTTTCCGGTGTGGTTATCGGAAGTTTCGCAGGCGGTCTGGTCGTGGGTCTGGCAGCGGTAAAAGCATTTGTGGCCATGGGGCCGGGTCTGGCAGGCATGGCAATGTTTGTTGACAAAGAAAATGCCATGAATATCGTATGGGCCAGCGTGGGATTCGGAGTATCCGTTATAGTATCTTTTATAGCAACACTGATTCTGTATAAAGATGATGATATTACACCCCGGGAAGGAGACAGGAGCCTGCAGACAGCAAAAATTTCCGGAGCGGCAACGGTTAATACCATAGAGCTTACGGCTCCGGTAAACGGAACTCTGATTCCGGTTGAAGAAGTAAAGGATGAAGTATTTAGTGCAGGTATTTTAGGAAAAGGTGTCGGAATCATTCCGGCCGATGGAAAGATATTTGCTCCGACAGACGGTAGCATTGACAGTGTGTTTGAAACCAATCATGCTATTACGCTAATGGCTGAAAACGGCGGGGAAATCCTGATTCATGTGGGACTGGATACTGTTAATTTAAAGGGAAAAGGATTTAAACCAACGGTAAAGACGGGAGACAAAGTAAAAGCCGGGCAGCTGATTATGGAAGTAAATCTGGAACAGCTCAGATTAGACGGATTCGATCCTACAGTTATAATGGTTATTACAAATTCTGATGAATTTAATATATCGGTGGAAAGCGGCAAAGCAGTTAAAAAAGGCGATAAAGTCCTGAAAATGGAGGCGGTATAATGGCATTTCCGGAAGGTTTTTTATGGGGCGGCGCAATTGCCGCCAATCAGTCAGAGGGAGCATGGAACGTGGGCGGTAAAGGTTTATCGGTGGCAGACGTAGCCACATATAAGCCGGATGCAGATGTAAAAGATTATAAAACCCATGTGGGAATTTCACTGGAAGCAATTGAAAAGGCAAAACAGGAATTGGATTCGCCCTATTATCCCAAGCGCCGGGGAATTGATTTCTATCACAGGTATAAGGAGGACATTGCCCTGTTTGCAGAAATGGGGTTTAAGGTTCTGCGTGTTTCCATTGCCTGGAGCAGAATTTTTCCTGACGGAGATGAGACGGAGCCTAATGAAGAAGGTATAAAATTTTATCAGAATCTGTTTGAGGAATTAAAGAACAATAATATTGAACCGCTGGTGACGTTAAGTCACTATGAGATGCCTTTGTCCCTGGCTACCCGTTTTAACGGATGGACAGACCGCCGGGTTATGGATTGTTTTGTAAGATTTTCTACGGTCTGTTTTGAGCGGTTTAAGAATTATGTCAAACTGTGGCTGACGTTTAACGAAGTAGACAGTATCATCCGTCATCCCTTTACTACCGCAGGTATCATTCCGGAATTAAGCGAAGAAAAAGGGATACTTCAGTGCTGCTATCAGGCTCTCCACCATCAGTTTATGGCCAGTGCCATTGCAGTAAAAAGGTGTCATGAAATTATTCCCGGTTCCCAAATCGGCTGTATGCTTACCAAACTTACCACTTATCCAAGAACTTGTATGCCGGAGGATGTACTTGTTACACTAAAAAAGAATCTGGATAATTATTTCTATGCTGATGTCATGGTTTGGGGAGAATATCCTGCAATGATTCGGAAATATTTTGAGAAAAATGGTATTGAAATTCCAATGCAGCCCGGTGATGAGGAAGTATTGAAACATGGCTGTGTGGATTTTGTATCTTTTAGCTATTACATGACTATGACGGAATCCGTGGACGAAAATGCAGAGCGTACGCCGGGCAATACGGTGCTGGGTGTTAAAAATCCTTATCTGGAAAGTAGCGAATGGGGATGGCAGATTGATCCGGTGGGGCTGAGAATTAGTTTAATTGAATTATATGACCGGTACAGGAAACCATTGTTCGTTGTGGAAAACGGTATCGGAAACCGGGATGTTCTGGAGACGGACCGAAGGGTTCATGATTCCTATCGGATAGAGTATTTTAAAAAGCATTTAATTGAAATGGAAAAAGCCGTGGATGATGGAGTGGAATTAATGGGTTATACAAGCTGGGCTCCTATAGATATAATCAGTGCCTCCACAAACCAGATTTCCAAACGGTATGGATTTATCTATGTAGATGCGGATGACATGGGTAATGGCTCCTATGACAGATACAGAAAGGATAGTTTTTACTGGTATAAGAAGGTAATAGAGACCAACGGCAGGTCGTTAAAAGATGAAAAAATGTAATGGCAGATAAAAGCGTTGTAGCAAGCGTTGCAGGGAAAAAATAACAGCGGCAACCGAAAAAGGCTGCTGCTGTTATTTTTCATGTTTATAATCCCCAGTGAAGGCTGATATCACCAGTTGTTTCATCAATATCGAATACATTGGTTTTAACGGTATTATCATTATATTTGGTGTTAATAGTTGCATTGCCTGAAAGGGAGTTATTGTCTGTGTATAAATATATACAACAGTCGCTTTTGGATATATACCAGTCATTGGAATTCAGAAAGTTTAAATTAAGAATTAAATCATCCGTTAGAGTATTTTTCTCTATAGCAGGAATTGTTATTTTAAAACAATATTCTCCGTATTTTCCGCCTTTTGTCTGAAATTTTCCGTTTTCTGATTTAATATTACATACTTCGTTTTCAAAGGAGCATTCTGCTGATACATTTTGGAGTTCTAGTTCTTTATCATTCACATAAATGCTTACATTTAGAGTAATTCGATTCCCATTGTATAATTTACCTTTTATCATGGGACCAAATTTAAAATAAATCAGAGAAATTCCTATAATAAAAATAAAAGATATAATCATTAATATTTTATGTTTTGTTTTCATGTTTTTTGTACTCCTTTATATAATCAGTTTTTATCCGGTTTTGTATCTTTGTGTTCCACATTTCCCAGCTGATATCCCAGCAGTTCGTCCAATAGCAGTAACGCCTTTGTCTTTAACTCGGAACTGGAAAACATACCTTTTGTGGCCAGGGCCGCTGACTTTTTGGCATAAGCGATTCCCTGACTGAAGAGATGTTCTTTAAATTCCTGCTGTGCCTGTTTATAATATGTAATGGCAAGCAGGGCCGCGGTCTCATCATAAAGGGAATTATCTTTTGTCAAAGTGGGTTCCAGTGAATGTATCACTGCAATGTAATCCTGCGTGTGATATTTCTGCTTGGCAGACAGATAGGTACTCTCTTTATCGCCGGACATAACAGGTGAGACGGGGGCAGTCTCATCATCTGCCATCAGCTGGTTCAAAGGAATATCCAGGGCTTTGGCGATATATTCTAAAGTTTTAATAGACGGAGAGGCGGCACCGCTTTCTATCTGGCTCAGCATATTTCTGGTAATAAAGGTACCCACAACTTCACTCTGCGTCATTTTTTTCGCAAGCCGCGCCTCTTTTATTTTTTTTCCCAGTTCAATCTGTGTCATAGTTGCACCTCATTTCAATGTTTCAATCTTACTATATAAAAAAGTATTCTGCAATATATTAAATCTGTAAATAATCCAAAAGATATTTAATGAATGTTAAATGATATTTACATTTTAGCATAGGATTTTTTAATCTTCAACCAGATAAGGTAAATTTTATTGACATTTTATAATTATGTGTTATAATTTATACAAAGCTAAGGATTTTAAAAGTTATATGTTCAGAGGGAGGTACAAATGGAAAGTTGTATGGAATGGTATCGGTTTAAAAGTTCTAAATTCCGGGCATGTATGACCGGATGTGCTGCTGGGTTAATAGTAATACTTATTGTTGATGCTTTGTTATTTTGTTTTGACATTGTAGATTATGATTTAAAGAGGGATATGTTTTTTACGGATATGATTAATCTGGTAATTTTGTCAGCGGCATTACTTTGGGCATTTGCTTTTTCAAATGCATGGTTTGCTTTGACCAGAGATACCCTTCTATATGTTAAAAGAGGCAGGATTAAGGGCAGATATAATATTAAGAGATGTAACATAAAAAGGGATTACGGATATTTAAGGTATGTTTTTAATGAAGAGTGTACGATAAAGAGGCTGACTGATATACGGATTTTAGTTGAGACAGAGCAGGAGGAACGGTTTATCTTAAAAGGAACCTGCTTTTCGCTAAAGACATTTGAACAATTATTTGAATGTCTGGACTATTTAAAAAAATATGATATACCTGGCAGGGACGGAATCTATATGATTCCCCAATACATATTTAAAAAACAGTTAATCAGACAATCCTTCCTGTATGCACTGTTTAGTTGGAAAATACCCTGCAGGATAGAGTTTTCCAAAGATTTTCTGCTTATTGATAATCAGGCTTATCCACGTAATAAGCTATCGGATATTGTTTTATCAGAAGAGAATAATATCCGCAGACTAATATTACATCTGGGTAATAAGAAGAAAGTCTGTTATTTGGGAAGCGCAGAAGATGATATACTGGATTCTGCTATAATAAAGAAAGAGATTCAGAAACTTATGAGCTGAGTATGTGTGAAAATAAAGGGAGGTACTTATGGAAAAGAATATATGGAATGGTATCGTTTTAAAAGTTCCAAATGGAGAACAGTAATGATTGGCTTTACGATGGGATTTTTTTTAACAATTTTGATTGATGGGATTTTGGGAAAAGTTTTAGATATCAGTACAGAAAAAGAGTTATATTATGTGGAATTACTTGATATCGGTATATTTATAGTATGTTTAATCTGGGCGGCTGTGTATACGCATATATGGTTCAGCTTTTCGGGGGATACACTATATTATGTACAGCGTGGAAAAGTGAAAGGAAGTTATAATGTTAATGAATGCACTTTTACAAGGGATTATAAAAAAGTAAGAGTAATTTTCCTGAAATTTTTATCTAAAAGGTTAACTGCCAGAATCCGGATTATTGTTGAAACGAAAGAGGAAAAAAGAGATATTTTAAAAGGAACCGGTTTTTCCATAACTACGTTTGATAACATATTTGACCGTATTGAAGAATTGAGAAAATATGATAAAATAGGAAAAAACGGAAGGTATCTGATTCCTCAGAGGATATTAAAGAAACAGATTGAAAAACAGTCATTTCTGCATAGGCTGGACAGTTGGAGAACCCCCTGGAAACTGGAATTTGCCAAAGGATTTCTTGTTGTAAATAACAAAGCATATTCAAGAAGCAAAATTAAGGATATCAAAATTGACAAAAACAGGAAAGTACGTAAATTAATACTCCGTTTGGATGACCAAAAGAAAACGTTTTATTTGGGAAGCACAGAAGATACTCTGTTGGATATTGCTGCTCTGCAGAAAGAAATCGGGATTTTTATGAGTTAAAGAAATAATAAATACCGTTACCGTTAAATTGAGGATTCAACAGGAAAGATAAGGTGATGATTATGGCTGAGTGGTGGGAGACATTATTAACAATTGAAAAAATACTATATTGTATTGCGGTTCCGTCCACAATAATATTAGTTTTACAGACCCTTGTACTTTTATTTGGGGCTGATGGACATGAAGGAATTAATCCCAGCGATACTTCCGGTCTGGATTTAGATGCTGACTGCTGCGGTCCGCATCATGGAATGGATTTTTCCGGCACAGATATTGATATGGGAGGACATACCCACGGGGACTGGGAGGATATGCCGGTTCTTCAGGATTTTGATACTCTCCGTTTATTTACGGTGCAGGGATTGGTTGGCTTTTTTACTACTTTTTCCTGGGCTTCCATAGCGGGAATCAGTCAGGGGGTTGCTCACTGGACGGCAATGTTGATTGGCTTTATATTAGGCGTTATTCTGATGTATGCGGTTGCTGTTATCATTAAGTATTCCAGACGTCTGGCGGAAGACGGAACCTTTCATTTGAAAAACACACTGGGGCAGACAGCCACCGTTTATCTGCCGATTCCACCGGAACGGCAGGGGCAGGGAAAAGTAAATATAACGGTACATAATCGTTTTTTGGAGTTAAGTGCGGTTACAAATGAGCACAGGACTATCAAAACAGGGGAATCGGTGCGGATTACGGATATCATAAACGATTCTGTTGTTGTTGAGATAGATTAGCTGCTTTGAAAAGATGGCAGAAAGATGTATTCAGGATTAAAAGTACAAAAAGAAAAGTTCATCAGGAGGAAGAAGTATGGGTTACGAATTGATTATTGCGATTGCAATCGCGACGGTTGTGTTACTGGTTTTGATTATAGGTATTCTTTCAAGGTATCGCAAGTGTCCATCCGACAAAGTTTTGGTTATTTATGGTAAAGTAGGTTCCGGAAGAAACGGGGAATCCAGATCGGCAAAGTGTATTCATGGCGGTGCGGCATTTATAGTACCGGTATTGCAATCTTATCAATACATGGATCTGACACCGATTTCCATTAATGTGGATTTGAGAAATGCACTGTCGAAACAGAATATCCGTGTAGACGTTCCGTCAAGGTTTACAGTTGGAATATCCACAGAGGCAGGAACCATGCAAAATGCGGCAGAGCGGCTGCTGGGGCTGAAAATGAACGAAATTCAGGAGTTGGCAAAGGATATCATTCTGGGACAGCTTCGTCTCGTGATTGCCACTATGGATATAGAAGAAATTAATTCCGACAGAGATAAATTTTTGATATCTGTTTCTAATAATGTAGAAATAGAGCTGAAAAAAATTGGTCTTAGGCTGATTAACGTGAATGTTACCGATATCAATGACGAATCCGGCTATATTGAAGCTCTGGGTAAGGAAGCTGCAGCCAAAGCCATCAATGATGCGAAAAAGAGTGTTGCAGAAAAAGATAAAGACGGTGAGATTGGTCAGGCCAACGCCCGCCGGGAACAGCGTATACAGGTGGCGGCTGCAGATGCCGCCGCTATTAAGGGTGAAAATGAAGCCAAAATAGAAGTTGCTCTATCAGATGCAGCAAGGCGTGAAAAAGAAGCGGAGGCATTGAGACTTGCTACAGCTGCCGAGCAGGTTCAGGCGGCAAAGGCAAAAGAAGAAGCCTATGTTGCACAGAAAGAGGCAGAACAGAACCGTGCCGATTTGGAGCGGGCAACCCAGCAGGCAGATGTAATTGTTAAGGCGCAGATTGCAAAAGAACAGGCAGAGATTGCAGCAGAGGCGGAAGCAGAAGTAGTCAGACGTAAGGCCCGTGGTGAAGCGGATGCTATCTATGCGAAGATGGAAGCTCAGGCGAAAGGTATGCAGGAGATGCTGTCAAAGCAGGCCCTTGGTATGCGGGAACTGGTGGCAGCAGCCGGCGGAGATGCCGATGCAGCCGTGAAGCTTATTGTTGCGGATAAATTACAGGATCTTATGCAGATACAGGTGGATGCGATTAAGAATATCAAGATTGACAAGGTTACGGTCTGGGATTCCATGAATGGTAATGGCAGCGGAAGCGGAACGCCCACCACAGCCAATTTTCTTTCAGGAATGATGAAGTCGATTCCACCTTTAAATGAAGTATTTAAACAGGCTGGTATGGAATTGCCGTCATTTTTAGGTACTGAGAGAAAAGACGGGGAAGAAGACAGTATAGAGGAAATGGTGGAACAGACGAAACATGAATCTGAAACATAATATAGAAAAAGTTTTGCATACACCGTATAATTATAAGGGCGGCAGGCTTGAATTTGCCATTGTTTTTGATTATCATGTACCGGAGGAACTGTTATCCGCACGGGCAAGAGAACTCATTGCATTGTTACGGACCATTCGTTACAGCCGTTCTAAGAACGGAACCATGATATATGAAGATATATTTAGAAATGCCAGATTAAATATTATAAAATGGATTTCTGATGACAGGATTATCAAAGAAGTATCCTCCATGGGAATGGTTCAGATGGGAAAGTGTTTTGAGGATTATGATGTATATAAGGAAGAAGGCAGGGCTGATAAAAGTCTGGATATACTAACCGGACAGTTAAAGATGTTTTATGCCAGGAGTAAAATAATATTTCTTATAACGGACGGTTCATACATCATAAAATCAAGGGAAGAGACGGATAAAAATCTGCAGCCTTTTTTGAAGCATAAACTGGTTTATATCAATATTTAATCCGGCCGCAGTATGGTAGGTCCTGATAGTTGCTTTGGCGAAGGGATTGCTGCCGATTATAGATAATAAAGGAGAATAAAAGTATGCCATTTATTAATTCAAAAGTAACGGTGTCATTAACACCGGAAAAAAAAGAAATCATCAAATCCAGACTGGGAGAAATCATCCGGCTGATTCCGGGAAAATCGGAAAACTGGCTGATGGTGGGGTTTGAAGATAATTACTCTCTATATTTCAAAGGAAATCAGGACGATGAAACGGCATTTGTAGAGGTCAGACTCTTTGGTAGTGCAAATGCCCAGACATATGATGCCCTTACATCGGAAATCTGCAGAATCATGGAAGAGGAAGCAGGGATTCCTAAGAGCCGGGTGTATGTAGAATATGAAGAAACGGAACACTGGGGCTGGAACGGAGGTAATCTCTAAAATCGTTTTGAATGCAGAAAGGCTGTAGCGTCTGGGAAGAATCCCGGCGGTACAGCCTTTCTGTATTATTCTTTTTTAAACACGCTCTGTAAAATTCCGGTACGAAGACATTATGCCTGCATAACTGCTGCTTTCATGGATTTTACATAGTCAGAAACTATCTCAACAGAGTTTTCACCATACTGTTCTACCAGTTTAACGATAGCGCTGCCCACAATGGCGCCGTCCGAAAGGCTTGCCATTTTTTCGGCCTGTTCCGGTGTGGAAATTCCAAAACCTACCGCACACGGAATATCATTTACCTGTTTCACCAGTTGAATCATGGAAGAAATATCGGTATTGATTTCATTCCGGATACCGGTTACGCCCATTGAAGAGACACAATATACAAAACCTTCCGCTTCTTTTGCTATCATGGTAATACGCTGGTGGCTGGTGGGTGCAATCAGTGAAATGAGATTAATGCCATGGGCTTTACATTCGGCGTTCAGTTCATCTTTTTCTTCAAAAGGTATGTCGGGAATGATGACTCCGTCGATTCCACATTCCGCACATTTTGCCATAAATTTATCTTTTCCATAGGTGAAAACCGGGTTTATGTAAGTCATAAATACAATGGGTTTCTCACAGTGTTTACGGACTTTCGCAACCAGATCAAAAAGCTTATCTGTCGTACAGCCTGCTGCTAGGGCGCGTTCGCTTGCAGCCTGAATTACGGGTCCTTCGGCTACCGGGTCGGAAAAGGGAATTCCGATTTCAATCAGGTCTGCGCCAGCTTTATCCATGGCATAAATTAACCGTTCTGTGGTATCAAGGTTAGGGTCGCCGCCAGTTATAAATGCAATAAATGCCTTTCCGTCTGTAAAGGCGTTTTTAATTCTACTCATAAATGTTCACTCCTCTATATCTGGCGATGGCGGCAACATCTTTATCACCCCGGCCAGAAATGTTAATAACAATGATTTTATCGCTCTCCAGTGTTTTCGCATATTTCATTGCGTAGGCTACGGCATGGGAACTCTCGATGGCTGGAATGATGCCTTCCGTCCGGGAAAGATATTCAAAAGCTTCCACTGCTTCTTCATCGGTTACAGGAACATATTGCGCCCTGCCGGTATCGTGAAGCATGGCATGTTCCGGTCCGATTCCCGGATAATCCAGTCCGGCGGAAATCGAGTATACAGGCGCAATCTGACCGTATTCGTCCTGACAAAACAGAGATTTCATACCGTGAAAAATACCAGTGGTGCCGTTGGCTATGGTAGCTGCATTCTTCGGATTATCAATACCCAGTCCGGCGGCCTCGCATCCAATAAGCGCCACCTCTTTGTCAGAAATAAATTCGTAAAAAGCCCCCATGGCATTGCTGCCGCCTCCGACACAGGCGATTACCGCATCCGGAAGACGGCCTTCTGCCTCCAGCATCTGTTCTTTGATTTCTTTACCAATGATTTTTTGAAAATCCCGGACAATGGTAGGGAACGGGTGAGGCCCCATAACGGAACCGAGAACGTAAAGAGTATCGTCGCATCGGCTGGTCCATTCCCGCATTGCTTCGTTTACGGCATCTTTTAAGGTCATTGTACCGGAGGTTACAGGGTGTACTTTTGTACCCAGCAGTTCCATACGGAAAACGTTAAGAGCCTGACGGTCTGTATCCAGTTTTCCCATATATACATCACATTCCATACCCATCAGTGCGGCGGCGGTGGCGGTGGCAACGCCGTGCTGTCCTGCGCCGGTTTCTGCGATTACTCTGGTTTTTCCCATTTTCTTTGCCAGAAGAACCTGCCCCAGTACATTATTAATCTTATGGGATCCGGTGTGGTTTAAATCTTCCCGTTTCAGATAAATCTTTGCTCCGCCCAAATCTTTTGTCATTTTTTCGGCATAATATAACAGGGATGGTCTGCCTGCATATTTTTTATATAAGTCATCTAACTCGGTTATAAATTCCGGATCATTTTTAAAATGCCCATATGCTGTTTCCAGTTCCTGAACGGCTGTCATCAGGGTTTCAGGAATAAATTGTCCGCCGTACTGGCCGAAACGGCCTTTTTTATTTATATCAGTCATGGTTTTGTCCTTTCTTTCCTTTCATAAACCGTACCATTTTTCCATTGATTCATTATATGCATAACTCTTTTTATCTTTTCAGAATCTTTGTATCCGTCAGTTTCAACAGAACTGCTTAAATCGATACAATAGGGGTGACATTCCTTCATTGCCTGCAGTATATTGGCAGGACCCAGTCCGCCGGCCAGAAAGAATGGTCTGTAATTATTGGGAATCATGGT
Source organism: Lachnospiraceae bacterium (assembly GCA_022794265.1). Classification (GTDB taxonomy): domain Bacteria; phylum Bacillota; class Clostridia; order Lachnospirales; family Lachnospiraceae; genus Bovifimicola. Next base: position 59,852 of record JAAWEK010000024.1, read on the forward strand.
TCGGTCAAAACATTGTCCGGTACCGCCGTATGTATCTTTTACATATGTATCCAGCAAAAGATAATCACAGGGAAAATCCTGATATTGAATCAACTGCCGGGTACTCTGTACACGTACCGCCTTAATAACCGGTTTGCGGGTCTGTTCCCGGAGCCGGCTGATATAAGAAGGCGTTTCATCACCGTGAAGCTGAATACATTGAATTATGTTTTCATTACATAAAGAGACAATGTGTTCAATCCTGTCATTTACAAAAACACCTACCGGTACAATGGATGTATCCAGTGCGGCGGTCAGCCTGGCGGCTTCCCGGTCGGAAACCTTTCGTCTGGTATTGGCGAAGATATAACCGATATAATCCGGTTTGTAACAGTTTACATATTCAATATCCTGTAATCGACGGATACCGCATATTTTAATTTTGGTTCCGTTTTTTTCGGAAACAGGGGAATAAGATTTGGAGAGCTTCACCATCGGTGACCACCTCTGAGTTTGGCCAGTTCTTTAGATTTATTATCCGCCCGCATCAATGTTTCACCGATTAGCACGCCGTTTACGTTCGCATTCCGAAGTACATCAATATCGGCAGCCGTCCGTATACCGCTTTCAGCTATAAATAAGATATGTTCGGGAACCAGTTTCCGGTGCTTTTCACTGTTACGGACATCTACGGTAAAAGTTTTTAAGTCCCTGTTGTTGACACCAATTATCCTTGCTCCGGCGGCAATCGCAGAAGAAATTTCCGTCTCGTCATGGGCTTCCACAAGAGCTGAGAGCCCTAATGTATCGCAAATTTTTATGTAATTTTTCAATGTATCCGTATCCAGTAATGCACAAATCAGTAAAACGCAGTCGGCGCCTAAAACTTTTGCCTGATATATCTGATAATCATTTACTGTGAAATCTTTCCGCAATACGGGAATTTTGACGGCCGTTTTGATTTCGGCCAGATATCTGTCGCTGCCTTTGAAGTATTCCGGTTCTGTCAGGCAGGATATACAGTCGGCGCCGGCATTTTCATATTCTCTGGCAATCTCCACATATGGAAAATCTTCGGCAATGATTCCTTTTGACGGAGAGGCTTTTTTTACCTCGCAGATAAAGCTGATATCTTCTTTCTTTAACGCCTGTTCAAAAGCAAACGGAGGAAGCCGGAAGGCGCCGTTTTCTGCCGGCGCTAAAGCCTGCCGTTTCATTTCGTCATAAGAAATCTTTTTCATATCTTCAGCTGTCCGCTTTTTAGCGGCGGCAGCAATTTCATCCAATATCATAATTTCGTCCTCTTTAACACGATTCATATTTGAATTATACTTTACCGCTTCATAGTAATATAAACTTTTGATTACTATCATAATGTTTTTAAGGAATAAAGTCAATTGAAAATGTTGGATTTTTAATATTTCCGGGACTTTAGAAAAAAAGCCCCGGATTAAAAGTCGTTGCCGACTTATACTCCGGGGCTTTGGAAAAAATTCTGGTTATAAGATTTCTTCAATAAAAATTGTCCGTTCCAATCCAAGGTCAATAATTTTATCTTCCGTAATCGGACGGTTTACACGATTATAATAAATTTTAACAACAGGACGGGGGCCTTCGTTTTTACGGATATTTGATACGATGCCCACTTCTTTGGTGGACAGACGAACCATTACGCCCAAAGGATAAATCGGTATATTGTTGACAAAGGCTTTAACCACATCCGGATCATAATAGATTCCGCTGGTACCGTATAATTCTTCAATGGCCATATATGGAGGAACATTTTTATAGGTGACAGAGGAAGAATAATGAGCGCACAAGCCTACAATTCTGGCACATAAAGGAATCTCTTCTTCAGACAGTCCTTTTGGAAAGCCGGTACCGTTCCAGCGCTCATGGTGATATTGTATACAGTTTGCGATTTTTCTTGGAATATTTTTCTGCAGTGCAAAATAAAAACCGTAGGTAGGATGTTCCTGCCAAAGATTTTTCTGCTGGGGGGTAAAATTTTCAATATTCAGCAGCATCGGCATTTCCGCCACGCCGATATTATGCAGTAAGCCGCCGATTACCGCACACACGATTTCTTCGGTATTCAGTTTCATACATCCGGCAACCAGACCGCTTAAAACGGAGGTATATATACTGTGTTCATAAAGGCGTAAATTATCGATTACTTTTAACTCCACTAAAAAAGATAAAACGTCTTCGTTTTTTGCTACTTTAACGATGATAGCCTCTAAAATACGGGCAACGGTAACAACTTCATCATTCTTATTGGCTTCCGGCCGTTTGGGAGAGGTTTTGCGGAGAATCCTGATGAAATCGCTTACCAGAGATTCTGCCATCTTATCTGTTGGGGAAATAAATACGGTATCACGGTCTGCGATATCCACCTCTTCGATTTTTAATTCTTTCAGTTTTTCAATATTCTTAATACTAAGAATGGTGCCGGCACTTAGAAGGCAAGTATCATTTTCAGGTGAAACAACGGCCTGTTCCAGCTTCATACCCGGCTTCACTTCTATTATGGATAAAATGCTCATAAGAAAAACTCCTTAGTATATTATTGTTGTTTATCGTCTTGTCTGTTTATAACAGCAATATTAAACCTATTATACAGTTTTAGGCATATAAAATCAATGGAAAAGAGTAAAAAGTAATGCTTGTATATGACAGTAATTAGTGTTAAAATAATAAAAAAGAACATTAGTTCGATAATTAAGGAAAAAGATTGAAAGATATTATCAAAAGAAAGGAAAATTGCAAAATGCCCTTCTTTCAGACTTTTTACAGGGCAGTGTCACAGGCAGGTCTGTGATATGCATGGGTTCAAGTATGTATATGCAAAGCAAAGGTATTACACTTCTTCATACAGCTGATCTTCATCTTGGTTTTTTATATGGCGGTTTAAAAGAAAAGGCGGCGGAACGGCAGCAGGATAATCAGGAGACCTTTCTCTATATAATTTCACTCTGCCGGGAGCGGAATGTAGATATCCTGCTGATAGCTGGTGATTTATTTGATACGCCGGTACCAGACAGGGAACTGTTAAAGACCGTAAGAAAAGCATTTGCTGTCATTTCTGAAACACTTGTGGTAATCAGTCCGGGGAACCATGATTACTATGAGCCGGGGGGCATTTATGATGATATAGAATCCTGGAGTGATAATGTATTCATTTTTCATGGCGAAATGGATTGTTTTGAATTTAACATCAGGGGTGAGACTGTCCGGATATACGGAGCCGCCTTTACCGGGCAGTATCAGCGGGAGCCGCTGATGAAGCAGCGAAGACTGACCGGAGACGGGGTTATTTCCATTGGTCTGTTTCACGGAGAACTGGGAACCGGCGGCTGGGATTCAAAGTATAACCGAATCACTCCGGAACAAATAGAAGAGAACCGGTTTTCCTATACGGCGCTGGGACATATACACCGTGCGGAAGGTATTTCTTATGCAGGACAGGCAGCATATGCATATTGTGGAAGCCCGGAGGGACACGGCTTTGATGAGACCGGAGGAAAAGGCGTCTGGCTGGGAAGCATTACCGGAGAAGAGTGTAATCTGGAATTTTTCAGAACCTGCAGAAGGCAGTATATTGTGGAAAAGATTTGCATTGAAGGTTTTGAAAGTGCAAAACAATTGGCTGATTACCTTCTGCTTTCGTTTCGAAACCGGTATGGCGGGGAATATAAAGATTATTTATATCAGTTGAAATTTTACGGCAGTAACAGACAGGATATAGATTTGGAGCGTGTCGGATTCTGTTTAAGAGATTTATATTATATTGAAATCAAAGATGAGACAGAAACGGTTTTAAAAGAATACAGCAGGGATTCCGGGGAGAAGTTTAACAGAATCCGGGACGAAAAAAGGACGACAGGGAAGGATTCTCTGGAAGTATATTTTGAGGAACGGATGCGGCGTCTGATAACTGCGGAGGAAGCCAGGGAAGACCGGGATGAAAACAGGATAAAACGGTATCGGAGAGCATTGCAGCTTGGATTGGAAGCTGTTTTAAATGACAGAAGGAAGGGATAAAGTATTGCGGATTTTGGATATACATATTGGCTGTTTCGGCGGCATTCAGAACTTGAAACTCAGTTTTAAAGACGGATTTCAGATTATCTATGGTGAAAATGAATACGGAAAATCTACAATCATGTCTTTTATACACTTAATGCTTTACGGAAAAAATTCAAAAAGCCGGGACCTGAATCAGAACCTGAGAAAAAAATATACTCCGTTTAACGGCAGTAAAATGAACGGCAGTATGCGGTGGGAGATAAAAGGGCATAGTATCAGGATAGACAGGGAGTTTGGGAAAACCCAGGCAAATGATATTATTTATGTTTTTAATGAAACCCTTGGGACGGAGCTTCCGGTTCCTGCGGGAATGGAAATCGGTGAATATTTGCTGAATATGAATGAAAAAATATTTGATAAGGTTATCTTTGGGGGAAGTCCCGAGGGCGATATGGGAACCGGAGCAGAAGAAATCATGTCGGGGCTGGTCAATATGGGAGCTGCCGGAGATAAAGAGGTATCTGCAGCTGATATACTGGAGAATTTAAATGCCGGCATGGAGCAATTAAAAAGCAAACGGGGCACATCAGGCAGTATTCCGCGTATCAGTGAAGAAATATCACGCATGAATGAAGAGAAATCTCAGTTGAATCAGAGAAAGAAGGAACTGGAACAGATTCGGAGGTCGGATATTTCCATGGTGGATAAAGAAAAGACATTGCTTAGGAATCTGATTATCCGCCTGGAAAATGAAAGATATCCGGCAGAAATGCAGAATAGAAATGAATCAGATGGAAAAAGGACAGAAGTAAACAGAGGAAGAAGGGGACTGCATTTTATATCGGCAGTTGTGTGTCTAGTGTCCGGTATACTCCTGATTGGAAATGGAAAAGGAATCTTTGGAGGGGAGGGATACGGATATGTTGCCGCATTTATACTGTTTCTGGCGGGAACCGGATTTCTGGCTGCTGCCGGGCGAAAAAGTCATGTGACTGTAACCGAAGAAGAATCCGGGGAATATTCCGAAAAAATAAATGAATTATTGGATGATTTAGGGTATAATGGATATTCATCAGAGGATTTAAAAGCCAGACTGTGGGAACTGGAACATTCGGAGGAAGAGGATTTATCTGCAATGATACAGCGAATCCGTCAGGAAATTGAAGACTGTCAGATTCGGCTTACACAGTTGCGGAAGAAAAGGGAAGAACTGACAGAAGAATACGAAGCATATAAGATTACTGTTTCCGTTATGCAGGAATGCGCGGCTGAACTGCGTTCTACGGTATTCCAGCCGTTAAACGATATGGCAGGGGAGATTTTTTTCCGTCTTACGGATGGACGGTATGACGGTTTTATGGTAGACGAACAGTATCAGATCCGGGTGCGGGAAAGAAATGATGCCTTGTACCGGGTATGGAAGAATCTGAGTATGGGAACTGCAAACCAGGCATATCTGTCGCTTCGCATCGCAGTAAATGAAATGTTTTCCGGACAGGAAAATATGCCGCTTTTGCTGGACGATGTATTGTCAAACTATGACGAAAAGCGGGCAGAACGGGCCGTGCAGGTATTAAAAGAAAGAGGAGGACAGGTGATACTGTTTACCTGTCATAGAAATCTGATGCAATTTTCAATGTAATAAAAGTTATAGGTAATGGCAAAGCCCTTAGTTGCAGTTCGAAAGTTTTGTCATTGTCTATGTTATATTAAACTAGGCGATTGCGAAACTTATAGTCACAGGTCTGAAGTTTCGCAATTACCTATTATATTTAACAACAGAAAGGAATCACATATTATGGCCGATTTATATAAAAGACTGATGGAATATTGTACCTCTGATTACTATCCCTTTCATATGCCGGGGCATAAAAGGGCGGTTTTACAGGAAGAGAATCCCTATGTTTATGATATTACGGAGATAGAAGGTTTTGATAATCTTCATGAGCCTCAGGGAATTTTAAGAATCGCCATGGAAGAGGCGGCGCAGTTTTATCAGTCGGATAAAACATATTTTCTGGTCAATGGCAGTACCGGAGGACTATTGTCGGCCATCAGCGCAGTCACCAGTGTGGGTGACGAAATCATTATTGACAGAAACTGCCATAAATCCGTATATCATGCCGTGTTTCTCCGGGAGCTGAAACAGGTTTATCTGTATCCGGAATATGTGAAGGAATACGGAATCTGCGGAGGTATCCGGCCGGAACGGGTAAAGGAGACGTTACAGGAACATCCGAATGCCAAAGCCGTGGTAATAACTTCGCCTACATATGAGGGTGTGGTATCGGATATCAAGGCAATTGCGGATATTGTTCATCGGTACGGTATTCCGTTAATCGTGGATGAGGCCCATGGGGCACATTTCGGTATGCATGACAGAATTCCGGAATCGGCATTGAAGCTGGGTGCAGATCTGGTTATCCAGAGTCTTCATAAGACGTTGCCGGCCCTGACCCAGACGGCGCTGCTGCATGTGAGGTTCCGTCAGGAACAGGGGAAGTATCTGGTTTCCCGGGAATCGGTTGAGGACTATCTTTCTATCTATCAGACCAGCAGTCCCTCTTATGTGCTGATGGCAAGTATTGATGAATGTATTAACAGGTTAAAATCCGAAGGAAGCATGTGGTTTGAGCCGTATGTGAGGCGTCTGGAAGTGATAAAGCAACATGCAAAACAGCTTACCCATTTAAAAATTATGGACCGGGAAGTGGTGGGAGATAACGGTATATTTGACCTGGATATATCAAAACTGGTGATATCCTCCAGAGGTACCGGATTAACCGGACAGCAGTTGTATGATAAATTAAGCAATAAGTTTCATCTGCAACTGGAAATGGCGGCTGGAGATTATGTGATAGCAATGACTTCACCTATGGACACTGAAGAAGGATTGCTGCGTCTGTTCACAGCGCTGGCTGAGGTTGACAGGGATTTACGGATAGGCGGAGAGGAATATGAATACAGACTTCCGTTAGCCAGAGCGGAAACCGTGACAGAAGTTGCGGAAAAGGAATTTTCCATTCCGGATACGGTAGTGCTGACTTCCATATCTGCCGCCATGAAGCAGGACAGTGAGATGATAAAGTTTCATAACACGGCGGGAAGGGTCAGCGGTTCCTATGTCTGGCTGTATCCCCCGGGAGTGCCAGTCATTGCGCCGGGAGATATGATTTCGGGAGAAATGATTGCATTAATTGATAAATACCGGGTAAGCGGATTGAAAGTATACGGTTTGTCGGAAGACGGGGACATGAAGATTAAAGTGATAAAAGAGAATTTTAAACGAATAAAATTATGGAATACCAGATTATAATCTGACGCTGGCTGCTACGGATTTCGGTTAGAATAAGTATAAAGCCTGAACTATTTGTGTTATAAAGCGGCAGGATTGAAAGTTGAAAGAAAGGAATGGACAGGCAGCATGGGCAGGATATTTTATGTCATGGGTAAAAGTGCATCTGGAAAAGATACGATTTATAACAGACTGATGGAAGAAGAAGAGTTTCAGTTTAAAAATATAGTCGGATACACCACCAGGCCGATGCGGGAAAATGAAATAGAAGGCAGGGAGTATCATTTTGTGGATGAAAGGGAACTGGAAGAATTGGAGCGCCAGGGAAAAGTAGTGGAAAAGAGAGGATATGATACTGTATATGGAAAATGGTATTACTGCACAGTGGATGACGGCAGCATTGATTTTGAACATGAGAATTATCTGCTGATAGGGACATTGGAAGCATACCGGGATTTATGCGGCTATTTCGGGCGGAACAGACTGGTTCCGATTTATATTGAGGTGGAAGATTTTGTTCGTCTTACCAGAGCTATGGAGAGGGAACGCCGGCAGACCATGCCGAAGTATACGGAGATGTGCAGAAGATTTATAGCAGATGCCGAAGATTTTTCTGAGGAGAAAATAAGTGAGGCAGGAATTGAAAAAAAATATGTGAATCTGGATTTTACATATTGTTATGAACAGATTAAAAATGATATAAAAAGAGAAATCTCAAGAAAATCTTAATAAAATCTTAAGCAGTTGCCTCCTTGAATCTTAAAGCCGTTTTCAATAAAATAGGAGCATAAAATTTATAAGGAAGGAGTGCAGGGAAAATCCTGTATAGCATATGGTATGATTGAAGTCAGAAATTTAAAGAAAACCTATAAACCGAAAAAGGGTGTTAAAGTTCAGGCGCTGGACGGCATCAATCTGAAGTTTGAAGATAAAGGACTGGTATTTATATTGGGTAAATCCGGCAGCGGTAAGTCTACGCTGCTGAATATGCTGGGAGGTCTGGATAATTTTGACCAGGGGGAAATCATTATTAAAGGAAAATCCTCAGAAGATTTTACCCAGTCAGATTTTGATTCCTATAGGAATACATTTATCGGGTTTATTTTTCAGGAATATAATATTTTAAATGATTTTACTGTGGGGGCCAATATTGCGTTAGCCATGGAACTGCAGGGACACAAGGCGGACAGTAAAATATTAAATGAAATTCTTGAGGAAGTGGATTTAACCGGTTATGGTGGAAGGAAACCAAGTGAACTGTCCGGCGGACAGAAACAGAGAGTGGCTATTGCCAGAGCATTAATAAAGAATCCACAGATTATCATGGCGGATGAACCTACAGGCGCTTTGGATTCTAATACCGGGAAACAGGTATTTGATACGTTGAAACGGTTATCGAAGGATAAACTGGTCATTGTGGTATCCCATGACCGGGATTTTGCGGAACAGTACGGAGACCGGGTTATTGAGCTTGCAGACGGAAAAGTGATCAGTGATATTAAAAAATACAAAGCGGAAGCTAAAAGTGTAAGCAACGGTGTGGATATTATCGACGAAAAGATAATACATATCAAGCCGGGATATCAGTTAACTGAAAAAGATATGGATTTGATTAATGATTATCTGAAAAATAACAGAGAATCTGGCTCCTTTATTTCACTGGATGGAAAAACCAATACGGAAATCAGAAAACTTGCCAGGATTGATGAGGAAGGCAACCGGGAAAACTTTGAGGACACCGGTGAGGAAAATCTGGATATTAAGGAATACGATGCTTCGGAATTTAAAATGATTAAATCCAGACTTCCGTTTAAGAATTCTCTGAAGATGGCCGCAGGCAGTCTGAGAAAAAAGCCGTTTCGTCTGTTTATGACCATATTATTATCTATGGTGGCATTTGTGCTGTTTGGACTGACCCATACCATGATTTCATATGAGCGGTTAAAATCCAATGTGGATTCCATCATAGATTCCGGCGTGGATTATCTGTCTTTTGTTAAAAAGGAGAAGCGGACATATGGAGATAATTATTCCTATTATGAAACGGCAAATTTTTCAGACAAGGATATTGATGAAATAAAAAAAGAATTTCCTGATAAGACGTTTTTCGAGGTCTATCTTCCGTCAAACGTGTCGGAGGGAATTTCTTTTCGAAAGAATTTATATGATGCAAAAGAGATAGAAGATGCGGGTTATTACTCATACTATACAATGTTCTTTTCCGGACTTGCCTCTGTCAGTGCAGCAGATATTGAAAAACTGGGCTATTCTTTGGAAGGGAAAATGGCGGAGCATGAAAATGAGGTGGTCATTACACGGTATGCAGCAGAAACTTTTCTGAAAACAGGATATTTGGGAAAGGATACGGCAGATAAGACAGAGATAACATCTGCTTCTGATTTAATTGGCAGAACATTAACACTGAATCTGGGACTGGGGGAAAAAGATTATAGGATTACCGGAATTGCTGATACCGGCTTTGATTCGACACGATATGAGAAGTACAAAGAACCCCGGAACTTCGAGATATCCATGGGAGATTATATGCTGGCCTCTGAGTTGGAAGATGTGACAAAATACAGTTATCACGCACTACTATTTATAGATGAAACCAGCTATCAGTATATTTTGGAAAATACCAGGTTCTATGATATTTACGGAAACACGTATGGCGTATCCCTGTTTATGGGTGACAATGGGAATGAAGAATTTCTTTCCATTTCGGAAATGCTCTGGGACGGCGGAATACCGGAGAGTGAAAAACAAAATATCATATTATTTGACGATGACAGGGATGTAAATAATTTATCTCTTTCGGAGGAGGAAATTATTCTGCCGGTTTCTGCGCTGGAAATTAATGAGGAATTGTATGCGAAATTAAAGGAAGCCCGGAAGAATGGGAATCTGGCAGGCGCAATAAAGGAAAACAAAGATGAAATATCTGCAAAAGCCATAAAAATGATTATGTGGAGTATGTCCACAGAGGGAACGGATATCACATATTCACAGAAAATAGCTGGTATTTATGATGATATGGAATCGGAACAAAATGCAGCAGTATTTTCTAAATCCATTTTTAATAAACTGGGGATTGATGAAAATGCCAGATATAAGACGGTTCTGTCAGATATGCCGGTAAATCGAAAGGATATTACAGATATTGTAAGTTATTCCATTCACAGTGATGACGGTACTAAGAGATATGACCTGATGAACAGCGTATCATCTATGCTGAATACAGTTAGTTCCGCAATTCGTACTACATCCAAGGTATTTTTGGTGGTAGGAATCATATTTGCAGTCTTTGCCTCCATTATGTTAATGAATTTTATTGCTACCAGTATTGCAAATAAGAAACGGGAAATCGGTATACTGAGAGCAGTAGGCGCCAGAGGCGCCGACGTATTTCGTATCTTCTTCCATGAGAGTCTGATGATAGCTCTTATGAACTGGCTGATTTCGGCTCTGGCTACCGGTTTTGTGGTAACGTTTATCAATCAGATGGTCCGAAACAAATATAATCTGTTGGTAACAATTCTGCATTTTGGAATTATACAGATAGCAGTTATGTTACTAATCAGCTTTGGCGTTGCATTTGTTGCCAGCTTTTTACCGATATACCGGGTCTCCAGAAAGAAACCGATTGAAGCTATAAGAAAATCATAATAAACAGATATATAAACCAATTAAAACAATCTTAAAAGAATCTTAAATAATTACCTTCTTGTATCTTAAAATTATTTTTTCTAAAATGTTTTTAAAAGAATGAATGTCCAGTATAAAAACATTAATTTTAAATATACCGGTCGTGAACAGGAGGTTGAAAATATGGTAAAATGGATTTTAAAGATTGTTTTAATTGTATCAGTGATAATTTCTGCATCAGGGCTTTTAACCTATTATATGGTAGAAAATATGCAAACATATGATGTTGACTCATATATATCAGGTATAGAAATTTTAAATCATAAAGAGTATGATATAAAATGGGACAATGAAAAGGATGAGTATAATATTACAAGTAATAATGAAGAATTTAAAGTAATGCAGCTTACGGATATTCACATCGGAGGAACAAAAAAGACAGAGAAACAGGATATCAAAGCATTTCAGGCCATGTATAAACTGGTGAAATACGCAAAGCCGGATTTAATAGTTGTTACAGGGGATTTGGTTTATCCGGATTTAGCTACATCACATTCCGTAGATAATATGAAATCATTTACCATGTTATGTGATTTTTTTGAAAACATGGGAGTACCGTGGACATTTACTTTTGGAAATCATGATACAGAGGGATTTGCACTGGCAGGACCGGAAGATATTAATCATGTGACACAAACATATATGAAGTGCCTCTATCAATTTAATGATCCTTTGGGTGGAAGGACAAATCTTTTTATAAATATAAGGGACAAAGATAATAATATCCTGCAATCGTTGGTATTATTGGATTCCAGAGAGTATGTGAAAAACGGATATGATTCTATCAGTGAAGAACAGTTGAAATGGTATGAAAAACGGATTTTGGAATTATCGGAAGAACAGGGAAAGAGAGTATCCTCTATGTTATTTTTTCATATACCGTTTCAGGAATGGAATATGATATATGATTTGTATAAGAAAGGATCACCAGATGTAAAGTATTATTATGGCAGAGTAGGTGAAAAGAATGAGGAAATATGCAGTTCCAAAGAATCCAATTCCCTATTGGATAAAATTTTTAATCTTGGCAGTACAAAAGCAGTATTTGTGGGACATGATCATTTGAATGATTTATCTTTAGAATATAGGGGGGTCCGTTTTACTTATGGAAAATCTATTGATTACCTGGCTTATGATGGAATTGAAAACTCTACATATCAAAGAGGCGCCACTCTGATAACTATTCGGGAGGATTCTGAATTTGAAATTATGCCGATAACATTGTCAGAAATTATCTAAAATAATAAAGAAAGGTATGTACACCATCATTTGTTTTATGAATTATTTAACAGAGTGTACCGGTTAGAATATGATAAATATACTTGTATGTGATGATGAAAAAGATATAGTAAATGCAATGAAAATTTATCTGGAAGCAGAGGATTATAATGTATATACTGCATATGACGGGAGTCAGGCGGTAAAAATTGCGTTAAGTGAAGAAATTCATCTTATTATTATGGATATTATGATGCCGGTTATGGATGGTATACAGGCAATGATTAAAATAAGGAAAGAAAGCAATGTTCCGATTATTCTTCTGACGGCAAAGGGAGAAGATTCCGATAAGGTACTGGGGTTGAATGTGGGAGCGGATGATTATGTCACCAAGCCTTTTACACCCATTGAGTTAATGGCAAGGGTACGTTCCCAGTTAAGGCGGTATATGAAACTGGGAAGCGCCAGTATACGTGAGGGGGTTTTGACAATTGGGGAAATTATTTTGAATGATGAAGCTAAAGAAGTAATTGTCGCCGGAGAACTTAAAAAACTGACACCCACAGAATATGATATTCTTAAACTGTTTATGGAAAATCCGGGAAAAGTTTTTTCAACAAAAGAAATATATTCGAAAATCTGGAAAGAAACCATGATGGGAAATGAGAGCAGCATTGCAGTGCATATCCGGCATTTAAGAGAAAAACTGGAAATTAATCCAACGGAACCACGGTATATTAAGGTAGTATGGGGTCAGGGTTATAAGATAGAGGAATGACAGGTCTGAGAATTTTTAAAATTACAGGATTGTCTGTGGTATGTGGAGGTATAGGAATGAGAAGAACGGTAATTTATATTTGCAATACAATACTAATTATGCTGGCAATTCTGTGCGGATATGTTATTTTTTATTTAAATAATCATGGGATATATCGATCCTCTGATTTTTATGAAAGCAAAATGCTACATAAAGCTTATTATAATTTTTACGGTATCCAATATGAATTAGATATGCTATATGCGAATTCTAAAGATTCTGATGAATTTTTGAAAAAATTGGATGACAGCAGAATATTAATGAAAGAATCCAATATAAGAATTCGATTTACCGACGAAAAGAACCAAGTGCTGAAAGAGAATATAGCTTCGGGAGAAAAGGTACATCTGGTATATGGCAATCAGTTATCACGGGCTGGAACTTCCCAGAGTGTTGAAAAAAATATTTTCTTTGATGTGTATCTGACAGAGCCTCTGACAGATACTGATGAGTTTTATGGATTAAATAAAAAATATAGGTTTTTTCAAAAAGTCAAGATACCAGTTCTGATCTTGGAGGCGGTATTTATTATTCTGATTATTCTGTTAATGACAAAGAATATTCGGCATGCGGACAGTAGTTTTCCGGCGGATATAGCCATAGGGTTATGGCTGATAACTGTGATAATCTGCAGTATGCTATTATATCAGGTATATAAATCAAATAATTATATAGTCAAAATTATATTTTCAGGACTGGCGGGACTGATTCAGTATTCTTCGGTGTTGAAAATTGCAGGGCTGACAGTATATCAGAGAAAAAAAGGAATATTTTATAAAAATATGGTTCTGTCAGGCCTGAATCATAAGGTAAAGTATCTGCTTGTTATTACTGGTTCTGTACTTTGCCAAAGTATATTATCTTATTTCTTTTATCAGGGAAAACAGAAATGGCTTATTATATTCTTGCAGATAATATTATTTATAACAGAAATTATTTTTATATTGTCATGGATTGGAAGAAACAATATCCGGCTGAATGAGGCAGTGGAACAGCAGATGCAAAGTGAACGGCTGAAGACGGAATTAATTACCAATGTATCCCATGATATCAAAACTCCGGTCACTTCTATTATTAATTATGTGGATTTGATTAAAAAAGAGAATCTGAAGGATGAAACAATTAAAAAATACGTTGAAGTTATTGACCGACAGTCGTTAAGGCTGAAGAAATTAGTTATGGATGTGATTGAGGCTTCCAAAGCCGCTACCGGAAATATCAGTCCTGAGATGAATCCGTTGGATATCCGGGAACTGTTGAACCAGGCAATCGGTGAGTATGAGGAACGTTTACGGCAGAATCGGTTAGAAGTGGTTATCAATACGGAAAAACAGCCAAAGCAGCAGGATGAAAATATGGATGGGGAGGAAAGCGAAGCCTGGATGGTCATGGCAGACGGAGACCGGCTGTGGCGGGTGTTTGATAATCTGTTGTCCAATATCTGTAAATACAGTGCAAAGAATACAAGAGTATATATTGAGCTACAGCAGTTGGAAAAAGATTTTGTTATTATATTTAAGAATATTTCCAAGGACAGACTGAATATAACGGAGGAAGAACTATTTGAACGGTTTGTCCGGGGAGATGCATCCAGACATACGGAGGGCAGTGGTCTGGGACTGACTATTGCCAGAAGTCTGACAGAATTAATGGATGGAAAACTGGTCATAGAGATTGAGGGTGATATGTTTCGGGCGAAACTTTCATTTAAGAAAATTTAATGGTTTAACGGCCTTATTTATGTAAAGTTTGCCTCTGAACCTGCAAAGTTTGCCAAACCTATTGTCATTTGCTGAGATAAATTGTAAAATATGTTGCTATTTTATAAATACAAATGAACAATAAGGAGGCACATATGAGTAAACTGTTATCAAAAAGCAGCAGAAGAAACAAAGGAAAGAGATTGACGGCAATATTGTTATGTATGGCTATCATTATCTGTAATCTGGGTCTGGAATCTTTTACCAGACTGGCAGAGGCAGCCGCCGGATACACCACTATATATCTGGTAGATAATACGGATGGATACTGGATAGGAAATGACAATGCAGTCATAGAGCTGGTGGATAATACCCATGGTCATGACCATTATATTATGTCCACTACCGATAGAAGGACCTGGAGCGTCCGGGTACCAAAGAGTACTTATAATGTTACATTTAACCGTCTGAATTCCAATCAGACAACACAATGGAATTCCTGGAGTGCAGGAGGACGTGACGGATATAACACATATTATGTCTATGGACATGAGTATGGTTTCTGGGGCGGTAGCCGGGATATAGAAGAAGGATTCCGGGCAGGAGATGTTATATATCTGGATTATTATGAATTCAGCGGGTGGAAACAGGCAGATGCCCGGTTTTATATAAATTTTACTGAGGCTTCCAAAGAGGAGAACGGAGGCAGAGACATCAGTATTTCCGATGGAGATAAAACGAATTATTCCCCTGTCGGACTGACAAAAGAAATTGAAGAAGATGTTTTTACCTATACGGTTACGGAAGAAGATGCGGGAAGTAGGGAATTAAGATTCTGGCGGGGAAATGCAGATACCCTTTGGAATTGTTCGGTGATATTAAATTATCAGGAATACCAGGCGGGGAATAACTGTGTCAAAATTCAGGGCTGGGAAGATACGGGATACGTATGTCCGTATGTGCCGAGAAAGCATAAGACACAGATAGATTCTATGGAATTACAGATTAGCGGAAACCGGAAAGTCAATCGAAAGTTGACATTGGATTTGAATGTTGCAGGAGATACGGAACGGATTCTGAATGACCAAACGGTTATTTCTGTGGAGAAAATGGCAACAGGAAATGAAACAGAGAGCGGAGCAGAGGAAGAATATGTCAGGTATGATGATACTGCTGCTTTGTGGAATCACAGGGAACTGCTTTTTACAAAGGCAGGAACTTACCGGATTATTGCGGTTGTAACTGACGGAGAAGAAGAATTTCAGACGGAAACTGTGGTTACCATTGCAGCAGATGAGGCGCCGGCGGCAGGATTTACTTTTGACAGGGAGGATTCTGTCTATACAAGAGATGAAAATGGAACTGCAGTTATTACCATTACGGACAAATCCCTATCGGAAGTGGGGGATACCATTATTTCACGTACATATGATATTTATTATGATGCAAATAATGATGGTTACTTCTCTGAAGAAGAAGTATTGAAAAGAATCCAGAGTCCGCAGTCTGATTTAAATAATACGGAAACGGTACTTCACCTGTCTTCCGTGGGAAGTTATAAAGTAGTGCAGACGGTACGGGAACATTTTGAAGATACGATTCCGTGGATGCTGGAAGAAAATGATTATCTGTCCGGAGATACAACCGGATTGCCGGAAGATTATACAACTTTTACAATTACCAATCAGGCGCCTTCTTCTTCCATGTCTATAGAGAAGAGTAAGATTGCAGATATTATTTTTACTGTAGGAAATGTGGACAGCAGTTGTCTGGAGCAGTATGCAGAAGTAGGAGAACGGACACGGAAGATTCTGAAGGAACAGGGGATTCAGGCGGAAGTCAGCACTGTTTCCACTTCTGCTTTAACGGCACAGGATACCTTTGCATGGAAGGAGTATGACCACTATAACTATAAAGATACTTATCTGCCGACTATGCCAAAGCATATTCTTTATGAAGAAAACGATATTACCATGATGGGATATTCCCTCAAGCCAATCAAGGATTTTCTATATGTGGCAGATGATGACGGCAGCAGAAAAGTTTTTGATTTTGATTTACAAAGGGACAGTACCAACTGGCATAGTATGGAGGGTGGCGGTTTCCTTTTTAATACCATGGTGTCGGAGGAGGAAAATTATATTCGGGGGTATTGCATCCTGGTAACCCAGTCGGGTTTGCAATTGGTGCAGATAAATAAAACTGATTTGGATAAATTCAGAGACGGATATTATAACTATGTGAGACAAACCGGTAAGCTTCTGCAGACATTCCGGATTCCTAATCTTTATGCGGAGCATCATTTTAAAATAGTTGTGGATAATGATACGGTTACGGTATTTGATGGAGATACCCTTGTTATTAATGAATTTGTATTGCCGGAACATGAGGAAAAGGCCTATGGTTATGGACCGATTATCAGTCATAGAAGTCATGCCTGCCAACAGCAGTCTTATTTTACTTTTAAAAATATTGTTATGCAGACCGTACGGGGAGAAACTCTGTCCGATGTAGTAGCGGGGCATAACTGGACACCGGGAACTAATCATTATGTTATACATTTTAGTCAGACTGCCGTTCCGGAATTAATGGATACGGACCGGATGGCAGATACAGCAGCGGCGCTGCTTGGGAAAGATGTCAGGTTTTATGGACTTGGTAATGATATTACATTGGAAGAGTATAACGGATTACTGAATGTAATGGAGGGAAGAGGAACTGCCATACGTGTTGGGGATTCGGAGCAATCGGGAGAAGAAATATCATTATCCGTATCGGAAGCGGCAGAGGAAATTTTGTCGGCAATTATTGCAGATGTAAATTCGAAAGATTATTCTATTGGCTATACGCTGGCATCGGATGAACAGGTAGAGTATACCGGTACATATTATGATCCGGAAGGAGACCCGGTAGGAGTCCAGGAATGGAATTATGTCTATGATGCTTCTGTATTTGGGGAATATTCAGAAGAAGGGGGAGAAGTACGTCATATTCAGACAGCAGTACCGGTTACCATGTTTGAACAAACGGGAGCTTATGAAATCAGTCTCCGGGTAAGCGATGACCCCACCGGGGGAAATCCGGATCTGTCGTCATATATTCTCTGGTCGGATTTGGATGATTATAAAAAGCTGATTTTATCCCAGCACAGGCCACAGGCTGTTGTATCGGCGACAGTAATGGAATCAGTGGAGAATAAGGATATCTGCACCGTAAATGTTAGTTATGATGCATGGGATGAGGACCATCCGTCAGACAGCCGCAGAGGAATCCGGGAAGAAAAATTTTATTATAAGGAAGTCCGTGATACCGTATGGACGGAAGGAAAAATGCCGGCATGGGTTGCGGCAGGAACTACATGGCTGGTAATGTATCTTGTAACGGATATTGAAGGAACCATAAGCCGTCCGGCGCTTTGTACCGTAAAGACCGGGGAAGCCAGAACGTTTCGGGAACCGGAGGATACCACACCGCCGGAGGTACTGCTGAGTGTTACCACATTAGAGACGGAGCCGGGAAAATCTTTCTATATCGAAGCATCTGCTGCGGATGATTATGGAATTACTGATTTTAAGGTTTGTGTCAATGGCGAAAAGATTGGGGATACCTATGGCAGGTTTGAATATATACCGCAGGAAACCGGAGAACTGGAAATTACTGCCACTGCAGTGGATATTTGCGGAAATACAGCAACAGAGACGAAAAAGGTAACGGTACTGGATAAGAGTGATGTAACACCACCGGTTATAGAGATTATTTCGCCAAAGAACGGCATTGTAACCGGAAAAACAGATATTATCGGAAGTATTACGGATGATAAGGAATTGGAATCTTATATAATTACTCAAAGGTTCTGTGCTGCATCGGAGAAAGAGGAGTTGGAGGAAGAACAGAACGAAACCATAATGGCGGAAGGAAACGAAGAAATCCGGGAAGGAGTTCTGGCTTCTTTTGATACGGAAGGACTGGCATGGGGTGTTTACGAGATTAAGATAACTGCCAAGGATACGGCAGGACTGGAAACGGTAGTTCGTTTGTTTTTAACAGCTGAAGAGAATAACAGTGCGGACCGGATTCCGCCGAAAGGAGAAATTAGTGATATTTGCTTAATTAAAGGGGAAGACAAATCTGCTGACAGTATTGTAGTTGTAGGTACGGCAGCAGACGAAACAGCTTTATCCGGTTATGAATTAAAACTGTATCCGGCGGAGCAATCACAGGAAGCAGCAAAACCGGTGGCTGCTGGAAGTACAGCAGTAGAAAATGATATGCTGGGAGAAATTTTGACGGCGGATTTGGAAAGCGGAAGTTATCGTCTGCTTTTGGTGGTTATGGATGCCGCAGGAAATGAAACTATTACGGAAGCCGGTTTTGATTATGTAAAGGGGACATCAGAGGAAGGGACAGAGCAGCCGGAAATTTTGCAGAATACCGATACTACTGCACCAGTAATTTCTGCAGTTCTGACTGCCGCTATAGAAAAAGCAGGTTTAAAACTGGGACTGACCGGAACTATTACCGATGAAAATCTGAAGTCTTACCGGGTAACTGCCTGGAAAGCGGAACCGGAAGTGGCAGAACCGGATATGGTTTGTATGGCGGAAGGCAGTGAAAATATTGTTGACGGAAGGATTGGAGAATATATTTGGAAAGATTATTCTGCCGGACAATATGTGGTGAGAGTGGAAGCCGAAGACATGGCAGGTAATTACCGGCGTACCGATTATACCGTTACCGTAACGGAAGATAAGACTATACAGGGAGATTATCAGGGTGACAAAACCGAAGAAGGAGACAGCGAAGGGGATTCGGAACAGGGAGGAAAAATTTCACTTCTGGTTTCTACCACACTGGCAAATGTTGGGGATAGTATTCAGGCATATGTAACTTATCCTGTCGGCGCTGAACAGGTGACATTGACAGCAGACGGCAAGGAAGCAGCTATAAACGGAAGAACTGCAGTTATTACGGGAACCAAAGCAGGTGAAACGGAGCTGGTATTTTCGGCAGTTGTCAAAGGAGAACTTCAGACTGTTACAGAACGGGTGTGGTTTTTAGATACCGGAGACCGTATACATCCGAAGGCAGTTCTGCTTGCACCGGAAAGTGAATCCGTATTAAAAGAAAAGACGGAGATTACCGGTACTGCCTGGGATGAGACGTCTCTGGCATATTATAAACTGGAATACCGTATGGAAGGAACCGATGGCTATACGGAAATTATTACTTCTGATGAGGCGGTGCAGGAAGGGGTTCTCGGATATCTGGATGCCACAAAGCTTTTAAATGGCAGATATGCGTTGCGGCTGACAGTGGTAGATAATGGGGGAAACCGTGTCTGGGTAGAGCGGGAATTCAATGTGGAAGGTAATTTAAAGATTGGAACCATGTCTTTAAGTTTTACTGATATTTCTTCTAATGTGGCAGGGGTACCGCTGACCGTAATCCGCAGCTACGACAGCAGAAATAAGCGGAGCGGGGACTTTGGATACGGCTGGAGTCTTGGGCTGCAGAGCGTGACTTTAAATGAGGCTTCGGATATTACACAGGGATATGATATGGTTCAGGTAGGAGAAAAGCTATCCACCGGATATTATATGACGCAGTCAGCCTGCCATGATGTAACCGTAACCTACGGAGACGGAACCAGTGACCGGTTCCGGTTAAAGCTGTCGCCGGAGCGTCAGGCATTGGTGCCGATTTATGAGGTGGCAATTAGTTTTGAATGTGTTACCAATCCGAAACTGACACTGGAACTGGATGGGGATAATCATGCCATGGTGTATGGCGGTCAGTTGTTATTTCAAGATGATACCATGTTTGACAGTCATTCTTACATTCTGACCAGAGAAGATGGTACAAAGTTATATTTGGATGCCAGATACGGTCTGAAGAAAATGGAAGATGGTAACGGCAACATTCTGACAATCAGCAGGAATGCGTTTACTCATTCTGACGGATCCGGAGTTGTTTTTACCAGAGATAAACAGGGTAGAATTACGAAGGCTGAAGAACGGAAAACGCTGAAAAACGGAGAAACAACCCTTATTCATTCGGCAGAGTACGGCTATGACAGCCGGGATAATCTGGTGAGTGTTACAGATGATGCCGGAAGAACGGTTTCTTTTACATATGATGATGAGCATAATCTGATTGATATTATTGACCCGTCGGGAATGGCAATGGCGAGAAATGAGTATGATGAAGAGGGCAGACTGATTGCGGTTATTGATGCAGATGGAAACCGGATGGAGTATACCCATGATATTGAAGGCAAAACGGAAACAGTGCGTGACCGGATGGGAAATGTGACGGTTTATACTTATGATGAAAATGGAAATGTTATAAAGACGGTGGATGCCCTGGGAGCCGTGACCACCAATACGTTTGACGGGCAGAATAATCTGCTGAGTCAGACGGATGGATTGGGGAATGTGACAAGGTATGGGTATGATGAGAAGAATAATCGTATTTCCGTTGAAAATGCAATAGGGCAGGTCATGAATATTCATTATGGATCTAATAATGAAATACTTTCGATTACACAGGATAATTTATTATCTGTGCTGATTCATTATGATGCCAATGGAAATATTACATCATCAACGGATACTGCCGGAAATATTACGAAGTATACTTATGAGAAAAACGGCAAACCAAAAAGTATTTCCGATTCTCTTGGTTCAGTTGTTACATTTACTTATAATCAGAACGGGGAAGTTGTCGCTACCACCGACGGAGAGGGCAATACTATTACCTATCTCTATGATGAAAAGGGAAACTGTACGGGAACCGAGTTTTCAAAGATAACGAAAGAGGGCAGTCAGACTATTCGGAATACATATGTATATGACAATGCCGGAAATCTGACGGCAACCGTAGACAGTCTGGGAAATACCTCACATCTGGAGTATGATGAAAACGGCAGGGCGCTTGCCATGACAGATGAGAATGGCAGGCGTACCGCATACAGCTATGATGCTTTGGGAAATGTCAGCACCGTCAGTTACTCCGATGGTACCACCGAACAATTTACCTATGATGCCAATGGAAATCTTCTTACTTCCACCGACCGTCAGGGCCTGGTGAAGGAATACCGGTATGACAAGCTGGGCAGAACGGTTGAAACGCTTCTGCCGGACGGAACCGTTACCAGATATGAATACGATGCCAACGGCAATCTGACTGCTAACATAAGCGCTACCGGATGTGTTACCACTTATAAATATGATGCTCTGGGCAGAACAACAGAGATTGCCGATGATGACGGAAATACCATTACCTATGAGTATAACAGTCTGTCCCAGATGATTGCCATGACAGATAAGCTGGGACGCACCACCGGATATGAATATGATGCTGCCGGAAATCTGACGGCAGTAACGGCGCCGGATGATTCTGTCACCCGGATGGAATATGATGCCCGTTCCCGTCTGGTAAAGGAAACCGATTCCTACGGAACCGTTACCTTGTATGGCTATGACAATGCCAACCGTCTGACTTCCGTTACAGATGGGGAAGGGAATACCACGACCTATGAATATGACAATCTTGGGGAATTGATTGCAGTTACGGATGCAAACGGGGGCGTTATCACTTATGAGTATGACAGCCTGGGCAGACGGATTGCTGAAACCGATGGATTAGGAAGGATTCATACCTGGGAATATGACACCGCAGGAAATCTGGCAGCTGAGATATCCGGTACCGGAATCCGGACCTGCTATACCTATGATGCCCGGGATTACCTGACTCGTACTGTACGTTACCCGGCAGGCTGGGAAGATGGTTCCACAGAGCCTACGGAAACTACGGTTTATACCAGAGATTCGGCAGGAAGACTGACGGCTGTTACGGATGCCGCAGGAACCATGTTCTATGAGTATGACAGTCTGGGCAGACTGGTTTCTGTTACGGACTGCAATGGAGATACTCTGTCCTATGTCTATGATGAATATGGAAGGAAAATTTCGGTGACTGCCCGGAGTGAAGACGGGATTTATGGAAGTACCGCTTATGAATATGATAAATACGGCAGAATGACAAAAGTCAGCGACAGCTATGGAAATATAATTGTTTATGCTTATAACGTGGACGGAACCTTAAACCGGGAGTCCAGAAATAATGGACTGACGACCTGTTATGGGTATGATGTCTGCGGTTCTGTAAAAATGATAAAAACCATTGACTCTGCAGAGCATTGTGTGACAGAATATATTTATGTCACGGGAACCAATGGGGAAGTGCTGGAAATCCATGAAACAGCAGTAAATGCGGAAGGGGAGCAGGAGAAAAAGACCATCCGGTACGGATATGACAGTCTGAACCGTCTGGTGTCAGAGATTATACAGAATACAGCAGGAAGCATAACAGTTTCTTATGGATATGATGGAGTATCCAACCGGGTATCACAGACCGTTGGTTTTGAAGGGGATGTGGAGCGGCTGCTGAATTCAGAGGCAAAGGAGGAGTTACAGGAAGGAAGTATTACCTATATTTATAATGAGCGGAACCAGCTGGTAAAAGAACAGCTGGAGACCACAGATGGAACGTCTCACGTTACAGAATATGTTTATGACAGAGACGGGAATCTGCTGCAGGAGGTATCGGAGAACCAGGTTCAGGGGTATGGGTATGATTTGTCGGGACATATGGTGTCTGCAGTGGCAGAGACCGCAGAAGGGAAGGCAGAGGAAACCTATGGATATGACTGGGAAGGCGCCCGGATTTGGAGACAGGCAGAAGGTGTGATTACCGGTTATGTGAATGACAAGTCAGGGTCTTATACGCAGGTGCTGTTGGAGAAGAAGGGTTCTGTTGGAAGGAAGACAGAAAATGTAACGCCGGAAGATTCGAAAGAGTATATCTTTTATTATACAAGAGGAAGACAGCTTGTGTGCCGGTCAGAGGCTGTTGAAGCGCTGGATGCAACCGGTGATGTTCGGTGGTATCTGTATGATGGGCATGGAAATGTGAGAAATCTTGGGGATTCAAGCGGCAGACTGACAGACAGCTATAGTTATAATGCGTATGGCATCCGGTTGATTAAAAACGGGGATACGGAGAATATGTATTATTACTGCGGGGAGCAGATGGATGAGGCTACAGGTCTTTATTATCTGAGGGCAAGGTATATGACCCCGCTGACAGCGACGTTTACCCAGAGGGATAGTTATGAAGGGGAA
>JAAWEK010000003.1 GCA_022794265.1 Lachnospiraceae bacterium
CGAATGTGACTACGAAAGACAGATTGCAAGTTCTTAGTGTTCTGCTAAGGTTCCAGCTATTTTCTGACACGAGGTCAGAAAAAGGCGGATTTGAGGCAGGATGCCGAATATCCGCCGGTAGCGTCCGCCTTCGAATATCTCCCGCAGAACACTTAGAACTTTCATCTGTCTGAAGTGGAACATTCGGACCGTCTTCCCCGGACATAACTGCGTCCGTTTAACGAATTTATAATCCGCCTGCAGCAATTCTGCCTGAATAATCCCCATGATTTTTATAAATTATTATCTAAGACTTGACATTTATTTTGCAATGTATGATAATAAATAAGATATTTGCAGGGGAACAGACCATTTTTACGGAATGTTGAGAAGGTAAAACCTGACCCTTTGAACCTGTCGGTTAACACTGTCGTAGGGAGCAATCATTTAATATTATCGGATAAGGAATATTATATTAGGTGAGGCTGTCAGTGGCAGCCTCTTTTCCATATACGGACCGGTGATAACGGGAGACCGGTTTCTGATGAAATATGAAAAACGGAGGCAGAATGAAATGGTAAAAGAGAATATAATACGGCTGTTAGAGGATGTAAGAAAAAATGTGCCTTTAGTACATAATATAACAAATTATGTAACGGTAAACGATTGCGCCAATGCTGTACTGGCAATAGGAGCTTCTCCAATTATGGCAGATGATATTCTGGAAGCAGCAGATATTACGGCGATTTCACAATCATTGGTAATCAATATAGGAACACTGAATCAGAGAACCGTGGAATCCATGCTGGCAGCGGGAAGAAAAGCCAATGAACTTGGTATTCCGGTCGTATTTGATCCGGTAGGAGCGGGAGCTTCCAGTTTCCGGAATGATACGGTGAAACAGATACTTTCCAATGTAAAAATTGCCATTTTACGGGGAAATCTCTCGGAAATGTCGTATATAGCAGGCCTTCAGGTGAATACCAGGGGAGTGGATTCTGCTGAAGAGGATAAAAAAAATGATGCGGTTTCCGTTGCCAGGAAGGTGGCTGAAATCTATGGTTGTGTGGCGGCGATTACAGGAGCCGTTGATGTGGTGTCAGACGGAACAAGGGTAACAAAAATTTCCAACGGTCATAAGATGCTGTCCAGAGTCACAGGTACAGGCTGCATGACGACCGCATTGGTGGGTTCCTATGCAGGTGCGGCTAAAATAAACGAAAGCAGTGATTATTATACGGCAGCAATTGGCGGAATTATGACAATGGGCATTGCCGGGGAAATGGCATATGAAACGGCAGGACATATGGGGACCGGAAGTTTTCATATTAATATCATAGATGCCATCAGTATTCTTTCCAACGAAATAATAGAAGAGAGGGCCGGATTAAATGAAGAATAAGATAGATTATACCCTGTATCTCTGTACTGACCGGGAGCTAATGAGTACTGACACCATTGAAGAGTCGGTAGAACAGGCAGTAAAAGGCGGATGTACTATTGTACAGCTTCGGGAGAAACATTGTGGTTCCAAAGAGTTTTATGAGCTGGCGGTCAGGGTAAAAGAAATAACGGACAGATATCATGTTCCCCTGATTATTAATGACCGTGTGGATATTGCACTGGCTGTAGATGCTGCCGGAGTACATATTGGACAGTCGGATCTGCCGGCTTCCGTGGTTCGGAATATCATCGGAAAAGATAAAATTCTCGGCGTGTCGGCAGCGAGACTGGAGGAAGCGGTAAAGGCCGTAGAAGACGGAGCCGATTATCTGGGTATTGGGGCCATGTTTTCCACGAATACGAAAACAGATGCCAGACCAGTTACCATGGAACAATTAAAAGAGATACGGGCTGCAGTGAATATACCGATTGTTGTCATTGGCGGGATTAATATGAATACACTGGAGCAGTTTAAAGGAACGGGAGTTGACGGACTGGCAGTGGTATCTGCAATTATAGCAGAAAAAGACATTGAAGCGGCTGCAAGAAATATGTATCAGGCATTCCTGGCATGAATATATATGAGATAATGAAGAGAATTAAAATACGAGGTAAGTATGGAACAAACTATTTACAGAGGAGCAATTTTTGATTTAGACGGAACACTGATGGATTCCATGGGAGTCTGGAGACAGATTGATGTGGATTTTTTAGGGAAGAGAGGGCTTTCTGTGCCTTCAGATTATCTGGATGCCATTACGCCTATGGGATTTGAGGCGGCTGCAGATTATACCATTGAACGGTTTGGTTTTCCGGAAACCAGGGAGGAAATTATCCAGGAGTGGTATGACATGGCTATATATGCTTATGCCAATACGGTTTCGCTGAAAAAAGGCGCCATGGAATATCTTCAAATGCTGAAAGAACAGAATATCAAAATGGCAGTGGCAACCGCATCGGATAAACAACTGGTAATACCGGCACTGACCAATAACGGTGTAATCGATATGTTTGACAATATAACAACGGTGCAGGAAGTACCTCGGGGAAAAGGCTTTCCGGATGTATATGATAAAGCAGCAGAACGAATGGGTATTCAACCGGCGGAATGTATTGTATTTGAAGATATACTGGCTGGGATTCAGGGAGCCCGTATGGGAGGATACCGTGCGGTAGCCATATATGATGAACATTCCGTAGAACCGGCGGAAGTCATAAAAGAAAACGCAGATGTATACATTATAAATTTTATGGGCTGTACGTTTCCGCTGTAGCGGCATAACGGCAGATGAATGGAATATGAAGCCGGACAGGGCGAAGAATGTGTCTGTTTTTACAGACGGATAGTTTTATTTATCCTGTCCGCAGTGTTCCAAAATATGGAAAGACTTTATCTTGGGAATAAAAGAGTTCGTATATCACCATGGATGATTTAATTGCATGAAAAAATAATACAAGCAGGAAAGGATTAGAATTATGAGAGACTATCATACACAGATGGAAGCTGCAAAAAAACAGATTATTACTCCGGAGATGGAAACAGTAGCAGCAAAAGAAAATATGAATGTGGAGGATTTAAGGGAACTGGTGGCGCTGGGACAGGTTGTTATTCCGGCAAATATCAATCATACTGCTCTTTCACCAGAAGGAATCGGAAAAGGTTTAAAAACAAAGATTAATGTCAATCTTGGAATATCCGGGGATAAAAAGGATTATGAGATGGAAATGGAAAAAGTCAGAATGGCTGTTGATTTTGGCTGTGAAGCCATTATGGATTTAAGCAATTACGGTAAAACCAATACATTTCGGGAGGAACTGATTAGAGTGTCTCCGGCAATGATTGGTACTGTTCCCATGTATGATGCCATTGGATATCTGGAAAAAGATTTACTGGAGATAACAGCACAGGATTTTTTGAAAGTAGTGGAAGCTCATGCCAGAGAGGGTGTGGATTTCCAGACGATACATGCGGGTATTAATAAACGGGCCGTAGAGGCATTTAAACGGGAAGGCAGACTGATGAATATTGTATCCAGAGGAGGGTCTTTGCTTTTTGCATGGATGGAGATGACAGGAAATGAAAATCCATTTTATGAATATTATGATGAAGTATTGGAAATATTTAGAAAATATGATGTAACCATTAGTCTTGGAGATGCACTTCGGCCGGGCTGCATTCAGGACAGCACCGATGCCGGTCAGATTGCAGAACTTATCGAGTTAGGAAATCTGACCAAACGGGCATGGGAAAAAGATGTACAGGTTATGGTGGAAGGTCCGGGACATATGGCATTAAATGAAATCGCTGCCAATATGGCCATTCAGAAGCGAATCTGCCATGAAGCGCCGTTTTATGTTCTGGGGCCGCTGGTAACGGATATTGCACCGGGATATGACCATATTACATCGGCAATTGGAGGAGCCATAGCAGCCGCCCACGGTGCGGATTTTCTGTGTTATGTAACTCCGGCAGAGCATTTGAGACTGCCGGATGTCAGTGATGTACGGGAAGGAATTGTTGCATCAAAGATAGCTGCCCATGCCGCTGATATTGCCAAAGGGGTTAAGGGAGCCAGAGAAATTGATAATAAAATGAGTGCAGCCAGACACAGACTGGACTGGGAGGAAATGTTCCGCTATGCTATTGACGGAGAAAAGGCAAAGAGATATTATGACAGCGTACCGTTGGAAGAGCGGCATACCTGTTCCATGTGTGGTAAAATGTGTGCAGTACGGACCACCAATAAAATACTGGCAGGAGAAAAGGTTGAATTCTGTTCTGAATTATAACATGTGATTGCGAAACTTACGGTCATAGAGCAGAAGTTTAATTATAAAAATGAAAGGAAGGCATTAATGAATAAGGTTTTAAAAGAGATTTTAAAGGGAATGAATCTTGAAGAAAATCTTCCGGTTTATGGGAAATATCTGGCAGATTTATATAATAGAAGTGCGGCTGTTGAATTAGCCCTGGATTATTATACCTATTATGAAATGCTGGAAGACAGAGGGAAAAAAGATGAAAATCTGCAACGTTATGCGGCCGTTATTTCTGAAATTATTGAGCATGTGATTATACCAAAGCAGACAGAAGCAGAACGGAACAAGGCCATTACGGAAATTGACGGGATTCGGAATGAAATCTATCAGAAGGTGGACGGGCTGGCCGCTTATGCAGATATTTTTTCCAGATATGAATATGTGTCTAACAGATGTGAATACTTATTTAAAGACACAGATTTAGGCGGAAATTATTCTGATGAAGAGTTTACCAGACAGATTATGCAGTATATTTTCTCGGAGGAAGATAATACGGTTATTAACGGCAAAATTAGTGAAATCATTGCGGAAGTTCCGTTGAGAATGACCAAATCAAAATTTTTCCAGCTTTTAAGTGAGGGAATGACCGTTTATAACCAGACGGACCGGAAGACAGTGGATGATTTTGTTTACGTGCTGAAATCCTCTTCTATGCTGATACTGCCGGAGCAGATTAAAGATTTTCAGGATTTGCATGAAATTTATCTGTATGCAAAAAATATGAATTATGATACAATAACAGAATCACAGTTTTGTGAACTGGAGCAGAAATTAAAATATGCGGCGGCTTTTATTGATGATGAAACCGGTTTATATATGATGCTGCAGGGAATTGTAAATAAAATCTATGCAATGCTGAATTGCATGCCTTATGTTTCTTATGAACAGGAGAATGTTGCCTGCTGTATCCGGGTGTTACAGGCGGTGAACGAAGCCTTTCAAGGTGGAGAATACAAAACACTTTCTGATGAAGTAACGGAATCCTTTGGAGCTTTGGAAGGGGTACCGGAAGAACTTTATTCTAAAATATCATCAGTGGAATACGGATTGGATACCGTGAAAGAACAGTACATGAAAACGGTATCGGATATAAAAGTGGAGGAATTCTTCCGGGACCTTTTTATTACCCGCTACCTGATGTCGGACAGCCTGTTTGTGGACCTGTCTGTAGTCAGGGACAGCCTGAAACAGACGGATGTGGAGTCGGAATCTTTTGATATTAAAGTATATGTGGAACAAAAGCGGCAGGAACTGGAGGAAGACCTGACCCGGTTCTTTCATGAGAATCAGAAAATTGTAAATCGTTCGGTTATGGCACTGATATTGTCCCGGTTACCAGTATTTTTTAATAATATTACAGAAATTCAGGATTATATTTTTTATTCGGTTTCTAATTGTACCAATAAAGCGGAAAAGGCGGCAGTAGTTGAAATCATTAAATGTATCATAAATGAGATTTGAGGTTGTTTGAATGAAATGGTATAATAATCTTTATGTGGGCTGCCGGGCCGGCCGACGCAGACATAAAATCATAAAAAAAGCAATTCGGAACAAACCGCAGCTTGGTGTTTATTTTATAACCCTTCCTGTCAATGAGAATAATTCTTTGGAAATATATCCATCCTATGTTTTATTACAAAAACATTACCAAAAGAGCAATCTGACTGTGGTGGGTATTGGGGAAGGCAGAGAGGAAGCTTTGGACGTCATGGAGCAGATTATTATGGACTGTTATCGTAAGACCGGGCAGTTTCTTGTTAGAAAGATGATTGAAAAAGAATAACATGAAGTAAGGAAGAGGGAGCATGTTACATATAGTGCTGACAATTTTAAAAATATTAGGAATCATTCTTCTTGCCCTGCTCAGTCTGGTGTTAGTGTTGCTTCTATGTGTACTGTTTGTGCCCATCCGGTATTCCGCCAGAATTGATTATCACGGCAAACTTACGGCGGATGCCAGAGTTTCTTTTTTGTTTCGAATGCTCAGCTTCCGTTTTCAGAAAAATATCCGGATGACCATGACATTCCGTATATTCGGAATTAATACTCACTGGCTGGATGATGAAAGCGACGAGCGGAGTCTGAAAGGCCGGAAGAAACGGATGAAACAGATGGAAAAAGAGACAGAAATGTTTGAACGTCTGTCGGAGGAAATTCATCAGAAACAGCAAAGTGAACCATCTTCCGAATCAGAAGAAACCTTTGAAGAGTTGCAGAAACTGGAAAAACAAAGAGATGCCTTTGTTAAGAGGGAACAGGATCAGAAGACGGAACATATGCAACAAACCATTCAGGAATCTAAAATATCCGGTAATGAAACAGAGCATTCAGAAAGAATTTCTGTTTTTGACAGAATAAAAAATTTTTTTTCTTCAATACAATTGAAAATTAAATATATTTTTAGACGTTTTTGTGATACAATAAGAAATATATATGAAAAATCTAAGCGACTGAAAGAAGTTCTGCAGGATGAAACAATCTGGCAGGCATTCAGAGATGTGAAAACAGAAGCTATTCGGCTTTTAAAGCATATCCGGCCCCGTAGGATAAAGGGATATCTGCATTTTGGTTTTGACAGTCCGTGCAATACAGGGAAATTATATGGATTTATCTGTATGTTTTATACAGTTTTACCAAAGAATTTTTTATTACAGGCTGATTTTGATCAGAAAGTTCTGGAAGGCGATTTGTTAATCAAAGGCAGAATTCAGATATATTATTTGTTAATAATAGCATTAAGACTATATAGAAATGATAATCTGAGACAGGTTATGAAAAAAAGGAGGACATATGGCAGAGAATAAAAATGCATTTGACAGCACAGTGGAATCATTATTTAAAGGAATGGAAAATTTCATTACAACAAAGACTGTTGTAGGAGATGCCATCAATATTGATGGAACCATTATTTTACCCTTGGTGGATGTATCCTTTGGCGTTGGAGCCGGAGCTGCATATAATGACCAGAAGAATAACGGCGGCGGCGGAATGGGCGGAAAAATGTCACCAAGTGCCGTACTGGTGATTAAAGATGGAGTTCCCAAGCTGGTAAATATTAAAGAGCAGGACGGACTGACCAAGATTCTTGATATGGTGCCAGACTTTATTGAGAGATTTACCAATAAAGATGCGGACACTAAGGACGATACGGTTGAAGTTGATGATATTGTGATTAAAACAGAAAATAAATAATAATGTTAAATCCGCATTTACTGGCATATGATATACAAATACCTTTAAAGGATTTGTATTATGCGTAGAATCTGCGGATTTATATTATTTTGGATAGCAGTGGGAATGGCCATTGGATTATATCTCGGCTTATGTTTCTGGTCTGTGTTTATTATATTTTTATGTATTATCATCGGATACAATCTGTTTTGCAATTAAGTGAGAGATAAGCGGCAAATGAATACAGGATGAAAGGGAATTAAAATGTATATATCAGATTTATTTAAAAAAGACAGAACAATCTTTTCTTTTGAGGTATTTCCACCTAAAAAGACAAGCTCTATTGAGACAATTTATGAAACGCTTGAGGGATTGAGTGATTTAAAACCGGATTTTATTTCTGTTACCTATGGGGCCGGCGGAAATCGTTCCGATTCCAAAACCTGCCAGATAGCTTCGGATATTCAGGAGAAATATGGGATTTTATCGGCAGCGCATCTGACCTGTGTGTATAATACAAAGGAAGATATTGATTTTATATTAAAAGAACTGGAAGATCATGGAATCCGTAATATTCTGGCGCTCCGGGGAGATATCAATCCGGATTTTCCGGTAAAAAAGGATTTTAAGTATGCCAGTGAACTGGTATCTTATATTAAATCCCGTGGTGAGTTTCATGTATCTGGTGCCTGCTATCCGGAAGGCCATGGGGAAGCGGAATCTCTGATTGATGATATTAAAAATTTAAGGAAAAAGGTAGAGGCGGGAGCGAGCCATCTGATGTCCCAGTTATTTTTTGACAATGCTCATTTTTATGATTTTCTGGAAAAGGCCAGAATTGCCGGAATTGAAGTTCCGATTGAAGCCGGAATCATGCCTGTGGTAAACAAAAGCCAGATTGAGCGTATGGTATCCATGTGTGGCGTCAGTCTTCCGGTTAAATTCAGCAGGATGATGCAGAAATATGAACATCAGCCGGAGGCGTTACGGGATGCTGGAATTGCTTATGCCATAGACCAGATTGTGGATTTAATTTCCAATGGTGTAGATGGAATTCATTTGTATACAATGAATAATCCTTATGTGGCAAGAAAAATAAATGATGCGGTAAGGAGTCTGTTGTAATTATGCCATTGGATGAAGAAATTATAATAAAAGAAATTGATAAAGGGGAAGCCGCCAGATATCTGGGATATCGGGATACCTTGCCGGATTTGAATATGACAAAGCTGATTCTTCAGGCAGAAATTGATTTATTGAAGGTCATTAAACCGAGATACTGTTATAAAGTGTTTAATCTGTGTAGAGAAAATGAAAGTCTTTTTTTGGGAGAAACCCGGCTGGAACTGAAAGGTGATTCCATCCGGAAACATCTGAGCGACTGTGAGAAGGCGGCGGCATTATGTGTTACTCTGTCGGACGGTGTGGATAAATTGCTGAGACAGAATGAAGTAGATAATATGGTAAATGCCCTGATTATTGATGCTCTGGCAAATGCCGCCGTTGAACAGGTTTGTGATGAAGTGGAAAAAATCATATTCCGGGGGATGGAGGGATATTCCCATACCTGGAGATTTGGTGTGGGATATGGAGATTTTCCACTTTCTACCCAGAAAGAGCTTTTGGAAATCATGAATGCTGGCAGGCGGATTGGCCTTTGCGCTACGGAATCCTGTATTCTGGTTCCAAGAAAATCTGTAACCTGCCTAATCGGAATTCGTCAGGGGTCTTTGGAAGAGCGGAAAAAAACATGTGAAAATTGTCATTTGCTGGGAGACTGTGAATATAGGAGAAAAGGAACCACCTGTTATTAATTTACGGAATTCTGACAGAGAAGGAGAGAACTATGGATTTTAAGACATTGTTGTGTAAAGAATTTGTTATTTTTGACGGTGGTATGGGAACCATGTTGCAGGAGAAAGGAATGCCTATGGGGGCTGTTCCTGAACTGCTCAGTATTCAAAAGCCGGAATGGATTCTGGATATTCACCGGGCTTATATCCAGGCAGGTGCAGATGTTATATATGCCAATACATTTGGAGCCAATGCATATAAATTAAAAAACTGCGGATATAGCGTGGCAGAGGTGATTGGTACCTCCATAAAATTAGCAAAACAGGCTTGTGAAGGAACCGATACACTGGTTGCCTTGGATATAGGACCCATCGGTCAGTTATTGGAACCCACCGGAACTCTTTCTTTTGAAGAGGCTTATGAAATCTATAAAGAGCAGATTACGGCAGGCAGGGAAGCCGATCTGATTGTATTTGAAACCCAGACCGATTTATATGAATTGAAAGCGGCGGTGCTGGCGGCAAAAGAGAATTCAGAACTTCCGGTTGTCTGTACCATGACGTTTGAAAAAAATCTGCGTACATTTACCGGCTGCGGAATTTCCAATATGGCGATGACTTTGGAAGGACTGGGGGTAACGGCTCTCGGAGTCAACTGTTCCCTCGGACCGAAAGAATTGTTTCCGATTGTAAAAGAGATGGCGGAATGGACAAGTCTTCCGCTGGTGGTAAAACCGAATGCCGGCCTGCCGGATCCGTTGACCAATCAGTATGATGTAACAGCACAGGATTTTGCCAGACAGTTACAGGATTTTCCAAGGCTTGGTGTTAAAATTTTCGGCGGTTGCTGCGGAACCACACCGGAATATATTGAAGAACTGGCAGCTATGCTGAAAGATAAACATTTTGTTTCTACGGCAAAGATTCGCAAGGCAGCGGTCTGTTCCGCCGTGGATACGGTTATCATTTCCCAGCCACGTATCATCGGAGAACGGATTAATCCTACCGGAAAAAAGAGATTTAAAGAGGCGTTACTGAATCAGGATATGGATTATATTCTGAACCAGGCCATTGATCAGGTAAAGGCAGGAGCAGAAATACTGGATGTCAATGTGGGACTGCCGGATATTGATGAAAAGTCCATGATGGTAAAGGCGGTAAAGGCAATTCAGAGTATTGTGGAAGTTCCTTTGCAGCTGGATTCTACGATTCCCGGGGTATTGGAAGCCGGTCTGCGTGTATATAACGGAAAACCCATTGTCAATTCTGTTAATGGTGAGGAAAAGTCGCTGTCTTCCGTACTTCCTCTGGTGAAAAAATACGGTGCTTCTGTAGTTGGACTAACGCTGGATGAAAACGGAATTCCGAAAAGCAGTGAGCAGAGATTTGAAATTGCCGAAAAGATTTTGAAACGGGCATTAGATCTGGGAATTCCAAAGGAAGACGTTTATATCGACTGTCTGACATTGACGGCTTCCGCAGAACAGGAGGGTGTTGCCGAAACCCTGCAGGCTGTCCGCCGGGTAAAAGAAGAACTGGGGTTAAAAACGGTATTGGGAGTATCCAATATCTCCTTTGGTCTTCCAGGCAGGGAATTGATTAATCATACCTTTTTGACTATGGCGATGCAGAATGGTCTGGACCTGCCAATTATGAATCCAAATGTAGCAAGCATGACCGGCAGTGTACGGGCATTTCGGCTGTTGATGGGTTATGATAAAAATTCGCTGGAATATATTGAAGCCTATAATACACAGTTACAGTATATGTTGCCGATATCCGGACCAAAAACCATATCCGCCGTTCCAGAGAAGGGCGGACTGGCGGTACCAGAACAGTCTTCTATGAAAAGTAGTCAGAATTCGTTGGAATATGCCATTGAAAATGGATTGAAAAATGATGGTGCCAGAATTACAGCACAACTGTTAGAAACAGAAAATCCAATGACAATCATAAATAACCGGCTCATTCCTGTTCTTGACAAAGCAGGAAGTCAGTTTGAAACTGGAAAGATTTTTCTTCCCCAGCTAATAATGGCTGCGGATGTGGCACAAGCGGCGTTTGCGGTTATCAAAGAGCATCTGGGTAAACATTCCGGAGAGTCGGTGAGCAAGGGTAAGATTGTTCTCGCTACTGTAAAAGGTGATATCCACGACATCGGAAAGAATATTGTAAAGGTATTATTGGAAAACTATGGATATACGGTAATTGATTTGGGAAAAGATGTGGATTATCAGGCGGTTGTGGATGCGGCTGTGGAGCATAAGGTAAAACTGGTGGGTCTGTCAGCGCTGATGACGACTACGCTGGTTTCCATGGAGAAAACAATCAGTCTCTTACGGGAAAACCATGTGGATTGTAAAGTTATGGTGGGAGGTGCCGTATTGACTCCGTCATATGCGCAAAAAATCGGAGCGGACTTTTATGCCAGAGATGCAAAAGAATCGGTGGATATTGCAAAGCGGATTTTGGGTTGAACGAAGATATGAATAGACGAGGTGCAAAAATATGGCAGGAAATAAAAAGTTAAATTCCGGGAAGGAAGCGGAGGAAAAAGAGAAAGGCGTCCGTCTGAATAAATTTTTAAGTGATGCAGGAGTCTGTTCCAGAAGGGAAGCAGACCGCATGATTGAAGCTGGCAGAGTACGGATTGATGAACACACGGCTGCCGTGGGAGAACGGGTAAAAAAAGGCTCAAAGGTTTATGTCGACGGAAAACCTGTAAAGCAGCAGGATTCCCTGATTCTATTGGCGTTAAATAAACCAGTGGGAATTGAGTGTACCTGCGACAGAACCAATCCGGATAATATTATTGATTTTATGAATTATCCCAAACGTCTGATTTATGTGGGAAGACTGGATAAGAATTCTTCCGGTCTGATTCTGATGACCAATGACGGAGAACTGGCAAATCGTATTGCAAAGTCCAGTGAGGGTCATGAAAAAGAATATGTGGTCCGGGTCAGTAAACGGATAACTGATGAGTTTCTGGAGAAAATGGCGGCCGGGGTTTCGATACTGGATACGGTGACCAGGCCGTGCGAAGTGAATCGGATTGATGATTATACATTTGATATTGTATTGACCCAGGGTCTGAACCGTCAGATTCGGCGGATGTGTGAGACATTAAATTACAGAGTAACGGAGTTGAAAAGAATCCGGGTTATGAATATCCGGTTAAACCGGCTGAAGGAAGGGACTTACCGAAGAATCTCGGAATCAGAGATTATGGATTTAATGGAACTACTATAAAATAATGTTGAGGTATCAGTCAGATGAGCAGAATGCAGGAATTGGTGGATATCCTGAATCAGGCATCCAAGGTATATTATCAGGATGGAAATGAAATTATCAGTAATTATGAATATGACAGATTATATGACGAACTGGTGCGGCTGGAACAGGAAACCGGAATACGCATGTCAAATAGTCCCACGGTTACGGTAGGGTATGAAGTTTTAAGTGAATTGCCCAGAGAGCGGCATGAACAGCCTATGCTGTCTTTGGATAAAACAAAGGAAATTAGCGGTCTGGTGGATTTTATTCAGGATAAGAAAGGTATTTTATCCTGGAAACTGGACGGCCTTACAGTGGTTTTAACCTATGAGAATGGAGAACTGGCGAAGGCTGTTACAAGAGGCAACGGAGAAATCGGGGAAGTCATCACCAACAATGCAAAAGTTTTTAAAAATGTACCGTTAAGGATAGCTTACAACGGTAAACTGGTATTGCGGGGAGAGGCGGTCATCCGTTATTCCGATTTTGAGAAAATCAATGCTTCCATTGAAGATGTGGCGGCAAAATATAAAAATCCCAGAAATCTCTGTTCCGGCTCCGTCAGACAGCTGAACAATGAGGTAACGGCAAACAGAAATGTATATTTTTATGCCTTTGCTTTAATTCAGGCAGAAAAGGCGGAGTTTGACAATTCTCTGCAGTGCCAGTTTGAATGGCTGAAGAGTCAGGGGTTTGAAGTGGTGGAATACAGGGAAGTTTCCGCAGAGTCCATGGAGAAGGCTGTAGGGCATTTTTCAAAAGAAATCGAAGATTATGATATTCCGTCGGACGGACTGGTTTTAATGTTTGACGATATTGCATTCGGAATTTCTCTGGGACAAACTTCTAAGTTTCCAAGAAACGGTATTGCTTTTAAATGGGCGGACGAGACGGCAAAAACCCATCTGCTGACCATTGAATGGAGCCCTTCCAGAACCGGACTGATTAATCCAATTGCTGTGTTTGAACCGGTGGAACTGGAGGGAACCACGGTTTCCAGAGCCAGCATACACAATGTCAGTGTGGCAGAAGGATTGGAACTGGGTATCGGAGATGAAATAGAAGTTTTTAAGGCAAATATGATTATCCCACAGATTGCGCAGAATCTTACAAAGAGCGGTTTGACCACGATACCGGAGGAATGTCCGGTATGTGGTGAAAAAACTGTGATTAAGGAGG
Organism: Lachnospiraceae bacterium; assembly: GCA_022794265.1. Classification (GTDB taxonomy): domain Bacteria; phylum Bacillota; class Clostridia; order Lachnospirales; family Lachnospiraceae; genus Bovifimicola. Next base: position 13,662 of record JAAWEK010000003.1, read on the forward strand.
ACAATGGCTTTAAGTTTTTATATTGTATCAATGCAGAATGTCCTGCTAAGAAGATTAAAAAATTTACCCATTTTGTTTCCAGAAATGCTATGAATATCGATGGTTTATCAGAGGAGACACTGGAGAAATTTGTGGATTCCGGTTATATTCATGAGTTTGCCGATATTTATCATTTGTCCCGTTTTGAGGAGGAAATCGTGGGAACCAAAGGATTCGGAAGAAAGTCTTTTGATAAGTATATGGCTGCCATTGATGCTTCCAGAAATACGGAATGTTATCGTGTCATAAACGGCCTTGGTATTCTGAATGTGGGGCTTACCAATGCCAAAATGCTCTGCCGGGAATTTCACAATGACATTGACAGGCTGATTCATGCAACGGAAGAAGAACTGATTGGAATAGATGGAATTGGTGAAGTGATTGCCGGGTCCTTTGTACAATATTTTGAGGATGAAAACAATATGCAGGAATTCCAGAATCTTTTGCAGGAGCTTACATTAAAACAGGAAAAGGAATCTGGGCAGGAAAATGAGAAGATATCCGGGAAAGTATTTGTTATCACAGGTTCGCTGGATACATTTTCAAATCGTGAGGAATTAAAACTTCTAATAGAGAATCTCGGCGGTAAGGTTACTGGTTCCGTCAGTTCTAAAACGGATTATCTGATTAACAATGATGCGATGTCATCTTCTTCCAAGAATAAGAAAGCCAGGGAACTGGGTGTGCATATCATTACTGAGGAAGATTTCAGGGCTTTTCTTTAGGGATGGAATGATGTACAATACTAATAACTAAATAATAGAAAAGAGGCGTGCAATATGCCAATTAAGGTAAAAGGCGATCTGCCTGCCAAGGCGGTCATTGAACAGGAAAATATATTTATCATGGATGAAACCAGGGCAATCCGTCAGGATATCCGTCCTTTGAAAATAGCAATCTTAAATCTTATGCCATTAAAACATGAAACGGAAATACAGTTGTTGCGGGCGTTGTCCAATACTCCGATTCAGGTGGACGTGACATTTGTTCATATTGCATCACATGTTTCAAAGAATACACCAGCCAGCCATCTGAATCAGTTTTACAGTACCTTTGAGGAAATAAAGAATCAGCGGTTTGACGGTTTTATTATTACCGGAGCTCCGCTGGATCATCTGTCATTTGAAGAAGTGAATTACTGGAAGGAACTGACAGAGATTATGGATTTTACCAGGACAAATGTTACTTCCACTCTTCATATTTGCTGGGGGGCGCAGGCAGGATTGTATTATCATTTTGGCGTTCATACCAATCGGTTGCCGGAAAAGAGATTCGGTATTTACTGGCATGATGTACTGCATCGGAAGGTGCCGTTGATGAGAGGTTTTGACGATGTGTTTCTGGCACCTCATTCCAGACATACGGAGGTGTCAAAGGAGGAAATTCTGGCCAATGATAAATTGTCTATTCTTGCAGAATCCAAGGAAGCCGGTCCGTTAGTGATTATTGCCGGAGAAGGAAAACAGATATTCCTTACCGGACATCCGGAATATGACAGAATAACACTGGATACGGAATATAAAAGGGATTTAGGAAAAGGATTGGATATCAGTCTGCCGTATAATTATTATCCGGATGATAATCCGGAGAATCCGCCGTTGCTGACCTGGAGAGCACATGCAAATGCCTTTTATACAAACTGGCTGAATTATTATGTGTATCAGGAGACGCCATATGAATTGTAGAGAAATCGTTTAAAAGCTTGAAAATCAAAGATAAACAAAGCAATATCAAGACTTATACGACAAGAAAATTTCGTATTAACTTGTTATAAATTAATGTAAATTAATACAATTTATAGTAATTGTGGAGATAAACTGGAGATTTTGCCTCTCATAACTGGAGACAGTCTTTATATGTTATTAAATATTTCTAAAAGAAAACTTGGTACAAAATAAAAGTAAAAAATGGGATAGAAGAAAACAATTTTTCTTCTATCCCATATCTATTTATCCAAGTAATTTTCTCCACACCTGGGTTCCAGCAATTCCATGCTGATTTAAATTCCACACTTTCTGAAAATGTAAAACAGTATTCTTTGTATTTTCATCAATAGTCAAATAAATATGTAGATAATTATTAAGCCACTTTTCAAAATCTGCAATAGAAGCAATATTATCATTAGTAACAACAAGATTACCATCGTTATTAAATGAAAAGTGGAATTGCTTAGCGTGGTATTCATTTGGAAGTTATAGAGTTTGTAAAATGATTATTGAAAGAATCGTTTCAAACACGATGTTTAAGTTATTAAATGAAAAACTATATATATTTACAAAAATAAATAAATATGATAAAATATAAGTGTAGAAAGGATGCGGAAAATTTTGAAGATTTCTTATAACAAATTATTTGATATATTGGATCAGATGAATATAACAAAAACAAAACTAAGGGAAAATATTAAAATTTCTACTGCTACACTTGCAAAATTATCAAAAAATGAACCTGTAGCGATGAAAGTTATTGAGGACATTTGTAATTATCTTGGCTGTCAACCGGGAGATATTATGGAAATGGAAAGAGAAGTAGATAAAACATCTTTGCTATATCAGTTAAGAGAGGAAAAACGAATCCGTTTAAAGGGCGGAATATATCATCAAACACAAGTAAAACTTGCCTATAATTCTAATCAAATGGAAGGCAGCAAATTAACCGAAGATCAGACACGGTATATATACGAAACTAATACGATTGGATTAGAAAAAGAGCCAGCTAATATAGATGATATTATAGAAACAGTAAATCATTTCCAATGTTTTGATTATATCTTGGATTGCGCTGAAGAAATTTTGACAGAAAATATACTCAAGAAAATTCATTCAATGCTAAAATCCAATACATCAGACAGCCGTTTGGAATGGTTTAATGTAGGGGCTTATAAGCAACGCCCGAATATGGTAGGGGATTCTAAAACAACGCCTCCTGGTAAAGTGGAAAAGGAGATGCAAAGATTATTATTTGACTATCAGCAGAAGGATAATATTTCTTTTGATGATATTGTGGAATTTCATTACCACTTTGAAAAAATACATCCGTTTCAAGACGGAAATGGAAGAGTAGGACGTCTGATAATTTTTAAGGAATGTTTGAAATATAATATAATTCCTTTTATTATTGACGAAAGACATAAATTATATTATTACAGAGGACTAAAAGAGTTTGAAAATGAAAGCGGATATTTGAGCGATACCTGTTTATCGGCACAAGATGTTTATAAGGAACTGTTAAAATATTTTGCAGAAGAATAAAAATTTATAACCAATTAGAAGGCATTAGCGGAAGATATGTATTATTGTTTGCGTTATAGGAATATTGCATACTATTAAATATTTTGCTGAAAAAGTGTAAGATCTATTAAATTGTCTGGATTTTACATCTTTTTATTTGTATAAAACTTGGATATAGTGGACTTTTCAAAATTTTGGAAATTCTTTTATATTATTGAAATTTCATATACTAAATATATTTTTATAAATTGAATAAACAGTTTAAATATGGTATAATTCCCAAAAGAGCAGGTTTTTGGGTGTCTGTAACTGTACTTTTATCTGAAAAATATTACATGATTAAAGATATATTAGAATATTAATATATAAATACACAAAAAAGGAAGAGATAAATGTTTATTTATGAACTGAAAGAAAACGATTTTATTGAAGTTGAAATTCAGGATGGCACAAGAGAAATTATTGTTCCTTCAAGAGTATTAAGGTGTATAAAAAACAGTATATTGATTGAAAATATTACATTAGATGGTAAGGTTGTGATTTTTGACAAGGATAATATCCGAATTAATATTGTATATCAAAAAGAAAATGAAAATCCGATTGCATGGAATAATGTAATAACCCAGAATGTTAATACTGAAACGATTAAGGGAATTTTAGTATATAGTAAAAATCAGGGTATTAAAAAGAATCGGAGAAATACTTATCGGGTACCTTTGGGGATTAATGGAAAAATTCAGGGTGAGAATGTAGTAATTCATGATATCAGCGTATCAGGAATTTCTTTTCGGACGAAAATGGATGCTCCTGAAAAGGAAATTGGTTCAAAAGTAAAGATATCATTTGAAGCAAACTATGAACCTTATACTGTGAATGCAACAATTGTAAGAAAAGCGGAGGAAAATGGAAGAATTTTATATGGATGTAAAATTGAAGCAAATGTTAATATTGACAGATTGATTTCCATTGAACAGCGAAAACAAATGAGGCGCAGGTAAGAATTTGTACTTCGGAGTTTTTGGTGACCAAAATATTTGGATTGAGAGGAAGCGTTCTACAATCGCCTAAATTATTAAAATAAGGAGAGAAAAATATGTTATTTTTATGTTATCCCAAATGTACAACATGTAAAAAAGCAGAAAAATGGCTGAAAGAAAACCATTTGGAATATGAAACGCGGAATATAAAAGAAGAAAATCCCAGATTTGAAGAATTGAAAGAATGGTATGAACGAAGCGGACTGGATATAAAGAAATTTTTTAATACCAGCGGAAATTTATATAAGGAACAGGAATTGAAAGATAAATTACCATCCATGAGTGATGAAGATAAATTAAGATTGCTTGCAACGAATGGTATGCTGGTAAAAAGGCCGGTTCTGATTACTGAGGAGATAGTTCTGGTTGGATTTAAAGAAGAACATTGGAGAAGTTGTTTAATAAAATAACATGATGACAGCGATTGATAATGTAGCGGAAAGCGTTAAACTGTTCTCCAACAGTCAGAGTATAAATTCTGATTGTTGGAGAACAGTTTTTTATTACAAAAAAAGAACTTGCGTTCTGCTTATGCTTGTGCTATAATTTTGATAAAGAACATTTGTTCGAAGGCGCTGTATAATTGATAAGGTGAAAAAATTAAAAAGGAATATGCAGCCGGCTGATTGTTTCGATATATTTCTCAGCCGGCTTCACAGGAATTGTGATATGCATGGGTATTGAAATGGATTATTGTGTTACAGATACTATGTCTATGACAGAAAAACTTGGAATACTGGCAGATGCAGCCAAGTATGATGTGGCATGTACAAGTAGCGGTGTTGAGAAAAATGGTGACGGTACGGGTATAGGAAATACAATATCAGCCGGAATTTGTCACAGCTTCTCCTCTGATGGCAGATGTATTTCTTTATTAAAAATATTACTTACCAATGAATGTATCTTTGATTGTAAATATTGCATTAATCGTCGTTCCAATGATGTAGCAAGAGCTTCTTTTTCTCCGAAGGAAATCTGTGATTTAACGATACAGTTTTACCGAAGGAATTATATTGAAGGATTATTTTTAAGTTCTGGTATTCTACGTTCCCCGGATTATACCATGGAACTGATTTATCAGACGATTTTTCTGTTGCGGACAAAATATGATTTTCAAGGTTACATTCATATAAAAGCAATTCCGGGTGCGGATAAAAAACTTATTTATCAGGCAGGTTTACTGGCTGACCGAATGAGCATTAATCTGGAGCTGCCTACAGCGGAAGGACTTCGGGAATTAGCGCCGAATAAGACGAGAGATAAGATTTTAACGCCTATGAAACTCATTCGGAACGGCATAATTGAAAGTAAAAATGAGATTTCGATTTATAAAAAATCCCGGCAGTTTGTACCTGCTGGTCAATCGACACAAATGATAGTGGGCGCTACCCGGGAGACTGATTATCAGATTATGACAATTGCCGAAGCATTATATAATCAATATAATTTAAAACGGGTGTTTTATTCCGCATTTGTCCGGGTCAATGACGATACATCCCTGCCGGTGCTCAAAGAGGGACCGCCGCTGCTTAGGGAACACCGGTTGTATCAGGCAGATTTTCTTTTACGGTATTACGGATTTAGTACCAGGGAGCTGTTAAGTGAGGAAAGACCGAATTTTAATGTACTGCTGGATCCGAAATGTAACTGGGCTTTGGGACATCTGGAATTATTTCCAATGGAAATCAACCGTGTAGATTATTCACAGCTATTAAGAATTCCGGGTATAGGAGTTAAAAGTGCTCAGAGGATTGTAAAAGCAAGAAGAAGCGGAAATCTTTGTTTTGATGATTTAAAGAAGATGGGAGTGGTGTTAAAAAGGGCATTATATTTTATAACATGTAATGGGAAAATGATGTATAACACAAAAATTGAGGAAAACTATATAATAAGAAATCTGTTGTCTCCTAAGGAGTTATACCCTTTTTCGAAGGATAGTGTGACATATCGCCAGTTAAATTTGTTTGACGATATGTCAGATGGTGGTAATGAATTTTATATGAAAAGCAGGGAACGGTCATGTATGAATGGATAATCTATTGTGAAGATTCTTTGGAAGGAGTATTCACAGCAATTTATGAAACATATGAATATAAGTATAATCATGAAAGAACTTATATCCATGCAGGGGAAATTTCAAACTATATGCTGGCTGAGCATAGCCGGTATTCCCAGGCAAATCCGGAGAAAACCCGGAAAGTTGCCCAAACCGTTATCAGGGAGTTCGGGATGGATTGTTATAAATTGATTTGCAGGGCACTGGCAAGCTATGAAGAATTTAAGGCGGATTCCGTTTATCATATGATAGAGTATGGACTTTCTTTGAAAAACCGGAGGAATCTTCTGAATGATCTATCCAATTCTTATGTTTTAAATGTTTTTAAGATGAAAATCGAGGTGTGTAATGAGATTCATCATATGTATGGTTTTTTGAGATTTACAGAGATAGATAACGGTTTGCTGTTATCAAAAATAGGACCGAAAAATAATATTATTATATTTTTAGCAGCTCATTTTGAAGATCGGTTTCCTTTAGAGAATTTTGCAATTTATGACGAAACAAGAGAATTATTTGCAGTTCATCCTGCAGGAAAACAGTTTATTATAGTTTCCGGAGAAAAAATAGATAAAGAGATATTTAATCACATTTCCCAGGATGAAGAAATTTATCAGGAGTTATTTAAAACTTTCTGGAAATGCATAGCCATTCAGGGTCGAAAAAACAAAAAGCTTCAGACACAGATGTTGCCATTACGATTCAGAGACTATATGATGGAGTTTCGTTGAAGACTTGGAATAATTACATCTATAACATATCAGAAGATATATGATGGTGATAATGCAAGTTTCCAGACTGATTTTTATAAATTCCTGAAGTGTGGAATGGCAGTTTATAAATTGATTTATAAAGTTTATACTGAAATGAAATATTAAAAAAGTTAATGTAGGAATCAGGAATGTGTTCCAGGCATCTATATGAAATTTTACATATTTTTTTGCAGAAATATAATGTGAGACCGAGCTGATAATACTGCTGACAAGCAGTCCCATCAGATAACCAACGATTCCTATGCCGGGAATCAGCATAACGGTACAGAATAACTGAATAAGAGTTGTAACAATACTATGTATAAATGTTATATGAGTATATCCGAGACCGTTTAAGATACTTGCCAGAGTGGCAGTAATATATAAAAATGGACATAAGAATCCAAGAATGCAAATATAGGTTCCGGAGGTGGTATTATTAAATAACAGTATTCCAATAGGATTGCCGAATATCACAAAAATTCCGGCACAGTAAATTCCGAACAGACAGCAAAATTTTAGGGTATGATCGGAAGTATTGCTGATTTGGGAGGAATCATCACTATATTCCGCTTCAGCAATGGTTGGAAGGAGCATTAACGAAATGGAATTTACTAATGCTCCTGGAAACATGATCAAAGGTAGTACAAGCCCGAGACAGATTCCGTAAAGACTTAAGGCTTCAGAAGAACTCAGACCATAACTGATTAGACAGAACGGAATCAATATGCTTTGTATACTTTGAATAATGCTTAACATCAGCCGGTTTAATGTTAAAGGCAGGGAAAGTTTAAATATTTTTTTAAAATAATTTGTTTTGGGAAGCGTAAGTTTATTACTTGCTATTTGTTTGTCTGCACAGGAAATACAATAGACCGTATAAAGTACAGAAAAAATTTCACCGATAAAAGAGCCGATAACTGCAGTTTCAGGTGTTATGGTAATTCCTTTTTCATAACAGATCTGGATAATAATCCAGATGGAAAGCACGCGGGTGCATTGCTCAATTAATTGGGACCAGGCAGGAATGGAAGCCTTTTTTATGCCGAGATAATAACCGCAGATGCAGGAATGAATACTTGCCAGTGGTATGGTGATACTCATCCATCGAATCAGGTTTTTACATCTCTCTTCGGCCAAAATCCGTGTAGAAATAAATTCATTATTAAAATAAACAAACATTGCAATTATTACAGATATAGATAATGACATCATTAAACCGGTTTTTAAAATCTGCATAGAAGACTTTTTGTTTTTTGCATTTGCGGAAGCTACCAGTTTTGAAATCGATAATTCAAATCCGCTTGTACAGAGAGAATAACAGATGGCCTGTATCGGAAAAATTAACTGATAAATTCCGATTCCCTCTGCACCAATGCACCGGGATAGGAATATTCTAAAGAAGAAGCCGATAATACGGGTGAGTATGCCTGCAAAGGTGAGGATGAAAGTTCCTTTAACAATAGGATTATTTTTATATTTTAAAATGGATGTATTATTTGAATTCATGTGTCCTCGAATAACTGTTTTATGAAAATATATGATTTTATTTATATATATATGCAGTGAAAAAAGTATTTTATAATCTGAGCAGCAGGATATGTGTCAGGAGGGGTGTTTATGGAAGAAAGCCATGATATGGTATATTTGGATAATGCCGCAACAACTATGACGTATAAAGAAGTTGTGGATGACATGATGGATTATTTTACGGAATTATACGGCAATCCATCCAGCGTGTATGAATTTGCGGGAAAGAGCAGAAAGGCGATTGAAGATGCCAGAAGTCTAATTGCCGATACTCTGGGAGCAAAAAAAGATGAAATTTATTTTACTGCCGGAGGGACGGAGTCTGATAACTGGGCATTGCGTTCCATTTCAAAAGAGTTTGCCAGCAAAGGAAAACATATTATTACCTCCAGAATTGAACATCCTGCAATTATGAATACTGCAGGAAATTTAGAAGAACTGGGATTTGAGGTAACATATGTGAATGTTGATGAAAAGGGTTTCATAAAGCTTAATGAACTGGAGCGTGCTATCAGAAAGGATACCATATTAATATCAGTGATGGCAGCCAACAATGAAATCGGAACCCTTCAGCCCATCAGGGAAATCGGGAGAATCGCCAGAAAAAATAATATTGTATTTCACACGGATGCGGTACAAATGTATGGGCAGCTACCGATTGATGTAGATGAATTTAATATCGATATGTTAAGTGCCAGTGCCCACAAATTTCATGGACCGAAAGGCGTCGGTTTTCTTTATGTAAGAGAGTCCGTGCCAATATCTTCGTTTATTTTCGGAGGCGGACAGGAAAACCATAAACGGGCGGGAACCCAGAATGTTCCAAGTATCGTAGGAATGGCATCGGCAGCAGGAATTGTTCATAAACATATGGAAGAAAAAAGAATACAGGAAACCCGGTTGAGGGATTATTTTATTAACCGGATTTTAAGGGAAATTCCGTTTTCAAGATTAAACGGAGACCGGAACCGAAGGCTTCCGGGAAATGTTAATATCAGTATTCAGTTTGTTGATGCGTCGGAACTGCTGGCCTCTCTGGATATGAAGGGAATTTGTGCCTCCAGTGGTTCTGCCTGTTCCAGTCATAGTGCAAAACCTTCTCATGTACTGGAAGCCATCGGACTACCAGAGAATCTGATATATTCTACCATTCGGATGACACTTTCGGAAAGTACCACAAAAGAGCAGCTGGATTATGTTATCGAAGTTCTGAAAGAGATTAGTAGTGAGTATCGGGAAAATTCCAGTGAATATGCAGAATGTTTTGCAATTTGAGAAAAGTATGTTATAATTTTCATTTGAAAAGCAGAATTAGCATACAAGAACGATAGGAAAGGTTAATGATACAAAGCATGAGTGTTCAGAAGAATGGAAAAAAAGTAGTTGTAGGCATGTCAGGCGGTGTGGATTCATCTGTGGCAGCATATTTATTAAAAGAACAGGGATATGATGTAATAGGAGTAACTATGCAGATCTGGCAGGATGAACCGGATTATGATTTGAATCATGAGGGTGGCTGTTGTGGTCTGAGTGCGGTGGAAGATGCCAGACGGGTAGCACAGATGCTGGATATTCCATATTATGTTATGAATTTCAAAAAAGAGTTTAAATCTAATGTTATAGATTATTTTATTAATGAATATTTAAACGGAAGAACACCGAATCCCTGTATTGCCTGCAACCGATATGTTAAATGGGAAGCACTGCTTCAAAGGAGTTTGTCAATCGGAGCAGATTTTATTGCAACGGGACACTATGCAAGAATTGATCAGTTAAATAATGGCAGATATGCACTTAGAACATCGGCCACGGCCACAAAAGATCAGACATATGCATTATATAATCTTACACAATATCAATTAGAGCATACATTGATGCCTGTAGGAGAGTATACAAAAGAGCAGATTAGGAAAATTGCAGCGGAACTCAATCTGAATGTGGCAAATAAGCCGGACAGTATGGAGATTTGTTTTATACCGGATCATGACTATGCTTCTTTTATAAGGCAGAATACGGGAAAAGAAATTTTGCCGGGGAATTTTGTAGATAAAACCGGAGTGGTGCTGGGCAGGCATGAGGGAATTACAAACTATACGGTTGGACAACGAAAGGGACTGAATCTTTCCATGGGCAGACCGGTATTTGTTACCGAAATTCGTCCGGATACAAATGAAGTTGTTATTGGAGATGATACAGATGTGCTGACAGACAGGCTCACAGCCGGGCAGATTAATTTTATGTCAGAACCGGATGTTGATGAATCCAAACGATATACAGCTAAAATCAGATATAGTCATAAGGCGGTGCCATGCTATGTTAAGCGAACGAATCAAGATAAAATAGAATGTGTATTCGAAGAACCTGTAAGAGCCGTAACACCTGGACAGGCTGTGGTGATTTATGATGGAGAATATGTTGCAATGGGTGCCACTATCTGCAGGGCAAAGACGGAGTAAAATCCAGGAGTCTGTTTTTGGCAAACAGATATTTCAGAGAACGCTGAGATAGATGGAGGTAGGAAATGAAAACGTTTGCGGAGAAGTGTATAAAGAAAATAAAATGGTGTGTTTCTAAAATAACATACAAAATGGTAATGCTTGTAGTTGGCATCATACTTCTGATAATTGCATACACATCCTTTAAAGTCAGTATCAATCATCAGATTAATAACAATACAAAAGTATACTTATCTTCGGTGCTGGATGAGAGTCTTGACCGGGTTGGAATAAAAGTTAATGAAGAAATAAATATATTAAAAACCATTGCGGCAATTTTTAATAATGAAGAAGATTTAAATGGGGAAGCAGCAAAACAGCATCTAATGGAACAGTTGAAATTGCATGGTTTTCTTGGAATTCGCCTTACTGATCAAACTGGACACACCATTACATCCATTGGGAATGTATCGGCAGGAGCAGCAACGGATTATATGGAACCATGTATGGAAAAAGGGTATTGTATTTCTTCTGTGCTCCGGAATGAAAATGAAGAATATATTGACTTGTCGGTACCATTGTATTATCAGAATGAAAATATCGGAATTCTGGTGTGCAGTTATGATATGAATGAGTTTACGGAAATAATCGACAGTTCTTATTTTGAAAAAATCGGTACAACCTTTATATCCCAGGAGGATGGTACATTGATTTCACGTCCGGAATCAGTGGGAAATAATACTAATTTGTTTAAAATGCTGGATTCCATTAATACATACAATGAAAAATCTATAAGAAAACTTAAAAATTCTATTCAGAATGGAGAATCAGGAATTATTTCATTTGGAAGCGGAAAATATAAAAGATATATCTGTTATAAGGTGATACCAGAAACCTCCTGGTATTCGGTATCTATCATTTCAGGCTCCGCTATTGAGCCTCTGGCAAAGAAAATTTCAAAATTATCAATGGTGCTTGCCATGGAAACAGCGGCTATATGTGCATTATATATCAGTATAATCATTATTGTTGAATATAAAAGATATAAAACGAAACGGAGACTGTTTCAACAAACAGATATATAAAAAAGAGCCTTTTAAAGGGACACTTCAAATAAGGAAGTGTCCTTTATGGTATTTATAAATATTAGTAAAGATGGTTGGATATGACGAGTTTGTAGAAATAATTAAATATATCGGAAGAAACTACAATGAAATCATGATTTGAACAGTTAGGCGGAACATATCACGAAGAAAATGAGTATCTCACCCCAGATTTGAGATTACCCGATTGGCGAAAAAAATAAATGAAAAAGAGGTGCTTCTATGACAATGTGGAATCCGTGGCGTGGCTGCCACAAGTATAGTGAGGGTTGTAAATACTGTTATATTCATAAGGGTGATTACAAACGTGGAATTGATACAAATAACATTGTAAAAACAGACAATTTTTATTCTCTTATAGAAAAGAAAAAATCAGGTACATATAAAATCAAATCGGGGCAGACAGTTTATCTCTGCTTTTCTACTGATTTTCTGATTAAGGACGCTGATGGTTGGCGTGGAGAATGTTGGAGTATGATGCGGGAGCGTTCCGATTTGAATTTTATCTTTCTGACAAAGCGGATTGAGCGTTTTATGGATTGCATTCCAGACGATTGGAGCGATGGATATGATAATGTGACCGTTGGCTGTACAGTTGAAAATCAAGACAGAGCGGATTACAGACTTTCCATTTTTAAGGAGCTTCCCATCAAACATAAAAATATTATTTGTCAGCCATTGATAGAGCGCATAGACCTTTCGGCTTACTTGGATAATGTCAAGTTGGTTGTGGTTGGTGGCGAGTCGGATAAAAATGCCAGACCGCTTGATTATGAATGGGTGCTTGCTATACGGAAACAATGTGTTGCACAAAATGTATCTTTTGAGTTTCGGCAATGTGGGACGCATTTTATCAAGGACGGGAAAACTTATACCCTGAATGTTCGTGATTTATGCAGTCAGGCAAAAAAAGCAGGAATCAATTTTTTGAGATAAATCCCCTCTCTTTTTTGTGCAAATATAGAGAGGAAAATTTACGGGAAAAACTATATAATGATATTGCAGATTAATATTAGGTGATTGAGAAACTTGTAGTCACAGATTAGAAGTTTCGCTTCACTCTGTTGGTCTCAAAGTGTTGAAACTTCAGACCTGTGACTATGAGTTTTACAATCGCCTATAGATTTATATGTAAGCAAGGAGGTATCCCAATGGAATGGGTAGAAAGATTAAATCAAAGTATGAACTACATCGAAGAACATTTGACAGATGAGATTGACTATGAACAGCTTGGGCGGATTGCCTGCTGCTCTACCTATCATTACCAAAGAATGTTTACCTATATGGCAGGTATTACTCTGGCAGAGTATATTCGAAGAAGAAAAATGTCTTTAGCGGCAGTTGATTTGCAAGGTGGAAATGAAAAAATTATTGATGTTGCTGAAAAGTATGGTTATCGTTCACCAACGGCATTTAACAGGGCATTTCAATCTTTTCATGGAATAGCACCCTCGTCAGTTAGAAATGAGGGTGTATCTGTAAAATCTTTTTCTACCATTGTGTTTAGAATTGCTGTGAAAGGGGCAACGGAGATGAATTATAGAATTGAAACAAAAGATGCTTTTCGCATTATTGGTGTATCCGCATCGCTTGATAAAGAAATCGAAAATAATTTTATGATTGTACCGAAAATGTGGCAAGATGCCGCAGTAAGTGGAACAATAGAGAAGTTAGCAGGTATGATGGATACGCCGCTGATGGGGCTTTTGGGCGTTAGTGCCTGCAATGATGAAGAACAATGGAAGTATTTTATTGCTGTTTCAAGCACAAAGGAAAATGATGAATTTGAGGAATATACCGTGCCAGCTTCCACTTGGGCAATTTTCTCTGGAACAGGAACAAACAAGTCCATACAGGAATTGCAGCAGCGTATTATAACCGAATGGCTTCCGGCTTCTGGATATGAATATGCCAACGCTCCTGATATTGAGGTTTATCTCAATCAAGACCCACAGAACGCACAGTATGAGGTATGGATACCAGTAATAAAAAAGCAGGTATAAGTGACACTTCATATAAGGAAGTGTCACTTGCGGCATTTATTAGTATTTGTAATGACGGTTAGATATGATGAATTTGTAGCAAATTAAAATATTATGGAGGAAACTACAACGAAATCATTGTTTGAACAAAATGGCGGTACTTACCGCAAACAAAGCGATTATCTCATTCCAAATCTCACATTTCCTAAAAGTGAAGAAAACGCTATTGGTATTTATGGGCAACGGCATTTGAATTTTTTACAGGAGCACCGCAGATTGACTTATATCAATTTACTTACAAGAGGAGAGCTTAATGAATATCTTTTCAAGATTGACAAACAGGCACGAGAACGTTTTTGTCGGATTGTAAAACGGTTAAAAACAACACAAGATATTACTGAACAGATGAAGGCTGACAGCCCTATGGAATGGGTTAAAAAAATGAATTATATTAGGCAGCAAGCTGAAGAAATTATTTTAAATGAACTAATTTATATTTAAAATTTAAGGCAATGTGTGAAAAAACAATCCGTATCAAATGATACAGATTGTTTTTTTACAGTACAATCAATTGTATTGCTCTGATATTTCATCCAAATACCTCATTAAAGAATATGGAAGCTCTTTAATAAATATTATACTATCTTTAGTACGACCAAACATATCTCTCATCATAGGATGACTAAAAGTGAAATCAACCATGTCTCTAAATTCTCTAATGGCAATTGATTTTTCGTCAGGGCTATTTTCACTTTTAAGTATGTCAATTAGTTCTTTCCCCATATCATAAATCCAAGGAAAATCTTCTTTTAATAGACTGAGCGTCATCAAAAATGCATAAGAACTACGTTTGCCGCTCATATGCATAATTTCATCAAAAAACATAGAACTATATTTTCTTGACATTCTTTTCCGTTCAAATGCCATTTCATTTCTCATAGAAATCCGTTCCAAGGAATCTTTAATTTTTTCCATATCATCGTACAGTTTAGCGTCGGGATTTCGTAACAATTTTTGATTGTCTCTGGAAAGTTCGAGGATTTCTTCTAATATTTCAGAAGAATGATTGACATCTTCTGGTGCAACATCTTCATTTTTATTTGAACTTTGATCCCTCAATTCGATTAATTCTTGTTCAAGAGTCGGATACCAAACATCAAATGATTTATCAAGGCGCTGCTCAGATATACCTGCATCACCACAAGCTTTATTTAATGTTTGAACCATTTTCTTAATATCATCTTTTTGAAAAATAGTTGACTGAAATTGTAAAATTGGTCCCTGTACCTCTGAACGCTTTATATCAAATAAGAACGGTGTGACAAAGGATTTTTCCATTGTCTTAGAAAGTGCACCTGCTTCAAAAGATAGCCATGGAGCCTCTAAATTTTCTTTTGTTACACATAATATTCCAAATGTTGAATCTTCAAGTTCTTTTGCTATATCAGTGCTCCATCTAGCACCTTTATCAATATCTTCAGACGAAACATATGGTTCGAGTGATTGTATAACAGATGGAAGCCAATCCCTAAAAATAACTGCAACTTTCCAACTGATATTACCTGACCAACTAATAAATACTTTCATAGGTTTTCTCCTCATATAGATTGTCCCTTTCATTATAACAGATTGTTCCAAAACAAATCAAGTATTTGGATAATGATATTGAAATTAATATATGTAAAGTGACACAATAATATGATTTCGGAAAGATGACAAAAGATATACTTTTGAGTATATATGAAAAAAGTTATGTCTTACCAAGCACTGAATTTGGTTATCCAAATTCGCTTGTTAGGGACTTTCGTCCCTAAAACCTTATGAGCTATATTTTTGAACAGCTTGTGGTGCAGCTGAAACAGATTTAGTATATCACATACTCATAAAGAAAATATTTATGCATAGACAGACATAGAAAAGCAGCAGAAAATAAATTTCTGTTGCTTTTCTATGTCTGGAATTCTTCATAAGCAATTTAAAATCTTTTGCAATAGGATATTGCATCTTGTTGCAAGCGTTAATAATTCATAATTGCACAGTTGATACAGTTCGTTCAGACGGCTATAATATACACAACACGCTGTAAGAGGTCAAATATGTTTGAATATATGACGGCACAGGAAGCCGCAGAAAAATGGGATGTTTCTCTTAGATGGGTACAGCGTCTATGTAAAGAAAATCGGATTGAGGGTGTAATGAACATCAACCGTGTTTGGCTTATACCGATAAATGCTGAGAAACCCATTGATAAAAGAAAAAAGAAATCCTAATCAGAAACTAATAAAAGCCTGCTATAATTTAATGTGGAGGTCTATATATGGATAAGAAAATATTGATAATTGAAGATGAAGCGGCAATACAAAAAATACTTTCTGAGCCGCTTACCTTTGCAGGATACAAGGTTACTACTGCTTCGGATGGATTAGAGGGCATCAATTCTTTTCATGAGCAGAATTTTGACCTTATTCTATTGGATATTATGCTGCCGAAGATTGACGGATACACGGTATGTGAAATGATACGGCAAGAATCGCAAATCCCGATTATTCTTTTAACCGCACTTGATACAGAAGATGACCAGATTAAAGGCTTTGATAAATTGGCTGATGATTACATCACAAAGCCATTTTCTATTAAGCTCGTATTAAAGCGTGTGGAAGCTCTTTTGCGGCGAACATCATCAGATACGGTGTCAGACAATATTCGTTACAAAGAAATCACTTTGAGCGAAACAGAACGAAAAGTTACTGTTTCTGGAAACGAGGTATCACTTACCCACTTGGAGTTTGAGATATTACTTCTATTTCTGAAAAACAAGGGGCGTGTTTTTACAAGGGATGATTTGCTAAATCTCGTTTGGGGCTATGACTTCGTAGGAGATGAAAAAGGTGTGAACTTCCACATCATGAATTTACGCAGGAAACTCGGTGGGGATTATATTGAAACGGTCAGAGGGGTGGGATATAGAATTGCGAAAGAAAATTAAGAACAGTTTAAGCGTAAAAGTGTTTTTATGGGTGTTCTCCGCCCTTACCATTTGCAGTATGCTGATTTATGGAATTGTATTGACTGTCCTGCCCAAGCAATATCAGGTCACATCGGACAAGCAACTGGATGCAAATACTGAATTCCTTGTTTCAAAGCTGCAGGGTATGCGTTATGAGGAAGCGGTTAATGAAATTTATAATTTCTGCATTCAAAATAACTCGACAGCTATTCTCAGCGATGATAACGGAGCTATGAGCTTTGGCGAAATAAAGACAGAAGAATTGACGGTTGCGACATCAAGCATTGCAACTACTGTCATTTTTTCGGACAGCAAAACAGAATATGCGCTTATCATATCTTCTTTGTCACAAACAGCAGATGTTATTCTAAGCCTTATGTTACGCTTTTTGCCTGTTGTCTTTGTAATCATCTTGTTGCTGTCATCGCTAAGCGCCTTTATTTGTAGCAAAGTTATTGTCAGCCCTATCGCTAAAATCAGTCAGATTTCCAAACGAATGACATTACTCGATATGACTTGGAAATGTGATATTGAAAGTAACGATGAGATTGGCGTACTGGCTTCCAGTCTAAACACTATGGCAAGCAGATTGCAAACCACTATGGAAGAATTGGAGAATGCAAACAAACAACTCACAGCAGATGTGAAGAAGTTTCAAACATTAGAGGGACAACGAAGAAATTTCTTTGCGGCGGTATCTCATGAGTTGAAAACCCCGCTTACTATCCTAAAAGGTCAAATTGAAAATATGATGTTGGGGTATGGAGATTACCAAAACCACGAAAAATATCTGCCCGAAGCATTGAAAGCGACAGAGGATATAGAGTGCCTTGTCAAAGAGATTATTACCATATCCAAAATGGAAAGTATGGATTTAGAGGATACCTTGCAGGAGGTTTCGCTAAAACAAACGATAAATGACACGATTCAAGCTATTTTGCCGCTTGCACAGGATAAGGATATTCAGATACACCAAAATATCAGTACAGATATGGTTTTGTCCATCAATCTAGGGCTTTGGAATAAAGCCTTATCCAATATTGTCGGGAACGCAGTTCGGCATTCTCCCTGCGGCAAAGATGTTTTTATAACTTTACAATCCTCTGAAACCAGAAATGCCCTTGTTATCGAAAATACTGGCGTGATTATCCCGGAAACTGACCTATCCCATATGTTCACACCGTTTTATCGAGCAGACAAATCAAGGAACAAAGCAACAGGGGGAAGCGGTCTGGGGCTATACATTGTCAAAACAATTCTCGACTTGCATGGTATGACCTATTGTATAAAGAATACCGAGCAAGGCGTAGCCTTTTCCCTCTATCTAAACTGATAATAGCTTCATTCTACAAAAAGCTGTCGGCCGGCAATCGCTGACAGCTTTTTTACGATAAAAGCGGACATTCGGATTCCGCTTCACTTCATCCTCATGAACGCAGACTGCTTTGCAGTTTCTGCGTTCAAATCAAAGCCTTATGAAAATCAAATCAAAAACTAATCAAAGGACTGTATGATAGATTGCAGAAAGGAGCTGAATAACTTAGATGAATTTTACACAAAGAGCTTTGCTTTACATATCACGGAAAAAAGGAAAAACTGTAAGCCTGTTTTTGGTGGTATTCGTAGTAGCCGTTTTTTTGATTTCATGTTTTGGCGTTTTGAATGCGTCAGAACGGTTGTCAAAGGACATCCGTACTTCTCTTGGAACGGCTTTCTATATACGGGCAAACACCGAGGTTTCTATGAATGAAAACGGCGAAACACAGGTAAAGGAAAACAATATTCATATTTCTCAAAAGGAAATAGATGAGATTATGGGGACGGGTGAAATCAAATACTATAATCCCATCAATTATGGTTTTGCCAAAAGTGATGCCATTCAATTTATTCAGGGCGATAAGCACACAGCCGAAAATAATATGGGAAAAGTGACCGCACTTCGTTTTTCCGCACTTGCTCCCAATTTTGCCGATGAAACAGCCGTCTTAGTAGCAGGAAAACATATTACCGAAACAGATAGCGGAAGAATTCTTATCAGTGAACAGTTGGCAACTACAAACCATTTGTCGGTTGGGGATACGCTGATGCTGACCCACGCAAGCTTAAGTGAAGCTGATGGAGCATACATTGATGAAATACCAGTAAAAACAGCCTATGTCCAAGTAGAAGTGTTGGGGATATATAAACTGAATATCGAGGACACATCTATGAAACCAACGGCGGGCGTCGCTGATAACGAGATATATGCGAGCCTTGATATTTTGGACGAGCTGCATGAGTGTGAAGCAGGTATTTACACAGGCGAAGTTGATTTCTATATTACTGACCCTGCCAAACTTGAAAGCATTACCCGTAATGTTCAGCTACTGCAATCTATTGACTGGACGACACATTTTATTCGTACCAATGATTTTCAGTATTCCAAAATAGCAGACCAGTTATCTTCTCTTGGAGATTTAGTAAAGATACTGCTTGTTCTTGCGTCCGTTGTTAGTACTGCATTTTTAACCTTGCTATTAACCATGCGTATGCGTGGCAGAATGCAGGAAGCAGGTATTTTGCTTTCGGCAGGAGTTTCAAAAGGGCAGATTATGGCGGGCTTTTTGTTAGAGGTATTATCAGTTGCGATAATTGCACTAATTTTATCCTATATTGCTTCTTTGGGTGTTACAGGGTTTTTAGGGCATAGCTTGTTTGGAGAGCTGCAACCGAATCTGTTAAATGAGGAAACGATAACAGCAGGAATACAAAACAGTCTTCAAATTGAAAACTATCTGAAGCTTGGTGCCATAGAAACATTGCTTATTTATCTTTGTCAATTAGCCGTAATTGCCGTCTCAACTTTGGTATCGTCCCTTGCGATTATGCGGCTGAAACCAAAAGAAATTTTATCAAAACATGAGTAATGCCATAAATGGCATAGGAGGATTTTAGAATGAGTTTTATAAAAAGAGCAACTCTATACTGTTTCAGACAACGGTTTAAGACGATTGTTTTATTTCTGGTGTTGACGCTTTTAGCGACTTTTATGCTTACAGGCATTGCTGTTCGTGATGCGGCTAAAGGTGCAACGGCAGATGTTCAGACGGCTATCGGCGGAAAAATCATGCTTGACCTTGATACCGACGTACATATGGGAAGCGGTCAGCAAAACCAATGGGGAACGGTTTACGGTTACAATGGTGATTTGATTACACAAGAAATTGTAGACGCAATCGGAAAAGTTGATGGCGTTGTAGATTACAATTCCGAGGACACAGCAAGTTATTACGGTGCAGGCGTTGATTTCAAATATCTGCCCGCTGCCTTTGGATTGAGCTATACACAGTATGGAGAAGCATCAAGCTATACTGCAACATTGTCATCTGAGAAATGCTCTAAGTTCCAAAGCGGAAAGTATAAATTAGTAGACGGAAGACATATTACGCCAGACGATAAACACGCCTGTTTGATTTCAAAAGAGCTTGCCGACTATAACAAGCTGTCTGTTGGCGATAAGTTTAAGATGTACTCTTTGGATTCGGACGCAATATCAGAATTTGAAATCATAGGTATCTTTGACGGTACTGAGGGTACATCGGGGAACGCTTTAACCGTAGATGAAATCCCTGCAAACTGCGGCTATATAGACTATGCAACCATGTTTGAGTTATGGGGAGATGAGTTAAACGGTTATCAGCAGTTGATTATCTATGTGGAAGACCCTGTCAGCATTCAAAATGTCTATGACAAGATTGCCGCTTTGCCAGAACTAAAAGGAAAAACCTTGAAGCTCAGCATTGATACAGAGGAGTATGATGTTGTTTCTACGCCGTTAGAGTCCCTTCAAGAATTAATGAGTACAACAATTATCATTATTTCAGTTGTCAGTGTTGTAATTCTGACATTGCTTTTGACAATCTGGATTCGAGGAAGAAAAAAAGAAATCGGTATTTTACTTTCCATCGGAAAAAGCAAAGCAAATATCATTTTGCAAATCTTTACAGAAACTTTTATTGTAGCTGTTATTTCGTTTGTGGCATCCATACCGTTTAGTAATCTGATAGCAGAACAAGCAGGAGCGTTTTTAGTATCCAGAGTTACCACAGGAACAGCCGATCTCAATGTACAGATTGACGCAGCCTATCTGCTCCCACTATATTTGATTGGCATTTTACTGATTGCGATAGCGGTTATTGCTTCATCGTGGACTGTTGTTCGCTCCAACCCGAAAGATATTCTTACGAAAATGAGTTAAGGAGGAAACTTATATATGAGTATCATTAAAACTTGTAATGTTAAATATTCCTATGATGGAAATAGAACTGTTCTTAAAAATATATCTACCGAATTTGAGGTGGGAAAAATCTATGCAATCCTTGGTCCGAGCGGGTGTGGCAAAACGACCTTGCTCTCCCTGCTTGGAGGGTTGGATAGCCCGTCTGACGGACAGGTACTGTTTCAAGGAGAAGATATTGAGAAAAAAGGACATGCGTATCATCGCAAAAACAATGTGGCTTTCATTTTTCAAAGCTATAATCTGATTGACTATATGACATCAGCCGAAAATGTGGCTTTGACATCTAAGCTGCCGCCGCATCCTATCTTGGAGCGTCTGGGACTTACTAAGGAGGAAGCAAAACGAAATGTTCTGAAGCTCTCTGGAGGACAACAGCAGAGGGTAGCAATCGCCTGTGCGTTAGCTTCTGACGCAAGCGTTATCCTTGCAGACGAGCCAACAGGAAATCTTGACGAAGATACTGCGGTTGAAATCACAAACATTCTGAAAGAATGCGCCCATCAGATGAATAAGTGCGTGATAATTGTAACGCACTCGAATGAGCTTGCAAAACAGGCGGATGTGGTTCTTCGTTTGAAAAAGGGCGAGTTACAGAAATTATGATAATAGAGTGGATACGTTGCCCTGTCTGCGAAAATAAAACAAGGTTACAAATGCGAGAAGATACAGAATTGAAGAATTTTCCTCTCTACTGTCCGAAATGCAGGCGGGAAACATTAATTGAAGCAAAAAATTTACAAATAACTATCATTACAGAGCCAGATGCAAAGACACAGAGCCAATGATTTTGTTAGGTACTCACAAAGCATTGGCTCTTTCCTTTTATAAGAACAATAGCGGCAAGTCCGTCAAATTAAAAAAAACGGTAATTTTGACGGCGATTCTGCTATGCCCAAAATACACAATAGAAAGCACGCTTTGTCAACTTTCTATTGTCATGAATAAAGAACACCCTCGAAGGGTTCTTTTTTATATGTTATATCTTAAGAAAAACAGGTTTTCTTTTTTCGAAAATAGTATAATATCTGAAACCGCAGGATTCTAAAACAGATACGGTTTGGGTAAAATTTTCGGCAATATATTCAGGTGTATGGGCATCGGAACCGATGGTGATGATTTCACCCCCCAATTGTTTATATCGTTTCAGAATTTCCGGATGCGGGTTAGGAAAATCCAGACCGGAGCGGAAGCCGCCGGAATTAATTTCGATGCCTTTTCCGGAATGAATTAGTTTTTTTAATATTTCATCAAGAATTGAAGCATACTGAGTATATGAGTAGTTTTTTGATTTATTCGGGGAATATCTGACTACATAGTCGATATGACCATATACGTCAAAGTTATGACAGGTATTCAGATTTTCCAGAATCGATTCAAAGTATTCCATAAATGCCTGAGAATCGGAACGCTGATCAAAAAATTCCGGATAGTAGGGATCCTTCCGATGGACCAGATGGGAGGAACCGATAATAAAATCATATGGATGACGGCCGATAAACAAATCCAGAAGTTCTGCCTTGTCTGGTTCAAGTCCGGTTTCCACTCCAATCATTATCCGAATCTGATCTGCATACTGTTCGGACAGACGGGTTACAGTATCAAAATAGGTATCACCGTCTAATTCGAAATCTTTCGGATTATCATATGGATAGTCAAAATCCAGATGGTCAGTAATACATATGGCAGATAACCCCTTGCGGATTGCCTGTTCAATCATTGCGGAAACAGGGGTCTGGCTGTCTCCGGAAAATTCTGTATGCATGTGAAAATCACATGGAAGTTTTGTATGTTTTTTCATATTCGTCCTTCTTTCCAATTGGTAAAGCAGATTATGGCTGTCTAAATTCCTACCATACCATAAATATTGGAAAAAATCCATAAAATGGACATAAAAACAGGTGATATGGTAATAATAACAAAAACGGAAAGGGATATAAAGGAAAATTTGGTAAAATTATGCTTGATATTTTGAGACAAATTAGGTAAAATACACCTAGGTTATTTATTCGTGATGGAGGCGAGACTGTCCTGCGTCAAATATTTAACAATCTTTTTAAATTTAATATAACTTTAGGAGGAACTTAAAAATGGCAGTAAGAGTTGCAATTAATGGTTTTGGCCGTATTGGTCGTCTTGCATTCAGACAGTTGTTTGGAGCAGAAGGTTATGAAGTAGTAGCTATCAATGATTTAACAAGTCCTAAGATGTTAGCTCACTTATTAAAGTATGATTCATCACAGGGTTCATATGAGAAAAAAGATACAGTAACAGCAGGCGAAGATTCTATCACAGTTGATGGAAAGACAATTAAAATTTACAAAGAAGCAGACGCAAACAATCTTCCTTGGGGAGAATTAAAGGTTGACGTTGTACTTGAATGTACAGGTTTTTATGTATCAAAAGAGAAGTCACAGGCTCATATCAATGCTGGTGCAAGAAAGGTTGTTATCTCAGCACCTGCTGGAAATGATCTTCCTACAATCGTTTACAATGTAAACCATACTACATTAAAGCCGGAAGATACAATTATTTCTGCCGCTTCCTGCACTACAAACTGTTTAGCTCCTATGGCTAAGGCATTAAATGATTTAGCTCCTATTCAGAGTGGTATTATGACAACAATTCATGCATATACAGGAGATCAGATGATTCTTGACGGACCACAGAGAAAAGGTGATTTAAGAAGATCCCGTGCAGGTGCTGTTAATATCGTTCCTAATTCAACAGGTGCTGCAAAGGCAATTGGTCTGGTTATTCCGGAATTAAACGGAAAGTTAATCGGAGCTGCACAGCGTGTACCTACCCCGACTGGTTCTACGACAATCTTAATCGCAGTTGTTAAGGGCAATGTTACAAAAGAGCAGATTAACGATGCCATGAAGGCTGCTTCCAATGAATCATATGGATACAATGAAGAAGAAATCGTATCCAGTGATATTGTTGGAATGAGATTTGGTTCATTATTTGATGCAACACAGACAATGGTATCTCCGATGGAAGACGGAAATACACAGGTTCAGGTTGTTTCATGGTATGACAATGAAAACAGTTATACAAGCCAGATGGTTAGAACCATCAAATACTTCTCAGAATTAGCATAATTCTGAATCAATAATGATCCTAAGCGGGTCCGGTCTCAATGGATCGGGTCCGTTTTTTAAAATAACAGGAAAGGAGCATTCTAATGCTTAATAAAAAGTCAGTTGATGATATCAATGTAAAAGGTAAAAAAGTTTTAGTTCGTTGCGATTTCAATGTACCATTGGATGCAGAATTAAATATCACAGATGAAAACCGTTTGGTGGCAGCGTTACCAACCATTAAGAAATTAATTGCAGATGGTGGTAAAGTGATTCTCTGCTCCCATTTAGGAAAACCAAAAGGAGAACCAAAGCCTGAGTTATCATTAGCGCCTGTGGCAAAGAGATTATCTGAATTATTAGGACAGGAAGTAAAATTTGCTGCAGATGCCAATGTTGTGGGTGAAAATGCAAAGGCTGCCGTTGCTGCAATGAATGATGGTGATGTGGTTCTTTTGGAAAATACACGGTATCGTGCAGAAGAAACAAAAAATGGAGAAGAATTCAGCAAAGAACTTGCAAGTCTTTGTGAAGTATTCGTAAATGATGCGTTTGGTACCGCACACAGAGCACATTGTTCTAATGTCGGTGTGACAAAATTTGTTGATACTGCAGTAGTAGGATATTTAATGCAGAAGGAAATTGATTTTCTGGGAAATGCAGTGAATAACCCAGTGAGACCATTTGTAGCTGTACTCGGCGGAGCAAAGGTTTCCTCTAAGATTCCTGTAATTGAAAACTTACTGGATAAAGTGGATGTGTTAATTATCGGCGGAGGAATGGCATATACATTTATGGCTGCTCATGGCGAACCAGTTGGCAAGTCGCTGTTGGAAGAAGATTATAAGCAGTATGCCCTTGATATGGAAAAGAAAGCAGAAGAGAAGGGTGTAAAACTGTTAATTCCAATTGATACTGTTGTTGCAGATGATTTTTCCAATGATGCCAATTATAAAGTTGTGGGACGTGGTGAGATTCCGGATGATATGGAAGGCCTGGATATAGGACCGAAAACCAGAGAGCTTTTTGCAGATGCCATTAAAGGTGCAAAAACAGTTGTCTGGAATGGACCGATGGGTTGCTTTGAAATGCCGAATTTTGCAGGTGGTACGGTTGCAGTTGCCAAAGCACTGGCTGAATTAGAAGATGCTACAACCATTATCGGTGGCGGAGACTCAGCAGCAGCCGTAAATAATTTAGGATTTGGCGATAAGATGACGCACATCTCAACCGGAGGCGGAGCCTCTCTGGAATTTCTGGAAGGAAAAGAACTCCCAGGCGTTGTCGCTGCAAATGACAAATAAGTTTGAATGAAAATAGAATCAGCGACAACGCTTTGTTGCCGCTGCAAATGACAAATAAGTTTGAATGAAAATAGAATCAGCGACAACGCCTTGTTGCCGCTGCAAATGACAAATAAGCCTGAGTAAAAATAGAACAGCGACAACGCCTCATTGCTGCTGAATGACAAATAAAAAATGGGTAATACAAGGAGAATTTATCATGCGTAAGAAGATTATAGCCGGCAACTGGAAAATGAACAAGACTCCAAGTGAAGCTGTAGCATTAATTAATGAATTAAAGCCTTTGGTGGCGAATGATGAAGTTGATGTGGTGTTTTGTGTTCCTGCAATTTCAATCATTCCTGCAATGGAAGCTGCAAAGGGAAGTAATATTTCCATTGGAGCAGAAAATATGTACTTTGAAGAAAGCGGAGCATATACAGGAGAAATCGCTCCAAATATGTTAACGGATGTTGGCGTTAAGTATGTAATCATCGGACATTCCGAGAGAAGAGAATATTTTGCGGAAACGGATGAAACCGTAAATAAAAAAGTGCTGAAAGCCTTTGAACATGGAATTACACCGATTATCTGCTGTGGTGAAACACTGACACAGAGAGAACAGGGGATTACCATTGACTGGATTCGCCAGCAGATTAAAATTGCATTTTTGAATGTAACGGCAGAACAGGCCAAAACAGCAGTTATTGCTTATGAGCCAATCTGGGCCATTGGAACAGGAAAGACAGCTACATCTGATCAGGCAGAAGAGGTATGTGCAGCTATTCGTGGCTGTATTTCAGAAATATATGATGATGCGACAGCAGCAGAAATCCGTATCCAGTACGGCGGTTCTGTAAATGCCGGAAATGCGGCTGAATTATTTGCAAAGGCAGATATTGACGGTGGACTTGTAGGCGGGGCATCCTTAAAGCCGGAATTTGGCAATATCGTGAATTATAACAAATAGTAAAAGTACAAAATTAAATCCATATAGTAGCAAACCCATTTCAACCAAAACGGAACCGTTGAAATGGGTTTTGTGTTGCGGAAACTACAGATGGAATGGCATTGACGATAAAAGCAAATAATGATATATTATATGGGAAAAAATCAGAAACTCAGAGTAAAGGATATTTTACTTTATACTGTTAAATTATAAAACATGAGAAGGAGAACAGAAAATGAGCAAAAAACCAGCAGTTTTAATGATTCTTGACGGATATGGATTAAATGAAAAGAACGAAGGAAATGCAGTTGCACTGGCAGATACTCCGGTTATGAATGGTTTAATGAAGAATTATCCTTTTGTAAAAGGAAATGCAAGCGGAATGGCAGTGGGACTTCCGGATGGACAGATGGGTAATTCGGAAGTAGGTCATCTGAATATGGGAGCTGGAAGGATTGTATATCAGGAACTTACCAGAATTACCAAATCAATTGAAGATGGGGACTTTTTTGAGAATAAAGGGCTGATGGAAGCCATTGATAATGCAAAGACCAATGACTCAGCCCTTCATCTGTTTGGCCTTTTGTCTGACGGCGGCGTACACAGTCATAATACTCATTTATACGGATTATTGAAATTAGCAAAGAAAAACGGTATTGAAAAAGTATATGTACATGCCTTTTTAGATGGAAGAGATACGGCGCCAACCTCCGGAAAAGGATTTATGGAGGAATTACTAGAGAAAATGCAGGAAATCGGAGCTGGTGAAGTGGCAACAGTAATCGGACGTTATTATGTCATGGACCGGGATAACCGATGGGACAGAGTAGAAGCTGCATATAAGGCAATGACGGCAGGAGAAGGCGTAATGGCAGAACATCCGGTGACGGCCATCAGTGATTCGTATGCTGAAGGTGTAAATGATGAATTTGTAAAACCGACAGTCATTACGAAGAATGGCACTCCTGTGGCAACCGTTTCGGAGGGTGATTCGGTAATATTCTTTAACTTCCGTCCGGACAGAGCAAGAGAAATTACCAGAGCATTCTGTGCGGAGGAATTTGATGGATTTTCAAGAGAAAAAAGAATCAACACAAAATTTGTATGTTTTACGGAATATGATGTAACTATTCCAAATAAATCCGTTGCTTTCCATAAGGTTTCTCTGGACAATACGTTTGGTCAGTTTCTGGCAGCAAATGGAAAGAAACAGGCCAGAATTGCGGAAACGGAAAAATATGCGCATGTTACATTTTTCTTTAACGGTGGTGTGGAAGAACCAAATGAAGGAGAAGACAGAATTTTAGTGAATTCACCAAAGGTGGCGACCTATGATTTAAAACCGGAGATGAGCGCTTATGAAGTTTGCGATAAGCTGGTTGAGGCGATTAAGTCCGATAAATATGATGTGATAATCATTAACTTTGCAAATCCGGATATGGTTGGACATACAGGAATCGAAGAAGCTGCCGTGAAAGCGATTCAGGCAGTTGATGAGTGTGTAGGAAAAGCCGTTGAGGCAATAAAAGAGGCAGATGGAGTTCTGTTTATCTGTGCAGACCATGGAAACGCAGAGCAGCTGATTGACTATGATACCCATGAGAGTTTTACTGCCCATACTACCAATCCGGTACCATTTATACTTGTAAACGCAGACCCATCTTATAAATTAAGAGAAAACGGCTGCCTTGCGGATATCGCTCCTACCCTGATTGAATTAATGGGAATGGAACAGCCGGAAGAAATGACTGGAAAATCCTTATTGGTAAAATAAAAATTTATGTGGCAGTATGGATTTATGTATATATGAATTTCTAAGCAATATTTTAAATTGCAGATTCATTTCGTAACAAACCGGACATTCTGTATATCAGACAGATATACAGAATGTCCGGTTTATTTTCTGGAAAAATGTGCAGACTAATTACTAAAGAATATAAATAGAGAAAGGATAAGCATGCTGCCTGAAGCTAAAACCGCAATTGTTTTGCATTTTTGCCAGGGCAGTTCGCAGATAAGTCTGCGGTATGCAGGTATAAAAATGAATAAAAACCTGGTATGTAATAATAGTATTGTCATTGAAAAAGTCATGGGGCGTGAAATCATTGATTCCCGAGGAAATCCTACGGTTGAAGCAATGGTATATCTCAGTGACGGTAGTGTGGGAAAAGCGGCCGTTCCCTCCGGTGCCTCTACCGGAATCTATGAAGCTGTTGAATTAAGGGACAAGGATGAGCGTTATATGGGAAAAGGTGTTACAAAGGCCGTTAACAATATCAATGAGGTTTTGGAAAAAGCCATTGTGAACCGTTCTCCGTTTAATCAGCTGGTAATCGACAAACTGCTGATTGAAGCAGACGGAACAGAGAATAAAGGAAAGTTAGGCGCCAATGCTATTCTTGCAGTATCTCTGGCAGTATCAAGGGCAGCGGCGGAAAGTCTGAATATGCCATATTATGCTTATGTAGGAGGTATTAGCGGAAATACCATGCCGGTACCAATGATGAATATTTTAAACGGCGGCGCTCATTCCAAAAATTCCATTGACTGTCAGGAATTTATGATACTGCCTTTGGGAGCTTCCTCTTTTGGAGCAGGATTGCGAATGTGCTGTGAAGTCTATCATCATCTGGCAGGAATCCTGGAGGAAAAAGGATTATCTACGGCAGTGGGAGACGAGGGAGGTTTTGCACCGGATTTGAGTGGTGAAGAGGAAGCCATTGAGATTATTCTTCAGGCAATTGAAAAGGCGGGATATACTTATGGCAGAGATAAAGATTTCATGATATCTCTGGATGTAGCGGCTTCTGAATGGAAAGATCCAGAGAACGGAAGCGGATTTTATATTCTTCCGAAACAGAATAAGCAGTATAACCGTACGGAATTAATTGAAAAATGGACGGAACTGATTGAAAAATATCCGATTTATTCGATTGAGGACCCATTGGACGAAGATGATATTGAAGGATGGGTACGCCTGACGAATCAGATTGGAGATAAGGTGATTCTGGTAGGAGACGATTTATTTGTTACCAATCCGTCAAGACTGAGACAGGGAATTTTAGAGGGATATGCCAATGCTATTCTAATTAAGCCGAATCAGATCGGAACATTATCGGAAACAATTGAAGCGATTAAAATGGCAAAAGCAGGAGGTTATAAGACAATTATGTCCCACAGAAGCGGTGAAACCGAGGACACTACCATTGCCGACTTATCAGTGGCCCTGAATACCGGTCATATAAAAACGGGAGCGCCGTGCCGGGCAGAACGTACGGCTAAGTATAACAGACTGCTTCGAATCGAGGAAGAAATAAAGAATTTTTCATAGAACTATGCCAGTATATTTGAGAAACCGGGAAAATTTAGCAGAAAATAAACTTGCCATTCGATAAATCCTATGTTAGTATGGTATCGTTAATTTTTAATTCAGATAATAACAAAGGAGATTAATTCATGATCATGAGATTGATACAGGGCTTCTGCATGGCACTGGCAGACAGTGTTCCGGGAGTCAGCGGTGGTACAATTGCATTTTTGCTGGGATTTTATGACAAGTTTATTGGTTCGCTGGATGATATTATCAGCGGCACAAAGGAAGAAAAAAAAGAGGCGGTAAAGTTTCTGATTAAGATTGGTATCGGATGGGTCATCGGTTTCTGTATGGCAATCTTATTTATTACGACTGTATTTGAAGATAATATTTATGAAATCAGTTCTCTGTTTATAGGTTTTATTTTGTTTGCCATTCCGATTATTGTCAGGGAAGAAAAGGACTGTCTGAAGGGAAAATATCTGAATATGATATTTATTGTATTGGGCGGGGCACTGGTTGCCGGAATTACTTATTTTTCCGGCAGTACCATTCTGGCAGACGGAGTGAACCTGTCGGCAGGCAAATTTGGATTTGGCGTAGGAATTCTCCTCTTTATTGCAGGTATGGTTGCCATATCAGCTATGGTTTTGCCGGGAATTTCCGGTTCCACGATTCTGATGGTATTTGGATTGTATATTCCGGTTACGACTGCAATCAAAGATATTCTGCATTTGAAATTTGAATACATTCCGGCAGTTGCCATTTTTGGTGTTGGTATTATAATCGGAATTCTTATGGTAGTAAAGCTGATTAAGAAATTATTAGATTCGTTCCGTTCCCAGACCGTATATTTTATTATCGGAATGATGATAGGCTCCTTTTATTCCATTGCCATGGGACCGACAACGCTGAAAAGCAGTGAAGGAGTGAATAAAGGACTGAAAATGCTTACATGGGATTCTTTCAGCATATGGTTCTTTTTGATTGGCGGCGTGATTATTTTGGGATTACAGTATTTGAAATATATAATGGAAAAAAAGTCTCAGGTTCAGAAATAGTATGGAATCATACAAATCAGTATATTAGTATAGGTATCTAATATACTGATTTTTTTATAAATCGCAAAAAAATACTTGAAAAAAATAATTTTAGTGTTATACTAGATATAGAACAAATAAATCAAATTACTTTAGGTTCAGTAAAAAATACCACATTATAATTGTAAATAAATATTTCTGAAAGGTGGCAGGTAGAATGAATATCAATAAATTTACACAAAAATCCATGGAGGCAGTCAACCAATGCGAAAAAATTGCGTATGAATTCGGCAATCAGGAAATAGAGCAGGAACATCTGCTGTATAGTCTTCTGACGCTGGAAGACAGTCTGATTCTTAAGATGATTGAAAAAATGGAAATCAATAAGGAATATTTTTTGAACCGGGTGCGGGAATATCTGGAACAACTGGTGAAAGTACAGGGCGGGCGTCTGCGGATTGGCAACGATTTGAATAAAGTTCTGGTAAGCGCTGAAGATGAAGCAAAGCCAATGGGAGATGAATATATTTCCGTAGAGCATCTGTTTCTGGCAATGATTAAGTATCCGAACCGGAATATAAAAGAACTGTTTCATGAATTCGGAATCAATAAAGAAAGATTTCTGCAGGCATTGGCAACCGTACGGGGAAATCAGAGAGTTACTTCGGATAATCCAGAGGCAACTTACGATACGTTGAATAAGTATGCCGTGGATTTGGTGGAGCGGGCCGGAAAACAGAAACTGGATCCGGTCATTGGCAGGGATGCTGAAATTCGAAATGTAATTCGTATCCTGTCCCGTAAAACGAAAAATAATCCGGTTCTTATTGGAGAACCAGGTGTGGGGAAAACTGCGGCCGTAGAAGGACTGGCACAGAGAATTGTGCGGGGGGATGTACCACAGGGACTGCAGGATAAAAAGCTGTATGCCCTGGATATGGGAGCTTTGGTTGCCGGTGCCAAATACCGGGGAGAATTTGAGGAACGTTTAAAGGCAGTTCTGGATGAAGTCAGGAAAAGCGAGGGGCAGATTATTTTATTCATTGATGAGCTTCATACCATTGTCGGTGCCGGAAAGACTGAAGGAGCCATGGATGCCGGCAATATGTTAAAACCAATGCTGGCCAGAGGGGAACTGCACTGTATCGGCGCCACAACCTTGGATGAATATAGAAAATACATTGAAAAAGATCCGGCATTGGAGCGGAGATTTCAGCCAGTTACGGTGAATGAACCGACATTAGAAGATACCATATCCATTTTGCGTGGATTGAAGGAACGGTACGAGGTATTTCATGGGGTAAAGATTAACGATTCTGCACTGGTCAGTGCAGCCACTTTATCAAACAGGTATATTACCGACCGCTTTCTTCCTGATAAGGCTATCGATCTGGTGGATGAGGCATGTGCATTGATCAAGACGGAACTGGATTCTATGCCGACGGAACTGGATGAAATGAAACGCCGTGTGATGCAGTTGGAAATTGAAGAGACTGCATTGAAAAAAGAGGAAGACCGTCTGAGCAGGGAACGGTTGGAAGCATTACAGAAAGAACTGGCAGAACTGCGGGATGATTTTAAAAATCAGATGGCACAATGGGAAAACGAGAAATCCAGTGTGGATGCATTGTCGAAACTGCGGGAGCAGATTGAAGATGTGAATAACCGGATTCAGGTGGCGGAACGGGAATATGATCTGGAAACTGTTGCAAAATTAAAGTACGGAGAGCTGCCGGGATTGATGAAACAACTGGAACAGGAAGAGGAAAAGATAAAAAGCAGGGAGCTTATGCTGGTTCATGAGGCGGTTACCGAAGAGGAAATTGCAAAAATCATTTCACGATGGACCGGAATTCCGGTGGCAAAGCTTACGGAATCAGAACGGAATAAAACCCTTCATCTGGATGATGAACTTCACAAGCGGGTAATCGGACAGGAGGAAGCGGTTACAAAGGTGACGGAAGCTATCATCCGTTCCAAGGCCGGGATTAAGGACCCGTCCAAACCAATTGGTTCCTTCCTGTTTCTGGGACCAACCGGTGTGGGTAAAACAGAACTGGCCAAGTCTCTGGCAGCAAATCTGTTTGATAATGAAGCCAATATGGTGAGAATTGATATGAGTGAATATATGGAGAAACATTCGGTTTCCCGTCTGGTAGGAGCTCCTCCGGGATATGTGGGATATGATGAGGGCGGGCAGCTGACAGAAGCAGTCAGACGTCAGCCTTACAGTGTGGTACTGTTTGATGAAATTGAAAAAGCTCACCCTGATGTATTTAATATTTTATTACAGGTACTGGATGACGGCCGAATTACCGATTCCCAGGGAAGAACGGTGGATTTTAAAAATACGATTCTGATTATGACTTCCAATATTGGGTCTTCCTATCTGCTGGAAGGTATTAATGAAAGCGGAGAAATTACGGAAGAAGCGAGAAACCGGGTGGAACATGAATTAAAGAATCATTTCCGGCCTGAATTTATTAACCGGCTGGATGAAATCATTATGTTCAAACCGCTTACCAGGGATAATATCAGCGGAATCATTGATATTCTGATGGATAATCTGAATGACAGGGTGGCGGATAAAGATTTAACTATCGCATTAACAGAGAGAGCAAAAGATTATATCACTCGGCACGGATATGACCCAGTATACGGCGCCCGTCCGTTAAAACGGTATTTACAGAAGAACGTGGAAACCATGGCAGCAAAACTGATTTTAGGGGAGGAACTGGAAACTGGAAACCGGATTGTTATGGATGTGGAAAATGATAAGTTGGTAACCAGAGTAGAATAATTAAATATCCTGCATAAAATTTTACAGACCGGGCATCATAGCAATATAATTTTATGGTGAAGGCGGGTGAAAAAATATGCAGGATATTTTTCATATCATTTTATTATCCAGCGGTTCCGTAGTGGTTTTATTTATATTAACGAAATTGATGGGATATCGTCAGATGTCGGAATTAAGCATGTTTGATTATATCAACGGAATAACCATAGGCTCCATTGCGGCAGAAATGGCAACGGCTCTGGAAGACGGAATCACGAAAACCTTAACGGCAATGATTGTATATGCGTTTTTTTCCATTGCACTTTCGTATATCAGCATGAAATCTATGAAGGCAAGAAGAATCATTGCCGGACGGCCCATTATTCTTTTAAATGACGGAGTAATCTATGAAAAGAATTTAAAAAAGGCAAAAATAGATTTGTCAGAATTGCTGGTACAATGCAGGGTCAGCGGTTATTTTGATATATCGAAGATTCAAACTGCAATTCTGGAAGAAAATGGCAAGATAAGCTTTCTTCCGAAGTCGGAAGAAAGACCTATCACGCCAAATGATATGGGGTTAAAGCCAAAGAGTGATAATATGGTAGCAAATCTCATAATAGACGGTAAACTGATGAAGAATAACCTGAAACATTCCGGAAAAGATACAATCTGGCTTAATAAACAGCTTGCAGCCTTTGGAGTAGCGGATATGAAAGATGTTTTACTGGCAACCTGTGATCTGGAAAATAACGTTACCGTTTATCGAAAAAATGAGATGGAGCATAGGGGTGAGAGTGATGTTCTGGATTAACGGTTAATAATTCCGGAAGTAATTTCTTCTGCAGCTGCGTCTCTTATACATTTCATCTGACATTAATATGCTGACTATATCTCTCAGCCATGCTTTGTCGGTACATTTTTTTGCATAGGAACAGCTGCAGTTTGCAACGGCGCATACATCATTACAAAGTTTCATAAACATGATTTTATCCGGATATTCGTCATACATCATGCTGCCCTCATAATCCAGTTTATCACATTCATCATCTATTATTGCTTTTAAATCAGAAATTTCCCGGGGATACAGTTTGCTTAAATATTCTATGTCACGGTTGTTTTCATAGTTACATTCAGAAAGATTATAAACCGGATATTTTTGGGAATATAATGGAAGATTATAGTTCATACTGCCTCCAGCTTCTTTTTTCTATATTATATTCAGATTTCCACATTTTGCTTGCATTAATAGTGCGAATATGGTACAATAACAAACAATTGAGTAAATCTGATACGATGCCAAAGGAGGTGTAGGGATGCTTAAGACTATATTAACTGTTATATTTTTGATTATATGTGTTGTATTGACGATAATTGTTCTTATGCAGGAAGGTAAATCTGCAGGACTGGGAACGATAAGCGGAGCTGCTGAGACTTATTGGGGAAAGAACAAGGGCCGTTCCATGGAAGGTGCGCTTGAAAAAGCAACAAAGATTCTTGCAGTTCTTTTTATTGTACTTGCGGTATTGCTGAATTCCAAATTTATATAATTGGATAATAAGAATCCTATTATAACCGTATCACTCGTTGCAAAACATATAGTGATGCGGTTTTTTTATAATTTTGATACTGGAGATTTCTGGAAACATGAACAGAGAGATTTTTCGATAGTATTTGGTAAATGAAAAGAGAAAAACAATACTCAGTTTTATTGGGGGTCAAAACCAAGTGTATATAAAAGTTTTAAAAATTGAAACAGGAAAGGAATTGAATGAATGGAGAAAGAATTATTAAATCAGAGAAAACAGATTATCCTGGATATTATAAATGATGATAACTATATTCCGATGAAAATCAAGGAACTGGCCATAGTGTTAAATGTTTCGAAAGAAAACAGGGAGGATTTGGAAGAGGTATTAAAGGAACTGCTGGCGGAAGGAAGAATCAGTGTATCGAAAAAAGGAAAATACGGAAAACCCAGTGGAAATATTTTAGTCGGCAAATATGAAGGTAATGCCAAGGGATTTGGTTTTGTAACCGTGGAGGGGGAAACTGAGGATATATTTATACCAGAGAGTGCTTCTAACGGTGCTTTAAATGAAGACCTTGTACAGGTGGTACTGCGTTCCGGTAAAGGAGGAAAACGCCGGGAGGGTGAGATTATTAAAATACTGGAACATGGTGTGACAGAACTGGTGGGTACTTATCAGAAGAATCAGAATTTTGGTTTTGTGATACCAGACAATAATAAGATTTCAAAGGATATTTTCATTCCCATTGAAAAATCCAAAGGCGCAGTGACCGGGCATAAGGTTGTTGTGAAAATATCCAGCTATGGCGGAAAGAATAAGAAACCGGAGGGTGTGGTAAAGGAAATCATCGGTCATATTAACGATCCGGGAACCGATATTCTATCCATTGTAAAAAGCCTGAATATTCCGATGGAATTTCCGGATGAGGTTATGAAACAGGCAGAGCAGATTCCAAATGAAGTGGATTCTAAAGATATGGCCGGAAGAATGGATATCCGGAACTGGCAGACGGTGACTATTGATGGTGAAGATGCCAAAGATCTGGATGATGCCATAACCGTTCAAAAAGAAGGAAATAAGTATATACTGGGAGTGCATATTGCCGATGTGGCAAATTATGTTCAGGAGCATACGCCATTGGATAAAGAGGCATTAAAGAGAGGAACCAGTGTTTATCTGGTGGACCGGGTAATTCCAATGATTCCTCATAAACTGTCTAATGGCATTTGTTCCCTGAATGCAGGAGCAGACCGTCTGGCACTGAGTTGTATTATGGAAATTGACGAAAAAGGTAATGTGACTGGGCATAAGATTGCAGAAACTGTTTTACGGGTAGACCGGCGCATGGATTATACAACTGTGAAAAAGATACTGGAAGATAATGATGAAGCAGCGATTCAGGAATATAAAGAACTGGTATCCATGTTCCGTTTGATGGAAGAACTGGCAGGAATATTGAGGGTAAGGAGACATAAACGCGGTTCCATCGATTTTGATTTTCCAGAAAGCAAGATACTTCTGGATGAAAAAGGACATCCGGTTGAAATAAAACCATATGAAAGAAATACGGCTACCAAAATTATTGAAGACTTTATGCTGATTGCAAATGAAACGATAGCCGAGGATTATTTCTGGCAGGAACTGCCGTTTGTTTATCGTACCCATGATAATCCGGATTCGGAAAAAATGCTGAAACTGGGTTTGTTTATCAATAATTTTGGATATGCCATTAAGACCACACAGGAGGAAATTCATCCGAAAGAACTCCAGAAATTACTGGAGCGGATAGATGGAACAGATGAGGAAACATTGATTAGCAGACTGACCCTGCGTTCCATGAAACAGGCGAAATATACCACAAACTGTTCCGGACATTTCGGTCTGGCAACAAAGTATTACTGCCATTTTACTTCACCAATCCGAAGATATCCGGATTTACAGATTCACCGGATTATTAAGGAAAATCTCCGGGGCGGACTGAATGAAAAGCGTATCCGGCATTATGAATCCATACTGCCAGGGGTGGCTGACCAGTCCAGTACAACGGAGCGGCGGGCAGATGAAGCGGAACGGGATACGGATAAACTGAAAAAAGTGGAATATATGGAACAACATATCGGAGAAGAGTTTACTGGTGTTATCTCAGGTATTACAAACTGGGGAATGTATGTGGAACTGCCCAATACCATAGAGGGGATGGTACGGATTACGGAAATCCGCGATGACTATTATTATTATGATGAAGAAAAGTATGAACTGGTTGGCGAAACCACAAAGCGTACGTTTAAACTGGGACAGGAAGTAAAGATTCAGGTAGCTTCAACCGATAAAATGCTAAGGCAGATTGATTTCAGCCTGGCAGAAGAGGAATCTGAGGATGAGATTGAATAAAATATAATGTCAGGAGGCAGTATATAACAATGAGTAAAGAATCTATTAAATTAATTGCAAACAATAAAAAAGCATACCACGATTATTTTATTGAGGATAGATATGAAGCGGGAATCTGTCTGCACGGAACAGAAGTAAAATCCCTGAGAATGGGCAGATGCAGTATCAAAGAGTCTTTTATCCGGGTGGAAAATGGCGAAGTGTTTATTTATAATATGCACATCAGTCCTTACGAAAAAGGGAATATTTTTAATAAGGATCCTCTGAGAATTAAGAAGCTGATGCTGCATAAATATGAAATCAATAAATTATCCGGTAAAATGACGGAAAAGGGATATACGCTGGTACCGACACAGGTTTATTTTAAAGGTGGACTGGTAAAAGTTGAAGTTGGTCTTGCCAAAGGTAAAAAGTTATATGATAAGAGACAGGACATTGCGAAACGGGATCAGCGCAGAGAGGCAGAAAAAGAGTTTAAAGTTCGGAATCTGGGATAGGAGTGATTTTTTGGCATTTGATAAGGAAAAGATTTATGATCAGTCATTGCTTGATAAAGTATATGGGCTGGTGCTGGCCGGAGGCGGAGGAAAAGGAGCCTATCAGGCAGGAGTATTTAAAGCGCTATGGGAATGCGGAATGTTTGAACGGATTCTGGGAATAGCTGGAAGCAGTGTAGGAGCGTTAAATATGTGTCTTTTTTCACTGGAGGATGTAGAGTTAAGTGAAGAGATATGGAAACAAATTTGTCCTGACCAGTTTATCCGGCCGGATATGAAATATCTGGATTTTAATGAAGGGATATTTGGAAGAGAAGGTTTACTGGAACTGATGGACCAGTATATTGACTATGAGCGGATATCCGAGTCGGATATGGCTCTGTATGCTACGGTTTCCAGATATGACGAAAGAGGAATGGGGATTCCGGCAGCTGAGTATTTCCGGTTAAACGGAATGGATAAAAATATGATTCAGGATACGTTACTGGCTTCGTCTGCATTACCTGCCATTTATGCGCCAGTAAAGATTGGGGAGTTTTTGTATCGTGATGGAGGAATTACGGATAATCTTCCCATAGAACCGTTGTATCGCAAGGGAATGCGTAATTTTATTGTTATACCGTTATCGCCAGTAACAGAGATTCCTTATGAGGCATATCCAAATGCAGATTTTCTTATAATAAAACCCAGCCGGAGTCTGGGAGATGATTTTACGGGTACTCTTGATTTTACTGGTTACGGTGCAAAAATCCGTATGAAGCTGGGATATGAAGATGCGGTACGGACTTTGACATATCTGCATTCGCCGGAAAGCAGACAGCCAGAATTTGAAGAGCGGATGTCTGCATTGGCAGATGAGGATTTTCATAAGATTATTTTGGAATATGGTACAAAACAGGTTGAAAAACTGATGAAAAAGGATTTAAAAAAAATAAAAAATTATCTGAAAACGGTTACAGGTGCTTGACATTTTCCGAAAAAAGATTTATGATATATTTCCATTACAGATATTCTGTGTTGTTACAGGGGTATCGGACTGTAATGGTATCATTTGAAAATCAGTATCCGTATTTCGGGGTTGTACTGGTTTCGACGGGGTTTTAGAAGTTAGGGAAGCCACCCGTGGACTAGGACCACGATAAAACTTAGAAAATTAAAATTAAACGCAAACGATAACGTAGCGTACGCTGCCTAGTGGCAGCTGTCGACCTTAAGCCTCCCGCTGCTTAAGACTCGGCATCGACTTTGCGGGGCACTTTCTTTCCAAAGCTTTGAGGTAAGAAAAGATTTATGAAGCTACTAAGGTTTTAAGCCTGTCAGCAGGCATAAGACTGAGGGAATGATAAATATGCTGACTGTGGTGGGAGAAACTTTAATGGAAGAGGCTTCGGACACGGGTTCGATTCCCGTCAGCTCCATAGTAGAAAAGCTTTGAAAACAAATATGTTTTCAAAGCTTTTTTTAGTGCGCCTTGCGGCGCACGTCGCTAATGGGTGAAAGTCCCTAATCCGCCCTAGTAGTGGGAAGGATACAGCCAAGACCAAGGGTGTCCTATTCATAGCACCGATTATGATTAACGTGAGGGGAATCTGAAGGAAGGTGGAGGCAAATCTCTGGTCTGACGTACAGAAATCACATCAGGCTATAGTTAAGGATAAGGCTGCTAAACAAGTCGAAGTCCAATAACTACTCGGAATTAACTGTAGTAGATGTGGCAGATATATGGAGAGAAAGTGACGTGTGGTACCAAGGGAGGTCTTGTCAGCGGATGAAAACAGAGTATGAAATCCGTGAGTAACAACGAATGGCAAGAAGTCAGCAGAAACCATAGTAAACCGATGGTTGCAAACATCGGCGAAGGGTTGAACTTTAGGAGACACAAGCAATGAATGTAACTGAAAGTAGATTTAAGAACAGACAACTTCATATTGAGGACTATCTGCAAATGGTATCTGCGGAACAGAAAGAGTATGCAGAAGTGTTCGGCTACCG
This sequence comes from Lachnospiraceae bacterium, assembly GCA_022794265.1. Classification (GTDB taxonomy): domain Bacteria; phylum Bacillota; class Clostridia; order Lachnospirales; family Lachnospiraceae; genus Bovifimicola. The sequence continues at coordinate 53,968 of JAAWEK010000003.1, forward strand.
TAAGATTGCTGAAAAGAGCGGTGTCATCACAGACTATTGGACGGATAATCTGTTGGAATTGATTTTACGCAAAGACAATCTTAATAAAGCCTATAAGCGAGTGAAATCAAACAAAGGAGCTGGTGGAATGGATGGTACGCAGGCAGATGAACTTCTGCCCTTCCTAAGAGAAAACCAAGATAATTTAATCCAAGAGATAAGGAACGGTAAATTTAAACCGAACCCAGTCCGAAGGGTAGAAATACCCAAAGAAACAAAAGGCGAGTTTCGTAAACTTGGAGTTCCGACAGTGGTAGACCGAGTGATACAACAGGCAATTACACAGGAACTTACACCAATCTATGAGGAGCAATTCTCAGAAAACAGTTTTGGTTTTCGCCCGAAAAGAGGACAACAGGATGCTCTCAGACAATGCCAAAAGAATGTAAACGATGGCTATGTATATGTAGTGGATATGGACCTGGAGAAGTTCTTTGATACGGTATGCCAGAGCAAGCTGATAGAGGTGCTGTCAAGAACTGTCAGGGATGGCAGGGTTATCTCGCTTATACACAAATATCTCAATGCGGGAGTGCTCGTAAATGGGATGTTTGAAAGAACAGAAGTAGGAATGCCCCAGGGAGGACCGCTTAGTCCCTTGCTTAGTAACATCATGCTAAATGAGTTAGACAAGGAATTGGAACGTAGAGGACACAGATTTGTCCGCTATGCAGATGATTGTATGATTTTCTGCAAGAGCAGAAAGAGTGCACAGAGAAGCCTGGAAAACATCATTCCATTCATAGAAGGGAAACTTTTCTTAAAAGTGAATCGGAAGAAAACGGGCGTGGCTCATATCAGCAAAGTAAAATACCTTGGATATAGTTTTTACAGGTATAAGGGAAAATGCAGATTTAGGGTACATCCGAAGTCAGTAGCTAAAATGAGAAATAAAATCAGAGAGCTTACAGACAGAAACAATGGCATGAGTAATACTAAGCGTGAGGAAAAGTATCAGCAGTATGTGAGAGGGTGGGTAAACTACTTTAAACTTGCTGATATGAAACAGCTTCTTAAAGAAACAGATGAGTGGGCAAGACGCAGAATCAGGGCAGTCTGTTGGAAACAATGGAAGAGAATCAGGACAAAATACCGAATGCTGAAAGCATTAGGTTTGGAACATTGGAGGGCCAAGGAACTCGCGTGTAGCCGGAAAGGTTATTGGAGAATGGCACAAGTATTGAACCAAATTTTTTCAAAAAAATAATAGCCAAGCTGGGATACACATCCATGCTTGACTATTATCTGATTGTCTGTGAAAACTAAGGAACCGCCGTATACGGAACCGTACGTACGGTGGTGTGGGAGGACGGTAAGTAAAATAATTATTTACCTCCTACCCGATTAAAATAGTATTTAAATATTATTACTGGTTTTATTTGGAGAGAATGCCGATATATAAGAGACAAAAACATGAAGGAGGATTTTTATATGAATGTTATGATGAATCTTGATAATTATCAAATATTATCTCTTAAGACCGGGCGTATTGCTGAAGCGGAAGATAAAAAAGTCCCAATGCAGTCTTCCTCTGCCAAAGATGAGGCAATCATTTCAGAAGAGGGACGGGAGGGTCTGGAATCTCATCTGAATGCCATGTCAAAAGAAGATTTCATGGAGATGTACAGGCAGTGGAAAAACGAGAATCCGTTGGAATTAGAAGTGGATTCTCTGGGTTCTTACAGGAAGGTGGATCCAGATGGCACGATAGCAACAAAAATTTATTTTGAAACATACATTGGACAGTTAGAGGAAAACAGAAAAACAATTGAAGCATACTATGCAGATGCCTGTCAGGAAGCGATGTATAGCCCATTGGGGAACGGCACAACTGCAGCGCTATCTTATATTGCAGGCAGGTATCTGTGTTCCTGGTCTGGTTATTTTAACGGTAATATGCCGGCAGATGAGCGGAAATGGTCTTATATTCAACTGTCCTCGATGATTAACGGTACAGGAGTGGCACTTAATGATCCTTATGCCCTGGCAGCCTCCGGCGGTCCGAAAACAGTGGAAGAAATGGATAAGATTGCACGGCAGGCTGTGAAAGAAAAACTGGATGCCCTTCTTGAGGAAGGCGAAGCGGTTAAGCTGCAAAGGTCTGCCGGATAACATCAATTAATAATTGCAGGTATCCGGATTTGGAAAAAACATAAAAGAGTGTTAAAAATCTGATGTGACTCAATCTTTTTGTATTACATAACAAAAAGAGTATTACTAAGCAAAATAATCATTTGCATTTAGTAATACTCTTTTGACGTTAAAAAATAAAAGAAATGCATCTGATGAGAGTCGAACTCACCCACTTGGCTCCGGAGGCCAATGCTCTATCCACTGAGCTACAGATGCATAACAACTATATTCTATACCATAATTGAAAAAATTTCAAGAGAAATTTTTTTATAATTCACTTAATATTGGTTGCAATTTCAGTTACGATTTGATAGAATGAAATGTGTCATATTTTGTAGATTAAAAGAAGTTTAAATTTGAAAGGCTTGGTGGATAGGATGGGCCAGAATAAAGATGAAAAAAAAGTTGATTCTATAATAGATGATTCCATAGAAGAAATGGATGAAGCAGATAAAATTTTAAAAGAACTGGATGAAATAGAAAAGAAAAAAGAGAAAGATATTTCGTCAAAAGTACGGGATTTAATTAAGAGCGATAAAGAAGCAATTCGGGATTATACAGCAAAAAGAGAGAAGAATAAACAAAAAGAATCTGAAATGGAAGAAAATGATACAATCGAAACGGATTCTGATGTGGAACTGAATGTATTTATTGAATATGAATCAGAAGAAGGAAAGAACAGAAATATTCAATCAAAAAAGAAAGAACGCAGAGCCACCCGGAATAAAAAACAACAAAGCATAGATAAAAAAAATAGTTTGTCTGAATACGAAAACGACAAGACAGAACCAGAAGAGGAGAGAACGGAAGAGGAAGCTGAGAAAGAAGATTTTTTAGGTTCTCTTGACAAACGAACCAAACATATTGTCAATGAGAGAATCAGAAAAAAACAGCCGAATCGTTTAAAACCAAAGGATAATACATTACAGACAAATACAGGATTTATTTCTAATATAAGGAGCCTGGCAATGGCAGAAATAAAAAATACGGTTGTTTTTATTTCTATCATCGCTTTAACGATAATTTTATTTGCAGCCATGATTTTGGATAGAAATCATTTATCGAATGAAAAAAATCAGGGTGCTTTTTTGGAAATGGATACCACAGGTATTGTTTCTTTGTTTAATGATTATTATACAGCCCTGGCCAATAATGATATTAATAAAGCAAAAGAATATTTGGAAGAATCTTCAGATTTATCAGATGATATTCTGTTGGAAAAAGTAAAAGAAACACAAGTATATAAAGAGCAGATTAGTGATTCTTTTAAGATTGTTCATTGCTATCTTCAGAAGGGACTGAAAGAGAATGAATATATTGCATATTTTAAGTTTGAATTGAAATTTAAAGAAGTAGAGACACCTGCGGTCGGTATATTTTCCAGTTATGTGGTGAATTGTTCCGTAGATAAAGAAAAGCAGGACTATAAAATATGCAATGTAGATAAAATGTCCGACCGCTATAAGCATATGGCAAGAATGAGTAACTGTAGTAATGTTACCGAGGTTTTTAAACAGACAGATAAAGAATTAATGGATGCATGTGAAAAGGATGCGGCATTAAAGAAGGTAGTAGATGTGCTTCGAATGGCTGGAAAAAATGAATCTGAAACCACAACTGCAGAAACCGGCAGCTCTGAAAATAATATGGAAAGTGTAACTGTGTCAGAAGAAATGTCGTCTGTGAATGAGAGTACAACTGTTGCGGCAGAATAAAATTCGTTAAATTTTTACATTTTTTGTTGACGAAATCAGATTAACGTATTATAATATGTCTCGAGAATGATACCAAAGGCGGTTACAGGGCTCACTTTGTTTTTGCGCCTTATTGGTATCTTTTTTGTGTTATGTGTATTAATTATGTGAAGGAGGAACACGAATATGTCATATGTTGACGAGGTAATTGAGCAGGTAATCAAACAGAATCCTGCAGAACCTGAATTTCATCAGGCAGTAAAAGAGGTATTGGAATCATTAAGAGTTGTAGTTGAGGCAAATGAAGAAAAATTTAGAAAGGATGCCTTATTGGAACGTTTGGTTAATCCGGAAAGACAGTTCAAATTCAGAGTGCCTTGGGTAGATGATAAGGGACAGGTTCAGGTAAATACCGGATATCGTGTACAGTTTAACAGTGCGATCGGACCATATAAGGGTGGTTTACGTTTACATCCGTCTGTTAATTTAGGAATCATTAAATTCTTGGGATTTGAACAGATATTCAAGAATTCCCTGACAGGTCTTCCGATTGGAGGAGGCAAAGGAGGTTCTGATTTTGATCCTAAGGGTAAATCAGATAGAGAAGTAATGGCATTCTGCCAAAGTTTTATGACAGAACTTTGCAAGTATATCGGAGCAGATACCGATGTTCCTGCTGGTGATATTGGTACAGGAGCAAGAGAAATCGGATTTATGTTTGGTCAGTATAAGAGAATCAAAGGCGTATATGAAGGTGTATTGACTGGCAAAGGATTATCTTACGGCGGTTCTCTGGCCAGAACAGAAGCTACCGGATACGGTTTATTATACATAACGGAAGAAATGCTCAAGTGTAACGGGCAGGATATTGCAGGCAAGACGGTTGCAGTTTCTGGTTCTGGTAATGTTGCGATTTATGCAACACAGAAGGCACAGCAGCTGGGAGCTAAGGTTGTTACCGTTTCAGATTCTACTGGCTGGGTATATGATCCGGATGGTATCGATATTGCTGCATTAAAAGAAATCAAAGAAGTTAACCGTGCAAGACTGACAGAATACAAGAAATACAGACCGAATTCCGAATATCATGAAGGAAAAGGCGTGTGGTCTGTAAAAGTTGATATTGCACTGCCATGTGCAACTCAGAATGAATTAGATATAGAAGATGCTAAAGCATTGGTAGCAAACGGTGTGATTGCCGTATGTGAAGGCGCTAATATGCCTACAACGCTGGAAGCAACAGAATATTTACAGAAGAATGGCGTATACTTTGTTCCAGGTAAGGCTGCAAACGCAGGTGGTGTTGCTACATCGGCGCTTGAGATGTCACAAAACAGCGAAAGGCTGAGCTGGTCATTTGAAGAAGTAGATTCCAAACTGAAAGGAATAATGGTTAATATCTTCCATAATCTGGATTCAGCAGCTAAAAAATATGGTTTTGATGGAAACTATGTGGTAGGAGCCAACATTGCCGGATTTGAAAAAGTTGTAGATGCAATGAACGCTCAGGGAATTGTTTAATGTCCCATGATTTTTCAATATTTATAAATCTGTAATACAAATATTATTTTGCGTCATTGACAAACAGAGGAATAAGACATATAATATACTTAACAAGTGAGCCGATAGCTAGAATACACCTAGCCGCCGGTAATTGCTAAATTAAAAAATAGCGCTTTATCTTACCAGGACAGAGGCGCTATTTTTTGTGTGTTAAATTGCATACAAGAGTGATAACAGCACAAAGCATAATTACAAAAGTAAATAATTCGCTATATGTAACCATTGGCACCAGCTCCCTTCTTTAGTATCCGGTAACTGGTATAATCGCCCCATCGGCTCCCTGGGTAAGTATATTATGGGTTCATTTATCTACAAAAGGGAATACCGTTTGTAGCAGTATTCCCTTGCAATGTAGTAGCTTATTAATTATATGTTTTTATATGAGAAAATAAATTATTGGCCTACTATTTTAACGTATTCCGCAGCAACATAGCCATAGACGTATCCGTATTTGCATGGATACCACAGTATACCATCAGACTCTATAGCATTCGCTTTATCAATTTGAATAAAATAAGCTCGTTGTAAAGTCATTAAAACAGTACCAGCCAGACCCGGAGCGTCTTTCATTGCTACATTGTCTTCCGTTATTATAGCTGGTGTGGCATAATTTATATCACTAATTGGAGCAATATTTGTTATATCATTTGAACCATCAGTAATTTCTTTTGCCTGCGCAGGTATAGAAATTGGCAGTATTAACATTGCACTCATCATTAGTAATGATAATGTTCTTTTAAATTTCTTCATTATTAGTAACCTCCTTGATACCTTATAATTACTCCTACATTGCATATATCATTATATACCATTATTTGACATTTGAATAGTATTAAAATGACATTTTTAATGTAATTATTATTTATTGTTATTATTCCTTATAAGTATATTTGTCAGCAGATCGCTAAGTACTTGCAGATTGGAAGCCAGTTCTTCCAACTGCTGTTCCGAGAGACATTCGGAAAGCTGACAGGCAACAAGGGAAAGCAGATAGAGGTTTGAGCAGTCATTCATGAGTCACAAAACTCCGTAAATAATTTATATAATATATGATGACTTTAAGAAAACATGAATAAGAAGAAAAGGTAACAGTCATAGTATACAAAATTTATGACTGTCACCTTTTAAAAATATTGAAAGATAAAATAAGCATAAGAGCGGTAAATTGCCGGCTTTATGAAAATTCGTCAATCAGATGCTGAATATCATCAAGACATACACCGCATACAGTTCCGGCTCCGGTGAGTTCCTGCACTTCTTCTAATGTTTTGGCACCATTCTCTACCGCTTCCTTAATCATTCCGTTTGTAATATTTAAACAGGTACAAACAACTTTATCTGGATCCATATGAATACCTCCTTTTGATATTAATATGTGCAGATAAAATTAAATTATACAGTTAATTTCCGCCGTGAACCGGACAGAAATTATTAATCAGATTCTCCGGTACGCAATATGGGGTATCACTGGTGTATCCATTGCTTCCGGCAGGGCGGACGCGATAAATTTTATCCACTTTTGCTTCGGCAGGACAATTGTCGGTTGCAATTAATCCGGAAGCCGCACAAAGGGTATATTTTTGGTGAATATCACAGGTATCGGTAGGTACGGTTCCCTTTGCAAAATACTCCATTGTAACCTTGCTGCCTTCCTGATCATTGTTACAGATTCCGTCTACGGCAAGTTTGCCTGACTTGGAGCAAATTTGTGCAGTGATAATAGATTCGGGAGCCGGAAAACCAATGTCTTCGGTATAACCTTTTGTTTCGTTTATTCTGGTCATAATCCTGCTCCACATGGTTTCGTGATAAGAACCATGGGCGATTGGTGCATTTTCATCGAATCCGGTCCAGACAGTAGCAGTCAGGTAAGGAGTATAACCAGAGAACCACAAGTCGTTATCGTTTGTTGTAGTACCGGTCTTACCGGCAACCGTCATACCCGGAACCCTACAGGCTGTACCGGTTCCACCAGTGATAACATCTTCCATTGCGTTGGTCAGCAGCCAGGCGGTAGATTCTTTTAATACCCTGTGGGTGGATGGGGTTGTATTATCCAAAAGGACTTTTCCGTTATGGTCTAATACTTTGGTATATAATACCGGTTCTGTATAAACACCTCCGTTTGCAATGGAAGCATAAGCAGAACATAATTCAAGATTGGTAACGCCATAAGTTATTCCTCCAAGGGCAAGGGCCTGTCCAATATCGCTTACAACGCTTCCGTTATTCAGGGTTTTTTTGGAAACCAAAGTTGTAAATCCAAATTCCTGTAAATAATCAAATCCCAGCTGAGGAGTAATGGCGGTTATCAGCTTACTGGTAACAACATTCATGGAATCCCTAATACCTGTACGCATAGTAGATAATCCTCTGTAAGAATTTCCCCACCAGTTACTTACGGGACGTCCGTTAATATCATTAAATGGAGAATCGTCAATAATGGAAGACAGTGTATAGCCTGCTGTATCAATAGCAGGCGCATAAGCAGCCAGAACTTTAAAACAGGAGCCGGGCTGTCTTGGAGTATCCGTTGCACGATTCAGTGTCAGGCTCCGGGTTTTATCACCCCTTCCGCCTACGATGGCTTTCACATAGCCGGTTTTCTGGTCCATAACCGTAAATGAAGTCTGGGGCTGAAGAGTATAAATCAGGTTTTCGGCCAGCGGAGTCTCTCCCTCGTGAAGATATTCTGCTTTAAATGCAGCAATACAGGCGTCAGCTTCTTCGGTGGAAGAAAAAATTAGTTTAAATTTAGGATTATTTAATATTACCCTGTGATAATAATCCAGATCCACTTTGGAATAATTCCGTACGGTACCGTCTGCCAGCTCCACTGACCAGGCCCAGTCAACGGAATACTTTGTTGTAACCGGATAGCTGGCCGGATTATTTACTTCTTCGTCGCAGATGGACTGAATAGCCGCATCCTGTGTGGTATAAATACTTAATCCGCCACTGTATAACATATTGTGTGCCTGGGTACGGGAATATCCTTTTTGTTCCTGAAGATCAGTCATTACATCTTCGATTAAAGCATCTACAAAATAAGAATAAGGTGAAGTGGTTGAAGTTTGAATATTGATGGACTGTATTCTGGAATAAACATCATCATTCATTGCTTCATCAAATTCTGCCTGGGAAATATGTTCATTTTTAAGCATGTTTTTAAGTACTTTTTCCCTCCGTTTGGCATTTTCCTCCGGATCTGTCACCGGGTTAAATGCAGACGGATTCTGAGTGATGGCAGCAATCACTGCAGATTCGGAAATATTTAAATCCTTGGCATCTTTATTGAAGTAACGTTTGGAAGCGGCCTGCACACCCAGACAGTTGGAGCCGAGATTGATGGTGTTCAGATAACTCTGAAGAATATAGGTTTTTGGCATGGTTTTCTCCAACTGCAGCGCCAGATACTGTTCCTGGAATTTTCTCTTAAATAATGCGCCAAGGTTTGATTCGGCACCGCCATTTTCAAATACGTTGTTTTTTAATAACTGCTGGGTGATGGTGCTGGCGCCTTCTGAAAACCTCCGGGTAGTAATGGCAACTACACCGGCACGAATGATACCCTTTATATCAATACCGTTATGTTCTAAAAAACGTTCGTCTTCAATATCTATAAAAGCATATTGCAGACATTCTGGAATTTCGTCAATCGTAACTTCCTGTCGGTTGGAGCCGGATTTTATAAGTTTGCTGGTTACATTTCCGTCGGAATCGTAAACTGTAGTAGAATATCCGGTGGGAGCAACATTTAAAGATTCAATATCCGGGGCATTCTCTATAATTCCTTTGATCATTCCAAATCCGGTAAAACCTATGACAACAATTACCAGAACCACAAGATATAAGGAAAATTTAAAGGTATTTACCAATATTTTTGTGGTAAGTTTTTTGGATTTTGAAGCATAGGCTTTCCGTTTTTCAACGGTTTTATTATATCCAAAATTCATATAAAAACCTCTTTCTTTCTGCATTGTAAAAACATATTCCTAATTATACCAAACATGAGAAATGATATAAAGTTAAATATTTGTTACAATAATGTGAAAATTGCCTGATTTAAAGGCATTTTCATGAAGGGTGTCTGTAAATTTCTTTTTGGCAGATGCATTTCCAGCTTTGCAGGATACAGATGGCAGGATTGAACGTTTAAACACTCTTCAGGATACGGATGCCATTCTATTAATAGGTTTGACAGATTTTCTATTCTTAATCAAAGAAAAAGTAATGTTGAAAAAAAAGCAAATTGCCTGTATGATAGGTATATTCATGTAACAGGAAATATAAGAAACAACAGGAGTTAAAAACAATATGACAAAGGAATATGAGACAATAAAAATAGTAATAGAACCAGGGATTGGAGAATATATAGAAAAAAAATCCCGATTTATAGCGGAAGTCCGAAATGTTGAATCTGAAGAGGAAGCCATGGCGTTTATCAATGAAATAAAGAAAAGATACTGGGATGCCAGACACAACTGTATGGCATTTGTTCTGGGGGAAAACCGGGATACCATGCGGTTCAGTGATGACGGAGAACCCTCAGGAACCGCAGGAAAACCGATTCTGGATGTGATTCTCGGCAATCAGATAACGAATGCGGCCATTGTGGTGACCCGGTATTTCGGCGGAGTGCTTCTTGGAACTGGCGGACTGGTCCGGGCATATCAGAAAGCAGCACAGGAAGCACTGAAACACAGTGTGATTGCTGAAAAGTATTCCGGGATTCGATGCCAGATTACAACAGATTATAATGGACTTGGCAAAATACAGTATCTGGCAGGGCAGGAGGGCATTCAGCTACTGGATATCAGATATTCGGATATGGTGGAAATTGATATGGTGTCTGAAGCAGCCGGATTTGCCGCATTTAAAAACCGGATAACGGAGTTGACGGCGGCAAAATCCTGCTTTGAAAATGAAGAACCTGTAAGTTTTTACAGAAGCCGGGATGGGGTTATGATTATATAAAGGTTCACGATGAAAAAAGAAGATATGCAGTAAAATAAAACAGATGACAGATATTTTCTGCCATCTGTTTTATTTTATTTTTTAAAAGATGCACGTTTTCGTAGGGTTGGGTCCAGAATCTTCTTGCGAATCCGCAGATTTACGGGAGTGACTTCCAGAAGTTCGTCGGTATCAATAAACTCCAGACACTGTTCCAGACTTAATTCCCGTTTTGGAGATAACTTTAACGCATCGTCAGAACCAGAGGCACGGGTATTGGTCAGCTGTTTTTTCTTGCAGACATTTACCTCAATATCCTCCGCTTTTCCGGTCTGCCCGATTACCATGCCGGAATAAACTTTTTCACCCGGTCCGATAAATAACGTTCCCCGCTCCTGGGCATTGAATAATCCGTAGGTAATGGATTCTCCAGCCTCAAATGCAATCAGGGACCCCTGTTTTCTGTACTGGATATCACCCTTGTATGGTCCGTATCCGTTAAAGATGGTATTGATAATACCGTTTCCCTTGGTATCGGTCATAAATTCTCCGCGGTATCCAATGAGTCCTCTGGCTGGAATGGAAAATTCCAGTCGCGTGTAGCCGCCATTTGCCATGGACATGGAAAGAAGTTCACCTTTTCGTTCACTGAGTTTCTGAATTACGGTACCGGAAAAATCCTCTGGAACATCAATATAAGCCAATTCCATAGGCTCCAGTTTTTTGCCGTTTTCGTCAGATTTATAAAGAACTTCGGCTTTGCTGACTGCAAATTCATATCCTTCCCGTCTCATATTCTCAATCAATACGGATAAATGCAGTTCACCCCGTCCTGAAACTTTAAAACTTTCGGTTGTATCCGTTTCTTCCACCCGTAGGGAAACATCGGTATTCAGTTCACGGAACAGACGATCCCGCAGATGTCTGGAAGTAACAAATTTTCCTTCCAGACCGGCCAGCGGACTGTCATTTACCATAAAATGCATGGAAATGGTAGGTTCGGATATTTTTTGAAACGGAATGGCCGACGGATGATCCGGAGAGCAGATGGTATCGCCGATATGAATGTCCGAAATACCAGAAATGGCAACAATGGAACCAATTCCTGCCTCGGAAACCTCTACTTTATTTAATCCATCAAATTCGTACAGTTTACTGATTTTTACCCGTTTCTTAAACTCAGGGTCATGGTGATTGACAAGAACCACGTCCTGATTTACTCTCAGTTTTCCGTTATCCACTTTACCCACACCGATTCTGCCTACATATTCATTATAGTCAATGGTACTAATCAGGACCTGGGTATCGGCATCCGGATCGCCTTCCGGAGCCGGAATATATTTTACGATAGTATCAAACAGTGGCATCATGTTTTTCGGAGTATCAGTAAGTTCTAAAATAGCATGTCCAGCTTTTGCAGAAGCGTAAATGAACGGACAATCCAACTGTTCATCGGAAGCATCCAAATCCATGAATAATTCCAGAACTTCATCGATGACTTCGTTGGGACGGGCCTCTGGACGATCGATCTTATTGATACAGACAATAACAGAAAGGTCTAGTTCCAGCGCTTTTTTTAGCACAAATTTTGTCTGCGGCATGGCTCCTTCAAAAGCATCTACCACAAGAATAACACCGTTTACCATTTTTAAGACACGTTCCACTTCACCGCCAAAGTCTGCATGTCCCGGAGTATCTATAATATTAATTTTTATGCCGTTATAATATACGGCTGTATTTTTGGATAAAATGGTAATTCCCCGTTCCCGTTCGATATCATTGGAATCCATGACACGCTCGGCAACCTCCTGATTTTCCCGGAATGTACCACTTTGCTTTAATAATTCATCCACCAGTGTTGTTTTTCCGTGGTCAACATGGGCAATGATTGCTATATTACGTACGTCTTCTCTTTTAATCTTCATTTCGGAAATCCTTCTTTCTATAATAAGTAAGTTCCAATACCGCTAACAGTTTATCATAATTCTTAAAAAATTCAAGACAATTGTGTGAAAACTGTCATTTTGCTATATAAAATGCTGAAGAATGGCAGTTATATGTGAAAATTAATAAGAAAAACTGTCAGTTTATGTCGAACGAAAGATGCCTCAATTTTGTACAAAGGAATAGAAAAATTTTAAAATATAAGTTAAAATAAAAAAGGTACAAAAGAAATATAAAATATGGATGTGGAAAAAAGAGGTGATTGAGTCAGCATGATAGGAAACAACGAAAAGATTTACGGGTTGACTTATGAAATGCGAAATAATCTGAACTCTTTGCAGGAACTTATTGATAAGTTAAGTAAAAAAGAGACGGAAAAATCAGAAAAAGATGAATGCATTGAGGCGATGAGAGATTTCGTAAAAATACTTTTGACAAAGACAGACGCTATTACGCAGTGTTGCAGTAATAACAAGGATACGATTGATAGCTATACAAGAATCAGGCCCCAGACAAACATCAGGATGATAAATACGAAAGCTTTGATTGTTGATGATAATGAAATAAATAATTACGTTGTAGCCCAGACATTAAATAAGTTTGATATTAAAACGGACATTGCTCTGACCGGGGAACGGGCAGTGGAAATGTTTGAAAAAAATGACTATGACATTATTTTAATGGATTATCTGATGCCGCCGGGGATGAACGGGATTGAAACGGTTGCAAAAATCCGTTCCATGGGAAAGCGGGGAGAGCAACAGCTGATTATTGGTTTAACCGCACATACCGTAACTGAATTTAAAGAAGGGTTAAATCGTTACGGTGTAGAATTGATTATATTTAAACCAATTGCTCTTCAGCAGATTCGAGTAATTTTGCAGCAGGAATTACCACATAAGATAAGACAAGAGGAAAGGCATAGCAATATAATGTAGCAACTGATTCGTGATTCATAAATAGATAATAAGGAAAATAAATAAGAGCTTTCTGCCGGGATTCGGCGGAAGGCTCTTAAAAAAATAAGCTGGAAAAGGGACTTGAACCCTCGACTTACTGATTACGAATCAGTTACTCTGCCAACTGAGTTATTCCAGCGCACGCACTATATTATATAAAAAAAAAGAAAATAAATCAAGAAAAAAATAAAAAAAATTAAAAAACAGTTGCAATTTCGAAATTCTGTGGTATATTAATACATACATTAAAGACAGTTGTTCGTCACAGACGGACAACCAAAATTATACGTAAAGCTGGTGATTCTTTTCCATATTCATAAGAGGAAGTATGTTTTGGTTACAGGTTTACGAACAAACATTATATGAGGTGAATAAAATGAGTCAGAAATTAAAAGTCGGAATTTTAGGTGCAACAGGAATGGTAGGCCAGCGTTTTATCTCACTGCTGGAAAATCATCCGTGGTTTGAAGTAGTAACAGTGGCAGCGAGTCCGCGTTCTGCAGGAAAAACGTATGAAGAGGCTGTGGGAGGACGTTGGAAGATGACTACTCCTATGCCGGAAGGTGTTAAGAAGTTAGAAGTTCTTAATGTTAATGAAGTTGAAAAAGTGGCTGCTACCGTAGATTTTGTATTCAGTGCAGTTGATATGACAAAGGATGAGATTAAGGCAATTGAAGAAGCCTATGCCAAGACAGAAACACCTGTAGTTTCCAATAACAGTGCACATCGATGGACACCGGATGTGCCGATGGTAGTACCTGAAATCAATCCGGAACATTTTAAGGTAATAGAGTTTCAGAAGAAACGTCTTGGAACCACCAAAGGATTTGTTGCAGTAAAGCCAAACTGTTCAATTCAAAGTTACGCCCCGGTACTTACTGCGTGGAAAGAATTTGAGCCGTATGAAGTGGTTGCAACTACGTATCAGGCAATTTCCGGTGCCGGTAAGACATTTAAGGACTGGCCGGAAATGGAAGGAAATATCATTCCGTATATTGGTGGAGAAGAGGAAAAGAGTGAGCAGGAACCATTGAGATTGTGGGGCAAAATTGAGGATGGTGTGATTAAAAAAGCAGAAAGTCCTGTTATTACGACCCAGTGTATCCGGGTTCCGGTATTAAACGGTCATACAGCAGCAGTTTTTGTAAAATTTAAGAAAAAACCGACCAAAGAACAGTTGATTGAAAAATTAAAGGCATTCAGTGGTCTTCCACAGGAATTACAGCTTCCAAGTGCACCAAAGCAGTTTATCCAGTATCTGGAGGAGGATAATCGTCCACAGGTAGCCATGGATGTAGATTATGAAAACGGAATGGGTGTATCTGTGGGACGTCTGAGAGAAGATACCGTATATGACTATAAGTTTGTGGGATTATCCCATAATACGGTTAGAGGCGCTGCAGGCGGAGCCGTACTGTGTGCAGAATTACTTAAGGCACAGGGATATATTCAGGCGAAATAATAATAACTTGACAATGATTTCTCATTGTGCTAGAATCGCTTTAGTTTCATAATAAAGCAATGAAGGTGCATAGTAAGCTGAAAAACAAATGCCGTACAGGAAATAAGCGTCGCTGACTGAGAGCGCTTGTGGATATTGGAAGCTGAATTTCACACCAGAGCTTCATCTTTGAAAGAAGGAATATGATTAGAAGATGACGTATGTGCGCGTTAAGCAGATTGAGAGCCGGTATCGTTTTAACAATTGTTTTAACAATTATTTTTTGTTAGTTAAACCGATAGTTCGGAATGTGGGTGGTACCGCGGAAGATTTCGTCCCAGTTCAGGATTTTTCCTGACTGGGATTTTTTTTGTAGCATCATAAAAAATGGAGGTATTAGAATCTATGAAAGAAAAATTAGAAAAAATCAGGCAGGAGGCATTGGCTAAAATTGCGGAGACCAGTGCACTGGATAAGCTGAATGATATCAGAGTGGCTTATCTGGGCAAAAAGGGAGAGTTAACGGAAGTATTAAAGGGAATGAAAGATGTGGCAGCAGATGAACGTCCGAAGGTGGGACAGCTTGTAAATGATACCAGAAATATAATAGAAGAGAAACTGGAAGAAATGAAGTCGAAACTGGCAGCTGCGGCAAGAGAAAAACAGCTTCGGGAAGAAGTTATTGATGTCACACTTCCGGCAAAGAAAAATAATGTGGGGCACCGTCATCCGAATTCCATTGCATTGGAAGAAGTACAGCGTATATTTGTTGGTATGGGTTATGAAGTCGTAGAGGGACCGGAAGTAGAGTATGACTATTATAACTTTGAAGCATTAAATATTCCAGCAAATCATCCGGCAAAAGATGAGCAGGATACTTTCTATATTAATGATAAGATGCTGCTTCGTTCCCAGACGTCACCGGTTCAGGTCAGAGAGATGGAAAAAGGAAAATTGCCGATTCGAATGATTGCTCCGGGACGGGTATTCCGTGCGGACGAAGTGGATGCCACTCATTCCCCGTCCTTCCATCAGATCGAAGGACTTGTGATTGATAAAAATATAACATTTGCAGATTTAAAGGGAACACTGGCCCAGTTTGCACAGGAATTGTTTGGTGAAAATACAAAAGTAAAATTCCGTCCTCATCATTTTCCGTTTACGGAACCAAGTGCGGAAGTGGATGTGTCCTGTTTTAAGTGTGGTGGAAAAGGATGCAGAATGTGTAAAGGTTCCGGATGGATTGAAATCCTTGGATGTGGAATGGTACATCCAAACGTATTGAGAATGAGCGGCATTGATCCGGAAGAATATTCCGGTTTTGCATTTGGCATGGGTTTGGAGCGGATTGCACTATTGAAATATGAAATCGATGATATGAGATTATTATATGAAAATGATACAAGATTTTTAAAGCAGTTTTAAAGCGGATAGAATAATAAGTATAGAAAGGAATCGATAGGTATGAATACACCATTGTCGTGGATTAAAGCATATGTTCCGGAACTGGACTGTTCCTCACAGGAATATACAGATGCAATGACTTTGTCAGGAACAAAAGTAGAAGGATATAAAGAACTGGATGCGGATTTGGATAAAATTGTAGTAGGGCAGATTGAGCGGATAGAGAAACATCCGGATGCGGATAAACTGGTGGTCTGTCAGGTGAATGTGGGTACAGAAACCGTTCAGATTGTCACAGGAGCTTCCAATGTGGAAGAAGGTCAGAAAATCCCTGTAGTACTGGACGGCGGCAGAGTGGCCGGAGGACATGACGGCAGCAGGACACCAGGCGGCATTAAGATTAAGAAAGGAAAGTTAAGAGGTGTTCCGTCAGCTGGGATGATGTGTTCCATTGAAGAGCTGGGTTCAGACAGGGAAATGTATCCGGATGCACCGGAAGACGGAATTTATATTTTAAAAGAAGATGCTGTTGTGGGCAGTGATGCCGTGGAATTACTGGGACTGCATGATACGGTGTTTGAATATGAGATTACCTCCAACCGTGTGGACTGTTTTAGCGTACTGGGAATTGCCAGAGAAGCAGCAGCTACTTTCCGGAAACCGTTTATACCTCCGGTGATAGAGGTAAAGGCAAATGGGGAAGATGTCAATGACTATATTTCTGTTCAGGTGGAAGATAAAGATTTGTGCAAACGTTACTGTGCAAGAGTCGTTAAAAATGTAAAAATTCAACCATCGCCGGAATGGATGCAGAGAAGACTGGCAGCCTGTGGTATTCGTCCGATTAACAATCTGGTAGATATTACGAATTATGTAATGGAGGAATACGGACAGCCGATGCATGCCTTTGATCTGGAAATGCTGACTGGCCGGAAGATTGTGGTAAAACGTGCATCGGAAGGAGATACCTTTGTTACTCTGGACGGACAGGAGCGAATATTAGACCAGAATATTCTGATGATCAATGATGCGGAAAAACCAGTAGGAATTGCCGGAATCATGGGTGGAGAAAATTCTAAGATAACCGATGGTGTAAAGAATATGGTGTTTGAGGCCGCCTGCTTTGACGGCACTAATATCCGTTTATCCGCTAAGAGACTGGGACTCCGGACGGATGCTTCTGGTAAATTTGAAAAGGGACTGGATCCGAATAATGCATTGGAAGCCATTAACCGTGCCTGCCAGCTGGTTGAAATGCTGGGAGCCGGAGAAGTGGTGGGCGGTGTCGTAGACATTTATGATGATGTCCGTCAGCCAAAGCGGATAGCGTTTGAGCCGGATAAGATGAACCGTCTGCTGGGAACCAGTATTGGAAGCGGACAGATGCTGGAATATTTTAAAACTATCGGACTGGACTATGAGGAAAGTTCCAATGAGGTGGTAGTACCAACGTTTCGTCAGGATTTGGAATGTATGGCAGACCTTGCGGAAGAAGTGGCAAGATTTTACGGATATGATAATATTCCCACTTCCCTGCCACAGGGAGAAGCGACTGCTGGAAAATTATCCTATAAACTCCGGATTGAAGAAATTGCCAAAGATATTGCAGAATTTTGCGGTTTTAACCAGGGAATGACCTATTCTTTTGAAAGTCCAAGAGTGTTTGATAAATTGTTACTGCCAAAGGACAGTAGTCTGCGGCGGACAGTGGATATATTAAATCCGCTGGGTGAGGATTTCAGCATTATGCGTACCACAACATTAAATGGTATGCTGACATCTCTGGCAACCAATTATAACAGAAGAAATAAAAATGTAAGATTATATGAGCTTGGAAATGTCTATCTGCCGAAGGCAGTTCCGGTGACGGAACTACCGGACGAGAGGATGCAATTTACCCTTGGTATGTATGGAGACGGAGATTTTTATACCATGAAGGGAGTTGTGGAAGAATTTCTGGAAAAAGTTGGTATGAAAAAAATTGTACGCTATGATAAAGAAGCCGGAAAACCATTTCTCCATCCGGGCCGTCAGGCCAATATCCTATATGCCGGAGAAATCATCGGATATTTGGGAGAGGTTCATCCGCAGGTACTGGATAATTATAATATTGGTGATCGGGCTTATATTGCAATTCTGGATATGCCAGCGATTTATGACAAAACCACCTTTGACAGAAAATACGAGGGGATAGCAAAATATCCGGCAGTCTCCCGGGACATTAGCATGATTATGCCAAAATCCCTGCAGGTGGGAGATATAGAGGAAGTAATCCGCAAAAAAGGCGGCAGTCTTCTGGAAAGCTATCAGCTTTTTGATATCTATGAAGGTGTACAGATTCAGACGGGATATAAATCTGTAGCATATTCTATTGTATTCCGGGCAAAAGATCATACTTTAGAGGAAAAGGAAGTTTCGGAAGCCATGGATAAAATTCTGGGAGCCCTGGAAACCATGGATATCGAATTGCGGGCATAGAGAAGTAACAAAAAAACAGTTGTAATTGTGGAAGAAACAGCATAAAATAGCATAAGAAAATAAGTAAGCATGATGATTATCACAACCGGATATCATGATGCTTGCTTGTTGTTCCGGCCGGCTGTCCGGTCCGTGCCGTGTTCCGGCAAACAGAATAGAAAATGGAGGAATGAGACATGAGTTTTCGGGAGATATCCGCAGAACAGTTAAAGGAAAATACATTTGATATGATTGGAAAAAAATGGATGCTTGTAACTGCGGGGAATAAAGAAAAAGTAAATACAATGACTGCGTCCTGGGGAGGACTTGGCGTTATGTGGGGGAAAAACACCGCTTTTATCGTCATCCGTCCCACCAGATATACAAAGGAATTTATAGACAGAGAGGAAACCCTGTCCCTGTCCTTTTACGGAGAGGAATATAAAAAAACATTATCCTATCTGGGTACCGTATCCGGCCGGGAAGAAGATAAAATTGCGAATGCCGGTTTAACCGTAGAATTTGAGGAGGAAACCCCTTATTTCCGTGAGGCATCGGTCGTTATGAAAGTAAAAAAATTATATGCACAGGAAATGAATCCAGGATGTATGCTGGATGCTTCCATCGATGAAAAGTGGTATCCGGCAAAGGATTATCATATGATGTATATTTGTGAAGTTGAAAAGGTACTGATAAAAGAATAGAAGAGTAAATTTACAAAAATTTTGCGGCGAACTGGTTGAAATAATTAAAAGAAATGATTATTATGGAGTAGGTCGGATGGTTGCTTATAGTGAAAGATAAAATATCTTTGTGACAAGATAGCAAATTGGAGGTTGACATATGAACAAAAAGACCATAATGGGTGCTTTTGGTGCATCGATATTAGGGGCGGCCTGTTATTTTATAGGCAAAACGGTTCTGAAAGGCAGTGTGTTCAGTTATGAATATGCAAAATCTGCTGAAAAGATTAAGAGAAATATTGAAATGAAACTTGAAAAAGATGGTGTCTATTCTTTAAGAAAATTAAATTCCAGACCGTTTAAGATTCTGCAACTGACGGATATGCACATTGGCGGAGGATATTTATCCAGACATGAAGATAAACAGGCCTTAAGAATTATGAAACAGATGATTGAAGCCACCAGACCGGACTGTATTGTACTGACCGGTGATCTTGTCTGTTCCAGAGCACACATCACCTGGTCCAGAAATAATCTGAACAGTATAAAAATAATTGCAACCTTGTTGGAAAATATAGGAATCCCGTATGCGGTGACTTTTGGAAATCATGATGTGGAACCCAAGTCTACTCATGGAAAACGGGAGTTATGTGATTATTTATGTAAACAGGAGCATTGTCTTATGGTTCGGTATAAAGCGTCGGAAACCATTACCGGATATTCCAATTATCCGGTGAAATTAAGAAATCCGGATGGCTCCCTGAATTCTGTTTTATATATGATCGATTCCAACGAATATTTAAAAGCGGAAAAACGGGGCGGCTATGACTATATTCATGATGACCAGGTGGAATGGTATGCTGGTGAGGTAAACAGGTTCCGGCAGGAAGAGGGAAGAAATGTCCCGTCCTTTGCTTTTATCCATATTCCTCTGCAGGAATATGAACAGGCATGGGATATAGTAACAGAAGCCGGAAAGGATGCAGTTTACTACTATGGCAGCCGGAATGAAGCTGTCAGTTGTTCCCGGCATGAAAGTAAATTATTTGATAAAATATTGGAACTGGGAAGTACAAAGGGGATATTTTGCGGGCATGATCATCTGAATGATTTTTCGGTGGAATATAAAGGAGTGCGGCTGACTTATGGCCAGGGAATCGATTGTCTGCTTTATGCTAAGAATCTTGCGGAACATAAGGGAGGAACCGAACTTAGAATTTATCCGGATGGAAGTTTTTCCGTGATAGGAAAGAAGCATAGGAGAAAAGTATAATGGTTTATTATATAATAGGATTGCTACTGATAGCGGCGCTTCGTCTGGTATTCTATCTGAAGCGCTGCGAATATAGGATTAAACAGAGCAGTGCCCATGAGTTTTTGGTTATCATATTTTCGGTGTATCTTCTGGGATTGTTTATTTTTCTGAAAAGTCATGTGTTTTCATATGGAATGGAAGAATTGAATCTGGTATATTATTATATGCCCCTGGGATTCATTATGCCTATGCTGTTTCGGAGATTCCGGTTTCTTCTGATTAATCTTGTAACAGTGGCCGCTGCAAATCTGTTTTTATGTTTTTTGCAACTATACGTCTGCGGATATACCAATTATGCCAATATTATTTTTGCACTGTTCGGCGTACTGATTGGTTTTATTTTATATGCAATTTTCAGGGAATTCATACCCGGAATCCGAAACGGTTTTTTGGTGGAAAAGAAAAAGAAAAAGCCTTTGACTATAATATTTGAAGCCGAACTGACCATATTTGCCATAATCGCAATGATTGGAGCCGGCGCTGTTGCTGGAAATATTCTGGGTGAAGAAAAGCAGATTAAAGTCAAAGGAGAAGCCAGCCGGGATCCGGCCAGTTCTTATGAAGAAATATATTATGCACACAGAGAGAATTATGACAGATATGATAAATATGCTGCAAAAAATCCGGACATGAAATTAGAGGATATCGTATGGAGAGTGGAAGCGAATCTGGATCAGGAATTTTATGATGAGGAATTTACAAAAACAGCGGACCAAAATACCAATAATCCGTTTCTGATTAATAAATTTAATCGTGTATCGGATACTTTTGAGCCAAAAAATCTGGTTAAAATTGAGGGAGATTATGTGGCTACTCCGGAAACCGCCAAAGCGTATAATAAAATGCTGAAGGATATGAAAAAACAAGGAATGACTATTTATGTGGTATCTTCTTACCGTTCCGTTTCCTATCAGGAAAATTTATATAATTATTATCTGAGAACGGACCCTCAGGAGAAAGTAGACACTTACAGCGCCAGACCCGGTTACAGCGAGCATCATACGGGACGGGCCCTGGATATCAGTCAGGTATATAATAATCTGGATGTATTTGAAGGTAGTAAAGAGGCTGAATGGGTATATAAAAATGCATATAAATACGGATTTATAGTCAGATATACAGAAGACAATATGGATGCCACCGGATATATTTTTGAACCTTGGCATATCACCTATGTTGGACAAGATGTATCTCAGAGGATGCATGATGAGGAGATAAAAAATTTAGAAGAATATGTTGTAAAGTATATGGATCATACACCGTAGGTAAATATTTACTTAACAGAGTTTTCTATGGACAGAAAAAAAATTTAATGTTATACTAAGTCCAAAAGTATTTTGCAAGGGCAGTATCACAGACAGAACTGTGATATGCAGAGGGATAAGAAAGATGAAACTATCTGAGTTTAATTATGATTTACCAAAAGAACTGATTGCCCAGGACCCACTGGAGGACAGAACATCTTCCAGATTGATGCTTTTGGACAGGAATTCCGGAGAAATAAGGCATGATGTATTTGGTAATATCATTGATTATCTGAATCCTGGAGATTGTCTGGTTCTCAATGATACAAAGGTAATTCCTGCAAGGCTGATTGGAACGAAGGCAGACACCGGGGCGCAGATTGAAGTGTTGTTGCTGAAGCGCCGGGAAAATGATATATGGGAAACTCTGGTAAAACCTGGGAAAAAGGCAAAGCCGGGATGTGAGATTATTTTTGGGGACGGATTGCTGAAAGCAAAGGTATCAGATATCGTTCAGGAGGGAAACCGGCTGGTTCAGTTTCAATATGAAGGGATTTTTGAAGAAATCCTGGACCGGTTAGGACAAATGCCACTACCGCCTTACATTACCCACCAGTTAAAGGACCGTAGCCGGTATCAGACCGTATATGCGGTCAATGACGGCTCTGCTGCTGCACCGACTGCCGGATTGCATTTTTCCATGGATTTATTGGATAAAATAAAGAAAAAGGGCATAGATATTGCCAAAGTTACATTGCATGTGGGACTTGGTACATTTCGGCCAGTAAAGGAAGAAAATATATTAAATCATCATATGCATTCAGAATACTTTCAGATTGGACAGGAAGCGGCAGATAAAATCAATCATGCAAAACAGAATGGCGGCCGGGTGATTTCTGTAGGAACCACCAGCTGCCGGACATTGGAATCGGCAGTGGATTCCAACGGACGAGTTCAGGCTGTCAGCGGAGATACCGAAATTTTTATTTATCCAGGATATGAATTTAAAGCCATTGATGCACTGATTACCAATTTTCATTTACCGGAGTCCACACTGCTTATGCTGGTCTCTGCATTAGCCGGACGGGAATCCGTTCTGAATGCTTATGAGACGGCAGTGAAAGAAAAATATCGTTTTTTCAGTTTTGGCGATGCCATGTTTATCAACTAAGGAGGGAAAAAATGACACAGGAAAGAAGAAAATCCAACAGAATGGACATTAATGTTAAAATTAAGTTAAATTCTGTAAAAACCAGTTTAAATACAGACAACCTGAAGCAGGAAGAGTTTGAAGTTGAGTTAGTTAATATATCAAGGGGAGGACTGGCATTCAGAAGCAATGAAAAGCTGGCACTGAATACATATTATGATACCACCATTGTTTTGTGGACCAAGGAAAAATTCCAGACTGTAATAGAAATTGTCAGAATGGAGAATTACGGTGATGAGAAGACATTATATGGTTGCCGTTTTATCGGTATTATGCCGTCGGATCAGTTAAAGATTCAGATTTATGAAATGGTAAGTGAAATGGAAAAGAATGCTTCAGAACCCATAGCGTTGGATTAATGTGAAGCATAATATGAAAATCCCCAAAGGTTTGAAATAAAATTCAGATATTTGGGGATTTTTTAATATTATCGTACATAAATTTTGTAACCAGCCTGGGGCAGAAGGGAAGAGGCGGTATCCAATGCCGTCTGGGTATAAAATTCAATTTTTAAGACACCATCTTCAAATTCACGATTGTGTATAATACCAATATTTTTAATACTTATGGCTTCATCGGCCAGTACAGAGGCCACGCTGGAAATTGCACCGGATTCGTCAATCAAATCCAGATACAGTTCGTAGGATTTATGGATTGGTCCTGTCCTGCTGTCAGAGAAGGAATTCCGGTATTCCCTGCTGGAATGAAATAACTGATAAATGGCATTGAAATCATCGGATAAAATGGAATTTCGGATACTCGTCAGACTGGTGATATAGTATTCCAGCAATTCTGCAATATTATCTGTATTGGTAGAACAAATCTGCTGCCACATCTCTGGCGAAGAGGAGGCGATTCGGGTTATATCTTTAAATCCTCCGGCGGCCAGTAATTTCATGGTCTGGTTTTCGGAATCCCTGTCCTGAACCAGATTCACCAGGCTGGCAGCAATCAGGTGGGGAACATGGCTGATGGCTGCCACCGCATAATCGTGCTCCTCATAATTTAAGATTACCGGAATGGCTCCAATGGCGCTGACAATTTCCGTAAATTCGGATACCCGTTCGGTCGGTGAATGTTCGGCAGGCGTAATGGCATAGTAGGCGTTTTCCAGTAAGTAACTGTTGGCGTTTTCGTAGCCTGTTTTTTCGGAACCTGCCATTGGGTGACCACCAATAAAGTTATGGGATAAATTACGCTCCCGGACGGCTGCGTGAATATTGCCTTTTACACTGCCCACATCCGTAATGATACAATCTTTTTTTATGATATTCTTCAGAAGGTTCAGATACATCACATTATGTTCTACCGGCGTACAAAGGAAAATATAATCACATGGGGTAAATATTTCGTCTATCAAATCCGTGACAATATCGGCAGTACCGTCTTCCAGTGCCATTGTTCTTGCCTGGGGGCTGCGGTTATATGCTATGATTTTAAAGTCAGGAAAGACACGTTTCATGCTTTTCGCAATGGAACCGCCGATGAGTCCCAGTCCGATAAAACCTATGGTTAAATTTTTCATTTTATGGAAACCTTTCTCAGATAAAATATTCTGCTGAGATTATAACAATTTGCCAGCAGGATGTCAATTTTGAAAGTTTTCATTTGACATTGGCACAGATTACGTATATACTTACATAGATTCGTGAAAAGCTGACACTTATAACGAGTGTCAGCTTTTATGGTTGTTTTCTGGGGTGTAAGGTTAAAAAATATATTTCGGTCTTAATATATAATATAAATGACAGGATTGAAACGGAACAGAAAGGAATTTTTAAATTAGATGGATGAATTAAAAATGGAAGAATTAAGGTATGATGAATCAGGCATTGACAAAAAGATTTTAAAAGGCATTAAAGAAATGGGATTTGAAGTAATGACTCCCATTCAGGCGCAGGCTATTCCTGTTTTACTGGAAGGAAAGGATATCATCGGTCAGGCACAGACTGGTACCGGAAAGACGGCGGCGTTTGGAATTCCACTGATACAGAATGTGGATGCGGATAACAGACATCTGCAGGCGATTGTACTCTGTCCCACCAGAGAATTAGCGATTCAGGCTGCAGAGGAACTCCGGAAACTGGCAAAATTTACCCATGGAATCAAGATTCTTCCGATTTATGGTGGTCAGGATATCAATACCCAGATTCGTTCATTAAAGACCGGTGTTCAGATTGTAGTGGGAACACCAGGAAGAGTCATGGATCATATGAGAAGGCGTACCATGAAATTAGACCATATCCGTACCATGGTTCTGGATGAAGCGGATGAAATGCTGAATATGGGATTTCGGGAAGATATTGAAACCATTTTGGAGGGGATGTCAACCGAACATCAGACAGCATTGTTTTCAGCTACCATGCCGAAGCCGATTCTGGATATTACAAAGAAGTATCAGAAGGATGCAGTATTGATTAAAGTTGCCAGCAAGGAGCTGACAATTCCTCTGGTAAAACAGTATTATTATGAAGTAAAGGGAAAAAATAAATCCGATGTGGTCTGCCGGTTGCTGGATTATTACAATCCGAAGCGTACCATGATTTTCTGCAATACCAAACGAATGGTGGATGAATTATCCGAAACTCTGAAAGGCAGAGGTTATTTTGCAGACGGTCTTCATGGCGATATGTCCCAGAGACAGCGTGATGTGGTAATGAACCGGTTCCGGAATGCAAAAACTGATATTCTGATTGCTACAGATGTAGCCGCCAGAGGAATAGATGTAGATGATATTGAAGCGGTATTTAATTATGACGTACCTCAGGATATTGAATATTATGTACACCGAATCGGGCGAACCGGACGTGCCGGCCGGAAAGGCCGTTCTTTTACGCTGGTATCTGGCAGGGATATTTATAAAATACGGGATATTGAGCGTGCATGTAAGACAAAAGTAAAATGCAGAAGAATTCCGTCTGCTGATGATGTAACAGAAATTAAAGTTCAGAAATGTCTGACAGAGGCGCTTGAGGTATTGCATGACAAAGATATTTTGCCTGTAATGAAATATATTGAACAGAAAATTGATGATGAAGATATTACAGCCATGGAACTGGCCGCCGCATTTTTAAAATTAAATATGGGTGAGGAAGTAAAAGACATAGAGGAAATCCCATATTTTGAAAAGAAAAGAAGACGAAACGGCGGGGAGCGGAAAAACGGCAGAGAAGGCAAAGGACGAAGCGACGGAAGAAAGCATGGGGATTCAAAAAGCCGGAGCGAGAACAGGAAACGCAGTGAAAAATCTTCAAACGCCAAACGGGGCGAACGGGAAAATAAGAAAGAGAAGAAACCGGTTATGCGAAGAGACGGGACTCTGCGGAATGAAAAGGATAAAAAGAAGAAAAAATAAAATGCATTAAAAAAATGAAGTTATTAGATTTTAACATGACTAGAGTATAAAAATTTGAAGGGAAGAAGATAAAAATGAAAAAAAAGATAGCAAGAATAGCTACATTGTTTTCTGTGGTAACAGTATCAGGAGGAGTATGACAGGTTGTGGTACACCTGTAAAAGGAGATATATATGAATATAAATACAATAATAGGGATCAACAATACGTACTTGCTTCGCAAAGGGGTGGCACAAGTTTAAAGGGACTGACTGGTAAAATTTGTGTTAGTTCAAAAAATAGAGCATATATTAACAATTTGCTAGCTCAAGGAACGTTATATGATTCGGCAGGTGGAACATATAGTATAGATGGTGAGGAATTTAATATATCATTAGATAGTAGTGTCACTATTAGTAATAGTGCAACCATTATATCTAAGATTAATGCTGATAAAACTCATATTTACGTTCCTATAGATTTTTGCATGGATGTTAAAAGGGCATTTACGAAAACAAAATAATGTTTTTGACAATTGTATAAAAAATTTGTTATATTAACATGATTAAAGGGAATATAAATGGTTTTAAAAAATGATAAGAGAAATATGAAATATGTATTAAATATAATATTATTAATGATGATTTTATGCCTATCAGGATGCGGCAAAGAGAAGCCACCGAAACCCATAGAAGGAAAATATGTATCATATGATGGCAATAGTTATATTGTTTTGTCAAATTATGTATCAAAAGACAATGATGTGAATGAAAAAATTGGAGAATGTAATCTTATATTTACAAATGTAGATTTATCTGCTTTTTATAACTTTTCTGTATATAATTCTGCTTCTAATTACGTCACACGATATTTTCCGGATGGATGTTCGGAAGAAGAAAAAGGTGAATTAATAGATCAATATAGAAAACAAATAGATTTGAATAAGCAATTTTCTGAAAACAAAGCAGATTTCCAATATTTTTATAGTAAAACGGAAAAAAGGTATGGGTTAATGTGTGAAATAGAAGGCAGTGGGTTTGACGGTGCCTATGAAACATATTTAACTGTTGAGTACAGAGCGGATGAAAAAGCAATCATATGTGATGAAATTAAATATATTCTGGAGGAATAAACAAACCACCGGTCAATCCGGTGGTTTTGATTTTCATCTGATATAAAACAATAAATTAGTCCAGTTCGTCTTCGCTTACGATTTCATCATATTCCTGTGCATCCAGCATTTCATCAAAGGCATCGGCAACTGCTTCATATTCGTCATCATCCTGGATATTGTCCAGAGACGGTTCACCTTCCGGTGTTTCCAGATAACGGTATAAGTAAACCTCTCCTTCTTCGGCGGCGGTTCCTTCCAATGGGAGAAGGGCGATATAATCTTTGTCATCCACAGGGAATATGGTCAGTACGGCACATTCAATGGTAGTACCATCGTCTAATTCCAGTGTTACGGTAGCTTCTTCTTCATTGTCTAAATTCTGATTTTCAATATCACTCATTGCATTACCTCATTTCATTTATCTTCAATTTTATCAAAATCCATTTATAACAACCGTTCAAAATCCGTGTTATTACAAACGATAGGTATACTCTAACAGAATATAAGAGGAAAAGCAAGCACAAAAATAGCAACCACCACAGTTGCTATTTTTTAAGAGGAAGTTATGAAAAGAAAATTTATCAAAGTTATCATCGCTTTCGCTTTGATGTTTATAGTATAGTGGGGAAATGTGTCCATTTCGTGTTTTTAATATGAAATAAAAATGATTAAAATATCAAAAAAACATAAACATATTAAATTCTGAAAAATTTTGCAAATAAAGGTATGTTGTGATAGAATACAAGACATGGCAAACGTTTTTACGGGCAGCGGTCCGGCGGAAATGAATGCTGGGAAGGAGGCTTCTATGAGTGTTAAAACAGAAGTACTGGAATTATTTGAGAATAACAGAGGAATCCATCTGTCAGGTGTTGAGATTGCAGGAAAACTGAACGTCAGCCGGAATGCGGTCTGGAAAGCGGTAAAATCCCTTCAGGCAGAAGGTTATGATATAGAAGGAGTGAATAATAAGGGATATTGTATGAAAAGCAGCAATGATGTATTATCTGCACAGGGGATAGAAAAATATCTGGATGATGTTATGGCAGCACAGACAGATATTGAGGTACATAAAACAGTAGATTCCACAAATACCAGATTAAAAGAACTGGCGGTTCAGGGGGAACCGGAGTGGAAAATTATCCTTGCAGAAGGGCAGACTCAGGGAAAAGGAC
The DNA here is from genome assembly GCA_022794265.1 of Lachnospiraceae bacterium. Classification (GTDB taxonomy): domain Bacteria; phylum Bacillota; class Clostridia; order Lachnospirales; family Lachnospiraceae; genus Bovifimicola. The sequence continues at coordinate 82,633 of JAAWEK010000003.1, forward strand.
GTATGAACCGTGGTTTTTATTCACCGGCAGGAGCTGGAATATATATGAGTATTCTGTTCCGGCCGAAGTTCAGTGCATCGGAATCCCTGTTTATAACCACTATGGCAGCTGTAGCCGTAGCAAAAGCAATAGAATCGGTGGTACATATCCGGCCGGCAATAAAATGGGTCAATGATATTTTCTGTGAAGGAAAAAAAGTCTGTGGAATCTTAACGGAAGCTGCCGTTAATGTGGAAAGCGGATATCTGGATTATGCTGTTCTGGGCATTGGAGTCAATGTAAATAAACCGGAGGAAAATTTTCCGGACCCACTGAAAAATATTGCGATTTCCCTTGCAGATACAAAACAGGGAAATGAGGAATGGCCTGCCAGGGATGATATTCGATGCCGTCTGGCTGCGGAAATTATAAATAATATTGGAAGATATTATAAAGATATGGGAAACCATTCTTTTATGAAAGAATATGTGGAGTATTCTTTTTTGATTGGAAAATCCGTAGTAATTGTAGGTAAAGAATCCGAAGAATTACTGGTAAAAGGTATAGATGAACATGCGGGTCTGATTGTACAGCATAAAGATGGAAGCGTTGAAACATTATCTTCCGGAGAAGTATCTGTAAAACCTCTGCAACAAGAGGCAGAAAAGAGGTAATATCATGAATGACAGTATAAAAAACAGCATAAATAATGATTTGTGTTACGATAGAAACAGAACAATGATGCAGGATTTTGAATGGTATTTAAACCCGGACAAACAACATTGGAACCGGGTAGCCGCTGAAGCAGAGTCTTTAAAAAACAGCGGAATCACAGCAGTATGGCTTCCGCCGGCCTATAAGGGAGCCAGCGGAGCACAGGATGTGGGCTATGCCGTATATGATTTGTATGACCTGGGGGAATTTAACCAGAAAGGAACAGTTGAAACAAAATATGGCAGCAAGGATGAATATCTGGCGGCTGTAAAAGCATTACAGGCCCAGGGAATTGAGGTTTTAGCTGATATTGTACTGGGACATAAAATGGGAGCGGACGAACAGGAGCGGATATTTGCATATGGGCAGGATGAGTATGACAGAAACAGGGAGATTGCCGGAAAAAGAAAAATTACGGTCTGGACCAAGTTTACCTTTCCTGGCAGAAACGGAAAATATTCAGATTTTAAATGGGACTGGACCAATTTTCATGGAACGGATTTCGATGCAAAAAGCCAGGAAAATGGAATTTACCGTTTTATCGGAAAAGAATGGGACAGTGAAGTTGACGTGGAATTCGGCAACTATGATTATCTTATGGGTGTAGATCTGGATATGAGTGATGAAGAGGTAGTGGAGGAACTGCAGCGATGGGGAGAATGGTATTTTGCATTTACCGGAGTGGACGGATTCCGTCTGGATGCTGTAAAGCATATCGATTTTGGTTTTTATAAGAACTGGCTGACTCATCTGCGGCAGAAATTTGATAAACCCATATTTGCAGTGGGAGAATACTGGAATGCGGAACTGGGGATACTGGAAAACTACATTCAAAAAACAGACGGAGTATTATCTCTGTTTGATGTGCCACTGCATTTCAATATGTATCATGCATCGGTCAGCAATGGATATTACGATATGCGCTATATTTTGAAGCGAACACTTCTGAGTTCCAGACCGGAACTGGCAGTTACTTTTGTTGATAATCATGATACCCAGCCGGGGCAGGCATTGGAATCTTATGTATTGGGCTGGTTCAAACTGCATGCATATTGTCTGATATTGCTGCGGGAAGAAGGATATCCCTGTGTATTTTACGGAGATTATTACGGTGTTCCCCATAACAGACTGGAACCTATAGCAGGATTGAAGACACTGTTGGAACTGCGGCGGGATGCGTCTTATGGAGTTCAGCACGATTATTTCAATCATCCAAAGATTATCGGATGGACCAGAGAAGGTTTGGATGAACTGGAGAATTCCGGATTTGCAGTAATCATGACAGTGGAAAAAGGCGGGACCAAACGAATGTATGTGGGAAAACATTTTGCAGGATGTGTGTTTGCAGATGTACTGGACCATGTAAAGGAAAACGTAAAAATAGATAAAAACGGTTATGGGGAATTTCTGGTAGAAGACGGCAGTGTATCGGTCTGGAAAACAAAAAAAGGAGAAAAAGCAGGTAAAAGAGCGTTGACTGCAGAGGATAAAAGTTTTCAGAACGAAGAAAATGAATTCGGCAGATTTGAAAACGGTATATTCCGTGATAATATTGAGGTATCTGCCTATGCCGAAGTAACGGACGGTGTGGAGCCGAAGTTATTTTACGGCAGCAATTATACCCATATGCGGGACGAAGTGACAGAGGAAGAGGAGCCGGAACCGGAGGATGAAAAAGACCCAGAGAAGAAATAATGATATTTACTCTAAATATTTCTTGTAATTGTCTGTAAATATGCTATAATAAGCACAGTTTGAACTTTTTATATTACCGCTATACCAGTCATATAGTAATATACGATATAGTAGATACATTGTTGAAAACTCAAGAGTATATTCAAATCTGGATATATTCCTGAGTTTTATTGTATATATGGAAAAAACACATCAGGAGGTATTGGAAAAAGAAATGGATGGAAAGTTAAAATTATATGGTTTTAATAATCTTACAAAGTCATTGAGTTTTAACATTTATGATGTATGTTATGCAAAAACGGCGAGAGAGCAGAAAGACTATATCGCTTATATTGATGAACAATATAATTCAGAACGGTTGACAAAAATATTGTATCATATGACAGAGATGATTGGCGCCAATGTTCTGAATGTTTCAAAACAGGATTATGAACCACAGGGCGCCAGCGTAACTTTCCTGATTGCAGAGGGTAATATGGTACCTTCTGGTTTTTCCAGTGCCAGAGAAGCGGCAGTCAGTTATGATGAAGCCATGTCTGTCCATTCGGATATGCCGGTTTCCAAAAACAGTGTTCAGTCTTTAAAAACAGATACGGTGGTCGGTCATTTGGATAAAAGCCATATTACGGTACATACCTATCCGGAATATCATCCGGATAACAGTATTGCAACCTTCCGGGTGGATATAGATGCGGCAACCTGCGGAGAGATAACCCCGTTAAATACCCTGGATTATCTGATTGGTAACTTTGATTCGGATATTATTACAATGGATTACAGGGTCCGGGGATTTACCAGGGATATCGACGGAAAAAAGTTATATATGGATCATAAGATTACATCCATTCAGGATTATATCAATAAAGAGACGTTAAAGAAATATGATGCCATTGATATCAATATGTATCAGGCAAATCTTTTTCATACAAAAATGCTGATTAAGGAAATGGATTTACAGAATTATTTATTTAATACGGATATATATGAGATACCTCCGAAAACACGTTTGGAGATTAGCAGTAATCTCCGGCGGGAAATGATTGAAATCTTCAGCGGTACTAATATATTCTGAACAATTACCGGAGGTTGAATTCACAATGAACAGACTTTCTCAGGAAAATACACCAATACTGGAAGCATTAAAACAATTGAAAAATATGCGTGTGGTACCATTTGACGTTCCAGGGCATAAACGAGGAAAAGGAAATCGTCTGCTGACGGAATTTCTCGGCGAGAAATGTATGTCGGTAGATGTGAATTCCATGAAACCTCTGGACAATTTGTGTCATCCGGTATCCGTAATCAGGGAAGCAGAAGAACTGGCAGCCGATGCCTTTGGTGCCGGACATGCTTTTTTTATGGTAGGGGGAACAACCAGTGCAGTACAGAGTATGGTTTTAACAGCATGCAAACGGGGAGATAAGATTATTATGCCCAGAAACGTGCACAGAAGCGCCATTAACGTATTAATCTTATGCGGCGCTGTTCCGGTATATATCAATCCCCAGACAAATGACAGACTTGGGATTGCGCTTGGGATGAAAGTGGAAGATGTAAAAAAAGCTATTTTGGAGCATCCGGATGCCAAGGCCATTCTAATCAATAATCCCACATATTATGGAATCTGCTCCAACCTTCGGGAGATAACAAAACTGGCTCATGCCCACGGGATGATGGTATTGGTGGATGAAGCCCATGGAACTCATTTTTATTTCGGAAAACATATGCCGGTTTCTGCTATGGCAGCAGGAGCCGATATGGCAGCAGTAAGTATGCATAAATCCGGCGGCTCCCTGACCCAGAGCTCTTTTCTTCTGGCGGGAAAACATGTAAATGCCGGTTATATCCGGCAGGTAATCAATCTGACCCAGACCACAAGTGGTTCCTATCTGCTGATGTCCAGCCTGGACGTTTCCAGAAGAAATCTGGCTATTCACGGAGAAGAAATATTTGAAAAAGTTAAAAATCTGGTTTCCTATGCCAGAGACGAGATTAATAAAATTGGGGATTATTATGCATATTCCAAAGAACTTGTAGACGGAGATGCGATTTTTGATTTTGATGTAACAAAATTATCCATACACACGCTGGATGTGGGACTGGCAGGAATTGAAGTGTATGATATCTTAAGGGATGATTATGATATTCAGGCTGAATTTGGTGATTTCGGAAATCTTTTGGCCTATGTTTCCGTAGGAGACCGGCCACGGGATATTGAGCGGCTGGTCAGTGCGTTGTCTGAGATACGGAGACGGTTTAAAAAAGATAAGGAAGGTATGCTGGATACGGAATATATTTCTCCAAAAGTAATCGATACTCCCCAAAATGCCTTTTATTCCGAAAAAGAACAGTTACCGCTACGGGAGTGTGCCGGCCGGGTATGCAGCGAATTTGTAATGTGCTATCCGCCGGGAATTCCGATTCTGGCGCCGGGAGAACTGATTACTCCAGAAATCATAGAATACATAGAGTATGCTGCAGACAAGGGCTGTTCCCTGACCGGACCGGAAGACATGCATACAAAAAAACTAAATGTTATTAAAAAATAAGGAGAGCTGCGGAATGGATTTTTGGTTTAAGGAAAAACATACGAAGAATGTAGAATTTTCCATTCGGGTGGACCGGCAGCTATATTCGGGTCAGTCGGAGTTTCAGAGAATCGATATTTTTGAAAGTGTGGAATTCGGGCGTTTTCTCACACTGGACGGGTATATGATGCTGACGGAAAAAGATGAATTTATTTATCACGAAATGATTGTCCATGTGCCGATGGCGGTGTTGCCGGAGGCCAGAAATATTCTGGTCATCGGAGGTGGAGATGGTGGAACGGTAAGGGAACTTACCAGATATGATGGAATTGAACATATCGATCTGGTGGAAATTGATGAAGAAGTGGTATTTGCATCCAAAGAATATCTGCCGTTTACGGCTTCAGCATTGGAAGATGAACGGGTCAGTATTTATTATGAGGACGGATTAAAATTTATCCGTTATCACGAAAATGAATATGACCTGATTATTGTAGATTCCACAGACCCTTTTGGACCGGGAGAAGGCCTGTTTACAAAAGAGTTTTATGGCAACTGTTATAAGGCATTAACGGAACATGGTATTATGGTGAATCAACATGAAAGTCCTTTTTATCCGGAAGATGCTTATGCCATGCAGCGGGCACACAAACGGATTGTGGAATCATTTCCTATCAGCAAGGTATATCAGGCTCATATACCAACCTATCCGTCAGGACACTGGCTGTTCGGATTTGCCTCTAAAACATACCATCCAGTCAGTGATTTAAACCGCAGACGCTGGGAAGATTTAAATATAAGGACAAAATATTATAATATCCCTCTTCATATCGGGGCATTTGCATTGCCTGGATATGTGGAAAATATGCTGAGAACGGTAGAAGTTCAGTAATTGTATTGATTGCTCCAAGGGGCAATTTGCTGAAACTTCCGACCTGCGGCTATGCGTTTTGCAATCGTCTAATTGATTTTATTCAGAAAGGATTTGATAATATGAACAGAATCGGAATGTCCCGCAATATAGAAACTTTCTTAGGGTGTGATAATGAATTTGAAGAATCCGGAATCGTTATTTTTGGCGCACCCTTTGATTCTACCACATCATATCGGCCCGGCGCCAGGTTTGCAAGCAGAACCATGCGTGCGGAATCCTATGGATTGGAAACCTATAGTTTGTATCAGAATAAAGATATGGAAGATATTGGCATATTTGATGCCGGCGATCTGGAATTATGTTTCGGAGATACGAACCTTGCATTGAAAGATATCGAAGAAATGACCTCCGCCATACTGGATTTTGGGAAACTTCCGCTTATGATTGGCGGCGAGCATCTGGTAACTCTGGGAGCCGTCCGGGCGGTCAGCAGGAAATATGAAGATTTGCATATCCTGCATTTTGATGCCCATGCGGATTTACGAGAGGAATATCTGGGGGCTGCGCTGTCTCATGCCACCGTAATGCGCCGAATCTGGGACATTGTTGGTGACGGAAAAATCTATCAGTTTGGAATCCGCAGTGCGGACCGGACAGAATATGAATGGGGGAGAAAACATGTTTCCACCCGTCTGTTTGATTTTCAGGGATTGGAAGACGTAATTGCCGGATTAGAAGGAAAACCGGTATACTTTACTTTGGATCTGGATATACTGGATCCTTCTGTATTCCCGGGAACCGGAACACCGGAAGCCGGCGGTGTAAGTTTTCAGGACTTACTGGATGCTGTTTTAAAAGTCAGCAGACTTAATATTGTGGGCTGTGATATCAATGAACTGTCACCGATGCTGGACTCCAGCGGTGCATCCACGGCTGTGGCATTGAAAATATTAAGAGAAATGCTGCTTGCATTTTACTAATACTTTATCAGAAATATCTTTAGGCGTTTGCGAAACTCAAAGTCACAGGTCAGAAGTTTTGCAATCACCTGTCTAAAGATATTAATAGAAAGGAAGGAATGGAAAATATGGGTAAAGCGTTGATTATCGGATGCGGAGGGGTTGCCGGAGTGGCAATTCATAAATGCTGCCAGAACAGTGAAGTATTTGAGGAAATCTGCATTGCCAGCCGTACGAAAAGCAAATGCGATGCATTAAAAGAGAAACTGAAGGACAGTAAGACAAAAATAAAAACAGCACAGGTGAATGCAGATAATGTGGAAGAGCTGATTGCGCTGATTGAAGATTTTCAGCCGGATGTGGTGCTGAATCTGGCATTGCCATATCAGGATCTTACTATTATGGATGCCTGTCTTGCCACGAAAACAAATTATGTGGATACTGCTAATTATGAGCCGCTGGATACAGCAAAGTTTGAATATAAATGGCAGTGGGCATATAGGGAGAAGTTTAAAGAAGCAGGAATTACCGCATTGCTTGGAAGTGGATTTGATCCAGGTGTGACAGGGGTATTTTCAGCGTATGCCATGAAACATTATTTTGATGAAATTCATTACATTGATATTCTGGACTGTAATGCAGGTGATCATGGATATCCGTTTGCCACGAATTTTAATCCGGAAATTAATATTCGGGAAGTATCTGCCAATGGCAGTTATTGGGAAAATGGAAACTGGGTGGAAACCCGGCCGATGGAAATTAAACGGGTATATGATTTTCCGGAAATTGGTGAAAAGGATATGTATCTGCTGCACCATGAAGAACTGGAATCACTGGGAATAAATATCAGGGGAATTAAAAGAATCCGTTTTTTTATGACGTTTGGGCAAAGTTATCTGACTCATTTAAAATGTCTGGAGAATGTGGGAATGACATCCATTGAGCCGATAGAATATGAAGGAAAACAGATTGTTCCGCTACAATTCTTAAAGGCTGTACTACCGGACCCTGCCAGTCTGGGACCGAGAACCGTAGGAAAAACCAATATTGGATGTATTTTTCAGGGAATCAAAGACGGAAAAGAAAAAACATATTATGTATATAATGTGTGTGACCATCAGGAATGTTATAAAGAAGTAGGTTCCCAGGCTATTTCTTATACCACAGGGGTTCCTGCCATGATAGGAGCCATGATGCTGATGGAAGGTATTTGGAAAGGACCAGGGGTATTTAATATTGAAGAATTTGACCCGGACCCGTTTATGGATGCTCTGAACCAATGGGGACTTCCATGGAAAGAATCTTTTGACCCGAAATTGGTCGATTAAAATTTAGTTCAGGAGAAGTGTTGATATGAAAATAAATTCTGAAAGCATAAAGCATCTGATGGAGAATATACGGATGGAAAAAATTTCAACTCCTTCCTATGTTCTGGATGAATCCGTGCTGATTGAAAATCTTGAAATCCTGCAACGGGTGGAGCAACAGACCGGCTGTCATATATTGCTGGCTCAGAAAGCGTTTTCGGTATATCAGACTTATCCTCTGATTGGAAAATACATTTCTGGTGTGACCGCCAGCGGTCTGTTTGAAGCGAAACTGGGTCATGAAAAAATGAAAGGGGAAAATCATATTTTTTCTCCGGTATATAAAAAAGAAGAATTTGGAGAAATACTGAATCTTTGCGACCATATTATATTTAATTCTTTCCGGGAATGGGACAGACATAAGGAACAGGCGCTGGAGGCCAGAAATACTGTTGTCCGGAATGGAAAAAACGGTCCGGAATTCGGAATACGGCTGAATCCCTGCTGTTCCACCCAGGAGCATGTAATCTATGACCCTTGTGCCTATGGCTCCCGGTTTGGTGTCCGAAAAGAAGAGTTTCGTTTTGATGAGCTTGATGGTATCAGTGGAATCCATTTTCATACACTGTGTGAACAGAATTCCGGAGATTTAAAGAAAACTCTGGAGGTAGTGGAGCGGGATTTTTCCCGGGTACTTCATCAGGTGAAATGGGTGAATCTGGGAGGCGGACATCATATTACCAGAGAAGATTATGATATTGAAACACTGATTAACTGTATCCGGCATCTTCAGGAGACCTATGATGTGCAGGTGTATCTGGAGCCAGGTGAGGCAGTTGTACTGAACGCCGGATATATGGTCAGCCGGGTATTGGATATTGGAGATAACGGCATTCAGACAGCGATTCTGGATGCGTCTGCCGCCTGTCATATGCCGGACATTATTGAAATGCCTTATACGCCTTTAGTAATGGCGGTGAGGGACAGCAGAATCATTAAAAATACTGCTGTTTATGGAATCAGTCCGGAAGGAATCACCGATTATACGAAATCGGAATCAGGTGCTCCGGTTTCTGGAATCGAAGATATGAATGAAATGAACGGTATGGAATGGAAGCCGGAGGTATACCGGTTTGGCGGAAATACCTGTCTGGCCGGAGATATGTTTGGTGATTATGAATTTGAGCAGAAACTGCAGGTGGGAGATTATATTGTATTATTTGATATGGCACTTTATTCCATGGTGAAAAATAATACGTTTAACGGAATCGGCCTGCCTTCGATTTTATATATGAACCGGGAAGGAACCATGGAAACCATAAAACGGTTTGGATATGAGGACTTTGTAATCCGCCTGTAAACCGGATGATTGTGAAATTCATGGTTTTAAACCGGAAATTCTGCAGCTATTCAGTAATTTAGTATAAGGAAAGGAAACCTTTATTCGGGGAACAGGTATAAAGATGAAAGTTTTAAAGCGATTGGAATTATTAAGGAATGAGATGAAAAAGGCACATATTGACATATATATTATTCCTACCAACGATTTTCATTTATCGGAATATGTAGGGGATTATTTTAAATGCCGGGAATATATGTCGGGATTTACGGGTTCTGCAGGGGTTATGACTGTAACGGAGCATCAGGCCGTATTATGGACTGACGGAAGATATTTTCTTCAGGCGGAACAGCAGCTTGCGGGAACCGGAATTGAATTATTCCGGATGGGAATGGATGGTGTTCCTCATATTGATGAATATGTAGAACATTATTTGAAAAAAGGTATGACTCTGGGATTTGACGGCAGATGCATGGCAGCTTCCGAGGGATGCGGATTTGCGAAACTTGTGGAAAGCTTTGGAAATACAGACAGCAGACGTTTCATCTATCAAACAGATTTAGTCGGGAAAATTTGGACCGGGCGACCGTTCATATCCAGGGAAAAAGCATTTGTGCTGAATATGGAATATGCAGGAGAAGGTTATGAGAGCAAGCTGGCGAATGTCAGAAAAGATATGGGTGAGAAAAGGGCGGATATATGTCTGCTGACTGCACTGGATGAAATCGCATGGCTGTTAAATATCCGTGGAAATGATGTCAAATGCAATCCTGTATTGTTATCTTATCTGATTATATCGGAAGAAAAAGTATTGCTTTATTGTTTTGAAGAAAGTATCATAGAAATCCGGGATTATCTGGAAGATTTGGGGGTAGAAATCCGGGATTATTTTTCCGTTTATGACGAAATTCGGGAATTCGGACAAGACCGCAGGGTTTTAACGGATACCGACAAGATGAATTATACCTTATATATGTCGTTGGTGAAAAGTAATGCAAAGATTCTGGATTATAATACTCCGGTTTATTTTCTGAAAGCCGTAAAAAATAAAACAGAGGTGGAAAATGAGCGGCAGGCCCATGTAAAAGATGCTATTGCGTATATCCGTTTTTTATACTGGTTTAAGAATCATTTGGGTAAACAGTATATGGATGAGCTGACGGTGGCAGAACGGCTGCTGGAAGAACGGAAAAAAATGGAACATTTTGTAGAGGAAAGTTTTGATTCCATAGTGGCATATGGTGACCATGGAGCCATCGTCCATTATTCGGCAACTGAAGATTCAAAATATGAGATACAGCCGTCTTCCTTTGTATTAATAGATACCGGAGCCCATTATCTGGAAGGCACAACTGATATTACCAGAACACTGGTTTGCGGAACTTTGACGAACCAGCAGAAACAACATTATACTGCAGTTTTAAGAGGAAATCTGAATCTGGGAGGAACAAGATTTTTATACGGAGTGAACGGTCTGAATCTGGACGTACTGGCAAGACAGCCGCTGTGGGAACTGGGATTGGATTATAATCATGGAACCGGGCATGGTGTGGGATATCTGTTAAATGTTCATGAAGGCCCCAATGCATTCCGATGGAGAATTACCGAAGGAAAGAAAAGAGTTCCAAAACTGGAGGAAGGAATGATCACATCCAATGAGCCAGGGGTCTATCTGAAAGGCGAATATGGTATTCGTCTGGAAAATATGGTGGTCTGCCAGCGTTGTGAAGATTTTGATTCGAATCCTTTCGGTCATTTTATGGAATTTGAAACCCTGACACTGGTACCATTTGAACGGGAGGCCATTGTGGCAGAGGCGCTGACCGGACGGGAGCGGAAATTGCTGAATGACTATCATGCCCGTGTGTATGAAACGGTAAGTCCTTATCTGAACTTAAAAGAACAGGAATTTTTAAAAAGCTATACGGAACCGTTGTAGTTTATATCTGTTGCTTGACAACGGATTTCCGGTCTGATATTATGTTTGACAGAATGCGGAAAAGACTGCATGAAGGGGTACACCACCTTGGGTGTATCGGATTCATGCAGTCTTTTTGTGTTACTAAAATCGAAATGGAGGAACATATGAGACTAAATGGAGTGGAAATAAACCGGGACTATGAAAATCTGGAACGGCTTTTACTGGAACAACGGTTTGACCTGAAATACATTGCAGTGGAATGTAACGGAAGAATCATTCCGAAATCAGAATATTCCAATTATATCCCTCAGCCGGAGGATGAAATGGAGGTTGTAAGTTTTGTTGGAGGCGGCTGAAATTTATGAGGCCCTATGTCAGAGGCATACAAAAGAAAAACAGGATAAACTGAAAAATGCCAGGGTAGCAGTGGCAGGCCTGGGAGGTCTGGGTTCCCATGTGAGTATTGCTCTGGCAAGGCTTGGAATCGGCAGTTTAAGATTGATAGACTATGATGTGGTGGATATAACCAATATTTTTCGCCAAAGTTATTACCTTCAGCACATCGGACAATATAAAACGGACTCTATGAAAGCCCAGATTGCAGAAATCAATCCTTACATAAAGGTAGAATCCATAACGGAGAAAATCACACAGGAAAATGTTATGGAACTGATGGGAGAGGCGGATATAATTTGTGAAGCCTTGGACCGGAAAGAATCAAAGGCAATGCTGATTAATGAAATCATGGAACATTCCCGGAATAAAATCATAGTGTCGGGTAATGGAATGGCAGGAATGGACAGCGGAAACAGGATACTTACCAGAAAAGTTACTGACCGGTTTTATGTGTGTGGCGATGGTGTCAGCAGTCTGGAAGACGGACTGCAGTTAATGGCCCCAAGGGTTGCCCTGTGTGCCATGCATGAGGCAAATATGGTCATGCGGATTCTTCTGGGTGAAACAGAAGAATAGTATATTATAGGTATAAAAATGCATTTGCAGAATGTGGAAAAGAGGTAGGAACATGCAACGTAGAAATGATATATTTGTTATAGGAGAACATGAATTTACATCCCGGTTTATTTTAGGTTCCGGAAAATATTCTTTGGACCTGATTCAGGCGGCAGTCCAGCATGCAGGAGCAGAAATCATTACTCTGGCGCTCCGGCGCGCCAACAGTGAAAGTATGGGAAATATTCTGGACTATATTCCGGAAGGTGTTACCCTTCTTCCAAATACTTCCGGCGCCAGAACAGCCCAGGAGGCCGTGCGGATTGCCAGACTGGCCAGGGAGCTTGGTTGTGGCAATTTTATTAAAATAGAAGTGATACGTGATTCAAAATATCTGCTGCCAAATAATCAGGAAACCATAAAGGCAACAGAAATCCTTGCGAAAGAAGGTTTTGTGGTTATGCCGTATATGTATCCTGATTTAAATGCGGCCAGAGATCTGGTCTCTGCAGGAGCAGCAGCTGTTATGCCTCTTGGCGCACCGATTGGTTCCAATAAAGGGCTTTGTACCAAAGAATTTATACAAATATTAATTGATGAAATCGAACTGCCGGTTATTGTAGATGCCGGAATCGGAAAACCTTCCCAGGCATGTGAAGCAATGGAAATGGGAGCGGCGGCCGTTATGGCAAATACGGCCATTGCAACAGCAGGGGATATCCCTGCAATGGCAGAAGCATTTAAACAGGCAGTGGAAGCAGGAAGAACCGCTTATCTGTCAGGAATGGGAAGAGTCATTTCTCATGGAGGAGAAGCCTCTTCCCCGTTAACCGGTTTTTTAAGAGACTGAGAAAGCGGGAAACCTGTGATTTAAGCTGAAAGGAGAATATTATGCCAGAACTTGAACAGGATATTATTATATCGGAACACAGAACAGGGAAGCGGATGGACCATATGGCTTATTTGCCGGATATGGAAGTGATTTCTTCGGACCTCATGGAACAGGTAATCACAAAAATGAATGCATATGATTATAATATTTATACTGCGGCAGATGTGGAACAGGCATTAAACCAGGAAATTTTAAGAGAACAGGATTTTGCGGCTCTGTTATCTCCGGCAGCCGAAGAATATATAGAAGAAATGGCTCAGAGAGCAAGAATGGAAACCAGAAAGCATTTTGGAAATTCGGTCTTTATGTTTACGCCGTTGTATATATCCAATTATTGTGAAAACTACTGCGTATACTGCGGATTTAACTGTCATAACCGGATTCACCGCGCAAAACTTAACCAGGATGAAATCAGAAAAGAGATGAATGCCATAGCAGCTACCGGATTAGAGGAAATTCTGCTGCTTACAGGAGAAAGCAGGAAGATGTCTGATGTAGAATATATTGGTGAAGCCTGTAAAATTGCAAAAGGATATTTTAAGCAGGTAGGTCTGGAAGTATATCCGATGAATTCTGGCGAATACCGGTATCTGCATCAGTGCGGCGCTGATTTTATCACGGTATTTCAGGAAACCTATCATCCGGACAAATATGAAATGCTGCATTTGGCCGGACATAAGAGAGTATTTCCTTATCGTTTTCATGCTCAGGAGCGGGCGTTGCTGGGGGGGATGCGCGGAGTAGGATTTGCGGCATTGCTGGGGCTTGCCGATTTTCGAAGGGATGCATTTGCAACTGGTATGCATGCCTGGCTGTTGCAGCGGAAGTATCCACATGCGGAAATCTCTTTTTCCTGTCCGAGGCTGCGTCCTATCATTAACAATGATAAAATTAATCCGAAGGATGTCCGTGAAACCCAGTTGCTGCAGATTATCTGTGCCTACCGTATTTTTATGCCCTTTGCCAGTATTACCATTTCTACCAGGGAATGTCAGCAGTTTCGCGATAATATTATCAAAATAGCCGCAACAAAGATATCCGCCGGAGTTGGTGTGGGTGTGGGTGGACATGACGGAACAAAAAAGGGGGATGAACAGTTTGAAATTTCGGATGCCCGTTCCGTAGAAGAAGTCCATCAGGCAATCATCCGGCAGGGACTGATGCCGGTAATGAGTGAATATATTTATACGGGATAAACGAAAACGGAGATTTGAGTATAAGGAGCAGAAGATGGATACAGATTATGATAAGGTTAAAAAAATTGCCGTTTCCAACCGGAAGTTAAGCGGAGAGGCCTGGTTTCAGAAGATTGATGTCCTGGCAGAGAATGGTGCCATTGCATTGATTCTGCGGGAAAAAGATTTAACACTAAAAGAGTATTTCCAGCTTACTGATGCGGTGAGGAACCGTCCGGGGTTTTCAGTGCCGTTGATTCTGCATACTGGCATCCAACATCCGGATAAAAAGGAAGTGTTATGTGAAATGATGGAATATGCGGCGGAGTACGGACTGGCAGGCATACATTTAACAGGAACGGACTTCGGTATATATTGTGAACAGTGCGGCCGTTTGGAGCCGGAAAAAAAAATTAAAATCGGAGTGTCTGTACATTCCGCTGAAGAAGCGGAAGCAGCGGAAACATATGGTGCCGGTTATGTGATTGCCGGACACATATTTGAAACCGGCTGTAAACCGGGAATTCCGCCGAGAGGACCTGAATTTTTGAACCAGGTTTGTAAACGGGTATCCATACCTGTTTTTGCCATTGGCGGAATCACAAAGGAAAATGCTGCACTGACTGTCCGGTCAGGTGCAGCCGGAATATGCATGATGTCGGGATTTTTTAAGGCATAGGGTTGTTGGATGCCAGTATTTTTGAGAGTCTTCGAACAGTATCAATCTTATTTGCCTGGGCAGGCGTCATATTGTTTTTTAAAGCATTTACAATAATATCGGTTTCCCGTTCCGTAAAGGTAATCCCATTAGCTTTTGCTTTGGCAGATGCATTTAAAAAAAACGGTACCAGATTATCCTGGGAGACAGACTGGGATTCCTGAATAATGCTGTTGATCAGTCTGATTTTTTCTGGTGAAATACCAGTGAAATCCAGATTATTATATCTCATATTTTAAATTTCCTTTCTGAAAATTATACGGCGGTATTGCCGTTTAACAGGGATGAATAAGTTTCAAACATGGCTTTCTGGCTGGGAGACAGCATATTTTTCAGCGCCTCAATATTGAGACCCTGATTTTCGGTCCCAGCAGGAGAATCCGTTGGAATATTACCATTATCTTCTAAAGAATCCGTCTGTTCTTTGAGTTCAGACGGATATGTATTATTTTCCGTAGTGTCGGCTTCTGCAGTATTAAAATTAAATTCCGCCGGTTCTCCGGTACCGTCCGGATGGAACGAAGGGGCAGTTTCCGATGCCTGGGCCGTCATTCCGCCCATGAACGAAGAATCCAGTTCTTTATATATATTATATACTTTCATAGCCTGGACAACATTCAGAACCATTTTTATGATATCCTGTTCTGCCTTTGAGAGATAAGGTGTAATTGCTGTCAGATATTCATTCAGGTTGAAATTTCTTCTTGGCGAACCTTCCATACCGCATGCTTTCAGCCCGGATAAATTATCCTCCTGAAATCCCCGGACCATGCTATTAAATTCTTCAATTTTAATATAATAGGAAATTCCACGCTGCATGTTGGGCGGAATAAAAGGAAGTGATGCCTTTAAGATATTCAGCGATTTGTTTGACATCGGATTGCCGGATATAGTTTCATTTTCCATGATACCCTCTCTTTTCTGCCTTACAGAGGCATATTATTAAGCTTTGTAAAACTATCGTCTGATAAAGTATATTTTACACACATTAGAATTATGAACAGGTTGATTGCATGATTACAATTGAGGCAGTCAAAATCATATTCGAATATGGAACTTTCTGTTTCAATTATGGAGAATTGTCGGTTCAAAAGAATTTTCCTTTCACATAGTAATTGCCTTAGTTAGTGATTGTGCTGCTTAAAAAGCAGCACAATCATTATAATTTACCGGGATGATTCAGATGGTAAATTAGCAGCCGCAGCCTAAGAAGTTGCTGTTATTTCCGCAGCCGCCACCATTGTTACCACAACAGCAGAGCAGTAAGATGATCCAGATCCAGTCTCCGCATCCGTTTCCACCGCGGCCAAATCCGTTACCATTACCGCAGCAGCATAACAGAATAAGTATTAACCAGATGCAGTTTCCTCCGTTATCGTCTCCACATCCACATCCGCCACCGCAGTTTGTTGCAGCTAAATCACTCATGTTAAATCCTCCAAAAATTTGATTACAGTAAATTGTATGTGACACTGCTTGTATTGTTTCCAATATTTAAAAAAATTTTTTCGATCAATTTAAATCTCCCAGATCATAGGTCAGAAGTTTCAGTTCCTCTTTATTAATCGGACAATTTTAGGTTAAGAGTTCTCTTTTCAGGAACAATAAAATCTGAATTGTATTTTTTTTACAAATCATATTGATTTTTGAAAAGTTATCTAGTATATTATGTAATGGTTATATGATGTGGAAGAAATTTTATGAGAAACGGGCCCAATTCGCTTTCACATATTTACGGGCAGCATATGCTGGGTTTTTTATATGGGTAAGGATTATACGATTATTGCATTAGATGCAATGGGCGGGGACAATGCTCCTGCAGAAATTATTAAAGGTGCCGTAAAAGCAGTGAATCTGAAAGAAGATATCAAGGTTCTTGCTGTGGGAATATCAGAGGCTATAAATAAGGAACTGGCAAAATATGAATATGATACATCCAGAATTGAAGTGGTTCATGCTTCAGAAATTATTGAAACGGAAGAATCACCGGTAAAGGCGATTCGTACCAAAAAGGATTCTTCTCTGGTGGTTGCCATGAATCTGGTAAAAACCCATATGGCAGATGCATTTGTTTCTGCTGGAAGTTCTGGTGCCATTCTGGTAGGCGGACAATTGCTTGTGGGCCGGATTAAAGGTGTAGAACGGCCGCCACTGGCTCCGCTGATTCCCACTGCAAACGGACTGTCTCTGCTGATTGATTGCGGCGCCAATGTGGATGCAAGACCATCTCATCTGGTACAGTTTGCCAAGATGGGGTCCATTTATATGGAATATATAGTAGGCGTTAAAAATCCGAGAGTCGCTATTGTAAATATCGGAGCAGAGGAGGAAAAAGGAAATGCACTGGTGAAAGAGACATTTCCGCTGCTTAAAAACTGTACCGACATTAATTTTATCGGCAGCATTGAAGCAAGAGATATACCTTCGGGAAATGCCGATGTCATTGTATGTGAAGCCTTTGTGGGCAATGTGATTTTAAAACTTTATGAAGGTTTGGGAGCAACACTGCTTGGGAAAGTGAAAGAAGGCCTGATGTCATCACTTCGAAGCAAGCTTGGAGCCCTTTTAATAAAACCGGCCTTAAAAGAAACACTTAAGACCTTTCAGGCGGATGAATATGGAGGAGCGCCTTTGCTGGGACTGAACGGACTGGTGGTTAAAACCCACGGAAGTTCAAAAGCAAAAGAGGTGACAAATTCTATTATCCAGTGTATCAGTTTTAGGGAACAAAAAATTAATGAAAAAATAAAAGAAAAATTATTAATCGAAGACAAGTAAGAAAGGTGTGTATTTAAATGGAATTTGAAAAATTACAGAAAATCATTGCTGAAGTATTAAATGTGGAGGCAGAAGAGATTACAATGGAAACAACGTTCATTGATGATCTGGGGGCGGATTCTCTCGATGTGTTCCAGATTATTATGGGCATTGAGGAAGAATTTGATATTGAGATTCCAAATGAAGCTGCGGAATCCATCGTGTCGGTTGCAGATGCTGTAGAACAGATTAAAGCAGCATCCAATAACTAATCAGGAATAATTTTTAAAATCGGGAAATGGGTAGCTTGTATCAAGTTACTCATTTTCCTATTGATATGAAAGAAAAGCCCTTAACGCGTGATTTTAATTTTTTAATGTCAGGCTTTACAGGCTTTTTGCAGAAAGAAAGGAAAAGAGATGTCTAAGGATCGTATTTTTGAAATTCAACATAAGATTGATTATGAGTTTAATAATATTCAGCTGTTATATCAGGCAATGGCACACAGTTCATATATCAATGACCATAAGATGAATAAATTAAATTCTAATGAGAGACTGGAATTTCTGGGGGACTCCGTGCTGGAATTGATTTCCAGTGAATTTTTATATGAGCAGTATCCTGAAAAACCAGAGGGGGAGCTGACAAAACTCCGGGCAAGTCTGGTCAGTGAGGGACCTTTGGCACAGGTGGCCCGACAGCTCTGTCTTGGAGATTATATTCTGTTAAGCCATGGAGAAGAACGGATGGGTGGTAAAAACAGGGATTCCATCACATCGGATGCGGTGGAGGCATTGCTGGGTGCTATCTATCTGGACGGAGGAATTGATGAAGCACGCCGTTTTACTTACCGGTTTATTTTAAATGATATAGAGAAAAAACAGTTGTTTTATGACAGCAAGACGGTTTTACAGGAAATTATACAGAAATATCATTTGGGTACGCTAAGCTATAACCTGATTCGGGAGGAAGGTCCGGATCATGATAAAATGTATGAAGTGAATGCAGTTCTGGATGGAAGAGTAATCGGCAACGGACGGGGAAGAACAAAGAAAAATGCCCAGCAGAAAGCCGCCTATGCGGCAATCAGGACTATTGGCAAAAGCGAAACCGGAAAGACAAATTAAGGAAACGGAGTTACGGTATGTACTTAAAAAGTATAGAGGTACAGGGTTTTAAATCCTTTGCAAATAAAATTAATTTTGAATTTCACAACGGAATTACTGGAATTGTAGGACCAAACGGAAGCGGAAAAAGTAATGTGGCGGATGCGGTGCGATGGGTTCTGGGGGAACAGCGGATTAAACAGCTTAGGGGAGCAAAAATGGAAGATGTTATTTTTGCTGGAACCGAAAACAGAAAACCTTTGGGATTTGCTTATGTGGCTATTACACTGGATAATTCAGACCATTCTCTTTCCATTGGTTTTGATGAAGTAACAGTATCCCGGCGGATTTTCCGTTCAGGAGAAAGTGAATATATGATTAACGGTTCGGTCTGCCGCTTAAAAGATATCAATGAATTGTTTTACGATACCGGTATTGGTAAAGAAGGTTATTCCATTATTGGACAGGGACAGATTGATAAAATATTATCAGGAAAACCGGAAGAGCGGCGGGAGCTGTTTGATGAAGCAGCGGGAATTGTGAAGTTTAAGCGGAGAAAGAATATTACTCAGAAGAAACTGGAGGATGAGAGGGCCAATCTGGTTCGTGTTACTGATATTCTGACGGAATTGGAAAAACAGGTAACACCATTGGAAAAACAGTCGGAAACTGCAAAAAAATATCTGAAACTGAAAGAGGAATTAAAGACCAACGATATCAATATGTTTTTGTTAAACGTGGAAGAGCTGAAAGAGAAAATCAGTGATATCGAAAGCCGGCTTTCCATTGCGGTAAATGATTTGGAAGAGACTAAAAATACATATGATACTACGAAAGCCGAATATGAACAGCTTGAGAAAGATATGGACGAACTGACTGCCCGGTCAGAAGAAAAAAAGAACGAGCGGAACAGAATTCAGCTGTTGAAAGAAAAATTTGATGGTGATATTAAGGTATTACAGGAGCAGATTCATTCCGCAAAACAAAATGATACCCATATCCGGGAAAGGATTCAGGGGGTACAGTTCAATCTGAAACAGGCAGATTCTGAAAGGAATCAGTATCTTCAGGAAAAAGAGAAACTGCAGAATACACTGAAAACAGCAGATGACAGCCGGAAGCAGGAATTTGACAGACTGGCATCCATTTCCGAAAAGATACATAATATTCTGGAAGAGATTGAAGAAAGTAAAAATGAAATCATCGATTTGCTGAATCAGAAAGCTGCCGTTAAATCAAAAATCCAGCGGTATGATACAATGCTGGAGCAGATTTCCATACGAAAAGCAGAAATCAACCAGAAACTGATCAAGTTTTCCAGTGACAGACAGGCACAGGACAATATTATCCAGGAACTGGAAGAGGAACTGAAGAATATTAATTTACAGATTCTGGATTTGACGGATAAAAATGATGAAATCAATGCCCGTCTGGAGGATTACAGAAATGAATCCCGGCAGCTTGAGAAACGATCCGGGGAACTTATGATGGAATATCAGAGGGACCATTCAAAGGCAGAATCCCTGAAAAATATTACGGAACGGTATGAAGGTTATGGCAACAGCATCCGTAAAGTCATGGAATTAAAGGATTCCAAAAAAGGTGTGATTGGTGTTGTGGCGGATATTATCAAGGTAGACAAAAAGTATGAGGTTGCAGTAGAAACCGCTTTAGGCGGCAGTATTCAGAATATAGTTACGGATAATGAATCCACAGCAAAGGAACTAATCGAATATCTGAAAAAGGGAAAATTCGGACGTGCTACATTTCTGCCGTTGTCCAGCCTTGCCAACCGGACCGGATTTAATAATGAGGCTGCATTGCATGAGAAAGGTGTCATCGGTCTTGCCAGTGACCTGGTTCATATTAAGAAAGAGTATGAAGCAGTGTCTAAGTTTTTGTTAGGCAGGATTCTTGTGACAGATACTATTGACAATGCACTGGCGCTGGCCAGAAAATTCCGGTATACTCTCCGCATCGTTACGATAGAGGGTGAATTATTAAATGCTGGCGGTTCCATGACTGGTGGTGCATTTAAAAATAACAGCAATCTGTTGGGCAGAAGAAGAGAAATTGAAGAACTGGAACATAATCTGAAGCGGAATAAAGAGCAGAGGGATTTATGCGAAGAAACCAGAAAGGCAAATAAAACAGCTATGGCTGATCTTTCCGGAGAACTGGAGAAAGTAAAATCCGTGCTTCAGGAACAGTTTTTACTGCAAAATACCGTTAAAATGAATCTGAATCAGGCAGACCAGCGAAAAAAAGAACTGACGGATTCTTTTGAGGATTTTGAAAAGGAAAGTTCGGAAATCGTGTTGCAGATTTCAGATATTAAAGAAAATAATAATGAATTACATTCAGAACTTCAGACTTATGAAGACCTGAATCAATCAGTAGAGGAACGGATTAAGCAGTTAAATGAAGAACTGGAACAGGAAAAACTTGCAGAGTCTGAACAAAACCAGAAAGTGGAGACAATGAAGCTGGAATATTCCGGAATGAATCAAAAAATCTCTTTTATTTCAGAAAATATTAACCGGACGGAGACCGTAATTTCTGCACTGAATGAAGAGCTAAAGGGTTTAACAGAGGCGGAATCCAATTCTGGCAGCGATGTGGCGCAAAAAGAAAAAGAAATTGATGAAATCCGGAAATCAATTGAAACTGCAGAACGGTCCCGGGAAGAACTGGAACAGGAGATTGAAGCATTTCACAGACAAAAAGAAGAATATGCAAAAAATCATAAAGAGTTTTTCGGCAGAAGGGAAGAATTGTCTGAAAAAATGAGCCAGCTGGATAAAGAAATTTACCGTCTGAATTCTCAGCATGATAAACTGGAAGAAAGCCGTGAAAACCAGATTGATTATATGTGGAATGAATATGAACTGACCTATGGCGCAGCGAAAGAACTTCGGAATGAAGCATATGATAATCCTTCACAGATTAAGAACCGGATTCAGGAGTTAAAGGGACAGATTCGTGAACTGGGGGATGTGAATGTGAATGCCATTGAAGAATATAAGAGTGTTTTCCAACGATATGAATTTTTGAAAAGCCAGCATAATGACCTGACTGCGGCGGAACAGTCGTTAATACAGATTATTGATGAGCTGGATAAGGGTATGCGGGCACAGTTTACGGAAAAATTTGCGGAAATCCGGCAGGAATTTGACCATGTATTTAAAGAATTGTTTGGCGGCGGAAAAGGTACCATTGAACTAAATGAGGAAGAAGATATTCTGGAAGCGGGAATTACCATCATATCCCAGCCGCCTGGAAAAAAACTGCAGAATATGATGCAGTTATCCGGTGGCGAAAAAGCATTGACAGCCATTGCTCTACTGTTTGCCATTCAGAATTTAAAACCCTCTCCATTCTGTCTGCTGGATGAAATTGAAGCTGCGCTGGATGATTCTAACGTTTCCAGATACGCAAACTATCTGCATAAACTTACAAAATTTACACAATTTATAGTTATCACCCACCGGAAAGGAACCATGGAAGCTGCCGACCGCCTGTATGGAATCACCATGCAGGAAAAAGGTATATCCACCCTTGTTTCTGTCGACCTTCTGGACTCACAATTAACCAATTAAGCTTTTATGCGAAACTCATGGTCAAAAGTCAGAAGTTTCACAATTGCCTAAAATAATATAGAGAAGAAAGGAACTTATTACAAATGAGCGAAGAAAAAAAAGGTTTTTTTAAACGTCTGGTTTCCGGTCTGTCGAAGACCCGGGATAATATTGTTTCCGGCATCGATTCCATTTTCAGCGGTTTTTCTTCCATTGATGACGATTTTTATGAAGAAATTGAAGAAACTTTGATTATGGGAGATTTAGGTGTAAACACCACAATGGAGATTATTGAAAATCTGAAAGCAAAAGTAAAAGAAAATAAGATTAAAGAACCTTCCGCCTGCAAGGAATTATTGATTAGTACCATCAAAGAGCAGATGGATTTGGGAGAGAATGCCTATGACTATGAACAACAGACATCCATCGTGCTGGTAATCGGCGTCAACGGAGTCGGTAAAACCACTTCCGTGGGAAAACTGGCGGCAGGACTGAAAGGACAGGGGAAAAAGGTGGTTCTGGCAGCAGCAGATACATTCCGTGCAGCGGCTATTGAGCAGTTGACAGAATGGTCCAACCGTTCTGGTGTGGATATCATTGCCCAGCAGGAAGGCTCCGACCCGGGAGCGGTCATTTTTGATGCAATCCAGGCTTCTAAGGCACGTAAGGCGGATGTTCTGATCTGCGATACGGCGGGCAGGCTGCACAATAAGAAAAATTTAATGGAAGAATTAAAGAAGATTGACAGAATTATTGAAAAGGAATATAGTGGAGCGTATAGGGAAAATCTTGTGGTACTGGATGCCACAACCGGTCAGAATGCTCTTGCCCAGGCAAAACAGTTTATGGAATGTACCGATATTACCGGTATCATTCTGACAAAAATGGACGGAACCGCGAAAGGCGGCATTGCAGTTGCCATTCAGTCGGAGCTGGGAATTCCGGTGAAATACATTGGTGTTGGTGAAAAGATTGAAGATTTACAGAAATTCAATGCCAATGATTTTGTAGATGCCCTGTTTGACAAGGGAACTGAATAAAAATAAGAAAGAAGATATGAAAAATGATGACTCTTGAAAAATTCGAAGAAGCAACGGAAGTTGTAAAAAAGGTAACTTTAAAAACAAAATTAGTGTATAGTGAATATTTCAGCAGACAGTGTGGAAATAAAGTATATCTAAAACCGGAGAATTTACAGTATACCGGAGCCTATAAGGTTCGGGGCGCATATTATAAGATCAGCACCCTTTCGGAAGAAGAACGTGAAAAGGGACTGATTACGGCTTCTGCGGGAAATCATGCCCAGGGTGTGGCATATGCGGCAAAATTATATGGTGTTAAGGCAACCATTGTAATGCCTACTACTACACCGTTAATGAAAGTGAACCGGACAAAGAGCTATGGAGCGGAAGTAGTGCTGCATGGTGACGTTTATGACGAAGCATGTGCTAAGGCGTATGAACTTGCGGAAAAAAACGGCTATACTTTCATTCATCCTTTTGACGATCTGGATGTGGCAACAGGACAGGGAACTATTGCCATGGAAATCATAAAAGAGCTTCCGACAGTGGATTATATTCTGGTGCCGATTGGTGGAGGCGGTCTTGCCACAGGTGTCAGCACCCTTGCGAAGTATCTGAATCCGAATATCAAAGTCATTGGAGTAGAACCAGCAGGAGCCAGCTGTATGCAGGCTTCCTTAAATGCGGGAACCGTAGTTACGCTGGAAAGCGCTTCTACCATTGCTGACGGAACTGCTGTGAAAACACCGGGAAGCAAAATATTTCCATATATTCAGAAAAATCTGGATGGAATTTTAAGCGTACCGGATGAGGAATTAATCGTTGCCTTTCTGGATATGGTAGAAAATCATAAAATGGTGGTAGAAAATTCAGGACTTCTGACGGTAGCGGCATTAAAACAGCTGGATTGTGAAAATAAAAAAGTGGTGTCAATTTTAAGCGGCGGTAATATGGATATTATTACCATGTCTTCCATGCTGCAGCATGGTCTGATTGAAAGAGAGCGTATATTTACTTTATCAGTCCTGCTTCCAGATAAACCAGGTGAATTGGTTAAAGTTGCTAATGTAATTGCAAAAGAGCAGGGAAATGTGGTAAAATTAGAGCATAACCAGTTTGTAAGTATTAACAGAAATGCGGCTGTGGAACTTAAAATAACTCTTGAAGCATTTGGACATGAGCATAAAGTACAGATTATTAAATCTCTTGAAAAAAAAGGATATAAAGTTAAACTGGAACATCCAAATCTTTAAAAGCTATATTCTATTTCTCTGCATATCGCAGACCTGAAATGCTACACAAACGTTTTGTGGCTTTATCGTTGAAGAAGGGACTGTTGCAGATGAATAAGTTATATGAGTTATCGGTGAACAATGTGAAAGAAGCCTGCCATACGTACTGGATTGATAAAAATGCCGGATATTTTCTGGACCATTGTACGGTGGATGACGGGCCGATGATTGGAGTCTGTGATCCGGCATGGGAGGCTGTCTATGGTATAACCAGCGAACATTATCACGGATATATACAGAGTGAGAATCTCTGTCTGGTGTCTGCAAGAATTGCACTGAAGGATAAAACGGATGAAAATACCGAAGAGATTTTAACGGATACAACGGTTTTATGCAGACTGAAAGAGGACAGGATTCAATTTTTAAGCATACATATTTCACGTTCGGATGGAAAAGAGATTGCTCCCAACAGAGCTGTTCTCAGTGATTCCTATTATCGCAGAACATTGGATTTTATGTATGATGTGGTATTGGAATACCAGACGGCAAATAATGTCTTTATCTATGATAAAGACAAATATCAGGAATTGTTTCAGGTAGATACCCATTTTATCAATATGGATCAGTGGTTCTGGCATATGTGTACGGAGTGTGTGTTGCCAGAAGATGCCGAAAAATTAGATGTATTCCGGGGGGCGGATATAGAAAAGCGTCTGAGGAATAATGGTAATATCATCAATACATCGGTTCGTATAAAAAACAGGGAAAAGGGCCTGGTCTGGATTCAGGTTACCATAATTATTATTCCCAATGAGAAAAATACGGCAGTGGAACGTGTTCTGATTCTGATGAAAAATATTGATGATGAGATGCAGGAACGAATGCAGAATCTTACACATGCACGTATGGATGACCTTACAAAAATATGGAACCGTTATTATACCGAACAGTTGATTAATGAATACCTTGAGACTTTTTCCAGAGGGATTTATATTCTTTTTGATGTGGACAGGTTTAAAAATGTAAATGATTCTTATGGTCATATTACCGGTGATGAGATTTTGAAAAGAATTGCTGCTTCCATTTCTTCAAGTATAACCATAAATGATATCTTTGGAAGAATCGGTGGTGACGAATTTGTTTTATTTCTGACGGAGTATAACGATAGTGAAAAGGAAATCATGGATAAAATATCAAATATATTAAAGAGTATTCAGTTTGACTATTCAGAACAGGATATTCATATGGCAATCCATTGCAGTGCAGGTGTTGCTGTGGCAGACGGGCAGACCAATAGTTTTCAGATATTATATCAAATGGCGGATAAAGCATTATATGAAGCTAAAAAATCAGGAAGGAACACTTTTCGGATCAGTTAATGGATATCAGCAGTTATTTGTCATATTTGTTGAAATATAATTCTGTCAAGAAATAATACTTGACACAGGTTCTTTTTTCATGTATACTCTGTCAAGTAATCATGCTTGACAGGTTTGGTGAATTATGATAAAGATAGTGGAGCAATCATTGTTATATGATTTTTACGGTGAATTATTGACGAAACATCAGAAGGAAATATATGAGGATGTTGTGATTCATGATTATTCTTTGAGTGAGATTGCCAATGAAAAAGGTATCAGCCGGCAGGGTGTTCATGATTTGATAAAAAGATGTGATAAGACACTGAAAGGGTATGAAGATAAGCTTCATCTGGTAGAGCGTTTTATGAATACCAAGCAGGATGTTCTGACCATCCGTCAGCTTGCAGATGAATTCAAGGCAACATCTGATTTGAAATTGATTGACAAAATATCTGATATTTCCTATAAGATTTTAGAGGAAATATAATGGAGGATTTTGAATGGCATTTGAAAGTTTATCGGATAAACTGCAGAATATATTTAAGAACCTGAAGGGAAAAGGAAAGCTTTCGGAAGCAGATGTAAAAGCTTCTTTAAAAGAGGTAAAAATGGCATTGCTGGAGGCAGATGTTAACTTTAAGGTGGTAAAGCAGTTTATAAAATCCATTGAAGAACGGGCCGTAGGTTCAGAAGTCATGACCAGTCTTACACCCGGTCAGATGGTGATTAAGATTGTAAATGAAGAAATGATTTCACTGATGGGAAGTGAAACCACGGAGATTGCATTGAAGCCACAGAATGAAATAACCGTCATCATGATGGCAGGTCTTCAGGGTGCAGGTAAAACGACGACTACGGCAAAGATTGCTGGAAAGCTGAAAGCAAAAGGCAGACATCCGTTGCTGGCTGCCTGCGATGTATATCGTCCGGCGGCGGTGGAACAATTAAAGATTAACGGAGAAAAGCAGGGCGTACCAGTGTTTTCCATGGGTACGGGACATAGTCCGGTGAATATTGCAAAAGCTGCCATTGAACATGCCGTAAAGAACGATAATAATGTGGTCATTCTGGATACCGCAGGACGTCTGCATGTAGATGAAGATATGATGGAGGAACTGGTTCAGATTAAAGAGGCCGTCGAGGTAAATCAGACCATATTGGTGGTGGATGCCATGACCGGTCAGGATGCTGTAAACGTATCTTCCATGTTTAATGATAAGATTGGTATTGACGGTGTGATACTTACCAAATTGGATGGCGATACCAGAGGTGGTGCAGCACTTTCCATTCGTTCTGTTACCGGAAAACCTATTTTATATATTGGTATGGGAGAGAAACTTTCCGATCTGGAACAGTTTTATCCAGACCGAATGGCTTCAAGAATCCTTGGCATGGGAGATATCCTGACGCTGATTGAAAAAGCGGAGCAGGTAGTGGATGAAGAAAAGGCCAGAGAACTGGAAAAGAAAATCCGAAAAGCCGAGTTTGGGTTTGACGATTATCTGGAACAGATGCAACAGATAAAAAAAATGGGAAGTCTGGAGGATATTATCGGAATGATTCCTGGAATGAGCGACCAGTTAAAAGGTGCGGCCCTTCCGGATGAAAAGGTTCTGGACAGAACAGAAGCAATTATTTATTCCATGACGCCTCAGGAGAGAAGTAATCCTTCGATTCTGAATCCGTCCAGAAAGACCAGAATTGCCAAAGGTGCAGGTGTGGATATTGCAGAAGTGAACCGGTTGGTCAAGCAGTTTGAACAGAGCCGTAAGATGATGAAGCAGATGTCCGGTATGTTTGGCGGTAAAGGTGGTAAAAAAGGCAGGTTTCGGCTTCCTTTTTAACATATACACATTTTGAAAATCAGGTTAAGGAGGTGAAATGTAATGGCAGTAAAGATCAGATTAAGAAGAATGGGACAGAAGAAGGCTCCTTTTTATAGAGTAGTAGTTTCTGATTCAAGATCACCGAGAGATGGTAAGTTTATCGAAGAGATTGGTACTTACGATCCAAATGTTGAGCCAAGCGCAATTAAGATAGATGCTGAAGCAGCTAAGAAATGGTTAAACAACGGCGCACAGCCGACTGAAACAGTTGCTAAGTTATTGAAGCATGCTGGCATTGAGAAATAAGGCTAGTGGAGGTGAAGTAATGAAAGAATTAGTCGAAATACTTGCAAAAGCACTAGTTGATTCACCGGAAGAAGTTGTGGTAACAGAGCATGAAGATGAAAAAGGAACAGTAATTGAACTGAAGGTTGCCTCATCGGATATGGGTAAGGTTATCGGGAAACAGGGAAGGATAGCAAAAGCCATTCGTTCTGTTGTTAAAGCAGCGGCTTTTCGGGAAAACAAAAAAGTTATTGTTGAGATAGTACAATAAGAACAGAACAGGCTACTGCAAAACCCTGGGTTTTGTGGTAGCTTATTTTATAGAAAATTTTAGACAGGCAGAGCGGAGGAAACTATGGAAGATATGTTACGAGTTGGAGTGATTTCATCCACGCATGGTTTAAAAGGTGAAGTCAAGGTATTTCCTACCACAGACGATGTTTCAAGATTCAGCAGTTTAAAAAAGGTTTTTATAGAAACGAATCCAAGGAATAAAACAGGCAAAGCAGGAACTGAGATTCAGGAAATGGAAGTAGAAGGAGTGAAGTATTTTAAACAATTTGCCATTGTAAAATTCAAGGGAATCAATCATATTGATGAAGTGGAGAAATATAAGGGCAAAGATTTGTTAATCCTGCGGGAAGATGCGGTTCCTTTGGAGGAAAATGAATATTTTATAGCAGATTTAATTGGATTAACGGTTATAGATGAATCAAACGGAGCGGAGATTGGTACTCTCATGGATGTTCTCCAGACAGGAGCCAATGATGTTTATCAGATTAAGACACTACCGGGGATAACAAAGAACCAGCAGCTTTTATTGCCTGCCATAGAGCAGTGTATTAAAGAAGTGGATATAGAAAACAGGGTGATAAAAGTGCATATCATGAAAGGGTTATTGGATTTATGAGATTTCATGTTTTAACATTATTTCCGGAAATGGTTATGGACGGACTGAATACCAGCATTATCGGGCGTGCCATTCAGAATGGAAAAATTGAATTGGAAGCAGTCAATATCCGGGATTTTGCTACCAATAAACATATGAAGGTTGATGACTATCCCTATGGCGGAGGTGCAGGTATGGTCATGCAGGCAGAACCGGTTTATCTGGCCTATCAGTCGGTTGCAGAACAAATATCCAGCCCCAGGGTTATATATTTAACACCTCAGGGAAGCGTATTTAACCAGCGTATGGCGGAGGATTTATCAAAAGAAGAAGACTTAATATTTTTGTGCGGACATTATGAAGGTATTGATGAACGGGTGCTGGAAATGATTGTGACAGACCATGTCTCAATCGGGGATTATGTTTTGACCGGCGGAGAATTACCGGCAATGGTTATGATTGATACCATATCCAGACTGGTGGATGGTGTACTCCATAATGACGATTCTGCCAAATATGAATCTTTTGCAGAAAACCGTCTGGAATATCCCCAGTATACCAGACCGGAGGAATTTATGGGCAGGAAGGTACCGGAAGTTCTGCTGTCCGGAAATCATGCCAAAATCGCCGAATGGAGAGAGGAAGAATCTTTAAAGCGTACCAGGGAACGGAGACCGGATTTGCTTTAAATAAAATCGGTGAGAGAACTGTAATAAATCCAGAATCTGAATATAGGATAAGAGAAGTTATGAAAATCTGCTTGCCAAATATTGAATTATATGGTAAAGTGATATCGTTGTGAGAATTGGATGTTCCGCTTTTACATGAAATGTATTATTGAACACCAGAATTTTAAGGAGGTCACACAAATGAATGAAATAATCAGAAATATCGAGGCAGCACAGTTAAAAGAATCTGTTCCTGAGTTTCATGTAGGCGATACTGTAAGAGTACACGCTAAGATTAAAGAAGGAAACCGTGAAAGAATCCAGGTTTTTGAAGGTACTGTTTTGAAGAGACAGGGCGGAAGTTCCAGAGAGACATTTACCGTCAGAAAGTCTTCAAACGGAATAGGCGTTGAGAAAACATGGCCATTACATTCACCAAACGTTGAAAAGATTGAAGTTGTACGTCTGGGTAAAGTAAGAAGAGCGAAACTTAACTATTTGAGAACCAGAGTTGGTAAAGCAGCGAAGGTAAAAGAGTTAGTTAAATAATTCGAATGGAAAACGGAATAATAAAAGGACAAGTACATATGTATTTTGTCCTTTTTTCCATCTTCATTCATAAAACCACATATCATAATCAGGCGATTGCAAAACACACGGTTACGGATCAGAAGTTTTGGTATATTAAAATTGAAAAAAGGAGATGGCTCTATGCGTTTTTATAATGCCATGCCGGATAAGAATACAGCAATTGATAAAGTTTTTAAATGGATTGTGGATATTATTGTAGTAGCAATATTAGCTGTATTTCTGATGAATTATATCGGCTTAAGAACAAAAGTAGTTGGAAATTCCATGGCGAAAGAGCTGGTAAATAACGATGAAGTTTTTATTGATACGCTGATCTACAGACTGAAAAAACCTTCCAGATTTGACGTAATATCCTTTACGAAACAAGGAGCAGACGGAGGATCCATGGAATATATAAAACGAATCATTGGCCTTCCGGGAGAAACCGTGGAAATCAAAGACGGAAGGATATATATAGATCATAAACTGCTGGACTATAATAAGGATATGGAGGATATCGTAAATCCAGGGCTTGCGGCGGCTTCCATTACTCTGTCTTATAATGAATATTTTGTAATAGGCGATAACTGGAACAGTAGTGAAGACAGCCGTTCCGGTACAGTAGAAAATGTCAGAATGGAAGAGATTAACGGAAAGGTCTGGCTGGTAGTATCACCCTTTGTGAGAATAGGACTGGTGAATTAAAGAATGTAACGGTTACATAACCGTCTGGAAAAGAAGATAAAGGAGGCATATATGCAGTTTCAATGGTATCCGGGACACATGACAAAAGCAAGAAGAATGATGGAGGAAGATATTAAGCTTATCGATCTGGTAATCGAACTGGTAGATGCCAGATTACCTTTAAGCAGCCGGAATCCTGATATTGACAGCATCGGAAAAAATAAGGCAAGACTGATTCTCTTAAATAAATGCGATCTTGCAGATGAAGCCAAAAACCAGAAATGGGCAAAATGGTTTGCAGGACAGGGTTTTTTTACCGTAATGGTAAATGCCAGAAGTGGTGCAGGAATCAAAGAAATTAACGGTGTTATTAAAGAGGCATGTAAGGAAAAGACAGAACGGGACCGGAGACGGGGAATTTTAAACCGTCCGGTCCGGGCGATGGTAGTAGGGATTCCCAATGTGGGAAAATCTACATTTATTAATTCCTATGCCAGAAAGGCATGTACGAAAACTGGAAACAAACCTGGTGTTACCAAAGGAAAACAGTGGATTAAACTTAGCAATACCCTGGAGCTGCTGGATACTCCGGGAATTTTATGGCCGAAATTTGAGGATCAGGCTGTAGGGCTTCGTTTGGCACTGGTAGGATCCATTAAGGATGAAATATTGAATATCGGGGAATTGTCAATGGAACTACTGAAATTTATGCGGGAGAATTATAACGGAATGATTGGGGAACGATATGGAATTGAAGAGAAAGAAAATCCACTGGATACCCTGTATGAAGTTGCAAGGGCCAGACATTGCCTTTTAAAAGGTGGCGAACCGGATATTGAAAAAGCCGCAGCGATTGTATTAGAAGAATTCAGAAATGGGAAAATCGGAAGGATCAGCTTAGAAGAACCGCAGTTGTGAAAAACGAAAGGAGAACACCATGTCAGAGGGTAAGAAAATCAATGAGATTAAAGCTATGTTTGAAGCTGCAGCCATAGAAGAATACATTTCTTTGCTTGAAGAATTTTCTAAGGATGAACGATCAGGTGTTAAAAGTATCGTAAATAGATATAAAAAGAAACTGGAGGCTTACCAGGCAGAAGTTCAAAGAACCGAAGTCATGAAAGCTTATGAAAATAAATATTCCCAATATCAGTTTATCTGCGGAATTGATGAGGTGGGCAGAGGGCCGTTAGCAGGCCCGGTATGTGCCGGGGCTGTTATCCTGCCCAAAGATGAAACTATTTTATATCTCAATGATTCCAAAAAATTAACTGCCAAAAAGAGAGAAGAATTATACGATATTATTAAAGAACGGGCGGTGGCAGTCCAAACGACATTTATCAGCCATGAAGTCATCGATAAGATTAATATCCTGCAGGCAACATATGAAGCCATGCGAACGGCTGTTAAGAAACTTTCTCCGACACCCGATATATTATTAAATGATGCGGTTACAATTCCGGAGATGGACAGTACTATTGTTCAGGTTCCCATCATTCACGGGGATGCCAAAAGTGTATCCATTGCTGCGGCCAGTATTGTCGCCAAGGTGGAACGGGACAGACTGATGCAGGAATATGATACGTTGTATCCGGAATATGGATTTGCCAGCAATAAGGGCTACGGCTCCAAAGAACATATTGAAGCCATAAAAAAACACGGAGCATGCCCGATTCATCGATTAAGTTTTTTGAAAGGTCTGATATAGTTGAATGTTAATATCAACAATCTATTACAAAATTATACCCAGATGGATTCCGCCGGAAATGAAGATAGCTTAAAGACCGGAACGGAAGTAATGATAAACGGAAAACCGGAAACCGGAGGAACCGACGGAACCATGTCGCTGAAACAATTGTCCGTGGGAGATATTTTTCGTGCCAAAATATTGGATATTCGAAATATGGAAGTTCGGATACAGCTTTCCAACAGCCAGGAAGTAAAAGCCCTGATGGGAGAAGCGCTGGAACTAAATATTGGCGAGGAGCTGACCTTTCAGGTAAAAGCCAACGGGGAACACGGAATCGTTTTGCGGCCAGTGGGAAATTCCGATATTCCTTCCGAACTGGTGACAAAGTCACTGCTCAGCGCAGGACTGTCGGTTAATGATAAAAATATTGCAGTTGTAAAAGAATTGATCGGCAGCGGACAGCCCATCGACCGACAGTCGGTTTTAAATATGGTAAAACTTCTGAATACATATAAAGGGGAAAGTATCGGGAAGTTGTCACAGATGATAAAACATGGAATTGAGATTACTCCCGAAAATCTGGAGCAATATGATAAATATATGAATTATGAGCATAAGATATCCGATAGTATGCAGAATTTATCCAATGCTTTGGCAGAGTATATTCAGGAAGATACTACTGGAAATGTAAAATCTATAATACAGTTATTTATTCATTTGTCTCATGCATTTCAGGAACGGCCAGAGATTTCCCAAACGGATGTACCTGTTCAGACAGCAACCAGTGAAACAAAATCGGATTCGGTAACTGTAACTCCCCCAGAGATTCAGAATCCTTCGGAACCTTTGAATAAAACAGAAACCCTTCTGCAGAATGCAGAAAACAGACAGGGAGAACAAATGGCAGAACTAAATACAGTACAGAGAGATTTCACTGGAACTTCCGGTCCGGAAAAGAATGAGGTTCCCAATCATATAAAACAGGATTATGTCCAGAATCCAGCGGCTGATACGGAACCGTGGAAGTATGTGACAGAAAAGCTTCAGAATACAGAACATATGACTGTGGAGAAAGATTTGTCTCAGGAGGATTCTCTTTCGAAATCCATGGATGCGATTGCTCATGCGGATACCTTTCAGGAACTGGCAGAGGCACTCACACAGATGGACCGGCAAGGTTTTACGGAGTCACAGGCTATGAAAGTTCTTCATTCCCCTTCCTTTCGGAATGCGGTAAAATCAGTCCTTCGGAATAAAGGATTGTTAAATATTTCTGATAAATCCGATGAAACAATATTAGAAAAAAAGGATATAAATAATTTATATGAGAGATTACTGCGGGCAGCGGATACCATAGAAAAAAATATAAAAGGCGGAAGTCCTCGGGAAAGTAATCTTTTGAATCAGGCAAAGGACCTGAAAAATAATATTCTGTTTATGAATGATTTAAACCAGATTGCCTCTTATGTCCAGCTTCCATATAAAATTAATTCCAGACAGGAACAGGGTGATTTATATGTGTATGGCAGGAAACGGAGAAAAACAGAGATAAATGAAAAAATAACAGCGTTTCTGCATCTGGACCTGGACCATCTGGGAGCAACGGATATCAGTGTGGAACTGGTTGATCAGGCAGTATCCGCAAAGTTTACCCTGAATAACCGGATTTCGGAAAAGCTGGTTGAAGAGCATCTGCATGAACTTCAGGCACGCCTGAAGCAGAAAGGATATTCCGTAAACCTGTCTGCGGAAACCGTTGTCCAGGAACAAACAGCGGAGTTCCAGCAGTCTGAAGGAGTTTTAAATCATATATTTGAACATGATGAAAGTACTTCAAACATCAAACGATACTCATTTGACATTCGCGCATAAGATGAATGCGGGATTTTAAGCTGTCAGGAAAGGAAAATGATAGTATTGAATGAAAAAAATAAAAAACTGGCAATTGCACTGGAGTATAATACGGGAGAAGAAGCGCCTACCATAATTGCTTCCGGTCAGGGCATACTGGCGGAAAAAATCATAGATAAAGCAGTGGAGGCAGATGTTCCTTTATACGAAGACTCTAAACTGGCCAGGACGCTGTCCAAACTGGAGGTTGGAGAAATGATTCCGCCGGAATTATACGGTGTGGTTGCGGAAATTCTGGTATTTGTGGATAAGATGGACCGGTTGCGTAGTAAAATACAAAAGTAAAAAGGAAGGGGAATGAGTATAAATATGAATAAACGACTGGTGGGGAGCAGATATGAACAAGAGGCGGCTGAATATCTGAAGTCCCAGGGATACCGGATTCTTATGATGAATTACCGATGCCCGCTGGGTGAAATTGACATTGTGGCTATGGATGGTGATACGCTGGTATTCTGTGAGGTGAAATACAGAAAAAACCTGCGGTACGGTTCTCCGGCGGAAGCGGTAGACTTCAGAAAACAGAGTACGATTCAGCGGATAGCGGGAATGTATCTGGCAGAACACAGGTTTCCACCGGAACACCGGATTCGTTTTGATGTGGTGGCCGTTTTAAATCATACCTTTACACTATATAAAAATGCATTTGGAGGATTTTAGATGTCGGATTATTATCTGGAACAGATAAAAAAACAGGAGGTTCCTGTTATCACATTTGAGAAATTAAACAATATCCCTTTTCTTAAGCATGGTTTTTCTACAAGGCTGGGCGGTGTCAGTGAAGGGATATTTTCTTCGTTAAATCTGTCGTTTAACCGCGGAGATTCACAGGAACATGTTATGGAAAATTACAAAAGGATTGCAAAAGCCATAGGTTTTGAACTCAGTCATCTGGTATTATCGGCTCAGACCCATACCACCAATGTAAAGCTGGTGACCAAAAAAGACTGCGGAAACGGAATTACACGTGAAAATATGTTTACAGATGTGGACGGACTGATAACGTCAGAAGACAATGTGGTTCTGGGAACTTCTTTTGCGGACTGTGTGCCGCTTTATTTTGCGGATGTAAAAAATAAAGCCATCGGACTGTCGCATTCCGGCTGGCGGGGAACCGTAAACCGTATGGGCGAGATAACCATCCGGCGGATGCAGGAAGAATTTGGAACCAGACCGGAAGATGTAATCTGCGCCATCGGTCCTTCCATCTGTCAGGATTGTTATGAAGTGGATGATACGGTTATCCGGGAATTTCAGAAAAATTTTTCAGCCAGGGACTGTGAAGAAATCTATTATCAAACGAAGTCTGGAAACTATCAGTTAAATCTGTGGAGAGCAAACGAATTGATACTGACGGAGGCTGGTGTGAAACCGGAGCATATTGATAATCGGAGAATCTGTACCTGCTGTAACCGCCATATTTTATTTTCACATCGCGGTCTGAATGGAAAAAGGGGGAATCTTTCAGCATTTCTTTACAAAATACCGATTAAATGATAATATTATTACAGTAAACTGTTTTCACAGGTGAGGTTGATTATGAAGCATATCGAACATAAAATAAAAGAGATTCAGCCCGGCTCCATAGCGGAAGAACTGGAGCTGGAACCGGGAGATGTTCTGTTGAAAATAAATGATACTGTTATAGAGGATATTTTTGATTATCAGTATCTGGCGGAAGATGATTATATCGAAGTACTGGTGAGAAAGCAGAACGGTGAGGAATGGTTATTGGAGGTTGACAAGGAACCAGATGAAGATTTGGGAATTGTCTTTGAAAACGGACTGATGGACGATTATAGGAGCTGTCATAATAAATGTATTTTTTGCTTTATTGACCAGATGCCAAAGGGTATGAGAGAAACGCTGTACTTTAAAGACGATGATTCCAGACTTTCTTTTCTGCAGGGGAATTATGTTACATTAACCAATATGTCGGAACAAGACATTCAGCGTATTATCAGGTATAATTTAGGTCCCATCAATATATCCGTGCATACAACGAATCCAGAACTGCGGTGTAAGATGCTGAATAACCGTTTTGCTGGTGAGGCGTTAAAAAAGATTGATATACTGCATGAAGGCGGAATCAGTATGAACGGGCAGATTGTTTTATGTAAAGGGATTAATGATGGTGCGGAATTAAAACGAAGCATTCAGGATCTGGAGCGTTATATTCCGCTTATGCAGAGTGTATCTGTGGTTCCGGCCGGACTGACAAAATACAGGGAAGGTTTATTTGAATTAAAAAGTTTTGAACAGGCGGATGCCGGAGCTGTGATTGATATGATTGAAGAATATCAGAATATTTTTTATAAAACCTATGGTATCCATTTTATACATGCCAGCGACGAATGGTATATTTTAGCGAAACGGGAATTTCCGGAAGAGGAGCGGTATGACGGTTATCTCCAGTTGGAAAATGGAGTGGGTATGATGCGGCTGTTTCAGAATGAATTTCAGGAAGCTCTGGAACAGCTTAAGAACGATTTCGAAATGATGGGCGGGCTTCAGGGAATGGAGCAGAAAACAGTTTCCATTGCTACAGGTCTGTTAGCCTATAATCTGATTCAGAGTCTGTGTGATGCTATGACAGAACTCATTGAACCGTTGGAAATCCGTTGCTATCCTATCGTTAATCATTATTTTGGAGAAAAAATAACGGTGTCCGGCCTGATAACCGCTACGGATCTGACTGAACAGTTAAAAAACAGGGAACTGGGAGACATGCTGCTGCTGCCTTCCAATATCTTAAGAAGCGGAGAAGATGTTTTTCTGGACGATATTACTTTGGAAGAACTTAAAAATACTTTACAAGTGGATATTAATATTGTAGAATCAAGCGGTCAGGGTTTTATTGACGGAGTTTTACAGGTGTTTAAACCGGAAACGAAAAGAAAACAGAAAGTAAACGGGAATTTTGTATATATCAAAGCATATGACAGAGAACGGGAATAGGAGATAATATGTCGAAACAGATTGTTGCGGTTGTGGGACGTCCGAATGTAGGAAAATCCACGTTGTTTAATGCCCTTGCAGGGGAAAATATATCTATTGTAAAAGATACGCCAGGGGTAACAAGGGACCGGATTTATGCGGATGTGACCTGGCTGGATAAGAGTTTTACGTTAATCGATACCGGCGGTATTGAGCCGGATACCAACGATATTATTCTGGCACAGATGCGGGAACAGGCAGAAATCGCCATTCGGACTGCGGATGTTATTATTTTTATTACCGATGTCCGGCAGGGATTGGTGGATGCCGATGACAAAGTAGCAGATATGCTTCGTAGAAGTAAAAAACCGGTGGTTCTGGCTGTCAATAAGGTAGACAATTACGAAAAAATGATGCCGGATGTCTACGAATTTTATAATCTGGGCATTGGCGATCCGATTCCGATTTCAGCGGTATCCAAACTGGGAATTGGTGATCTTCTGGAAGAAGTGGTGAGCCGGTTCCCGGAAGGTTCTGTGGAAGAAGAGGAAGACGACAGACCAAGAATTGCCATTGTAGGTAAACCAAATGTCGGTAAATCTTCTATCATCAATAAACTTCTTGGGGAAGACAGGGTGATTGTTTCCGATATTGCCGGAACCACCAGAGATGCAGTAGATACGGTTATCCGGAGAAATAAAAAGGATTATGTATTTATTGATACGGCAGGCCTCAGAAGAAAATCCAAAATCAAAGAGGAACTGGAACGGTTCAGTATCATACGTACGGTAACTGCTGTGGAGCGGGCAGACGTTGTGGTTTTGGTAATCGATGCCACGGAGGGTGTGACGGAGCAGGATGCCAAAATTGCAGGAATCGCCCATGAAAGGGGAAAAGGCGTGATTATTGCCGTTAACAAGTGGGATGCTATTGAAAAAAATGATAAGACCATTTACGAACATACGTCCCGGATTCGGGAAATTCTGGCCTATATGCCATACGCAGAGCTGATTTTTATTTCAGCAGTCACTGGACAGCGTTTAAATAAATTATTTGAATTCATAGATATGGTGATTGAAAATCAGACGTTGCGGGTGGCCACTGGTGTGCTGAATGAAATTATGGCAGAAGCCGTGGCCTTACAGCAGCCGCCGTCGGATAAAGGGAAACGTCTGAGGCTGTATTATATCACACAGGTTGCCGTTAAACCGCCCACCTTTGTTATCTTTGTCAATGATAAGGAACTTATGCATTTTTCTTATACAAGGTATATTGAAAATAAAATCCGGGAGGCCTTTGGTTTTAAAGGAACCAGATTGAAATTTATTATTCGGGAACGAAAGGAAAAGGAATAAACATGGAACGGATGATTTGTCTGGCAATAGGTTACGTATTTGGTTTGTTTCAGACCGGATATATTTACGGAAAACTGAAACATATGGATATTCGTGAGTTTGGAAGCGGTAATGCAGGAACTACCAATGCAATGCGTGTTCTGGGTAAAAAAGCCGGTGTGATTACTTATATCGGAGATACATTCAAAGCTATATTTGCAATCCTGCTGATTTCCGTATTATATCGGGATTGTTCATCGGAAATACTGTTTCTTCTGAAAATGTATTGCGGTCTGGGTGTGGTTCTTGGTCATAATTTCCCGTTTTATATGGGATTTAAAGGTGGCAAGGGAATTGCTGCTACTTCCGGTGTAATTGTAGGTATGGGAGATATCAAGCTGATTCTGCTGGCATTTGTTACCTTTACGATTGTTGCGCTGATATCAAAATATGTGTCCCTGGGTTCCCTCTGTATGCTGGGCGGTTTTTTTGTCGAAGTTCTTATTTTCAATCATCTGGGCATGATTGGATTTAAAAATAATCTCGGTCTCAGAGGACAGATAAGAATTGAATTATATATTCTTGCATTTATTTTTACATTTCTTGCTTTTTATAAACACAGAGCCAATATAAAACGTCTGATAGATGGAAATGAAAGAAAAATAGGTCAAAAAAAGGAAGCATTGCAGAATTAAAGCTGTATTGCGGAAATGAGGTTGATTATGGCAAATATTTCAATATTGGGAGCCGGCGGCTGGGGAATAGCCATTGCGATTCTTCTGGATAATAATGGAAATCATGTGACCATATGGTCCGCAGTAGACAGGGAAGTAAAGATGCTGTCGGAACAACGGGAAAATGAAGTTAGTTTAAAAGGAATTAAGATATCGAAGGATATTCAGATTACGGCAGACCTGGATGAGGCCATAAAGGATAAGGATATTATTGTGATGGCTGTCGCTTCTGCATATACAAGGACCACAGCCACAAGGTTGAAAGGCAGGCTGAAAAATGGGCAGATTATTGTAAATCTGGCAAAAGGTATTGAAGATAATACTCTGATGACATTATCGGAAATAATCGAACAGGAACTGCCAAATACGGATGTGGCAGTATTATCCGGTCCCAGCCATGCGGAAGAGGTGGGAAGAGGGCTGCCTACCACCTGTGTGGCAGGTGCAAAAACAAAAGCGACCGCAACCTATATTCAGAATATTTTTATGTCGAAATGTTTTCGTGTCTATATCAGTCCCGATATTCTTGGCATTGAACTTGGAGGCGCATTAAAAAATGTAATTGCACTGGCGGCAGGAATTGCCGACGGCCTGGGATATGGCGATAATACCAAAGCGGCGCTAATCACAAGAGGAATCAGTGAAATCAGCCGTCTTGGAACTGCCATGGGGGCCAATACCCAGACCATGTTCGGATTAACCGGAATCGGTGATTTGATTGTTACCTGTGCCAGTATGCACAGCCGGAACCGCCGGGCAGGTATTCTGATTGGTCAGGGATATTCCATGGATGATGCGATGAAGGAAGTAAATATGGTTGTTGAAGGGGTTCAGTCGGCAAAAGCAGCATTACATTTGGCTGAAAAATATAATGTCAGTATGCCGATTATTGAGAAAGTAAATGAAGTCTTATTTCATGACCTGAGTGCAAAGGATGCAGTAAACGACCTGATGATGAGAGACAAAACCCTGGAACATCCTGATTTGCTCTGGTAAGAATCTGGAGGGCAAATGGCTATAATAAAACGATATAATCCCAATCGGTTTTTCTTTCCCGACCGGCTGACAGAAAAACTGAATACCATTTTGAAGAATAAACTGACCATAATTGAGGCTCCCACTGGTTTTGGTAAAACCACCTCTGTGCGAAATCTGCTGAACCGTGCAGAAGAGCCTTTTTTATGGATTAATATTGATAATGAAAGTAAATCTGATTTTTTTGAAGATTTCTGTAATGATTTTCAAGCGGTTGATGACAATGCAGTGAATAAACTACGGGCAGTAGGATGTCCTGCGGACCAGGAATCCTGCAATAAAATAATCAATATTGTTCGTGAAGCTAAAATTGAAGAAGAATTTATAATCGTTTTTGACAATTATCAATATATATCCGATGAATGGATCAGTAATATGATTGTAGAACTGGCGGATACATTGGAATTAAATTTGCGTTTTATTATTATCACACAGTCCATTAAAACCTCTGTTATTTTGGAGATGGTTTCCGGTTTCCGGTTAAACTATATCGGAAAAAGTGATTTGGAATTTACAGAAGAAGAAATTCGGATGTATTTCAGGGACTGCGGCGTAAAACTGGAAACCGCACAGGTAGAATATTTATATAAGTATACGGAAGGTTGGATTAGTGCTTTATATCTTCAATTATTACACTATATCAATCATAATGAGTTTGAACCGGATGCAGATATTGATAAGCTGGTCTGCAAAGCA
Organism: Lachnospiraceae bacterium; assembly: GCA_022794265.1. Lineage (GTDB taxonomy): Bacteria > Bacillota > Clostridia > Lachnospirales > Lachnospiraceae > Bovifimicola. Next base: position 124,000 of record JAAWEK010000003.1, read on the forward strand.
ATCTGGGATAAACTTACAATGGATGAACAGGACTTTTTAATCTGTATTTCCATCTATGACAGTTTTTCTCTGAAACAGGCCCAGTATATCGGTCAGGAAGCCCTGGATTCGGAGCTGATTAAAAAACTGTTAAATGAAAATGCTTTTATCCGGTATGATTCCAGAGACCGGAAATACTATACCCATGCCATATTAAAATATTTTCTAAAAGCAGAATTTGAAAAACTGGACCATATATATAAAAAACGGGTATATGAGAAAGCTGCAAAATGGTATGCGGACAATGAAAATTATTATAATGCCCTTAAATATTATTATTATATAAAATCCTATGAGAATATTTATGATTTAAATGTTTCCCTGGACGAAATACTGCCTTATGTTAATCGTGAAAATAAGGATATGTTTATGAATATCATATATCATACACCATTAGAGGTAAAGGAACGGAACATCAGAAGAAGCCTGGTATTTAGTTTTCTTTTGTTTTTGTATAATGAGAAAGATTTTTTTCAGACTGAATGTAAAACCATTTATGATCTGATTCTGAATTCTTCCCGTCTGAAGGGACGGGAACGGGAAATGCTGTCGGGAGAATTAAAGTTTATTTATGCATTTTCAAAGTATAATAATCTGTCTGAATTTCATAAACTATGTGAAGAAGCTTATTCTCATATGAAATCGCCCACTACCATCTATCCGCAGAAGCTTTCCCTGACATTTCGGAATCCTTCGGTTCTTGCCTGTTTTCATAAATCCTGCGGAAAAGCTTTTGAAGAACTGGAACTGTTGGAAAAGACCATGATAACTTATTATAAAATAACCTCTGGAAACAGCAAAGGTCTGGAGGCGTTGATGCGGGCGGAGATTTTGTTTTATAACGGCGAATTTAATGATTCCCAGGTATTGTGTCAGAAAGCGCTGTATATGGCTGAAACCAGAAATCAGGTTAATGTATATATTTGTACGATGTTTTTAATGGCCAGAATATCTGTTTTTCAGGGAGATTATGAAAATATGAAGGATATTTTAAACAGTATCCGGAAAAAGATTGCCCATACAGGAGAAATTGAAGAAGGTTTTACTGCTGATTTATGTGAAGGTTATCTCTATATGTTTCTTGGAAAGATGGACGATTTACCGGGCTGGCTGAAATCCGTACATATGATTGAAGAAAAATCCACAGTGCTGACTCTTGGCTTTGCCAATCTGGTATATGCAAAGAAATTGCTGATAACAGAGGAATATTCTAAATTTCTCGGAATTAGCGGACAGATGCTGGGTGTTTCCAGAGTATATGGGACTATTTTATATGAGATTTATACTTATATCTATATTTCCATTGCAAATTATAATCTGAGAAATACCACGAAAGCAAAAAAATTTATACTGGAAGCTTTGAAGTTGTCTGTAAACGACAATTTTATTATGCCTTTCGTGGAGAATTATGATGCTATTACAGATATTTTATGTATGGATATTATTACTCCGGAAAATAAAAAATTTATATCAAAAATTCAATCTACATATAAAAAGTATGAAAAAGATTTTAAGATTGTTCAGAATGCATATCGGAATGACATGGATTATGGATTGACCAAACGGGAACTTCAGGTTGCAAAACTGGCAGCAAAACGTCTTACCAATAAAGAAATTGCAGAAGAACTGTACATTGCCGAAAGCACCGTAAAAAGTAATCTGAAAACTATTTTCAGTAAATTACAGGTGAAATCCCGTTCTGAATTAAAAAATTACTTTTAAAATATAAAATACCTACTTTTTGAGGGTATTCTTTTTTAAATCATTAATTGTATAATGGGGCAAAGATACATATAATTTTATTGAATACAGAATTAATAGTTTAAAGTGTTATGGATTTTATTTGAGGAGGAAGGCTTATGGCTAAAATAAGAGATGTGGAAGCGAAATATGCTTACCGTTTACTGGTTGAACTGGATAATGGAAATATAATTTACTTAAATATGACTGAAAAACTGGAGACTGTCAGATTTCACGATTTAAAGAATGAAAATATATTTAATGATGTGGAAACGGATGGTTATTCATTATACTGGGATTTCGGACGCATCAGTATGAGTTTGTCTGAAATATATGAAATGACCAGCGTCAGGGCAACAGAGGAAAAAAAAATTAATGCAATATAAGAATATATCTAAAGGGATATTTGTACCATCAGCATTCTGTCCGGTCTGCTGATGGTATTTTTGTATTTTATACATAAAAATAAATTTAAAAGAAAAAAATTGACAAAAAATTAACATTGTACTCAAAAAAGAACCTGAAATGACAATTTTTGATATAGGCATAATGCCTGTTTAGTGGTAAAATTACATTGTAAGATTGATGGTACCGGTGAGCGGTCTGTCATAAGCCGATTATCTGACTGGAGGAGAAGAATATGGTATCAAATGATGCGACAATTTTAAAAATCAAACATGAAGTACTTTATGAAGTAGCAAAGTTAGCCTTTGAAGGTACCTTTGATGAAAAGAAAGAGGAATTACCGTTTAAAATGATTCCCGGACCTAAGGCACAGTTTCGATGCTGTATATATAAGGAGCGTGAAGTAATTCGCCAGCGTATCCGTCTGGCAGAAGGAAAATGTCCTGGTGATAAACACAGCAACAACATTGTACAGGTTATTTCTTCCGCCTGTGAAGGATGTCCAATCTCCAGATATGTTGTAACTGATAACTGCCAGCGCTGTATGGCTAAGGCCTGCCAGCAGGCATGTAACTTTGGCGCAATTTCCATGAGCCGTGACCGGGCATACATTGACCCTTCCCTCTGCCGGGAATGCGGAAAATGTTCCCAGGCATGTCCGTACAATGCTATAGCAGATTTAATGCGTCCATGTAAAAGAAGCTGTCCGGTGGATGCCATTACCATGGATGAAAATGGTATCTGTGTAATTGATGAAACCAAATGTATTCAGTGCGGTAAGTGTATTCACAGTTGTCCGTTTGGAGCTATCGGTTCCAAAACATTTATTGTAGATATCATCAATGCGATTAAGTCCGGCAAACGTGTGGTTGCAATGATTGCACCGGCTTCCGAAGGTCAGTTCGGAGAGGATATTACCATGGCAAGCTGGAAAACGGCGCTTATGAAAGTTGGATTTGATGACATGATCGAAGTCGGACTTGGCGGCGATATGACGGCGGCTGCGGAAGCGGCAGAATGGGCGGAAGCATATAAGGAAGGCAAGAAGATGACAACTTCCTGCTGTCCGGCATTTGTAAATATGATTAAACAGCATTTCCCAACATTATTGGAGAATGTTTCTACCACGGTTTCACCGATGTGCGGCGTTTCCAGAATGTTAAAGGCTCAGGACCCGGATGTAGTTACCGTATTTATCGGTCCTTGTATTGCAAAGAAGAGTGAGGCAATGGATGACAGCATTGAGAATAATGCAGACTATGTACTGACTTTCGGAGAAATCCGTGCAATACTGAGAGCTAAAAATGTAACATTAGAGCCGGAACCAAATACGCTTCAGGAATCCAGTACCTTTGGCAAGAGATTTGGTAATGGCGGCGGTGTAACAGCAGCCGTATTACAGTGCTTAAAGGAAACCGATGAAAATACGGATATTGAAGTTATGAAGTGCGACGGAGCAGCGGAATGTAAGAAAGCTTTATTATTACTGAAAGCTGGAAAATTGCCGGCTGACTTTGTGGAAGGTATGGCATGCCAGGGCGGCTGTGTCGGCGGTCCAAGCCGTCATGCAGATGTTGCCAAGGCAAAGAAGGCCAGAGATATACTGATTGGTTCTGCAGACGGAAGAGAAGTGCATGAGAATCTGAAGAATTATGATATGGATTCCTTCTCTATGCATAGATAGAGACAGATAACAAAGAAGCATTTGGGCGGGGTTATGGAATAGATAAAGGCACAGGAGAACGATAATTCATGATTTTCTTGTGTCTTTTTTGTTGGAAAAGTGTTGATGTATATTGACTGGAACGTCTAAATTTTAATTTGGTTCAAATGAACAAATTTAAATTCTTACAAACACGCTCTGACACTGTGTGTCGGATTTTGTCGAACGTTTTATGTTGAATCTTTCTTTTTTATATTATAAAATTAATGTCGAAATCTGACAATAATTAACAAGAGAGGGTGATTGTAAGGGTGAAATGGAACCTTGAGATGGAAGAACAATTTAGTGATCTTTCCATTATAAGTATGATTACAGCAAATAAAAGTCCGGTGAAAGGAAATTTTGCGGACGGAGTATACATAAAAGGAAAAAGGACAGAGTTTGAAAAAGTACCAGTTTGCGGAGGGAGGTTAGAAGTCTGGTTGCCGGTTAACAAAGAAAAGAAAGAGCATTACGAAAAAGGGATGATAATGTAACATAGAGGGAGAGAAATGGCTGTAAAGGAAAGTAATGGATTGACGTCGGATATTGTTAAAGAAGCAGTAGAAGCGATTGACCCGTTGATAAATGGAACACACAGCGGATATAATCCGGGAGCAGATACGGAGTTGGGGGCGGAAATTTGTCGTTTTAAAAAAGTGTGTGTGTTAGTGAATCTATCAATAAATTAATAAATGATTTAATGTTTGGTAAAGTAAAATTACATAATTTATCTCCTGATGAACAGTTGAAAGTAGCAAAAGCACTTAAAGAAAAGGCACCTTTAAAGACAGACGGAGATGTGGATATAAATATTAGAGTAAAAAATGGATATGATATATCCAATATAAATGGAGTTCCCAAGGATATGACTATGAAATGCGTTGGCATACTGCAACACCTAATGCACCTGTTGGCACACCACCCAATTGGAGAGTTGATAGAAAAAAGCAGGGTTTTCAGGTGGAAAAGATCCTATTACGGGTGTAAAGTTACAAGGATATCCAGCTATAAAAGAGGTATTGATATGGCCCACAATGGAAAGCCATATTATGTATCAAGAAAAGAATGGGAAGACGCGGGAAAAGCATATAAAAATGGGACGGCAACACAAGAACAATTAGATCTGCTTAAATTTGGACATTACATTTAAGAGTTATAGGTGAAAGGTGATTATTATGTATTTTAAAGATTATTCTGAGCCATATGTAGAATTACAAGACCCCAATATAGAAATAATATTAAAGGATATGGTTTCCGATCAAATTGAGGAAAAAATAATAATATGGGAAGGAGATTTTGATAGTATTTTATCAGAGATTCCATTAAATGAAGAAGGAGAGTATGTAGCCTTAGCTTATCACCAAAACATTGATTTTCCATGGGAAAAGATGGAACCTGATTATTGGATCATGGACTATTTAAATGAATCATTAGAGCAAATTATGTATGTTAAAGATATGATAGAAGATGATACTAGAAAAGAAATATGTAAAGATATCTGCAGAATAATAAATAAAGCAATAAATAATGAAAATTCAGTTTTGGTAAGACGTAATTAGACGATTATTCATTTAGGAAATTCTGATGAAACTCGACAAAACAATTGAAAAACTTGTTTTTAGATTAAGAAGATAAAAGCATAGATTTAGTAAGTAAATATCATGAAATAAAAATAGAATGGTAAATATTCTAATGCGAAATTTCTCACGTGGCTATAAAACGAACCAATAAAGTGACCTTACGGCGGACAATATTAGGAATGGTTATCTTTCCAAGATTTTGAAGAGCCATATAAGTCAAGGAGAAAAAATTATGATGATAAACAATGAAATATTCGGAAAGTTGATATTTGATTATATATGGTCTAGAAATGAAGAGATTCTTTTTAATGGAAAAAAGGAGGATATTGTGCTTCTAGTAGCAGGAGATGAAGATGGAAAATTTGAGGAAGGGCAGTATGAAGCTTATAAAATACTGAAATCTGAGTGGAATGGTATTCAAGAAAAAGTATTATCTCCAATATTGAAATACTACAAAGACAGGAGAGAAGAGTTGGGTTACAATGTACAACAAAATGCAAAATATCCAGATATACAAACGGTAAATGAGTTATTGAATTATATTACTTTAGTGGGAATAAAAGTTCCTTACGCAGGTATATATGGTGGAAGAAGTATTGGATTGAGTTTTGATTGTTTTTGGGATGAAGAAAATGGTTTGGGGATTCGATTAAATGATGAATCTGTAATTGAAGTTGGATTTCAAGATATAGCAATCTAATGTGCTGTATTGAATGTTGAATATTATAGTGCATAGTTTAAGAAGTTTTGTGGATGGAGTATACATAAAAGGAAAAAGGACAAAATTTGAAAAGGTACCAGTTTGCGTTGGGAAGACACGGGAAAAGCAGCAAATTGAGGAAAAATAATAATATGGGAAGGAGATTTTGATAGTATTTTATCAGAGATTCCATTAAATGAAGAAGGAGAGTATATAGCCTTAGCTTATCACCAAAACATTGATTTTCCATGGGAAAAGATGGAACCTGATTATTGGATCATGGACTATTTAAATGAATCATTAGAGCAAATTATGTATGTTAAAGATATGATAGAAGATGATACCAGAAAAGAAACATGTAAAGATATTTTAGAACTTCCATCTGCCTGTAGTGGAACCATGCGGCTGGCTTCGCCGGAATTCACGGCGTCCGGCTAGCCAGTACCTTATTGATATCAAATAATGCCAAAAGCATGTCCCCCAGGTCTATGATTTTTAAAGCCCGCATATAATGTAACAGCATAACAAGGGGGTATTATATCATGAATTCTCAAGTCGAATACAATGTATATAAAGATATTCAGAAACGTACGGGCGGAGAAATCTATCTGGCGGTTGTAGGACCGGTTCGGACAGGAAAATCTACATTTATTAAACGCTTTATGGACATTATGGTAATTCCTCAGATTGCTGATGAAAACGTCAAGGAGAGAACCAGGGATGAACTGCCCCAGAGCGCCACAGGAACCACAATAATGACAACGGAGCCGAAATTTATTCCAAAAGAAGCCGCAAAGATTCAGGTAACACCGGATACCAATGTATCGGTTCGGTTAATCGACTGTGTCGGTTATATGACAAAAGGCGCTACTGGTCATATTGAAAATGATATGGAGCGGATGGTAAAGACACCGTGGTTTGATTATGAAATTCCCTTTACCAAAGCGGCAGAAATCGGGACAAAGAAGGTAATCAATGAACATTCTACCATTGGTATTGTAATTACCACCGATGGTTCCTTTGGGGATATTGAGCGGAATAATTACATAGAGCCGGAAGAGCGGACCATTAACCAGTTAAAATCTCTGGGCAAACCATTTATTGTTTTATTAAATACCAATAAACCATATGCAAAAGAAACTCTGGAACTGGCAAACCAGATTTCAGAAAAAAACAATGTCACAGTACTTCCAATTAATTGTGAGCAGTTGAAAAAAGAAGAAATCTATAAAATTTTGGAAACCGTACTGTACGAATTTCCGTTGTCATCTATAAGCTTTTATATGCCGAAATGGGTAGAAATGCTGGAAGAAGACCACTATCTCAAGCAGGATATTATTACCACGTTAAAGATGAAGTTAAAGGATATGAACAAGGTTAAGGATTCTGCAAAACTGGATGATATCTCTTCTGAATACGTGAAAGGTTCTTACATAAAAAACAAAGATTTGTCTACCGGTAATATTGATATTGAACTGGATATGGATGATATGCATTATTACAGTGTATTATCGGATTTAACAGGGACTCCGATTGAAAATGAATATCATCTGATTCATTCGTTAAAAGATTATGCGGCATTGAAAAATGAGTATGAAAAAGTCAAAGATGCCATGATGGATGTGGGATACAAAGGCTATGGGGTTGTCACACCATCCAAAGAAGAAATTATTCTTGGGGAACCGGAAATTATAAAAACAGGCAACAAGTATGGTGTTAAAATTAAAGCCCAGGCACCATCCATTCATATGATTAAAACTGAGGTTCTGACAGAAATTGCCCCAATCGTGGGAAGTGAACAGCAGGCAAAAGAACTGATAGAATATATTAATTCTTCCGCCCAGACCAGTGAAAACGGTATTTTTGAAACCAATATATTCGGAAAATCCATTGAACAGATTGTAGAGGATGGCATACGCAACAAACTGGATAAATTATCAAATGAAACTCAGGAAAAAATGAAAAATACTCTTGAAAAAATAACAAATGAAAGTACCGGTGGTGTCATCTGTATTATTATTTAAATAAAATACGGATTTTCCCTGATAAATCCTCATTTTTTGGGAATTATAAACTGAAAAAGGAGGAAGTCTGGATGTTGGAGAAAATTTTCAGGTTAAAGGCCGCTCAAACAAATGTAAAAACTGAATTACTGGCAGGTATTACTACATTTATGACAATGGCTTATATTGTGGCATTGAATCCCAACCTTTTAACGGGCTTCGGACGTGGAGATGTAACGGCAGGTATTTTAACCGATGGAACCAACGGTTTATGGAACGCCGTATTTCTGTCAACCGTTTTGTCTGCCGGCATTGGCTGTCTGCTGATGGCCTTTCTGGCAAATCTGCCATTTGCCCTGGCTCCGGGAATGGGATTAAATTCCTATTTCGCAGCGGTTGTGGTTTCTGTCTGCACAGCTGCAGGATTCACTTCTTATGAAAAAGGGTTCAGTGCCGCATTATCGATTGTTCTTATCTCAGGTATTTTATTTACGATTTTAACGGTTATTAAAATTCGAGAGAAGATTGTAGCTGCAATTCCCTTGGCCGTTCGACTGGCAATTCCAGCCGGAATTGGCTTAATGCTGATTCATATCGGACTGACAACCAATGCCGGTATATACGACAGTCAGGGCAGCCTTTTTACCATACTAGGCTCATTTTTTACAAACGGGCCGGGCAGTACAAAGGAAATGATGGGAAATAACCTGTATCATCAGATGATTTTATATGTAATCGCGGTTTTTCTTGGAATTTTTGTAATTTCTGGATTTGATTATTTGAAAATCCGGGCTTCTATTCTGACAGGTATGATAGTAAGCTCTGTCTTTTATTGGCTGGGTTCTTTTCTGTTTCTGAATATAAATCCGTTTCGTTCCCTGCAGGGAGCCGTCTGGATTCCTCCCTTTGCTGATATGGCACAATATACATTATTTGCCTTTGATTTTGGCAGTCTGTTTGAAATCGGAATATTTTCAGCCATCATGACAATTATAACCTTTTGTATGGTTGATATGTTTGATACCATTGGAACACTTTACGGTACAGCAGGCAAAGCAGGTATGTTGGATAAAGAAGGAAATATGCATAATATGAATAAAGCGATGATATCGGATTCACTTGCCACCTGTGTCGGCGCCTGTACCGGCACATCAACAGTTACAACATTTATAGAATCTGCTTCCGGCATTGCAACAGGCGGACGAACCGGTTTGACATCTGTTGTAACCGGTCTGATGTTTTTTGCATGTATGTTTTTGTCGCCTTTCATTCAAATTATTCCAGCGCCGGCAACTTCTGCAGCATTGATATCCGTTGGTTTCGCAATGCTGGATTCTTTAAAAAAGGTAAATTATTCAGATCCGGCACAGTCGGCTGCAACGGCATTGCTGCTGATTTTCATGGTGGGTACGGGAAGTATCGGGACAGGCATAGGTATGGGGCTGATTGCATATTCTGCGATACGTCTTGTCACCGGAAAAGGCAGAGAGGTTTCGGTTGTCACCTATATACTGGCATTGCTGTTTATCGGAAAGTTTTTTATAACCTTTTAATGATTCATTGTTTGTTCACTTGCGGCAATCCCTATCCGTATGATATACTTATAGCGCTTTGGTTCTGAAATAAAAAATCGGACAGAACCGGAAAGGTACGGAATTGTATGGAAATATATATGTATTTTATCATTGCTGGGGCAGTTTTTCTGTTTTTTGTATACCAGTCCGTTATATTCAGAAAAAATGAAAGACTGAAATTACTAAATAAAATTAAAAATAACTGGGGCAGTGTGCCGGACAGGGAATATGAATATAACGAATTTCAGAAAATAACAAAATATTATCAGGCCGTAGCCGGCAGCGAATTTCATATTGATGATATAACATGGAATGACTTAGCCATGGATGATATTTTTATGTTGCTGAATAATACATATTCATCAGCAGGAGAGGAATATCTCTATAAAATGCTGCGGATTCCTTCCTTTGACAATACGGAACTGAAAAACAGAGAAAAACTAATCCGTTATTTTGAGGAGAACAACAATGAGGCTTTTTTACTGCAAGAGCGGTTTGCGGCTTTGGGCAGAACAAAATCCATTTCTTTATCCCAGTTTTTACACCGGCTGGGGGATTTGGGAAACAGAAGTAATGTAAAGCATTATGTAATGGATATATTATTTGCCACATCCGCCGGACTCTTATTTTTTCAGCCGGTAGCCGGACTGGTATTGTTTCTGCTAATGCTGTCCGTAAACATTATCAGTTATTATCGTGAGAAAGCGGAAATTGAAAGTTATTTTATATGTTTTAAATATCTGGTGGACATGATTAATTGTGCAGATGCCGTTGTTAAACTGAACATTAAGGGCATTGATGAGTATACATCCATACTGAAGGATTGCCTGGCGCAGCTGCAGACGGTACGGAACGGTATTTTTCTGTTGTCCATGAACGGCACTGGCGGTTCTCTGGGCGAAATAATTATGGAGTATTTCAGGATGATTTTTCATGTGGATATTATTAAATTTAATTCCATGCTGGATTCCACCAGAACAAACATCCGTTACATTGATACAATGTTTGAAACATTAGGCAGACTGGAAGCTGGAATGGCAGTCGCATCCTTTCGGACAGCACTTCCTTACTATTGCCGGCCAGAGTTATATAAAGCCGGAAATAATTCCAGACATTTGGATGTAAAAGAAATATATCATCCTATGATTTCCAATCCGGTAGCCAATAGTCTTTATGAAGAAAAATGTGTGTTGATTACTGGTTCCAATGCTTCTGGAAAATCTACCTTCCTGAAAACCATTGCCATCAACGCAATACTGGCACAGACGGTCTATACCTGTACAGCCAGAAATTATGTCTCCTGCTTTTTCAGAATATATTCTTCCATGGCGTTAAAGGATAATCTTCTGAACAACGAAAGTTATTATATTGTAGAGATTAAATCTTTAAAACGTATCATCGATGCCATAGACGACAGAATTCCGGTGTTATGTTTTGTAGACGAAGTTCTGCGTGGAACGAATACTGTGGAACGAATTGCAGCCTCCTCCCATATTCTGAAATATTTATCCCTCCGGAATGTGATGTGTTTTGCCGCCACCCATGATATCGAACTGACTCATATGCTGGTGGATGATTATTCAAACTATCACTTTACGGAAAACGTACAGAAAAATGATATACAATTCAGTTATGAATTGCTGAAGGGAAGGGCAACTTCCAGAAATGCCATTCAGTTGTTGAATATCATTGGATTTGAGAAAAGTATTGTAAAAAATGCGGATGAACTGGCTCATAAGTTTATGGAACAGGGTGTATGGGAAAAGCTATAGTTCAGAACTATTCGAAAAAAGATTGGCGTACCTAAATGGAAGCCGGTCTTTTTATTTTGGTTAAAAACAAAAAAATTCGGAAAAATCTTGTATCCAAGGTTTTTCCGAAATAAAAAGTGCAGGAGATGGGACTTGAACCCACACATAGTCACCTACGTCAGATTTTGAGTCTGATGCGTCTGCCATTCCGCCACTCCTGCAACGCTTAAATATTTTATCATTACATTTAAAGTCTGTCAATCTTTTTTTATGAAATTTTATAATCTGAAATTTTATAGGAATAGAACTCAGTGGTTATAGCAAAATAGAAATATAATATACTTTGAATTCCACAAAATATAGAGTATAATATTCGGTAGAAAATGGAAGGGCAAAAAGGTATACTTTTTATGAAATGTCAGGAATTTCAGGAATTAATCCCTGAATTTATTGAAAATACATTGGAAGAAAAATATTATGACGGGTTTGTTCATCATGCGAATACCTGCAGGAATTGTCTGGATGAATTGGAAATTTATTTTATGATCCGGGTAGGTCTGGAACGAATGGAAAGTGATGCCTCAAAATCCTTTGATATACAGGGTGAATTGAAAAACCGTTTATTATATTATGAGCGTAAAGCGGACAGTATGTTCCTGCACGGATTATACAGAAAAATTGTAATGACCATAGCGGAAGGATGTACGGTCATACTGCTTATTTTACAGATTTTGCTTTGGCTTGAAATCCTATAGAAAGGGAATAAAATAAAAATGAATAAAACTGAAAAATTAGTACTGATAGACGGACACAGCATATTAAACCGGGCATTTTACGGAGTACCGGACTTAACCAATGCGGAAGGAAAACATACCAATGCAGTATTCGGTTTTTTAAATATCATGTTTAAGATACTGGACGAAGAAAAACCTACCAATCTGGCGGTGGCCTTCGACGTAAAAGAACCAACCTTCCGTCATAAGATGTATAACGAATATAAAGGGACAAGAAAACCCATGCCGGAAGAATTGCTGGAACAGGTTCCGCTAATGAAAGAAGTTCTTCAGTCAATGAACATTCCTATTGTGGAACTTCCGGGATATGAGGCAGATGATATTTTGGGAACGCTTTCCAAACGGGCAGAAACAGCCGGCATGGATGTCAGTATCATTACCGGTGACCGGGATTTGCTTCAGCTGGCTACAGAGCATATTTTGATCCGGATACCAAAGACCAAAAAAGGCGGTACGGAAATCGAAGACTATCATGCAAAAGATGTAATAGAAACCTATCAGGTTACGCCGTTGGAATTTATTGATGTAAAAGCCTTAATGGGGGATACGGCAGATAACATTCCGGGAGTACCTTCGGTAGGGGTAAAAACAGCAACCAGTTTAATCGTTCAGTATAAAAATATAGAAAACTTATATGCGCATATTGATGAAATCACGAAAAAAAAATTAAAGGAAAATTTGGTGGAACATAAAGATTCTGCGGAACTGAGCAAAAAACTTGCAGTCATCAATATAGATTCTCCAGTTGAACTTCAGATTTCAGATACAAAAATAAAGGACTTTTTCACACCAAAAGCCTATGAATATATGAAACGGCTGGACTTCAAATCGCTGTTAAAGCGCTTTGACAAAACGCAGGCGGCAAACACGGAGATTTCCTATCAGATAGTAACCGATTATGATGAAGTAACACAGGTGTTTTCAAAACTTCATGAAATGAAACAGGTGGCTGTTCATGTATTTTCCAATGACCATGAAATTGCAGCCATGGCTTTGGCAGCAGCGCCAGATCAGGTATATATCATTCCAAAACAATGGTTTATAACTGATGAAGTTTTGACAGAAGAACTGGAGCATTTAATTTTTGATGATCATGTTATGCTGGGACTAATCGGTTTAAAAAACCATCTGAAGCTTGTTTCTGAGGATTCCAAAGACAGTTCTTCCGTATTTGATGCAGAAATTGCAGCATATCTTTTAAATCCGCTGAAAGATACCTATCACTATGATGATATTGCCAGAGATTTTCTTGGACTAACGGTGTTATCAGAATCAGAATATATAGGAAAACTACGATATGTCGATGCATATGAACAGAATACGGAAGCATTTGCCAAAATGGCCGCTGATACGGCAGCCGTTATCTACCAGTCCATGATACCGCTGGGTGAACAGTTAAAAGAAACAAACCAGTATCACCTGTTTACCGATATTGAAATGCCACTGATATTTGCACTAAACCGTATGGAGCGGGCCGGGGTCCGGGTAGAAGAAGAGGAATTAAAATCCTACTCCGAAATGCTTGGAGAACGAATTGGAGTTTTGGAGCAGGAAATCTATCAATGTGTAGATGCTGAATTTAATATCAATTCTCCAAAACAGCTGGGAGAAATCTTATTTGACAAAATGGGAATTCCGGGAGGAAAAAAAACGAAGACCGGATATTCCACTTCAGCAGACATTCTGGAAAAACTGGCGCCGGAATACCCAGTAATTCATAAGATTCTGGAATACCGCCAGATGACCAAATTAAAATCCACCTATGCAGACGGATTGCGGAATTATATTGCTCCGGACGGACGGATTCATGGAAAATTTAATCAGACCATTACCGCTACAGGCCGGATTAGCAGTACGGAACCAAATCTCCAGAATATTCCAATCCGGATGGAGCTGGGACGGGCGTTGCGAAAGGTATTTGTTCCAAAAGAGGGATGCCGATTCATTGATGCGGATTATTCCCAGATTGAACTGCGGATTTTAGCCCATATTTCGGGAGATGATAATCTCATCGAAGCATATAAGACTGCACAGGATATTCACAGAATAACGGCTTCCAAGGTATTTCACACACCGTTTGAAGAAGTGACCCATGAACAACGAAGCAATGCCAAGGCAGTAAACTTCGGAATCGTATATGGAATCAGTTCTTTTGGCCTCAGCCAGGATTTGAGTATTACAAAAAAGCAGGCAGCAGAATATATTGAGCAATATTTTGAAACATACCCAAAGATTAAAGAATTTCTGGATTCCATTGTGGAACAGGCCAGAAAAGATGGTTATGTATCTACACTGTTTGGCAGAAGGCGGCCGGTTCCGGAGTTATCTTCTAAAAATTTTATGCAGCGAAGTTTTGGAGAACGAATTGCAATGAATTCCCCGATTCAGGGAACAGCAGCCGATATTATGAAGATAGCCATGATAAATGTTGACCGCAGCATCCGGGAACAGGGTCTGAAAACCAGAATTGTACTTCAGGTACATGATGAATTGCTTCTGGAGGTTCCAGAAGGGGAAATCCCACAGGTAAAAGAACTTGTGGAGAACTGTATGAGAAGTGCAGCAAATCTGTCGGTTCCACTGGAAGTCGGTCTGGAATCCGGTGATAACTGGCTGGAAGCACATTAACGATTAAAGAAATGAGGCATGACAATGATATTAGGAATTACAGGCGGTATCGGAAATGGTAAATCCACAGTATTAAAAATATTACAGGAACAATATCATTTCGCTGTATTTGAAGCGGACCGCATTGCCCATGAATTAATGATGCCAGGAAATAAAATATTTGATTCCATTGTGGAAGCCTTTGGAACAGAGATTTTAAACCCGGACGGTGTCATTGACCGAATGCGGTTTGGAGCAATAGTTTTTAGTGATGCCTCCAAACTGGAACGGCTGAATCAGATGGTTCATCCGTCTGTCATAGATGAAATATCCTGCCGGATTCATCAACTCCGGCAGGAACAGCCGGATACAAACTTTGTAATCGAAGCAGCACTTCTGATTGAATCGGGCTGTTATAAAATCTGCGACCGATTATGGTATATCGATACCCGGCCGGAAATCCGCAGGGAACGGTTAAAGAGATACCGGGGATATACCGACGAAAAAATCCAACAGGTAATTGCAAATCAACTGAAAAAAGAGGAATTCTTAAAGTATGCGGATGATGTGATTGATAATAGTTTTTCCATCGAAGAAACCGCTGCGCAGATAGAAAAAAAACTGGTATTATCAGGAAATTTGTGTTAAAATTACCCTATATTTGAGGATTTGTGACGGAGCTGCAGATTCCAGAACCGATATACAATACAATGCTCCGATATGGAGGTTGAGATGCCCGAAGTAAATAAATACAACGATAAACTGGTTTTCGGCCTGGATATTGGAACACGAAGCATCGTAGGTTCCGTAGGCTTTATGGAAAAAAACAGGTTTCATGTAATTGCCCACTATGTAAAAGAGCATGAAACCAGAGCCATGCTGGATGGCCAGATTCATGATATAGGTAAGGTTTCGGAAACGATTTCCAAAGTAAAAAAAGAGCTGGAAATGCAGGTACAGGCTCCGTTAAAAGACGTATGTATTGCAGCAGCCGGCCGGGTATTAAAAACAATCACCGTACACATTGATTATGAGCTGCCTGCCGAACAGCAGATTAACAGCGAACAGGTGTATTCTTTAGACCTGATGGGTGTTGAAAAGGCATATGATATTGTCCGGGAAGAAGATACCGATATAAAATTTTATTGTGTGGGATATAGTGTTATTAAATATTACTTAAATGATTATATGATTACTAATCTGGAAGGACATAAAGCCAAAAAGATTTCTGCAGATGTACTGGCAACATTTCTGCCGGAAGACGTGGTAGACGGTCTGTATACGGCAGTAGAAGATGCGGATCTGAACGTGGCCAATATGACGCTGGAGCCTATTGCAGCCATTAATATTGCCATACCCCAGAATTACCGATTGCTGAATATAGCACTGGTGGATGTGGGAGCCGGAACTTCTGATATTTCCATCACCAAAGACGGAAGTATCATTGCTTACGGTATGATTCCACATGCCGGAGATGAATTGACAGAAACCCTGGTGAGCCGCTATCTGGTGGATTTTAACACTGCAGAAACCATTAAGCGGGCTTCCGTTTTAAACAAACAGATATCATTTAAAGACATTATGGGATTAAAACAAAAAGTATCTCCACAGGAAGTCAGGGAAATATATGCCCCTACGGTTGCTGCCATGACCAGAGAAATTGCCGATAAAATAAAGGAGCTGAACGGCGGAAAAAGCGTCAGCGCCGTATTTGTTGTGGGCGGTGGCGGAAAGGTTTCCGGTTTTACTTCTTCGTTAGCCGGATATCTGGATATCCCGGAGGAACGGGTTGCGCTTAGGGGCGCCGAAGTCCTGACAGAGATTGATTTTATCCGGGAAGGGATTAAAAAAGACCCGTTACTGGTAACTCCCATCGGTATCTGCCTGAGTTTTTATGATCAGAAAAATAATTTTATCTTTGTTCATATCAACGATGAGAGAATTAAACTGTATGATAATGATAAATTAACCGTAACGGATGCCGCTATGCAGATAGGCTTTCCAAATGAAGATTTGTTTCCGAAACGTGGAAAAGAGCTGGAATTTACCCTTAACGGGGAAAAACGGATGGTCCGTGGGCTTCCGGGAGAACCGGCAGTCATTACCATCAACGGGGAACCGGCAAACATTCATTCTAAAATCATAAAAAATGACCGGATTCAAATAACGGAATCTACGACTGGAACTGCCGCAGAGGTCACAATTGACAGATTGCCAGAATATAAAAGCAGTATGACATTTATTATAAATGGGCAATCGGTGATATGTCCCTGTTTTGTTCAGGTTAATGGGGAATTAAAACCCGGAGATTACAGTATTTCCTCCGGAGATGTCATTGAGATACTGAACTATTATACAGTAGAACAGGTACTACGGTTTCTGGATATCGAATACGATTCCATGAATATCCTTTTAAATAACCGGACTGCATTACCAGGCGATTTGGTATACGAGAATTTTAATCTGGATTTTGAAGCGTTTTCTGATACAGCGGAAGATGAAATTCATTCGTATGAAGATGAACCCCAACCAACGGAACCTGAAACCGGAATCGGCCAGTTACAGCCGGTGACTTCGGCGCCGGAACTTTCGCAGAATGATATGCCCATAAATTCTGCCATTACGGTAATAATAAATAATACTCCGGTAATTCTGAAAAATAAAAACCGATATATATTCGTTGATATTCTTGATTTTTATCCTTTTGATACTTCGGTGGCAGGAGGCTCAGAACTGATTACCACAATAAACGGAGAACGCTGTGATTTTACCGGAGTGATTTGCAATGGAGATGTACTGGAAATTTATTGGAAATAGCAGGATATAAATATAAGAAAGGTATGTAAGAAATGCTGAACAGGGAAGATTTGTTATTGTTTGAACGAAAATTTTCAGACATAAATATAATCGCCACATCTATGATACTGATTTATTATCTTTTGTTTATCATGTTTGGTAATATACATTTAGCAGACGAGATATATACAGCCACAGGCTTTGTGGCTGTGGTTCTTACTGACTTTATTTTCGTACACTTTCTGAAAAGCTACAATGACATTTTGAAAAAAGTCCTGAAATACATTATGTTATTACTGCTGGGATGGACGGTGCTACTGACAGACACCATGTTATATAGTACGATTATAGCAATGTCTTTATATTTTTCCATTTCTTTTCAATCCTTGTTCTTATTTGATATCACAGAAGCTTATTCCAGAGTATGGGCAGTAATATTTGCCTGCAGCCCCATTTTCCTGATTTTTTTCACTGGTATAATATACAATGACCAAAGTAATTTTATGATTTTTATCATAGTAATTTCCTTATGTGTGATTTCGGCTGTTGTTTATAACATAACCTGCCGTCTGTCGGAATTTGCCCTCATGTTTTATAATAAGATTAACAGTCTCAACGGAATTGCTGCGGTCAGTAAAGAAGAAAGCGACAGCATAAAAATCCAGAAGAATAAATTGGAGCAGATTAACGAGCAACTTAGTATCGAACGGTTTAAATTCAAACAGGCAAATGAAATAATTTTAAAAAATAATGAGGAAATAAAAATACAGAATACCATAGTGAATGCTGCCGCCAAAGCCCTGGACTTAAAAAAATTACTGGAATATCTGACGGAAGCTACTATGGTCAGTATGAAACTGGATTTTGTTTCTTTTTTAATCCTTGCCGATGAGGAAGGAGAGAGACGGTTTGAATATTCTTCCAGATATACCAAAGCCAGCAATATAGTCAAAAAAAATCTGGAACGGATGGAAATGTCCTCTTTTGCAGAAGCATATATTAAAAATGGCGGCATTGTTGAAATCAGCAGAAATGCCAGTCAAACCATCGAGGAATTATATGGTACAGACATTCATTCCATAAATATTACACCTGTCGTTATCAATGAAAATTCCATGGGATTGTATATGTTGGGCAGCACCAATGAAAACGCTTTCTTAAACAACGAGACTTTTTTAAAGTCCCTGTTTAATCATATTTCCCTGGCCATCAACAATGCCATATTATATTCCAGAATGCGTACTATGGCTACAAAAGACGGACTGACCGGGATTTATAACCGAAGGTATTTTAATTCCATCTATCAGTCCATTATCCGGCGGTGTATCCATAGTCAGTCGCCGCTTACCATTATTCTGTTTGACATTGATAAATTTAAGAGTATCAATGATACTTATGGTCACATTTTTGGCGATGCAGTGATACGTTACTGTGGGCAGACAGCATTGCGGTACGGCAGAAAATATAACGGCCTTCCAGTACGATATGGCGGCGAGGAATTTATTATCGTTTTTCCTAAAAAAAATACCAAGGAAACCGAAGCAATCATGCAGGCGCTGCATACGGATATTAAAACCCATGTATTTCATACCGAAGAAAAAGATATCTGTATCAACATAAGCATCGGTATTGCCTCCTATCCGGAAAATTGCAGAAATACCGATGAATTGTTAAATGCGGCCGATAATGCCATGTATACATCCAAGAAAAACGGCCGCGGCAGGATTACTATATATAATCAAGATATCATGGCATAAATCTTATACCCTCATGCATATATTATCTAGGCGATTGCCAGATGCTGGCCGCCGTTGAAACAGGCAGTTTTCAGCAGATTCCGGCAGGCAGACAAACGCTATTAATATATGCATGGGGGGATTTTGCATATGTTGTTCCGAATCAGGAAATTAGGCAGAAATAAATTTATTTTTACCTTTATGGTCTTGTTCTTCATAGCCACAGTTCTCCAGTTCAGTGTTTTTATCATGAACCGGACAGGAAGCGGCGGATTGTCAACCGAAGAGCGGCTGAAAGTATTAAGGCAGATGGACATAGAGGCTATCGAAAAATTAAACTCTGACCGGCAGTATAAAGAGATGGCAGATGAAATCCTTTCCCAGTTTATTAATGATGCCGTATGTTTTCCGGTTCCCATATCCACCAGGGAGCCCCGGCGGTTTGTCAATTATGCGGATTCCTGGGGATACGAAAGAAGTTATGGCGGAGAGCGGAGTCATGAAGGAACAGATATTATGGCAGATTATAATGTCCGGGGATATTATCCGGTAGTCAGCATTTCGGATGGGATTGTAGAGAAAATCGGCTGGCTGGAACTGGGGGGATACCGGCTGGGAATCCGCTGCAAATCCGGCGGATATTTTTATTACGCTCATTTGTACGATTATGCCGAAGGAATCAAGGAAGGCAGTCAGGTCAAAGCCGGACAGCTAATCGGTTATATGGGGGATTCCGGTTACAGCAAAGTCGAAGGAACCGTGGGAAATTTTGATGTACATCTTCACCTGGGTATTTATGTAACTTTTGAAGGGGAAGAAATTAGCGTAAATCCCTATCATTTGCTGAAAAAACTTCAGATTATAAAGGCAAATTACTGAAAATTCCCAAAACTAATTTTATTTTTACCGGAAATATGATAAAATGTGAAAAGGTTCTGCTATCTATGATAAATAAATATATTCAAAGAAATGTTATTTGGAAACGAGGTTACTATATATGGAGATTCAGTTATGGAGGGAGTTATTAGAGCCATACCAGTTAGCAGTAGACGAACTTATGGTAAAATTTACTTATCTGATAAAGGCACACCGGAATGCGGGAATGTATTCTCCGATTGAGGAAGTAAACGGACGCGTGAAACGCATTTCCAGTATTCTGGAAAAGATGCAGAAGAAAAAAATTCAATTTGAAGATATTGAAACTAAAATTGAGGATATTGCCGGCATAAGGATTATCTGCCAGTTCGTGGAGGATATTGAAAAAGTGGTGGAATTAATCAAAAAGCGCAGCGATATGGAAATAAAATCCGAAAAAGATTATATTACCAATACGAAACCCAGCGGTTACAGAAGTTATCACCTCATTGTTTATTACAATGTGCAGACCATGAAAGGCAATAAACGCATCAGTGTGGAAATTCAGATTCGGACGCTGGCCATGAATTTCTGGGCAACAATCGAACATTCCCTGCAGTATAAATACCGGCAAAATATGCCGGCAAATATTCGGGAACGGCTCAGCGGTGCAGCAGCGGCGGTAATCGCTCTGGATAATGAAATGAGTTCGGTGCGCAGTGAAATTATGGATGCCCAGAATTCCTTTCAGATTAAAGCACATATCGTTGCAGAAATATTAAATACGATTCAGAATTTATATAAAGCTGCAAATAAACGGGAAATTGTTAAAATTCAGGATGAATTTTATAAAATATATAAATTCGGCAGTGTAGAAGAATTAGAACGGTTCAGCAGAGAACTGGACATCATTGCCGAAGGATACCGGGCACAGGGATTGGAGAATTATGACTGATTTTATCCGATTAGATAAAGCATTATCCAATATGGGAGCCGCTTCACGAAAAGAAGTAAAAGAAGCTGTCAGAAAAGGGAAAATACTGGTGAACAACATACCGGCAACAAGTTCCGACATGAAGATTACTGCAACCGATGAACTGGTAATAAACGGAATTCCCCTGAAATATAAGAAATATGAGTATTATATGTTAAATAAACCGGCAGGCGTTATTTCTGCTACCACAGATTTAAAGGAACCTACAGTCACAGACCTGATTTCCAGCGGAAGAAAAGATTTGTTTCCAGTAGGCAGACTGGATAAAGACACGGTAGGATTACTGGTCATTACCAATGACGGAGCTTTGGCTCATGAATTATTATCACCGGTAAAGCATATAAAAAAAACATATTTTGTTCGTGTCAAAGGAAGGATTTCAGAAGAAACGTACAACATATTTTCTGCTGGTATCCGTATTGGTTCAGAACAATTTCAGCCGGCAGAACTGGTAATTTTAAAGAACGAGGAAGTGTCAGAGGCGGAAATTACCATTTATGAAGGAAAATATCATCAGATTAAACGGATGTTTGAAGCAGTGGGCAACCGGGTCATCTATTTAAAACGTCTTTCCATGGGAAATCTCCGTCTGGACGAATCCTTGCCGGAAGGAAAATACCGGGAATTGTCCGAAGAAGAACTGCTACAGCTCAAAGACCGGAAGTAATGCCGGGAAAACAGAAAGGCAATACAGATGTTAAAGGATTTTTTACCGATTACAATAGAAGATATGAAACAACGGGAATGGGACTATGTGGATTTTGTCTATGTCATAGGGGATGCCTATGTGGATCATCCGTCCTTTGGACATGCCATTATCAGCCGGCTTCTGGAGGCCAATGGATACCGGGTGGCCATTATCTCACAGCCGGACTGGAAGGATAAAAACAGTGTTACCACTTTTGGAGAACCACGACTGGGATTTCTGGTTATGGCAGGCAATATGGATTCTATGGTGAACCATTATTCTGTGTCAAAAAAAAGGCGGCAGAGCGATGCCTTTACCCCCGGCGGTGTTATGGGAAAACGACCGGATTATGCTACCATTGTATATTCCAATCTGATTCGGCAGACATTCAAAAAGACACCGGTCATTATTGGTGGAATCGAAGCAAGTTTACGGCGTCTGGGGCATTATGATTACTGGTCCAATAAAATAAAACGTTCCATATTAATGGACAGTGGAGCGGATTTGCTTTCTTATGGCATGGGAGAACGCTCCATCATCGAAATTGCAGATGCCCTGAATAGTGGTCTGGATATCCGGGATATAACGTATATTGACGGAACGGTATATAAAACCAGAAATCCGGAAACAGTCTATGATGCAATCCTTCTGCCTTCCTTCCGGGAAATCCAGGCGGATAAGGAGACCTATGCCAAAAGTTTTTATACCCAGTACTGCAATACGGATCCTTTTGCTGCAAAGCGGCTGATAGAAGAATACGACAATGGAATTTTTGTGGTACAGAATACGCCGGCAAAACCTTTATCCCAGGCGGAAATGGACCGGGTCTATTCCCTGAATTATATGCGTAATTATCATCCTTCCTATGAAACTGCCGGTGGGGTTCCGGCTATTCAGGAAGTAAAATTCAGTCTTGTCAGTAACCGGGGATGTTTCGGTGGCTGCAGTTTTTGTGCGTTGACTTTTCATCAGGGCAGAATTATTCAGACCCGCAGTCATGAATCCATATTAAAAGAAGCCGGAGAGATGGTCTGGGATAAGGATTTTAAAGGTTATATCCATGATGTAGGCGGACCTACCGCCAATTTCCGTCATACGTCCTGTAAAAAACAGCTGACGAAAGGAGTATGTCCCAATAAACAATGTCTGTTTCCAAAGCCCTGTCAGAATCTGACCGTTGACCATCAGGATTACCTGAATCTGTTGCGGAAATTACGCCGGCTTCCCAATGTAAAAAAAGTTTTTATCCGTTCTGGTATCCGGTTTGATTATCTGATGTGTGATTCTGACGATACGTTTATGCGGGAAATGGTGGAGCATCATATCAGCGGACAGTTAAAAGTAGCTCCGGAACACGTGGCAGACCCGGTATTGCAGATGATGGGAAAACCGGAAAACGGGGTATATGAAAAATTTATTCAAAAATATAAAAAACTAAATGAACAAATGGGAAAAAAACAATTTGTGGTTCCTTATCTGATGTCTTCCCATCCGGGTTCCACGCTAAAAGAAGCGGTCCGGCTGGCGGAATATCTCAGGGATTTGGGATATATGCCGGAACAGGTACAGGACTTTTATCCCACGCCTTCTACCATATCTACCTGTATGTACTATACCGGACTGGACCCACGAACCATGAAAAAAGTATATGTTCCTGTCAATCCACACGAAAAGGCCATGCAACGGGCATTGATACAATACAGAAATCCGAAAAACTATGATTTGGTTTATGAAGCGCTGGTCGCAGCCGGACGAAGAGATTTAATCGGGTTTACAAAGGAATGTCTGATAAAGCCAAGAAAAAACGTGGGACAGGTACACAAGGAAAAATCTGCTTCCGGAACCAAAAATCCTTTGGTAAAAAGCAAAAAAAAGAAGAAAACCATTCGAAACATACACCGGCAGAAAAACGGAACACGGTGACAGAAAAATGGAGTTAAGGAAACAATAACGGTAGTTGATTACGAATTTATACTGGGAAGGAAAGGAATATATTGCAAAATGGAAAAGATATGGAAAAGAGTAGCAGTCATTACAGGCGCTTCCTCCGGAATGGGACGGGAATTTGCAAAACTCATTGACAGGGAACTGACCTGTATTGATGAAATATGGCTGATTGCCCGAAGACGGGACCGGTTGGAGGAAGTCCGGGCCGAGATTCATAAACCATCCCTGATTGTCTGTTCCGATGTATCTGAAGATTCCTTTGCGGATTATTACCGCAAAATGCTGAAGCAGGAACGGGCAGGCATTAAACTGCTGATTAATTGTGCGGGCTATGGTATTATAGGATCTGTGGCAGAAACTGGATATGATGTCTCTGTGGGAATGGTAAAAACCAACTGTGAAGGTCTTACCACCGTAACCCGGTTATCCCTTCCATACATGCTGGAAAAAAGCAGAATTATTAATCTGGCATCTTCGGCAGCGTTTCTCCCCCAGCCGGATTTTGCCATTTATGCGGCAAGTAAATCTTATGTTCTCAGTTTTTCCAGAGCATTAAATGTGGAACTAAGGGAACGGAATATCTTTGTAACGGCTGTATGTCCAGGACCGGTGGCAACGGAATTTTTCCGTATTGCGGAAGACGGCCATAAACGGGCATGGTTTAAAGATTATTTTATGGCGGACAGTTACAGTGTGGTAAAACAGGCAATGGAAGATTCCATGGCCCGAAAAGAACTATCCATATACGGTACTGCAATGAAAATACTCTATGTCTTATCTAAAATTATACCTCACAGAATTATTTTAAAGATTATTAGAATACTTTCAAAATAAAAGTATACAACAGAAAGGCAGAAACATTGAAACAGAAGAAACAATTATTTGAAAAAGGCGACTGCGGTTATATTAACCAGCACAAAATCAGACAATTATTTATTACATTGATATCTCTTATCATGGTAGCCGTTATTTTTTATACCGGTGTTTTGCGGTATCATAATACAAAAAGTATATTTACGGTAATTGCTGCCGTTGCCGCCATTCCTACGGCAAAAGTTGCTGTTTCCTATCTGGTAATGATGAAATATAAATCCTGTGACAGGCCGTTTTATGAAGAGGCGGTCCGGCTGGCGCCGGATTCCCTGATTCTGGCCGATTTACTGATTTCCTCCACAGAAAATATTTTACCAGCACCGGTTGCCGTCATCCGGGATAATTCCGTCTATCTGTTCACCGGTTTGGAAACGGATTCTATCAAAAAAAGCGAAACATATATCCGGACAATTCTGGAAACAGAAGCCAGGGTGACCAACGTAAAACTGTTTAACCGTCAGGAAGCTTTTTTTAAGGGGATTTCCATGCTGAATGGCAATGCTCCTGGAAAATTTGACGAAACAATCAAAAAATTATTGTTAATCTATTCATTATAGAACGGAGTTATTATGCGGGAAATTATTATAGGTAAAAACGAAGCCGGACAGCGGGCAGACAAGTTTTTGTCCAAATATCTCTGCCGGGCCCAGAAAAATTTTATTTATAAAATGATTCGAAAAAAGAATATTACATTGAATAATAAAAAGATGTGCGGAAATGAAAAACTGGTCTGCGGTGATTCGGTAAAATTGTTTTTTTCGGAAGAAACCCTGTCAAATTTTACGGAAGCAGAAGAAGACCACATCGGAATCCGGGTACCGAGAAAACAGGCGCTGAATTTTAAACAATATATCATATATGAAGATGAAAATATCATTCTTATGAATAAACCTGCAGGGATGCTTTCCCAGAAAACCGTTCCTGGAGATTGCTCCATTAATGAATATATGATAAATTATCTGCTGGAATCGGGATTCATAACCAGAAACGGACTTTCAGCTTTCCGGCCGGCAGTTTGTAACCGGCTGGACCGGAATACCAGCGGGCTTATCATCGGTGGCACTTCTTTGGCGGGACTGCAGGAAATGTCCCTGGCCCTGAAAGAACGAACTCTGCATAAGTATTATCTGTGCATTGTCAGAGGAATTATGAAGCAACCCGCTGAAATTCAGGGATGGCTGAGCAAAGACGAACAAAATAATAAGGTGAACATTTATCCGACAGAGCAAAAAAATGCTGCCTATATCTGTACCAGATATTTTCCCATTGCCTCAAATTCACGGTACACCCTACTAGAAGTCTGTCTGGTGACCGGAAAGCCCCACCAGATTCGCGCCCATTTAAGCAGTATTGGTCATCCCATTGCAGGCGACGGGAAATACGGGGACAAACAGCTCAATCAGAAGATGTTTCAGGACTATCATTTAAAATTCCAGCTGCTTCATTCTTACAGACTGGATTTTCGGGATTATACTGCCAAACAGCCAGAACTGAAATATCTGGAGGGAAAAGTATTTTTTGCCCCGCCGGATGCCATGTTTCAAAAAATACTGAAGGAGGAAGGTTTTGATGGGTACCTGGAAAAGCAGAGGACTGCGGGGTTCCACCCTGGAGGAAATGATTAATTTATCCAACGAAAAATATACAGAAAAACATATGGCTCTGATTCAGAAGATTCCAACACCCATTAAACCCATTACAATAGACAAAGAGTCCAGACATATTACCCTTGCATATTTTGACCAGAAAAGTACGGTTGACTATATCGGTGTTGTACAGGGAGTCCCGGTGTGTTTTGATGCAAAAGAATGTAATACCCATACGTTTCCCATGCAGAATATTCATGAGCATCAGATACAGTTCATGAGGGAATTCGAAGAACAGGAAGGCATTTCTTTTATTCTGTTGTATTACAGCCATATCAATGAAATGTATTATCTTCCATTTAAAAAATTAGAAGGATTTTATGACCGGATGAAAAACGGCGGAAGGAAAAGCTTTCGGTTTGAAGAAATTGATAAAAACTATCGGATTCGTGGAACTAACGGTGTGCCGGTTCATTATCTGGAAATGCTGGCCAAAGATATTGCCCAACGGGATTTCATGAAATAAAACAATGGATTGACAACCGTACCATCTTCAAGTATAATCAGATAACATCAGTAATTTATTATAGTAATTAGATATCACTTTAAAGCATTAAAGCAAAGGACTTTAAAAATAATATGCATATAGGGAAAGGATTTTCGATATGAACAGTAAATTATTACATACTCCGGTAGGTGTCAGGGATATTTATGGGGATGAATACCAGAGCAAATTGTTTTTGGAACAACGGATTCATACAATTTTTAAATCTTATGGCTATTCGGATATTCAGACACCAATGTTTGAATTTTTTGATATCTTTAGTAAAGAGCGGGGCAGTGTAGCCTCCAGAAATTTATATAAATTTTTTGACCGTGAAGGAAATACTTTGGTATTACGGCCGGATATGACTCCTTCCATTGCCCGCTCCGCAGCGAAGTATTATATGGAAGAAAAAATGCCCATACGGTTATGTTATCAGGGAAGCGCTTTTATCAATAATTCGGAATATCAGGGAAAACTGAAAGAGTTTACACAGATGGGCTGTGAACTCATCGGAGATAATTCTTCGGATTGTGATGCAGAACTGATTGCCATGGTGATTGAAGCTTTAAATGCATCAAATCTGACAGAATTCCAGATTGAAATCGGACAGGCCGATTTTTTCCGGGGGATTGTGGAAGATGCCGGACTGGAAGAGGATACTATCGAAGAATTGAGAGAGTTATTGGAAAATAAGAAGTATTTTGGAATTGATGATGTTTTATCCGGTACTGTTATCCCGGAAGAAACTAAAAACATCTTTCACCAGTTTCCGGAATTGTTTGGTTCTATTGATATGATAGAGCGGGCCAAAACTTTCACCACCAATGAAAAATCATTGCAGGCTTTGGAACGGCTGGAAAAAATTTATGATTTGTTGAAAATATATGGATATGAAAAATATATATCTTTTGATTTATCCATGTTAAGTATGTATCAGTATTATACCGGCGTAGTATTTAAAGGATATACATACGGAACTGGTGATGCCATTGTAACCGGCGGCAGATATGACAACCTGCTGGGACAATTCGGAAAGAAAGCCCCGGCCATCGGATTTGCCGTTAACGTGGACGGACTGCATTTGGCTTTAAACCGTCAGCATCTGGCCTCGATACCAGAACGTAAAATCATACTAATGATTTACCCTTGTGAACAGAAACAGACCGCAATCCGGGAAAGTCAGAAATTAAGGGAAAACGGAATCGATGTGATACTGTTTCGAAAACATTCGGATTACACGGAAGCAGACTGTCTGGCATATGCAAAACGGATGAATATCAAAGAGTATTATCTGGTGGAGGAATCCGGAATTCAGAAGAATATAGTAGAAAGTGAGGATTAATACTATGAGATATTTAACTTTTGCACTTGCCAAAGGCCGGCTGGCAAAGAAATCTTTGGAATTGTTTGAGCAGATTGGAATTACCTGTGAAGAAATGAAGGATGAAAAAACCAGAAAACTGATTTTTGTTAACGAAGAATTAAAACTGAAATTTTTTCTTGCCAAGGCAGGAGATGTTCCCACCTATGTGGAATATGGCGCAGCTGATATTGGCGTGGTTGGCAGGGATACTATTCTGGAGGAGGGCCGGAATCTGTTTGAAGTAGTGGATTTAGGCTTTGGGAAATGCCGGATGTGCGTATGCGGACCTGTTTCCGCAAAGGAATTGCTGCAGCATCATGAAATGATACGTGTGGCAAGTAAATATCCCAATATTGCCAAGGATTATTTCTATAACCGGAAACATCAGACTGTGGAAATCATTAAACTCAACGGTTCCGTGGAACTGGCACCCATCGTAAATCTGTCAGAGGTCATTGTTGATATTGTAGAAACCGGCTCCACATTACGTGAAAACGGTTTGGAAGTTCTGGAAGAAATCTGTCCGTTATCAGCCAGAATGGTAGTGAATCAGGTCAGTATGAAAATGGAAAACCAACGTATTATGAAACTGATTACCGATATCAAGGAATTATTGGAGCACGAGAATACGAAACATTGAGGCAGGATGCCTGCAGTTCAATACAAAAAATAAGAGAAAGAAGAGAAAGGCTTGGATATCGAAATGAGGACAATTCAGTTAACAGAAGATTCAAAAAAAAATATTTTAGATAATTTATTAAAGAGAAGTCCCAACAATTACGGAGAGTTTACTGAACGGGTAGATGCCATTTTAGATGATGTAAAAACCCGTGGCGATAAAGCTGTCTTTGAGTATACCAAACGGTTTGACGGTGCAGAGATTGATGCTTCCGGAATTGCAGTGACGGAAGAAGAGATTAAAGAAGCTTATGAAATTATCGGTCAGTCAGGGTTACTGGAGATTATTCGAAAAGCCATTGCCAATATAAGAGAATACCACGAAAAACAACGACAGTTCAGCTGGTTTGACAGTAAGCCCGATGGAAGCATTCTCGGACAGAAAATCACACCGATTGAAAAAGTCGGTGTTTATGTCCCGGGAGGAAAGGCCGCTTATCCGTCTTCCGTATTGATGAATATCATACCTGCGAAAGTAGCAGGGGTAGATAAAATTATTATGACCACTCCTCCAAACAAAGAAGGAAAAGTAAATCCCGGAACACTGGTTGCCGCCTGCGAAGCCGGCGCTGATGTGATTTATAAAGTAGGCGGAGCCCAGGCTATTGGAGCACTTGCTTATGGAACAGAATCTATTCCCAAAGTGGATAAAATCGTAGGTCCGGGAAATATTTATGTAGCTCTGGCAAAGAAAGCCGTATACGGTTATGTCAGTATTGATTCCATAGCCGGACCAAGTGAAATACTGGTATTGGCTGATGAAACCGCAAATCCAAGATATGTGGCAGCAGATTTATTGTCTCAGGCAGAGCATGATGAAATGGCTTCCGCTATTCTGGTTACCACATCTAAAGAACTGGCCAGACAGGTATCCGCACAGGTAAATGAATTTGTGGAAACACTTTCCCGGAAGGAAATTCTGACAAAGTCCCTGGAAAATTACGGTTATATTCTTCTGACAGAAACCATGGACGAAGCCATTGCCGTTGCCAATGAAATTGCCTCCGAACATCTTGAGATTGTAACGAAAGACCCTTTTCATACCATGACAAAGATTCGGAATGCCGGGGCAATTTTCCTTGGAGAATACAGTTCTGAACCATTAGGCGATTATTTTGCCGGCCCGAATCATGTATTGCCTACCAATGGTACGGCGAAGTTTTTTTCCGCGCTCAGTGTGGATGACTTTATTAAGAAATCAAGCATTATATCCTTCAGCCGGGAAGCTTTGGAACCGATTCATGAAGATATTATTAAATTTGCTGTTTCTGAGCAGTTAACAGCACATGCCAACTCCATTCAGGTACGGTTTGAAAAATAAAAATACGAAACACGAAACTCAGCGTTACAGGTCAGAAGTTTCGCAATCGTCTATTAATAAAATAAGATGGAAAGGAAAGTATAAACTATGGCAGAAGATTTGAAACGAATGGCAGATGTTAAGAGAAAGACCAGTGAAACGGACATAGATATGCATTTTGTCATTGACGGCCGCGGAACGGCAAATATTCAGACAGGCATTGGTTTTTTTGATCATATGCTGAACAGCTTTACAAGACATGGGTTGTTTGATATGGATTTAAAGGTTCAGGGAGATTTATATGTGGATTCCCACCATACCATTGAGGATACCGGAATTGTTCTGGGCCAGGCAATCAAAGAGGCTGTGGGGGATAAAAAATCTATCCGGCGTTATGGCAGTATTCTGCTTCCCATGGATGAAACTTTGGTGTTATGTGCCATTGATTTATCCGGCCGTCCATATCTGGTGTTTGATGCAGAATTAACTACTTCCCAGGTAGGATATTTAGATACGGAAATGGTAAAAGAATTTTTTTATGCGGTTTCTTATTCTGCCGGATTGAATCTTCATATAAAACTGATTCACGGAAGCAACAATCATCATATTATTGAAGGAATGTTCAAAGCATTTGCCAAAGCGCTGGATGAAGCAACACTGACAGACAGCAGAATTCCGGATCAGATGACCACTAAAGGAAGCTTGTAAGCGCAACATAGGGTCACAGAAATTAACAACAGAAAGGCATGGGCAGATGATGAATTATTGTAATATAATACCTAAAATTTATATTAAAAACGGAAAGCTTATGGAAAACGGGGATACCGGCAGGGAACTGGAACTGACGCCGGTTTCTTTTTGTGAACAGGCAGAAAATAACGGTGCCGATGAAATACTGATTTATGAACTGTCTGAGAATGATTCTGAACATGATACCAATATCAGTGTCATAAAAGAAATTGCGGATGCAACAGATATTCCGTTTTTACTTGGCGGAAATATCAAACGCTTGGAAGATGTAAAAAAATATATTTATGCCGGAGCCAAAATGGCCGTACTAGATGCAGCGAAGGACAGCAATATTGCATTAATCAAGGAAGCATCCGAGCGGTTTGGCTGGGACAAGATAGCCATCCGATTGGATGTTGCGGGAGATAACCATGTGGAAGATATTTCGGAGAAACTAATTGATGTCTGCATAGACTTTTCTGAACTTGGGGCCAGTTTAATTATTACGGATGAGATAGTTAGTGATAAAGTCTTTAATGCTGTCAAAGAGTTACCGGTTAAAATCTTATTGTCTTCGCCTGTCACAACGGAACAGGAATTGAGTGCAGCAGCCGGAAAAGATATCCTCTATGGTTTTTCTTCAGAGAAAATCATCGGAAACATACAGGAAATCATGGATGTCAAGCAACGGTTGTACGCTTCCGGAATGAATGTAAATGTTTTTGAGAGCAGTATGAAATTTTCCGATTTCAAACTTAACAGTGACGGTCATCTGACGGTAGTTGTTCAGGATTATAAAACAAACGAAGTACTTATGGTAGCATATATGAACGAGGAAGCCTTTCAAAAAACCCTTGCAACCGGAAAAATGACATATTACAGCAGAGAACGGAAGGAGTTATGGCGGAAAGGCCAGACATCCGGACATTTTCAGTTTGTAAAATCCCTTACCATGGATTGCGACAATGATACCATGCTTGCCAAAGTAAAACAGATTGGGGCTGCCTGCCATACCGGAAACAGAAGCTGTTTTTTTAATACTCTTGTCAAAAAGGAATATGATGAAACAAATCCGCTAATGGTATTTGAAGATGTTTTTAACGTAATCAGGGATAGAAAAATACATCCAAAAGAAGGTTCTTATACGAATTATTTATTTGACAAGGGAATCGATAAGATATTAAAGAAAGTCGGCGAAGAAGCAACGGAAATCGTCATAGCCGCAAAAAATCCGGACAAAGAAGAAATAAAATATGAAATATCGGATTTTCTGTATCATGTTATGGTTCTTATGGCAGAAAAAGACGTTTCCTGGGAAGAAATAACCAGAGAACTGGCACGCCGCTGAATCTTAAAGGAATAGGTTAGAAAGGACGGTACTGCTTTGAATCAATTAGCGCTATCCGATGAAATTTTGCTAAGTATTGAAAAACCTGCAAGATATATTGGAAATGAAGTCAACATGGTCAGAAAAGATTTAAAAAATATTGATATTCGTTTTGCCATGTGTTTTCCAGATGTATATGAAATAGGAATGTCCCATCTTGGAATACAGATATTATATGATATGTTTAATAAACGGGAGGATGTGTATTGTGAACGGGTATATTCGCCCTGGACAGATCTGGATCGGATTATGCGGAAAGAACAAATTCCTCTGTTTGCCCTGGAGTCCCAGGACCCTGTAAAAGAGTTTGATTTTCTCGGGATTACCATACAATATGAAATGTGCTATACCAATATACTACAGATTCTGGATCTGAGCCGGATTCCGCTGAAGGCCTGTGACCGGGATGAATCCTGTCCTATTGTGATTGGAGGCGGTCCTTGTACCTATAATCCCGAACCGTTGGCGCCGTTCTTTGATATTTTTTATATTGGGGAGGGCGAAACCGTTTATTCTGAACTGCTGGATAAATATAAAGAATGGAAGAAAACAGGCGGTACCAGAAAGGAATTTCTGGAACTGGCGGCAAATATCGAAGGATTGTATGTGCCTGCTTTTTATGATGTGACCTATAAGGAAGACGGAACCATTGCATCGTTTCTTCCCAACAACCCGAATGCGAAAGAGACCATAAAAAAACAGCTGGTTCTGGATATGGGACATACCTTTTATCCTGAAAAACCGCTGGTCCCGTTTATTAAAGTTACTCAGGACAGAGTCGTTTTGGAGATTCAGAGAGGCTGTATCCGGGGCTGTCGGTTCTGTCAGGCAGGTTCCGTATATAAACCGGTACGGGAACGAAATCCGGAGTTCTTAAAAGATATGGCATATAAAATGCTGAAAAATACCGGACATGAAGAAATATCCCTTAGTTCTTTAAGCTCCAGTGATTATTCCGGACTGGAAGAGCTGGTAAATTTTCTGATTGAAGAGTTTAAAGGGAAAGGGGTCAATATATCCCTTCCATCCCTTCGAATTGATGCATTCTCCCTGGATGTTATGAGCAAAGTACAGGATATCCGGAAGAGCAGTCTGACCTTCGCTCCGGAAGCCGGTTCCCAACGTCTTAGAAATGTGATTAATAAAGGACTGACGGAAGAAGTTATATTAAACGGTGCAAAACTTGCATTTGACGGAGGATGGAACCGTGTCAAACTGTATTTTATGCTTGGTCTGCCTACAGAAACCGTGGAGGATATGGAAGGTATTGCACTATTAAGCGAAAAGATTGCGGAATTATATTATCAGATTCCGAAAGAAGAGCGAAACGGCAAGGTTCAAATCGTTGCCAGCACCTCTTTCTTTGTACCAAAACCTTTTACACCGTTTCAATGGGCATCCATGAATACCAAAGAAGAGTTTTTAAATAAGGCTAAAATCGTAAATACCAAAATGAAAGAAATGTTGAATAAAAAAAGCCTGAAATATAACTGGCATGAAGCGGACGTTACCGTTCTGGAAGGATTACTGGCCCGGGGGGACCGGAGAGTCGCCGATATAATCTTAAAGGCCTATGAAAACGGTTGCATCTATGATGCCTGGAGCGAAACCTTTGATAATGATAAATGGGAACAGGCAATTCGGCAAACAGGAATTAATCCGGATTTTTATACTGTCAGAGAACGGAGTACAGAAGAAATTCTTCCATGGGATTTCATTGATATCGGCGTTACAAAGGATTTTCTGAAACAGGAGTGGCAGCGTGCAAAAGAAGAAACTGTTACTCCGAACTGCAGAATGCAGTGTGCCGGCTGCGGGGCCATGAAGTTTGGAGGAGGTGTCTGCTTTGAAAATAAGAATTAAATTTTCAAAGACCGGAACGATGAAGTTTATCGGTCATCTGGATATAATGCGGTATTTTCAAAAAGCCATGCGACGTTCTGAAGTAGATATTGCATATTCGGAAGGATTTAGTCCCCATCAGAAAATGTCTTTTGCCGCACCGCTTGGCGTAGGACTCACCAGTAGCGGAGAATATTTTGATATTGAGGTTCATTCCACGGATTCTTCCGCTGAAATGATTCGGAGAATAAATGAAACAATGGCAGACGGAATGGAAGTTCTAAGTTATGTCCAATTGCCAGAGGACAGTAAAAACGCCATGTCTCTGGTAGCGGCTGCAGACTATGAAGTGACATTCTGGAAAGGCCGTCAGCCAGTGCCAGATGTCTGTCAGTGTTTTTCGGAATTCTGCAGTCAGCAGGGTATCGAAATCCTGAAGAAAACAAAAAAAAGCCAACAGCTTGTAGATATTAAACCTCTGATTCTGGAATCCGGTTGTTCACAACATCATGAAGAATATCCGGTTATTTTTATGAAACTGTCTGCCGGAAGTGTAAATAACTTAAAGCCGGAACTGGTCATGCAGGCTTTTTATGCGTTTATCGGTTCGGAGTTTGACCCCTTCGCCATTGAAGTGAAACGTCTGGAATTGTATGGGGCAGCAGAAAGCGGACTGAAACCATTGGAATCCTTCGGTACCGTAATTGAATAAAAAATCATGGGAGATTATCATGGGCGGAAAGTTGATTATTACAAAAACAGACTGGCGAAATCCGGGGGAATCCATCCGGATTTTTTCCGGTATGTATTCAGACAAAGGGTTTTATCAGGTGGGATTCTCAAAATGTAACTCTGAACCTGGTTATACCGGACAGGTAGGAGATATTGTAGTGGGCCGGGTCAGGGATATGGTTAAAAATATTAATGCTGCATTTGTGGAACTGCAGCCAGGATATACCGGGTACTATTCTTTGGAGGAAAACAATTCCCATATTTTTTTAAATTCCAAAACTACCGGCCGGCTTTGTCAGGGGGACTGGATTCTGGTTCAGATAAAAAAAGCGGCGGTAAAAATGAAAGCACCAGTTTTGACATCAAAAATCAGTTTATCCGGTCAAAACGCCGTCCTGAATATCAATGATAACGGTATAGGCTTTTCGGGAAAAATACAGAATACCAGTTTCCGTTCCGAAATCAGCAGTCTGATTCGTGCAGAGAATGAATTCGTCAATTACGGCATTATAATACGTACCAATGCGGAAAATGCTGACAGCGAAACCATATTACAGGAAATTAGAAATTTAAAAAACGAATGGGAACAGATACGGCAGGAAGCAGTTCACCGACCATGTTATTACACGGTCCGGCGTGCCGAACCGGAATATCTGCGGTTCATTAAAGGCAGTTATTCTGGTGAGATTCATGAGATACTTACCGATAATCATGAGATTTATGAAGAAATCCGTCAGTATCTTCATCGGATGTCCATGAATGAGATTCCGCTGACCTTTTATCAGGATGATTTACTTCCCCTGTATAAACTCTATAATCTGGAATCTGTGATAAAGACTGTTTTATCGAGAAATGTCTGGTTGAAATCCGGCGCCTATCTGGTCATTGAACCCACGGAAGCAATGGTTGTGATTGATGTGAATACTGGTAAATGTATAAAAGGCAGGAAACAGGAAGATACTATATTTAAGGTGAATATGGAAGCAGCAGCAGAAATTGCGGCCCAGCTCCGTCTGCGGAATTTATCAGGAATTATTATCATTGATTTTATCAATATGGATTCGGAAGATAAGAAACAGGAACTGATAGAAGAGTTAAAACGGCAAATATATAAGGATAAGATTAAAACTTCCTTTGTGGAAATGACAAAACTGGACCTGGTGGTTCTGACCAGAAAGAAAACTGAGGCTCCGGTTTATGAGCAACTGGGGAACTGAATAGTTTCTGACTTATCAAAAATATATGAAAACAGGCTAAAAGAAAACAAATCCTGCAATCGTTTTCCTTTAGCCTGTTCTCAGAAGTCTGATCCGACTAGTTCTTCTTGTCACTAAGACCAAGAATATAATCAGATGTTACGCCATAATACTTTGTTAATGTAATTAAGTGACGTATAGGCATCTCATTTGCTCCTCTTTCATAACGAGCATACATTGTCTGTGAAGTCTGAAGGACAGCAGCAACCTCTCTCTGAGTTACTTCTTTGTCTTCACGAAGATCACGAATTCTCTTGATGTAGTCCATCATTATTCATCACCATTCCAATCATTTTATTAGTTGCTTGATTGGTTACAAATTTGGTCACAAATCCTTAACCGCAACTGTTCATATATTCTACCACATAATTATCCTTATATGTAATATTAGTACATATTATATATCATAAATTTGTTTACTTTTATGTATATTTTAATATTATATATTTGCCTATTGACTATTATCTATATTTTTATTAAAATGAAAACAGTATGTAAAGCAGTTTATATTAAAATAAAAAAGGAGAAGAGCATAGTATGGGAAACGCACAAAATGTTAGCGAAATGAGTCAGGATGCCTATAAGCATCAGAAATATTTTGAGGAGAAAAAAGCAAGGAATAAAATACTGTTAGGCTGGATATTTTTGGCAATGTCTGTATTTTCACTGGTATCTGTTTTTGTATTTCCACTGTATAAATACAATTATATCAACAACAAAGCAGGTCTGAGCCTCAGTGGCAATTTTACGGCAGTTAAAATGATTTCCAAATATTTTTCCAAAGGATATGGTGATTATTCGGTTTTAAACACTTTTACAATGATTAGTTCAGTACTACTGATAGCAGTAATGATTTATATTGTTGTAGCAGCTGTTGTTTCGGTTCTTTTTAAAGGAAAGGCTGGCGGCTCTCTTCGCAGAATGACAAGCTTTATTGCACTGGAAATTGCAGCAACTGTTCAATTTATACTGCTAATGATAAATATGCTGTTTACAAAGATTGATGTATCAGGAAATGCCGTTAACGGAACTGAATTCTGGATTATATTTGTATTGAGTATTGTACTGGTATGTTTTTCAATTTCTCTGTCAACTCCGGCTCATCTGGAAGATTGATATGAATTTTGTTGACAAGTTTGTAAATATATGCTAAACTACAATAGTGTGCCGCTCAATGAGGTTCTAAGTTCTGATTTTTCAGACACCAAAATTGGCGAGTATTGGAAATAGGAGGTGCCATATGTACGCAATTATAGCAACAGGTGGTAAACAGTACAAAGTTTCAGAAGGCGATATTATCAAAGTTGAAAAACTTGGAATTGATGCTGACGAAAAAGTTACATTTGACCAGGTTCTTCTTGTAAGCGATTCTGACGTTAAAGTCGGAAATCCTACAGTCGCAAACGCTAGCGTGGAAGGAACCGTTCTTTCTAACGGCAGAGCGAAGAAGATTATTGTTTATAAGTACAAGAGAAAGACCGGATATCATAAGAAAAATGGTCACAGACAGTCTTATACTGAAGTTAAGATTGATAAGATTAATGCATAATTCTTTTGGTAATTTATATGATTGATGTAACAATCTATAAGAATTCTTCTGATAATTATCAGGGATTTATGTTCAATGGACATGCAGGCGCTGCCGGCTACGGCAAAGATATTGTGTGTGCCGCCGTATCAGTTCTGGTGATTAATACTGTTAATTCTCTGGAAGCGTTTACGACAGAAGCCTTTTCTTTGGAAAACGATACATCAGGCGGTTATTTAAAATTGGAATTTGAACATAATGAGCTCAGTAAAGAGGCTGGTATTTTAGTGGATTCCATGATTTTGGGCCTGCAGGGAATCCGTGATAACGGCAACAAGAAATATATACGTATAATTTTCAAGGAGGTGTAAACTATGTTAAAAATGGACCTTCAGTTTTTCGCTCATAAAAAGGGTGTAGGATCTACCAAGAACGGCAGGGATTCCGAATCCAAACGATTAGGAGCGAAAAGAGCAGACGGACAGTTTGTTAAGGCTGGTAACATTCTTTATAGACAGCGTGGAACAAAGATTCATCCTGGCATAAATGTGGGCCGCGGCGGTGACGATACATTATTTGCTTTAGTGGATGGTATTGTTCGCTTTGAAAGAAAAGGAAGAGATAAGAAACAGGTTTCTATTGTTCCGGTTGCAGAATAGTTTATATAAGACTTCAAATCAATGTGGTTTGAAGTCTTTTTTACCTTTACGTTAAACAGACTGACAGAGTAGGAGGAAAACTATGTTTGCGGACAGAGCAAAAATATTTATAAAGTCCGGAAAAGGCGGAGACGGACATGTTAGTTTCAGAAGAGAATTATTTGTTCCTAACGGCGGTCCAGACGGCGGAGACGGTGGCCGTGGTGGGGATGTTATATTTGTAGTGGATGAAGGATTAAATACATTAACGGATTTCAGGCATATACGAAAATATGTAGCCCAGCCGGGAGAAGACGGCGGAAAGAGAAACCGGCATGGAAAAGACGGAGAAGATATTATTATTAAAGTACCCTTGGGAACCATCATAAAAGAGGCCGAATCGGATAAAGTAATTGCAGATATGTCGGATTCTTCAAAACAGGTAGTTGTACTAAAGGGCGGTAGAGGCGGAAAGGGAAACCAGCATTATGCAACTGCAACCATGCAGGCTCCGAAATATGCCCAGCCCGGACAGCAGTCCATGGAGTTATTTGTTCAGCTTGAACTGAAGGTAATCGCAGATGTAGGTCTTGTGGGCTATCCGAATGTTGGAAAATCCACACTGTTATCCAGAGTGACCAATGCAAAACCTAAAATTGCAAATTATCATTTTACTACTCTAAACCCTAATCTGGGAGTGGTTGACCTGGACGGAACCAAAGGATTTGTAATTGCCGATATCCCGGGACTGATAGAAGGAGCCGCCCAGGGCGTCGGTCTGGGTCATGAATTCTTACGGCACATTGAGCGTACAAAGGTAATTATTCATATGGTAGATGCCGCATCCACAGAAGGCAGAGACCCGGTGGAAGATATAAAAAAAATTAATGCGGAACTTGAGGCATATAATCCGAAATTACTGGAACGTCCCCAGATAATTGCCGCAAATAAAATAGATGCCATTTATTCAGAAGAGGAGAGTCCGATTCACCGTTTAAGGGAAGAATTTGAATCTCAGGGAATAAAAGTTTTTCCGATTTCTGCCGTCAGCGGAAAAGGATTAAAAGAATTGCTATATGCAGTTCACTCTTTACTGGAATCCATGGATTCCGAACCGGTTGTATTTGAACAGGAGTTTTTCCCGGGAGAATATATGGATCATCCGGAAGAACCTTTTACGGTCTTAAAACTGGAAGATGGTTTATTTTCCATTGAAGGACCGCGGATTGAGAGAATGCTTGGTTATACCAATCTGGAATCCGAAAAAGGATTTATGTTCTTTCAGAATTTTATGAAAGATAACGGCATACTGGAAGAACTGGAACGACTGGGAATTACAGATGGGGATACCGTAAAAATTTATGGTCATGAATTTGATTACTACAAATAATTTACAATAATATTTTTATGTCAACCACAAATCAGAAAGGATAAGAAAAGTGTTATGAACAGTAAACAACGGGCATATCTTAGGAATCTTTCCAATACCATTCAGCCGATTTATCAAATCGGAAAAGGTTCCATTACTCCGGAACTGACCAAAGGACTGGATGAAGCCCTGGAGGCAAGGGAACTGATTAAAATACATGTATTGAAAAATTGTTTTGACAATCCAAAAGAGCTGGCAAATACACTGGCAGAACGGACAAATTCCCAGGTCGTACATGTGATTGGAAAAATGATAGTATTATACCGTGAATCCAGATCAAATCCTAAAATTATCTTAAAACAGTGATTCGGGAAATTTATAATATGGAGGAAGGCATGAAATGAATTCCGGTAAAAAAAAAGCAGGTATCCTGGGCGGAACATTGAATCCCATTCATTACGGTCATTTATTAATTGCAGAACAGGCATATTGCAGGTTCGGATTAGACTATATTATTTTTATGCCTTCCGGAAATCCGCCTCATAAAACAGGCGATGCCATTCCGGCAGGTATACACCGGGAAAATATGACCAAGCTGGCCATTGCTGATAATCCCCATTTTTGCTATTCGGATATGGAACTGAAGCGGAAAGGATTAATCTATACCTCTGATACCCTCCGGATTTTATGCAGAGAACATCCGGATATAGAATATTTTTTTATTCTGGGTGCGGACTCATTATTTTCTCTGGAACAATGGCATGAGCCGGAGGAAGTTTTAAAACGCTGCCAGATTATAGCTGCCGGACGTCCGGATGGTATTCAACCGAATTTTCAATCTGAGCATGATATTTTAACCAGAATTCAATATCTGGAACAGAAGTATAACTGCCGAATTCATTATATGGATTCTCCGTTATTTGAAGTATCTTCCTCAGCAATAAGAACACGGATTACCAACGGAGAATCGGTCCGATATCTGATTCCGGCCGATGTGGAGCGGTATATCCATGAGCATGATTTATATAATATTTAGAACATTCTTAAGAAAGAAGGAATTTTACTGATGATTAAGAATCTGAAAAACATAAAAAGTTCGTTAAAATCGTCTTTATGCAAGGACAGATATCAGCACACCATAGCTGTTGCTTATACGGCAATGTGTCTTGCCATGAGATATGAAACAGACCTTCAGAAAGCAGAGGTTGCCGGTCTGCTTCATGACTGTGCAAAATGTATTCCGAATGAAAAGAAACTTAAAGAATGTACAAAACATAATATTAAAGTATCAGAAGCTGAAGTATCCAAACCAGATTTGCTTCATGCCAAACTGGGAGCCTTTATCGCCATGGATGTCTATCATGTGGATGATAAGGAAATCATTAATGCAATTTTAAAACATACCACTGGTGCTCCCAATATGACAATGCTGGAAAAGATTATTTTTGTTGCAGATTATATAGAACCTGGAAGAAATAAGGCGGATAATCTGCCGTATATACGAAAACTGGCATTTGAAGATATTGACAGGGCTGTATATATAATTTTAAAAGATACTTTGGAATACCTGCAGAAGAAAGGCGGATCCATTGATGTTATGACTAATAAGGCATATGAGTTTTACAGGTCATTATACGAATAAACGGGAATTTCAAAATTCATCTGACCTGTTGTGATGAGTTTTTCAATCACCAGAAAAGAAGAAAGGATAGTGATAAAATGAATTCAAATGAAGCTGCTAAAGTAATCTATGAAGCTCTTGATGAAAAAAAAGGACTGGATATTAAGATTATTGATATTAAAAGTATATCTGTTCTGGCCGATTATCTGATTATAACCGGCGGTACAAATAAAAGTCAGGTACAGACACTGGCTGATTATGTTCAGGAACAAATGGCAAAACAGAATCTTCATGTAAAGCATGTGGAAGGATATCATTCTGCAAATTGGATATTACTGGATTATGGTGATATCATTGTTCATATATTTAATCAGGAAGACCGGTTATTCTATGATTTAGAACGATTGTGGAAGGACGGTAAAGATGTTCCAGTAGAAACATTATAATAAAATTGTATAAAAAACCGCTATGAATTTATATCAATGCCTCCTAAAATCAGTATTAAAATCTGATAATCAGAGGCTGGTCTAAATTCACAGCGATTTCTCTTTTATATCTTTACATCATCCGGATCAATCCGATAACCTTGCCAAGTATCTGACAATCCTTTACAATAATAGGCTCCATAGTATCATTCTCCGGCTGCAAACGAATATGGTCATCTTCCAAATAAAATGTCTTTACAGTAGCAGAATCTTCTACAAGCGCAACTACAATTTCTCCGTTTCTAGCCGTCTGTGTCTCTTCTACAAGAATGGTATCCCCATTATAAATACCAGCATTAATCATACTTTCTCCTTTTACCTTCAGCATAAAAGTAACTTTGTTATGCAGGTATTCCGCAGGAATCGGAAAGTAACTGTCAATATTCTGAACGGCCAGTATCGGTTCACCAGCAGCAACACGTCCAAGGACTGGTACGTTTATAATTTCACGGCGGGAGGCATTAAAGCTGTCATCTACAATCTCAATGGCCCTTGGTTTTGTTTTATCTCTGATGATATAACCTTCCTTTTCCAAAGTGGCCAGATGCGAATGAACAGAAGAAGTAGACTTCAGATTTACCGCCGTACAGATATCTCTGACAGTTGGAGGATATCCTCTGTTAATAATCTCGCTTTTTATGTATTCAAGAATTTCTTGCTGTTTCTTGCTGATTGAACCATAGTCCATATTTGTAATACTCCTTTCTATAATTAACAAATCTCTCTTTTGGATGACCTATCTGAATGAATCTATTATAACATGGATAAACAAATAATGCAAACGTTTGTTTGTTTTTTTTATTCAAAACTATTGACAAACAAACGTTTGCATTATATACTCTAAATACAAGAACGGATGTTCTAAAAAAGGAGATGACTCTTATGGAAAAGAAAAATATTATAATTTCTTTATGCATACTCTTTATGATCATATTCATAATCAGCATAAGCTCTACAATGATAACCGATGCCAAAGAGAGTAGCAGAAGTCCCAAAACATATAAATATTATACCAGTATCTATATTGAAAAAGGGGATACCCTTTGGTCTATTGCGGAACAATATGCATACGATGGAATTTCCACTATGGATTATATCAATGAACTGAAAGAAATTAATAATTTAGAAAATGAAACCATTTATGCTGGCTGCTATCTGTTAATTTCTTATTACAGCCACACCTATATAGAATAATCCATTTCATCAATCACCGGTTTCTCTCAGTTTAACAGCATTCCGCGCTTTCCAGCGGCGCTCATCCTCAATGGCTGCATAATGTTTCCGGGTCGTATTCACATCTTTGTGTCCCAGAACATCTGCAACAAGATAGATATCGCCGGTTTCTTTATACAGATTCGTTCCATAGGTACTGCGAAGTTTATGAGGTGTAATTTTCTTTAATGAGGTAACAAGACTTGCGTACTTTTTAACAAGGTTTTCAACCGAACGTACATTTAATCTCTTATTCTGCATAGATAAAAATAAAGCATTTTCGCTACCTGGCTCTGCAGGGATATTTATTCGCTCTGCCAGATAATCTTTCAGTGCCTTTTCAACTTCATCTCCAAAATATACGATTGTTTCGTATCCTCCTTTTCTTCGGATTTTTATACCTGTATTTTTAAAGTCAATATCATCAATATCAATGCCAACACATTCCGATACACGTATACCAGTTCCCAGAAGAAGCGTAAGCAGTGCGATATCACGAAGTCTTGTTTTTTTATGATATTTTTTTTGGCCTGCCGTCAGATTATCTCCGGATTCTGCTTCATCCAGAAGCCTGGCAACTTCGTCCACATCCAGACGCACAATTTCTTTTTCATGTAGTTTCGGAACCCTGACTTTAGCCGGAGGATTTTCATTAATCAGATTATTGCAGAAGAAGTAGTTGTAAAAAGATTTTAATGACGATAATTTTCGTTTAATTCCTACTTCCCGGTTGGTATGTTCGGAATCATCTTTTGAATAATACTTTAAATATTCCATATATTCTTCTATATCCTCAATCGTTATTTCTTCTAACATGCCAAGTTTAAAATCACGAATTTCTGTATTTCTGAAAGCCGGATTATTTTCTTTCATAAAACTAAAAAAAACTCCCAAATCATAAGCATATGCGATTCTGGTTCTGGAAGAAGTGGTATGTTCAATTCCTCTGAAATAGTTCATACAAAATTTTGGTAATGCCAATAGCATTTCCCGTAATTTAATATCATTATCCACAATTATCTGATCGTGATAATTTCTTTTTTTCGCTGCCATATAAACACCTGCCTTTCCAATTTCTCATTCATTTATTTGTCTTCAGCGGCGGATTTTATTCTCGGATTGAGAATACGATTCTCAAATCCTTTAA
Organism: Lachnospiraceae bacterium; assembly: GCA_022794265.1. Lineage (GTDB taxonomy): Bacteria > Bacillota > Clostridia > Lachnospirales > Lachnospiraceae > Bovifimicola. Next base: position 168,207 of record JAAWEK010000003.1, read on the forward strand.
TCTTACTGTTTAAAACAGCACTAAACATACGCTCTTTCACACCCGGATTATCACTGTTAATTTGTGTGATTAATTGTTTCACATATTCCCGCTTCGTATGTCCGTCTGCCGGACAAGGATTTTTTGCTACTGGCAGATTCATTTTATTTTTAAATCCAATAATTTCCGTTTCAGAAATAAACATTAAAGGCCGGATCACATAGAGTTCCATGCGGTCTAAATATGTAACGGGTGCAAAAGAATGAAATCTGCCTTCATATATCAAAGAAAGCAGCATGGTATCTATAATATCATCCTTATGATGGGCATAAGCGATTTTATTGCATCCCAGTTCCCTGGCTTTCTCGTTTAAAGCACCTTTCCGCATCTTTGCACATAAGGAACAAGGATTTGATTCTTTCCGTTCCCCAAAAACAATCCGGTTAATCTCCGTCGGGACTATATGAAGAGGAATGGCCAGAGAATCACATAACCGATGGATTTCCGTAAAATCCTGAATTCCAAACCCTAAATCTACAGAAATTGCAGTTATATCAAACTGTTTCGGATAAAACCGTCGAAGCCCTGCCAAAGCATATAATAATGTGAGACTATCTTTGCCGCCAGAAACACCAATGGCAATTTTGTCACCTTCCTGAATCATGGAATATTCATCCAGCGCTTTGCGGGTATAACTATATAGTCGTTGAAGTTCCATATAAAATAATCCTTTCAAATCAAAATAAAATGTAAACAGCAATTATCTAAACAATACATAGTTTAACACAAAAACAGAGAGATTTCAATACAACTATTCGTTAAACTATGGTTTTGCGAATAGTTGTATTTATCCTCTCTCTGCATATAGAATCCATATTTATTTACCAGTTCCGATTCGTTCTCCCATCTTTACCAGAGTTTCATAACCAGCATAAGTATTTACAATCAAATCATTATCAATAATCACATTCTCATCCTTGGCAATCAATATCACTGTGGAACCACCATATTCAAATTTTCCTTTTTCCCGACCCTTTTTCAAAGTTCCATGTTGACGGTTATTAACAATCCGGCCAACCAACAGGGCCCCAACTTCAATTTGAATTAACTTGCCGAAATTTTCAGTTTCAATTACGGAATATGTTCTGGAATTTTCTTTATATATTTTAAAATAATCATTTGCAATCGGATTAACGGTATGTAAGACACCCGGAATTCGACGATATTCCAATATCTTTCCGTTGTCCGCACTGCAATATCTGTGATAATTATCCACTGCAAGCCTAATGATAATAAAATAACCGTTTTCAAATTCTTTTGCAAGTTCTTTATTACGAAGAATGGATTCCAATGTATACTTTGTATTTTTTATTGAAAAAATCGAATGTTTCCTTATCTTGTATACACTAATCCTGCCGTCTGCAGGACTGATCAGGGATTTCTCCGACAGATCAATAGGACGACGTTCTGGTTTGATTCTCCGGGTAAAAAAATCATTAAAGGACTTATAACGCTTGGGAATATAATCGGACATGTTTATATTATTATATCTGATAAACGGATCAATTAGCAGACTGGAAGGTCTGGAATCCAGAAAAAAACCTGCAAATTTGGATAAACATGGAATGGTCAGAACTTTCAGTGCAGTCCTGCCAATTAAGGTACCGTATAATAATTTTAAATATTTCTCCTGATTGGTTGTATTTTCAATCAATCTCCCGTTTCTGCTTACCGTTTTCATTAAATCCCTTTCCTTTCCTTTATGTATTTATAAATTATCCCCACAGGCCCGGCTATCTGACCCATTTATATCTGTTAGTAAATGTTGATGTATATTTCTATAAAAAAACAAGACCCAAAATAATCAGTAAAGCAAATAACATCATAAATATTACTTCTTTATTATTTGGTTTTTTTACCTTAAAATCTAAAATAAAGAACAATGCCACTAAAAGAACAATGGTTGTAAAAGTCATATTAAATGCGGATATAGAGAATGTGTTTACAATCAGTTTTTTGCATAAATATACGAGAGGCAAAATAACCGCAACTGATGTTACAGGAAGACCCTGATAAGATTTTCGGTTTGCTGTAGTGCTCTTCTGCCGGTTCTGTTCCATAACATTAAAATATCCCAGCCGGATAATTCCCGAAACAACAATTGCCGATGAAGCGATTACGCTGTATACCCGGTTTGTGTTGCAGGATATATGAAAATTAATCATCGCTGGAAACATGCAAAAACAGACAATATCACACAATGAATCTATCTGTATTCCAAATGTTTTTTCATCTTCTGTCCGGTTTTTCTTTGTTCTTGCTACTTTACCGTCAAATAAATCAAATGCTCCGGAAAACATCAGGCAGAAAATTGCTGCTTTAATATTGGAATCCATAACAAATGTCATTCCAATCACGGAGGATATTGCTGATAAATATGTTAAAACTACTGTATAACTGTAAAATCCAATCATGATACTTGCCTCTTATTTCTCTTTCTAGTTAAATGTGTGATACAGGTAATGATTCCGCCAATAACGATAATAGAATAAAAACTGATGCTTCGGCTCAACACCATACCGGGTAATACATAATTCATACCATTCCCCCGAAAAATACCATCAAAAAAAATCACAAATATACTTTCACTTGCCCCCATTCCACCGGGTAACGGTAAATTATCTACCGACAATGCAATCATAGTCTGAAGGGTAATAATCTGATACATAGAAGTTCCTGACAATCCAAAAGATTTATAAACGAAATAGGTTACCATAAACAGACAAATCCTCTGGGCAGCTGTCAAAACAAAGGCATTAAATATAACATATTTATGTTTCTTTAAATACTCTGCACTGTCTACGTATTTATTTATACCGCCCAGAATCTTTTTGGTCCATTTCTGGTAGTTTCGTATGATTCTTTTCTTACCAAGCCATATGATGGGTGCCACCAGTACGCTTCTTGCAAAAGACTGCTTGAAAATGATAAAGAAAAGCAGTCCAATAATCAGAATATTTAAAATCAGACCAATAATCAGAATCCAGGCCACAGATCCCGTAACATGGGTTAATAAAAAACTTCTTTCTGTCACCAGCATAAAAACACCCATTATAATAAGCACTGCTTTATAGGCAATTGTTACAACCATTAATACAAGGGAAGATTCGCTTACACGAATCCCATCTTTACTCATATAATACATTTGAGCCGGCTGACCGCCGGACGCCCCAGGGGTTATATAACTGACAAAGAAACCGATAAAAGAATATTTTATGCAGGAAGTAAGTTTGACCACACGGGAAAAAGAATTCATAAGATAATGAATAATTACGGATTCACCGCATACAAACAGCAAAACCATAGCGACTGACAAAAGTATATAGACTTTATCCGCACTCTGTATATATTTCATGACATCACAAAAATTCTGTTCTCTGAATATGTAATAAAATGTCACTATAAATAAAACAATTAGAAATAAAACATTTAAAGTATATGTTTTGAGTTTTGAATTCAAGCTCACTACCACCCTGATGTATAGTTTATGGATATTAAAACACTATTAGACAGTGTACTACTATATAAAAAATTTGTCAATCGAAATCGAATCATATACTTATCCTGCATGAAAGTTGTGGTTTATTGTTCAATGAATTTTCTGAGTTTTAAATACTCAAGAATTAAAGATACACTTTCTTTTACGCCAAGTTTGCTACTATTAATACATAAATCATAGGAAGAAGAATCGCCCCATTTTTTATTGGTGTAATAATTATAATAATTTGCACGTTTTTTATCAGTTTTTACTATTAAATCTCTCGCTTTCGCATCCGACAGCTGAAACCGCTCTGCAATCCGCTTGATTTTTGCCTCCGTATCGCCGCTGATAAATATACTGGCCAGATTTATTTCTCCTTCCAGTGCATAATCGGCACAACGTCCGACAATTATACAGTTCTCTTTCTGCGCCAGTTTTTTAATAGTATCAAACTGGGCAAGAAAAACTTTCTGGCTGATTGGGACATCTATAAATCCTGGAGCTGCATATCCTGCGGAATAAGTATCCATTACCAGGGAATATAAAAAACTGTTTGTGGGTTTTTCATCATGCAGCTTAAATATGTCCTCACATAATCCGCTGTCTTTTGCCGCCAGTTCCAGCAGCTCTTTATCGTAGCATTTGATTCCAAGCTGTTTCGACAACTCAAAACCGATTTCCTTTCCCCCGCTTCCAAACTCCCGACCGATAGCAACAACAAATCTTTTTTCCATACAAATGACCTCCTTTATTTCGGCAATATTTCCAATAGATGCGTAAAGTATTCCGGTCTTGGCGCCGAAAATTCCATATATTGACCGGTTCTTGGATGAACAAATCCCAGCAATCTGGCATGCAGCGTTTGTCCTGTCAGATGAAACGGGGATTTGGAAGGACCATAGATGGTATCTCCCAATAATGGGTATCCGATACTGGACATATGAACTCTGATTTGATGGGTTCTGCCAGTTTCCAGCATACATTCAATATACGTATAATTTCTAAAGCGTTCCAATACCTTATAATGAGTAATTGCATCCTTGCCATCATTTACATTGGCCTCCATTTTCAGACGATTATTGGGATGACGCCCAATTTTTGCGTCCACAGTCCCTTCGTCCTCATAGATTACATTATGAACAATGGCCTCATAAATTCTGGATATGGAATGTACTTTCAACTGTTCCGCCAGTTTATTGTGTGCATAATCATTTTTTGCCACAACAAGGACACCTGTGGTATCCATATCAATTCTATGAACAATACCCGGCCGCATAATTCCGTTTATACCAGATAAATTATCTTTGCAATGATACAGCAAAGCATTTACCAGCGTCCCGGTATAATGTCCTCTTGCAGGATGAACCACCATCTGTTTCGGTTTATTAATCACTATGATATCATCATCTTCAAATAAAACATCCAGCGGTATATCTTCTGCCTGTATTTCTGGCTCAATAGCTTTTGGAATCTGAACCGTTATTTCATCTCCAAGATTGAGTTTGTAATTTGATTTCACAGTCCCGTTATTAACTAAAATATATTCTTCCGCAATCAGTTTCTGAATATGGGTTCTGGAAACATCCGGAAACCGCAGAGCAACGAACTTATCAATTCGTTCATTCATATTATTATAATCTATAACAAACCTGTTAAAATTAATCATTCGGTATTACCTTACTTTCCTCTCAGCCTTTTATTTTCCCGATATCTTCCTCTTTTAAGAAAAACAGCAAAATTACAACCAGTATAAGTGCTGAAACCGTCACATAACAGTCTGCAATATTAAAAATCGGAAAATCCATAAATTCAAACTGTATAAAATCCACCACATAACCGAATCTCAAGCGGTCTATCAGATTTCCCAATGCGCCGGCAGCCAGCAGCACTAATAAAACTTGTATAACGGAAAATAACTTTATTTTATCTTTCGTCCGTATAACGGCTTTCTCTATTTTAATTATAATCACAAAAAGAATCAATGTAAAAAAAATGGTAAGCAACGTAAGAAATATGATTCTTCCGGATAAAACGCCCCATGCCGCTCCCCTGTTTTCCAGATATTCAAAGGACAATAAACCTTTCCACAGGATTATTTTATCTTTGTCTTTTAATTCTGCCACAGCCACAAACTTTGATATCTGGTCACCAAATGTCAGAACAGCAAGTATTATACATAAAACTACAAATCTAATATATGATTGCTTTTTCATAATAATCACACCAATTATGTATCAGTAAGTTATATTTATAAATCATTACATTTCTGTAACATTGGCATTGCCGTTAATGATTTCCTGAAAATCTCCGGAAATATCAACGGTAGGTGGTGTTGCAATAAAAATGTAATTGGAAACCTTTTGTAAATTTCCATCAATGGCAAAGCAGGAACCCGAAGTAAAATCAATGATTCTTTGGGCAAGCTCTACATGAATTCCTTCCAGATTCAGGATAACCGCTCTTCCGGAAACCAGTGTATTGGTTATTTCCCGTCCGTCTTCTATCGTTGCCGGACGAATCACACAAACTTCCATGCCGTTTTTACTTCTCATCGGAACGACTTTATTTTTTACCGTTCTTGGCTTAGAAACATTTTTTGCAGGCTCTTTTACCAGAAGGTCATCCATATCTTCATCTTCATATTTTTTTGATGATTTTCTGCTGGTTCTTGATGTTTCGAATTCTTCTGCTTCATCATAATCCTCATCATATTCGTCGTCATCGTTTAGTCTCATCCATCCTAAAAAAGTATCTGTTAAACTCATATTAACCTCCACATTTATTGCCTCTGGCAATTTCATTTTCCATATTATCTAAATTTTAAATTCTTATGTCAACAAAAATAATTATTGCTGATTTAAATATATCCGGTTACCGAATATACCTGTACCAACCCGAACCAGTGTGGCTCCCTCTTCGATTGCTGTCATATAATCTCCGGTCATGCCCATGGATAACTCTTTCATATCCACATGATTCAGGTTTAATCCGGCTATCTCTTCCGATAATTCCCTGAGTTGCCGAAAATAAATACGATTTTCTTCTGGGTTTTCGGTATAAGGCGCAATAGTCATCAGTCCCCGGATTCGTATATGCGGCAATCCGCTGGATATCCTTCTAATCATGTCAATGACTTCCGTTGTATCCAGTCCGAATTTTGTTTCTTCCCGGGATACGTTTACCTGTATTAGTATATTTGCAACAACATCATGTTTCGCCCCTTCTGCTTCAATCTGTTCCGCCAGCCGGAAAGAATCCACCGAATGTATTAAATATGCTTTATCTATCATATATTTTACCTTATTTCTCTGGAGATGTCCAATAAAATGCCAACGGATATCCTTTGGTAATTCCTGATACTTATCTGTCATTTCCTGTACTTTATTTTCTCCGAAATTACGTTCTCCGCATTCATAAGTCGTCTGTATATCTGCCACAGGCTTCGTCTTGCTTACACAAATCAGGGTAACATCCTTCGCCTTTCTTCCGGAACGAAGACATGCCTGTCTTATATTTTCTCTGACGATATCAAGATTTTCCTGTATCATGGTTCTATATCTCCTTTCGGTGTTTAGTGAAAAATAACACTGTTATCTTCGACTATGGAAGCATTTAAAACAATATGGTCATACTGGGTCAGACCATGAGCAGTATCCTTTTTTATGATATAATAATCGTTCTTTTCCGATAATATCTCTATATAACGGAATGTGGTATATCCGGTATTTACATTATAAACGCCTTTTAATGACCCCACAGCGCCTACCACATATTTTGATTGGGAATCGGCTTTCACCAACACATCGTTTGCCGATAACTGAGATTTTTCTATGTAACACATATCTTCCACCATTGCAAAAATCTCTGGTGTGATAAATTCTATATTTTCCGTACCCACTATTTGACGGCTGAATCCTGACTCATTATTATTTCCGCCTTTCAGCATATATTCTTTAGGCACTACATAAAATTCTTTGTCTGTTACCGCTGTTTTGGGAATCTTTAATCCGTTTGTGGTTTCTCCCATTATTTCAATATCAATAAACCGTTCCGCCGCATATTTCATCATAAAGCGTTTTAACGTAATTATGCCATAAGAATTTCCGCCAATCTGTTTAATGGAAAAATATCCGGAAGTTTTGATATTTTCACTGATAAGCCGGAGTGGAACAATTGTAGTATCCGCATAGGCGGCAGCCTGTTCCTGCGTCAGCGGAACCACTATACTCCATTCTTCGTCATTTATGGTTTTATATATGGCTGTCCCGTTTTCAATGAAAGAGCCTGGAGGAATATTATTCTTTTTATAGGTACTACTATTAAACAAATCCTCTGTTAAAGTATCAACCGTTACTCCTTCATAACCATCGGTATAAAACTCCACAATTCCGCAAGACTGTGCTTTATTTATAACAAACGCAGGATTTCCGGAGTCTGTCAGACTTTGATTGATACTCTCTAAAGTATTCAGATTCACACACTCAATTAATGCAGTATTTAAATCATATTGAAACTGATACACATCATGAAAAGACGTATCATCATAAGCAAGGACAAATTTCGATATATTCTTTTTCAGGGTGGAAATATTATCATCGGTCAGAGTCGAATGGTTTTGGGCAGCGGACTCTATCAACTGGGCAACCGTTCCGCTTCCATCAATCGTATATAATGTAGTATCTAAAGAAATTCTAGTGCCTTCTTTAACATAATAGTTAATATATCCTGCAGAAGGTGCATAACTCACCACTTCTTTCCGAAGCGCAATACCTGTAGCTTTTATGCTGAGCTGATTCTCGCTTTTTCCGCTGGTAACTTCATATATGGATACTTTTTCACGGGTAAAATAAAGAAAAGTACATATACTGATATAAATAAAAATCAGTGCAAATAATATAATACCTATATTAATGTTGAGAGGTTTTCTATATCTTACAATTCGTTTATTATTTGCTCTCATTTTGATATTACCTTTCTTATAAGCTACCCTTTATTATCTAATAATATTTCTCTTAAGTCAATGATATATTGAAAAAAACTATTAAATTTATTTAATTTTTGAAAATATTACCATCATATATTTTGCAGATGTTCAAATAATAATATTGATATTCCAGTTAGGTTGAAAGAAATAATTGAAAGAGAGGAAAATGCAGACTGCCCTTCTTTCAACCAGTCCGGGTCGGTATGCATGGGATGAATATGAATTCAAAAGGATTAGATTATACGATTCTTACAATTGCAATCATTGGTGCAATTAACTGGGGATTAATCGGCTTTTTCAGACTTGACCTTGTTGCATTTTTATTCGGTGATATGACTCTGTTATCCAGAATCATCTATGCAGCGGTAGGTATCTGTGGCCTATACCTGATTAGTATGTTTGGCAGAGTCAGGGACATAGCTGAATAGGCAAAAAAAGCAAAAGCCGTACCATGCTTTTGCTTTACATACAATATCGAATCTTACTGTTTGTATATATCCCGCCAGTCCAAATCTCCCCGGTCTAATGATTTAATTAACAGTTCCGCAGTTGCAAGATTGGTTGCCAACGGTATATTATGCATATCGCACAAACGGAAAATATTATTGATATCCGGGTCGTGTGGTTTCGGTGCATTGGCATCTCTTAAAAAAATCAGCATATCAATCTGATTCTGTTCCATCTGTGTGGCCATCTGCTGAACCCCTCCCAAATGACCCGCCAGAAATTTATGAACAGACAGATTAGTAACTTCTTCCACCAGCCGTCCTGTGGTACCGGTGGCATACAGTTCATGTTTACATAAAATCCCTCTATATGCAATACAAAAATTCTGCATCAGTTTTTTCTTTGAATCATGTGCTACAAAGGCAATATTCATATAAAACCCTCCTCCTTAATATATAGTATTTTTTCGCTGCATTCCAATGTTTAGTATAATTCCAACACCCGGAAACAGGCTTAACAACGAACTTAATCCATAACTGACAAAAGGAAGTGGTAACCCGGTATTTGGAATCAGCATGGTTACTACACCAATATTAACAAAAGACTGTACCGCAATTAATGTTCCAAATCCGCATGCAATAATCCTGCCCGCCAGATCCGGTGCGTGGGCACCAATGATGAAACATTCCATTATAATCAGAAACAGGAGAATAATGACTGCAGAAGCCCCTACAAACCCCAGTTCTTCACCCACAATACAGAATATAAAGTCAGTCTGCGGTTCCGAAATATAATTACCGTTTTTCACACTGGTAGTGGTATTGTTATTTAATCCTTTTCCCCATAAGCCGCCGGAACCGATTGCCATAACGGAATTCACCTGCTGGTAATTAATCCTTGCCGCAATTTCATTGTTTTTATCATAAAAACCAACCAGCCGGTTATACTGGTATTCCTCCAATATCTTCTGATCCGGCTGCAACAGCATATAAAGCAGAACAGCCGCAACTGGTATAGCAATCGCAAACAATGCCCCGATAATCTTATAACTAAGTCCCGCTACATACATTATTCCACAAAACATCAAAGATATAACAATGCTGGTAGATAAATCCGGTTGTTTTAAAACAAAAGCTAAAGGAACAGCAAATAATACCACTGCTCCGCCAAGTACCGGAAGCGTATTTAGCTTTTCCCTGTACTTGTGTAAATATTTTGCAAAAAACAAAATCAGAAACAGTTTTGCAAATTCTGACGGTTGAAGCTGGAAAAATCCTAAATCAATCCAGCGGGTTGCTCCCATCCGGTAGGCGCCTCCATATTTCACCCAAACCAGCAGTCCGAGATTCAGCATATAAAGCAGCCAGTAAAACTTCAACACAAAACGATAACTGAACAGAGCGGCAACCACCATAATAAACAAACCAACAACCAGACCAAAGACCTGTTTTTTTTCATAAATATCTGACTCTGTCGCACTGGCAATCACATTAATTCCGAGAATAGTCAGCAACAGAACCCATATCACCAGTCTGATATTTAAATACCTGAGTCTGTAGCTTTTTATTGTATTCAAAATTCTAGTCATATAAACTCCTAAAGTTTATGCCTGATTTTCGGCATCATGCCGTACTTCTTTAATTGGAATATTTGCAATCAGAGCCGGAACAGAGCCGTTGGTAGATTCCGATTCCGTCTGGGTAATCTGTATATCCAGACCGTCACTGTCAATTTCCATATATTTTTTTATCACTTCAATGATATCATTTTTCAGTTTCTCCATAATTTCGGGAGAACAGTTTGCCCGGTCAGAAACCAACAGGAATTTTAACCGGTCTTTTGCTACCGTACCGGAACTCTTTTTCTTAAACATATCAAAAAGACTCATATCACTACCCCTTTCTAGTTTTTCTTAAACAGCTTTGATAAAAATCCCGGTTTTTTATTTAAATCCAGTAAAGGAACATCTTCACCGATAATTCTATGACATATATTCATATACGCCTGTCCTGCAAGACTGTCATTTCCTACCAGTGGCTCTCCGTTATTGGTGGCAATAACAATATTTTCATCATCTGGTACCGCTCCAATCAGGTCAATGGCTAAAATATCAACCACATCATCGATGGACATCATATCACCTTTCTTTACCATATCCATCCGGATACGGTTTACAATCAGGTCCGCACGTTTCTTTTCATTTGCTTCCAACAGTCCGATAATTCTGTCTGCATCACGGATGGCCGAAACTTCCGGCATAGTAACTACCAATGCCCTGTCTGCACCTGCAATTGCATTTTGGAATCCCTGTTCAATGCCGGCCGGGCAGTCAAGAATTATGTAATCAAACTCTTCCCTTAATTCATCGGTGAGTGCTTTCATTTCCTCCGGAGTGACGCTTGCTTTATCTCCGGCCTGTGCACATGGGAGCAGAAAAAGGTTTGAGTATCTCTTATCCTTGATCATTGCCTGTCTTGCCTTACAATTTCCTTTTACCACATCAACCAGATTATAAACAATACGGTTCTCCAGTCCCATGACAACATCCAGATTCCGAAGGCCGATATCCGTATCAATTAATACAACCTTTTTATTCAGCATAGCCAGACCTGTACCGACATTGGCTGTTGTTGTGGTCTTACCAACACCGCCTTTTCCTGATGTTACTACTATTACTTCGCTCATTCTAACAATTCCTCCCAGTTTCCTAATGTTTAATTAAAACGAATGTCATTTAATACTTCTTTGTTCAATGGCTCAATATAAATATTTTCATTTTCAACAAAGGCTATTTTTGTCTCAGGTTTCACCTTTTTTCGTCTGGTTTTTCCCTGTGTATCTGAACATCTTGCGATAATATCGCCAATTCTGATTTGCATCGGAGTCATTTCCAATGCAACTACAACAGATGTTTCATTCCCTGTGACTCCGGCGTATACGGTACCCTTTAAAGCTCCCAGTACCACTACATTTCCCGAAGAAACCACCTTGGCACCGGGATTTACATCTCCCAGTATCACAATACTGGAATCACTCTCCAGCACCTGACCGCTCCTGAGGGTTCCACGGTAAAACTGTCCGTCATTACCGTTAATGGCCGCCGCCGCAGAAACGGCTTCCGAAGCCGCCTGTTCTTCCAGTGCACGTTTAAACTGCTCTTCTCTTTCGCCACTACTGTCTAAGACACAGACAATATTAATATCCGTATTGGATGAAATAATATCCAGAAGTTCTTTCGTTTCATTATCGGAAAGTGCTCTTCCTTCAAATGTAATTCCCATAGAAGCTTTTTTGAAAAATTTTGCAGATTCCACAAACTTTTCTGCTACCATTTGTTTCAGTTCTTCAAAAGGCAATGAATCATCCAATATTACTATAATACCATATTTATTTCCTTTTATCACTACAGAATTCTTCATTTTTTCGATTTCCTTTCTGCAAACAAATTAATCACTTGTGATTCCGGAGGTTGGTATAGAAGCAACTCCGCCATATAATTCTTCATCTGTTGTAAGGTGGTAATAATACTTAATCATTTCTCTGACAACTTCGGCGTTATAGCCGGAAGATTCTCCATGGGGAAGCACCACGCTGACACCGATTTCCGGATTGGAATATGGTGCAAATGCCACAAAAATGGAATGATTGGAACGAAGTAAATTTTCCTGTGCCGTACCGGATTTGCCAGCCACTTCAATCGGAAAATTACTGAACGTTCCTCTAGCAGTACCAGTAGTTATAACAGAACGCATCCCGGAAAATACCGCATTCCAGGTAGAATCCTTAATTTCCACTTTATTCACCAGTTCAGGTTCAAACTGCTGAATTACCGTTCCCGAGGAATCCACCACTTTTTCCAGCAGTGTAAGCTGGTAATTATTTCCTTTATTGGCAAGGGTGGTTACATATCTGGCCAGCTGTACATTGGAATAACTGTTTGAACCCTGACCAATGGCTGAACGTACGGCATCCGTTTTTGAAAACAAAGGATCATTTTCTTCAATCTCCACACCAGATGGTGATGTGATACCCAGCTGATCCGCATATTGTTTGATTTTGGATAATCCCAGTTCATTATTATAATTTCCGTTGGCATCAATACATAACTGATATCCCATTTCATAAAAGAAATAATTACAGGATACCCCCAAAGCCTGGGATACATTAATAGAACCATGATTTCCCGGATATCTCCAGCATTTCGGCGAAGGTTTAATTCTGGTAAACTCACCATGATCCGCAATCAGCGTTCCCGGACTGATGATTCCCTGCTCCAGACCCGTAATCGCTGAAATCATTTTAAATGTAGAACCTGGTGCTGTTCGTGTCTGGGTTGCCCTGTTATAGAGCGGAAGAGACAAATCATTATTTAGTTTACTCCAATAAACGGCATCCACTGAACCGGACAACATATTATTATCATAACTCGGATAAGTAACCAGTGCCAGAACATCCCCGGTATTCACATCCGTCACCACGATGGAGCCGGAACATGGGTCTAAAGCAATCTGAGCTGGTGTAATATTGATCAGCCGGACCTGTTCCCGCATAAATTCAAATGCAGAACCGCCGGATTTTAAACTCTGGTAAGAGGCTTCGTTATATTCCAGAACTCCCTGGTCAAACAATGCCATACATATTTCATTGCCGGAAATGGTTCCATCATTAATCATATAATAATATATTTTCTTACTGAATCCCGCATCCCCGGACAAACCGTTAAAAATATGTTCCAATAGTTTCTGATAGATTTCATCACTGTCAGAATACTTTGTTTCATCATCTTCTTCATATAATTTTGAAGTATTAATCCAGTTTTTGGAGATGGCATAATATAAAAACTGCTGGAGACTGATGGTTTCCTTTTCCCACGCAATATACGTTGAATCTTCGGTATCAATGGATTTTTTATCAATGATTCCTTCTGTATTCAATAATTTTGAATAGATATACGATAGATAGGTATTGTATTCTTCCGAAAGCTGGGATAACGGTTTCGGTCCGGCAGCCGTCAGTTCTCCGCGGACCGTGGCAATCACGGATTGCTGTTTGTTTTGAAACTTATTATAAATATTTCTTTCATTTTCTTTTGCATCCGGTTCTGAAAAATGGGACAAATCCAGTACATTGTTATTAATCATCTGATAATAGACATCATAAATGGAAATTGGTATATCTTTCATGTTTTCCGTTACGGTCACATGCTGGTTTACCAGTTTATTATATACGATACCCGCCAGTTTCTGCTCTAAAATCGTATATCCCGCTTTCTGCAGTTTGGCATCCACTGATAAATACACATCATTACCGGCTTTGGCATCAGTTTTATCCACCTGCTCCAAAATACGGCCAGTGCTGTCCGTGAAAATGGTACTGACACCCTTCTGCCCCTGTAAATCGGACTCCATCACCTGTTCAATACCGGCTTTTCCTACCACATCAGAGGCCAGATAATCTCCGCCGGTCCCATTATAATCCGCCAGTTGGGATTCCGAAATTTTTCCAGTATATCCGATAATATGGGCAAAATAATCACTCTCATTATACACCCGGATGGATTCTTCCGTAACGGAAATTCCCGCCAGCTCCCACTGATTTTCGTAAATCGCAGCAACCGTTTCCTCGCTTACATTTGAAGCGATTTTGGTAGTAATATACTTCTGATAGGAATTTAAGGATAAACGATAACGGATCATAGCAATATACAGCTTCTGCTGCATATCATATTCGTCTCCGATATCAAACCGCTCATTTCCGCAGAGATAATCCATAACTTCCGCTGCCGAAGAAGTGGAAAGCGTTTTTTTCTCATCATCCAGTTCTTCAATGGATTTTTTTCCATAAATATCGCGTAAAAACCGTAATTTTTCATTTTCCGAAGAAACCGAAAACTCATATTCATTGTTGGAATTCAGAATAATACTAAATTCATTGATAATACTGTCACCATGTTCCTGAATGATTTGAACGGTTTTATCAATGATACGGTTTAATTCATCGCTTTTTGTCAGGGAACTATCCAGTACATCCTCCATTTCAATGGCATATGCCAGCTTATTGTATGCCAGCAGCACGCCGTTCCTGTCAAAAATCAATCCTCTGGTACCGGAGGTCTGGACTTCTTTTTCTGCCGTCTGTATGTAATTGTTAAGATAATATTCTTCGTTTACTATCTGGAGATTAAAGATTCTGAACATCAGAATACTAAACATCAGAATGACAATCAGCGCCATGCTGAAAATTCTGGATTTCAGGAAATTTAACACCATTTCTAAAATATCTTTAACCAAACTTTGTCGCGCTCCTTTTTTCGTATGCTTCCAGTTTTCGATGAATTCGAAGCATAATCCGGTACAGTAGCACAGTGACCACTACCGTATAGATCATTTCCGGCAGTATGATATGAATCAGATAATATCCAAAATCCAGCCGGTTCCGAAGTAAAAAACGGAAGATAAAATATACAAAATTATAGACAAAATCACTTCCCATTACCAATCCCAGCGGCAGTGTAACATCCTCATCATAGAACATGGAATGAAAAAATCCATTGATATAGCCTATGTACATATAGAGTAATGCATTAAAACCGATTACCTGTCCGTAAAACAAATCCAGTACCAGACCACTGAACAGCCCCACAAACATGCCTTCTTTTTTTCCACGCATAAAACCAGCCGCAAAGGTCAGAATAATCATCAGATTCGGCGCTACCGAGGCCAGAGATAAGGCTTTAAATAATGTGGTCTGCAATAAATAAAATATTAAGATTGTAATTGTAAGCACAAATTTACGTAACATGTATTCAACCACCTGTATATTTTTGCTGCTTGATAATCAGTACGATATCCAGATGTGCAAAATCAACCACCGGTGTCAGATAAGCCGATTTTGTCAGATTATTGGAATCGTTTTCAATATCTTTTACATAACCGATAAGAATACCTGGAAGGAATTTACTGCTTATATTGGAAGTAACAATCATATCGCCTTCAGAAATATCGGCATCTTTATTAATATTAAATACTTTTAAAACTCCTTCGTTAATCAGCTGTAAGCTGCCCTTTACGATACATTTATCCGAGGTGGAAGCAAACTGCCCGCTGACATTGCTCTCGTCATCAATAATGGAGCGCACCAGAGAATAATTTTCCCCGACTTCAAATACAATTCCCACCAGACCGCCGTCGCCAATCACGTTCATGTCCACTTCGATTCCGTCCTTTTTCCCTTTATCAATGGTAAACGTGGTAAACCAGTTGCTGCTGTCCCGGCTGATGATTCTGCCGGCAACCGTCTCATAGGTAGAATACTGCTGGCTCAGCTGGAACAAGGTTCTCAGTTCTTCCAGCTCACTGCGTTCTTCCACAGAAAGAGCATTTTTATTCTGCAGATCTGCAATCTGGGCTTTTAATTCCGTATTCTCAGCCATTACATCCCGAAGCTCCGACAGATCATCTTTCCGGTCGTTAAACCAGCGGCCCACCTGGTTCATTCCCTTGGAAACCGGTACCAGCACATAAGAGACGCCCTCTTTTACCGGACTGGCAAATCCCGGCATGATAAAAGATAATACGATTAAAACCATACATAAAAAAGACAGTATAAATAATATATATTTGGTTGGAATACTCTTTTTATCACTTTTTCTCAAAACCATACCTCAACTGTTTTCATTTAATTATATTGCTTTTCCCGTGGTATATACATCAATCCGCTGAGTTTATCATTGGTTAAAATCTGGGCAACGCCTTGAATTACGGTTTCATCCGGATTATCACAGACATTTACTTTCAATCCGGTTTCCTTCCGGATCAGTGTATCCAGATTCCTGATCTGGGCGGAACCGCCCGTAAGAAAAATACCGGTGTCAATGATATCCGCCGACAATTCCGGCGGGGTTCGCTCCAGAATTACCTTGATGGCATCCACAATGGAATACAGACTTTCCTGAATCGCCATATAGACCAGCTCAGAATCGATTTCCCTGCTGGCCGGTAAACCAGTTACAATATTTCTTCCAAATGCAACGCATTTGCTTTCACCAGAATTAATGGCATCAGCAAGATGAATCTTTACCTGTTCCGCCGTCCGGTGTCCAATAACCAGATTATATTTTTTTCTGACAATATTACATATGGTCTCATCCAGCTTGGTACCTCCCGTTTTAATCAGTTTGCTCAGAACAATACCGCCCAGGGATATAACCGATATTTCCGTAGTATCTGCACCGATATTGACGATGAGATTTCCTTTGGGACTATCCACATCTAATCCCAGACCTACCGCATCCGCAATGGGTTTTTCCACCACATTAATATGCTTGGATTTAACTTTTGATTCCGCAATCAAATCATAAAATGCTCTTTTCTCCACTTCCGTAATATCAGTTGGAACCGCAATACAAAAATCTCCGCCGCCACTGCCGGAATGATGCCCGTTTAACTTGCTAAAAAAACATTCAAAAAGGGTATCCATATTTTTAATATCCGCAATTACCCCATATTTTACTGGAAAAGAAACATCAATATTAGCCGGCGCTTTTTCATACATTTCAAACGCCATATCACCAAAATCAAAGACTTCTTTTTTATCCTTGATAGCAATGACATTCTTTTCATTTATCAGCTTCTTACTGGAAGCTCCGAATATTTTAAAATTACTTGTCCCTAAATCGATTCCATATACATGTTGTGCCATATCTGTTACTATCCTTTACTTTGAATTTATTAAGCTGAATGGAAAACGCCCATCCGTTTTAAACTTATATATCTATTATCTCCAATTATTATGTGGTCAATCAATGGAATTCCAATTATATTACCGGCTTCACACATTCTTTTGGTCGTTGTCATATCTTCTCTGCT
This sequence comes from Lachnospiraceae bacterium, assembly GCA_022794265.1. Lineage (GTDB taxonomy): Bacteria > Bacillota > Clostridia > Lachnospirales > Lachnospiraceae > Bovifimicola. The sequence continues at coordinate 186,025 of JAAWEK010000003.1, forward strand.
TGGTGTAGGATCCCCGCTGGGATGATTATGCATAAGTACCATATATACGGCATCCATCCGCAACGCTTCTTTTAATGCTTCCCGCGGAGAAAAAATGGAAGAATTAACTGTACCTTTGGATAATTCAATATTTCCCAGAAGCCGGTGTTTGGTGTTGAGCATAATCAGATACAGATGCTCCGTCTCCAGATGTCTTAAATCTTCCATATAATATTTTGCAATATTTTCGGGACTGCATAATTCCGGTTTGATTGTATACTGTTCCCGGTGAATCCGCCGGCTCAATTCTGCAATACATTTAATCTGAATGGCTTTGACCATGCCAATTCCTTTAAATTTCATCAGTTCCTGAATACTTACATGATTAATTCCGAGAATTCCTCCGGAATTCCCCTGTCTGTCCAGTATGGATTCGGCAAGTTCCACCGAATTCCGGTCATTGGTACCAGAGCGGATAATCACCGCCAGCAGTTCCGCATTGGTCAGGCTTTCAGTTCCAAGGCGCATACATTTCTCATATGGCCGCTCCTCTTTTAACTTTTCTTTTATTTTTCCCATGGTTACATCCTTTCGTTTCTTCTCTCCAAGTTCGAAAGGAAAATCATCTTTTATAATAACATAACAATTACAATTTCACAATACCTGCATCCACCAATTTCTGCAAAGACATCAGAATTCCCAGTTTTGCATGATACCAGGTAAGTCCACCCTGAAAATATACGGCATAAGGTGGTTTGATAGGTCCGTCTGCACTCAGTTCAATGGAAGACCCCTGAACGAAAGCGCCTGCTGCCATAATCACATCACTGTCATATCCCGGCATAGCCCAGGGTTCTGGTGTTACATAACTGTCCACCGGCGCTGCCGCCTGAATTCCTTTACAGAATGCAATAACCCCCTCCGGTGTGCCGAATTCAATTGCCTGTATGATATCATGCCGTGGTTCCCTGCCATCTGGTACAACAGTAAATCCCAATGCTTCATACAGATTTGCGGCAAATACCGCTCCCTTTAAAGCGCTATTCACAACTGTGGGTGCCATAAACAATCCCTGAAACAGGCTCTGGGTAATTCCCAGTGTAGCACCTACTTCTTTCCCCAGACCAGGTGCTGTCAGCCGGTATGCGGCCCGTTCAATACAAGCTTTTGTTCCTGCAATATAACCGCCGATTGGAGCCAGACCGCCACCCGGATTTTTAATCAGGGAGCCCACCACCATATCGGCTCCAAAATCACTGGGTTCATGTTTCTGAACGAATTCTCCATAACAATTATCTACCATAACAAGAATATCGCTGCGGATTTCTTTGATAAACCGTATAACGTCACCGATATCATAGGGCGATAACGTCTTTCTGGTCTGATATCCTTTGGAACGCTGGATTGTCACCATTTTAGTGTTGGAATTTACGGCCTTCTTTATTCCTTCCAGATCAAAACCACCGTCTGGCAGCAAATCCACCTGGGAATAACTGACGCCGTACTCCTTCAGGGAACCGACAGAATCCCGGATACCGATTACCTCTTCCAGAGTATCATATGGTTTGCCTGAAACGGATAACAATTCATCCCCCGGAAACAAATTGGATGACAGAGCCAGAGCCAGGGCATGGGTACCGCATACAATCTGCGGCCTTACCAGGGCATCTTCCGTATGAAAAATTCGGGCATATACCCGCTCCAGAGTATCCCTGCCAAGATCATTGTATCCGTAACCGGAGGTGGCGGCAAAGTGAACATCACTGACCCGTTCCTCCTGCATAGCATTTATCACTTTCAGCTGATTGTATTCCGCTATCTCATCAAAAGTCCCGAAACGCTCTTTTAACGACTGTTCAATTTCAATACCAAAAGTTTGTACTTTTTTGCTGATTCCCATTTCTTCATAAAAATCCATGATAAACCTCCATTCTATTCATGTTCTGAAAGAACACATATTCACCATTACATCCAGCATCTGATCCGTATCATTGTCAAAATCTTCATAATTAATAAACGTAACAGTTTTCTCCCGCCGAAACCAGGTCAGCTGGCGTTTAGCAAATCTTCTGGTATCTCTTTTTATGACTTCCGCCGCTTCTCTTAAAGAAATTTCTCCTGCAAGATAAGCTGCAATTTCCTTATATCCCAATCCTTGCATGGATACCAGATTCCTGTTATACCCCGAATCCAGTAAATGTTTCACTTCCTCCACAAGGCCCTGTTCCAGCATAAGATCTACACGCCGGTTGATTCTGTCATATAATATTTTCCGGTCACGGTTCAGGACAAAATAGCGAAAATCATAGGGAGATTCATTTTCCTGCTGCATTTTATTATGTTCCGATAATTTCTGACCAGTCTGCTTGTAGAACTCCAGCGCCCGGATTACCCTTTTTTCATTGTTATAATGAACAGAATCCGCATATTCTGCATCCACTTCCCTCAATAACCGGTGAATATATTCCTTCCCTTTTTCCTTTGCCAGAGCTTCATAATAGAGCCGCCACCGGTTATCTTCCTGTTCCGGAAACTGTATATCATACAAAACACTCTGGATATAAAATCCTGTTCCACCGGTGAGAATCGGTATCTTTCCCTTTGCATAAATCTCTTTGATTGCCTGTTCCGCCATTTGTTTAAATATAAAAATATTAAACTCTTCGTCCGGCGCCAGTACATCGATGAGGTAATGCCGGATGCCCTGCTGTTCCCGGGGCATTATTTTCGCAGAACCGATATCCATTCCCCTGTATACCTGAATGGAGTCGGCGCTGATAATCTCGCCGTCCAGCCTACCGGCCATTGCTATGGATAATTCGGTCTTGCCCACAGCTGTAGGCCCGGTCAAAATCACTAACGGCTTTTTTTTTCTGCCAGATGTATATTCTTCACAATGTTTCCATTCCATATGGTATTTATTCCTTTACAATATTCGTTTAAATTTCTTTTCTATTTCATATTTGCTCATGGAAATAATGGTAGGACGCCCATGCGGACAGTGATACGGATTTTCCAGTTTCAGTAACTGGCCGATTAATGCCTCTGCTTCCGGAACCGAAAGCTTATTATTTCCTTTTACCGCCGCCTTACAAGACATAGAGGCAATCTTCTCCAAAATCATATCTGATTGAACGGATGTCGATTCCATGGACAGGGAATCAATGATATCCAGTAGCAGTTCTTTGGATCCTAAGGAATACAAATTGGCCGGAACCGCCCGGATGGCATATTCTCTGCCGCCAAAAGATTCGATTTCATACCCCAGCTCTTCAAAATTCTCCCGGAATTTTTCTATCAGTTGCAATTCCTGGTCATTTAAGGTAAGAATAATCGGAGGATTTAACATCTGAGAAGTGAAGGTTTTATTTTTCATCCCCTCCATGGTCTCTTCAAATAGCACTTTTTCATGTGCCGCATGCTGATCTATAATATACAGATTTTCACCATATTCTATCAGCCAGTAGGTTTCAAATAACTGACCGATGATCCGGTGCCGGAACCGATGTTCTCCTGATAAAAATTTATCATCAAATAATGCCAGCTGTTCTTCTCTGCCTGCTGCTGTTTTATCCGGAGAATCTGTCCCGAAACCACTTTCCGCTTCCCGTATGATATTGAACGTGTTTAACCGATTGGTTTCAAAAGGTTCTGGTTTTTCCCGCAACAGTTTTGGTATCACTTTTTCATATTCAAACTGTTTCACCGTCTCTACATCGCCGGGAAGCAGGGTTTTATCTTTTTCCACTGCTTTTAATTCCCGAATCATTTGATTTTGCTTTTCGATGAGACCGGAAGACGTCTGTTTTTTTCTGCTCTTCTCAAAAGCAGCACTGGGAATCAGTTCCTGCCGTTTTAATGTTTCCGTAAGTGTCTGGTAAATAAAGTCGTGAACCTGTACCGGATGTTCAAACCGCAGTTCCATTTTAGAAGGATGGACATTAACATCCAGATATTCCTGAGGAATAGAAAAATGCAGAACACAGAACGGATAATTATGCTGCATCAGATAAGGTTTATACGCCGCTTCAATAGCACTACTGATAATTTTGCTTTTTATATACCGGCCGTTTATAAAATAATTCATATAATTGCGGTTTCCTCTGGAAACCACCGGTTTTGCAATAAATCCGCTGATTTCCATTCCGGAATCCTGCTGCTCCACCTGTAGAAGATTTGCGGTTATGTCACGTCCGTAAATTCCATAGATGATATCCTTCAGTTTGTTATTGCCTGCCGTATGCAGCCTGCTGTTTCCAGAGGATATAAACCGAATGGAAACTTCGGGATGAGACAATGCAATATGCTCCACAACGGCGCTGATATAAGAGCCTTCCGTTGCCGCTGTTTTTAAAAATTTTCTTCTGGCCGGAGTATTATAAAATATATTTCTTATAATAAATGTGGTACCGGACGGAGCGCCAACCTCTTCCAGTGTCTTCTCCTCTCCTCCTTCCACAACATACCGGACACCCACAAAAGCATCCGGCGTTTTGGTGATACATTCCACCTGAGCGACTGCGGAAATACTAGATAACGCTTCTCCACGGAATCCCAGGGAAGAAACACAAATCAGATCTTCAATATTCCTGATTTTACTGGTGGCATGGCGCAGAAATGCCAGCCGGACATCCTCTTTTGCAATTCCGCATCCGTTATCGGTAATCCGGATAAAAGAAATTCCCCCATCCTTGATTTCAACGGTAACTGATGTGGCTTTGGCATCAATAGAATTCTCTAACATTTCCTTTACAATGGACGCCGGACGATCTACGACCTCTCCGGCTGCAATTTTATCAATGGTTTCTTTATCCAGTACTTCTATATTCGGCATTTCCTAGACCTCCGTGTTCCTGCTCCTTACCAGCGGTTCTTTAATTTGTTCTGCAGTTTATACAATGTATTTAACGCATCGATAGGCGTCATGTTCGTCACATCCATACCTTTTAATTCTTCCAGGATATCATCATCCTTAACCGTATCAAATAAAGACATCTGGGCCGCCTCCAAATCATTAGCCCTGAAATTTTTATTCTTCACCGCTGGTTCCAGCGAACCGGCAATTTCTTTGGCTCTGGCGCTGATATCCGCATTGGAAAGTTCCTGTGCAATTTCTCTGGCCCGCAGAATCACTGTATCCGGTATTCCCGCCAGTTTGGCAACCTGTATACCATAGCTTTTATCAGCTCCCCCTTTAATAATCTTCCGCAGAAATACAATATCCTCACCCTGCTCCTTAACGGCAATGCAATAATTATTGACTCCGCTCAAAGTGCCTTCCAGTTCCGTCAGTTCATGATAATGGGTGGCAAATAAGGTCTTGGCTCCCAGAAGTCTTGTATTGGAAATATGCTCCACCACAGCCCAGGCGATACTCAGTCCGTCAAAAGTGCTGGTTCCCCGGCCGATTTCGTCTAAAATCAACAGACTGTCAGGCGTGGCATTTCGAAGAATATTGGCAACCTCTGTCATTTCCACCATAAAGGTACTCTGTCCCGATGCCAGATCATCAGATGCCCCTACACGGGTAAAGATTCTGTCACAGATACCAATGTTGGCGCTCTGAGCCGGCACAAAAGAACCAATCTGGGCCATCAGTACAATCAGAGCTGTCTGGCGCATGTAGGTGGATTTTCCCGCCATATTCGGCCCCGTGATAATGGATATCCGGTTATTTTGTTTATCCAGATAAGTATCATTTTCCACAAACATAGAGCCGCTCATCATCTTCTCCACCACAGGATGACGGCCGTTTTTAATATCTATGATACCTTTTTCATTCATCTTCGGTTTTATATAATTATTCCGCTCTGCCACAAACGCCATGGAGGCAAAAGCATCCAAAGCGGCAATCACTTTGGCGGTATTCTTGATTCGTACCACTTCCTCTGCAATGGTATCCCGGATCAGACAAAACTTATCATATTCAATATTCGACAGTTTTTCCTCTGCTCCCAGAATGATATCTTCAAGATTCTTCAGTTCATCAGTAATATACCGTTCCGCATTGGCCAGGGTCTGTTTCCGGATATAATTTTCTGGAACCATATCTTTAAAGGAATTGGTAACTTCTATGTAGTATCCGAAAACTTTATTATACTTAATCTTTAAGCTTTTAATACCAGTTCTGTCTTTTTCCTTCTGCTCCAGCTGGGCAAGCCAGGTTTTTCCTTCCGTCTTGGCACTCCGTAAACGGTCAATTTCTTCATTGAACCCCTCTTTAATGATTCCGCCTTCCCGGATGACCAGCGGCGGCTCTTCCATAATGGAATCATTAATCAGGTTATGGATATCTTCCAGTTCATCCAGTTCTTCATATAATCCGGTTAACAAAGGCGTCCGGTATGAAGCCATCTGATGTTTAATATGAGGCAGCATAGACAGAGAATTCCGGAACGCAATCAAATCCCGGGGATTGGCTGATTTATATGAAATCTTACTAATCAGCCGCTCCAGATCATAAATAGGATTTAAATATTCCCGGATTTCATCTCTGGTGATCAATTCACTGTTCAGCTCTTCAATAGCATCCTGACGCTCCGTAATCTGCTTCTTGTCGATTAATGGCTGTTCAATAAACTGACGCAGCATTCTGGCGCCCATAGCGGTTTTAGTCTTATCCAGTACCCAGAGCAGGGAACCGCGTTTCTGCTTTTCACGAAGGGTTTCCGTCAGTTCCAGATTCCGTCTGGAGGAAGTATCGATTAGCATATATTTTCCAGTAGAATAAGGCGTAACGGAGATAATATGGGAAAGTGTGGTTTTCTGTGTTTCCAGCAGGTATTTAAACAATGCTCCTGCTGCAATGGTTCCGGAAGCATATTCGCTGATACCCAGTCCCGATAAGTCCATAACCTTAAAATGTTCTTTCAGTGTGGTTTTACACAGATCTTCATCAAAATACCAGTTATCCAATGTAAACACACAAATGGATAACCGGTTCTTTAAATCCTCCACATCAATTCCAGTTAAATAAAATGCCGAGTTTACAACAATTTCCGTAGGAACAAATTTATTTATCTCATCCAGAAGGGTTCTGTTATTGTCAACCTCCGTTACCAGAAAATCTCCGGTGGTAATATCTGTAATGGCAATACCGAAGGAATCATCCATATAAGTGATACACATCAGATAATTATTCTTTGTCTCGTCCAAAGCTGCTGTATTCAGATTGGTTCCCGGTGTAACAACCCTGACCACTTCCCTTTTGACCAGACCTTTTGCAGTCTTCGGATCTTCCACCTGCTCTCCGATGGCAACCTTATACCCTTTCTCCACCAGACGGCTTAAATAGGTATCCACTGCATGATAAGGAATACCACACATCGGCGCCCGCTCTTCCAGACCACAGTCCTTTCCGGTTAACGTTATTTCCAGTTCTTTGGATACCAGAACGGCATCTTCAAAAAACATTTCATAAAAGTCGCCCAGCCTGTAAAATAATATACAGTCCTTATACTGCTCTTTTGTTTCAAGATATTTCTGCATCATCGGTGATAACTGACCCACAAATTTTTCCTCCTGTATTTCCCGCTGTTATTTCATTTTAGTTTCTTATATCTGTTCCGCCTCATTGTTCTCTGTCATGGTTCCCATATAATAAAACCCTTTTGCTTCATCCAGATGAACCTGAACCATCTGACCGATTAAAGACTTGTCTCCTTTGAAATGTACCACAATATTATTACTGAGCCTTCCGGTTACCAGTGATTCATCCTGGGCGTTTTCTTCCTCTACCAGAACTTCCATTGTTTTGCCAGTATCCCTGCCGGTCAGTTCGGAAGAAATTTTCTGGATTTCCGCCAACAGACGGTCAAACCTGTCTTTAATTACCTCCTGGGGTACCTGATCTTCCATTTTTGCCGCTGGTGTTCCGGTCCTTTTTGAATAAATAAAGGTATAAGCACTGTCAAATCGTACCTGACGGACTACATCCAGAGTTTCCAGAAAATCTTCCTCGGTTTCTCCCGGAAATCCCACAATGATATCTGTTGTCAGGGCAATATCCGGTATCTCCTGCTGAATCCGTTTTGCCAGACGGATGTACTGCTCTTTATCATACTGCCGGTTCATGATTTTCAGAATCCTGCTACTGCCGGACTGCAGCGGCAGGTGGAGCTGCCGGCAGATTTTTTTGGATTCCTTCATTACCTGTATCAGTTCATCGGATAAATCTTTAGGATGGGAAGTCATAAAACGAATCCTCTTTAATCCTTCAACCTGTTCTACCATTTGTAACAGACGGGCAAACGTGATTTCTTCCTCCAGATTCTTACCATAAGAATTAACGTTTTGTCCCAGCAGCATGATTTCCACCACGCCGTCCGCCACCAAAGTCTCGATTTCCTGAAGAATATCCTGCGGTTTCCGGCTGCGCTCCCGGCCCCGGACATAAGGTACGATACAGTAACTGCAGAAATTATTACAGCCAAACATAATATTCACGCCAGATTTAAAAGCATACTTCCGTTTTGCCGGCAGCTCTTCCACAATCTGTTCTGTATCCTCCCAGATTTCCGTAACAGTGGTTCTGCTGGTAAATCGGTCATACAGTAATTCTGCAAGCTTAAAAATATTGTGGGTACCAAAAATAATATCCACAAAACGATAGCTGGAGGTTATCTTTTCCACCACGTCCTTTTCCTGCATCATACAGCCACAGAGAGCAATAAGCATTTCCGGATGCCTGCCCTTCTGTTTTTTCAGATATCCCAGATGGCCATACACCTTTAAATTTGCATTTTCCCGTACCGTACAAGTATTGTATAATACAAAATCCGGAGTTTCATAATGCTCATCCACTTCTGTATAGCCTAATTGTTTTAAAATTCCGCACAATTTTTCGGAGTCCTTGGCGTTCATCTGACACCCGAATGTGCGGATTGAAGCAGTCAGTGGTCTTCCCAATGCTTCCGTTTTTTTCCTGACAATTTCCCGGCATCTGGCCATATAGTAATACTGCCGCTCCGGTTCCCTTACGGGAGGTTCTCCGGAACAGTCGATGGTATCTAAATTTATATCTATCATAAGTAATTCCTTTCTCTGTCCTGTAACTATAAGTTTCAAAATTGACAATGATTTATATCATACCATACATTTCTATTTTTTTCATTAATTCTGTCGATAAAAAAATAATTTTTGGCATTTCCATATAGAAAAATCAACGCAGTAAATGGAACAGAAACTGTATCGGTACATCCTTGATTCTTAAATATACATCCCCCTGATATTCTACCGCCAGCGGAAATTCTGCCTGCTCTGTCACCGTCTCAATGGTCAGAGCAGGCTTTTCGAAGGTTTCGGAATAATAATTAACGCTGTTACCACCTGATACCCCGTCTATATTTTCCTCAAAAGGCATGTTCATGGAATATCCCGTAATACCCGCCAGCTTTCCTGCCAGATAAAACTGCCGGGTATTATATTCTTCCGACAGCTGGCTCCGGTGATAATAAATACTTTCCCCCCTGGAATGAAAATCAATTAATCCCATGGTATCATTCTCCTGACAGAAATTCATAAAGGCCAGGGATTCATTTTCACTGAAACACCCGCCGGAATGGCGTGTCTTAACAAAATTGGCAGAACGGAAATTACGATTGATATCAATACCTCTTGCATTAAACTTATATTTTTCCCAGGGAATGTGGAGACTCTGACAATACTGCCGCTCCAGCTCTCCGGTTATTGCGCCAAAACCGCTGACGGCAATATCATATCCATCGGGATTTAACACAGGAATAAAATAAATACAGTAGTCGTCCAGTTCTCTGATATACTTTGAATCATACTGTTCACAATACCTGGCCAGAATGGCAACCAATACAATGGGATTAACCCGCTCCCGTCCGTGCACGCCTCCCAGCATCACCGGTCCGCATTTACCTTTGCCGAGACGGACACATAAAATTTCCCTGCCGTCATGACTCCGGCCGATAGAAGTTATCGTCAGAATGGAAGGATAATTGTTATGTAATTTTATCATGACGGATAGGATGGAATTATAAGAATGTAATTCTTCCAGATTAATTAACATAAAAATACCTGCATGTAATAAGACTTAGTTTATTATATGCAGGTATTCTTGTACAAAGTTCTGTTCTCTGTAATCAACAGATCCGGAGAAATATCATGTTCTTCTGTTATTATTTCCGCCATCAGCTGGACTTCATGGCAGACCGCTACAGTGAAAATCCATGATTTATCCATCAGATACCGATCATAATATCCTCCGCCGTATCCGACTCTGTGACAAAAATGGTCAAATGCCAGTCCCGGCAGGAGCATAAGCACAGAACTATCCGGTTCTGGCAGTAACATCCGGTTCCCCACCGGCTCCGGAATTCCGAAACTGCCAGGTATCAGTTCCGAAAGGTCATGAATCTCATAAAAATCCATACAGCCAGCAGCGGTCACACGGGGCAGTGCCACATGCTTCCCGTCATTCAGACAGATCTGGATAAAGTCCGCAGTAGCAACTTCCCGGTTACAGTCCGCATATGCCAGTATCCTGCTACTGTCTCTGTATTCACGCAGTGCTGTCAATTTATCAAAGATACATCTGCTGTGGGCAGATACTTCCGAATCCGAAAGACTATTTCTGGCAGCCTTTGCCTGTCGCCGTGCTTCCGATTTTGTTAAAACAAATTTCATTCCTCTACCGCCATTATTTTTCTTTCTTTGATTTCAAAGGTTTCACTGTTCCGTCCGGATACTGAACACTGATATTCTGTAACTGTCCCCTTAAATTATTATGCACCAGTGTAACATATTCCTTCCGCAGTTTTGCCTGTTCCTCTTTTTCGTTCTCTGTCAGTGGCCTCTGTTTTGATAATCTTGCCAATTCATTAATCCGATTTAATTTTTCCTGATCCATATAAACCTCCATGTCTTTCCTTACGGAATAAACAAATATATATTATCCTGTGTTTTGTTTCTGACTCCGATAAATCCCAGCAGTTCCTCATATTCCCGCAACAGCAGATTTTTCTGGGGATAACTGTAGATTTCAAAACAGATTTTGTTTTTCTTCCACAAGCCTTTCTGACACATCCCTTTAAAAATAAAAGTATTATTGCAGATTCCCATAAACGATAAGTTATCCTGAAAGGATACGCTCACCTTTGAGGTATTCAGATTCAGAAAATCTATAGTATGCTCCCGTTTTATATAGATAAAGGGTTCCTCCGCAATGACACAGGGATTTGCCAGGTCGGAACAGCGAATGACATTTTTATTGATACAATTTTTCGTTTCTTTTGTTATGTAATTATAAAAAGTTACCTCTTCTTCTTTTTTATCAATATTCACTTTTGAATAGATGATAAAATTACCCTCTTTTTTAATATAAGGAATGGTATTCTTATAAAATACCTGTTCAAACGTATCGATTACAATATCCGTCTTATGAATCAGCATATCAGATACCAGCTGACTGATATTCACAAAACTAATTTTTTCAAGACTTGCTTCATCCTCAGTCAGTTCATTATAACGATTATCAGGCAACACAGAAAAACCTGTCTTTGCAACACACAGATTTTCACTAATAGATATCATATTATCAATGCCGTTGTTTACCAGATTTTCGTCTACTACCGGATACTTCTGTCCATCTTTTATATTATACAAATCTATTTCAAAATCAAAAAATCCTGCATAGGATTCCGACAGATTTGCTCTCAGATATTCCTGCTGAACCAGCAGATATATATCATTTAACACAAATACTTTTAACCGTTTAAACCTGCTGTATTCTTCAATATCATCTTCCAAAGTAAGAATACATTCCATTTTTGTTGTCTTATAATTATAACGGAGTATACTGATAGATTGTTTATCTTCGTCATCCTTGTCATAAACATTAAAAAAATATACAAAATCCGACACAACAGAAACATTAATAATCTCTCCCAGTTTGTGTTTTTCAATTCTGGGAAGTATTTCATATCTGATATTTTTTTCAAAATCATAAATATTATATACTAGTTTTTTAATATTATCGTACCGGCTTTCTGTTTCCGCTGTTTCCAGTAAAAGATTCTGATTCAGCAGGAAGCCGTTCTGATAATCCTTATTCTTTAATATCTTTATATCCATATGACATTATTGCCTTTCTTTTCATTTGGCAGCCATTGAAACAGCCCGCCATTAGTCTGACAAATAATTGATGATATCAAAAGATTCACTCTTATGGGCAACAAATAATGTTCCGATATTTTCTCCTGACATAATCTGTTCAATCACGCTTAAGTCCTCACCATTTGCAATAATCATTGCGGCACCGGATTCCGTGGCTATTTTGGCTGCAATCAGCTTTGCACTCATACCGCCGGTTCCCAGTCCGCTACTGGAAGTTTCTTTTCCCATACGGACAAACTCATCATTTAATTCCTCTACCAGTGGAATAAATCTGGCATCCGGATTCCGGTTCGGATCATCGGTAAACAGACCGTCAATATCGGATAATAAAATCAGTAAATCCGCTCCGGTTATGGCGGCAACAATGGCGGAAAGACAGTCGTTATCCCCCACTGCGATTTCATGGGTTGCTACTGTATCATTCTCATTTACTACAGGTATTACTCCAATCTTTAACAATTCCTCAAAAGTATTTCTGGCATTGTACCGGCTCAGATCATTTAACATTGTAAATTTGGTAAGCAATATCTGTGCGGTCGTCTGGTTATATTCCGAAAATAACTTCTGATACATCGTCATCAGCAGGGATTGTCCTACGGCTGCACACGCCTGTTTTTCAGCAATTGACAGATTTTTATCCTGTAAGCCTGTTTTTCGCTTTCCCACGGCAATGGCCCCGGAAGAAACCAGAATTACATCCTTGCCCTGATTATGAATATCCGATAATATACGAACCAGCCGCTCCAGTTTATAGAGATTGATCCCTCCTGTACTTTTATGTGTCAGTGAAGACGAACCGATTTTTACAACAATACGCTTTTTATCTTTCAGCATATTTCTATATTCATTGATTACAGTTTCGTCATTTATAGTGTCCATTTCCGTATTCCTTTCTCTGTCTTCCTCTTTTCGCAATCTCACATATTTTACATCATAACACATCTTCATGTCAACGGACAGTATTTTGATGCAATGGCTTCATACACCCGGATACCATCCATGGCCGCAGATGTAATTCCACCTGCATACCCGGCGCCTTCCCCGCAGGGATATATACCGGCATAATTGCTTTCCAGTTTTTCGTTCCGCAGAATCCGAAGCGGCGAAGAAGTCCGGCTTTCCACACCGGACAATACCGTATCCGGATCAGCGTATCCCGGAATCTGCCGGTCAAAACTGGCAATTCCCTCAATAAGAGACTGACTGATGTACTCTGGCAGGATATTTCTTAAATTCCCGAACCGGATTCCGCCTTTCGTCTGAGGAACCACCCTGCCGAATTCCTCGGTCGTTTTATTCTGTTTAAAATCCTCATAGGTCTGAACCGGAATCTTCCCATTCCCTTCCCGGTACGCGGCTGCTTCCAGTTTCCTCTGAAACTCAATGCCGCCTAATGGAGAGCAGTCTTCAAAATCTTCCGGGGTAACGGAAACCACTATAGCACTATTGGCGTTAACTCCGTCCCGCTGACTGTAGCTCATGCCGTTAACCGCCAGCCGTTCCGGTTCAGACGAGGCATTGACCACATATCCACCGGGGCACATACAAAAGGAATAGACACCCCTGCCGTTTTCTGCAGTCCTGGCAAGCTTATAGGAGGCAGCAGGAAGTAAATCTTTATTTTTTCCGTACTGGGATTCATTAATCCGGTCCTGTCTGTGTTCCACCCGGACACCTACGGCAAAGGCTTTCGGTTCCATGCAGACATGATGATCATACAACATTTGAAAGGTGTCTCTGGCACTGTGACCCGTTGCCAGTACACAGACTTCCGCTGGAATCCATTCCTGCTCCCCGTTTTTTAACGTTACTTCAATCTCCGTCAAAGCTCCGTCCTGAGTCTTAAACCGCTGAAACCGGGTAGAAAACAAAAAAGTCCCTCCTTTGGAAATAATATATTCCCGCATGTTTTTCACGATAACCGCCAGACAGTCGGTTCCAATATGGGGTTTATTTACATAAGTAATCTTTTTCTCCGCACCGAATCTTACAAAAGTCTCCAAAACCAGGTCATTGCGATGCTGCTTATCCTTCACAAGAGTGTTCAGTTTTCCGTCAGAAAAGGTTCCTGCCCCTCCTTCTCCAAACTGAACATTGGATTCGGGATTCAGTTCACCAGTTTCAAAAAAATGTTCTACCGTTTTCAGACGCTGCTCCACCGGTTCTCCCCGCTCTATAACAACCGGACGGTATCCCTGTTCTGCCAGCATACAGGCGCAAAACAATCCGGCAGGGCCACTGCCAATTACTACCGGAGGATGGGACAATGGACGGGTTCCGGCAGGAATAAACTTATAGGATTCCATTTTTGTTAACATAATATTTTTATTGTTAATTTTTTTTAAAATACTTTCTTCATTTTTTACGGATACGAGAACAGTATAACTATATTTAATCTCTCCATGTCTGGCATCTATGGACTGTTTCTGTATCTTATATTCAAAATCATAGGTTCCGTTTACCGGTTTCAGCTTCAGCAGTTTCGTAATCCGCTGACGCAGATCCTGCTCCGTATGCCGGATATCCAGTTTCATCTGGGAAATTTTTATCATTACCCATCCTGCCTTTCCGTCTTCTGTTTCAAAGTATCTTCGTTACAAAACCGCCGGGCGGCTTCCACTCCTGCTCTGTGCCCGCTGGACCATGCCCATTGAAGATTATAGCCGCCGCAGATTCCATCCACATCCAGTAGTTCACCGCACAAATATAACCCCGGCAGTATCCGAGATTCCAGACTGTCAGCCTTCAGTTCTGACAGATTTACACCTCCGCAGCAGACCTGTGCCCGCTCCATTTCATTGGTCCCTGAAATCACTACTTCAAAATGCTTAATCTTACTGATAAGTGCTTCCAAAACTACCGGTTTGATTCTGCTGACCGGCGTATGTATAGAAATTCCGTTATATTTCCCGGACAGAAGAGTAATCAGCCCTTTCGCCAGCTTGGAATTCAAAAGACCAGATAATGCCTGATGGAGCGTCAGATTTCTTCCGTTCTCCTCATAAAGATAAGATATAATCTCCGGCTCCGGCATATCCTGCAGAAAATCCAGCCAGATGGCAGAAGGTTTCTTTTCAAAAAGTCCTCTGGAAATATGACGGCTGAGACAGAAAATTACAATGCCGGATAGTCCGTAATCTGTAATCTGTAATTCTCCCTGTTCTTTGGAAACACAGATTCCGTTAACGACTGCCTGGGCAGATGCCTCACACCGCACTCCGGCTGTCTGTTTAAAAAACACTTTTCCGTCTCCGGTACCGGCCACCCCTCCGAAATCCGCTTTCAGTCCGCACAGTGCCGGCAGCGGGGAAATTACGGAATGGCCAAAGGTTTCTGCCAGTCTGTATCCATTATAATCCTGTTTTACGGAAGCCGGACTTCCAGTGGATAAAACCAGGGATTTTGTTGTATATTCCTTTCCCTGACCGGAAAGCAGCCGATAAAAGCCGGATGCTAAATAACGGATACTGCTGATACATTCATTAAGTATGACCGTAATATTCAGGGATTCGCAGATTCTTACCAGCGTATCCGCTACCGTCTGCGCCTGCATGGATTTCGGATATATGTAATTGCCCCTGTCACAGGTCAGCATGCCGTTGGTTTTAAAAAAATCAATCACATCCTCCGGCGAAAACCCGGACAGGATACCAGAAATAGCCGCTGATTCTGTTCCGCATGTCATATAACAGCCGGGACCCTGTTTCAGATTGGTCAGATTACATCTGCCGTTTCCAGTGGCTAACAGTTTCTTACCGGCTCGATCATTTTTGTCAATTAAAAATATTTTTTTATTTTTTATATGATTTTCTTTCCAGAAAAGGGCTGCAGATATGGCAGCCATCATTCCTGATGCTCCAGCCCCGATTACAATGATATCTGCCACCCTGTCCATATTCTTCTCATTCATATCTTTTCATCCTTCCCTCGGAATCACCGTATACAGGTTCCCGAAGTTCTTTGCAGGTTAACATTTAACTGGTAATGCTCTCCAGATAATTGTATAATTCGCGGATATCTTCCACATAAAATCCATCCTCCAGCTTTTGCCTCTCTCTTTCTTCCACTTCACTCAGACTAATCCCGGTATCAAAATATTTTGTTTTTTTATCCGCTTTATATACAGATATCATGTCGTTTTCCACAATAACATAATAATTATATGTTTTTTCAATGGTTCGTATGGTTTTTCTTACAACGACGGAATCCGCCGAAAAAGAAACCAGCTGTATATTAACCAGTGTTTCATCCTTATTTTTTGACATATAAGTGGTCAAATAATCAATAAGCTGCTGACGGTTATAGCCCAGCACTTCTACCGGCGGACCTGAAGCTTTCTTTTGCAGCTCATCCGTATCGATATTATAAAATTCTTCCACATAGTTTGTGTTTTTTGTAATTATATGATCCTGTTCGGCATTGACTTCATTTAAATCCTGCTCCCGGTTCATATAATCCACGGCTGGATTATCTTCCTGCAGTTTATCTTTAGTTATAATATTGTCAGAAGTCATATATTTTAATGCATAATAATAGCTTCCATAATATAATACCGCAAAAGTCATGGCCAGTGCAACAAAATAAGTCAGATACGCAGCCCGTTTTAAAGACAGTTTCATGCTATCACCTTTCCAAATCTATCTCGTTTATTTTAAGTATTTGACAATTTGGAAAAGTTTATACCATTACAGCATATGAAATTTTTTTAATATCCTGACAAGCCCTGCACCTTTCGGCATACTTCGGATTTCATCTTCATTAACTGCCTTAAAGGCCAGCAGCAATAAACCATAAACCAGAACTGCAAACAGAATCGCCATGCCGATACCAGCCACATTTCTGCCGGTTATCTTATAAATACCGGTATAGGTATAATAAGCCACAGCTCCCATGATTGCGGCTGCAATCCCCGGTAGCAAAAAGGTTTTCTTATATTCCTGTTTATACCGTATATATTTCTTTAATGCCAGTCCGTTCAGAATACAGATTAGCAGGGCAAACAATGCATCTGCAATAACTACAGCCTGAATGGACATATCAAATACCGACAGCATAACCACCAGAATAATAATATGTGTTACAACCGAAATTCCGGCATGAATCACCGGTATTTTCATTTTGTCAATCCCCTGTAATACTGCATTGGTAATGGTAGAAAGAGAATAAAACACTACCGATACCGCGCCAATCTGCATCATTTCAGCAGCCATCTTGTCCGGTCCCCAAATCAGAGAAATAATCGGGCCGGATAAGACTGCCAGACCCACGGCACACGGAATTGCAATAATCATGGAAAAACGGATGGAATACTCAATTTTATGTTTTACGGATTTATATTCTTTCATTGTCATGGAAGCCACCAGTGTTGGAATAATGGAAGATGCCAGAGCAGATGCTATAGCAATCGGCACATTCATAAGCACCCTGTATTTGGAAGAATAAATACCATACAGGCCAGAATATACACTTTCCTCCACACCTTTATAAAATTCCACATTGGAGAAAATCTGTCCGTCCAGAAGACCGCTGATATTATATACCGCAGTGCTGAAAATAACCGGTAGAATGGTAATAATCAGCATTTTATAAATATTATGAACCGGATGGATACTACTGACCGTATCCCTGCGGATTTTTTTCTTCATAATTTTGCGGTACATCATATATATAAATATTGTAAAAAGCAATGCCGCCAGGGCGCCGGCGCCGGTTCCTATGGTTCCTCCCGCAGCTCCGAAAGCCAGTTCCCGTCCGCTTTCCAGACCAATATCAAACAGAATCCAGGCTGCTCCTACACTGACGATAGCATTTACAATCTGTTCGATGATATTCGAGGCTGCGGTAGGCATCATCGTTCCCAACCCCTGAAAATATCCCCGGAATACTCCTAAAATTGCCAGAATCAGTAATGTTGGTGCCAGTGTTTGGATTGCCAGCACAGATTCAGAATATTTGCTTATCTTTGCAAATAATTCCGCCCCCGCAAAATCAATAATTGCAGCCAGAAGTCCCACACAGAGGGCAAACTGCAGCGCATGCTTAAAGATATAACGTGCATTTTTATATTCTCCGTTTGCAACCCTTGCAGAAACCAGTTTTGATACCGCCAGAGGCAGGCTGTATGAAGATATAATTAGCAGAATGGAATACATCTCAAATGCAAACTGATAATAGCCCATTCCGGAATCTCCGATGATATGATTTAACGGAACCCTGTATATAATACCAATCACCCTGCTCACCATAGATGCAATGGCCAGTATACTTCCCTGTATCAGAAAATTATGATTTTTTTTCTTTTTCGACATAACAATTTCATGTACCTTTCTGTAAATTAATCTGTCAAAAGAACAAAAGTATGGGGAAGCAGCTCCGCCAGCGAATATTCTCTGATTTTGCCGTTTTTATCTTCCAAAACCACACTGCCGTTTTCCATAAATTCTGCCAGAAACTGTCTGCATATTCCACAGGGATACGTGTATTCTCCAGAATCGGATACCACGGCAATTTTTACAAATGAAGTATATCCTTCTGATACCGCTTTCATTGCGGCACAGCGTTCCGCACAAATAGAAGCGCCATAAGAAGCATTCTCCACATTACAGCCTGTGAATATTTCACCCTCCCTGGTCAGCAGCGCTGCACCTACGGAAAACCGGGAATAAGGTGCATAGGCGTTTTCCATTGCTTTTTTCGCATATGTAATCAACACTTCGTTTTCCATATTCATCCTCCAAACAAATTTTCCAATCCGTTATTTACCGTCTACCGGCAGATTCCCAGATGATCGAGAATCTCTGACTGACGGCGTTCCATTTCTTCTCTGTCCTGCTGTTCCATATGGTCATATCCAAACAGATGAAGCATACTGTGGGCCACCAGAAACCCCAGTTCCCGTTGCTGGGAATGTCCATATTCCGCTGCCTGTTCTTTCACTTTTTCCAGGGATATCATAATATCTCCCAAAATCAGTTCTCCGGTTTCAGGATTAAAATACTCGTCCATCTCTTCCAGTCCCTCAAAATTTCCCGGATTCTCATATTCCAGCATTGGAAATGACAACACATCCGTGGGACGGTCCGTCTGACGGTATTCTCTGTTTACTTCACAAATGGAAGGATTGTCTGTCAATACCACGTTCACTTCCGTTTCATAGGGGCATGTCTCATAATCCAGTGCATACCGGATCACAGTCTGAATCAGTGTCTCATAATCAAAATCCAACGGAATTTCTGTCTCTTTTTCAATATATATCATTGTTTTGGCTCCTTCGTTTTATAAATATATCTGTACAAATGCCTGCTTCAGTCGGAGATACTCTCTGGTATCCGTCAGCACATCTTCCAGTATGCCGCTCTCCAGCCGCAGCTCCAATATATTTTTTACAATTTTTGCCTTATCGGTATTACCGATTCCCCGGGTTTCCATAATCGTATTCAAAGTGGAAACCACAGTATCCGACAGCATCACCACAGCCGACTCCATGGACCGTGGCTTATTCCGCTTACTGTTATGTTCTCTGACAATCTGAATCACCTCTGCCGGAAATCCATACTGATTTAAGAGTTTGATACCATGAGAAACATAATTTTTTCCTATCAGTTTTCCGATTTCATGATATCTGGCGCCTGCCATTACAATCTCCCGGTTCAGTCCCAGGGTAACTGCTACCCGGACAGCGAGATCAGAGACTTCCATGGAATGATAATACGTAATGGCATCTTCTTCCGACAGTTTTTCCATTAAAAAGTAATCATCCCGATTAATTTCTTTCAGCTTTCCAGATAAATGCAGGGAATGAATCCGGCACACAGCCATATGAACATAGAGTGGTGCCAGTGTGATTATAAATGGCAGCAACTGTTTCAGGACAGGAACGCCATGAATGGTTTCATACTGCATATACTGATAAATCAGATTCAGAATCGTACTGATTATCAGTAACAAAACGGAAGCCAGTAAATATAGAATCTTATTTTCACTGATACTGACAATAAATACAATAGTAATTCCCATAATTATCATAAATATCATCTGTTCCATAATCATATATCCGGAAAAATAATAGCAGACAGCTGCCGTTATATGAAGAAAACAGCCGGCATAAACCCCGAAAAATCCGGTCATCAATACCATTGGAAGCAGAACCGGCAGATAAATCAGTAGCTGCTGCGGAAAATATACGATTCCAAACAGCACCGCCATTGGAATCAGAAATTTCCAGGCAGCCTCCATCCATGACATGGATTTTTTCATGGAAAGATATACACAGAAAATCAGAAGCATCAATGTCACACAAAGCAATACCATTCTGGATTTAACTTCATAGGGCCACAAATCCAGTTTTCTGATTTTAAAATAATACAGAACCAGACCGAATACTGCTATTGTAATGAAAGATACGATTTTCAGGATTTCATTTGTCCTTTTATTGACATTGTTCATATTTATGCCTTTCTTTTCACTTTATTATATTATCTGAATCATACGCTTATTTCCGCAGACGCTTGTCCTTATTCTGTCTGCTTTCATATTCTTCATAAGCTTTAACAATCTTTTGTACCAGAGGATGGCGCACCACATCTTCATTTGTCAGTCTAACAAACGCAATATCCTCTACCCTGCCAAGAACCTTAATGGCAGTATCCAGTCCGCTGACTGCATTGGGCGGCAGATCCTTCTGTGTCTGGTCTCCGGTTATAATCACCTTGGAACCGAAACCAATTCTGGTCAGAAACATTTTCATCTGCGCCGGAGTAGTATTCTGGGCTTCATCCAGGATGATAAAAGCATTATCCAGCGTCCTGCCCCGCATATAGGCCAGCGGCGCAACTTCAATCAGTCCCTTTTCCGAATTATGCAGAAATGCTTCCGCCCCCATAATCTGATATAATGCGTCATACAGTGGTCTTAAATAGGGATCCACTTTACTCTGCAGGTCCCCTGGTAAAAAGCCAAGATTTTCTCCTGCTTCGATAGCCGGTCTGGTCAAGATAATCCTTCCAACTTCATTATTCTTAAACGCCTGTATGGCCATAGCCATGGCCAGATAGGTTTTTCCGGTTCCCGCCGGACCAAGTCCGAACACAATCATTTTCTGCCGTATCATATCCACATAATTTTTCTGACCATGAGTTTTAGGTTTCACCGGTTTTCCGCTGATGGTACGGCAGACCATATCCTCATCCAGTTCCGCCAGTGTTTCCGTCCTGTTTTCAAATGCCAGTGACAGAGAATAGTTTACCAGCTGTTCATTTACTTCGTTTCCGTTCTGAGCAGCAGCCAGCAACGCTTCAATCACACTCCTGGCTCTTCTGACACTGACTTCTCCTCCAATAATCTTCAGTTCCGAATCTCTGGCTATCATTGTCACATGCAGGGTTTTCTCAATTTTTTTAATATTGAAATCAAATTGTCCAAAAACCGCCGCACTATACTGAGCCGGAATATCTATAATGTTTTCTATTACACTCATTAATTCTAAAAATTCCTTTCTTATTCATCCGAATCATTGTTTTCACCGGTCTGGGGAATCTCAATTTTATTTTTTTCCTCATCAATATATTGAACATCTCCGATTTGCCGGTTTACTTTAATTGTTCCGGATGCATGGCAAAATTTTTCATCACATGCTATTGTAACATTTTTCTCTATAATTTGAATACCCTTTTCCTGTAAATTTTTGATAAAAATTTCTAAATTATTTTCTGCTATCTGCGATGCCTCCTCTTCCGAATACACGGCTTCGTCGGTGATATATTCCCGTACTGTGATTTTACCGGTACTTAACGGCAGATAATAATTATCTGTGATACTCAGCTGTTTATCAGTAGTCACCACATCCGACAGCTTAAATTTTTTCTGAAACAAAGATAAATATATTTTTTTCCCTAAAATACTTACAGTGTATATATTATTTTTTTCCCCTGTGTATTTTTTATTCGGATGAATCAGTTCAAATTCATCCTTATATTCCAGTACCTCATCCGCATAAATGTCGGCATCTGCCTGAACAAATTTTCTGGATATAAAGGTTTCATTATCTCCGTAAGTATCCACAATCCCGCTGACCAAAAGCTGTCCTTCCGTGATTTCATCTCCTGCTTTTACCTGGGGCACCCCGGAACGGGTTATGATTTTTGTAATGACTCCATGGGTACCGGATACAATATCATAAGGTCTGGTTTCGTTTTTTGCAATATACCCGTCAAAATTCTCTTTGATATGAATAATCAGCTTGGTACCTTTTATCTCTGCAGATACCCAGGTAATATCGGAATAATTGGTTCTCAGCAGATATTCAATCTTATCACAGTCAATGTCTGATTTTAATAAACCGTTATTTACATGTTTGCTGTTCAGAAAACGCATAAGCTCCACATTGGTATAAGAATAATTTCCGTCAAAAGATATATTCCAGATAAACAGGGAAAGCAGTTTTCCCATCAACAGAAACAACAGGATACCCACCAGAAAACAGGTATGGGCTTTCTGCCGGACGGCTTTAAAATATAAACCCGTTCTTTTCTGAATCCGCAGGGTTCCGTGACATTTTCTCCGCAGCGGCTTCATTTTTTTAAAATCCTTTTTATCACAATTCATAACAATTGTATTTTCATCATTGTATAGTTTCCAAATCTTTAAATTATTATTTCTGCATAAATTAACAAATCTAATCTTTTCATCCCCGGTAAACACAACTACCAGATATCCTTTAATATATTCAATAATATTATGTATGACAATCCCCCCCTATACAGTAAAGCTGACATCGCTTATTCTGCCTTTTATCTTCATGTCATCATTATTAAAATATTCTATGTGAAGATGCTTGCCGGTAATTATAATCTTCGCGGAGCGGGCCTGGACTTTAATCACGTTCTCATTAAACTCAATGATATTTTTATAATTTTCTATATATACCTCATACTGACCAATCAGATGCAATATTGAGGCGCCCATTACAATATCTTTCGGAAGATTTAACGCATCCGTTATCTTTTCAAGACTCATATCAAATCACAGGCTTCCAATAGTATTCTTATCTATTTATATGTATGCCGGATTATTAAAATTACTGTTAAATAAATATACCTGCAATCAAACTTTCGTCTGATTACAGGTATACAAGTTTTAATTAGTTATATTTACGTTTTCTGGCTGCTTCAGATTTCTTCTTACGCTTTACACTCGGCTTTTCGTAATGTTCTCTCTTACGGATCTCCTGCTGGATACCGGCCTTTGCACAGTTTCTTTTGAATCTGCGTAAAGCACTATCTAAAGACTCGTTCTCTTTAACGATTACATTTGACATAGTCTCACACCTAACCTCCCTCCAGTTGTGTAATTGTGCATAATACAACTGTTTGGGTATTTTTTATTGCACTAGACATATTATAGCATAAATTTTCCATTCGTCAACTATAATTTTGAAAAAACATTATTTTTTCAGGAGGGATTTTGCCTCTGCCAGCGCTTCCGAAATACCAGCCGGATTCTTTCCGCCTGCCTGCGCCATATTTGGCCGTCCGCCACCGCCGCCGCCTACCTTTGGAGCAATGGCTTTTACAATATTCCCAGCATGAACACCTGCTTTTACGGCCTCATCTGTGGCCATCACTATAAGGTTTACCTTATCGGTTCCCTGGGCTGAAGCCAGTACCACAACACCGCTGTTCATTTTTTCCTTCAGACTGTCACCCAGATTACGCAGACCGTTCATATCCATATCCGGCACCTCAGCTGTCAGAATCTGAATCCCGTTCACCTCTTCTGCCTGATTCATGACGTCTCCAATGGAATTATTGGCAAGCTTACTCTTCAGGCTTTCGTTCTCACTGTGTAATGACTTGATTTCTTCCTGCAGACTTTCAATCTTTGCCGTGAGATTTGCGGTATCCGTTTTGGCCGCTTTAGCCGCCGATTCCAGATTCTTCTCCAGTTCAGAATAATACTTAACCACACCGGTTCCTGTCAGGGCTTCCAAACGTCTGACGCCTGCCGCCACACCATTTTCAGATATAATCTTAAACATGGAAATGGCTCCGGTATTATTTACATGGGTACCGCCACAGAATTCTTTGGAAAACTCACTCATATTTACCACACGTACCGTTTCCCCGTATTTCTCCCCAAACAGAGCCATGGCGCCAGTCTTTTTTGCTTCTTCCAAAGACATGACTTTTGTTTCAACCGGAAGCTGTTCAGCAATCTTTTCATTTACAATGGCTTCTACTTTCTGTATCTCTTCTGGTGTCATTGCCTGAAAATGCGTAAAATCAAACCGCAGCCTGTCTCCATTTACCAGAGAACCTGCCTGCTCCACATGACTGCCCAGAACCAGCTTCAGCGCTTTTTGGAGCAGATGGGTAGCACTGTGGTTTTTACAGGTTGCCTGACGGTTCTCTTCATTTACCGACAATGTAACCCTGTCGCCTACCTGGAACATTCCTTTTGTTACCCTGCCTACATGACCGATTTTTCCGCCAAGGAGCTTAATGGTATCTTCTACTGTAAATTCTGCACTGTCGGTTCGTATGATACCCGTATCGGCTTCCTGACCGCCCATGGTAGCATAAAACGGTGTCCGGTTTACAATTATCGTTCCCATGTCTCCGTCTGCCAGGGCCTGTACCAGTTCCGTGTCCGTGGTAAGCACGGTAATTTCCGAGTGTTCTTCCAACCGGTCATAACCCACGAACTCAGAAGTAACCGCTGGGTCAATGGCTTCATATACCGTAACATCGGCTCCCATATAATTCGATTTTGCCCGTCTGCTTCTGGCCGTTTCCTTCTGTTTCTGCATAGCAGCTGCAAACCCTTCTTCATCTATGGTCATTCCTTTTTCCTCCAGAATTTCTCTGGTCAGGTCAATCGGGAATCCATAGGTATCATAGAGTTTAAATGCATTTTCTCCAGCCAGTTCCGAAGTACCATTCTTTTTCATTTCTTCTTCCAGTTCCGAAAGAATGCTCAGCCCCTGGTCAATGGTCTTGTTAAATTTATTTTCTTCTTCTGTCAGAACTTTAAAAATCATATCTTTCTTTTCGTCTAATTCCGGATACCCGTCTTTCGAACCCTCAATGACTGTTTCACTGAGTTTCGCAAGAAATTTTCCATCAATTCCAAGAATACGTCCATGTCTGGCTCCGCGGCGGATTAATCTTCTGAGCACATATCCCCGTCCTTCATTGGATGGCATGATTCCGTCAGAAATCATAAAAGTAGCGGAACGGATATGGTCCGTAATAATCCGGATGGATACATCGGCAGCTTCATCCGTCTGATAGGTAGTTCCGGCAAACTCGCATACTTTATTTCGAAGCGCACATATGGTATCTACATCAAAAATAGAGTCCACATCCTGTACTACACTGGCGAGACGCTCTAATCCCATACCGGTATCTATGTTCTTCTGTTTTAATTCTTCATAATTGCCGTTTCCGTCATTTTCAAACTGGGTAAATACATTATTCCATATTTCCATATACCGGTCACAGTCACAACCCACGGTACATTCCGGCTTTCCACAGCCATATTTTTCCCCTCTGTCATAGTATATCTCTGAACACGGACCGCAGGGACCAGCGCCGTGTTCCCAGAAATTATCTTCTTTTCCAAAACGAAAGATTCTTTCTTTTGGAATACCCATTTCTTTATTCCAGATTTCAAAAGCTTCCTCATCCTGCTCATAGATGGACGGATACAGTCTGCCGGCATCCAGTCCCACCACTTCGGTCAGAAACTCCCAGGACCAGTGTATGGCTTCTGTCTTAAAATAATCACCAAAAGAAAAATTTCCCAGCATTTCAAAAAATGTACCATGTCTTGCGGTTTTACCGATATTATCAATATCCCCGGTACGGATACACTTCTGACAGGTAGTAACCCGTCTTTTCGGCGGAATTTCCTGTCCAGTAAAATATGGCTTTAAAGGAGCCATTCCTGAATTTATTAATAATAAACTATTATCATTATGTGGTACCAGTGAAAAACTGTTCATTTTCAGATGATCTTTGCTTTCAAAGAACTCCAGAAACATTTTTCTCAGTTGGTTTACACCGTACTTTTCCATTTCAAAAAACCTCCACTATTCTATCTCACGCTTTATCCCGGGATGTCTTTGCATCTTTTCTCTTCCGCAGCGTTTTTCCAAGGAAAACACCTAAGACTGCACATGCACCTATAACAAGAAAGGAACCTGTATAATAAATCAGGGCACCCGGTAAATTCATTGCTATTAACATAATTCTCCTCCAATCTGTCGGAATAACCGGCTAAAAGTCAAATTTCAGTTCATACTATACTACCATAAAATCCAGTTTCCTTCAATAACATTATTACGGAAGGTTACTGATGGCCTGGTCCATCCACTGTTTTCGGTTCCGGATAAAACTTTTCAGATATTCCACCTGTTCCTCAAAGCTGTGCAGTGCTGTAGCTGCATCAGAACCATATCCTGCCCGTATATCCCAAATATCCCATACCTTAAAATTATCCATCTGGGATTTATAAATCCGGTCTTTCGTGGATTCTATCTCTGCCATGGCGACAGAAACCAACTCTTCTTTCTTCTCTGCCCATCGTTGTTTCACTCTGGCATTAAACCTGCTGTCTGCCAGCAGATAATTCATCCATGTAACCTTAATATAAGAACTGCTGTCCGAAGAACCAACACTTGCCCATCCGTCATAGTTGGGATTATCATAGATATAATTACCAAACGCCACATCAAAATCCCATGGCGGTCCCATCTGCAGTTTTCCGCCTGCCGGTTTTACCAGATAGCAGCTTCTGTTAAAACAACAGTCCAGATTATAGGTCAGTTCATGCAAAATAAACCAGTCAATCAAAGAAGGAATATCAATATATTCTTCATAACCGGACAGATTTTTAACGGCCTGTTCCGCTTTGTTTACATAATCTTCGATATATTGTTCCTGCTCCCGGTTAATCACTTCATATTCCGGCGTTTTTACTACCACTTCTTTCAGACAATCTGTATTAAATACATAACCGTCATCTTCATCATCAAATCCGCCAACTTCCAGCAGATATCCGGTGTCCGCAGAAAATTCACTACCCATTTCCATCTCAATGCGGCCTTTTCTTACTTCTATTTTCTCTCCGATTCCATATACACCGATATAGGTTCCGTTGAGATAGACATCTACCGGTTTCGTATGAGGTACAAAAATCAGATGATTTAATTTTTCTGCCATCGTAAATGCAATATGATTCCGCATCAGGGTCTTATCAGAATAATTTGCCAGTAAAATATATCGCTTTGCCTCTTTCATTCCCATGACGGAGGTTTTTTCTTCAAATTTTATCTGATATGGCTTTTTATCCAGTTTCCAGGTAGAATGTCCCCGCCCTCGTATCTTAATGACCGCATTCTTTATATCCGGATACCCCGTATTCCTTCCATCCAGCGAAAATTCCGCCATCACCGTCTGGGAATTTGATGTAACCGGAACCTTGTTTTCCGTGTTGATATGAATCACTGGAATTTTATATTCATATACCGTCTGGGGTGGCTCCGGATTTATCTGAGGGTTTGTAACCGGTTCCTGATTTTCTCCAGTCGAAATTCCAGTGGTAGGATTCTGCTGGTTTACGGTACTTTGTTCTGCCGGTTTCTGCGGATTCTGTGGTTTTGATGTAGAATTTGCAGGTCTGCTCTCCGTGGATTCCATCGGTTTTGTACTTTCCTGCCAGCCTGCATCCGAAGAAGATTCTTCCGTATCTTCGGTTGATTCTCCACTGCCGGTTTCCCCGCCAGTAGTCTCTGTGGTTGTTTCATGCTTCCTGGTTGTTTTCTGTTCGGAAGTTTCCCAGAGTTCTTTTTCCTGTTTCGTCGTTATTCCCTCTCCGGCAGTATGAATACCGGTACTGCTCCTGTCGTCCCTGTCACTGCCGGATAACAGCAGAAAAATAACCACAGCTGCCAGAACAAAAACAGCAATCCCGCCGATAACAATCTTTTTGTTTGTCCTAAGTTTCTCCATCCATTGATTCATTTTACAGTTTCCTTTCTTTCGTTAATTCTGTTCAACCCTCTTTCCCATATTCCATTTTATTCTTTTGTTGCAGAATAACGCTCATTTCTGGAATAAACACAACCGCAGTAATCCTGCCGGTAAAGCTGATACTTCCCGGATAGTTCCACCGAACGCTTATACCCGTTCCGCTTTTTAAAATCAGAATACAAATATGCAATACCTGTTTCTTCCGAAATCCGTCTGCCCGTTTCATTCAATTTTTCTGCATTTTTCAACGGACTGATGGACAATGTGGTAGTAAAGTAATCAAAGCCGCCTGCCGCAGCGTATTTAGCTGCTTCCCGAAGTCTTAACTCATAACACAAAAAACAACGTTCTCCTCCTTCCCTGTCCTGTTCATGTCCTTTCACCGTTTCATAAAACAATTCCGGTTCATAATCGGTGGAAAGAAAAGAGATAGTATTGCAAATGCCGGATTCATTCATTGTCTGAATCAAACGTTCCTGCTCTTCAATTCTGTATTGATACTCTTCTTTCGGAAAAATATTTGGATTATAATAAAACACTGTAATAGAAAAATATTGTGAAAGATATTCCAGTACATAGCTGCTGCATGGCGCACAGCAACTGTGCAATAAAAGTCTGGGCGCTTCCCTGCCAGACCTGACAATTTGCTCAAGGGTCCGGTCCAACTGCTTCTGATAATTTATTTTATTCATAAAATCTGCCTCTGATCGGAACAAAAAACTTCTTAGCACTGTCAATGCCAAGAAGTTCTAAATTTCGTGCCGATGTCAAAAATATTTCTTGCTACCCCAAAGGTTACTTTTTTTTAAATCCAGATATTCATTATATGCTTTCTCCAGTATCTGCTTTTCATTGGCAAACTTCAGTAAATGATAAGCCTCATAATATTTATAATATCCAGAATCAATAAAATATTCTTCCCGTTGTGGTTTACTATAATAGCTATCTGCCATCATCAAATACCAATGCACATTCTTATCGACAATGTCCTGCGGAGTCGTAAAAGAGTATTGACTCTTTCCAACATATTTTATAATGGATGCATTAACACCTGTCTCCTCGTGTACCTCCCGAAGTGCCGTTTCTTTATATTCTTCGCCATCTTCTACTGTACCCTTGGGCAATACCCAGCCTTCATACTTGTTTTTATAATTCTTGTATAATACCAGAATCTTGCCACGAAATATAACCACACCGCCACAGCTCGTTGCTTCAATCATTGCAATGCCTCCTGTTTCTGTAGGTGTGTCTCAATAGACTGATTCTAGTATACATCAATCACCTGATATCCGCAAGGAAAAATCTGCAAAAAAATTAAAATGCATTGAAATATACATCCAAAACTTTTTTTGCCGCTGGCACCGCAAATGTAGAGCCTTCCGGCATATCCTCCATTACTACGCAGATAGCAACCGCTTTCCCGTCCTTTTCGGCAAATCCCATAAACAGGGAATTTGTCTGGCTACCGTCATTAATCTGTGCTGTGCCAGTTTTACCGTATGCGTTATATGCATCCGTCTTTAATTTTGTTCCGGTACCTTTTGTCACTACTGCACCCATGTATTCTCTTAACACTGCGGAATCTTTGGTGGAAAGCAGACGTTTATATTCCTCCGGTTTATATTCCTCCAGCTTCTTCCCCTCTGAACTCTGAATTTCCGTTATAACATAGGGCTTCATCAGAATTCCGTTATTCTGTATGGCAGCAGCCACCATTGCCAGATGAATGGGGGTGACCAGCGTTTCTCCCTGTCCAATAACCGTCTGCATGGTATCAAACCCGGAAGAAGATTCATTCAGCACAAAACTGCTTTCATTATAAGAATAACTTAATGGCAGTTCCGAATTAAACAACAGACTGTTACAAAGATTTTTAAATTTTGCTTTATCCAGCGTCATTCCCAGATTTACAAAAGAAGAATTACAGGAATTTGCAAAAGATTCCATCAGGTTTTCCCCACCGTGCCAACTGCGGCCCGCACAGTGAATGGTATTCCCGTCCACCGTAATCCGGCTGTTGCAGTCATAGGTATATGCGTTATAATCAGGATTTTCATGAATATATTCCAATAATGTAAAAAGCTTAAACGTAGAACCAGGCGTATATAACCCGGATGTGGTACGGTTGACCAGATTGGAATTCCCTTCCCCGGATACCAGTTCCTCCCAGACAGAATCAATTTCATTCGGATCAAAATCCGGTTTGGATACCATAGTCAGAATCTTTCCTGTAGAAGGTTCCAATACTATGACCGCACCCTGATGCTCTCCCAATGCTTCATATGCGGCCTTTGTCATATCTACATTTAGTGAAGTAAGAACATTATTTCCTGGATTCTTTACACCTTTAAAATCATTTAGCGCCGTCTGAATAATGGAAGCATTAGAAGTCAGAAGTTTATAGTTTGCCATCAGTTCAATTCCCGTAGTTCCATGAGTAGAAAAGCCTACAGCATGGGCAAAAAGATTTCCGAAAGGGTATTTACGGTAATCATTTCCTTCCTCATCTGTTGCCGTTACAGCCAGTATCTGTCCGTCGTCACTTAAAATGTTTCCCCGGATGATTTCCTGCTCCAAAATTGCCTGCCGTTTATTGTAAGTATTATTAATAATATCATCGCTGTCTTTGATATGAAATTTAATATAATATCCAATCATACCGACGAAAATCAGGAGAAATAAATATGTAATTCTCATGATTTCCCTGTTGGGATTTTTCTTTTTCTTCAACTTTAATTTTGAATTTTGCCTGGCTTCCGTTTCAGCCGGCATTTTTTTATTCTTTTTTCCCATGTTCTGCCTCCTGAATATTGCTGTGAACTGCCAGACCCTGTATGATTCCGAATACTATGACTGTACATAATATGGAACTGCCTCCGTAGCTGATTAACGGAAGTGTTACACCGGTAGAAGGTATGAACTTAATCGCTCCTCCCACCGTCAGTATGGTCTGCACCGCATATGTAACCGCTAATCCCAGGCCCACCAGTTTATAAAACATTTCCGTCTGCTTCATGGAAATCTTGATAAACCAAAGAAAACAATTGATATATAAAATTAGTAGCGTTAATGCAAAAAATGCACCGAATTCCTCAGATATGGCAGCAAAGATAAAATCCTGTTCCACAACCGGGATAGTCCGAGGTGCCCCTTTATACAGTCCCAGTCCCAATAATCCACCAGTTCCGATGGCAAACAGGGACTGAGCCACCTGATAGCCGCCGGTATCAATCACAGACCATGGGTCAATAAATGCCTGAACCCTGACCTGTACATGATAAAAAAGCTTATATGCCATATAAGCTGCTCCGCTTCCAGCTATTATGCCTGCGCCAAAATAGAAAAAACGGCAGGTGGCAACATATATCATTACAATATAGACAATAAAAAAAATCAAAGCGCTTCCTAAATCTTTTGATAATACCAGTATAATCACATGAAGTCCTGCAAACGCCGCCGATACGGCCACATATTTAAACCGTGTGCTTTTATTCAGCAGGGAAGCAATAAAAAATACATATAGTATTTTAACAAATTCAGAAGGCTGAAAAGAGAATCCTGCAATTTCTATGGATAACTTGGCACCATAACTGAGCTGTCCGATGATCAGAACTGTTGCCAGAAAAGCAATACCTGCAAAACAATAGATATAACTCATGGTCACCAGTGCCTTTGCCCGGCTGATAATCCATGGAATCACCAGTGCAAGAATGGAAGCCATAACTACAATAATGAATTGTTTTACTGCTTTTTCATACGACAGCCGGGATAACATGATAAAGCCGATGGCAAGCATCATACACATATTATTAATTAATCCCTTATGATAAGCTTTCTCATATATTACCCCGAATAAGCCTTTAAATACTATAAAATAGATAAGCTGTGCGCCGTAAAATATCACCACAGAATCCTTTTCCAGATTCATATATATTATGATAAAGCCACACAGGTGTATGGTATAAATAATAAGGCTCTGTACGGATAATGCAGCTTTATGGGACTGTTTTTTTCCATCCCGCAGTATAATATAGCTTAGAAATACATAAAAAGCCAATAAAATAATAAACATATATTTTGCGGTAACAATAAATAAATTTTGCATGGTCGTCTATTCAACTCCTCGGTTGAAATGCCCCCTTGTATAAGGTTTTTCTTCCATTCTCTCTTTATCATCACAAAATACGGAACAATACTGCTCCAGAATTTCTCCTGTTTCCTGACCGTTTTCCGTAGTAAATGACAGCCGGACAGTCTGCATATTCAACTGTTTTACTTTCTGACTGACACCCAGAAGTGATAACGGAAGATTGTTATAAATTATATTATAGCAGTAATTACACACATTTACCACCGGAAAGTCCTTGTCCAGCCGGTCTCTCAGAATCAGAGTTTTCTCTTTTCCGTCACAACTTCCCGTAGTCTGATTCAGACAATTGGCCGATATCATCAGCGGAATCCTGCCGTATATAATCAGTTCAGCATTGGGTACTGGATAATTCCTCAGTTCTTTATAATTCAGTTCATAGGGCAGGGTAATACGTCCAGCTCCCAGTTCCGTCAGCATTTCTACAGCTGTATAATTAAACGCATATACGGAATAATCGGTATAAAATTCGTAAATTCCATTTTTTCTTAAATATCCAATTTCATCCACGTTTCTTACCATAAATTTTATCGGTTTCTCTTTGAGAACTGGTAATACGGAATCAAAATACTGGCGGGCTTTTTCCCGGAACACAAAAGGCATCGCCACAATGGTTTTCTTTTCTGCCTTTAACAGAGTATCTATGTAAACAGACAGCTCCTCTGGCTGGAAGAATTCACAGGATATTGTAACCTCCGTTACCTTCTGATTATTAATTACGGCTGACAGCTGCTCTTCGTTTACAATCTGACAGTTTATTTCTACTCTTTCCCCTGTCTGGAAACTGAATGTTTTACTTTCCTTCTGACCGTTTTTCTGCTCCTTTTCCAATGTCCGCCGGTATTTCCTTAACAGTTTCTGACGGAATGTTTCGATTCCGTTTCTCCGGAGTTCATTTAATTGCCCGATTGGAAGAAAAATCCCTTCATCCGCCAGAATCTCCACATCCGTAAATCGAAAGGACGTATTCCCGGTTTTCGATATCTGTTTTCTAATCTCCTCTGTACTTATGGGACGATTCTTTGCAGGCGAAACAATATCCCCAGTAGCCAAAGCAGAATTTCCGTACCGATCCGTTAATTTTATTTTGCCGGGGGTTCCGCAAAACAATTCCACTTTTACATTACATTCATACTGTTCCCGAATATTACAATACTTTTCCGCCAGTTCTGATACATATTGTTCACAATCCGTATGATAAGCCGGTTTCCGGACAGACACCATTGTTTTTGAATTGTGTCCTGTATAATATCCTGTTCCTGAACCGCTACGGCTGTATAGTCCGGCCAGTTTTTCCATATCTTCTTTCCGTACAGCAAACTGCCTTTCGGCTTCTTCATAACTGGAAAAAGAATGATAGAGATCCACATACTTCCGATACAGTTCCACTGTTCCTGCAGCATATTCCGGACTTTTCATCCGTCCTTCGATTTTTAAAGAATATACCCCGGCATGAATAATCCGGGGCAGAACAGCAAGCGTATTCATATCCCTGAGACTCAGCACATACCGGCTATCCTCATCATTCCGCTGCCGCCCGTTTTCATAGACAGCATAAGGCTGCCGGCATGGCCCCGCACACTTTCCACGGTTACCGCTTCTGCCACCTAAAATACTGCTGAACAGGCATTGTCCGGAATAGGAGTAACACATGGCGCCATGAATGAAACTTTCAATCTCAATATCTACATTTGAATGAATCTCTTCAATTTCCTTTAAGGAAATCTCTCTGGCCGTAACAATACGAGTGGCTCCCATTTCCTTCAGTAATGCGGCGCCTTCCGGCCCGGTTATCATCATCTGGGTACTGGCATGGATATCCAGCTTCGGAAAGTTCTCTCTGATAAACCGGAATACTCCGAAATCCTGCACTATGACTGCATCCAGTCCATATTCATAATATTTTCGCAGATAATCGTAGAGCTGGTGTTCCACTTCCTGATTTTTCAGCAGTGTATTCACCGTAAGATAAATTTTTTTCTCATGCAGATGGACATAGTCAATGGCTTCCAATAATAACGCTTCTTCCGGATTGTCTGCATATGCCCTGGCACCAAATTTATCACCACCAATATATACGGCATCCGCACCTGCCCGGATTCCCGCATAAAGCGCCTGAACGGAACCTGCCGGTGATAATATTTCTGTCTTTACAGTCCTGTCCATATTCGTCTCCTTTAAATACCAAAGCCGGGAAGCAATCTATCGCTTGACCCGGCATTTTCCTGCGGTTATTCCGCTGTATCCTTTTCTTCCTTTTTATTACGGTTTCCAGTCTTTCCTTCCTTTAACTGGTCTTTTTCCCGCTCTTTTGCTTCTGTCAGCCTGGTTTCCAGCCGTACGATTTCTTTCTGGAGTTCCGCAATCTCTTTCTTATGTTCTTCTTCTTCTTTTTCCTGGGTTTCCAGTTTAATCTGCACCGCTATCAGCTCATGCTTTATTTCATATAACTGTTTGTCCTTGCTTTCTACCTCTGAAGCCAGTGCATCCGCCTGTTTTTTTACTTTAAAGTAATCATCCGCTATATTAATGTTTAACAGCGTCCGCTGCACTTCCAGTGTCTGACGTTTATATCCGTCATCCTGTTTAAATTCGGTAATCTTATTATTAATATAACCTGCTACTTTCTGCAGATATTCTTCACTTTCATAACCGCTCAAGGTATATATCTTACCATCTATAATGACTTCCGTATTATTTTTTGATGACATTTTCGCTGCTCCCTCCTGTATAAAAGCAGCGACTGCCTATCGTCTGCTTTAACATCTGATAAAGTATATTATACATTATATCTGATAAATTACAAGGTTTTTCCGCATGGCGAAACATCTATCGCAGTATAAAATCATCCATTACGGAAAAAATAAGCGCAGATAATCTTATACCACTTAAATCACTTTCTTTTTCCAGCGCCTGACTTAATGCATGGCCAATGGAACTGTATTCAATGTACTTTCTATAAATCTCATCGGTGTCCTCACCAAAGACACCTTCCGAAAATGCAGAAAACAACATATTCCAAATCGGATAATAGTCTGCCAGCTGGTTTTTATAAACTGTTTTACAGCCGGCACCGTTGTGCCATTGTATATCCACGGTTTCCGAATACGTTGGCTCCTGAAAAGCATTTTCTGCACACATTTCCGGTAAAAACATCTCACATTCTGCCGCCAGAGTGGCATCTTCCAACGCTTCCGCCATTCGTGCCGACATGGTATCGTAATCTTCTTCACTCCGACAATTCCTGAAAATATTAACGGCAGCAATTACCCGTTCTTTCAGCATCCGTTCTCCCTCACGCCCCAGATAAGGATTCGGCAATGTTGTCTCTTCTGCCTGTCGGATAAAGAAAAACTGTTTATGGGAACCAAACCCTTCGATATCCCATTCAGAAACCATACCAGCTATCATCTGACTCAGTTCTTCACTTTTAATATCATCTATCCGGCATTCTCCGGTGATATCATCCCCCATTTTTGCACCATAAATCTTTACAAAACAAATCTTTTGATTTCCAAGCCGCTTGACAATCTCTTCTTTCAATAAATTCCAATAAACGTCATAATCAGCGTTCGGCTGATTCCCCATGCCTACAATATTGCTGCCAAAAACGGAAAATTTATGAATATTACCTGCAAACTCTGTTTCCACCCTGTCCATTTCCCTGCCAGATTCCATCTGGTCCAGTCCCTGCATAAATGAAAACAGAAAGCTTCCCACTGCCATACCTAGATTGGTTTTGGGAGTATTCCCCATTCCAACACAGCATTCAAAAAATGATTTTCCCCACCGTGGTACATCCAGATAAAAATGAAGAACAATTCCCCGCTCATCCAACTGTGCGATTTCCGGTTTCAGAACAGCTTCCCAGGCAGGAAGATATATATAATCCTCTTTCACAACATCCTCTACAGAAAACATATTATGTAACGATATATGAAGCAGATACTGCATAGTCAGTTTCATATCCAGGTTCCCGTCTTCCCCATACCGCTCTTCCAGCTCTGTTATCCTTTTTTCTTTCATATAAAATCTCCTTACTTATATTTTATTCTATTTTTTCTGACTTCTTTTATCAATATTGCAAGACAGGGATCGTTTTTTATTTGATACTTTTATTTCGCCAATACCGACAAACCCAAATGCACATATGCATGTTCCGTAACCATCCGTCCCCGGGGTGTGCGGGTAATCAGTCCGTTTTTTATCAAATATGGTTCATATACTTCCTCAAGAGTTCCTGAATCCTCTCCCAAAGCAGCCGCCAGTGTATCCAGTCCCACCGGTCCGCCCGAAAATTTTTCAATAATGGTATTGAGAATCGTCCGATCCTGATTATCCAGTCCCAGTTTATCTACTTCCAGCAGATCCAATGCGGAATTTGCCACCTCCAGAGTAATCCCGCCGTGATATTTTACCTGTGCAAAATCTCTGACCCGTTTCAACAAACGGTTGGCAAGCCTTGGCGTTCCCCTGGACCTTCTTGCCAGTTCCATGGCTCCTTCTTTATTAATATCTACTGATAACACCCCAGCCGAACGTGTAATGATGGATGTCAGCTCCTCCGGCGTATAAAATTCCAGTTTATGTACCATTCCGAAACGATCCCTTAACGGAGCCGTCAGCATTCCGGCTCTGGTAGTGGCGCCTATCAGGGTAAAATGCGGCAAATCCAGACGGATGGAACGGGCTGATGCCCCTTTTCCAATCATAATATCAATGGCAAAGTCTTCCATAGCCGGATACAATACTTCTTCTACCTGCCGGTTTAACCGGTGTATCTCATCAATAAAGAGTACATCGCCTTCTGCCAGATTATTTAATATGGCGGCAATTTCCCCCGGTTTTTCAATGGCGGGACCGGAAGTAATCTTAATACCGACACCCATTTCATTGGCGATAATGCCTGCCAGTGTGGTTTTTCCCAGTCCCGGTGGTCCGTATAACAGTACATGGTCAAGGGTTTCCCCCCTGCCTTTCGCCGCATCGATAAAAACTTTTAAATTTTCCTTTGCCTTTGCCTGTCCGATATAATCGCACAGCATTTTAGGTCTTAGATTGTTTTCCAATAAAATTTCTTCGGTTTCGAGTTCTGTATTAATAATCCTCTTTGAACTGCCCATAAACTATCCATGCCTTTCTTATCCGGAATCTTCCTGTCCTAAATCATTTTCTTTAATGCATTTTTAATTATATTTTCCACATTGTCATGTTCTGATACCGGAAGACTCCGAACCACACCTAATGCCTGAGACGGCGAATACCCCAGTGCCACCAGCGCTTCCACCGCATCATTCCGGATACTTTCATCTCCTTCTACATTGTTTCCATCTGGCTCTTTTGCAGGATTGCCAAATATATTTTCTATATCAATCTTATCCTTCAAATCTATAATAATTCTGGATGCCGTTTTGGCTCCGATACCCGGCGCCTTGGAAATGGCTTTGCTATCCTCCGATAATATGGCAAGCCGCAGCTCATCAATTGTCATAAAAGATAACAAACTCAAAGCTCCTTTGGGTCCGATTCCGTTTACGTTGATTAGCTTCCGGAATAAATCCAGTTCATCTTTTGACGGAAATCCAAACAGTGACATGGAATCCTCTTTTACACTGAAATATGTATAAAGTTTAATGGTTCCACCCGGTGTACTGACCCCGGACAATACTCGGGAAGTAACAAACACATTATAACCCATTCCCTGATTCTCTATTACCAGTTTATCCGTATCGATATCTGAAATCTGTCCTTTAATAAATGCTATCATAATTCCTCCGTTTTCATTTCATGACAATACCCGCTCATTTTGTATTTTATTCTATCATATGATTCAACCGTTTTATCATCAATCCCGATATGATTCCGATCACAATCCCTGATAATATTCCGGCAATCATCAAAACCGGCAGATAATATAATATGGAATAATTATCGACCAGAACGGAAGCTGCTGCAATCTGTCCCAGATTATGGGATACTCCTCCGCAAATACTGACCCCTAAAGAATGTATGCCTTTTATTCTCTTTACCGTAAGCATGACTGTCAGACTCACCAACGCTCCACATATGGAAAATGAAATAGACACCAAATTACCAAACAGGATTCCGATGATTAAGATCCGTATAAAATTTATAATTAATGCAGATACACCGCCTATAGAATATATGGCAAATACAATAATGATATTGGCAAACCCGGGTTTTGCGCCCGGAATACCAATTGTAATGGGAAGCAGCATTTCTACATAACTCAGGACAACGGCAATAGCCGCATACATGCCAATCCATGCAGTTTTTCGGGACTTATCATTCAAATCCAGGTTCCTCCCTTTCCCATTCATCTGTCCAATATCGTTTCGTATTCTCAATGTTACTCTGCAATCCCATCCAGTCCGGTTTCCTTTTTGTTTTCTATTTTTATCACCAGCTTATGGGGCAGGCAGATAATGGATTCTCCATTCTTCGATATCGGTGTGTGGTTCACACAGACCTGATTTCTACAGCTGGAACTGCTGACACGGACGTTTCCATGTTCAATGAGAACTTCATTATATTCGTTTCCAACCGGGATACGATACCGCTGACTGTCCATAAGATCATAGGAGGCATATAGTTGGCCGTCAATATACACTCCTGCCCGGTTTCCACCGGTTCCGTAAATCAAAGGAATTATAAAATAAGCGGCAATAGCGACGGTCAATAATCCGGTCATGATCATAATGTCTTTTTTATAATTATGGATAAAATTTTTCATTAAAATTCCCCATCACAAGAACTTATGTTTTGTTTCCTGTATAATATATCATAAATTCTTGAGGATTACAATGAATTTATACTATATTTAGAACTCAATTATAAATATTTTTTTGAAAAGAATTGCAGACGGATTGTGATTTTTCTTAACGGACACAGTCACATCCGGACCGGTTTCCCCGGATAAAGCTGAAAATCTCTCTATTTCCACACTCTCAGATTAGTGGTATAATTAGAATGGACAAAACAATAAATTGGAGATTGTAAAGGAGAAATTTGAAATGAGTAAATATGATGCTCTTTGGAAATATGTACAGGATAATGGAAGTCATTCATTTAAACTAACTTTTGATGAAATTACAGAAATAGCAGGAATAGCGATTGACCATTCATTTTTGAATCACAAAAAGGAACTTTCAGAATTTGGCTATGAAGTCGGAAAAATATCTTTGAAAGAGAAAACTGTTATATTTTATAAACTTGCTGAAAAATCCTAACCTGCAATAGGGACGGAACCAGAGAACAACAAATAAATCTTTAATATATGTAAAAATTACAGGAGTTATCCCTCATGAGACTAGATCAGAAATTTTCATTCCGGTTTATATTCTTTATTATTCTTATCCCGATTTCTTTCATTTCCGGTTGCGGAAAAATCCCCAACAGGAATACCGCCATATCCGATACCGCATTTTACTTCGACACCGCCGTCACCATCACCCTGTATGGAGAAGGTAATAAAAAATATATTGCCCAGGCCTTTAAACTCTGCGAATATTATGAAAATCTTTTTAGTAAAACCATACCGTCCAGTGATGTTTCCCGCATTAACCAGACTTCCATATCAGGAATCCCAGCCGTTGTAGCTGATGATACGTTCCGGCTGATTCAGAAAAGTATGGAATATGCCGAACTCAGCCATGGGGCCTTTGATATCACCACAGGAGCTCTCAGCGCCTTATGGGATTTTACCGGCGAACACCCGGAAATTCCATCGGAATCCATGATTTCTGAATGTTTGGCTACGGTAGATTACAGGTCGGTTCTATTAAATGTTAACAATAAAACCGTTATGTTAACGAATCAGGGAACAATCCTTGATTTGGGTGGAATCGCCAAAGGATTTATTGCGGACAAACTAAAAGAATACCTGCAAACCCAGGGAGTCCAGAACGCAATCATAAATCTGGGTGGTAATATATTACTTTTACATGATAAACCGGATGGTACCCCATACAACATAGGACTTCAAAAACCCTTTGGAACTGGTGGAGAAACCATTGCAACTCTTCAACTGGCAGATAAATCCATTGTATCTTCCGGCATATATGAACGGTATTTTTATGAGAATGATACATTATACCATCATATTCTGGATACGGCTACCGGTTATCCGGTGGCAAATGATTTATTGGGCGTAACGATAATCTCCGACTGTTCCGCAGACGGTGATGCGCTGAGTACCACATGTTTTACACTGGGAACGGAAGACGGACTGGCGCTGATTGAATCCCTCCCCCGGACGGAAGCCGTCTTTATTACTTCTGATTATCAATTAATCTTAAGTTCTGGTTTAAAGAAAACTGAAAATATCATAACTCTAAAGGAATAACTTTATACTATATCAGAGAAAAAAGCATCTATTTTACTAATAGATGCTTTTCCGATTTTAATATTCCTTTATGCAATGCTTCAGTACAAATTATCAGATACATTTTAACGAATTACCTTAACCGGACATTTCTCCTTACATTTTCCGCAATTTGTACATTTATCATAATCAATCCGGGCCAGATTGTTTTCTACATGAATCGCATCTGCCTCACAGACCTTCTCACACATCTTACATCCGATGCATCCGGCATTACAGGCTGCCTTCACATCTTTTCCTTTTTCATTGGAACTGCAGGAAACGAAGTGTTTATTCTCATATGGAACCAATTCAATCAGATGTTTTGGACATTCCATAATACATCTTCCACAGGAAACACATTTTTCACGGTCCACCACAGCCACACCATCTTTTATATGTATGGCGTCAAAGTCACAAACACTGACACAGGAACCAAATCCCAGACATCCGAAGGCGCAGGATTTTTGCCCTCCTCCAGTCGTAGCAGTTGCCTGCTTACAATTTTCATTTCCATAATAATCAAACCGGTCTTTCGCTTTCTCACAGGTACCACTGCACTTTACAAAAGCAACTTTTTTCACGACTTCTACCTGACTGCCCATAATCCGGGCTATGGCTTCTGCCACTGAAGCGCCTCCCACCGGACATCCGTCAGCTTTCGCCTCTCCTGCTGCAATGGCTTTCGCCAGGGCATCACATCCCGCATAGCCACAACCGCCGCAATTATTGCCAGGCAGTTGTTCCCTTACGGCAATTTCCTTCTCATCTGTCTGCACTTCAAACGCTTTTCCTGCAAATCCCAGCAACAGACCAATCACCAGACCAGTACCTCCTACCAGACAGGCTGCGATTATTATACCTGTTATACTCATTTCAGTTGCCTCCTTCTGTATTCTGTTTCTGCTGTTACAATAAACCGGAAAAACCGGAAAAAGCAATTGCCATCAGTCCCGCTGTAATAAGAACCATCGGCATACCCTTTAACGCTGGCGAATAGTCATTATATTCTGTTTTTTCCCGGATTCCTGCCATAATAACAATAGCAACCGTGAATCCCACAGAAGTTCCCAGTCCGTTTACTACTCCTTCCAATATGCCATAACTGTTCTGTACGTTTAAAAGAGCAACACCCAGTACCGCACAGTTCGTGGTAATCAGTGGCAGGTATACCCCCAATGCTTCATACAATGACGGACTGATTTTTTTCAGTACCATTTCCACAAACTGAACCAAAGCTGCGATTACAAGTATAAATACAATGGTATTTAGATAGGTCATATCCGTTGGTACCAGAATAAATTTATAAATCAAACCGGTCAACAGGGAAGACAGGGTTATTACAAAGATAACTGCCGCCCCCATACCGCCTGCAGTCTTAACCTTTTTGGACACTCCAAGAAACGGACAGAGACCAAGAAACTGGCTCAATACAACATTATTGACAAGGGCCGCTGTAATTCCGATGATCAGCACTTCTTTCATATTATGCTTCCTCCTTTACCAAATCCAGATTCTTCGCTTCCTCTTTCCGTTCCCCGCATTCCAGGCTGCAGCCAGAACAGTCGGAACAACATTTCATTTCCTTTGGTTTCTTTCCGTGGGATATCCGGATCTTATTCTGGATGGCTACCAGTCCGGCAAGCACAAAAAAGGCTCCTGGCGCCAGACCGATAATCTTAATACAGTAATCCTCTGGTATCAGCCGGAAAGATGCAACGGTTCCAGACCCGATAAGTTCCCTTACAAGACCCAGACAGGATAATCCCAAAGTAAATCCCAGCCCCATTCCGATTCCGTCAAACACAGAAGGAAGCACCGGATTTTTGGATGCATATGCTTCCGCCCGTCCGAGAATAATACAGTTTACCACAATCAACGGTATATAAATACCCAGTGCGGAATTCAGGGAAGGCAGATATGCCTGTAGCATAAACTGTACAATCGTAACAAAACTGGCGACAATTACTATAAATGCCGGCATCCGAACCTTATCCGGTATGATGTTCCGCAACAGGGCAATGATTGCATTGGATGCAGTCAATACCACCATGGTAGTCATTCCCATACCAAAGCCGTTGACCAGAGATGACGTAACGGCCAGTGTGGGACACATTCCCAACATAAGAACAAAAGTAGGATTTTCTTTTATTATTCCGTTATATAAACGCTCCACACATCTATTCATCTGCTCTGCCTCCATTCTCTCCGGAAAGGAATCTGTAACACAGAATTCCGGCGTTCACACCATTGGTCACCGCATTAGTGGTGACAGTGGCGCCACTGATGGCATCAATTTCATTGTCCGCCTGCTTTCCGTTTTTTACATAGGAAAAGGAATCTGCTTTTTTTCCAGTAAACTGATTCTTAAATCCTGCCGTATCCGCCTTCATACCAACACCAGCGGTTTCATTCAGTGTTAAGAAAGAAATTCCGTTTATGGTTCCGTCTTTCTGTATTCCAAACGTAAACGTAATTTCACCACCATAACCTTCTTTATCGGTAACCGTTATTACATACCCAATCTCTGTTCCGGATGAATCCTTTGCCGATACGGCTTCCTGAATATAAACCATATGCTCCGGATATCCATTCTCCTTCAGATAAGTTTCTAATGCAGTTTCATCATATTCCAGTTCTTCAAAACGGTCCGCTTCTTCAAACACCTTTTTATATGCTTCCTGTTTTGTCTTTTCCTCCTGTTCTGCCCGGGGCTTCTTTGTTCCCTCATAGACGGCACCAAGAAGTATGCCGGACACAAGGGTAATAATACACAGGATTAAAGAATTCTTAATGATTTCTTTCATATTGCTTCCTTTCTGCCATTTGAACACTCATGGACTTCATGCTGCCGATTTTTTCTTTTCCCTGCCGAACCCTCTCGGAATCGTGATGCGTTCAATCAGCGGTACCAGAAGATTACAGAAAATAATGGCATAGGATACGCCTTCCGCCCCGGAATTTTCACTGCTGAGCAACCGGAACGCCCCTGTCAGCAATCCCAGGCAGATACCAAATATGATACGTCCCATAGGTGTAACCGGTGATGTCACATAATCCGTTGCCATAAACCAGGCGCCCAGCATGAAACCGCCGCCGCAAAGCTGACCGGCAATAAACGTGAAATCCACACCGCCGTTGCAGGCCGTATAAATAACGGCAAATACAGTAAAAGTTCCAATATAGAACAATGGAATCCTGAAATCAATGATTTTCCTGATCAGGAGATAAGCGGCACCCACCAGCAACGCCAGAGCTGAAGTTTCTCCAATAGTACCAGCCGTATTGCCCAAAAACATATGTAATAAATCATAAGATTCCCCATGTTTCATATTGTATAATGGAGTGGCTCCCGTTACTCCATCATAAGTAAAAGCCGTCATTTTTCCAGTAAAAGATAACAATAAGAAACACCGGGCCGCTAACGCCGGATTCATAAAATTCTGTCCCAGTCCTCCGAAAATCTGTTTTACAATTAAAATAGCAAACACCGCGCCCAGTATAGCAATCCAGAACGGAATCGTGGACGGCAGATTCAGAGCCAGCAGCAGACCTGTCACTACCGCACTCAAATCATAAACCGTAATGGCCTTATGCAGCAGCTTTTCATATAAAAATTCCGTTAATACTGCGGCCATAATCGTAACCAGAATTACCAGCAGCGCCCGGATTCCAAAATTATAGATTCCAAAAATACCTGCCGGAAGCAATGCAATGATTACGTCCAGCATGATCATCTGTGTTGTCTGCTTATCCCTTACATGCGGATTCGAAGACACATTAAGCATTCCACTCACATCAAACACCTCACTTCTTTTTTCTATCTGCAAGAACTTCTTTCCGCATGGTTTTTATCGCCTGGGTCAGATTCCTCTTTGCCGGGCAGATAAAAGAACAGCAACCGCATTCGCAACATTCCATTCCGTTATACCGGATAAAACTGTCTTTATCTCCGCGATTGGAAAAAGTAGCCAGTTTGGACGGCAATACACGGCCCGGACAGACACTGACACAACGTCCACAGTTGATACAGCTGGTTTCTGTCAGGGATAAAAGCTCATCTTTCTGATAACACAATAGGGCAGATGATGTTTTTGTAATCGGAACATCGGTGGTACTGAGGGCCATTCCCATCATCGGACCTCCAGAAATAATCTTCTCCGGTGGGTTCACATATCCTCCGGACGCTTCCACCAGCTCACTTTGATTTGTTCCGATTCTGACCAGATAGTTCTGAGGCTTTACAA
Source organism: Lachnospiraceae bacterium (assembly GCA_022794265.1). Classification (GTDB taxonomy): domain Bacteria; phylum Bacillota; class Clostridia; order Lachnospirales; family Lachnospiraceae; genus Bovifimicola. Next base: position 230,953 of record JAAWEK010000003.1, read on the forward strand.
TTGCATCACCGGTTACTGTAATAACACGCTTGGTTAACGGTCTTCCGTCCAATACCGCACATTTTATGGCAAATACGGTATCTACATTATCTACCACACAGCCGGCATCCGCCGGAAGCATGGAAGAATTAATCTTCCGTCCGGTAGTGGCATAAATCAGCATCCGCTCAGCTCCCTGTGGATACTTGGTATGTAATTTCTTAACTTCAATCCGTTCTTCTCCTTTAACCAGTTCTTTTATTCTGGCAATGGCATCCGGTTTATTGTCTTCGATTGCTATGTATCCCTTTGCTCTGTCAAATAACTTCAGCATGACTTTCAGTCCGGCAATCAGTGACTGAGGGTCTTCCATCAGCTTCCGGTAATCGGAAGTCAGATATGGTTCACACTCTGCACCGTTCACGATAACGTACTCAATGTCCTCCGGATTCTTTGGTGAAAGTTTTACATGGGTCGGAAATCCGGCACCGCCCATACCTACGATTCCCGCTTCTTTTACCAAAGCAATGATTTCCTCCCTTGTAAGTTCTTCCAGCGGTTTCGGCTTTTTTATTTCTGCTTCCCGGAACTCCAAATCGTTTTCAATGATAATACACGGACTTTTGCTTCCATTTACCAGAAGTCTCGGCTCAATTGCCTTAACAATACCCGATACGGATGAATGTACATTTGCGGAAACAAATCCGGAAGCCTGTGCAATCAGCTGTCCTGCCAGAACCTGGTCCCCCGGATTTACAACCGGCACTGCAGGCGCACCGATATGCTGTGACAGTGCGATTGCAACTTCTCCTTTCGGCTTATATTCACAAATAAGGCCATCCTTGGAAATATCTTTTCCATCATAAGGATGAACTCCTCCTATAAATGTCAAAATTGACATATGCATCCCTCTTTTCCAGCATTTAAATCACTATTCTAATTTTAATATAAAAAACGACAAAATACAACGGTTTTATGTAGTTCCCCCAATATTAAACAATTTTAAACATACTGAATGGCTGCCAAATGAATGACAGCCATTTTAACATCACCTGTAGATCATTATGGGATTGAAACTTATTTACCAGCCATCTGCTTTTCCTGAGCTTCAATCATTTTCTTAACCATATAACCACCTACTGAACCATTCTGAGCGGAAGTCAGATTACCATTATAACCGTCTGACAAAGGTACGCCAATTTCATTTGCTACTTCCATTTTTAACTTGTTCATAGCACTCTTTGCTTCGGGTACAGCTGTTTTGTTTGAACTTGTGTTATTCATAATAAACGCCTCCATAAAATTATTGGTTTGATGTTACAATCATATTGTGTGCATGATTCCGTATTATAAACTGGTAATATTTTCAAACCCGTTTTATGAAAGAATTTAATAGTTTTATCACATATTCTCTGAATTCCTTTGTTTGTATATCCATCGTTATCAGTTCTCCGGCCTCCACATACTCCTCATTCTCTGAATAATTCCGTTTCAGAATATGCAGACTGGTCAGACCGTAATTTTTTACAAATTCTCCACTTCTTTTCATATAACAATTCTCTTTCGCCGCTTTTATCCTATACTCCTTGTCTACAAAGGCCGCCACAGATTTATGAACTGCCATATCCTCTTTCGGAAGATAATAATAGTTTTTATAATCCGGATAAAAAAATTTTAATTCCATGGTTACTGTATAAAGCAGAATTCTTACCTGTTCTCCCAGAATCCATACCCGGACAAAAGAATTTTGCAGTTCCAAAGCTTTTTGAATTTTATTTTTAAGGGTACATACTATTAATATACCGTTTTCTACGGTTTCCATACCGGAAATCTCCCAGTTTCCCTCAAATATACCGCAATAGGAAATCATTCCTGACAGTACCGGAAGTCCAGTGACATCCTCTGAGTTGTGTAGCAGCAGAATATCACGCATATGTTCGTCCCGTTTGACCAGATAATCCCGGTATACTTTTATCAGTTCTTTACCCGAAACCGTATCTTTCCTTTGGATTCCCAAAAATTTTTCCACGGTTTTCTGTTTTGCATTTTCCATTCCCAACAGACCGCAATATTTTCTGATTTTCCTGTAAATATCAACGGAAACAATCCCATAATTCAATATATTAACGGAAAGTCCCAGATATTCTGCTCTCTTTTTTAAAAACGGCAAATCAAAGTTATCTCCGTTAAAACTGACGAGAATATCAAAGGACTGGATGTTTCTAACAAATTCCAGTATTAAATCCTTTTCATCTATGGCATTGTATGCAAAATACTGATGAATCTCATAACAGGAATCCTCTTTTCTCCATGCAGTTCCAATCAGATATATCATTCCTCTGGAAGATGAAAGTCCGGTGGTCTCAATGTCAAAGTACAGGATATTTTTACCCGGAAAATACTCTTCTATCCCATGACAGACATTCATACTGATTTGTTTTTTTATTATTTCCATAAGCGCCTATGATTTCTTTGTAAAGTGCCGGATTATTTTTATAAAGTTCATTCCATGGGACGCTTTGACCAGAACGGTATCGCCCTGACGGATAATCTGATCCAACTCCTGAATCAGGTCATCAGTCTTTTCAAAATAATATAAATTGTAATTTTCATTTGCCTCATGCAGTTTCAGATATGCATGTTTCATCCGTCTGCCTGCCAGAACCACCACATCAATTTCCTGTGCTCCAATATAATCTCCCAGTTCGGAATGAAACTCAGCTTCGTTAGCACCAAGTTCAAACATATCTCCTAATATTGCAACTTTTCTGGTTTCCGCATAGGATAATACATCAATGGACGCTTTCATGGACACCGGATTGGCATTATAACAATCATCGATTAAAGTAATTCCGTCCACGGAAATAATATGATTTCTTCCGGATACTGGCAGGATTTTTTCAATCCCTCTGCGGATTTCTTCTGGTTTCAGTCCCAGCTGCCTGCCCACACAGGCGGCAGCCAATGCGTTATATACCATATGTCTGCCTGGAATCTGTATCATAATATCCAGGTTCATATGCTCTCTGTCACGGATATTGCAGCGGATTCCCCGGATACCCTCCGGAGTAATGGAATCTGCATAAACATCCATAAGTTCTTTCTGTTCAATACCGTAAAATACCGGGACTATTCCGTTATAATCTTTAATAGCAGACAGTTTATCATCATCTCCGTTTAAAATTATGGCAGCGTCCTCTTTCAAATAATTAAACATCTCTGTTTTCGCCTGTAAAATACCGTCTCTGGTCTTCAGATTTTCCAGATGGCACAGTCCGATATTAGTAATCACCGAAATATCCGGTTTGGCAATCTGCGCCAGTCTGGACATTTCGCCAAAATCACTGATACCCATTTCCAGAACGGCAACCTCATGTTCCTCCCGAATCCGGAATACGGTCAGAGGTAATCCCAGTTCGTTATTAAAATTGCCTTCCGTCTTCAGTACCTGGTATTTTTCACCAAGAACTGAAGCTATCATTTCCTTGGTACTGGTTTTTCCCACACTTCCGGTAATTCCTACCACTTTGCAGTTTAATCCCTTTAAATAAAACTCCGCAATATCCTTTATTGCCTGCAGCGAACGCTCTACCAGAATATACGGTTTTTCCGTCTGCAACTTCTTTTCACTAATCACACAGACGGCGCCTGCCTCATAACAGCCGTCAATAAAATCATGTCCGTCTACCCGCTCTCCCCGAATGGCAATAAACAACGAATTTTTTACAACCTTCCGGCTATCGGTGACGATTTCTGCCACCTCTGACTCACAGATATCATGCTCTGCGTTAAAAAGCCTGCCCCTGCAGGCCTCTGCCAAATTATGTAATGTAAGATTTTTCATTTCCATCCCCATGCATATAATAAATCTGCATGTTCCTTTCTTTTCCTGCTGCCGTTTCCGGCAGTCCATTCCCTCATTCTGATTACAAAATCAAGTCTCATGTATCAGAATTTCACATAATTCCCCAAAATTAATGCCCAGGGCTGCCGCCTCCTGAGGCAGCAGGCTGGTAGGTGTCATTCCCGGCAGTGTATTTGCTTCAATGCAATAAATGTTTTCATCTTCATCCATCATGAAATCTATTCTGGAATATTTGTTCAACCGCAGGACTTCACTGGCCCTGACCGCACATTCCTGCATTTTTCCGGTCAGTTCTTCCGTTAAAGGCGCCGGACAGATATCTTGGGTACGTCCTGGCTGGTATTTATTTTCATAATCATAAAATCCTTCCATCGGAATGATTTCAATAATCGGGTATGCCTTATGACCCACCACACCAATGGAAAACTCCCTGCCTTTTATATAGGTCTCCACCAGTATCTCTTCTTCATAACCAAAAGCTTTTTCCAATGCCTCCTGATATTCTTTTTCATTTTGCGGAATGGATATTCCAATACTGGAACCGCCGCAACAAGGTTTTACCACACACGGAAAACCTATGCCTGCCGTCTGCAGCAGTTCTGCCGAACACACATTTTCCTGGTCTTTATGTAAAAGGATTCCATTGGGCGTCGGAATATGATTTGCCGTTAACAGATGTTTTGTCATCCCTTTATCCATTGCCAGCGCACTGCCCAGATATCCGGAACCGGTGTAGCGGATTCCCATTAAATCGAAGGCCGCCTGCAGTCTGCCGTCTTCGCCGTTTGAGCCATGCAGGGCCATAAACACCACATCCGCCGCTTCACAGATGGAAAACACATTTTCACCCACAAACTGCTTTCGCTGTTTTAATTCCGCCGCCACCCTTTCTGTGTCTGACTGTATCCGGGCACATGCGGCTTCCAGATCATACCCGCCGTCAAAAAATGTTTCCCAATCTTTTTCGCCAAAAAAAACATCCAGAATTCTGGCATTATGATCCTTTTCCCGCAATGCCTTACACACCTGTGTTCCCGTAACAATTGACACTTCCCGTTCTGTGCTGGAACCTGCACACAATACTACTATATTCATAATGATACCCATATATATCGCAGGTCTGCTGCGAATTTCCTTTCTTTCATTCATTATTGTGTTTAAAATTCATTCTCATACATCTGGCAGAAAGCTATTTTCAATCATGCTCTAGTATATTACTATATCATCATTCATTCGTTTGTCAACCAGTTCATACCCCTGTCCGATAAAATCATCTACGGCATCGGAAGCTGCTCTCATAATCTCACCGTCGGAGTAAATATCCGCAAGATTAAATTCCATTTCCCCACTTTGTCTCACTCCGAAGAAATCTCCCGGTCCCCGTAGCTTCAAATCACTGGACGCTATATAAAATCCGTCATTGGAGCGGTTCAGTATTTCCAGCCTCTTTAATTTTTCCGGATCTGAAGAAGAACTGATAAAGATACAATAGGACTGGTATTCTCCTCTTCCCACTCTGCCCCGTAGCTGATGCAGACTGGCCAGACCGAACCGTTCTGCATTTTCCACCATCATGACCGTGGCATTCGGTACATTAATTCCCACCTCAATTACCGTGGTAGAAACCAGCACCTGAATCTCATTCCGGCTGAATCTGCGCATAATATCATTTTTTTCCTCTGGCTTCATTTTCCCGTGTAAATAGGTTACTACAATATCGTTGGACAATTCTTTTTGGAGTAATTTGGAATAATCAATAACATTTTCCGCTTCCAGCGTATCATTCTCTTCAACCATAGGACAGATAACATATGCCTGCCTTCCTGCTTTTACTTCTTTCTCAATAAACCGATATGCTTTTGTACGATATTCCCTTGTAACCACACAATTTTTTATGCTGAGCCGTTTTGCAGGCAGCTCATTAATTACTGAAATATCCAGATCGCCATACAAAATAATAGCAAGCGTCCGGGGTATGGGTGTAGCGCTCATAACAATGACATGAGGCTGATTTCCCTTATCTTTAATGGCACTCCTCTGCATAACCCCAAACCGATGCTGTTCATCGGTGATTACCAGTGCCAGACTGTGATAGACCGCCTTCTCCTGTATCAGTGCGTGGGTTCCGATAATGATATCTGCTTCACCGGATTCCATCATTGCATAAATCCTTCGTTTCTCCGCTGCTCTTACAGAACCGGTGAGCAGTACCGGTGTGATATCCAGATTATATGATTCCTTTAATTCCATTATGCCTTGAAAATGCTGTTCTGCCAGAACTTCCGTAGGGGCCATCAATGCCGCCTGTCTGCCGGAAGCCGCTACATCCAGCATTGCCAGAAAGGCCAGGATGGTCTTACCGGAACCCACATCTCCCTGTATCAGACGCTGCATGGTCTTATCCGAAGCCATGTCCGCAAAAATCTCCTGTAGAACTGCTTTTTGTGCATTGGTTAATTCATAAGGCAACCGCTCTGCCACATATTCCGAAACCGTGTGGCAGGAAATCTGGTTCCCGTTTGGTATAAATGTTTCCTTTTCCTTCAGCTTTCTCATATTATAAATAAAACGGAAAAACTCATTAAACACCAGTCTTCTTCTGGCTTCCAGCAGTTCCTGCTTCTCTCTTGGAAAATGGATTTCCCGAAGAGCTTCTCCCAATTCCAGAAGTTCATACCTCTCCCGGTAATCTGCCGGCAGATAATCTTCCAGACGGCAATGTTCCAATGCCTGTTTTACTGCCTTGCTAACAGTATTATTTGTAATTCCTTTGGATAAAGAATAGACTGGCTGCATATAATTCAGCTTTTCCTCATAGGCTCCAAGAGTAAACAGTTCAGGCTGTTCCATAACCGGCAATCCGTTTTTTTTGTTTATTCTTCCCCGAAAAATAAATCTCATGGAATACTTAACCGTATTTCTTAAAAATGGCATGTTAAACCAGGTAATCTTCATCATGGTTCCGTTTTTATCTTTAATCACAGTGGATACCACCTGTAAATGATTTACCTGTTTTATTTCCAAACTCTTCATGACAGTACCGTCAATCGCCGCAACCAGCCGGTTGTCGATTTCATTAACGGTTATGGGTGCTTCATAAATATCATAGGTTCTTGGAAAATAATTTAAAAGGTCTTCCGCACTTCCTATGTTTAATTTTCCAAACAATCGTTCGGTCTTTTCTCCAATTCCTTTTAATTCCGTTAGTCTCATAGGAGTTTCTCCATGTCCATACAATTTATTTTCATATTATTCGCATTCCAGCGCATAATAAAATATAATTTATTCTTTACACTATTGTTTTTCTAAATTATAATCAATTATATCATATAATAAAACAATAACAAAAGGTAATCTCTCTATGATTAAAAAAAATATTCTATATTGTAGTTTCATTTTTTTTATAGCTACGATTTTTTTTCAAATTGCAGTGTTAATAAAATTAAATCAATATGATAAAAAAATAAACCGGGTAATGTCCGACATCTCCTCAAACGAAAAACCGCCGGAACAACCGGCTGAACCGGAAACTCCGCCTATGATTCCAGATACGGAACCAACGATAACAGAAACTTCCGGATTTTCTAATTATGAAGATATTAATGACATTCTGAGTCCGGCCCGTCTGACACAGACTCTGGCCAACAGCCTATTTATCGGAGACTCCAGAACCGAAGGATTATACAAATTTACACCAGCAGCTGAATATGCGGATTTTCACTGCGGTGTCGGTTATACCGTTTCCACCATAAAGGACAACCTGATGTTATCTGCCGCAATAGCCGAAAAAAAGTATGACCAGATTTTTCTCTGTCTTGGCTATAATGAACTGGGCTGGAATTATCCGGAAACATTTATCAGCCGTTATACTGAATTTATTCAGTTTATTAAAGAAAATTCTCCTGACACCCGGATTTATGTTATCGCCATTTTAAATGTCTGCCGGGAGTCCCACAATCTGGAAGAATATGAAAATAATGACCGAATCTTACAGTATAACAACCTTCTTTCCGAAATGTGCCAAAACAGTCAGGTTACATACTTAGATTTAAACAGATACTTTACGGATTCCAATGGAAATCTGAATCCTGTATCTACGGAAGACGGAATACACTTTACGGCTATATATTATAATTATTATCTCTATCGGATAATAGAAGCGATGGGGTAGGTGGGAAAATTATCTTAACTGGCCATTGCTTAAGAAAATTGAGAGGAAGGAATTAATTCCTTACCTCTCATGTCATATTGCGTGTCGAGACTGATACAATTTTGGGAGCGGGTGCTATCGTTTGTAACTTGGCCTGTAAAGGCGGCAACATCATTTATCGTATCACCTATATGAAATTTTTGTTTGGATATTTCTCGTGATAGATTTTACTTTCTTCCGTATCAGTTTTTGCGGTCACTGTTGCGATAATATCCAAAGGGGTCTTGTATTCGTTCATGAACACGCCACCCCTCGTAAAATCGTGCTGTTATATAATGCTTTTCTCTTATTTATGTTTTTCAATCCATTCTTCTGTCTTTTCAACGCTCTTTCCTGCATTTGGGAAAAACTTACGGATAAGTTTCAAAATCCCAACTGTGCCACCTAGAGCGCACGCAATAATCACGGGAACTAATAAAATCTGTAATAATGTTGACATAATTCTAATCCTCCTTTTTGTTGAACTTCTCTGAGAAAATCTTTCTTGTTCCATCTGCGGACGCACGCATGATTTCCTCAACCATTTCCATTCGTCTCTTATTCTCATCATTTTTCCATGTGAATTTTTCCGTGCTTTCTGCCCTTGAAGTACCCCCCGCAACAAGCAGCATACAAATTAATGGCGGAATAGAAAATCTACCGTGTCGCATATTCCTCACTCCTTTCAAAATCCCCAAATGCTAAAAATCATTTTAACTGTTCCTATGTTGGACGCTTTCATAATTTTCCAAACCGTTCCAAACATATTCTTACCTCCTCTTATTTTTACAGAAAATAGTTTAACAAACATATGTTGATTTTCTTTTCTGTTTTTAGTATAATATTTGCAGGAATAAAAACAACCAGCAATATCAGGCAATATGTCAGTTTGTAAACACTTGTCGGAAATTTGTTGGCTACCGTGACACAAATAATCTATCTGTTGGTTTTGGAGGTGCTATAATATGGGACAGGACGCTCGTGTGAAATACTCGAAAATGATTATTCAAGCTAATTTCGTTTCCCTGCTGAAACAAAAACCTTTGAACAAAATTACAGTAAAAGAGCTTTGTGAAATGGCAGACATCAACCGTGCTACCTTTTACAAATATTACATGGATATTTATGACCTTATGGAAAAAATAGAGGAAGAAATTCTGAAAGAGTTGCATGAAACTATGAGAAATTCTATTTTGGACGGAATTGGCAAAACTCTTGTAAAGCTACTTGAAAAAATGAAAGACAACGGTTCGCTATATATAACATTATTTTCTGAAAATGGAGATACGAAGTTTCCGCTGAAAATTTTTCAGATGTGTTACGCAGAGTTTTCCACCTATATCAATGGGCAGTTTCCCCACTTATCGCAGACACAGCGTGCTTGGATTTATGTATATACAGCACAAGGGAGCAGTGGTATATTAAATTATTGGATTAATGACAATATGGCAGATCCGCCAGAAGAAGTTGCATCATTTATTGAACAATTGATTTTAAATACCTTAAAATCCTCTGTTTCATAGGAACTTTCCAAAAGAGAACGCAGTAGAGATTACTCTCTGCCACCTTTGTATTCCTATGCGAAGATGATTTCCTCATTCACAATCTCCCTCCCACTAGAGCGTATTTGAAAAATCAAGCCATCTGCCTATCCATTCTAAGGCGTTTAAATCCTGCACAAAATCAAATGCTACTTTATGCCCGACTGCCTCCATATGGTCTTTTAAATAATAAAAAATTCAGAATACATTCGTATTATAAACAACATGCCAACACATATTATGAAAAGTCATGCAGCAACTTTTCTAAATCAGCAGGTTTCAGCACTTTTCCCATAGAAACCACCTTTTCATTGACCACCAGCGCAGGCATACTCATAACACCGTATGCCATTACCTTTTCCATGTCTGTGATATATTCAACCTCAATATCCAGCCCCATCTTTTTCATGGTAATCTTTGCATTTTCAAATTGCTCATGGCAGGACTTACATCCAGCCCCAAGAACCTTTATACAGCAGATACCGTCTTTTACATCAGAGTAGCATTCATTTTCAGCCTCTGCAGTGCTGCCATATCCACAGGAAGCTTCTTCCTCAACTTCCCCTATCGTCATTCCACAGCAACATCCCTTCTGTTCCTCATCCTTCATCCTCTTTCCAAATCCGAATAATGCCATAATAATATCCTCCAAAAATTATTTTTATTTTCTTTACTTCAACCATAAACACAATTGATAACAACCCAACTGCAAGAACAACAACTGCCGGTACACATACAACCAGTTCGAACTTAATAATATTTCCAGCACTGAGCCTATGATACAAGCAGATACTGTATAACATTGAAAAAGTATCCCACAGTGATAATCCCTGCCGTACAAATAGCGGCAAATATTCCCAGCAGTTTCAATTTGACAGCCTTTTTCAGCATAATCATTGACGGCAGGGACAGCGTGGTAACACCCATCATAAATGACAAGACAACACCAAGCTGTGCACCTTTTGCGAGAAGCGCTTCCGCAATCGGAATTGTTCCAAAAATATCCGCATACATCGGTACCCCTGCAATGGTGGCAATAATAACGCCAAACGGGTTCCCCGTTCCGAGGGTCCTGACAATGAAATCCTTTGGAATCCAGTTATGAATGACAGCACCGATAGCGACGCCAATCAGCACATAAGGCTCAACCTTCTTCACAGTTGCCACCACCTGTTCCCAGGCATATTTCATGCGGTCTTTAAAATAAAGCTTATCCTGGGGCACATCAAAGGATTTCCCTTTCCTGATAAACTCCTCCACCTGGTCATCCAAACGGAGTTTCTCAATCAGAGTACCTCCAGCCACTGCAACAACAAGGCCAAGCACAACATACACGATTGCGACCTTCCACCCGAAAATGCTCATCAACAGTACCAAAGAACCAAGGTCAACCATAGGTGATGAAATCAGGAATGAAAATGTCACCCCCAATGGCAGCCCTGCACTGGTAAAACCGATGAAAAGCGGAATTGAAGAACAAGAACAGAACGGCGTTACCGTCCCCAGCAAGACGGCAATAATATTTGCTCCGATGCCATGAAACCGTCCAAGTATTTTCTTTGTCCTTTCCGGCGGAAAGTAACTCTGAATATAAGAAATCAGGAGAATCAGGAATCCAAGCAGCACCATGATTTTAATCGTATCATATAAAAAGAACTGTACACTTCCCCCAATTCGCCCGCTGACATCCAGTCCGCAGGCTTCCAACAACCGGCCAATCAGCCTGTTCAGCCATTTCATCCCAAGAACCTCATCCTGAAAAAATCCCCATCCTGATTTAAATGTCTCCATAAATACAACCTCCTATCCATGCTTATAAATATTTAAATATATAAATATAAAGTCCTGAAAAAGCTGTGTAGGAATATGTGTCCTATTGGTATCCTCCACAGCACGGCTGTTTTTCTTCTCCAACCTGCACATCGGTCAACTGCCCGATGATTTCCAGCATCTGCTTCACGCCTTCCTCAGAGATGGAATAATGCATCCATTTCCCCTCCTTACGTCCAGCAACAATGCCAGAATCGCAAAGTATTTTCATATGGTGGGAAAGCGTAGGCTGAGTAACCTGCATTTCTTCCAATATTTTACAGCCACATTTTTCACCGGAACAAAGCATCTGCAATATCCTTATTCGGTTCTCGTCACAGAATGCCTTAAACATGGCAACTGTTCTTCTGGTGTCCATTTCCATGCCTTCACCTCCAATAGATATTTATCGATATGTTTATATTATATGCATTTAATAGAAATTTGTCAATGGGATTTTCATGAAAGCTACATGTAGAGGGGCTGTTGGAAACCCGGCACAAAAATCCCCGCAGACTTCCTTCGCTGCGGGGTATGTACTATATCCTATCTTTATATATTTCTTTTCAAATATACAGTTCACATTTTTTTTGAACTGAGCAGGCCTTCTTAAGTGCAAGGGATGCCGCTCTGACCATTGTGCCATTTAGTACTTTTGCCTTCTGTGGACAGTTAACAACACAGCGCATACAGGAAATACATGTTTTCTTATCAACTAGCACCGCATTCTCTTTGGAGATTGCTCCAACCGGACACTGTTCTGCGCATAAACCGCAGTTATTACATGATTTTTTCGTTTTCGGCACGAGTCCGGCGCCACCAGCTTTCCTATAGGGACGATTTCCTGGAATAGATAGTTTTGTAACCGTCCCAGATTCCAGCTTTGCAAGAATCTGGCTGGAATAGTCTGCTAACTGTTTTCTATCTTCCATATCCGGCCTTCCCGTGGCATACTGGTGCATGATGGAATGTTCGGCAATGGCAGCAATGGCAGCCACAACACAAAAGCCTGCCTGTTCTGCTATATCTTGCAGTTCCACCAACGTATCTTCATAAGCACGGTTTCCGTATACACATACAATTACAGCCTTTGCTCCGTTCCCATTCAGCTCCTGCAAACGATGTACTGCTACTGATGGCACACGCCCACCAAAGGAAGGAACCGCAATAACCACTACATCCTCTGCATCAAAGGAAGCCCTTGAAAAATCAGCTTTTGAATCTGTCAGATCAATACGCTCCATATCGCCCGCCAGTCCTTTAGAAACTATGGCCGCAACCCGCCCTGTTCCGCCGGTAGGGCTGAATACAATTTGTATGCATTTCATAATATACCTCCTGTAATTTTTAATATTACAGCATTCATTATAGCACTCCAAAGATGTAATGTCAACATTTACAAGTCTGGTATTTCATGATATAATCCCTTTAAAAAAGAGAGGATTTGATTATGCACATCAGCCAAAAATGTTCAGTTGCACTTCACTGCCTGATTTTTATTAACGAGTACAGTGAATCTATTAATGTTACAAGCAGCCTGCTTGCAAAGTCCACTGGCTGCAATCCAGTAATAATCCGTAATATATTAAGTGAATTAAAGAAAGCCGGAATCATCTCTACACAGCCAGGAGCAGGAAATACCAAACTTGCAAAGCCACCCGAAAATATCAACCTGTATGATGTCTGCAACGCCCTTGAGCCTGATGGCCTTCAGAATCTGTTTGGGGTGCATTCCTCCCCTGCCGTTGCATGTCCGGTCGGCAAAAATATCCATGAGGTCCTGCAAATGCCTTACGGCATAATACAAAAAGATTTGGCAGAAAGCTTGAAGTCCATCCAAATTGATTTCATCATAAAACAGTTCCATGATATTTCCCTATAAAAAATCAAAATCCTGCAGCTTTCCTTTCAACTGCAAGATTTTGATTCTTTGGTTTTCGTTCTGCCATAAAAAATAAAGCCAACATCTTCTTTGCCAAAAACCGTCACATTAATCCACATCTACTTCCACAAAATATTTCCAATTCATTTTTCTTCGTAAATCAAAAGTATCTTTCATCGTCCCGGTCAGTTTCGAAGTTTTATATTTTTTTCCGTATTTATCCACAGAAACATACAGATTGCTTGCCGGAAGCTTATCAATGGTGCTATACAACCATTGATAATATGGTGAAACCTCCACGTCCATATTATTGATCAGATAATTCATGACCAAATCCGGTCCCATATAATCCATATCATCTTTCCCAATATCATAATTGGCAAGAATCAGACACTGGGTATGATACTTCCGGAATAAATCCTCTGTAGAATCCCCGGTATTGAAATATTCCAGTTTCTTTGTAATATCTTCCCCCTTTTCGGTTTTCAGATACGGCAGATGGTCTCCATAGAAAATCAAAATTGTTGGTTCCTCATAAGTCTGAATAAAATCATATACTTCCTTCAGCTGTTGATCGGCATCGTAGACCCCCTGAGCATAGGATAGAATAGTATCCTCTTCCTCCGGATTCAGTTTGCTGTCTATAATGGAAATATCATAATCCTGGTATTTATCAACATTAAACGGCATATGGGCCTGTGCCGTCAGAATCATGGTAAAGAGTTTTTCATCCTTCGGTTTCTCCTTCAGTTCCCGAATAAGCCGTTCTGCCACATAGGCATCTGATATCCTTCCGCCCTTTTTATATGAATCTTTTAAATCTTCTTTATATTCTGTTATATCTACATCAAAATACTCATAAACAGATTTACAGTTAAACAGGGAACTCTCCCATGTAGAAGTAATATGGGTTTTATATCCGTTTCGCTTCAATTCCTGAATAATGGAAGGTGCTTTCTTATATTTATCGTCAATATACAACTGCATATACGGAATATAACCGGAAGAAAAGAATTTAATGGAACTTCCGGTGAGCATTTCATACTCCACATTGGAAGAAATTCCTCCGTATGACGGAGAAATCATATCCACCAGAATTCCCTTTTGTTTTAACTGTTCAAAATTCGACGCCACCGGCCGGTCAAACCGTACTTCTTTCATATCGTCAATATTCCAGAAAGATTCTGAAAATATCATAACTATATTTGGTTTTCCAAATTTATGGCTGTTCCGCCTTTGTTTGCAGCTTTCTTTCACAAGCTGATCCAGTTCCGAAGGGTCATATCCGTCCGGCTCCTCCAGTCTGCTTTCCAGATTTTGCCCATATAAACCACCAAACACACCAAATTTAAAATAATATCCCATATTAGTGGTAGCATAATTATCCTGTCTCTCATCAATACTGAAAAACGTTTTTAGCATAAATTGACTGATGTTTTTATTTGGAATGGATATAACGGCCATAAAACAGATTGGAAGGATGATACAAGCTGCCCGGAAACCCTTTTGGATAGAGAATTCATTCTGTTTCTTTGCAAATTTACAGATATAAACGACTCCGGCTAAAAATGCCACTATAATAACCAGATATTTCAGGATGATTCCCACGATGGTTCCTTTTAAAATATCCATAAAGGTTCCGGCGGAATTCAGGAAGAAAAAGTCAGAAAGAAATACCGGAGTATCAGAATATGCGATTTTTAACTGATTGACAATCCCGAACAGCACCAAAGCTACAGATAATAAAACCGTGGTCCTGTAAACATTATTTATGCAGCCGAATACACACATATAAATTCCCCAGAACAGCAGAAAAGAAAAAAATAATCCCTGAACACATACTATTCTTGCATATGTGATATTACACAGCATGTAATAGCATTGAAAGACCAGAAACATCAGAAACGGTACCGTTAGAAGTGTATGAATTTTACTCTTATGTTTTTCGTACATTTTAAACCTCCATATTGGAGCAATCGATTGCAATAAATTCATATTACAATCGATTGTTGCTTATAAATCCTTTTGTTACCCTATTCCACGGAAATAATATAATAATAAATCGGCTGTCCTCCCATATTAACTTCCACATCCACATCCGGATACAATTCTTCAATCTTATCCGCAATGGCGGCAGCATCGCTTTCCGTTACTTCCTGACCGTAATAGATACTAATGATTTCCGAATCGTCATCAATCAGATTGGAAACCATATCCACCGTAGTTTTAAACAAATCGGTTCCTACAGAAATAATACCGGCATCACCGATTCCCATAATATCATTCTGTTTGATTTCCTTTTCATCTATCACTGTATCACGTACTGCATAGGTAATCTGACCGGTTTTAACTTTTCCCATTTCTTCGGTCATTCTGGCGGTATTTTCTTCCACACTTCGTTCCGGCATGAAATTAATGATTGCTGTAATTCCCTGAGGAACGGTTTTGGATGGTATGACCACAATATTCTTATCTTTTGTCAGTTTCTTTGCCTGCTCGGCAGCCAGTATTATATTTTTATTATTCGGAAGCACATAGATGGTATTGGCATTGACCTGGGCAATGGCATTGAGAACATCTTCCGTACTCGGATTCATGGTCTGACCGCCTTCTATGATTCGGTCGACACCAAGTCCCTTAAAGATTTCATTCATTCCTTCGCCAATGGATACAGTAATAAAACCTGCTTCCTTTCTCGGCATCTGCTCTAATTCCTGTTGCTTCTGCTGTTCTGCCAGTTTCTCGGCATCCTTTATCAGTTTTTCCTGATGCTCTTCCCGCATATTATCAATCTTCATCTTGGTCAGTGAACCGTAAGTCAGTGCTTTCTGAATCGCCAGTCCAGGATCATTTGTATGTACATGAACCTTAACTATGTCGTCATCAGAAACTACCACAATGGAATCACCGATGGATTCAAGGTATCCCTTAAATTCATGCTCCTTATCCATGTTATATTCTTTTTCCAGCATAATTATAAATTCCGTACAATAGCCGAACTTAATGTCAACATCATTGGCAGGTTCCGTTCTTATAACGGTTCCTGTGCTTTTCCCACCGGAAATCGTAAGATCCAGTTCTTTTCCCAAAAACGCATCAAAGGCTCCCTTTATCACCTGCATAAGCCCCTGTCCGCCGGAATCCACAACACCAGCCTGTTTTAATACTGGCAGCATCTCCGGTGTCTGGCTTAATACATAATCACCCTCTTTAATGATTTCTGCAATCATATATTCCAAATCATCGGTTTCCAATACAATTTCATTTGCCTTTTCCGCCATTCCCTTTGCCACGGTCAGAATCGTTCCTTCTTTCGGCTTCATAACTGCTTTATATGCGGTTTCCACGGCACGTTCACATGCATTGGCAAGTACAACTGCATCTATGGTTTCAAATTCCCGGATTTCCTTTGTAAATCCCCGGAACAACTGGGACAATATAACACCTGAATTTCCTCTGGCACCGCGTAAGGAACCGGATGAAACTGCCTTTGCCAGATTTTCCATTGTTGGATTTGCAATGGCACTGACCTCCTTTGCCGCAGACATGATTGTTAATGTCATATTGGTACCCGTATCACCGTCCGGAACCGGGAATACATTTAATTCATTAATCCATTCTTTTTTGGCCTCCAGATTTTTGGCACCCGCCAAAAACATCTTCTGCAATGTCTTACCATCTATATTAGTAATCACAACAAAATCCTCCTTAAGATTAGTCTATTACGCGAACACCTTCGACATAGATGTTTATTTTTTTAACACTTAAACCGGTTATTTCTTCCACCTGATATTTTACATTGGAAATGAGATTGTCCGCCACTGCGGAAATACTTACCCCATATGCCACAATCACATGAAAATTCAGCGTTAATTCATTATTTTCATCCACAGCAACATGAATTCCTTTTGCCAGACTCTCTCTTTTCAACAGCTTAACGATTCCATCCGTCATGCTGACTGCCGCCATACCAACAATACCAAAACATTCCACTGCCGTTGTGCCGGCACATTTTGCAATCACTGAACTATCAATATAAACATCTCCAAGACTGGAATTTAATTTACCTTTCATAAGGAACCTCCATTCTACCCTGAACACATGAAGTATATATGCGTACTTCACAGTAAATGCCATACATATATTTCGAAACTTCCACACCTCACAGAAACAGAGTGCATACTAAGTCAATTTTATTTGTATTAGATATTATAACATCTTTTTTAAAAAAATAAAGCAGAAATTAAAAAAATGCTTGCATATTTCTTTTTAATCTGTTAAAATATCATTCGTGTTAGGTCTAAAAGACCAAATGTACGTTAAGGAGGTGCTTAAAATGGCTAAATGTTCAATTTGTAATAAAGGTGCTCACTTCGGCAACGCAGTCAGCCACTCACATAGAAGATCAAACAAAATGTGGAAAGCAAATGTTAAATCTGTAAAAGTGAAGGTGAATGGAGCTAGCAAGAAAATGTATGTTTGTACATCCTGCTTAAGATCCGGTTTAGTAGAAAGAGCTTAATTTTAACAGTCCCAGAGAACACTTAAAGACATTGCCTTTAAGTGTTCTTTTTATTTACCGGAACAACATCTATTCTATGTTAGATTATTCATTTTCTTTAAATTGGACACAGCCGGATCCAGGAATCTGAATGCCTGTCTCCGGCTGCTGCTTCTATTATTTTAAAATATCAGTAAAATCAAAGGTTGCAAAATAATCTTCCGGCGTCTCTGCCCGTCTGATCATCTGAACCGAACCGTCCTCTTTCAACAGTAATTCTGCTGATTTTAACTTACCGTTATAGTTATATCCCATTGCAAACCCGTGGGCACCAGTATCATGAATTACGATAAAATCGCCGATATCGATTTTTGGCAACATACGGTCAACTGCAAATTTATCGTTATTTTCACACAGGGAACCGGTAATATCATATTTATAATCACAAGGCTCCTTTTCTTTTCCCATGACAGTAATATGATGATACGCCCCATACATGGCGGGCCGCATAAGATTTACCGCACAGGCATCCACACCGATATATTCTTTATGGATATGCTTCTCATGAATAGCTTTCGTCACAAGACAGCCGTAAGGCCCTAACATATACCGTCCAAGTTCCGTATAGATTGCCACTTCCATGCCGGCAGGAACCAGAATCTCTTCATATGCTTTTTTAACCCCTTCTGCTATCTTATAAATATCATTCGGCTCCTGATCCGGTCGGTAAGGAATCCCGATTCCTCCGGAAAGATTGACAAAAGAAATTTCCACTCCTGTCTGTTCTTTAATTTCCACAATGGTTTCAAACAATATCCTTGCCAGTGTCGGATAATACTCATTTGTAACCGTATTACTTGCCAGAAATGAATGAATACCGAATTTTTTAGCGCCCAATTCCTTTAATCTTTGATATCCTTCGATAATCTGAGGTTTGGTAAATCCATATTTTGCATCCCCCGGGTTATCCATAATACTGGTACTAATTTTAAATACCCCGCCCGGATTAAAACGGCAGCAGATAGTTTCAGGTATTCCGCAGGTTTTATTCAGAAAATCAATATGGGTATAATCATCCAGATTAATCTGGGCCTCCAGTTTTCTTGCCAAAAGAAACTCTTCTGCCGGAGTATCATTGGAAGAAAACATGATATCATCCCCATGAAACCCCAGTTTATCAGACATCATAAGTTCCGTCAGAGAGGAACAGTCTACCCCGCAGCCGCACTCTTGTAATAACTTCAGAATAAACGGATTTGGTGTTGCTTTTACGGCAAAATATTCCTTAAATCCCTTATTCCAGGAAAATGCATCTTTTAAACGCAGAGCGTTTTCCCGAATCCCTTTTTCATCATACAGATGATAAGGCGTGGGATATTTTTTTTCAATCTCTTTCAGTTGTTCCAATGTTACAAATGTTTTTTTTTCCATTTTTAATCTCCATTTCCGCCACTGACAAGGGCAACTCCGTTAATTTATTGATTTATTCTACTGAATATGCTGATGTGTAAACAAATGATCCTCACAATACTCATGGTTTCCTGCGCATTTCGAGCAGTACCGGAACGACAGCTCCGGATTGGATTCACTGGTTCTACCGCAAATTTCACATTTATGCAGGACCGCATTTCCCCGTGACTGCCGTACCTGGCTTCTATATCTCTGTTTCCTTCGGATTTCTCCTGGTGAATACCGTTTATAATTTCTGGTGATTAAGAAAAATACAACAAAATTCAGCAGGGATACCAATGCTGCTGTGGCTATCTCTGGCAACGGGACAATTCCCAGATTTAACGCCACCCTTGCAACGGAACGCGCCCCATCTTCCGATAACAGATACCATGAAAATCCGGAAAATATAGTCAATATAAAATATGCACCGTCTATCAATGCCAGCCACTTAATTTTAATAGGCAGGATAAAAAAAAGATACAGCTCCATATCCGGATAAACCGTGGCAAACGCAAAAAACAGCGACATGTTCAGATAATAAGTGGTCAGTGGCCAATTCACTCCAAAAATAAAATAGATTAAGAATCCTGCCAGCACATGAAAAATGACTCCCATAAAAAAATACACATTAAAACGGAAGGCTCCCCATACCCGCTCTAAATTCGTTCCCAGTATATAGTATAAATACAAGGTAAATATCATAAATATATATGACGAATCCTGGGGCGGCATAATGATAAATGTAAGAATTCTCCACACCTGTCCATGTAAGATGGCCTCTATGTCCAGTGACAAAGCGTCATAATAAAACCTGGCATTAAACACCTGTATCATCCAGCCGATTACATACAGGATAATGATATATGTCATCAGATTGCGAATGGCATATCTGCCAAATTTTCGTTCCAGTTTCTGTATGAAATTCAATGTTATTCTCTCCTTTTTACGGTATATTTCCTTATTATAGTAAGGAATAAAATATTTGTCAAATGTTTTGTTGTAATTGGCCAGACGGACGCAAAGGTGTAAGCCGTTGGACACAGATAGCTTACACCTCTGCTGTTCGATATCAATACGCAAAACAAAATAACAACTATTTCAAAGACAATCATTAATAAATTGAAATTTAATAGTATACATATTTTACCGATACACAGTAGCAAATTCTGGAGAAGTCTGCTGGGTCCGCTCAGTAATATATTCACCCTTTTCATAAAATTTTCATATATATATTACTATAATATCCAAAGTTTGGCCCTATCACAACAGTTGAATTTTGTCGGATTATGTATTATAATAAGCTGATTTCAATTTATACCGGAACTTTATCCCCCGGTACTTTATATAAAACGGAGGTTACCCATGAGTAATACATTTTCACTTGGAATAGACATTGGATCTACCACGGTCAAGATTGCAATTCTTGACTCTGAAAATGAAATTATCTTTTCTGATTACGAAAGACATTATGCAAATATTCAGGAAACGCTTGCTTCCCTGTTAAAAAAATTTAATGAACACTATGGAAATACAAAACTTTATCCTGTCATTACTGGCTCCGGCGGACTGACGCTTGCCAAACATCTGAATGTACCATTTGTCCAGGAAGTTGTGGCTGTATCCACTGCCCTTGAGGACTATGCCCCTCAGACGGATGTTGCCATTGAGCTGGGTGGTGAAGATGCAAAAATCATATATTTTACCGGCGGTGTGGAACAGCGTATGAACGGTATCTGTGCCGGCGGCACCGGATCCTTTATCGATCAGATGGCTTCCCTGCTCCAGACGGATGCGGCAGGGCTGAATGTATATGCCAGAGAATATAAAGCCATATATCCCATTGCCGCCAGATGCGGCGTATTCGCAAAAACGGATATTCAGCCTCTGATTAATGAAGGTGCAACCAAAGAGGATTTGTCGGCTTCCATTTTCCAGGCTGTTGTAAACCAGACCATCAGCGGTCTTGCCTGCGGAAAACCCATCCGGGGAAACGTGGCATTTTTAGGCGGTCCCCTTCACTTCCTGTCAGAATTAAAACAGGCATTTATACGTACGTTAAAACTGACGGAGGAACAGATTATTGCGCCGGAACATTCCCACCTGTTTGCTGCCATCGGAGCCGCCCTGAATCATAAAACCGACGCGGAAACAGATACACAGGATATGATTGACCGGCTTTCCAACGGCATAAAAATGAATTTTGAAATCAAACGAATGGAGCCGCTGTTTGAATCTCCGCAAGACTATGAATCATTTATCCAGCGGCACAATGTTCATAAAGTGGCGGCCATGGATTTAAACGATTATGAAGGCGATTGTTTTCTGGGTATTGATGCCGGTTCCACCACTACAAAAGTGGCGCTGGTAGCAGAAGACGGCACCCTGCTGTACTCTTTCTACAGCAATAATAACGGCAGTCCCCTTGCCACCACCATCCGGGCCATCAAAGAAATTTATCAGCAACTGCCGGACAGCGCCAGAATCGTATACTCCTGCTCCACCGGATACGGAGAGGCTCTGATTAAAGCTGCCCTTATGCTGGACGAAGGCGAAGTGGAAACGGTTTCCCACTACTATGCCGCATCCTTTTTTGAGCCGGATGTGGATTGTATCCTTGACATCGGCGGCCAGGATATGAAATGCATCAAAATTAAAAATCAGACAGTGGACAGTGTTCAGCTTAACGAAGCCTGTTCTTCCGGTTGCGGATCCTTTATTGAAACCTTTGCCAAGTCTTTGAACTATTCCGTGGAGGATTTCGCAAAAGAAGCTTTGTTTGCCAGAAATCCAGTGGATTTAGGTACCCGCTGTACGGTTTTTATGAACTCCAATGTCAAACAGGCGCAAAAGGAAGGCTCCGAAGTTTCGGATATATCTGCCGGACTTGCCTATTCGGTCATTAAAAATGCTTTATATAAGGTTATAAAGATTACAGACCCAAAAGATTTAGGAAAAAAAGTAGTAGTTCAGGGCGGAACCTTTTATAATGACGCTGTTCTGCGGAGTTTTGAAAAAATATCCGGCTGTAATGCCGTACGTCCGGATATTGCTGGTATCATGGGTGCTTTCGGTGCTGCGCTGATAGCAAGGGAACGGTATGACGGCTCCAAAGAAACCACCATGCTCAGTATTGATAAAATCAATACACTGGAATTTTCCACTTCCATGTCCCGCTGTAAAGGCTGTACCAACAGTTGTCTGCTGACAATCAACAAATTTACCGGAGGACGGCAGTTTATTACCGGAAACCGCTGTGAACGCGGAATCGGCAAGACAAAAAACAAAGAAAACATTCCGAATCTGTTTGAATACAAGCATAAAAAGATTTTCAGTTATGAATCACTGACTGCTGACGAGGCCATCCGTGGTACGGTAGGTATTCCCCGTGTACTGAATCTGTATGAAAATTACCCGTTCTGGGCCATTTTCTTCAGAAACCTGGGATTTCAGGTTATCCTTTCACCGGAATCCAGTCGGAAAATCTATGAATTGGGAATTGAATCCATCCCAAGCGAATCCGAATGTTATCCTGCCAAACTGGCTCACGGTCATATCACCTGGCTGATTAGACAACAGGTAGAATTTATATTTTATCCATGTATCCCTTATGAGCGAAATGAAACACCGGATGCCAACAACCACTACAATTGTCCGATTGTTACTTCATATGCTGAAAACATTAAAAATAATGTAGAAGAAATTACAAACGGTCAGATACGGTTTTTAAATCCGTTTTTATCCATGACCGATTTTGACGTCATGTCCAAACGTTTAGTTGAAGTCTTTACGGAAGAATTCGGAATACCGGCAGATGACATTCAGAACGCCTGCCGCGCAGGATGGGAAGAACTGCAGGCTGCCCGGAAAGATATTCAGAAACAGGGAGAAGAAGTTTTAAAATATCTGGAAGAACATAATAAACGGGGAATTGTTCTTGCTGGACGCCCATACCACATCGACCCGGAAATCAATCATGGAATACCGGAACTGATTAATTCTTACGGAATTGCCGTATTAACGGAAGATTCCATCTCTCATCTGGCAAATGTAGAGCGTCCGCTTCTGGTCATGGATCAATGGATGTATCATTCCAGACTTTATGCAGCCGCTAATTTTGTCAAGACACAGGATCATCTGGATTTAATCCAGTTAAACTCCTTTGGTTGCGGACTGGATGCCGTTACCACCGACCAGGTCAGCGATATCCTTACAAAGTCCGGTAAAATTTATACCGTATTAAAAATAGATGAAGTAAACAATCTCGGCGCCGCCAGAATCCGGATCCGTTCCCTGCTTTCGGCACTCCGGGTCCGGGAAAAGAAAGAAGAAAAACGTACCATTGTTTCTTCCAGTATCAACCGCGTGGAATTTACTGCCGATATGCGGAAAAATTATACGATTCTTGCACCGCAGATGTCACCAATTCATTTTGACCTTCTGGAACCAGCGCTAAAGTCCTGTGGCTATAATATTAAAATTTTTAACAATGACAACCGGAAGGCTGTAGATATCGGTTTGAAATATGTTAATAATGATGCCTGTTATCCGTCTCTCATTGTAATCGGACAGATTATGGAAGAACTACTGTCCGGAAACTACGACCTTGACAGAACTGCCGTCATCATGACACAGACTGGCGGCGGCTGCCGGGCAAGCAATTATGTCGGATTTATCCGACGCGCCCTGGAAAAAGCCGGAATGTCCCAGATTCCGGTTCTGGCATTAAGTGTTCAGGGCCTGGAAAAACACGAAGGATTTAAAATCACTCCAAAGCTGACATTAAAGGCAATGCACGCTTTAATTTACGGAGATTTATTTATGCGGGTCCTTTACCGTACCCGTCCATATGAAAAAGTGCCAGGTTCCGCCAATGAACTGCATGCAAAATGGAAAAAAATCTGTGCGGAATCTCTGGCAAAACCTTCGTTGTCATTTTCCCAATTTAAACGGAATATCCGCGGTATCATACATGATTTCGATACTCTGCCTCTATTAGATATTCAGAAACCTAAGGTTGGTATTGTAGGCGAAATTCTGGTGAAATTTCTCCCGGCCGCAAATAATTTTCTTGTAGATTTACTGGAAAATGAAGGTGCCGAAGCGGTTATGCCAGATTTACTGGATTTCTTCCTGTACAGTTTTTATAATAATAATTTTAAAGCAGAAAATCTTGGTTTTAAAAAGTCTTCTGCCCGGATTGGCAATCTGGCCATCTGGTTTCTGGAAAACCTGCGGAAACCTATGGTAAAAGAATTATTAAAAAGCAAACGCTTTACTCCTCCATCCCATATTTCAGAACTGGCAAAACTGGCGGAACCAATTACCTCCATCGGCAATCAGACCGGAGAAGGATGGTTTTTAACTGGAGAAATGCTGGAACTGATTCACAGTGGCGTTCCAAATATTGTTTGTGCCCAGCCATTCGGCTGCCTTCCAAACCATGTGGTGGGAAAAGGCGTTATCAAAGAATTGCGGCACAGACATCCGGAAGCAAATATTGTAGCCGTTGACTATGACCCTGGTGCCAGCGAAGTTAATCAGTTAAACCGGATTAAACTGATGCTGTCCACGGCCAATAAGAATCTGGCAAAGAACAATGAAAAATCTTTAGAACAATAATCAAAACCATTTGAAACAATAAAAAACATCTCATAGAAGAATCAGCGATTCCCGGTCAACCGGGCAATCCTCTCTTCTATGAGATGTTTTCATTTAGATATTTTCAATCTGCCAATCGATAGGTATTTCTCCATTCTGTTTCAGAAATTCATTGGTCTGACTGAAATGCCTGCAACCAAAAAATCCTCTGTATGCCGACAGCGGACTTGGATGGGGCGACTTTAATATTAGATGGTTAGGATTCGTCAACATAGATTCCTTCATTTGTGCCGGTTTTCCCCATAGCAAAAATACGATAGGACGGTCTTCCTGATTCAACGCCTGAATAGCTGCATCCGTAAACTTTTCCCAACCGATTCCCTTGTGTGAAAATGCTGCATGGGCCCGAACCGTCAGTATGGTATTTAGTAATAAAACACCCTGTTCTGCCCATTTCACCAGATACCCATTATTCGGAATATAGGTACCCACATCATCCGCCATTTCTTTATATATATTCTCTAAAGAAGGAGGAATACCGATTCCCGGTTTCACAGAAAAGCTTAATCCATGGGCCTGTCCCGGTTCATGGTATGGATCCTGTCCTATGATTACTACTTTTACTTTATGATAGGGGGTCATATGAAATGCATTAAATATATCCTCCGATGCCGGATACACCACATGCGTAGAATATTCTTCCTTTACTTTATCAAACAGTGTTTTATAATATTCTTTTGAAAATTCTTCCTTTAACGGCTCAAGCCAATCATTATTTATCGCTGACATATCTTATTGGTACTCCTGACTCATATAAATATTGTTTTAAATCCTTAATTTCCAGTTCCTTATAGTGAAACAGGGAAGCAGCCAGTGCTGCATCCGCTTTTCCGTCTGTTAACGCTTTCAAAAAATGTTCTTTTGTACCTGCTCCGCCGGATGCGATTACAGGAATAGAAACACGTTCCGCAATCGTTTTGGTCAGAGAAATATCATAGCCATCCTTCGTTCCATCACAATCCATGCTGGTCAGCAGAATTTCTCCTGCTCCCATCTGCTCCGCCTCTATAGCCCAGGACAAAGCATCGATTCCAGTATCGATTCTTCCGCCATTTTGATAAATATTCCAACCGCTTCCGTCGGCTCTCCGTTTCGCATCTATGGCAACCACCACGCACTGGCTTCCAAATTTATCTGCTGCCTCCCGGATTAGATTCGGTTGATTGATTGCCGCCGAATTGACTGCTATTTTGTCAGCCCCTTCCCGAAGCAGTTCCTTAAAATCATCCACGGTCCGGATTCCTCCGCCTACTGTAAAAGGAATAAAAACTTTTTCAGCAACCTTTCGAACTAAATCCACCACCGTATGCCTGTGGTCAGAAGATGCCGTGATATCCAAAAAAACCAGTTCATCCGCACCAGCTTTATCATAAGCCGCCGCCACTTCCACAGGATCTCCTGCATCTTTCAGATTAATAAAATTAATTCCTTTTACTACTCTGTTATTATTTATATCCAGACATGGAATAATTCTTTTTGTATGCATGTACTACCTCCTAAGACGTCTGATGGATTTCTGCAAAATTTTTCAATATCTGCAGTCCCGTATCTCCGCTCTTCTCCGGATGAAACTGACATGCAAATATATTATTCTTTTCTACGGAAGCATCAATAATCGTGCCATATTCGGTAACAGCCTTGACAATTTCCGGTTCTTTTGCTTTCAGATAATACGAATGAACAAAATATACATATGCATCATCATCAATATTCCGAAACAGTCTGCCATCATTCATAAACCGCAGAGAATTCCAGCCGATATGGGGTATCTTTAATCCCGGAGCATCCGGAATCTTCCGTATCTCGCCTTTCAGAATCCCCAGGCCCTCAATCCCCTCTGATTCGTCACTTCCTTCAAATAACAACTGAAGTCCGAGACAAATTCCGAGAAACGGTATCTTTCGGGCCGCCACCTCATGTATAGGCCCTATCAGATTATAATTCTTTAGTTTTTCCATGGCATCCCCAAAATTTCCAACTCCCGGTAAAATAACCTTATCCGCAGATAGAATCTCATCATGTTTACGTGATATGACCACCTCCTGTCCTAAAAACTCCAAAGCCTTCCGGACACTGCTCAAATTACCTGCATCATAATCAATTATTGCTATCATTGCCTGTTCGTCCCTTTCTCAGAATTAATTTTTCCCGGAAGCTTTGCTGTTAATAATCCTGGAATATTCTTCCCTGTCTGCCATCTGGGATAATTGTCTGGCTTCACTTTCTGTCATACCGTAATAACTTGATAAACAATCAATAATCTTACCCAGAGAAGATGTTGTCTGATCAAAGGTTCCCAATTCCCTGGCATCATCGATTACGGAATCATAAGTCTTAATTCCCCGGATCAGAGAATCCAGCGCATCAACATTCATTTCCAACTTATAATATGTATTAAATTCATTATAATGTTTCTCAACTTTCATAACCGTAACAACCTGCTGGTAAAATGCCTTGTCGCTGTCTTTTAAATCCATGCCCGCCAAAATAGCATATGCTTTGGTGAAATTCTTATCAACATAATATCCGGTGGCCTTATCAATATTTCTGTTATATGAAAAGAATCCGGCTCCAAAATAAATCAGACACACACTTGCCGCTATCACAGACATGCTGAGAACCAGCCCCAATGGTGTAATTTTTATTTTTTCCTCCATAACCGGTGGTTTGGCTGGTTTCTTTTTCTTTTCCTTCGGTTCTTTTTCTTTCTTAGGTTTCTTTTCTTTTTTCTCTTTTTTCTTTTTTTCTTTCTTTGCCTTTTTGTCCTCTGCTTCTTCTGTATCCTCTGATACTCCCTCCGATGCCGAATCAATATTTAAATCTCCACCGAACCCGAAATCACTGAGACCCAGACTGTCCATATCATCCATAACACTTCCGGTTTCATCCAGTATACTGTCTGCATCAATCAGGGAATTATCTTCCGGCTGTTGGGACTTGTTACTGCGTGAAAACAATTTGCCAAAAAAACCTTTGGACTTCTTTGATTCCGCCTTTTCCTGGGCCGGTTCCGGTTCTTCTCCATTTTCTTCGTCTAAATGGATATCTTCATATCGTTTCACCGCCCGGTTATCTTCTTCCGAAGAACCAATATCCTCTGGTTCAGAACCGCTGCCCTCTTCTTCCTGCTCAATTGCATTAATCATGCTTAAAATATCTGCCAGATCATCATCCGACTCTTCGGTATCTATTTCTCCACTGATGTCTGTCTGACCCGATTCCTCTTCCGGAAACGTATCCAACTGTAATTCATCTGTTGATAATTCCTCTGTAATAGACGATTCCATGAAAGATTCTTCTATAAAGGGCTCTTCCGTAAGCGTTTCTTCTGCTAAAGATTTTTCTGAAGCAGGAGGTTCTTCTGCCAGTATATCATCACCGCTAAAAGACTCTTCCGCCTCTTCACCGGTTAATTCCTTTTGTTCATCTTCGTTTGAGAAATCTATATCATCATTAATATCAGAGATTTCTTCATCAAAATTAAAATCCCCGTCTTCCAATTCCTTTTCAAACCAGTCATCAGAGTCTGTCTCACTTCCTTCCACCACAGAATTCAGAAGCTGTTCCAGATAATCTTCATCTTTGTTGTCTAATGCCATTCTTACACCTCCGGTAACTTAGTAAACAACACATTAGGTCGACCTGCTTTGCCGACCTAATGTACTTCATTGAACTATGATTGATTATTCTGAATTAATCCATCAATAATCCTGACCAGATTTCCAATCTCTGGTTTTGAAAGCTGGGCATCTGCACCAAGCGATAATCCTTTAATCCGCATTTCTTCATTTACCAGAGAAGAGAAAATAATCAATGGTATTTCTTTTAATACATCGTCTGATTTTACCAGTTTTGTCAGTCTGTGACCATCCATTACCGGCATTTCTATATCTGTGATTATACATTTTACTTCATCCAGAACTGTACCCTTTTGCTTTAATTCCTCCAGTTTATCCCAGGCTTCCTGTCCGTTGTCATTTTTTATGACATTGATATATCCTGCCTTATGCAGGGAATCTATAATAAGCTTGCTCAGAAGTGCAGAATCCTCTGCAATCAGTATTGGCGATTCGTTTCTCTGTCTGGTTCCCAGCGCATCGATTTCCGATACCTTTAATCCGGTTTCCGGACTGATTTCCGAAACAATACTCTCAAAATCGAGTATAACGATTAACTTGCCATCAATTTTTATTATACCGGTTGCAATACTGGAATCTGTGGTATTGATTGTATGATCCGGTTTAATGATATCATTCCAGGAAACTCTATGTATGCCGACTACCTTATGAACATGAAATGCAATATTTAATTTATTAAAATTGGTAATAATCATCATATCGCTGGAATAGTCGGTACTCTCAGCCAGCCCAAGTTCTTTTGGAAGATTGATTACTGTAATCATGGTATCCCTCGGCATAAATATTCCTTCAATGCTCTTATGCGCATTAGGCATCGGAGTAACCGGTTGGTATGGTAATATTTCCCGAATCTTTGCCACGTTAATACCATAATAATTATTTCCAATAGTGAATTCCAGCACTTCAAGTTCATTTGTTCCATTCTCTAATAAAATATTCGTTTCCATAAAAGCCCTCCTACAATTTTACTATTTTAATTTTATTTTAGTCGAATTTCCATTTTCATCAGCTATATCGATTACCAGACTTTTAATCTCCTCTTTTGTCTCCGTCTGTATCTGATAAACCAGAACAAATTCCTGTGAAACTCCTGCCGGAATCGTTCCATCAAAGGTATTCAGTGCATCGAGTAACAGCGAAAGCTGGGCATTCACCTTAATGGTTTCATTCACAACTCCCCGGTATCTCCTTCCCCCTGCCATCATGTTAATGGCAATATCCTGTCCGGAAGGATTGGATATTTTAAACTTGACCACAAGAAGCTTTGAATTCTCTACGGCTTTCATTACAAACAGTGCAGAATCCTGATTCTCAAAGGGATATGCATCTGTCACATAATAATCAATATACTCTGCTGAAAGACCGTTTATTCCAAGAGCCCGTGTTAATTCTTCCGCCGTGGCAACCATTTCGGCTGAAGATCCCCCATTCGGCACATTTATGTCTCCCTGTGAAGTTGTAGTATCTTCGCCAAAGGTCATGGATTCCGTTTCTGTTGCCAGTTCCGAAGTTTCAATGTAATTATCCTTATAATTCACATCATGTTTCAAAACCACGGCCGCCGCATAATCCGCTATCATGCCCTTCTGTTCCTCTGTGTATTCCAGTTCGGAACACCCAGCCAGTGAAACAATTGCTCCTGCCAATACTGCTGTCAATAAATATTTTGCTTTATTTCTCACATTCATATCTCTGTCCTTCACAATAATCCTATTTTATCCGAATCAGAACCGGATAATATAATTTAAAAATTACATACTATTATTTTACCATTAATTCTTTTATTCTTCAAGCCAATTCCGTATCTAATTCAAACCAAAATTCCACGCCGTCTTTTTTATTGGAAACTCCACACTCCCTGCCATGGGATTTCATAATAGCCCGTACGATGGATAAACCGATGCCACTTCCTCCGTATTCCCTGGTTCTGGCCTTATCCACTTTATAAAACTTAATCCAGATTTTTTCCAGTTCCTCCTCCGGAATCGGATTGCCTGAATTAAATACAAGAATCCTTACTTTATTTTCCATTTTCTGAACCGAAATTTTTACTTCCTTTCGTCCCAATGCATAATGTATCGCATTTGTCACATAATTGGTAACGACTCCTTCAATCTGAAATTCATCCGCATATACATAAAGCGGCTCCGTTTCTTCAAATACCATATGAATATCGTTCTGTTTTACCATATAATCCAGTGAACCCAGTACCCCGCGGATTAGCATAATTATATCAAAACGTTCAAACCGGATATGGTCGCCGCCGGATTCCAGCTGATTCAGCATTAAAAGATTTTTAACAAGTTTATTCATCTTTTCCGCTTCGTCCATAATCACTTCGCAATAAAATTCCCTGGACTCGGCATCATCATTGATGCATTCCGACAAGCCCTCCGCATATCCCTGAATCAATGCAATTGGTGTTTTCAGTTCATGGGATACGTTAGAAATGAAATCTTTTCTCATTTCATCGATTTCTTCTTTACGGGCAATGTCTTTCTGCAGCCGGTTATTTGCACTCTTTAATTCTACAATAGTCTCTTTCAGCCTGTCAGACAGTTTGTTCATACTGTTTCCAAGTACCGCAATTTCATCATCCGTATCAGAAATATATTTTGCATTAAAATCAAGATTTGACATCCGTTCAGAAAGATTGGCCAGATCCAGAATCGGCCGGGTAAATTTCTCAGAAACAAAATAAACTATCACCACACTGATGATTAATATGGCAATTCCGATATATAAAAAAAACACACGGGATACAGCAGCGCTTTCCTGTATGCTCTCCACGGTCATGCGCATCAGAAACAGTTTATTTTCATTAAATCTTCCATAAATCTCCAGATATCCGTCTCCGCCTCCACCGGTATTCAGGCTCTGAAAGATATATTTATTGGTCTTTTTAATAATCGAAACGTTATCATCATTAATTCCAAAATCAATGGTTGCCAGCCGCAGGCTCAATTCCGCTCCGTTTCCGTATTGAAACACAAGAGAATTATTAGTCCCCAGTATCACCACTGCAATCCCATAGCTTTCACAGATACCGGATAATTTATATTGTGCGGTATCCGAAATTCCATACATGCCGCTTTCTGAATTTACAATTTCATTCATATCCTCATAAGCTTCCATAAAGGCATCCTGCTTGGATTTCATATAAAAATCCCCTAATAATAAATGATTCAGCAGTAAATATAATAAAAAAGTTCCGCCAATGATATACAGCATCAGCATAATCAGTTTAATCCGAATGGAATCCGTCAGCTTAACATTCAGTACATGTTCTTTTTTTCCTTTGTTTTCAGATTTCAAATTTATACCCCATTCCCCAGATGGTCTTAATATATTCACCACAATCCCCAAGCTTGCTTCTCAATTTTTTTACATGGGTATCAATGGTTCTGGCATCGCCAAAATAATCATAATTCCATACATTATTTAATATTTTTTCTCTGGACAGAGCAATCCCTTTATTTTCAACAAAGTAGACCAAAAGTTCAAATTCTTTAAAACTCAGATCGATATTTTCTCCATTTACTTTTACCTGATGCGCTGCCTTGTCAATCAATATATTTCCTGCCTCTACTGCTTCGGAAGTGTCCAGCCTGTTTGTCCTTCGAAGCAGTGCATCTACCCGTGCCACCAGTATCTTCGGACTGAATGGTTTTGATATATATTCATCCACCCCCAGTTCAAATCCCAGCAATTCATCATGCTCTTCCGACTTTGCCGTCAACATGACAATTGGTACCCTGGATTCTTTTCTGATTTCCCGGCATACCTGCCAGCCATCCATTTTCGGCATCATGATATCCAGAATGATCAATGCTATATCCTTTTCTGTATAAAATCGTTCCACAGCCTCTTCTCCATTTGCGGCTTCAATTACCTCATATCCTTTTTTGGACAAAAAATCATTTACCAGTTTTCTCATTCTGCTTTCATCATCTACCACTAAAATTTTAAGACTGCTCATATCATCCGGCTCCTTTCAACAGATTCTTACACGACAGGCAACGGCAAAACCCGGTATTTTTCTGCTGTCTGTCGGAAATCCTTTTCAATCAGTGTATCATTCAAATATGATTATTCTGTGAATCACTGGTTCCGGCCATGCTCCAGTTCCCACTGCTGAATATAGGATTCTCTTTCTTTCAAATCGTTTTCCCATGATATGTACTCGTTTTCTATGCGTTCCCGATGCGCCTGATCATCAAACCGATGGGTATATTTCACAATCAGAAACATTGCAGCAATTATAATCACAAATACAATATTTGCAATCAATGATTTGGTAAACCTGTCTTTATATTTTTGTGCATCTTTTTTATTTTTATCAGTGTTTTTTTGAAATTCTGTTATTTTTTTCACCGGCTGCTGTTCACTGCTTTTTTCATTATTTATTTTAATAGCTTTAATCTCGCTTTTGTCAATGTTTTTTACCGATAACAGTTCTTTTTGCAGGCTCCGTATATATTCCAGTCCTACCGGGGTTTTAAACAGATTTTCTTCCAGCAGTTTATTGTATACGCTTAAGGCGATTTTATGGTTATTCATATTTCCCTGACTTTTAATCTTTGAAATCATCTCCAATTCATTCTTTGCCGCTTCTGCAGAAGCCTTATTATCAAATTCATACCCCATTACAATATATTTTTCCATTTCCAGGTACCTCGTTTCCAATATATTTCATTAAATACAGCTTTTTTCACATTATAGCATATTTTTTTGGGGAACCAAAACACTTTATTCTTGCTTTATTGAAAATATTATTGTAGATTATAAATAGAATCAAACCATTATTGCAAATGCAGTAGCAAAAATATTGGAGGTGTAAATTGAAACATATCAGGTTACTATTATATCCGTTACTGTTTATTTCCCTGTTTTTCATATATTTTTATCTCTATGGCAATCCTTTTGCCCAATACAGCGTAGAGGATTCCACAGTTCAAAAAATCATTGACGAAACGATTGATACATCTATGTCTGATTATGACAAAATTAAAGCCATACATGATTACATAGTCGTGCATACAGTTTACGACCAGAAAAACCTTGAAAATAACTCGATTCCTGATATCGATTATACCGCAAAAGGCGTATTTGAGAACGGGATTGCCGTTTGCCGCGGATATGCCGAAGCGTTTCAGCTTTTAATGGATGCACTGGACATCGAATGTCAGATTGTTACCGGATATGCAGAAAATACAACCCATGCCTGGAATATCGTAAAAATAGACGGTCAATGGTATCATGTGGATACTACTTTTGATGACCCTATTGATGATTCTATGGAACGTCCCTATGATAATCTCCGATATGATTATTTTTTGATTAATGACGAACAGATATTTTTGGACCATATAATGGAAAGCA
The DNA here is from genome assembly GCA_022794265.1 of Lachnospiraceae bacterium. GTDB lineage: Bacteria > Bacillota > Clostridia > Lachnospirales > Lachnospiraceae > Bovifimicola. Next base: position 264,849 of record JAAWEK010000003.1, read on the forward strand.
AAGCTCCTGCATGTACTTCAGATTTATATATGTACAAAGAAAAGAAATATAATACACCTTATGAAATCCTTGAAAATGCTGCAGAGATTCCTGCAGTCTATACCAGATATTATAATACCGGAATTAACACAGTTACATTTTACTTTCCTGAAAATGCAGATTTAAGTTCCGCCGGTATCATAAACAGAATCGGTACACAGTTATATTCAAGCGGTAATCAGGTGTCCGGCTGTACTTATACTGCCGTAACCAGATGCGGAGATTATTATTATACAACAATAACCGTAAATTAGCAGAAAAACATGTGAGGGATTGCATAATGGATTCTGTCAAAAAATCGCTGCAAGCATTATGCTTACAGCGATTTTTCTTTCAGGATTGTTTCTACAGTCCTCTTTTTATTTTATTCGTTTTTTGCTGCTAAAGCTTCTTCAGGTACAGTGATTGTAACTGCATCGTAAGAATCAATAGTAAATTCAATGGCACATTCTTTTAACTCATATGTTGCACCCTGCAATTCAAACTTATCCATATCAAGTGCAACTGACATAGACTGCGGCAGATACTTCTCTGCATCTACAACAACTGTAATGATTACTGTAAAATCCGGAATAGCAGAAAGGTCTACTCCCATTGAAGAAGAATCTGCACCGGCATCCTCTGCCATTTCCAGAAGTTTCTTGCTGTCCATCTTTGCAACTATGGTATAATTTCCTTTTTTCAATTCAGATGTTATATCACTGCAGTATTCTTTTATATCAGCAAAACTAACATCTTTTAAGGAAGACTGAAGCCCCTGAAGCATACCGGAATACTCAGATATATCATCTTCCTCATAGCTCCACTCACCATCTTCTTTGGAGTATACGTCCATGGAATCACCGTTTGCTACTGCATAATTTTCCATCTCCATCTCCTGTGACTGTCCCATTGCATTTACATTAAATTTGCCCTTCATATAAGATGCCTGTGGTTCCGTGGAAGTCTTAGCTTCAATGGTTCCGTTTATGCCCATTTCAGCTTTTGCATCTACTCCATCTACAGAAGCCGTGATTTTCATAACCAAATCAACATTACCGCTCATAGTTATGCCGTCAACATCTGTTGAAGTTGTTTTAATCTTTTCAAATAACTGTTCTGTTGATAACTGGTCAGCAGAGCCGGCATTTGCATCCTTTTCCACCTCAGAAGAACCACATGCAACCATTGCCATAGCCAATACGACTACTAACACTAAACTTACTAATTTTTTTAAGTTCTTTTTCATAATCATTCTCCATTTCATAAATTTTTGTTGTTTTTACAACTTCCTTTGCATTTTAACACCATTGTGGAATAACGTCAAGATTTTTCATTACATAAATTTTATTTTTACATATAAATAACAAATTCTGATAAAAAATCGAAAAATAATACTATAATAACTTTTATCAGCAATTATCGCAAATACACCCTGTATCTGACAGTTGCCGGTGCAGGGATAAAGAAATACTGCTACAGCCATTTTACCGGATTCTGCAGCAGCATTCTGTTATACAACGGATTCTAAATTCATTTACAACCAGACATTACATCTGAATTTCATCCCGGATTCTGTCATAATAATACACACGATTTGATAAAACATCTCCCTCCTCTAACTCATTTTGATTAACATCCTGTACCATTCTGCTCAGTTCTGACCGGTTGATATCCTCTGCCACCGGAACCAGAATCACTTCATGCACGGAACTGGGCAATATATATATATCCTTATTTTTTTGATTTGCAAAATCATATAATATATGTTCATATAAAATACAGGAAGCGCCATACATCTTCTGTTTATTGGTAAGTACATACATTTCTACCGCATCCTCTGCTTCTTTCACACCTTTTAACAATCCCTCTGCTACAACTTCCGGTGAAGGAAAGTTACAATTTTCATCGTATCTGAAATCATTTTCATATATTGTATTCTCAATGTCACTAATTAAAATATCTTTAATTACATCATTCATATCTCTTAACTCATAAGGCAGAATGACCGGCGTATTTTTTTTTGCAGCCTCAAAGAGTTCCTCCACTGTCAGTCCCCACATATCCATATGAACATTATGAATCAATGCAGTTGCACTGCCCAGAAAATCATTATCCACAAGACAATAGAATACAATTGCCAGATCAAGAATTTCCACAAAAGGAATCTGAGATAACAATTTCTCATTGGTCGATTTATTAATCAGTTTATATGCCACCCGTCCTCTGATTCCATCAAAATTTTTGAACAAATCCACATTAAATTCCAGTTTATCCCTGTGACTTTCATATAACTGATAAATTTCACTTACAATATCCCCCGGCTCCCTGCCATTTTCATATTCTTTGTAATAAGAATTCAGATAAATTGTAGGTGCTACATTGGTTTCATCACTGGATATGGTTAATGCCTCTAACTCCACATCATTATTTTTTAATACCTTATTAATAGTCACTGTTTTATCGTTACCAACTGCTTCAGCTATATAATCCCTGATACAGCTAATAAATTCTTCATAGTTCATTTAACCTCCATTTACGTTTTCATACGTATTTCATTCTTATTTTTCTTATATATTTCGGCGCCTTAATAAATTTATATCGTATTCTGGCTGTATTGTCAATGAACTATTTTAACAAATTAATTCATGATATTATGTTTAGTTTAACGTTTTTATTACGGATAACCATAAGGATTACTATACATGTGAAATGAATTTTATTCAAATCTTCCAATAAATTTCTTATTTATTGTTTAATATTTATAAATTACTGCATACAAAATAAAAAACTGCATATTGTAAAAACTCATTTAACAATATGCAGTCAACTATTATCATTTATTCTAATTTCGAATTCTCAATTGTGTAATTAATATAAAAACATTATATTCTGGATAAATATTCGCCAGTACGGGTATCAATTTTGATTTTGTCACCCTGCTCCACAAATAACGGAACATAAACGGTAGCTCCCGTTTCAACAACTGCGGGCTTTGTAGCACCTGTAGCCGTATCACCTTTAAAGCCCGGCTCTGTTTCAGTAATTTCCAGTTCTGCAAATAAAGGTGGCTCTATGGCAAATACATTTCCGTTATGAGAACACATCTTAACCATATCATTTTCTTTTACAAACTTTAAAGAATCTCCTATACTATCAGCATCTAATGAAATCTGATCATATGTTTCAACATCCATAAAGTGGAATAAATCACCATCAGAATATAAATACTGCATATCCTTTCTGTCAATTCTGGCCTGCGGACATTTCTCTGTAGGTCGAAACGTTTTTTCAATCACTCCGCCGTTCTTAATGTTTTTTAATTTTGTTCTTACAAACGCAGCACCTTTTCCTGGCTTTACATGTTGAAATTCGATAATTTGATAAATATTATTATCCAATTCAATTGTTATTCCATTCCTAAAATCGCCTGCTGATATCATGTAAAATTCCTCCTTAAATAAAACTTACAGCATTTAAATATTTTAGTCAAATCGTCAAAACTCAATAACTTATACTAGTTTATAATAATATAGACTTTTTTTCAACTATTTTTTATCAAATTTACCAATCTTTAATATAATTTCTCCGGCAACTGTGGAAATATCCTTTCTGTCCGTCTCTATCACTATATCGGCTACTTCCATATAACGCGGCTTTCTTTTTTCCATAAGCTCTTTTATATATTCTACATTCATATGTCCGTTTAATATCGGCCGGTCCGTACTATATCTGACACGTTTATAAATAGTCTCCGGTTCAGCCGTCAGTAAAATGATTACGCCGTTCTGTTTCATATATTCCACATTCTCATCCCGAAGCACCGCACCACCGCCGCATGACACAATTCGCCCGGTAGTCTGCTGAATCTCCTTCAGACATGCCGTCTCAATATCGCGAAATGCATCTTCTCCTGATTCAGCAAATATATCCGGAATGCTCTTTCCCTCATGTTTTACAATATATGCATCCATATCCACTTCTGGTATTCTCATCTGCCGGCTCAACTCATGGGATACTGTGGTTTTTCCGCTTCCCATAAACCCAATCAGCATAATATTATTCTCTGTTATCTCCATTTTCATTCTCCGTTCCTATTTCATATTTAGTTTATCTGTCATTCTTTCTCCAGATTGCGGTTAATCAGTTCCAGCATATCTTTCAATTCGCCAGCTTCCAGCTGTCCCGGTGCAGACGATATCCCAACAGTACCAAAAGTAATGGCGCTTCCAAAAATCTGTCCTGCCATCCTGCTTAAAATTCCGGTTTTTCCCATAGACATGGTTACAATAGGAATTTCCCCAAACTGACTGTTAACCTCATGAGTGGCTGAAAGCAGTGTCAGCAAATCATCTACCGTAGACGGCATAACGGCAATCTTTGCAATATCTGCATTCAGACTCTGCATTTTTATCAGTCTGGCAATGATTTCAAATTTTACTGGTGTTTTATTAAAATCATGGTTGGAAAGAATCACTTTTACGCCCAAACGATGTGCTTCCCGGACAATTTCTTTTACCAGTTCCTCTCCCTGAAACAATTCAACATCAATAAAATCTGCCATTCCTGTTGCCAAAACCAATTTCAGATATTCCAGATATTTTTCCTTTGATATTTCAGCTTCACCGCCCTCACCCGTTGTCCGTAACGTAAAAATAACCGGCTGTGATATTATTTTGTTAAGTGTTTCCAGTAATTCCCCAACAACTCCTATATCTTCAAATTGTTCAAAATAATCAATTCTGATTTCTACTAAATCACAGGACACCCCTGTAATCCGCTCTGCCTGCCGGATGATTTCCTCTCTGCTCCTGCCAGCAATCGGAACACAGATTTTTGGCATTCCTTCACCAATAATAACATTTTTCACTTTCACTGTTTTCATATTATTCCTCCGCATATCACAGAAAAACCTGCTATAATGCACAAATATTAATTTCATTTAAAACATATCCAAATTACCATTCATTATACCATTCCATAAAGCAATAATCAATTCATTCTCCGACATAAAATATTATTCTCCTGCTTTGGTTGACAGATTCTACGTTTGGATTTAAGATATTTATGGTAAAATTTATATAAATAATCAGAAGATTCTTTTTAACAAAGAAATGGAGGATTTTATGAGCACTACAATAACCGGACATACAAAATTAACAGGATTGCTGGGAAGTCCCGTTGCACACAGCATATCTCCGATGATGCATAATGAAGCCTTTAACCGGTTGGGATTGGATTATGTGTACCTTTGCTTTGACGTAGGTACCGACGGACTGAAGACAGCTGTTAATGGTCTGAAAGAAATCGGTATCTGCGGATTTAACTGTACAATGCCGGATAAAAACCTGATGTGTGAACTGGCTGATGAATTAAGTCCTGCCGCTTCCATGATTGGCGCTGTTAATACCGTTGTAAACAAAAACGGAAAACTAATCGGATATAATACAGACGGAATTGGATATATGCAGGCTGTCAGAGATGCTGGACATAATATTACCGGTAAAACCATGACACTGCTGGGCGCCGGCGGTGCTGCCACTGCCATCAGTGTTCAGGCGGCTCTTGACGGTGTGGCCAGTATTAATATTTTCAGCATCAAAGACCAGTTCTTTGACCGGGCAAAGAAAACGGTTGATCTGATAAACTCTAACACAAACTGCCGTGCTGCCTTATATGATCTGGCTGATGACACAGAATTAAAAAAGAGCATCGCTTCCAGTTATATTTTAACTAACGGCACCAGTGTAGGTATGGCACCGAATATTGACAACTGTATTATAACGGACGAAAGCATTTTTCATGAAAATCTGATTGTATCTGATGTTATATATAATCCGGAAGAAACCAAACTGTTATCCATGGCCAAAGCCCATGGATGTCATGTATTTAACGGACTATATATGCTGCTGTATCAGGGTGCGGAAGCATTTAAACTATGGACCGGAAAAGAAATGCCTGTTGACATCATAAAAGAAAAATATTTTAAAAGATAAAAAAGGGGCTGTTGCACTGATTCTTAATGCAACAGCCCTTTCGCACACCATTCCAACAAACCGGAATTTATTTAACTGTTATAGATTTTACCTGACTATAAGGACTTAAATATTCTTTTCCGGCTATTGTCTTTGCCGATTTTACTTTTACATATACTTTCTGTCCTTTTGTCAGAGCGCGGATTGTATAGCTTGCAGAACTTACATTTCCTGCTTTTTTATATGTTTTCCCACCATTTGTTGAATAATAAATATAATATCTGTTTGCACCTGATACCTGTCCCCACTTTGCAGTTACTGACTGCGATGCGGAGGAAAGCGTAGCCGACGGTGTTTTCGGAACTGTATATGCAGTTACATTTACAGAATACGGGGAATAATATTTTGTGGAGGTACCAACCTTTTTGTATGCCCGCACAGCAAAAACATAGGAATTTCCGGCTGACAATTTTGAAACTGTTATACTTGTACCTGAAGTACTTGAAACATATGTATATTTCTTAGTAGAAGTATTATACTTATAAACTGCATAACCGGAAACAGAACCTTCCACTTTAGTCCATGATAATTTTACACTGGACTGGGAAGCGGAACTCTGCTTAAATCCTTGTACCTGCTTAGGCAGAATCTTAAAATTAACCGTTTTAGATGATGTATAATTACCGTTGGATCCTGCCGATATTTTAGCAGTAGCTTTACCAGTCTTAATATTATTGCTGTATGTTACCTTGTAATCGGAACCAGCATACATAGTTTTATATGTTCCATCCGGCATTTTTCTCTTTACCGTCAATGATGGTTTTATTTCCAGGCCTGTATAACTCTTATCCGGTATGGAGGTTATCTTAACACTGGTCAGAGAATATGGCTTAATTGTAAACTTTATTTCTCTGTACGTGGCAGAGGAATAATTTCCTTTACCATAAATCTGAACCGTTGCAGTACCTGCATTTGTATTATTTATATACTTTATTGTATAATCTTTATTTTCCAAAAGTTTTTTGGTTCCGTCATATACATAAAATGACTGTGTAATCGCTTTGGATGTATAAGATTTACTTGGAAGAGTTTTTAAAACTTTTCCGCTCTTATCCTTAATGGTAAATCCGGCAGCAGATTTTGCGGTGACTCTATATGTCTTACTTGCTATTCCACTGAAATTACCCATAAATTCAACTTTTAACGAATAATTTCCTACATTTGCTGAAACAGCGGGATATACTACTTTATAATCTCTGCCATTTTTCAGAACAACATCACCATATTTAACAGTAACGGCAGGTCTGATATTGCTGCCTTTAAATTCATGGGAATTTGTATATATAATGCTAACACTGGAACTGATGGCTTTCGGCTTAATGGTAAATGTTCCTGTTTTGGTTCCTGAATATTTGCCGATACCTTCAATGGTTATGACAGCAGTTCCCGCTGCAATATTATTTTTATAGCCGATTACTTTATAATCCGTATTTCTTCTTAAGGTTGCAGAACCAACCTTTACAGATGATGGTATCGCTTCAATTGCCTTTCCCGTATATGTCTGATCTGAAACGGTCATTACACAGTCCAAAATACCAATCGTTTCTACAACTACTGTAATGGATTTACGCAATCCGCTCTCCGTCTCAGCTGTAATCACAACGGTTCCTTCTTCCAGTCCCTGAATCTGAACCAGCTGTTTTGGTCCGTATAACGGAGCTATCTGTTTCAGGCTTATAATGCCTTCTCTGTCTACCGTCCATGTGACTCTGTCATTAGTATTTGCAGGAGTCAGATTTGCAGTCAGTGTTACTATACCACCACCACGATTAATCGTAATTTCCTTAGGATTATCCTGTGCATTGATCTGCAATGATTCTGCTGGTATTAATACCGTAACACTCAGAGTAAAGGATACTCCTGACTCTCCGGTTACCTTTATACTTGTTGTTCCTATGGATTCGGCCGTTATTTTTGCTGACTTTCCATCACTGGCTGCAGCTATGGTTAACAAACCCTTGGTTTCTTCCCAGTTAAACTTTGAATCAGAAGTATTGACTGGTAAAATATTTACAAGTGAAAGTGTTGTTGACTGACCAACACATAAACTTAAAGCTTCTATTTTCTTTCCATTCTCAACAAACTCCAGACTCTCAGTTGCAACAACAGCATTTATCGTTATCTCATCAAATTTTCCGGATTCCGCCTCTGCCCGAATCGTATATGAACCTGTTTTGCTGGCTGTTATCTGTATTTTTTCTGAACCTTTTGACTTATTCTTGGAAAATCTAATTCCTGAAGCATCGCCGGAAACTACACTCCACAATACATTATCTGTAGAAGAGGATGATAATTTCGCACTTACCTGTGTTGATTTTCCTACATGGAACTGTAATATATCTTTTGAAGCACCACTGCTGTTCAAAATATCAACACTGGTAGCAGATACAATAATACGAAGTTTTATATTCGCCACAAACCCGCTGGAAGACTCACAGGATATGATTACATCTCCTGTTCTCTTTGGTGTAATTGTTGCAAGATTATTATTAATACTGTATGTAATATAATCCAGACCCTCATTCCATACCATCCATTTCAGAGAATCATTTGCATCAGACGGAGTTACATTTGCAGTAATTGTAAAGTTTTTTCCTTTCTCTACACAATATACCTGTTCACTTTCAACAGTTTCAATCCTTACATAATTATCCGGAATCAGGCTCATGTTTGTAACCGGAATTGCTTTCAGGCCTTTTACCTGTATGGTTGCCTGTATCCTGCTGTCACTGGAAGTTCCTGTAATATTAACATAACCTGAAGTTTCCTTTAATATCTCTAACGTAAGATTATATTTTCCGGCAGTATTTATATCCTTCTCCACATTAAGTACTTTGACAGAAGACGAATCATCACTAATCCAGGTTACGGTTTCACCGGTGTTCGTCGGCGTCATCATATAAGGAATCTGTACTGTCTGTCCTTGCGGAATATTATAAGTATTTGCTTCCGGTTTAATTTGTGTTGCCACAACATACACATGAACATCTATCGTTTTGGTGATTCCGGAATTTGCTCTGGCCGTAATCTTCACGGTTCCATTGGTATTTGCCTTTGCAGTAACATTTCCATTTGCATCAACCGTTGCAATGGAAGTATTGGATGATGACCAGGAAATAGTCTCATTCGGTCTTTTATTATCATCTGTACAGCTTGGGTCAAAAACATTAAGCTGAGCCGTTTTGCCGGCGGCAACACTAGTTTCCGTAATTATATTTTTACTTGTCACATCATCCACAAATACCATATCACCATAATTATATCTCTTACTGATATTCATCGTGAATGATTTAGAGAGTGTTCTCTCCTTGAACTTACTGTCCTTTACTTTACATGTAATGGTGGCTGTTCCAAATCCGTTTGTACGAAAAGTACCATCTTCCGAAATATCAACAATTTGATTATCCGATGACCATTCAACGGTATCTGTACTTGCAGACGGAGTATATGAAACTGATAACATTCCATTATAGCCTTCTATTACCCTGAACCCGCCGTTATCTTCAATTATAGTATTGTCTAATTTCATAGTTATATCCGTTGCCGGATCTAATGCATTAACAGTATAATTTTTACTTAAATAACCACTCTCAGTTGTAACACCAACAGTACATTTCCCTTTTTGCTTAACTTCGTACAAAGTTAAACCACCAACTGTAGCACCTTCCTTCTCCACTAATACTTTCGTATTCGCTTCTATACTAACGTAAGCATTATCATCATTATCTACTCCACAATCTCTCGAAAATGCAATATAATATCCTTTGTCAACATATACATTTGTATCCTCAATATATCCTGGAAGAGGTGTTACAGGATTTAAACCTGTATCATAAATTAAAAATCCAATATTTACTTCAGAAGCCGGTTTCAACAAATGCAATTCCAATTCTTTTTTCAATCCGCTTCTTGTAGATGCAAATACTTTACAAACTGCCTCTCCTGTTTCCGGTTTTGCAAGAATTCTGACCTGTGCCGTAGCAACCCATTTTCCATTTTCAATCTCCAGATTATATGGAACAATACTTACAATCCTGTCATTTTCGGATGTCCAGATAATATCTTCCGAACCACTGGCTGTAATAACCGTACTTATAAAGAAAGTATCTCCCACAAAACAGTTATCTGTTCCTCTGGAAGGAGTTAATTCTGATATGGACTCTGTCAGAACACAAAACGTAAACGCATTCTCATTCCCATACGTTTTTGCTGTACTTTCGGCATGTCCCCAAACTTTAAAACCATCAATTCTGTTGCCGGACCTATATCCGAAGGCTTTTGATCCAATCGTTACGTTTGCTCCTGCCACAGCCACACTTTTTAAATTCGGATATTTTCCTCCATCAAAAGCATCTGCGGCAATCTGTGTAACTGTAATATTATTAATCGTTTCCGGTACAACAATCTCCTCTGCAGTTACATCACTGTAAGCACTGACAATACCATTTGCATCAATGGTAAACGTTCCTGCCGTTTTGACCGTTGACTGGACAATCGAATCTGCAAATACAGATTCCATTGGTACTGATGAAAAAATCAACATAAGGGCCAAAAGCAGCGATAAAATTTTCTTTTTCATTTTTCTCCTTTCCGCCATCTTGCGGATGACATAACACCTTATTGCCCGAATTACAATTAATTGTTTATCTTTTGTAATTCTTTCCAATTTTATCCAAATAATTATAGCATAATTGTTCACATTTACGCAATAAAATAAGACTTAAATTCTAAAATAATTAAAATTTAAGTCTATTCCGAAAGTTAACGTATGTTAAATTATACTTAAACATAAATCAGCATTCATATTCTGAACGGTTACATCTGTTTTTTCTTTTCTGCATACAGCTTTTTCTGTCTTCTCTGTTCCCGCCGCTCTTCCCTGTAAAAAAATAATATAATCTTTTCAAATTTTCGTTTGATTACGATTTGAATTTCCTCTTTCGGGTGAATCGGACGTACCAGAATCGTATACATTTTCACCCGGTTCGCCCCATAGACATCGGTAAATACCTGATCACCCACGAACATTGTCTGTTCTTTGTCAGTCCCTAACAATTCAAATGCTTTCCGGTAACTTTTCCTGGATGGTTTGTGGGCATTGCAGATATAACTGGTTTCCAGTTCATCGGCAAAAGGTTTTACCCGTTCTTCTTTATTATTTGAAATCAGGCAGGTCTTAAAACCAATCTCTTTCAACTGACGAAACAGTTCTCTAACCCTGTCATCCGGCGGTGCGCCGTGGGGAACCAATGTATTGTCCACATCAAACAAAATTCCCCGGTAGCCCATTTCATAATATTTTTTAAATTCAATAAAATATGTAGATTTTCTATATTCATTCGGATAAAAATTACGAAAAATTTTCATATGGCATCATAACCCTGTGCCTTTCCACTGATTTCTGAATCCTTTCAGATTTATTACTGATCCAGTAATTTCTTTAATTCATCCATAAACGTATTAACATCCTTAAATTCACGATAAACCGAAGCGAATCTGACGTATGCAACATCATCAAAGTTTTTCAGTTTATTCATCAGCAATTCCCCTATAAACTTACTGGATACTTCTTTCTCTCCCATATTAAAAATCGTATTTTCTATATCGTCCACCAATGCGGTAATCTGTTTCATGGAAACCGGCCTCTTATGGCAAGAACGAATGATTCCCGCTTCTATTTTGGTACGATCATACGGCTCTCTGTTCTGATCTTTTTTTATTACAATCAGCGGCAGCATTTCTATCTTTTCATAGGTTGTAAAACGCTTTCCGCAGTTCTCACACTGTCTTCTTCTTTTAATGGCATTATTCTCCGCTGCCCTGGAATCTATAACCTTGGTATCTTCTGCATTACAAAACGGACATTTCAATTATTTTTCCTCCTGTACAAGGTAATTATATGGTTTATTATAATTAATAAAAAAAGATTGGTCAAGAAAATTTTAAGCCTGGGAAACATACACCGAAACCATTCTATAACAGATTACATTTTTTCAATACATCTTCTTCCTTCACATTGACCAGAATGATTTCTTCACCAATCTGACATATTTTGCAATAAGGAATGATATACTCTGTATCCCTCCCAAAAAATCCTCCAAACTTAGCCATTCCCGGTACGATCAGAGCAATGATTCTTCCATCGCATATATCAAATTCCACATCACAGACAAACCCCAGTCGTTTACAGTTACACTGATTGATAACTTCCTTTTGCCGAAGTTCACAGATTCTCATATCCTTCCCCCAATTTATTATATTATAATTGACTGGAAATCCCATATTCCAATCAACTATAATATATTTCATAAACAGAGGATATATACCGTTCAAAGCATATTATTAATCATGAGTCAGATAGTTTTTCATGGATTTCAATGCATTTTTCTCCAGCCGGCTGACCTGTGCCTGGGAAATTCCGATTTCTTCTGCTACTTCCATCTGGGTTTTTCCTTTGAAGAACCGCATTTCGATAATGTTCCTTTCCCGCTCACCCAGTCTCCTTATGGCATCGTTTAACGCCATCTCCTCCACCCAGTTATCTTCTTTATTTTTTTTATCGCTAATCTGGTCCATGACATATAATGTATCACCGCCCTCAGAATATACCGGTTCAAATAAGGAAACTGGCGTCTGAATGGCATCCATGGCGTAGGCTACCTCTTCTTTACTGAGCCCGATTTCCGATGCAATCTCCATAACCGTAGGCTCTTTCTGATTCTTCTTCATCAGTGATTCTCTGGCATATATTGCTTTATATGCCGTATCCCTCAAAGAACGGCTGACACGAATTGCATTATTATCCCTGAGATATCTTCGGATTTCTCCCAGTATCATCGGCACTGCATAAGTGGAAAACTTAACACCAATGGTTCTGTCAAAATTATCAATCGCTTTAATCAAGCCGATACATCCAATCTGAAACAGATCATCTACATTTTCACTATTTCCTGCAAATCGTTTAATAATACTTAAGACAAGTCTTAAGTTACCCTTTATAAATGTTTCTCTGGCTTCCTTATCCCCCTGTTCCATTCTATCCCATAATTCTTCTTTTTCTTCGTTTTTAAGCAATGGCAGTTTTGCTGTATTCACACCGCATATTTCCACCTTATAAAGAGCCATATCCCCATTCCTCCGTCAATTAATTGTTTACAATAAAATGATTAACGAAATGGGGGTATTTTATTCTTCATAATTTAATAATGATTTGTAAATATTTAAACAAAATGCCAGAGCGGACCGCTGCCTGTTCCAAGATTTAAGCCTGTCTGAATGGCCTTTGCAATATATTTTTTTGCCTCTGCCACTCCGGTTTCCAAATTTTGGCCAGCCGCCAGCTGACAGGCTATGGCAGAAGACAATGTACAACCGGTTCCATGGGTATTGGGATTATCAATTCTTTCCCCCTGAAACCAGATTTCTTCCGGTTCACCTTCCGGAACCCGGTACAAAATATCAGAAGCCTGACCGGTCATATGTCCGCCTTTGACCAGCACCGCAGTCCCTGACTTTTCATAAATGATATGGGCAGCCTGTACCATATCCGCTTCACTTTGAATCTGTATTCCGCTCAGAACCTGAGCTTCCGGAATATTCGGCGTAATAAGTGTGGCCAACGGAATCAGACGGGAAACAAGTAGCTGAAGGGCAGAATTCTCCAACAGCATACAGCCACTGGTGGATACCATAACCGGGTCGACCACCAGAATTTCCGGTTTATACTGCTCCATTCGTTTTACAATACACTCAATAATATCCGCATTGGATACCATACCGATTTTCACCGCATCCGGTGGGATATCCTCAAATACACAGTCAATCTGTCTTCCGACAAAATCCGGATCCATATCGCAGACTCCATACACACCTGTGGTATTTTGTGCTGTCACCGATGTAATAACACTCATTCCATACATTCCATGGGCAGAAATAGTCTTTAAATCCGCCTGGATTCCGGCTCCCCCGCTACAGTCCGAACCGGCAATACTCAATATCTTTTTTACATTCATCTTTAAATCCTTTCCTTAAATAAATTCTTTAGACAATTGTATAATTCATAGTCGCAGATAAAACGTTTCAGCAAACTGAGTCTATGGGGTTCACAAGTGTCCGAATGATTTATCTTCCTACCAGATATCGAATCATATCCACAAGCCATGGATTTACCTCATATGACGTGATGGTCTCTCTGGCAAATGCCGGACGGTCAGTAATTACCATATCTACGCCGTTGGATATCATATTTATTATTTTCTCCTCGGAATTAACCGTCCATACATACACTTCTTTTCCGGCATCATGGGCATCGTTAACAAGCATGGATGTGGCAAATGAGTAATTTACACTTAGCGCATCTGCAAAATCCAGTCCCGAAAAATCTCCATATGCCACTTTCAGAATATACCCAGTCCGAATATCCGGATTCAGTCTTTTCACTTCTTTCAATGCAGAGGCCTGAAAAGAAGTAATCACACAATCATCTGTCATATCATAGACCTCAATCAGTCTTACTACTGATTGAACCAGATTCCGTTCGGTCCCGTTCAGCTTGATTTCAATATTCAGTTTAATCTTTCCCTTTGCCGCTTCCAGTGTTTCCGCCAGGGTCGGTATCATTTCTCCCTTGTACTCCTCGGAAAACCAGCTTCCGGCATCCAGTTGCCGGATCTTTTTATAATTCCATTCCGAAGCCTCTGCATCCACACCGGTAGTCCGCTTCAGACCGGAGTCGTGCAACAGGATGACCACTCCGTCTTTTGTCTCCTGCACATCTATTTCTGCATAATCCGCCCGGTTTACAATTGCCCGGTTTACAGCCGCAAGGGTATTTTCCGGAGCTTCTGCTGAAGCTCCCCTGTGAGCGGCTACCAGCGCGTTTCTGAATAACTGTACATTAACGGATTCCAATCCAAAATCATTATTGATGTAAAGAAGATTTAAAATCGCCGAAACAACAACTGCCGCTGCCATAACTTTTTTTACTTTACTAAAATATTTTTTCTCTTTTTTATACTCTGTGATTTTCTGAATATCTTCATTCATTTTTTCTTTTCTGGAATAGAAACATCCACTGAAAAAAGCAAAAATCACCGGAACTGTAACACAGGAATACACTCTCAGCCAAATCCCGTAAATCTCTCTACCCATAAACAAAGACAATGAATAAGTGGTATTATAACTTACAAATATTTTAATGCTATTGGTAATTATAAACATAATTACAATAAACACGATAAAAAATACTGCAATCAATATACCTTCCCAGATAAAATATGACAGTACCAGTCCCGGATATGCAAGTCCGTTCAGTTTAATACTGCTGATACAGGACTCCCGGAATCTTTTCCGCTCCAATATAAAATAGTGCAGACTGTATATCCAGCGGATTGCAAATATGCAGAGCACAGCATAAACAGCAATCAATACAGCTTTTACAGCAACTGGTTTCAACAGAATTTCTGTGATATATTCCGGTATTTCAATTGTAGTGATATATCCTGAAATAATAGGCAAATGGATAATTGGTACCATTGTCAAAACAAAAATGAACAATTTCATATTACTGCCTGCAAACATCCGTAATGCCGTTTTTATTCCTGCCTTAAACATATCGGCAATATCTGCTTTTACTTCTTGGTAAGAACAGTCATAGCAATAAACCAGTGCCGCCATCTCTATTGTAATAAAGAACACTGCCAACAGCAGCATAATTAAAAAAATCGGAATTGTGGAAGGTTTCAGCAAAAACTCTACCAGTCTTCTGTTTGTCAGATATTTAATTCCCGCCGACCACAATGCCAGACGGATCATCCCTACCATAAGTGGTGTAAATATGGCAGTGGTCACTAATTTATATATCAATTCAAATAAAAAAACTGTTTTGAAATTCTTCTTTAGTAAGCCGAAAGCTATCGTAAATCGTTTCATATCTTCCTTCCAATCTCTGATCACTTCTCTTATATCATCCGTAAGAAATACACACTTTTTCCATTCTATCACAATTCATTTATATATTCAAATAATATATTTCAATCTCTATTTCTCCTCTGTCACCTGAAACAAATAAAATTTCAAATAATAGGTTTCGTCCGCCGCCCAGAGAATCGGATGATCCGGCGACTGGGTACGGAACTCAATCTGTCTCAAACGTTTATGGGCATCCTTTGCAGCTCCGGCAATGGTCTGTGCAAACAGTTCCTGACTCATAAAATGAGAACAGGAACAGGTGGCAAGATAACCACCATCCCTTACCAGCTTCATTCCCCGAAGATTAATTTCCTTATATCCTTTTGCTGCCTTTTTCACCGATTCCCTGGATTTGGTAAATGCCGGCGGATCTAAGATGACCACATCATATTTTTCTCCCCTGCGCTCTAACTCCGGTAATAATTCAAACACATCTGCACAAATAAATTCTGCCCTTTCTTCCAGCCCATTTAACTTTGCATTTTCTTTTGCCCTGGCAACTGCCAATTCAGAAGCATCCACGCCCAGAACGGAATCTGCTCCTGCTTTCGCGGCATTTAATGCAAACGAACCAGTGTGGGTAAAACAATCCAGCACTTTTTTTCCTCTGCATACCTTCCAAACAGATTTCCGGTTATATTTTTGATCCAGAAAAAATCCGGTTTTCTGGCCTTCTGCAATGTCTACAATGTATTTCACATTATTTTCCGTAATCTCTACAAAGGTATCAAATTCCCCGCCAATAAATCCTTTGACTCTCTCCATTCCTTCTTTGGTACGCTCCTTGGCATCACTGCGTTCATAGACGCCCCGTATCAGTATTCCATCTTCGGCAAGCACTTTTTTAACCGTTTCCACAATAATTTCTTTCCATCTGTCAATTCCCAGAGCCAGCGATTGAACCACCAGAACATCGCTGAACTTATCTATCACCATACCCGGAAGTCCGTCGGCTTCGCCAAAGAGCAGACGGCAACTGGATATATCCACAGTATCTTTTCTATACATCCATGCATCCCGTATTCTCGACTCAAAAAAATCTTCGTTTATCGCCTGTTCCTGTTTCCGAGTCAGAATTCTGACACGTATTTTGGAATTAAAATTTATAAATCCTGTTCCCATAAAATATCCCGTACTGCTGATTACTGACACTAAATCTCCATTCCGGGGAAGGCCTTCAACAAATGCAACCTCATTATCAAATACCCACATTCCGCCATTTTTTATCAACCTTCCCTCACCTTTTTTCAAATGTACTATTTTATTTTCCATCGTTCTTCTTCCTCATTTCTATTCCATTGCCGAATTATCTATAGCTTTTTTCCTAAAAAGCGAACCCTTCTAATATAACGAAAGGTTTTCTTTTCTCCCTGCTCTGCCAGCATGGTGAGCAACTTTTCAATCTGTTTTGCCGTTTCCGGATGAATCATTCTGTTTACCGTTCCCCGTTTATAATAATCCAAAGGAGAACGATTGGTATACCGCTCCCCCATATAAACCTTCGATGCAGCTACCCGGTCACAAAACATTTCTATTACATAACGAACCGGCATCCGTACTGCACTCATTTCTTTTGTTTCCAGACTATAATCTGTCCAGTATTCAAAATGATGCTTATTCCTGCCTTTATGATGCATCCATGCCCTTGAAAATCCGTAATCCTCCCGCTCTCCTTCATTCGGACTTCTGTTTCCCTGGTAATGCAGTATCCCGGCTATAAACTCCGTCGGAGAATATTTTGATAAATCATGAAAACAACCCTGAAAAAAAATACCTGCCCGAAAGCAGTTCTTCATCACCAGATGCCGGTGTCTGGTAATGGTTTTAAAATGATTTCTGGCTGATAAAAAAAAATCTTTCACTTTCATGTTCTGCCTCCCGTCTGATATCCTGACAACAAAATCGCTGCCGTATCACATATACGACAGCGCCATTCTGTACTTTATCTATTCGGTATCTTCCTCACCGGAAACTTTTACCTGATTCACCGTTGAATTCTCATAGAGATAATCTAGTACCTTTTCTGTTCTCATTTGGATTAATAACTGGTCTTTTGA
Source organism: Lachnospiraceae bacterium (assembly GCA_022794265.1). Taxonomy (GTDB): domain Bacteria; phylum Bacillota; class Clostridia; order Lachnospirales; family Lachnospiraceae; genus Bovifimicola. The sequence continues at coordinate 282,928 of JAAWEK010000003.1, forward strand.
TAAAGCTTCTTCCATAGATTCAACCGAATCCCATCCGTAGTTTTCCGCATAGGATTTAAGTTTTTCCTGATACTCTTCCTCTGTTATATCCATATTCAGAGTCTTTAACAATGATTCCGCAATCAGACACTCTTTTGTTGCCTTTACTGCATCCATCTTTATGTCTTCCATAGTCAGTCCACATGCCGTAAGGTAATCCTTCAGAGACATACCAAAGTAGGAGCCATATGTCGCATAATTCCGGGCAATGGAATTATAATTAATGTTATATAAAAATGCCGGGGTATTATCGACTGTAGACGCTTCTGTTACCAACTGGAATAAATCCTGCTTCGCTTTGTTCTTTGCTTCCTCAGCATTCTGTTCTTCCAGTTCTTTTCTCTTGGCAGTCTTATACTCATCTATGGTTTTGCTTTCTGAGTTGGCAGCAATAAATTCATCCGTTACTTCCGGTACCACTTTTTCTTCAATCTTCGTCAGTGTTACTTCATAAGTCACATTAATTGTTTTAATCTCGGAATTTTCATCAGTATCATTTTCCTCAGTGGTCTGCTCGGATTCATCCAGTTCTTCCACCGTAAAGGTCTTGGTTCCGTTCAGATTCAGGTTAATCATCTGCTTTTCAAAATCTTCACCCATATCACCGGAACCAATTTCAAAAGTTTCTGATTTGGATTCTTCCGGACTTTTTCCTTCTTCAGTCCGAATAAAACTGACAGATACACGGTCGCCGGACTGTGCATTCCTATCAGTCTTTTCATTATATGTGGTTTTATTCTCCACCAGTGAATCAATGGCATTCTGAATATCTTTGTCTGTAACAATCGTGATTTCTTCGTCTACATTCAGTCCTTTATATTCACCCAGTTTTACATAGTCATCCACATTATACTCTACACTGGCATACGGATCTGAATCCTTACTTCCGCAGCCTGAAATAAGCGCCGCAGATGCTATGCAGGCCAAAGACAATGCTGCTATTCTTTTTAAGTTATTCCTATTCATTTCCCTTTTTCCTTTCGAACATTCATTGGAGTATTAAAAACGTATGAAAAAAATATATCACATGAACAGGGATTTTGTCAAACTACTTTATGGTAATCTTTTTGGGTGCCGACCATGCGCCATAACGAATTTTCCCATTCACATAGCGGTATGCCCGGACTTTATAATAATAACTCTTTCCGGAAGGACGGTTCTGTTCGGCAAAACTGTTGGTTTTAACCTGACCCGCCTTCGTATAGGTTCCATCCGCCTTGCTGCATCTATATACCATATACCCACTTGCGCCATTGACACTCGTCCAGGATAGTTCTGACTGTCTATAGCTATTAGAAGCCGCTTTCAAATTATAAACCGTTCCTAATTTTGGTGATTTCCAGACTTTTTCACTGAATTCACTCTTGGATATTAATGAACTCTGTTTCCTGATGGCTTTAACCTTATAGAAATAAGTAAATCCGGTTGTCAGATTAGTATTATAAAACGTTGTAGCCGTTGTAGTCTTAATCAGCCTGTATGTACCGTTCTTGGAAATGGAGCGGTAAATCTCATAACCAGTGGCGCCGGTTACCGGTGAATATGTAACCTTCACCGTATTATATCCTGCCGCATCCGCTTTAACATTTAACGGTTTGTTCAGTACCGCTTTGGCATTCTCTACACCAGTAAACAGACTATAAATATATTCATTGTTTCCCAGTGCCCGTATGGCTCTTACCTTATAATAATATCTCTGACCGGTTGTAATGTTATCATTGAGATAAAAGATATTAGAAGTAGTGGCAATCTTCACAAATGCTCCGGTCGATGTCTGGGCTCTGTATATTTCATACCCTGTCGCATCCGAAGAAGCATTCCATGTCAGCTTAATCTTATTATAATCCGTTACAGTCACATTTAAAGCGGAAGGCTGATTTACATACAGCTTTGCACTGGCAGCACTGCTGTAAACACTGGAATCCTGTGAATTGCATGCCTGAACCTTGTAATAATAAGAAACTCCGCTCTGAATATTCTCATCCGTATAAGCGGTCTTAGTCGTCTCCGCTATTTTCTGATATCCATTCTCCGGATGATTACTTCTGTAAATAATATACCTTTCCGTCTCAGCTGTTCTATCCCAGGTTAACACAACTTTATTTTTATTAATAATCGTGGTTCTGACATTCCCCGGTTCCGGAAGCCTGTGCTGCAATCCTTTGGAAACATCATAGGTAACCGCATTGGTAAAATCTGCATAAACGCCGGTAAAGGCATAGTTTACATCAACATTTCCCACAATTCCGGGAATACTTCCTTTTGATGTATACTGCCACATAATATAAACACCGTCATAGGTACAGACATCGCTATACTGTGCCACCCATTTCGGCCATTGATTAAATCTGGGATCTGTCAGGATTGTAGTAAACCAATACTTGTTGGCATATATTCCCACATCAAATCCTGCCCTTGATATGGAATTACAAAATGTTTCGGCTATATCCCCGATGGTTCCGGCGCTCAGCATTCCCGTTGTCCCGGAATCCTCCAGATCGTACCAGACTTTATATGGAAAAGTATGACCAGCTATCATTCGGAGTACATGATCAGCTTCACTCTGTGCTTCTGCTGTATTCATTGCATAAGAGTACAGATAAACTCCCATCGGTATTCCCAGTCTGGAACATTCCTGCATATTATAGACAAACTTAATATCGTCCTGCTCCAGATAATTTGAACCAAAACCGCACCGGATAATTGCAAAATCCACCAGACCACTGTTATACACCTGATTCCAGTCAATGATCTCATTCCATTTCGAAACATCAATACCTTTCACGTTCTTCTTACCGGATACAATATTGGAAGCTTCACTCATTTTGCCGTTTCCATATGCATATACCTTAAAATAATATGTAATATTATCCTGTAATCCCTTCAATAACAACTTGTTTGTAGTCAGTCCGCAGACCAGCTCATATCCCGTTGTCTTTGATGTTGACATATAAACATAATATTTTTCCGCACCTGCAACCGTATTCCATCTAAGATACACAGTGTCCACTTTGGGATTATACAGTTCCATCTGTTTGGGTGCAGCAATGGCACTGTCTGCATAAAAATCCCTGCCGGAACACAGTATCATAATTAAAATCAAAACAGTCATCAGGGCAATCGTCCGAATGTTTCTTAATAATCTTACTTTTTTGTACATTATGATACTCAGTTCATCCTTTCTTTATTATTATTGACCGGAAATCTCCGGTCAGTTTATTATATCAGACTCTCCCCTGATTTACAATTCAATTATACTGTAAAATAATTGTAAAAAATCCTTTAATTCCCTGCACTTTCAGCAAATTATCCTGTTGTCCGGCAGACAGAGAAAAAAGCGGTTTTTTCACCGCCATTTTTCAAAAACTATTTTTATTTAATAACATTTTACGATTTCTTTCTTTAACCGCTTAATAATCTTTTTTTCCAGTCTGGATATATAAGACTGGGAAATACCCAGCAGGTCTGCAACCTCTTTTTGCGTCATTTCCTCACCGTCAGGATTGCTGAGACCAAACCGCAGTTCTATAATCGTTTTTTCTCTGGTATTTAATTTGGAGATTGCCTTAATCAGCAATTTCCTCTCTACCTCGTCTTCAATATCTTTGCAAATCACATCTTCATCTGTACCCAGAACGTCTGACAACAGCAACTCGTTTCCGTCCCAGTCCACATTCAGCGGCTCATCAATGGAAACCTCCATTTTTGTTTTGCTGTTTCTTCTCAGATACATCAGTATTTCATTCTCAATACATCTGGACGCGTAGGTAGCCAGTTTAATGTTTTTCTGCGGGTTAAAGGTATTGATGGACTTAATCAGACCAATGGTTCCGATGGAAATCAGATCCTCTACCCCCACCCCGGTATTGTCAAATTTTTTTGCTATGTACACCACCAGACGTAAATTCCGTTCAATCAGTGTGGTTCTTGCCTGAGAATCCTCTTCAGTTGCAAGCTTTTCAATCACTTCCTGTTCGGACTTTGCATCCAGCGGCGGAGGCAGCACCTCCGTTCCGCCTATATAATGAATATCCCCTTTTTTTGCGAATAATACATTTTTAATGCCAGGTATAACCTTAAACTGTAATCTGTTCGGAATTGATACCTTTATTACCATTTGCAATTCTCCCCTGCTTATTATTTCACTTGTTTTCAAATGCATCCTTGTTCAGTATCATGGTATATTCGCCAATTGCTGATAACTTTCCCTTATAAATAGCTATCACAGACTGTTCAAGCACTATCTCGTTCCTGTTTTCGTCACCTGATTTGCAGTTCTTTTCCTCCAGACTGCCACCGTCCATGTTTCGTATAACTATTTTTTCAACCCTTATTCCATATATTATACCGTGTTCCGTTCCAACTGCATGGTATGGAATAACACAGAATTTTTCTTCTATCGTTTCATCTCCTTCCAATATTTCCTTCAGTATCTCATATTCAGCCATATGTACAATCTTACCGGAAACCGGCTCCCTCAGACTGTTGCCTGTATCATACAGTGCCACACATGTAACCTCTCTCCCCTTATGGTACAGACTGACACGATACAGATTCTTTTCCTTTCGTTTCCACCGAAAAAGGTATCTCCATATGACACTGATCATGATATATGTTAAAAGTGTGACCATTACAAATCTTACCACTGAAATCCCTTTATAATAACCATCATTATGTATCAATATCCTTCGGAGCCATACTCCAAAGCCAGTGGAATAATACAAAACATTCATAATTCCCCCGGCCGCAAATGTAACAATATACAGCATTATTGTCTGTTTTACAGTTTTTTTCAGATTAGAATATCCGAAACTTATCAGTGACATACTCCCGGCAATCAACACATTTACTCCCAACAATAGCGGAGAATTTCTTATAAGTGGTGTGGTGATTACTATTATGCTGTAACATGCGCCTGCAAATGCCCCTGCCAGAGTCCGGTATTTCCTGTGGTCATCTTTCAGAACTGCTTTTGTGATACAAAGTAGCAGGTAATCCAGACAATAATTAATTACAAAAAAAACATCCAGATATATAATATACTGATTATTTTCCTGTGGCATTGTTCTGCTTTATGTTCAACCTCCTCTCAACATCCGGTATTATACCGCAGACAGAAATTATTTTTTGTCATAACCTGTAGGAAAAATCATAAAATTGTTTGACATGTTTCGACCTGCAGGATACCAGAGTGTTTCTGAAATTAAAAAAACTGCCCATTCCTGAGCAGCTCTCTTTCTAATTATTTCTGTTCTTTTTCAAAAATTCAGGTATATTCAAAGACTTCTCTTCCTTCTTTGCCACAGGCTGACTGGTAATAAACGGTTTTACATTCGTCTGTGCCGTAGTCGGTCTGACATAACTTCCCGTTGTTCCCGTACCTGTGCTTCCGGTTCTTCCGCCGAAGGAACGGGCAGATACCGGTGATGTGCCGGTGACTCCGTTTAATCTGGAGCCCATTCCAAAGGATGGTTTTGCATTATTCTCTTCCAGACCCGTAGCAATGACCGTAATGGTACATTCATCCGGATATGTATCATCATATCTTGCACCAAAGATTATCTCAGATTCCTCTCCCGTCAAATCCTGCACATAGCTTGCGGCTTCATTGGCTTCCATCAGACTGATGTCACCAGATATGTTAATAATGACATGGGAAGCGCCTTCAATGGTAGTTTCCAGCAACGGACTGGTAACCGCCGCCTGAACAGCTTCATTAGCCTTGTCATCACCTTTTGCAACTCCGATGCCGATGTGGGCAACACCCTTGTCCTTCATTACCGTCTGCACATCCGCAAAATCCAGATTAATCAGTGCTGGAACGTTAATCAGATCCGTAATTCCCTGTACCGCCTGCTGTAATACCTCATCTGCTTTTTTTAATGCCTCCGGCATAGTGGTTCTTCGGTCTACAATCTCTAATAATTTGTCATTCGGAATCACTATCAGGGTATCCACGGAATCTTTCAGTTTTTCAATCCCACCCAAAGCATTATTCATGCGGGCCTTTGCTTCAAAACGAAAGGGTTTTGTTACTACGCCTACTGTAAGAATTCCCATCTCTTTTGCTATCTTTGCAACAACAGGAGCCGCACCCGTTCCTGTTCCGCCGCCCATGCCACAGGTAACAAATACCATATCGGCACCTTTAATCGCCTGTGTAATTTCTTCAATATTTTCTTCGGCTGCCTTCTCACCGACTTCCGGAACCGCTCCGCAACCAAGCCCTTTTGTCAGTTTTTCGCCTACCTGCAGTGCTGTCGGCGCTTTACAAAGCTTTAACGCCTGCTTGTCTGTATTAATTCCAATAAACTCAACACCACCGATACTTTCATCTATCATTCTATTAACGGCATTGTTTCCAGCTCCACCTACACCTACGACAATAATCTTCGCAGCTGACTCTGCCTCATTTGTTTTAATCTCTAACAAGGGTTTTTCCTCCTTTAATACTTTTTTGTACCCTATTTTTGTAATATGTACATAATAAAACAGCTTATTCTATAATATATTCATTTAAGAAAATAATCAACTATTATTTTAAATTTTTTTCATTTTTATACCATACATTTCACAGGCTGCCTGTGTACTGTCCCAATAAACAGGTTGAAAAAAATTTTGTAATTTTCTCTTTTTTTAATAATTCCTTTCAATCTTCTTACAGCCTTCAGCGCTTTTTAAACGTATATCCGTTTCCTTTTTCATCATATTCCTTCATATTCAGCGTACCGCTTAATCCTGAAAGATTTGGCAGCATATCTGCCAGACTTTGTATTTTCTCCGCTATATCCTGATATTTTCCCAGCTCCACTACTACTTGCTCCATATACAGGGTAACTTCCTGTTTTTCTGAAATAAAAATCCTGTCCACTCCCACCTCATACTTTGCCAATGCCTGGGTTACATCCAGAATCAGATGAAATATCTTTTCATCTCCCACCGGCAATGTCTCGTCCAATACGATATAATCGAATTTTAATCCGGTTATCCTTGGTATATTTTCAATTTCCTCCGTTGAACTTTCCACTATGGTTCCGTCTTTATCAAAATACATGTTAACGCCTTTATACTGAACATAACCTATAATCTTCTTTTCATATACAGTTATTTTAATTTTCTGCAGGGATGTAAACTCCACATCATATTCATCCACAAAAGGAATCTTTTCCTGCTTTCCAAACTTTGTTTTATAATATAATACAAACGGATTTCTATCCAGGTCGGATTTGAATATATATGCAGTCATTTCTTCTTTCGTATATTTTTTATTTCCACGGATTTCAATTTCTCCGTCGTCAATCCGCAATGTATATGCAACACAGCCTCCAGCTGCCATTAAAAACAGTAATACCAAAAAAATTTTGAATGTATGTTTTCTGCCTTTGCTTCTGCTCATGGGTACCTATGTCCTCCGCATCTTAATGTTTACGCCAAGTTCCTTGAAATCACGTTCCAGATTTTCATATCCCCGCTCTATATATTCCGCATCTTCTACTTTGGTTTCTCCGTCTGCTACCAGTCCGGCGATTATCAGTGCCGCACCGCCCCTCAGATCCGGTGCCTGAACACTACATCCGGTCAGACGGCTGACCCCGTTGATCAGCGCTACCCGCTCGCTGACCACCTGGATATCTGCTCCCAGTTTCTTCAGCATATCTGCCGTATTCAGACGATTTTCAAATACGTTTTCAACAATGATTCCAGTTTCTGCCTTTTTACACATTACTGCCATAAACTGAGACTGCATGTCGGTGGGAAACCCAGGATACGGCGCTGTGGATATGATAAAATCTCCTGCATACATATGATGTTCCGGCAGAACCCGGGCTTCCAGCACCATATTGTCTTCTTCACAGGTAAATTTCAAGCCCATCCGGGCACAAAGCAGCAACACTTCCGAATCAATATGGGGCCGTACTCCATGTAATACAATCCTTCCACCCGCCGCTACCGCTGCAGCCGCATACGTACCTGCAACAATCCGGTCGGAACCTATGGTATACCGGCTCTCATGAAGTTCTTTTACACCTTTTATCATAATCCGGGAACTGCCAGCTCCAGTGATATCAGCACCCATACCATTTAACATATTACAGAGTTCAACAATTTCCGGCTCTCTGGCAACATTTTCCAAAATCACAATATATCCATCAGATAAAACCGAAGCCAGAATTCCGTTTTCCGTAGCGCCCACACTGGCATACCGGAGTATCATATGGCAATCTCCATGAATTCTGCCGGATGCCATAATCCTCTCATCATCATACTCTTCCGTTTCATATCCCAGTTCCCGGAATATTTCCAGATGAATGTCGATTTTCCGGTTACCGATCTTACAGCCTCCGGGATAAGAAAGCCGGACACTGCCCATCCTTCCCAGCAATACTCCCAACAAAACCACAGAAGACCGAAGTTTCTTTACATCAGCCGCCGGTATATCGGCATAATCCGTTTCGGAAGCATCGATAACCAGACTTTTTTTCTCCCGTCTGCAGATACATCCAATCGACTCAAGCAATCCTGTCATTTCCCTGACATCCGAAATATCAGGACAGTTATCAAGAACGGTAACACCTTTGCAGAGAACTGCAGCAGCTATCATCGGCAATGCAGCATTTTTTGAACCCTGCAGTTCAATTTCCCCATACAGACCATTCGGTCTTGTTAATTGAAAATATGACATATGCTCCCATCCGTTACTACATCAGCAATCCTTTGATGCAGACTGACAACAACTATTTCTATATTATATTCACTGTTTGTGGTTTTGTTACCAAATTACTCAAAACGGATTCTCTTTGAAACGGATAAAACCAGACCAATTTCCGCCAGCAGACATAAGGTGGAGCTTCCTCCATAACTGACAAACGGCAGGGTTACCCCCGTATTCGGCATTGCGTTTGTAACAACCGCAATATTCATCACAACCTGCAATGCAATATGCGCCATTACTCCCACAACCAGCATGGATCCGAATAAATCCCTGGCATTATTGGCTACAATCATAAATCTCCAAATCAGAAAAATAAACAGTAAGATAACTGCAATTCCGCCAATCAGTCCCAGTTCTTCGCAGATAACCGTAAATATCATGTCATTTTGTGCTTCCGGTATGTATCCCAGTTTCTGTATTCCTTTTCCCAGACCCTTACCAAAAAGACCGCCGGATCCCAATGCATACAAAGACTGCATAGTCTGATATCCTCCGTCATTGGGATATGCCTGGGGATTCAGCCAGACATTAAAACGCTCCAAACGATAGGGTTCCGCGATAATGGCAACAACTACCGCTGCCACGCCCATTCCGGCAATCTCCACAAAATAAATGATTCTGGGACATGAAACAAATAACATGATAGCACCGATTCCGGCAATTACAATGGCAGAACTCAAATTACTGGTAACAACAGCCACCAGACCTGCGATTATAATGGTATAGGCAAGACCAGTAAAAAATACTTTGGCTTTTTTTAACCGTTTGGAATTCCGGTTGATAAAAAACGCCATAAAAACAATCAGTCCTAATTTTGCAACCTCGCTGGGTTGAACGCTCATTCCAAGATTAATCCATCGTCTGGCGCCATTCCTCTCAATTCCCAATGGTGAAAGCACCATCAGAATCAACAGTACGGAACCTGAAAATGCCAGAAGAGCCATCGCCGGTTTATTAAACCATTCATAATTCAGCCGGATTACAACTATCATAACTCCAAATCCCAATACCGTTGACAGAAGCTGTTTTTTCAGATAATAGCCGGAATCCCCATATTCCATTGCCGACTCGTAATAACTGGCGCTATAAAGCATCACAAGCCCAAAGCAAAGCATAAAAATAACAATGAACAATAAACTGTAATCAAAATATACCCCTCCCTGATGCATATTTCTTTTTCCTGCTCTCTGACCCATATTTTTCCTCATTTCTGCCTGGTTTCATATCCTGATAAATCTACACAAATAATCTAAAGATTATTCACATATTCCTTAAATAATCTTCCTCTCTCTTCATAACTTTTAAACATATCCCAACTTGCACAGGCCGGGGACAACAGTACGGCATCTCCTTCCTGTGCCTGTTCCGCCGAAACTGCCACTGCTTCTTCCAGTGTATCCACACAGGTATAATCCTTATATCCATAACGGTCTGCCGTCTTTGCAATCTTATCCTTTGTAGCTCCCAGCAATACCAGATGTCTGATTTTTCCTCCAAAGGCTTCCAGCCATTCGTCATATTCCGAACCTTTATCATATCCACCAGCTATGAGTACTGTAGGCCTGGTCATTGCTTCTATGGCCTTTATCGATGCATCCGTATTGGTTCCTTTGGAATCATTATAATAAATGACACCCTGTTTCTCTGCAACGTATTCAATTCTATGTTCTACCGCATTAAAATTACGGATGGTTTCCCTGATAATTTCTACCGGAACTTTCATAATCATTGCTATGGCTGTGGCCGCCATCACATTTTCTATATTATGTATCCCTACCAGCTTCATTTCATGAGCGCCACATATAAACGTTTCGGTTCCATGTTCCCGGTATACAATGTTTTCACCATTCAGACAGATACCCTCTGGCAAAAGAGTCCGGCTGCTGAAAAACAATACACGGTTTTTTAATTTTTCTGCTTCTCTTCTCAAAATATCATCTTCATAATTTAATACACAAACCTGATGGTTCTCCTGATTTTTAGCAATGCTCATTTTAACAGCCGTATAATTTTCCATAGTATAATGCCTGTTTAAATGATCCGGCGTTATGTTTAATACAGCCGATACCACCGGCTTGAATTTCTGTATGGATTCCAGCTGAAAACTACTAATCTCCGCTACCGTCACCGTATCCAGCCCGGTATCGGAAGCCACTGAAGTATATGCCGTTCCAATATTTCCCACAACAAAAACACTTTCGAAATAATTTTTCATAATCTCCCCTGTCAGAGCCGTGGTTGTGGTTTTTCCGTTGGTTCCTGTAATACCGATTACCCTGCCTTTTGAATACCGGTACGCCAGCTCGATTTCACCCCAAATTTCTACTCCGCAATTTCTGACACGAGTCACAATTTCTGAATCAATGGGAATTCCCGGACTGATAATCATGATATCCACATCATCGATAACTTCCTGGGGCAGTTCACCAATAACGATTTTCACTTCTTTATTTCCATCCAGTCTGGCCCGGATCTCTTCTTCTGTTAATGCCTTATTTCCATCATAAATTGTAATATCTGAAGCATTACTGCTCAATAATTTTACTGCACCGATTCCGCTGATTCCCGAACCTGCAACCAGGTATCTCTTCATATGTTTATACCTATTCCTTTCTACAATTCTAATTTTCCTATAGTGCAAGATATGCAATCATACACATCACCGCAGTCACCGTTGCAAATACGGTAACCACTCTGGTTTCCGACCAGCCGCATAATTCAAAATGATGATGAATCGGAGCCATTTTAAATATTCGTTTTCCTTTGGTGGCCTTAAAATAAGAAACCTGAAGCATAACGGATATCACCTCCATCAGATAAACAAACGCAATGATTAATAAAAAAATAGGCATCTGCATCATATAGGCGGTGGAAGCCACAAACCCCCCCAGAGCCAGTGAGCCCGTATCTCCCATAAATACCCTGGCCGGATACACGTTAAACAGAAGAAAACCCAACAGGCTTCCGGCTACGGCGCCCGTTATGGTTTCCAGTCCTGCATGGTGAACCATGGAAATTACCGTAAAAAATACAGCAATCATGATTGTTACTCCTGTAGCAAGACCATCCAGCCCATCGGTAAAATTTGCGCCGTTTACCGTTCCAATGACCACAAAAAAAAGCATTGGTACAAACAGGATTCCTACCTCCAGATATTTTCCCTGTTCAAACCCTCCGGTAAAAGGAATCAGCATTTTGGTACTGACATTGGAATACTTTGTCAGATAGCAGGCAAAAACCGCAGTAATAACAATCTGAAATAACATCTTCTGCCATGCCCGCAATCCCATGGAACGTTTCATAACTATCTTGATATAATCATCCAGAAAGCCGATGAGACCAAATCCCAGCGTAACAAACAGCACCGGAATAATCTGTCTGTTGTTTTTAAAAAACAACAGGGAAGTTAACACAATGGAAGATAAAATAATCAGACCTCCCATAGTGGGTGTTCCCGTTTTCTTTAAATGTTCCTTTGGTCCTTCCTCCCGTACATTCTGACCAAATTTCAGTTTTTTTAAAAATGGTATTATGATTGGACATAAAATAACACTCAGTCCGAATGAAATCAACACCGCTATTAATATCTCATTATGCATACTCTACCTCGTTCTTGTGCAGTATTAGTATAATATTATTTATTTAAATAATCAATCTTTTTTAATCTGTAAATAAGGCAATATATTTTCGTATAATTCCCGGATTACTGGCGCCGCTATGGTTCCGCCGTAATAGATTCCTTCTGGCTCATCAATAATACAGATGGCAATAAGCTGCGGGTCGTCGGCCGGAGCAAAACCAATAAACGACGATATATATTTATGCGCGCTTCTGGGCAGTTTCTGGGAGGTTGCCGTCTTTCCGCCGATGGCATACCCCTCGATGATTGCATTTTTTCCCCCGCCCTCCGAAACTACTTTTTCCAGCATAAATTTCATATCTTCCGAAGTTTTCGAGCTTACAGCCCCGGAAGTAACGGGATATTCAAAGGTCTTAAGCAGATTCCCGTTTTCATCTTCCACCGCAACACCAAAGTGGGGTGTCACCAGATTTCCGCCATTGATTACTGCGCTGGCCGCCGTCAGAAGCTGCAGAGGCGTAATCTGAAAAGACTGTCCGAAGGACATGGTAGCCAGTTCCACAGTTCCTACATTTTCCAGTTTATGAATAATGGTTCCTGCCTCTCCCGGCAAATCCACTCCGGTTTTCGACATAAGTCCCAGCTTATTCATATAATAGAAAAAACGTTCTGGTCCGATACGCAGTCCTACATCCATGAATACCGGATTACAGGAATTCATAATGCCCTGTACAAAGTTTTCTGCTCCGTGTCCGCCGTTTTTATGACATCGGATTCTTCGATCCTCTACAATCCGGAAGCCCGGACAGCTGAATGTACTTTCTTTCGTTACCACACCTTCTTCCAGTCCGGCTGTAGCAGTTACGATTTTAAAGGTTGAACCAGGTTCATAGGTATCATTGATACACTGATTTCTCCACATCTTATTCAGAAGCTTCTGAAATTCCTCCCCGCTTACCTCAGTATCCGGCGTATAATTTAATTCAAACGGAGTGTTCAGATTGAATTCCGGCACATTTACCATAGCATATATTTCACCATTTTGGGGATTCATTACAATGATAGATACATAATTTGCCTGTTTTGCTTCCAATACTTTCGAAGCGGCCTGTTCCGCATATTTTTGTATATTCACATCCAGACTTGTATATAAATTATTTCCTGGTATGGATTCTTTTCGGTTTTCAGCCATTCCGTTCAGTTCAATTCCTTTGGCATCGGTCATCGTCAGTATTTTTCCGTTGGTTCCCTTCAGATATTGTTCATACTGAACTTCCAAACCTATAATTCCCTGGTTATCCGCACCAGTAAATCCCAAGACTTTGGAAGCCATGGAATCATAGGGATAATAGCGTTTAAAATCCTCATCTACCTTTACGCCATCCAGATTATAGTTTCTGATTTTATCTCCGGTTTCCTTATCCACGTTTGATTTTATCTTTTCACGTACACTGACTTTTTCCACACTTTTCCGCACTTTTTCAGTATCCATGCCCAGTTCCGTACTGAGTACGCTGATTACCTGTTCAGCATCCGTAATCTGGCTATGTACCACTGAAATTGTACAAACTGTTTTATTTGTGGCAATCACTTCTCCATTTCTGTCTAAAATTTCTCCTCTCGGTGCCTTTATCTCCCGCTCCCGCTCATGCAAATCCTGTGCTGCAGCAGAATATTCTTCTGAACAGAATATCATTAAATACGCAAGTCTGATGGTCACATAAAATGTAACCACCAGAACGATTGTCATAACTATAAATATCCTTTTCCGATACTGACTTTTATTGTTAAACATATTCCTCCGCCACTGGTAGTATTCATTATAATGTATTAGCTTATTATGAGAATATGCTTTATTTATAAATTATTTTTATTCCGCAGCTACGGTTTCTCCTGACGGTTCCATGAAATCTCCGCCTTCATAACTCTCATCTTCACTTGGATTCAACGGAACCGTGGTTTCGCCTTCGGTCTGGCTTTCTGTTTCCTGTGGAGCCGGAGTTGTAGTTTCCACTTCCTCCGGACTGTCAGGAAATATATTCATATACGGCAACGCTTCTCCCATAATAGAACTGAATAATCTACAGGCATAGCTGCTGCTACCCGGATCCGGTACCTGTGGCGCATCCACTATGACATAACACAACAACTGAGGTTTGTCATATGGGGCAAAACCCAAAAATGATAACAGGTAACTTTCTTCTGTCTTATCCAAATGCTGTGCCGTTCCTGTTTTTCCTCCAATCTGGTATCCCGGTACTTTTGCAGTTCTTCCGGTTCCTGCTTCCACCGTCTGCCACATGGCATGACGGATAAAATCAGAAGTTTTGGATGTAACTATCTGCTTTATCAATGTATCATCTTTATTTTCAACCACTCCGCCGTTGGGACTTAATATCTGTTTCACCACATGGGGCTGATAATAATTACCTCCGTTGATAAGTGCTGAAAAACCTGCTACCATTTGAACCATGGTCACATTAAACGTCTGACCGAAAGAATTGGTGGCAAGGGAACTATCGGCCATATTATCCGGCGAAAATATCAGATTTTCACAGCTTGCCTCTCCTGGAAGGTCAATACTGGTTTTCATACCAAAACCAAATTTAGACTGATATTCACAAAATATCGGTTTCCCAATCTGAAATGCAATTTCCATCACTGCGTCATTACAGGAGTACATCAATGCCTGTTCCGCATTCAGTGTTCCATGCCCCGATGTGTTGTGACATTTAATTTTAAAACCGCCTATCATTTCAGATCCGTCACATACATAAGTCTGATCTGTCGTGATTTTACCTTCCTCCAGTGCATTGGCTATCGTAAACGGCTTTATGGTCGATCCTGGTTCATAAGAATCACTGATACAATAGTTTCGCCACATTTTACTGAGATTATTCAGATATTCTTCCTCTGTCATGGCATCAATTGCCTCCTGGGTATAATATCTGGTTAAATCTCTGGGATTATTCAAATCATACATATTCTTATTATCCGCCATGGCAAGAATTTCCCCATTATTGGGGTCTGCCAAAATAACGGCTACCGTTTCCGGATGATATTCTTCCACCCATTTTCCAATCCACTTTTCACAAATGGTCTGCAGTGTCAGGTCAATGGTGGATACCACCGTATGGCCGTTTGTTTCGCTTTTTTTTACCGGGTCCATAATATTATCTTCATTGACATAACCGTATTCCCTTCCATCCGTTCCGTTCAGATATTCATTATAATATTCCTCAATTCCCCATCTTCCCACGTTGCCGGATTCTGTAAAACCAATAACCGTACTGGCAAGGGTATTATAGGGATACATCCTCTTATATTCTTCTTCAAACCAGATTCCTTTAACATAAGGATTTTTATCCCGATTTACGGTAAGTATGTCATTTAATGCTTTGATTTCTTCATACTGCAGCTTTTTTAACGTGACCACATAACGGCTGGAGGCCCGGGTCTGTATGGTTTCTGTCAAAGTATTCTTATCCAGCTGTGGAAAACAATCTGTCAGTGCTTTTAATGTTGGCTCCAGATATTTTTCATTACTTAATATTATCACCGGGTCCAGAATCAGATTATATACTTTGACGCTGGTTGCCAGTACATTCCCGTTCGTATCCAGAATATTTCCCCGCTGATACGGTATTACTTTACTTCCATATGTCTGCTTTGATAATACCTGAGCGGCATATTCATCCCCTTTCTGTGTGTTATAATATGTCATAAACCCGCTTAAAGCAATTAAAACCAGCAGAACCATAACAAATAATCCCACCAGTCTTTTCCGCATTTTTCTTGTAAGTTTCTTTTCTTTTTTTACCCTGTTTTTTTTCATGGTTCCGGTACGATTTTGTTTCACAAGTAAACAAATTCCTTTCTGCAGATTATATAAACAATTGCGAAACTTCTGATTTAACATCCTGAGTTTCGCAATAGCCTGTACTTTTTTATTTGTCTGTCGGAATATCCTTAAATTGTTTCATATATTCATTTTCCGTATTGTTATAAAATGAAATCTGATGTTCCGTTGCCCGTATCATTCCCAGTTCTTCCATTGCCACCTTTATTATATATTCAATATCCATAAAACTGTTGATAGTATAGTCCAATGCATCATTCTGGGATTTCAGCGTATTAATTTCTGATTCCAATGATACAATATCTGCCTTTTTTGTAGAAATACTGTCCTGTAAAGACAAATATCGGACGCAGACTGCCATCAGTACCAGACAACAAATACCTAATACCATAACATAAGAAAGGCTCATACGCAATGCCTTTTCTCTGTTTCTATAGGTTTCCCTTGTGGTTGTTACCCTTTCATTATCCACATAAGTACGCGGCTCCTTCAGCGGAAGTTCAACCGTGCTTATCTTACGAACTGCATTCCCCTGTACATAATCATTATAACGGGTATATCTCTTCTTAAAGCCTGTCTGTTTTGTCATGATTTCTCACCCTGCATATACATGCATTTTCCTTTTATTCTCTTACTCGTTCAAAAACCCTCAATTTTGAACTTTTCGCTCTTGTATTTTCTTCTAATTCTCTGGTACCCGGTACGATGGGTTTTCTTGTTATAACTGTTCCCCTTGACTTTTTTCCGCAGACACAAACCGGAAAATCCGGCGGACATGTACATGGATTTTCATTATTTTTAAATCCCGTTTTTACTATTCTGTCTTCCAGAGAATGGAATGTAATAATGCTTAGTCTTCCTCTGTCAGATAAATAATCAATCATAATATCAATGGAATTTTTTAATACCTCCAACTCTCTGTTACACTCTATCCGAATGGCCTGAAATGTTTTTTTGGACGGATGTCCTCCTGCCATCCGGACCTTTGCCGGTATTGCCGCCTTAATGATTTCTGTCAGCTCGCCTGTGGTTTCAATTTCCTTTTTCTGTCTTGCCATAACAATATGTTTTGCAATGTTTTTTGCAAATTTATCTTCACCGTAATCCCGGATAATTCTGTATAAGTCTCTTTCGCTATATTCGTTTACGATATCTCTGGCAGTAATTTCATTTCGGTTATCCATTCTCATGTCCAGCGCTGCATCCACTTTGTAAGAAAATCCCCGTTCCGGTGTATCCAGCTGTCTGGAGGATACGCCCAAATCCAGAAGAATACCGTCCACCTGTGTAATATTCAGTGATTTCAGTATATCATCAATATCTGCATAATTGCTTCTTACAATCGTAACTTTGTCGCCAAACTCAGCCAGACGTAAGCCTGCCGCTTCTATTGCCTCCGCATCCTGGTCAATTCCAATCAGCCTTCCATGTTCTCCCAGTCTTTTGCACACCTCATATGCATGTCCGCCTCCGCCAAGAGTGCCGTCTACATATATTCCATCCGGTTTGATATTCAGACTGTCTATGGTTTCTTTTAATAAAACCGATTTGTGTACAAATTTCACTGTTTCTGTTCCTTTCATTACTTCCCCGGCGTCTTATTACGCCTTACATATATTAAAATTCAATGCCAAAATCCGAAAGATTTTCTGCAACTTCATCCATATCCTCATATTCAAAGGTTGCTGTCGCATCCCATTTTTCCCTGCTCCAAATTTCAATCTTTTTACCCACACCAGCAAAAACCACATCTTTTTCCAGACCGGCAAATGCCCGATGTGTATTCGGAATCAGAATTCTTCCCATTTTATCCAGCTCCACCTGTGTAGCTGACGAAAGAAAAAAACGTACCATCTTTCTTATATCGCTTTTTCCCATTGGTAATTCACTCAGTTTTTTTTCAAATTCCTTCCATTCTTCGTTGGGATATATGTATAAACAACCATCCAGTCCCTTAGTCACTACAAATTCCTCTCCCAGTGCTTCCCGAAACTTCGCTGGTACAATCAGACGTCCCTTTGCATCAATGGAATGATTATATTCACCAAGAAACATCTGCCGCACCTGCCTTTCGTCTGTTTTTCATTTTGCGGCTTCTTCAATCTTATCCTTTTAAATCTGCCACTTCATACCACTATTTGACCACTATTTCCCACTTTTCACCACTTATAGGTAAATTTTAACGCAAAACAATTGAAATAGCAAGTGTTTTTATGTAAAATAAACAAAAAAGTTATTTCCAAATTTTGAGAAAAAGTTCTTAAAACAGACAAAAAATAAGAACTGTCGCATTCTACAACTGCATTATGCGACAGTTCCATTTCATTATTTATTCACTTTTTTATATCGTAAGTTTCTTTTTAATCCGTCTCTGTTCCTTTGCGGCTACAACGTTTTCGTCCTGCAATCACAATCCCGATTCCTGTTATCACCATTATAACCGATACAATCTGTGAAACCGGGATATTAATAATTGGTGCAATTAACTGGTCCGTACGAAGTCCCTCAATCATAAATCTTCCAACTCCATATCCAATAACATACCAGGCAAACATTTCTCCATGAAACTTTTTATATTTTTTGAAAATTAAAATCAAAATTAATAATACAAGATTCCATAAGGATTCATATAAAAAAGTAGGATGTACCTGAATATACTCTACTCCATCCACTACCTGAATATTTTCTCTAACAGAATCCGATATTACACCACCCACTTCATCCAGCTTTATCTGCATGGCAAAGAGATTATCGGTAAATCCGCCGAATGCTTCCCGGTTAACAAAATTTCCCCATCTGCCAATAATCTGTCCCAGCAGCAAACCTAAAATTGTAGTATCTGCTATTTGCCAGAAATTCAGTTTTTTTATCTTCGTATAGATGACCGCCGTCAAAATTCCTGCCAATACACCGCCATAAATGGCCATGCCTCCATTTCTGGTCTTAAAAATATCCGTCAGATTATCCTTATACTGCTCCCATTCAAATGCCACATAATATAATCTGGCGCCAATCACGCTAAAGACCAACAGCCATATGGCAAAATCATAATAATTTTCTACGTTCTGGCTGGTCTTCTTTGCTTCGTGGAAAACCAGCAACATAGCCAGTAACATTCCACATGCGATGATTAGACCATAATATGCGATTTCAAATCCAAATATAGTAAAGCTCTTATTTAAATGCTCAATCTCAATTCCCAGGTGAACAAATCTGATGCTTGCTGATGCTGACATTGTAACCTCCATCTATAATATTGTATATAATTGTAATGCTTTAATCGTGCCAAACTCCGATTCGGGCAGAATTGCTACTGGTAGTTTGCTGGTTAGGAGATTTGGCTAGCCGGACGCAGAAGCGGAAGCTTTCGGGCACAGGCCGGCTCCTCTCCAAAAGCCAGGAAGTTCTAAGTGTTCTGCGGCAGGTATTCTCATGCGGACGCTACCGTCAGCAATTCGGCATCCATGCCTCAACTGCTGACTTTGTCTGACCTCGTGTCAGACAATAGCTGGGTGTTTCATGCAGAACACTAAGAACTTTCAGGCTTTTTTCGAAAGTCGCCAGCCTGTGCCCGAAAGCTTCCGCCTCTGCTGTTCCCTGCCAATTTTACAGAATCAGCTATTCTTTCATTACGTTGCTATTCAGTAGAAAACTTGTCACGGCTTGACAATGTAGATTCATCCAACGCACAGCAGTTATGTCCGACTGGTCTAATTACAAACCACCTGTAGCAATTCTGCCCGAATAATACCCACTATTATACCCCAATTGGTATTTCTTAGCAAGTTTTCTTGAGTTTTTTTTCTTTTGATGCTATTATATATTTCGTATGTTTATTTATAGGACGTGCAAATTAAAACTTTAAGATAGAAAGGACTACCACCATGAAATTAGGTATCGTAGGTTTGCCGAACGTAGGCAAAAGTACACTCTTCAATTCACTGACAAAAGCTGGTGCAGAATCCGCAAATTATCCATTCTGTACCATAGACCCTAATATCGGTATTGTTACCGTACCGGATGAAAGGCTGAATAAATTAGCCGCTCTTTATGACTCTGATAAAATTACGCCTGCAGTCATCGAATTTGTTGATATCGCCGGACTTGTAAAAGGCGCATCCAAAGGCGAGGGGTTGGGAAATCAATTTCTCTCCAACATCCGTGAAGTGGATGCCATTGTCCATGTTGTCAGATGTTTTGAAAATTCAAATGTCATTCATGTGGAGGGAAGCGTAGACCCTATGCGTGACATCGAAACCATTAATCTTGAATTAATTTTCTCAGATATTGAAATTCTGGAACGAAGAATTGCCAAGACATCAAAAGGTGCAAGAAATGATAAAGCCCTGGCAAAAGAACTGGATTTGCTGAATCGTTTGAAAGAATATCTTGAGGAAGGTAATCTTGCAAAGAGTTTTACTGTAAACGATGATGACGAAGCATTACTTCTGGCATCTTATAATCTGCTGACCTATAAACCGGTTATCTTTGCCGCAAATGTATCGGATGATGATTTGGCAGACGATGCCGCAGGCAATATTTATGTTCAGAAAGTCAGAGAGTTCGCTGCGAAAGAAGGTTGTGAAGTATTTGCCATATCCGCTCAGACCGAGCAGGAAATTTCCGAACTGGATGATGAAGACAAAGCCATGTTTTTGGAAGAGTTAGGACTGACAGAATCCGGACTTGACAAACTGATTAAAGCCAGCTATCACCTGCTGGGACTTATCAGCTATTTAACTGCCGGAAAACAGGAAACCCGGGCTTGGACCATCAAAGAAGGAACAAAGGCTCCGGGGGCTGCCGGAAAAATTCACAGTGATTTTGAACGCGGGTTTATCCGTGCCGAAGTTGTGAACTATCAGGATTTACTGAACTGCGGTACTTATGCCGGCGCAAAAGAAAAAGGTCTGGTTCGTCTGGAAGGAAAAGACTATGTTGTAAAAGACGGAGATGTCATTTTATTCCGGTTTAATGTTTAATAATTTTAAAAGGTGTATCTTTGGATTATATTCCTGATACACCTTTTTTCTATCCTTTGATTTCAAACATTTAACGGCAATTTAATTATAGTACGGAATCCTTCCTGTTCTGCAGACATAAACTGAATGGTTCCTCCGGCTGCACTTGTCCGCTCCCTCATTCCTTTCAGTCCGTTCCCATAATGTATATTGGAACATCCGTCTCCATTATCAAAAATAAACATATCCAGTTCCGTATCACCAAATCTTACAATTACATCCATTTTATCTGCATTTCCATATTTTAAAGTATTGGTAATGGCTTCTCTTAAGTTTTCATACAGAACATCTGATAAATACATATATTTTTCATCATCATTTCCCTGTATCGTAACTTCCAGGTCAATCCCTTTTACATTTTCTATCAAATCTGTAATTTTTTGTGTTACCAGACAATACATTTCTTCTCTATTCGGATTACAAATGTTTTCCCTGATTTCTTTCAAACCATCACTGGCAATTCCCGCAGCCTGATTTAAATGTTTAATAATCTCTGATGTATTTACAGAAGTATCCGCAGTTAATTCTTCTATCCCCTTTTTGGATAAGAAAAGCAACGACCGAATTACCGTCAGATTATGCCCAATCCCATCATGTATGATTTGAATCATCCGATTCCGTTCCTGTTCAATATCCAGCTTATGTTTATAGATCAATATCTCTTTATTTTTCTGCTCCAACTCATAATATTTGCTGATATCCCGAAAGATATATGCAACTGCTGCTTTCTTTTCAATTTTATCAAAATAGAAGTGCTTCTGAATATGATATTTTCCTAAATCACGAAAAAAATATAACGTTTCAAGATGATTCTCCAATTCTTCCCACTGTTGTTCCGTTAAAAAATCTAAAAAATCAACAGAAAAATTTTGCTGTATCTGTTTTCCCGTTATCCGAAACAAAACAGATTCTATACTTTTGTTATAGAAAACCAAATTATTTTCACAGTCAAATATCAGAATTCCATCCCTCATATTTTTAATCATTTCACCATACACATCTGTTTTTATATCAAATGCATTCCATTTGAATGTAATCAGTAAAACCAACAGACATCCTGCACTAAAACCAATAGGCGTTAAATCATATTGCAGATTATCATGCCGGAACTGATAAATTACATTCAAAAATAATGGAATCGTAACAGAACATACCAAAGCAGATTTTATAAATCCTGTTTTTTTCTGTTTTGGCAGATTTTTTAGAAGTATATAATTCCCAATAATAACACAGAGATAATCATACAGGATATTAATATAAAACAAAAAACCATATTCTATTTTTCCATTTTGAAAATTCGAATAATATAGATTGTGTATGGAATTTGTACATATCATGCCATACATAATAACGGAATAAAAAACCGGAATCCATATTACTTTATATTTTCCCACTCTTCCACTGAATAATATGGAAAATTCAATCCAACTGGTTCCAATAAAACAGATTCCTAAGTTCCCTATTAAATATGCTATAAATCGTTGGTTCTGACCATTCGATACAAAAATAAGAATCTGAGAAATACACCATAATTCTACGCATACCAATGCCATAACGTAGATATAGGTCTCCATTTTTCGATTTCGATGTTCCAATAAATAAAAGATACAGCAAAAAAGGATTCCGATTGTCAGCAAATAAATTGCTGTTAATATAAAATCATTCATATGTATAACTGCCGCTTTCATATATAATAATTTATATTATATACCTTTATTACTTTTTAACAAATATAAAAATAAACACTAAATCTTGTCATTTTTAGATTTTTTCACAAAGGCCAAAAGAAACATTATAAACATTACAATTAAATATAATATATAAATTAAATATACAATTTTTAAATCAAATTTCCAAGAACACTCTGGATGACTAAATGCAAAAAATATAAAAAATATTGCAAAAACAAACATTGCAAAGCCAATACTAAAGAATATTTTTTCAGATTTATTTTCATTCACTTCGCTACGCTCCTTCCCGTTTAATTTCTATCCTTTTTATTCTTCATCTTTTGAATAATAAAAATACTTATTATTATAATCGTTATAAATACCAAAATGGATAATGATATTAGAAATGTTACCCATAAAGGAAGCTGCCAGAAAGTTCTTGATGATAATCCGGCATAGATTCGTTTATCATGGATATCTATATAATTTAAAATATACATTAAAGCCAGTGAGACAATCATAACTATCCCATCAAAAGTTACAAAAATTTTTAATTTTCTCATATTCTGTTTCTTTCTTGACACAGCCCCATTCCTCCATTTTCAATTTCACCCTATTGTTCCCATAACGGTCCAACTATAAGTACACACCAAAACAAAAATGTTAACAGTAAAAAAAGTAAATCCGTTATGATATATATGACCTTATATTTTGTTATAGTTAGTCTTTTCACTTTATAATTAATATAAATTAAAATCTGAAAAGCTGCCATGAATAATAATTCTTGAACCAAATATTCCATTTCCGAAAAATATAGTTTAGGACTCCATTTCACATATACCAGCCAACAGGCTATAGCATAACTACATGCAAAATGTAAAAATACTAATATAATTATTTTTATAATCAGATTAATAATTTGTTTTTTTCTATCATTCATAACTGCTCCTAATATCTCATTCTATGATCCTGCATTACCTAGAGCTACATATTCTAATCTTCCGTATTTACAAGGCTCCATTCTCTTTTGAATTGTATTTCTTTCTCATAAGATTGCCCCTTAAAAAATAAATATAAACATTTCTATTAAAAGAATACACTTTTTAAATCAGAAATAACAGATACTATTTGTAACTAAATAAAATGACATATGTAATTATATTTCACTCAACATCATCAAAACCAACAGTATCTTTACTTCATTTTATTTATTTGCTATAATATAAGACATTCTATTTAAGTAACGAAAGGGAATCAAATGACAAAAATCAATGTACTTATCGCCGATGATATGCAAATATTACGAACCGGCTTAAAAGCCATATTAGAAAAAAATGACACTCTTCAGGTTGTTGGAATGGCAGCAAACGGAAAAGAAGCATACGAATTCTGCCAAAATGCCATGGTAGATGTCATTTTAATGGATATGCATATGCCTGATTATGATGGGGCATATGGAATAAAATCAATAAAAAATAAATTCCCGAATATAAAAATTCTTGTACTTTCCACATTCGATGATGATAATACAGTAAAAGCCGCTGTCAACAGCGGCGCTGATGGTTATATTTTAAAAGAAATGGAAGCGGAGCAAATTATTCAATCCATTATTAGTACATACAACGGATTAAGTATATTCTGTAATCATATCTACAAAAATATTTCGTCCCGGATACATTTTTCTGATATTCCCTCCGACACAGAAAAATCCTTCCATTTTTCAACCCGTGAAAAAGAACTGATTCATTATATTACACAAGGTCTGGATAATAAAGAAATATCTCAAAAAATGTATTTAGCAGAAGGAACCGTCAGAAATAATATTTCCAAATTATTAATCAGGCTGAATATGAAAGACCGGACACAACTGGCCGTATTTGCAGTTAAAAACGGACTTGACTAATTATACTGTTCTAATCCCTGGACTCAATCAATATAATTTTCCCGCTTTTTAATTTTACAGCCGCCGGTTCCTCAATTATCTCATTACTCACTCCCAGACTGATTGTCTGGTCTATGTACATTTCATAATTCCTAAGGGGATATTTCATTCCTGTCAGAGTAAGCCCCGTAATACATTGGCTCATCGGAATAATCGAAACATATTTATATTCACTCTTTTTTAATTCTATCTCTTTCCGCTTTACCCCTAACAACCGGATTCTATTATGGGAATTTATAATAACTGCCTCTATCCCCTGTTCCAACGGCATTTGCAAAAGCTGTATGTTCGCCAGGGAATGGTCCATTCTGGTTCCGATTCCCCCAAAAATTGTAATACTCAGAGTTCCTAATTCAACAGCAAGATTAATGGCGCTTTGGGTATCCGTAAAATCCTTTTCTGGCTGAAACTGTCGGAAGACAATATTAGGATTCGTCCGGTAACTATCTAAAATATCCTTCGAAACCGTATCAAAATCCCCTACAATATAACCTGGAACCAAATTCATCTTCATGGCAGATTCCAGTCCGCCATCCACTGCAATAATATGCTCAAAGCTGTGATTCTTCAGATAATTGCAGGCAAAATCAATATCGATACTCCCCCCTGAAATAATTAATGTTTCACTCATCCCATGATCCTCTTAAATGCTTTCACATTTTCTGAAATATTTCCGGAAAAGATTGCTGAACCAGCTACAATTACATTTGCTCCTGCCTCCAGAACCATTTTTAAATTATCTGTTTTAATGCCGCCATCTACTTCAATATCTACTGGAAGATTCCTTTCATCAATCATTCTTCGCAAAGCTGATATCTTTTCTGTAATCTGCGGAATATAAGATTGTCCGCCAAATCCAGGATTCACACTCATCAATAAAACCATGTCAACATCCGATAAAATATAATCCAAAGCATGAAGAGATGTGGAAGGATTCAGCACCACACCTGCCTTGCAGCCCGATTCCAAAACAGCATGTACCGTACGGTCCAAATGCCTGCAAGCCTCTGCATGAACAGTAATCATATCCGCACCGGCTGCAGCAAAATCCTCAATATAACGCACCGGTTCATCAATCATTAAATGAACATCAAAACACTGATTGGTAGTCTTACGAATCGATTGGATGACCGGCATACCAAACGAAATACTCGGCACAAAACTCCCATCCATTACATCAATATGAATATAATCGGTTCCTGCCTGAACTGCAGTATTGATTTCTTCACCCAATTTTGAAAAATCAGCCGCCAGAATCGACGCTGCCAGTTTATTTTTTCTTATATATTCCATACTTTGCTCCTGCTAATATTTCTTACGATTTTTTAATTCATCAAACAAAAGACAATAATTATCATATCGGACCTGACTGATCTTTTCTTCCGCCAATGCCTGTTTTAC
Source organism: Lachnospiraceae bacterium (assembly GCA_022794265.1). Lineage (GTDB taxonomy): Bacteria > Bacillota > Clostridia > Lachnospirales > Lachnospiraceae > Bovifimicola. Next base: position 309,153 of record JAAWEK010000003.1, read on the forward strand.
ACTGCAATCCGGCTCATTGATATGAACACAGCCTTTAAAACGACAGGTTTCATTATACTCAGCAAATTCCCTGAAATACCACTTCAAATCCTCACCTTCAAAATCGTTGGTATAAAGGGAACTAAATCCCGGTGTATCCATCAGATAAGTATTTTCATCCAAATGAAACAGTTCTGTATGCCTTGTGGTATGTTTCCCTCTTTTAATCTTTTCACTGATTTCTCCTGTTCTGGAATTTGCTTCCGGCATAAGTGCATTCAGAAGGGAAGATTTCCCCACACCGGAAGGACCTGCAAATGCAGTGGTTTTTCCGTTTATCAGCCGGAATACATCTCCGGTTCCCATATTCATCATGGTACTGGTAAATATAACATGATATCCGGCATTCACATAAATATCTTTATATTTCATAACCTCGTCTTCTTTTACCAAATCCACCTTATTAAAACATATGATTGTATTAATATCACACCGCTCCATCATTACCAGAAAACGGTCCAGTAAATTAAGATTCGGCATGGGATCTGCAATGGCAAAAACCACAATGGCCTGGTCAATATTCGCCACTGCCGGACGGATTAATTCATTTTTCCGCATAAAAATATTAGAGATATTGCCAAGTTTATTCTCCTCATCCAATATCTCAATATCCACATCATCGCCTACCAGAGGCTTAATCTTTTTATTTCTGAAAATTCCTTTTGCCTTACATTCATAGATTCCACTATGTACAATGTGTACATAGTAGAATCCGGCTATTCCTTTAATAATTTTTCCTTGCATATCTACACCATGCAGTATCACAGACAACACTGTGATACTGCCCAAATAACACTATTCTTCAACAAGATACATCTTATTATTGAATAATACATGTGAACCATTTCTATCCTCCACAGAAATCGTCAGCCATACAGATTCAGCACCTTTATCTACCAGCTCGCTGACGTTTTCTCCTGTCCAGCCGTTCAGTTTATTGGTGCTGAGAGCTACCTCCTGTGTGATGGTTCTTCCGTCGCTGCAATGGGTCACCATACTGGCGGATAAAATACCTTCCGTAATTTCCTGTGTATTTCCATCTTCATCCACATATTTCCGGTCTAAATCACTGTAATTTACAGAAATCCTTGCATACTTCTGCTTTTCAGCCGTGGTCGGCTCCGGTGTGGTCGGCTCTGGTGTCGGTTCCGGCGTTGGCTCTGGTGTGGTAGATTCCGGTTCTTTTCCGAGACTGACAATGTAATCAATGGAACTTCCTTTTTCTACAGTAGTTCCCTCGGTTACAGTTGCCCGGATAATGGAATTCTTAGGTATGGTATCATGATATTGTTCATCCTGTTTTCTTCCCAGTTTTAATCCTGCCTTTTCCAGCTCTTCTTTTGCCTTTTCAACAGACATTCCTGCAATGGATGGAACCTTTGGATTCGGCTCAACGCCTTTACTGATCCATATATTGACCGTTGCTCCTTCCGGCAGCTTGCTGTCAGCCGGAACATCCTGCCTTGTTACCAGACCGGCTGCTACGGTATCGTGATACTCTTCATTTACCTGTCCTAATTTTAACTTCTGCATTTCAAGCTTGGCTCTGGCACCGTCTTTTGTTTCCCCTGACAGATTCGGAACGGTGGTATCCGTGGAATCTGCACCAGAACTTACATAAACGGTTATGGTATCGCCATATTTAACCTGCTGTGGTGCTTTCGGACTGGTTTCAATAACTGTATCCAACGGTGCGGAAGCATCCGGTTTATACTCAAATTCCGGATTTAATCCATATTCATCTTTTAAAATCTTTCTTGCTTCTTCTTTATTCTTACCCGTTACATCTGGTACATCAAATTCTTTTGCACCATCACTGACTGTAAGAATAATAGTGGTATGCTTTTCAACCACAGTTCCTTCTTCCACGGAAGAACTGATAACAAAACCTTTCTCAATGGTGTTGTGATAATCAGTTTCAATCCTGTAACCCAAATCTTCTTTTTTCAAAAGGGCAATCGCATCATCCTCTGCAACACCTACTACCTTTGGTACTCTGGAATGTTTGGCATCCAGCGTGGTCTCACCCTCACCAGTAGTGGTCTTCTTTTCCACAGGGTTTGACGAACTGCATCCGTCTCCCACGATGTTGGTCAGAATAAAAAACATGGCTATTACTATAATCACTGCCGTTACGATTCCACCGATGGCTATGATTTTATCCAGCTTCGGATTTTCCTCATCTGTCTCCAGGTCATCCTCAATTTCTTCCTCATCTTCCTGTTCCAGCACATGATTATCTTTCCCAATGACCGGAATATCCAGTTCCGGTTTTTCAAACCCGGATTCATGACGGATCTGGGATATCTCATCGTCGGAAATCATTACCGTGGCAGCACCTTCATCCACCGAAACAATCTGGACAAAATCTTCATCCGGCGTGATTAGTGACTTTTTCAGGTCAGCAATCAGAGAAGACACCTTCAGATATCTCCGGTCCGGTTTCTTCTGCGTACACTTTAAAATAATTTTTTCCACGCTGACCGGCAGATCCGGAACCAGCCGCTTCGGACTCGGAATATCATTCTGTACATGCTGCAGGGCAATAGCAACCGTAGAATCACCTTCAAACGGTACCTTTCCTGTCAGCATTTCATACAAAGTAACGCCCAGAGAATATATATCACTCTTTTCATCTATAAATCCGCCCTTTGCCTGTTCCGGTGAAATATAGTGTACAGAACCCATGGCATTGGAACTGATGGTATTTGTTGAGGCCGCCCTGGCAATACCAAAATCCGTTACTTTTACTTTTCCTTCTTTGGAAATAATAATGTTCTGCGGCTTAATATCCCTGTGAATAATATGATTATTGTGGGCTGCTTCTATTCCCTGTGCCACCTGGATACAGATACTTACCGCTTCCTTAACCGGAAGCTGTCCCTTTTTATCAATATATTTCTTTAATGTGATTCCTTCGATTAGTTCCATTACTATGTAATACAACCCGCTGTCTTCACCTACATCATATACATTTACAATATTGGGATGGGATAGTCCTGCAGCCGACTGCGCTTCAATTTTAAACTTGGAAACAAAATTTTTGTCCTCACTGAACTCCTGTTTTAATACCTTAATAGCAACATAGCGATTCAGTTTATGACATAATGCCTTATATACATCAGACATTCCGCCTGAACCCACTTTGTCAATGATCTCATAACGATCACTGATGAACATACCTTTTCTTAACATAGATTCACCTCATCATCGTCTGGTTCCACAAGAACCACTGAAATGTTATCCTTTCCACCGTTTTCGTTAGCTGTATCTATCAGTTTCTGAACGATATCAGATAATTCGGTTCCTTCATTGATAATCAACTTAATATCTTCATCTTCAATCATATTGGATAATCCGTCAGAACACATTAAAATAATATCCCCTCTGGAATATTCCGCCTCAAAGAAATCCGGTACCACATCTGCATCCGCACCGATTGCTCTGGTAATGATGTTTTTCTTCTCATGTGTACGGGCATTTTTACGGTCAATCTCTCCCAGATTTATCATTTCTTCCACCAGTGAGTGATCCCGTGTAATCTGTTGTATCTCATTATTTACCAGATAGAGACGGCTGTCGCCTACATTTGCAATATATATGGAATTTCCAATAAGTGTTGCAACCACCAGCGTTGTCCCCATTCCCTCTCTGTCTATGCTTTCATAAGACTTTTCAATTAACGATAGATTGGCTGCTTTAATTCCCTCTTCAATAATTGATATCGGATTTTCTTCTTTTGAATTTCTGACAGTTTCTAAAAAAGTTTCTACCGTATATCTGGAAGCAAAATCTCCCGCCTTATGTCCACCCATTCCATCTGCCACAATAAAAAGGTTAGGTAAACTCCCTACCGGCTGCATAGAACAAAAAACATAATCCTGATTTGTATTTCGTTTAGCACCTATATCTGTTTTTGCACACGCTTTCAAGATAGTACCTCCTTTTCTGCCTCTTTTTCAAGATAGCTTTTTCTCAACTGACCGCAGGCACCCTGTATGTCTGAACCCATTTCCCTTCTTATAGTAACATTTATCCCGTTTTTTTCAAGATGATTTTTAAATCGGATAATATTCTGCCGTTCGGATTTCCGGTAATCCCGTTCTTTAATGGGATTGACAGGAATCAGATTCACATGGCAGTTTCTGCCTCTCAGAAGCGCCGCCAGTTTTACGGCTTCTTCCTGTGTATCATTTACTCCTGCTACCAGACTGTATTCAAAAGAAATTCTTCTGCCCGTCTTTTCAAAAAAGTAACTGCATGCTTCTAAGATTTCTGCAATGCTATACCGTTTCGCAATGGGCATAAGTTCTCTTCTGGTCTCGTCGTCAGCGGCATGAAGGGATAATGCCAGTGTAATCTGAAGCTTCTCATCTGCCAGCCGACAGATTTTTTCCACAAGCCCGCATGTTGATATTGTAATATTTCTTTGACTAATATGCAAGCCATTTTCGTCGGATATTCGTTTTACAAAGGAAATAACATTGTCAAAATTATCCAAAGGCTCCCCGCTGCCCATTAATACAATGTTGGAAACCCGTTCTCCCGAAATCCTCTGAATCAGGTAGATTTCCTCCAGCATTTCGGAAACTTCCAGATTTCTTTCCAGTCCATCCAGTGTGGAAGCACAAAACCGGCAGCCCATACAGCAGCCCACCTGGGTGGAAATACAGACAGAATTACCATGCTTATATTTCATAAGTACGCTTTCAATTACATTTCCGTCCTTCAGACGGAATAAATATTTGCTGGTACCATCCAGACGGGAGGTTTGCACATCTGCCACATCCAAGGGTTTTATTTCATAATCCTGTTTCAGTTTTTCCCGAAGTCCTGCAGGAATATTCGTCATCTCATCAATATCTGTTACCAGTTTCTGATGCAGCCAGGAATAAATCTGTGCTGCCCGAAAACTTTTCTCTCCGATGGAAATCAGATATGATTTTAATTCTTCCATACTTAATTCTCTAATATCCATTGTTCTGCACCTTTTCCGTTTTTCTGAATCTGGAAATAAAAAATCCATCCATTTCTGCTGATGGCAAGAGCTGTAAATAACCGTCGGCTGCCGTCATTCTGTTATTTCCCATACACAACAGTTCTTCCGAAAGCATTGGGCGGATATCCTCCGGAACCAGACCATGTTCTTTGATTAGCCATTGACGGATTTCAGTATTTTCCCTGGGATTCAGGGTACAGGTACTAAATAACAATATTCCGCCGTTTCTGATATATTTTACTGCATGATTAAGAATTTTTTGTGAAAGTTCTGCAAGTTCCTGCAATTGTTCCGGCCGGAGCCGGTATTTGATATCCGGTTTTTCCGCCATGACTCCCAGACCGGAGCAGGGTACATCTGCTATAACCAAATCTGCAGACTCCGCCGCACTTTCATCAAAATTCAATGCATTCCAAACCTGAACCTTTATATTCCGAAACCCTGCCCGTTTCATATTCTCCCGAATCAAACTGCACTTTTTTTCCGAGATATCTCTGGAAATAACACTTCCAGTACCACGCAACAAATCTGCCAGATGAAGTGTTTTTCCTCCCGGAGCCGCACATACATCTATACACAGGTTACCGGGCCGGACACCGGCAGTCTGTCCTGCCAGAATGGAACTCAAATTCTGAACCTGAATCATTCCCTGCCGGAACACCAAAAGCTTGTCCAGCATATCATATCCGCGGATTCGCAGTGCGTCCCGGGTCAGAAGTGTTCTTTGCACTTCTACACCTTCCTGAATAAGCAGCTTCTCTGCCTGTTCCAACCCAATTTTGGAAGTATTTACCCGGACTGTGGTCCAGGTATCTTCCGCTGCTTCCAGTATTCCTTTTAAAATATTTCGGGTAATATCCATACCATAAGAATCCAGAAAATGTATTACCAGCCATTCCGGCATGGAATATGCGGCTGAAAGACCGGAAACCGAAGTTTCAGATTCTCCATCAGGAATCACTGCCTGTTCCGGAGTCCGAAGGATATTCCGCAGTACTCCGTTCACAAATCCAGACAGATTCTGAAATCCCCGTTTTCTGGTTATTTTAACCGCTTCATTGCAGACTGCAGATTCTGGTATTCCTGACATATATTTCAGCTGATACAGTGACATCCGCAGAATATTCCGTATCAGCGGCTTCATTTTATCCACTCTGATTTTAGAATAACGGTTTAAAATATAATCCAATGTAATAGCCTTCTCAATGGTTCCCTCTGTCAGTCTGGTTATGAATTTCCGGCTGCTTTTCTCCAGATATCCATGATGTTCAAAGGTTTTCCGTAGCAGGATATGACTAAATTCCCCCCGTTCCATCACATCCATGATTATATCCAGCGCAATCTCCCTGTCCGCCTTCCGGCTCTCTGTGCCGCCGGTCTGTTTCTTTTCATTTACTGCCATTTAAAATAATTCCTTTTTCCAGTTGATAGCCCCGGAGAAATGTTGCCGTATCCATCCGCTTTTTCCCTTCTAACTGTAACTCACGAACGACCAGTGTTCCTTTTCCGGTCTTAACACGGATACAGTCTTTGCCGATTTCTACAATTTCACCGCAGACACCCTCATATTCTTCTTCCTGCACGTCCGCCGCCCATAATTTCAATGTTTTTCCGTTTAGGAAAGTATAAGCGCTGGGCCACGGATTTAAGCCTCTGATTAGCCGTTCAATACTCACCGCACTGTTGCTGAAATCAATACAGCCCAGTTTTTTATCCAGCATTCCCGCATAACTCGATTGGGAATCATCCTGTCTGACCGGAGTAATCTTCCCCTGTTCCAGAGCTGAAAGTGTTTGTACGATTAATTCTGCTCCGGCTTTTGACAGTTTGTCAAAAAGACTGCCTCCGGTTTCCTTCTGGCCCAGAATAATCTCTGTTTTTTCCAGAATATCTCCGGTATCCAGTCCCTCGTTCATCTGCATGGTAGTAACACCGGTCTTTTCTTCCCCGTTAATCACCGCCCACTGAATCGGGGCTGCCCCCCGGTAGCGCGGTAGCAGGGAAGCATGAATATTGATACAGCCGTAACGGGGCAGCGTAAGGATTTCCTTCGGCAATATCTGTCCAAATGCCACCACCACTATAACATCCGGAGATATTTCTGTTAACATCCGGTAAAACTCTTCATTTTTTTTCACCCGTTCCGGCTGACAGATTCTTAAATGATGTTTCAGCGCTGCTTCTTTTACCGGCGGATACTGCAGCTCCATCTTTCTGCCTTTCGGCTTATCCGGCTGGGTCACCACCGCCGCTATTTCATGACCTGCTTCCAGCAGTGCGTTTAACGCTCCCACGGAAAAATCCGGAGTTCCCATAAATACAATTTTCACTGTCCGCTCACTCCTTACTCTTCGTCCTGTGCTGCCACGTCTTCCAGTCCGCCTTCCACCAGGTCCACATATAATTTTCCGTCCAGATGGTCACATTCATGACAGATGGCTCTTGCCAGCAGACCAGTTCCTTCCAATACAAATTCTTCCATATCCTCATTCCAAGCCTTAACTTTGGCATACTCTGGTCTGGTTACGATACCGAACTTTCCGGGAACGCTTAAACAGCCCTCATTTCCTGTCTGTGAACCGGATGTTTCCAGAATTTCGGGATTAATCAGTACAATGGGGCCTTCCCCCACATCTATGGTTACAATCCGTTTTAAGATACCAACCTGAGGTGCTGCCAAACCCACACCTTCCGCCTCATACATGGTTTCCAACATATCATTAATCAGTTCGTGAATTCTTTCCGTTACCTCTTTAACTGGCTTACATTCTTTTTGCAATACATCATCGCCGATTGTTCTTATATTTCTAAGTGCCATTGTTCTCCTCTTTTCTATTTCTTAATATCCGTTCATCGGATTAAAGTCAAATTGTACTGACAGATTCCTATATTTTTCCGACCGGTTTAAATAAACCTGAAGCCTGTTTTTTACCTGAATCAACACATCATTTTCCTGATGTTTCAAGTATATCACATACCGGTATATGTCATTCAGTTTTGACAGTCCCGCTTTAGATGGTCCGATGACCAGCAGTCCGTCTATCCTGCTTTTTTCTATTCTTTCAGCAAAATCCCCGGAAGCCTGTTCCGCCAGCATCTCATTTTTATCACTGATCAGAATTGCGGCCATATAATATACAGGCGGATATGCCATCAGACTCCGATAACTGATTTCATTTTGATAAAAGCTTTGATAATCCTGATGCAGAGCTGCCCGGATACAGGCATCCTCTGGATTATAGGTCTGAAACACTGCTTCCCCTGGACGTTTTCCCCTGCCTGCTCTGCCGGCGGCCTGGGTCAGAAGCTGAAATGTCCGCTCACCAGCCAGAAAATCCGCAGCGAACAGGGATAAATCTGCAGCCAGAACACCAACCAGTGTAACATAGGGAAAATCATGCCCCTTTACAATCATCTGGGTTCCTACCAGAATATCAGCATTTCTTGTGGCAAAAGCCTCTAAAATCTTCTCATGCCCGTCTTTTTCTCTGGTAGTATCAAAATCCATCCGCAGAACGGCGGCCTGGGGAAACAGCTCCTTCATCCGGGTTTCCACCTGTTCCGTTCCGATTCCAAATCTTCCCAGATATTTAGATGCACATTCCGGGCAGACCCTGGGCATATCCATGCTATATCCACAGTAATGGCATACCAGCGTTTCCCTTCTGCCATAACCATACTTATGATGGGTCAGGGAAACATCACAATGGGGACATTTTACAGGTGTACCACAGCTTCTGCAGGATACAAATCCGGAATATCCCCTGCGGTTAATAAACAGCATAACCTGCTCCTTCTTTTCCAGCCGGTCAGAAATCAACTCCAGCAGTCTCCGGCTGAACACTTCCCGGTTTCCTTCCGCCAGTTCCTTCCGCATATCAACCACTTCTGTTCTTGGAAGAAACAGATGATTGGCCCGCCGTGTCAGACGGTGAAGCATATATTCCCCCCGCTCTGCTCTGTAAAAGCTCTGAACAGAAGGAGTTGCGGAACCCAGCACCACCGTTGCACCGGATAATTCCCCTCGCCGGACAGCGGTTTCCCTGGCATGGTATCTGGGAATCTGTTCACTTTTATAGGCACCCTCATGTTCTTCATCTATAATAATAAATCCCAGATTCCGAAACGGAGTAAACAACGCTGAGCGGGGACCAATCATCACTTTAATCTCCCCCTGTTTTGCCCGCTGGAACTGGTCATACCGCTCTCCTGCCGATAATTTTGAATTAATAATGGATATCTGATTTCCAAACCGCTGATAAAACCGTTTCATTGTCTGATATGTCAATGCTATTTCGGGAATCAGCAAAATCGTTTCCTTTCCGTTTTCTATGGCATTCTGTATCAGTTCCATATAAACTTCTGTTTTTCCGCTTCCTGTTATTCCGAAAATCAAGTGGGTCCTGTCTCTGTGATTCAGGATTTCCTCTACTGCGGTTCTCTGTTCCTGATTCAGAACTATGTCATATTCCGGCTGCTCTTTCATGTGCACCGGATTACGGAATATCACGTCACTGCGGATTTCTATAATCTGCTTGTCCTGCAGAGCCCGGATTACGGAACGGGATACTCCCAGTTTCTCCTGAACCACGGACTGCTCCAGTATCTCCTGCTCCAACAGTTCTTCCAGAAGTCTGGCCCGGGCTGCCGTATTCTTTTTTGTCTGGTATTCCAAAAGATAATGTTTTGCCGTTTCCCTGTCTGTATGAAGATATATATATTGTTTCCGCACTTCTTTCACGGATTTCTTAATGGGAATCACTGTTTTCAAAGCCTGATTCATAGTGGAACCGTATTGTTCCTTCATCCACCAGGCCAGTGCTATAAGCTGGGATTCAATCTTTAAACTGCCTTTCCGGATGCCATAAATATATTTGATACGCTCTGGTTCAAAATCTGCCTGTTCCGTTATATCAATCACATATCCGCTGATTCTTCGGTTTCCTTTTCCAAACGGCACCTCTACCCGGGAACCGGCCGTGATTTCTTCTTCCAGTTCTTCGGGAATGCCATACACAAAGGGTCTATCCAGTTTTTCATGGGAAATATCCACAATTATCTTTGCATATTTCAAACTAAAAACCTCACAGTAGTTATTTCTGTATCTCCACTGCATTGACACAGTTTTTCATCAGCATTGCAATAGTCATTGGTCCCACGCCTCCCGGTACCGGTGTAATGGCGCTTACATATGGAAACACATCTTCATAATTTACATCGCCGCAGAGTTTATTGTTTTCATCCCTGTGGATACCCACATCTATGACAACCGCCCCTTCTTTTACATATTCATGGTTTATAAACTGTGGTTTGCCAATAGCTACGATTAATATATCGGCCCTTTTTGCCACTTCTTTTAAATTCTTTGTATGGGAATGTGCCACGGTAACCGTTGCGTTTTCTCTCAGCAGCAGCATGGACATAGGTTTTCCCACAATATTGCTGCGCCCGATGACCACACATTCTTTTCCATCAATATCCGTGCCGCTTCGTTTTAACAATTCGATAATTCCATAGGGCGTACAGGAGATAAATCCTTTCTTTCCAATGGACAATGCTCCCACGCTCATCGGATGAAATCCGTCTACATCCTTTTTCGCATCTATGGTTTCTATTACTTTGTCTTCATCAATGTGCTCCGGAAGCGGAAGCTGTACCAGAATACCGTTTACCTTATCATCCCCGTTTAATTTACGAATCAGTTCCAGCAATTCTTCTTCTGATGTCTCTTCCTCCAGTTCATAGGAAAGAGAACGAATTCCGATATATTCACAGGCTTTCTTTTTATTTCCCACATATACGCTGCTGGCTTTATCATTTCCCACCTGAATCACTGCCAGGGTAATCTCAATTCCCTGAGCCCGGTATTCTGCTACTGTTTCTTTTAATTCATCTTTCAGTTCCCTGGATATCTGTTTTCCATCAATAATCTGTGCCATCTCTTACCTCACTTCCGCGCCGTTTGCACGCATATTTTCTATTGTTCCGTCCATTGGATTTCTTTTAAAATATCTGCAATGATTACCCGCTCATCAAAAGGATGCCTGATTCCTTCGATTTCCTGATAATCTTCATGTCCTTTACCTAACAACAGTATAATATCACCGTCTTCGGCATGGGTAATACTGTATTTTATCGCTTCCCTCCGGTCGGGTATAACTACATAATCACCATCTGTTTTGCTGATTCCAACTTTAATATCTTCAATAATATCCATAACATTTTCAAATCTGGAATTATCTGCCGTGATAATGGATAAATCCGCATAGGTTCCCGATATTTCTCCCATTTCATACCGCCGCAGTTTCGAACGGTTTCCGCCACAACCAAAGAGACTGACAACACGTTTGGGCTGGTATTCTTTCATGGTAGTCAGAATGCTTTCCATGCTCATGGCATTATGGGCATAATCAATCAATAATGTAAAACGGTCCGATATCTTTACGGATTCCACTCTGCCTCTTACAAAGGTATGTGTCAGTGCATTCCTGATATACTTATAATCCGCTCCCATCAGAGTGGTCACCAGAATGGCCGCCATGGCGTTGTAAGCAGAAAACCGCCCCGGCGTACTGACTTCAAACCGTCCGTTCATCAGCCCGCTGGTTTTAAATCCGATTCCGATAAAACTGCCCCGGACAATATAATCAATATCCCCTGCACATAAATCCGCCTCCGGCTGGAATCCATAGGTATGGATATCCATGTTGGTTCCTGCTTTCATCATAACTGATGCTTCTTTATCATCAATATTGAAGATTCCATGCCGGGACTGCCGGAACAGCAGACTCTTGCAATATACATATTCTGCATAATCCGCATGTTCTCCCTCACCGATATGGTCTGGCGACAGGTTGGTAAAGATGGAATAATCAAACTGGATTCCCGCTGTCCGGTTCATCTTTAATGCCTGGGAGGAAACCTCCATCACACAGCTGTCACAGCCTGCCTTTACCATTTCAGCCAGATACATCTGGATATCATAGGATTCCGGCGTTGTATTGTGAATTTCAATCCGCCGGTCTTCAATATAGACGCCTGTCGTTCCAATAATTCCTGTTTTATGTCCGCATTCCTCTAATATGGTCCGAATCATAAATGTGGTTGTGGTCTTTCCTTTGGTTCCGGTTATGGCAATAGTGGTCAGTTTTTCTGCCGGATATCCGTATAATGCCTGTGCCATATAAGACAATGCACTCCTGCTGTCTTTCGTCTGAATTACCGTAATATCTTCATTGGAACGAAGGATTCCCGCCGTTTCCGTATCCAGATCTCCTATGTCCTTTTCCAAAATCAGGGTATTGCAGCCGCCGGCAACGGCATTTTTAATATAAGAATGCCCGTCAGATACGGCTCCCACCATGCATACGAAAGCCGTATCCGGTATCGCCTTCCTTGAATCATATACCAGATCAACGATATTTTTCTCCATACTGCCCTGTAAACAGGTATAGTCAGTCTGTGCCAGCAGTTCACTGAGTTTCATGGCAGTTCCTCCTCTTCTCAATCCATATATTCTATCTCTCCGTCAAATACATGAACAGCGCGGCCTTTCATAATAACCGTTCCGTCCTCATAATACGTATCTTTTAGTTCTCCGCCCCTGATATGAATCGTAAGTTCCTCTCCATATCCGGCATATCCGTTCAGCACGGCCGCTACTGCAACCGCGCAGGTTCCGGTTCCACAGGACATAGTTTCTCCCGAACCACGCTCAAATACCCGCATTTTGTAATTATTGGAATCCAGTATTTCAACAAATTCCGTATTGACCTGTTCTGGAAACATCGGATGATTTTCAAACAATGGCCCGATTTTCTCCAGCTCCATATCATCAACGCCGGTGGTAAAGATAACACAGTGAGGATTTCCCATGGATACACAGGTTGCCGTATATGTTTTCCCGTCTACAGTGATTTCCTTTGCAATAAAAGATTCTCCTTCCGCTTTCATGGGAATCTGCTCCGGTTTCAAGACTGCCTTTCCCATATTTACAGATACATATTCCACAATACCCTGTTCATCGACGGTGAGGTCAACGTTCTTAACTCCTGAAGCCGTTTCAATCTCCATATGTGTCCGAGTGGTAATGCCATGCTCATAAGCATATTTGGCAACACAACGGATTCCGTTTCCGCACATTTTCCCTTCAGAACCATCCGCATTAAACATAATCATCCGTACATCTGCTATCTCTGAAGGCGCCACCAGAATCAGTCCGTCAGAACCAATTCCAAAATGTCTGTCGCTTACCGTTTGGGATAATTCCCAGGGATTGGCTATATTCTGTTCAAAAGTATTAATATATACATAATCATTTCCAGTTCCCTGCATTTTGCTAAACTTTATTTTCACGGTTTCTGTCTCCAATCTGTTTACCTGCGGCAGCAGAACCAAGCCACTGCATCTTCCGCCACCGCCGTTATTTAAAATAATCCTTCGATACGTCCCTGTTCGTTGACATCAATCCGAAAGGCCGCCGGCTCTTTTGGAAGTCCCGGCATGGTCATAATGGCTCCCGTAATGGCAACTACAAATCCAGCTCCTGCAGATACATAAACCTCTCTTACATTGATATCAAATCCTTCCGGCCGTCCCAGTTTCTTCGGATCGTCCGATAAGGAATACTGATTCTTTGCCATACAGACCGGCAGATTGCCGAATCCCAGTTCTGTAATCCGATTCAATGCTTTCTTTGCTGCCGGGGAATACGTAACACTATCTGCGCCATATATTTTTGTTGCAACAGTTTTTATTTTATCCTCCAGGCTCATATCGTCCGGATAGATTGGTGCAAATTCCGAAGATTTATTCTCCAGGGTTTTCAATACTTTTTCTGCCAGTTCCAGACCGCCTTCTCCGCCTTTTTCCCAGACTCTTGACAATGCAAACTCACAACCTCTATCCTCACAAAACTTCTTTACAAATGCATATTCTGCCTCACTGTCCGTTATAAAAGAATTTAATGTAACCACTACTGGAACCCGATATTGCTGCAGATTCTCAATATGTTTTTCCAAATTGACAATTCCCCGCTCCAAAGCTTCCAGATTCTCCATATTTAACTCAGATTTCGGTACGCCTCCGTTATACTTTAAAGCCCGGACCGTTGCCACCAGTACCACTGCATCCGGTTTCAATCCTGCCATACGGCATTTTATATCAAAGAACTTCTCTGCTCCCAGATCTGCCCCAAATCCAGCCTCTGTAATTACGATATCCGCCATCTTTAAAGCCAGCTTGGTAGCCCTTACAGAATTACAGCCATGAGCAATATTGGCAAACGGTCCTCCGTGAACCAGTGCCGGTGTATGCTCTAATGTCTGAATCAGATTTGGCTTAATGGCATCCTTTAACAGTGCTGCCATAGAGCCTACTGCCTTTAAATCTGCTGCCGTAACAGGATTACCATCATAATTATATGCAACAATGATTCTGCCTAATCGCTGTTTCAGGTCTTCCATGTCTTCAGCCAGACACAAAATTGCCATAATCTCGGAGGCAACGGTTATAACAAAATGGTCCTCCCGGACAAAGCCTTCCATCTTAGAACCAAGACCTACCACAACATTGCGAAGGGCTCTGTCATTCATATCTTCACAGCGTTTCCAGACAATCTGCCTGGTATCAATCCTTAATTCATTTCCATGATGAATATGATTATCCAGCAAAGCTGCCAGCAGGTTATTGGCAGAAGTAATTGCATGAAAATCACCTGTAAAGTGAAGGTTTAAATCTTCCATTGGCACAACCTGGGCATATCCGCCTCCGGCTGCTCCGCCCTTAATACCGAAACAAGGTCCCAGAGAAGGTTCCCGAAGAGCAATAATTGCTTTTTTATTCATTTTTCCAAGAGCCTCTCCCAATCCCACTGTAGTGGTGGTCTTTCCTTCTCCGGCAGGTGTAGGATTAATGGCAGTCACAAGTACCAGTTTTCCCTCTGGATTGTTTTTGACTTTTTCCTGATATTCATCAGATAACTTCGCTTTATACTTACCGTAAAACTCCAAATCCTCCTCTGCAATATTCAGCTTTGCCGCCACTTCTTTAATTGGAAGCATAACTGCCTCCTGTGCAATTTCAATATCTGTCTTCATAACCATATCCATCCTTTCCATCCTGCTATTCATTCCAGGCATTTGCCCACATTATCTATCCGTTCAGGATTTGTTCAAATTCTTCCAGCGTCATCAATACTTTTCTCGGTTTCGTTCCTTCGTCGGAACCTACGACTCCTGCCTGTTCCAGCTGGTCAATGATTCTGGCTGCCCGGTTGAATCCTATTTTAAACATTCTCTGCAGCATACTGGTAGAACCTTTTTCTTTTTCAATCACAAATCTTCCGGCCTCGGCAAACAATACATCTCTGCCATCGTCACTGCCTCCGGCCCCTGCCGCCGGCTCACCAGCCTCCGGTGCCAGTTCCGTATTGGTTATCTCCTCATCATATTGAACATCCTGATTGTTCTTTATCAGGAAATCCACCACATCGGACACCTCCTTATCAGAAACAAATGCACCCTGCAGACGCACCGGTTTTACGTAACCGGAAGGATAAAAGAGCATATCGCCGTTTCCCAGCAATTTTTCACCGCCGTTACAATCGATAATGGTTCTGGAATCCGTTCCAGAGGATACCAGCAACGCCACCCGGGACGGTATATTGGCCTTAATCAGACCTGTGACTACATCCACGGAAGGTCTCTGTGTTGCAATAATCAGATGAATCCCCGCCGCTCTGGCTAACTGAGCCAGACGGCATATGGCGCCTTCCACGTCTTTTGCTGCAACCATCATTAAATCTGCAAGCTCATCTATGATAATCACAATCTGCTCCTTTGGTTTTAACTCCTCTTCTCCGTCTTTATATCCCATCTGTTTAATCTTTTCATTATAGCCTTTTAAATCTCTTACATTATACTGTGCAAAAAGCTGATACCTCTTCTGCATTTCAGCAACTGCCCAGTTTAATGCCCCTGCTGCCTTCCGTGGGTCCGTGACAACCGGCGTCATCAGGTGGGGAATTCCATTATATACGCCAAATTCCACCACTTTCGGGTCTACAATGATTAATTTTACTTCCTCCGGTTTTGCCCGGAACAATATACTCATAATAATAGAATTGGTAAATACCGATTTACCAGAACCAGTAGTTCCGGCAATGAGCATATGGGGCATTTTTGCAATATCTGCCACAACCACATTCCCTGCAATATCCATACCAGCTGCAAACGCAATTTTGGATGAATGCTGCTTCAGTTCCATAGATTCTATCAAATCCCTTAAAAATACGGATTCCCGTACATCATTGGGTACTTCGATTCCCACGGCCGCCTTGCCCGGTATCGGAGCTTCTATCCGGATGTCAGAAGCTGCCAGATTCAGCTTTATATCATCGGCCAGAGAGGTAATCCGGCTGACTTTTGTTCCGGTCTCCGGCTGCAGTTCATACCGGGTAACAGATGGACCTCTGCTTTCGTCCACCACATTGGCTTTAACACCAAATGCGTTCAGCGTTTCCTGTAATTTCCGGGCCGTAGCGCTCATACCCTTCACCCTGCCGTTTCCCATTTTCTTTCCGCTGCCTTTTTTCAGCAGGGATAACGGCGGCATAACATATTCTTTGGATTTCACCGGTTTTGCCGACGGAACTGGTCCGTCAGTCACCCCCGTGCTGACATCCGGTACCGCTCTGGCATTGGAAACGGATGCCGCAGATGAAAACGCTTTCCGGTTCATAACTTCCATTGCTGATTTACTTACCTGTATTCTCTCTTTCGGCTGAAATTCCCCGTTTTGAATTTCTTCCGTCCGGTCCTCTTCCGGCTCTGTCAATGCTACATTCATATTTCTGCCAATATCCGGTTCAGATTTCGGCAGCTCCTGCTCCTGATTATCATATCCCACCGAATCCATCTCTGGTATTTCTGGTTCTGCAGTATTGACCTTCCATAAAGATTCTGGTTCCGGCCCCGCTTCTTCTGTTAACACATCCTCTGCAATCTCTACATGACCTCTGAATACAGTACCGCTTTGTATCAGTTCATGGATATCTCCATCTGGCTGATCCGGAGTGGTGATTCTTGACAAATTCACGCCCCTCACCTTCTTACCAGCTCTGGTCATTTTATTCCGTTCTTTTCTGGCCAGACGGTTCGCACTGTTTTCTTTCATCTTTTCAAAATCATCCCTGGCATTGTCATACATCCGCCGGCTCTGATTTTTTACTCCGTTAATCAGTGACTTATTGGTTATGACTACCATAGTCACCAGTATAATGGCTATCGTGACAATATATGCGCCGTAAATTCCCACCGTCATACAAAAAAGCGAAGCTATGGCGCCTCCGACTGCACCGCCTCCGGTCCTCTTTTCTGCACACAGGCGGTAAAAACTTTCTTCTCTGATCAGACCATGTGTAGTTCCGGATGCCCATAACTGCAACATTGTACATACCATTAAAAATAATACAAAAGCGGCAATAAGTTTTTTCATTGCCGTTTTACTGCTGATATTTGCCGCAAAAAACATCACGGCTATGAACGCTCCAGCCGGAACTATGTACGCTGTTATTCCAAATATGCCAAACAGAAAGTGGCTGACGGTATCTCCCAGTGTTCCGCACAGGGAAAAATTGCTTAAAGTTAATATAACTGCCACCGTAAGAAACGCTATGATTTTAATATCATTTGCAATCACGCTGGATTCCTTTTTCCTGGTTCCTGCGGCTGATTTTCTTCCACTGCCTGTTTTTGCTCCTCTGGAAGAAACGCTTCCCGAAGAACTTTTATTTGAAGCACCACCGGATTTCCTGCCACTTTTCCCTGCAGTACTTTTTCCGGCCGTCTTTTTCGCCGTTGAATTCTTAGATACAGCAGCACTGCTCTTTGAAGCCATACCGCGACCTCCTAACTATTTGATAAAATATGCTGCAATGGCTACTACACCCATTGCAAAGCAATAGTATGAAAAATATTTCATCTTCTTATTTCTTACAATCACCAGCATGGTCTTAATGCAGATATAGCCTACAACTGCCGCTACTGCGGTTCCCACCAGATAATTAATAAATTCTCCGGAAGTAATCCGGTTTGCCGGTTCAAACATATCTTTTATTTCCAAAATATTGGCTCCCAGAATTGCAGGAATGGACATAATAAAGGAATATTTTACAGCAAAACTTCTGTCCAGACCATTTAACAATCCTACCGTCAATGTAGTTCCAGAACGGGAGATTCCAGGAAGGGTGGCAACGCCCTGAGCGATACCAATTACGGCTGCATTTCTATAGGTAGTATTTTTTGGTGTCTTTCCACCGTTTGGTATATCATCTACAATGGACAGCATAAGGCCGGTAATCAGTAATGCAATTCCGGGTATTATCAAAGACGGTTGGTCCAGATTAAATACTTTTTTAAATACCAGACCTAATATGCCTGTCGGTATTGTGGATACAATCACCAGCATAACAAATTTACGATACGCCGTACTGACAATCTTTACATATTCGTGACTGCCACCTTTGAACTTATTATTGCAGAATCTGACCGTATTTCTGAAGCAATCGGCAATGATTGCCAGTCCCTCTTTAATCAGTTCCCAGATATCCCTCCGGTACACGATAAATACCGCAACCAGCGTTCCCAAATGAAGCATTAAATCAAAAGCCAACCCTACATCTTCCAATCCAAAAAGTGTTTTAAATATAGCCAGGTGTCCGGAACTGCTGACCGGCAGGAATTCTGCAACACCCTGAATAAATCCCAATATAATCGATTCAAAAAAATTCATGTGTTATTTCCTTTCATAATTTTTTCCAATTTTCAAACATACCATTTTATTTTACTATTATTTCAACTATTATTCAAGATAAAGTTTTCCATAAAAATAGAAACGATAAACCCATCTATATCAGGTTATCGTTTCCATGGATATGAAACTAACTTGCGGCTGAAATCAATTCATGCAGTTTCTCCAGCGCCTTATCAATTCCACCGATTTCATTAATAATACCTTCCTCTACCGCCTCTTCTCCCACAAGTATCGTACCCAGATCCTTTGTCATAATTCCCTTATTCAGCATCATTTCTTCCATTCGCTCTGCTTTCACATCGCAATGGGAGGATACAAATCCTACTATTCTGTCCTGAATCAGTTTAAAATATTCGTAAGTCTGAGGCGCACCGATAAACTGCCCATTCATCCGTACCGGATGAACCACCATTGTTCCGCTCGGTACTATAAAGGAATAATCCGCCGATACTGCCAACGGAATACCAATAGAATGACTGCCGCCCAAAACCAGGGAAACGGTAGGTTTACTCAGGGAAGCTATCATTTCTGCCATTGCAAGTCCCGATTCCACGTCTCCCCCAACAGTATTTATGATTACCAGCACACCATCATATTCCATGCTGTCTTCTATTTCTGCCAGCTTTGGCAAAACATGTTCATACTTTGTGGTTTTACTGGTGGCCGGAAGCACATCATGTCCTTCTACTTCTCCGATAATGGATAACAGATGAATCCGATGCTTGCTTTTGCTGTCTTTCAGTGTCAGCTGTCCGTTTTCCTTAATCGCCTCACTTTTATCTTTTTCCAGTTCCTGCTCCGCTTTTTTATCCTGACATTTTTCCCCATTTCTGATTTGCTTATTTTCCACCCTGATTCCCTCATTTCTATTATTTAATGGATAAATAAATCATCTGTACATAGCGTAACCGGATTTTTAAAAAATATGCATTTTTATACTTAACAGATATCCTCCGCCTCACCCCTAACGATAAATCTCTTCCTCCTCATCCACCGGCTTCCATGCCTGTCCGAATTTTACGTCCTTAAATAAAGCTGCAAGTCCCGTTACCTGTTTCAGTCTCAGAATCTCATCCCGGTCCATTCCCAGATGTTTGGAAATCCATGCATCCGAACGGCCCAGCTCATGCAGTTCTTTTACGATATTGCTCATCAGTTCCACATCATGACTGCCCCGGGCCCGGTTGTGCCGAATGGTACTGGCCATTCTCTGGTCAATGGGCTTATCGATGACCGATACCGGCAGCTTCCCACCTTCTCTCTCATAAATATCTGAATGTTCCAGCATAATCCGGTACCTGTGAAAACCATCTATAATAACATAAATATCCTGGGACTTTACATAATAACAAACAATGGGCATTGTATAACCATCCATTTTAATACTTTCATAAAGCAGCTTCATTTCCGGCGGTGCCACTGCATTAGGATTATATGTATTAGCTTGTATTTTTTCAATAGGGACTGCAATTACATTATAAACAGGGCTTTTATATTCCATAATTAATCTCCTCTATACTCTTGTATTTTCTACGGATAATATCAATTCGTTTCTGTTGCTGTTTCGTCATTCCAAATCCCATAAAACGGCAGATATGGTCATTCTTCAAAATACAGAAACACATCCGTTTCCAGCTCGGCACATCTTTCGTAGACTTTATATCATCTGTATCATCCGGAATCTTACCCACAAAAACAATTCTGGATTTTTTATTTAATGTATAGTTGGATACACCGTTCCTTTTAATCTGATATCCTCGTTCTTCCAGTTCCTGAATGGTTTCCTCATCCAGCCCGCCTCCAGTTTTATGCCAGAATTCTATAGAGGTATTAAATTTTTTAACATAATTATTCCGCAGACGAACCGGCAGGGTATCCAGCAGAAACCGGGTATAAGATTCCCAGGTATGGCCTTCCGGAAGCGTAACATTCCTGTATCCCATTGCCTTTGTCTTCCCATAGATACTGGCAAAATTGGCACCTCTTACCCTTCCCACCAACTTAACCCAGATTTCCGGATCAATTACCCGGTATAAATTCAGGGAATCTTTGGAATAATCATTGAACGGAGAAGCTACACGCATCTGGGTTACCTTCAGACCTGCCATATAGTATAAGTCATACAACCGGTTATAATCATATCCAAACAGATAATTTGCATGCCAGATATCGTTTAACGACCAGTCATACAACGGTGAAGCACACCAGACATCCTTAAATTGTCTGCCAATCCAGCATTCCCCTTTATATCCGTACTTTTTATTTAAAAAACCGCTGTATCTCTGCAGAGACTCATCGGCACGCATTCCCAGAAGACATACGGTTTTTTTGTTGCCATGGGACTGACGGTACCACCGGCTAAACTGTTTTGCCAGATCCTCCTGATGCATCCGGTAGCGATAAGTGGTAATGGGATTGTTGCCAAGATTTATGACATAGTCATGTTTCGGCATTTTCCGGACCCAGCTTTCCTGTTTGGTATCGTCCCATGGATACCAGTACATTTCGTAACTGCTTAACGCCGTTCTGGTTGCCATGGGCAGACATACCCAGTATGGCTCTACCTCATTCTCAATCCTTTTAAAGGTCCGCTCCACATATTCGGTGGTTACCGTATACTGTGCTTCAAAATCCTGATGAAACACTCCAATAATCTTATCCGGAAAATACTTCCTCTTATAATCCAAAACCAGATTCAAAAGCAGACCGCTGTCTTTTCCTCCCGAAAACGAGATATAAATATTATCAAACTCTTCAAAAATTAACTTCAAACGCTGCTGTAAGTTTTCATATACATTTTGTTCCATAAATTCACGTTTCATCTGTCACACCCTCATGCCATAACTTTTACCATTTTTTTCCAAATGTATTAAATGTAATTTTAGCACATAAAAGTATGAAATTCAACAAAGTTCGACAGTGTTTTTCAAATATAAAAACCTCCGGGCAGTATACATTGATTGCCCCGAGGTTACTGGTTCTAAATTATATTATTTTTGTTCATAAATATGCAGGAGCAAATCCATGATTTCCTTTTCACTGTTTTCAGCTGTGTTAATACAGTAATTGTAATCCGAAGGTTTTCCCCAGTCCCTGCCCGTATAATAATTATAGTATGCACTTCTTTTTTTATCCATTTTTCTCACCTGGACAGATGCTGCCTTTTCATCCAGCCCGTCATTTGCCATAGTTCTCTGAATCCGGTATTCCATTGGCGCCGTAAAAAAAATACTTTTTACAAAATAGTCTGTATATTTCTTTAAAATATCATCCGCACATCTTCCCACAAATACGCAGTCTTTTGTTTCTGCCGCCTTCAGAATCAATTCTTTCTGGACTTCAAACAGAATGTCATTTGCATTTTTACCATAATATTTTTTAGAATTTCCTTCATAATAAATGGGCTGCAGCAGAGGATTTGCCATACATTCATCCGCATGTTCCAGAATATTCCGTGTGAATCCGCTGGTTTCCACCGCATACTCAAACAGTTTTTTATCATAATATTCCATGCCTGTCTGTTCCGCAATCTTTCTGGCAATCAAATGTCCGCCGCTGCCAAACTGTCTGCCGATACATATTATTTTTCTCATAATCTAATAGTCCTCCTTTTTGGCTTTTTTAATCATCCGGCTATCCAGCACATATGTCAGGGCCGGCAGAACAAAAATAACCATAATAACGGCACAGACTGTACCATATGCAATAACAGAGCAGGTCTGGGCAATCACTTTCTGTGTCATGATACAGCCCACGGTCAGACAGCAACTGATTAATATCAGTGAGGAAGTCAGAATTGTATGTATGGAATGATTCATGGCAATTCCTATTGCCTCTCTTTTTTCCTTTTCCTGCCGTACTTCTTTATAATTGCTGATAAATAGGATTCCGTAATCTATGGTGGAGCCCATTAATATGCACTGCACCAGAATCAGCGCAATATAATTTACCGTTATACCCATGGCAGATATGATTGCCGTAATGATAAATACCGCACTCTGAATTACCGCCACCAGAACCACGGAACTCAGAACGGAACGAAACGTAGCCAGAACTACCAGAAAAATAGCTACTACCGTAAGAATCGTTATAAAATTCAGCTCATCGGAAAATCCCAGATCCATTTCATATCCCATGGTAGAATCTCCTACCAGATAAGTATCTTTTGCAAATACTACATCTGCTTTCTGACTCATTTCCCCAATCAGTTGAAATGTATCCTTACTTTCCAATGGCAATGATACTGATACCATCATCCGGTTATATCGTTTCCCCAGCAACATATCCCGGTTCTCCTGGATTTCCCGCCATCCTTCCGATACCATCTGTTTCATTTCCTCTGAAATGGCAGATGAATAAGTATCATTTGTCAGTATATCTTCTTTTATAAACCGCAGAAATTCCTCTAAAGAAATTTTCGTTTCTTCTGCCGGATTGCCAGAATATAATTGATACAACATCTTTGCCTGTTCTGTGTCAATATTCATTTCTTGTGCCAGCTCCGTATATGTATATTCTTTTCCAATCGTATTGGAATAATCCTGTACGGAATTCACCGGTTTCTGGCCTTCCAGCCATGCAATGTAACTGTCCAGACGGCTCCTGTCTTCCGAATTGTCATAAAGTACCACAATCTGATTATCCACACCAAATGCAGCTTCTATTTTCTGCTGGTCTTCATTCTCAAACATTTTGATAAAGCTGATGCCCAGTCCGCCTTTTATTACAACTGCCAGCACAACAATAACAGCTGCTGCGGGAATTAATACAAATTTCACCTTAACAACCAATTGCATAACCCGGTTCATATTAATATTTAATGATTTTTTATGGGTTTTCATAATCGCTTTATCACATATAATCACCAGTCCTGGCAAAAGTGTAAAAATACAGATTAAGCTGATAAATACTCCTTTTGCCAGAACAATTCCCATATCCTGTCCAATCTTAAAACTCATAAACACCAGAACAATAAGGCCCACAATCGTTGTGACCGAACTGCTTGTAATCGCTCCAAAGGCATTGACCAATGCTCGTTTCATGGCTGCTGCCGGTTTCGGGTCCTCCAATTTTTCCTGATTATAACGGTTCATCAGCATAATGGAATAATCCATGGAAAGTCCCAGCTGAAGCAATGCGCCTACGGCAAAAGTCATAAAAGATACGGAAGGCAGCAGCGCATTGGTTCCCATATTGATCAGAATAGCCACGCCGATACATCCCATATATATAAAAGGCTCCACCCAGGAATCGCAAAGCAGGAATAGAATTATAAAAATAATGACCACAACAATAATTGCAATTCCAGGAATCTCATCCATCAGGGTCGTCACCAGTAAATCGTTATCCACCACTGCGCCGCTTACCATAACGGAAGCATCTTTATATTTTTCCCTTATTTCATCCAGCACGGTTTCTGCTTCTTCGGAATAGGTTCCCGCCGAAACCGTCACCATATATTTGGAATGATTATTCTTCTGATAATTCTCGTCATCGGGAATATAAATTACACTTTTCACATTTGAAATGGCTGCCAGGTCCTCTTTTATTTTCATTTGTTCCGCTTCATGTAAATCATCAAACATTACTGTTATACCAGCCAGGTCACCAAATTCTTCACTCATCTGTTCCATTCCAAGTTTCGTTTTTGAATCTTTTGGAAGGTATTTTGACATGTCATAATTTACATTTACCATCAATATTCCTATTACACTGATTACCACAAACAGTACATATAAAAAAATGATAAATTTCCGTTTATCTACTATAAATTCCGCCGTTTTTTTCACTTTGATACCTCTCTTTCTTTTTCTATATATTTGTTTTTTATTGAACACCTGTTGATGTTCCGGCAGTTATTTATTATAATATACAAAAAAAGAAATTCAATCAGCAATTACAGCCTGATTTGTATGTTATTAAACACTTTATATTTTTATTGTTTAGGAAAGGATGTTTTAATGAAAAATTCACATTTAGACCGGAGAAGCAAATACAGTATGCAGGCCATTCGTACTGCCTTATTTGAACTGTTAAAAGAAAAAGAACTGCAGAATATTACCGTAACAGATATCTGCCGGCTGGCTGATATTAACCGGGGAACTTTTTATAAATATTACAAAGATGTTCCGGATCTGTATGAACAGATTGAAACATCTATTGCAGAAGAAAGCTATCAGATCATAAAAGAGAATTGTCTGGACAATTTCTCCGTCAAAGAACTGATACCCAATATTTTGAATTTTATTGTTGATAATGACGATTTTAACTGTCTGATTGCAAAAAACCCGACAGGAACCCAGTTTATCAGAAAAACCATCCTGTCCTTCCGTCCCCGGTTTATAAAAAACATGCTTGCCAATATACCGGATCTTACGGAAGAGACTGCGGATATCTGTTTCGACTTCCTGTTGGGGGGTGCCGTAAATATAATTATTCAATGGATAAACAACGGAAAAAATATTCCTGTCCGGCGTTTAGAAAAAATTTTAATTCATTTTATCGATTCTGTATTAAATATAAAAACAGAATTTTATATTTAATCAGCGAAAAAACACCATCCATACAATAAACGGAGCTTCACTACCAGGAACTGCCCCCTCCTCCACCAGAACCTCCTCCAGAACAATCGCTGGTGGAACCGCTGTCGGAAGAATCCGACGGACTTGATGTCATCACAGCTTGAGCTGATTTCATTATAGAATTCATAAATACGCCGAATGCCGCCATATCAAAGAGCGTAATGCCGTCATACCAGTAAGGAGCCTGTAAAGTTATGGATTCAAATTTTTTTATCCATTTATTAGATACACCTAAAACATAAGCATATGGTAAAATATTGTAAAAATACTCAGGCTTCTCCATAACCATCGCTTCCAGTTTATCTGTTTCCGCAATTTTCAGATATTCCTGAAATCCTTTTATTTTTTTTAACATTTTATTTCCATATGCTGTTCTCTCTGATAACTGATCCATACAAAATACCATACCGAACGCACAACACAGACCGATTATATAACCGATTAAATAATTCAAATCTAATAATCCAGGTAGTAACCCAGATAGACAGTTCAACTCGATAATTAATCCAAAAAATAACACAGGAAAAGTGTACTGCGGAATTCTTCCATTCACATAAACCGCCTTAATAATATTATATATAATTAATATAATAGCGACTGTAATACCCGAAATTATGATTAAATTATAAATCAAATAATCCAAATCCCCATATGCAAGCAACGGTGGCATTGTTATCAGGACGCAGCTTGCTGCCATCATTGCCGCAATCAGTATTCTTTTCCCTGTTGCCATTTTTCCCATAATTTTATCTCTGTTTTCTTTTTTATTTACATCTGATAATATCCTATTTACCGTAACATAGAATTCATTATATAAATCCTTTGATGTGACCTCATCTTTGCCATATTTAAATAAACCACATAAAAATATCCGCTCATTCATATTATTTCCGTCATATGGTTTCAGTTTTGTTATTGTAAAACCTTTCGCTGTTGAAAATACTGATCTGGATCTGTTTTCAGAAATTTTAATATAGCCTTTATCTGCCAGATAAATTAGCAGTGAAATTACGTCCCGTTCATCCGCCTTGCCTTTATACAAAAATCCAATCTCTAAACTGTTAAATCCAGCAGGAGGATAATGTTCCAAAGATATTGTTGACGAACAATTGTCGCTATATTTATAGCAAATAAAAATAGAAATTGCCAAAAACAGGAGCGGTATTAAAAACACTTCAGCTCCAAACTGTTTCACATTCTGTCCAGCCTTTATAAAATATCCGTCTGGTAATTCACATCTGACAGTTAATGCTTCACCGGCTTTAAGTGTATCCATATAACTTCCACTTATTGTATTTCCATAAACAGCATACCGGACATTTTTATTCGCCACAGAATCTGCAACTCCCGACGAAAATCCCAGTTTTTCTGAATCAAACTCTTTCGGCATTGTAATATCAAATGTCACCTTTCCGATTACAGTATCCCACTGGTCACCAATAATATTAAAATAAAATTCATCAGAATTTTTTACAGGATCTTTTCCGATATCATATCTATATTTTAATTGATAAACTTTCCAGCCGCTTATTGTAGTATCTTCTGAACCAATTCTTATATCACATTTTCCTTTACTTCGTGTAATCGAAAATTCATCACTCAGTCTTATGGCGGAAACTTTGGCCTGGTTAGCAGATGTTGTGCCGTCTGGCCGTTTAATCTTATTTTTTAACGGAATTGTTCGAATGATTCCGTGTTTCGGAGTATAAAAATATGTAGTAATAGTTTCTGTTATATCAAAAGTATTATTTTCATTCACTATAATTTTTACATGATATTGATCAATCACATAATCATAAGTACTTTTTTCATATTTTTTAACGAACTTTTGATCTGATATATCAATCTCTGTCAAATCATTTAATGCATAAACATTTTGTGGATATAAGTATAATAAGAATAACAAAATAGCAGCTAATATTGATAATTTCTTTTTATTTTTTCCCATTACATCCTCCTTTATTAAAATACTCTTCTATGTTTATCTGCCAAAGAAAACATTTGTTTTGTATATTTCCAAAAAGTTCAGACTACTGATTCACTCTGTTACAATTCCCCTGTTTCATAAAACAAATTTTCACATATAATTAACAAAAAGAATAGCTGCTCCAAGAACTGCCAGCACTACTCCTGTTATACGGTTTAATGTAACCGCACTGGCTTTATTTGCAAACAGAGCGGCAATTCTGGCCCACAGCAGCGTGGAAATAATGCAGAATACCAGACAGCGGATATCCGGCATTCCTCCGATTACAAAATGACTGACGGCTCCCGTAAGGGCTGTAAATGTCATAATAAACACACTGGTTCCCACTGCCGTCTTCAGCTCATATCCCAAAACACCGGTTAGCAGCAGCAACATCATCATTCCTCCGCCTGCACCGATAAATCCACAGATAAAACCAACCACAATACCGCTGATAACCGATTGAACCAGTCGTTTTTTTTCACTGGTTTCACTCATGGACTCTTTGGTTGTCAGAACCGGCTTTACAATAAATTTTATTCCCAGCAAAAGTGTCATAAATACTGAGAAACTCCCCATAGTCGTATTTGGAACCAGACTGGCTATCCAGCTTCCCATCAGAGTACTTGTTAAAACCGTCACCATCATGACCAGACCGTTACGGATATCCAGATTTTTATTTTTTCCATAAGTATAGGCACTGACTGCACTGGCCAGAACATCACTGGCAAGTGCTATACCAACCGCTTCATAAGCCGGTAATTTTAAAAAAGTTATCAGCATCGGACTGATTACCGCCGCAGCGCTCATTCCTGCAAACCCGGTTCCCAGACCGGCTCCGATTCCCGCTAAAAAACATATCAGAAAAGTAAACATTTCCTATCTCCTCTCCGTTTTCTTTAGTTCCAACATTGCCGCATAATGTTTTATTGGAAATTCTACCGGCGCACTCTCATTTAATAATTTTTTATGTTCCGTTTCCCATTTGCCAATTTCTTCTGGCGACAGAGATGCCCCAACGCCCCGACATGCTTTCATCCGCCCATGCCAGGATTCTCTGGTAAAGAATACATCAATGTTATATTCCTCATGATATTCGATTTCGAAAAATTGATATCCGGCATCCGGCACAGAAATCGGATGTTTGGTTTCTCCAGAACCTGTCCAGCAAGGATTATACTTCAAAATCAGTTCTTCACTGGCACCCGCAATCTTATCTTCAAAAGGCAACCATGCCATATAAAGCAACAGAAGCCTGCCATTACGTTTTAACATACGGTATAAATTCGGCATGATTTTTTCATGGTCAAAATACCAAAAACACTGACAGGCGGTTATTACATCAAATGTACTATCGGGAAAATCTATATCTTCTGCTGCCACTGTCTGATATTGAATATCCAGATTATTAGCTTCCGACAACCTTTTGGCCTGTCTTATTTGGTTTTCAGAAATATCGGTTCCAATCCATTCTGCTCCATAAGAGTACATATTTCTAGGCAGAACTCCGGTACCAGTTCCCAAATCCAAAACCTTCTGACCGCTTATACAAAGATTCCGCTGCACAATTTTTTCATAGAACACGGAAGGATAAATATCGCGATATCTGGCATAATCTACGGAAGCCCTTCCCCAGTCAAATGGCTTTCCGGCATCAATTGAATTATTTACTATATTCATATTCGATTCTCTCCAAATCATTTGATTCTACATATTGTTCTCTAATCATTCTAATGTAACTCACTTTATTATACTTCAATTTTTAATATTTTCATACTGAATAATCAACTGATTATTTAAAAAGAATCTATGAGTACATACCCACAGATTCTTTCGTTATCATCAAAAAATCCACCGGAACAATCACTAGAGCGTGTTTTAAAAATGCTTTCTGGCAGATGTGCGTTACAATTTGGCACAAATATCACGCAAAGTGGGGAGTGCAGATAACTGAAATGATTTTTCAAACACGCTCTAACGCCTCTATCTCTATTAAAGCAAATATCATAACACCATACAACCAATTAGATATTATTCTTTAATCATTATAATTTTACTTCCCACAAACTATAGCTTGATCGTACCTCTTTCCATATTGCCTTTTCGCTTCTGCTGTATATCCCCTTACAAATTCCGTCTTTGCTTGTGTATATGCATCTCGATTATGCTCGTATTGATGCCACAAACTAATTTTCAACTCTTGATATTCTTTAGCTATATCAGGATTGTCATTCAGATAATCCCGAAAATATAACTCATCATTATCCCCTTCATAACGAAGATGTAAATGAAAAACTTTTTCAGCAAATCCGTTTTCAGTATATCCGCTGTTGAAAGAAATTCGCCCATCTGATTCCGACATCTTTATGAAACCATTGCTTTCTATGATTTTAGCAAATACATCCATATTCTCATCAGAAGCAATTTCAACAAGAATATCAACAATAGGCTTCGCCCAAATATGTTTTATGGCTGTGCTTCCCATATGACTGATACGAACAACATGACAGGAAGATAATTGCTTTTCCAAAAACACTTCCATTTCCTCATATTGCCTTTCCCATTCATCATTATATTCTGTCAAACTGATAGGAAAGAACATCCATAGTTCTTCAAGCGTCATTTCAGATAGCTTTTTCCCCATCTTAGTCATCCTCCTAATACTGATTTATTACTTTATTACAAGAAAGTATTTCCCCATCTCTTATTTGTACTGACAAGCATAATATCAACTCCTAGGTTTCTTTATTTATTTTACCATATACCATAAACAATATCCATCACGACTTATTTATATTTACCAAATAGTAAAAACATTATGAATCTTCCCAAAGAAAAAACCCTTGAAAATTCCAATTCTATGAAATTTTCAAGGGTTCGTAAATCATTTTTATTCAGAAGTTTACTGATTCATCTGTTTTGCGAACTTTCCCTTTTCCGGGTTCCGGTCGTATATCGCTGGAACTATGTATTTTACTGGCTTGCAGGGATTTTTGGATGTTCCAATCCACTTCCTTTTGAGCTGTATCCCCCAAATTTTATTTTGGGGGAAAATTCATTTTGCTTTGTAAAATCTCCAATTTCTAATTTTTCAGATTTGGGGGATATCCATTCTCCATTTGGGGGTAAGGTTCTTCCCAAAAATCTCTAGACTTTATCATCTCTTTATCCATTACTTTTATTTTGCAGTATTTATTTATAGAAATTATAGAGCATTTGAATTAAATCTGATGCGCCAACAACCATTGTAAAATATCTTCGTATTGTTTCTTATCCGCTGCTACATCTAATATTAATTTGGATAGTTCTTTCTGCGTATATTTCATCTCATAACCATTTAACGCCAAAAAGACTAACATGGCATGGCATCCTATTCTTTTATTGCCATCTACCATTGCATGATTTTTAGCCAATCCATAGCAAAGCCTTGCTGCCTTTGCCTGTATGCTTGGATATAATTCTTTTCCACCATAGGATTGGAACGGACTTTCTAATGCAGATTCAAGCAGCCCCATATCCCTAATCCCATCGCTCCCTCCGATAGTTTCTATTAATTGAGCATGAAGTAATAGAATTTGTTCCTTTGTCAGCTTAATCATTTTGCAAGCACCTCATAAGCTTCTCTATTCTGCTCAATTAATCGCTTTGATATATCCAATACATCTTCACTTGATGCAATCGCATCATGATCTGCTTTACTAAAATCTATAACAAGGTATCTCGGTACATTATTTTTCAAAATAACAGCTGTTCCATGTTCATCCACTAATCTCGCTACTTTTGAAAAATTCTGATTTGCTTCTGTAATGGAAACCATTGTATTTGTATCTATCGTCATTCATTTCACCTCCATGCTCTATATTATACTTAATTTTAGGATAAATTCAACCTTTTTTCTATCCACTAAAATAATAGGTACAATAAACCACTCCAAATTTTATATCCTTAATAATACAATGCAAAATGAAATTTATCATTTTCTTCTCCAATAAACATACATTTATAAATTCCTTTATATTGAGAAGATATTAAATCAAGAGGTGATTCCAAATATGCTTTTTTGTAATTATATTTCAAATCTTTCGCATATACTGGTACTTTACTTGCTTCCAAAAACGGAAAATATCTTCTCTTCTGTTCATCTGCTAATGGATATGCTCCATTCCCCGTTCCCAATTGAATTAGTTGTGAAAATGAATCCACACAATTAAACCATCCTATCACAAATGCAACCTTTCCCTTTTTACCATTATCTATCTCGTCCATTAACCAATCAAAATCTTGCTGAAATGCTGACCAGTTTTTGCTTGCTGCCTTGTATTGGCAGAACTTATCCAATTTTTCAAATATTTGACTTCAATTTTAAAATCTCTTTGCGCTATATATAAATCATGGTTTATTTTCTTTGCCTTTTTCATTCGAGCGCTTTCTCCTGCTGTATAATAGGCATTTTGCTTAAAAGGTTGTCCCAATCTTACTGTTATATCAATTTCGTTAAACATTTCATCTGCTTCGATTTTTAGCTCTGGCTTATCACATCCTTTATACAATATATTGAAT
The DNA here is from genome assembly GCA_022794265.1 of Lachnospiraceae bacterium. Classification (GTDB taxonomy): domain Bacteria; phylum Bacillota; class Clostridia; order Lachnospirales; family Lachnospiraceae; genus Bovifimicola. Next base: position 341,110 of record JAAWEK010000003.1, read on the forward strand.
TCATCAATCACATATAAGCAATTAGCAACTAAATACTGTTCAATCATCGGACCCATCATACAATCATTCCTTTTCGTTTCTTGAATTAGTCATTTCATAAGATAATAAAATTATTCCATTGAATTAAGATTAATATTCAAAAAACCACAAAATAATTCGTAATCAATATTTTTCTGTATTAAGTAAGCATTGCATAACTTCAAAAACCCCTGCAAATGGCATTCCCACGCCATTTACAGGGGTATCATTTTAAAATAATTAAGCAAACTTCACTTATGCATTCATCTGCTTCGCAACTTCTTCCGCAAAGTTCTCAGACTTCTTCTCAATTCCTTCGCCGGTCTCATAACGGACAAATCCTTTAATCTTTAAACCGGAACCTGTAGCCTTTGCAACTTCTGCAACATAATTTGCAACAGACTGTTTACCGTCCTCGGCCTTAACATAAACCTGATCCAATAAACAGATTTCCTTCATTTCCTTATTGATACGTCCATTAATCATACCTTCAATAACCTTTTCCGGCTTAGAAGCTTCCTTCGGATCATTCTTAATCTGAGCCATAAGAATTTCCTTCTCATGAGCAATGAAATCTTCACTGACTTCATCTCTGGATGTATACTTTGGATTCAAAGCCGCAATCTGCATTGCAACATTCTTAAGGCATTCTTTAACCTCGTCATTGATTACAGTGGTATCAGCTTCCACTAACACACCAATTCTTCCGCCTGCATGAATATAAGGAACGACAATACCGTCTGTATTAATCTTTGCAAATCTACGGATTGACATATTCTCACCGATAACTGCAATCTGACTTACCAATTCTTCCTTAACGGTCTTGGATTCGTCAAACATCCACTTCTCATCCATAAAAGATTCTACATCTGTTGCATTGGTAGTTAATACCTGCTCTGCAACATTTGCAACATAAGTTCTGAATTTATCATTCTTGGCAACAAAATCTGTTTCGCTGTTAACTTCCACGATTGCTGCTGTTTTGTCTTCTTTTACCACTGCTAAAACAGTACCTTCGGCTGCAATTCTTCCGGCCTTCTTTACTGCTGTAGCCTCACCTTTTTCTCTTAATACTTCTATTGCTTTATCGTAATCACCGTCTGTCTCCACAAGCGCTTTCTTACAAGCCATAACACCTGCTCCGGTCATTTCTCTCAGCTCTTTTACCATTGCTGCTGTAATTTCCATTACAATATCCTCCTAAAATTATTGATATATTAATATAGAATTATGCTTCTGCTACTTCTTCCATTACAGATTCCTCCGGGGCTGCCTCTTCTGCTCCGGCCTCTTCACCCTGATTTGCTTCAATCACTGCATCTGCCATCTTAGAAACGATGAGCTTAACTGCACGGATTGCATCATCATTGCCAGGAATTACATAATCAAGTTCTTCCGGATCGCAGTTTGTATCCGCAATACCGATAAGCGGAATACCAAGAGCATGTGCTTCCTGTACACAAATTCTTTCCTTCTTAGGATCAACTACAAAAATAGCATCCGGAACCTTTGTCATATTCTTAATACCGCCAAGGTTCTTCTCAAGCTTATCCCATTCCTTCTTAATCTCAATAACTTCTTTCTTAGGAAGAACATCAAATGTACCATCTTCAGCCATAGCTTCAATTGCCTTTAATCTTTCAATTCTGCTGCGGATGGTCTTAAAGTTGGTAAGCATACCACCTAACCATCTTTCATTGACATAGAACATTCCGCATCTCTCTGCCTCTGTCTTAATGGCATCCTGAGCCTGCTTCTTAGTTCCTACAAAAAGAACGGTTCCGCCGTCTGCCGCAATATCTGCAACGGCCTTATAAGCTTCATCTACTTTTCCTACAGACTTCTGCAAGTCAATAATATAGATACCGTTTCTTTCCGTATAAATATATGGAGCCATCTTAGGATTCCATCTTCTTGTCTGGTGTCCGAAATGTACACCTGCTTCCAGTAACTGTTTCATTGAAATAACGCTCATTTTTTCTACCTCCGTTGGTTATAATCTTTCATATACATCAACCCTTCAGCACACCCCGAGCCTGGGCACCAGACTGAAGATCCGTATATGTGCTATTTATGCTTGTACTGGCAAAAAATGTCATATACAAACACAGCTTTTTAATTTTATCACAAAAATTATACAATTGCAAGCATTATCGTCCACCGGTTATAATCCTTGTAATTTCTTCATAGGAAGCGCCCTTCGGAATTTCATATGTTCCAACCCGAAGCTTGCTTTCATATCCGTTGTTATACAGATACATATTAAAATCATATCCGCTTTCCACCACTCCAAGTTCCTCTAATATATTTGCAGCAGTATTAGAAATCATACCGCTGGAAATTACAAATGTCACGGTTTCTCTGTCTCCGCTGTCTGCAGTGGTATCCGGTTCCGGCTGCGGTATGGTATCTGGCTCCACAGTTGTTGTATTCGGTTCCGACAAAACATCCGTCGTCGTCTCCTCCATATTTCCTGTAAAATCTGAAGTACTATCCTCTGTAGACACTCCACCGACATCCGAAGTCATATCTTCTGAGGTTACTTCGTCTAAAACAGTTTCGGACTCTTCTGAACTGCTCTGATCCTGACTGGTCATTTCCTGATTTCCGCTGCTTTCTTCTGCATTCCCAACAGTAGTTTCCGGCAGATTTCCTGAACTGGCAGAATTACCGCCGGAACCAAAACTTTTATTTATTCCTAAAGCAATCATCAAAACGACTGTTGCAAACAATACTCCTGTTCCAAATCCTCTTAAATAATATTTTAATTTCATCTCAAAATAATGTTCCCTTCTTTTCTCCTACCTTCTTTTGTTCTTATACAAATCAATGACTAATCTGACCTCACCGATTCCCAAATCCAATTCTTTTGCAATCTCCACATTATTTTTTCCCTGAGAATATAAATCCAGAATTTTCTGATTATTGTTTTTACCAGAATCCCCTGCCTTTAATGCAACGCCCTTCTTTTCCTGTTTAACGGAAATCTTAAACTCCGTAACGTCCTCATCCAACTCCGCAGCTTCCGGCTGGTCAAAATTCCATTCCGTATCACCAACAGAATTCATATCCTGTTCCCACATCTGAAGAGAAGACTGACTGCTATCAGAACTATTTGAGCCGCGATTCTCCCATGTGCTGGTATCCGGCTCAAATTCCATCTGTTCCGGTAAAACATCCGTCCAGCTCACGGATTCTGATTTTTCTGCCCGTACCGATTCCTGCGCCACAGCTTCTGCTTCCCATTCATCTTTTATAATCTTCACGGATTTCTTAACGGCTTCAATATCCTGAACCGTATTTTTTATCTCTTCTTCCTTGTCATTCAGCATACCATAGAGAAACATTACCTCTTCATGATTCTTATGAATCTCTGCCAGTATGGTTTCCGAATAATCATTCAAAGCCATAATTTTTTCATTTGAAATTTTTTCAAGCTGTGCCTCTGTTTTATCCAGTCGCTGCTCTATGGCCTCATCCACAACAATTCCTACGGCACTTTCCACTGCCTCGTCAATTTTCTTTTTCACATTCTCATCGCTTAAACCTGCCAGGCTTCCGCTGTCTGCTCCGCTTCCCTTTTCCAGCAGATCCGAAAAAACAAAACTGCCGGCAACCGTTACAACGCCTAATAAAATCAAAAATATCTGTATACCTGTCATTTCTTATGTCCCTTGTCAGGCCTTTACATCAAACGATGCCGACTGCCTGACAATTGCCTTTCCATCCTCTTCCTTTTCGTCCTTATTTCGTTTTCTACTGTTTCCAAAATAAGAACCGTTTCCCTTTTCCTTTGCATCATATTTTTTCTGTTGTTTATCAGCATTCTCCTGTTTCGTAACCTGCTCATGCTTCTTTATTTCTTTTTCCTGCTGTCTGGTTGAAATGGACATATGTTCTGCCTGTGGCCTTGAATCCTCATTTTGTTTCAATTGAGATACATCCTGCGTTCTTTGAATAGCACCCTGTAATACAATCGGACTAATCATAATAACCTCTTTTCTAAGTCAACGGTGAAATAAAAATCTCACCTTTCAACTTCATATACTGACAATAGCTTACCTGTTCATTTACATTATACTGCAGACCGGAAACAATGACTTTTGTTCCAGGATAAATCGCCCTGCTGACCATAATCCTTGCAACCGTATTTTCCGATAACTCACCGGATAACACATCCATTTCATCCTGTGCAGCAAATATCTCTTTTTTTAATTCAGCAATGGATTCAACGGTGCGGTTGTATGCCATTCTTTTTTCATTATCATTTTGTCCCTGATCCAAACGTTTTTTCAGTACCATCTTAACCTGCTGCAACCGAATCAATTCCTCATTTTTTTCAATCATTTCTCTTTTTAATTTCGTAAATCTATCCTGTACCGTAGGATCCAGCCCAACTTCCACAACCGTAGAAATTCCCATATTAGAACCAATGGATTTTGCATCAATCAGCGTGCTGGAACGTACATGTCCTCCCATAATATTTCCTTTTGAGCCGTTTACAATCACATCACCTTTTGCCGAAACCTGGCTCTGGATAATGGACTGTGCTTCAACGTATCCTTCCGAATATACTTTAGCGCTCTCAATAAATTTCGTAACCACATTTCCTTTTGCCACGATAATACCTCTGGACATCCCTTGTATTCCATGATGCAGAATCACCTGACCGCCTGCAATCACTTCAGCTCCTTCCACAGCTCCAAAAACTTCAATATCACCAAAAGCTTTCACCTTAAACCCGGTTCTAATGGTTCCATGAACAACAACGCTTCCGTCATATAGAATATCACCGGTAGAATTGTCCACATCTCCCGGTACATCATAGACATTTGAAACAAATACCTTATCCCCTTCTAAAACCGCATGACCATCCACATCCGAATAAATTTCCATCCGGTCCTCTGATAAAGTTATATTTTTTCCATATTTCAATTTCAGTCTTTCAACCGCCCGGGGTTTTACCTCCTGTCCGAAGATATTGATACCGCTTTCCCCTGCATCTGCCGGCGTCAGTTTAGCCAGTAAATCGCCTTTTTTAATATGGCTGATATTCTCTAACTGATGAAAGTCAACTGAACCGTCTTCCTTCCGTTTCGGTTTCGCTCTCCGGTCCGTCTTAAACATATAGGTTATATATGCGTGTTTTCCCTCCCGGACAGCCGTTCCCCGTGCTACAACAACATCCGTACAATACACGGGATTTTTTATGTGGGACGTCAGAACCCCTTCATCAATTCCATACTGAACTCCTGCAGCTTCCAGAACATTCTTCATTTCTGCCAAATCCAGCCGCTTTCCGTCATTACTTGGTGGAATAAAATTTACAACGGCTGTCATATTATCAGTTGCAACTTCAATATTCATATATTCGTTTATTGGATATCCCTTATAATTAGAAACAGGTACTATAACCTCTGTGGTTAAATCTGCCAGAGCCTTCATTATCTTCGTAAAATCACATTCCATAATCTGATACTTCTGTAGATATTTTACAATCTGTTCAGATTTTACCTGTTCTCCACCATATCTTGGCGGAATTAACCGGACAGATGTTCCATTGCTATTTCGTATTACCTGAAAATAACCATTTCGTTTCTGCATAAAACCACCCTTTCTAGTACAATATGGAAATATTATCTCCAAGCTTCGCTTTCATCTTATGCAATGCCTTTGTATGAAGCTGCGACACCCTGGATTCCGATACTTCCAGAATCAGACTGATTTCTTTCAGTGTCAGCTCCTCATAATAATACAACAGAATAACCTTTTTTTCTTTTTCGGTTAATGACTCCAGCGATTCAATCAGACGCTCCTTTAATTCTGCCTTAAGAACCATATCTTCCGGCTGCTCAAAACGTGAAACCTTAACTGGTTCAATCCCTTTCTCTCCAGTAACTTCCAAAAACTCATCCAGAGATACCAGATTAGATACTTTTGTCTGTCCCTGCCAGGTTACATATTCATCCGTATCAATCCCCAGCTCTGCGGCTATCTCTTCCTCTGTTGCAGGACGTCCCAGTTCACTCTCCAGCTTGGTCACTGCTGCATCTATCTTCTTTTGCTTCTGCCTTAAAGAACGGGGAATCCAGTCCATTTTCCGTATCTGATCCAAAATGGCTCCCCGGATTCTTAAACTGGCATATGTCTCAAATTTAATGCCCTTGCCGTAATCAAATTTATCGATTGCATCAATCAGGCCAAATACCCCGTAACCTACCAGATCATCATATTCCACATTATAACCGAGATACATGCTTAACCTGCCCGCTACAATTTTAACAAGGGGAGCATATTCAATAATAAGTTTATCTCTTAATTCAGATTTTCTACTCTTTCCATACTCTTCCCATAATTTATTTTTTCCTGCTTCATCCATATATATAATCTCCTAAAGATTTTCTATTTTTTATTCTGTTTATTATTTTTAGGAGTCGTTTCCACATTTATATCATCTCTGTCATCCATGGAATTTTCTTCGCTATCTGAATTTTCTTTCTCTTCTTCTGACTCATCAATTTCCGCTTCCATCGTTGTAATCAGATATTTATCTGCCATTACTTTAACAATTATACCAATAATAAAAAACACTACAATCGTACCTAATACTATTAACAATATCTCCTTCGTAGTGTAATCATAATATATTGACATTATGCACGCAACAAAAGCTGCTGCAAGCATAATAATCGATGGAATAAATCTCGTTCTGTTCTCCATCAGCATCATCCTTCCAAACAGCGGCTAAATCACCTTTTCCGGTTTCCCCACTGCTTTAATCAATAAATCGCCATTCAAAGAATCAAACACTATTGTTCTCCCGTAATTTAAACCGGTATCTTCGGCCACGATTCTGATATTTAATTTTCTAAGTGCTTCTTTTGTTGCCTCCACATTTCTGTCACCCACATTCATCAAATCACTATTGCCGGCGCCATAAGAAAACATCTTTGCTCCGCCTGCTATTTTTGCTACAATTCCTGCTGCCAAAGCACCTTTTCGAATCATCATCTCATACATGGCCGCAATACCTGTATCGGCAAATTTTGCAATATTCGTATTATTTTTAATTCTTGTACTATCTGGCAGCATTATATGTATCATACCACTAATTTTTGTCACCGGATCATACAAGGCAATTCCAACACAGGACCCAAGTCCCAATGTTGTTAATTTATTCGGCGCTGCACACATTTTCATGTCTGCCATTCCAACCTTTATTATTTCTTCCATTTTAAAATCACCTAGACACCTAAAGATTCCAGTATTTTTTCATAAGAATCCAATTCAGGCACAAGAATATAGTAACCTGTAATTGTATCCTTCTTATCATTTTCATCATCAAACTCTGTTTCAATCAATAAAACCTTATCTCCAATTTTACTGAACTCGATTGCAGGTACACTAAGTATCGCACCTGCCATATCAATCTGCAGCATTGGAACCGAAACATCAATCGTCAGACCCGTTAATTCGGATAGCGAACGCAGATATGCCCCGGCTATGATATTTCCAACCTCCATGACCGCAGATATCTCAATATCATTAAAATCGGTTGAATCACTGTTATCACACATTAACACATTAATCATGCTTCTTGCCACTTCCGGATACATCAGAAACATCATCATTCCATTGATTTCTCCGCTGAGCATAATCAGTATTCCTGCCATTACATTTTCTTCCGAACCAATAACGGAAGAAATTTCATTAAACTCCAACAGCCGCACCTGCGGTACTCCAATCTGCACCCGCTTATTTATAAGCTGGGCCAATGCCGTAGTGGCATTGCCCGCGCCTATATTCCCTAATTCCTTTAGTACATCATATTGAATTGTGCTTAAATCATTTAAATTTATCTTCGACATGATACCACTCTCCATCTCAGTCAGACAATCACTGCTGGTTGTCACCTATGACATTGCCAATATTAAGAATGGAAATAAGACCTCCATTATTCTTACCAACACCGCAGATATATTTTGCAATATCATCCCTGCCATCGCCGGGAACCTTATCCACTTCCTCATTTCCCAGCGTTACAACTTCTTTCACCACATCAACAATAATGCCAATCGGTTCCTGCTGTTCCGGCTTCAGTATTATAATACGCGTCTTATCCGTAAAGGTATCACCTTCAAGTCCAAATCTTTTTCTCAGACTCATAACTGGTATAATCTCACCACGGAGATTAATGACACCATGAAAATATTTCTGGGATTTCGGCACTCTGGTAATCTTCTGCATTCTTACTATATTATCGACATATCCAATATCAATTCCATACTGCTCAACACCGATATTTACCACTATGTACTGTTTTTCTTCTATCGTACTTTCTAACTTTAATGTATTGTCCATTCCAACCACCCCCGTTATAATAATGTATTAACATCAAGAATCAATGCCACTTCACCATCACCGAGTATGGTTGCACCATTAATGATCTTACTGTTGCTGATATATTTTCCTAAAGATTTTATAACTATTTCCTGCTGCCCAATTAATTTATCCACTACAAGGCCGGCAAGTCTGTCACCTTTCTTTACGATAACTACTGTAAGTGATTCCTCTTCATTGGAAGACTCAATATCCAGAACTTCATCCAGACGGATAATTGGAATAACGGTACCACGGAGATTCACCACCTCTTTTGTCTGTACATATTTAATATCTGAGACAGGAATATCCTCTATAATCTGTATACTTCCAAGGGATATGGCATACTTTTCATCTCCCAGTTCCACCATAAGAGCCTGTATAATAGCTAATGTCAGTGGCAGCCGGATAATAAAGGTACTTCCCACGCCCAGTTCCGTTTTTACTTCTATATCTCCACCCAAAGCTTCAATCTTGGTTTTTACAACATCCAGACCAACGCCTCGTCCTGAGATATCAGAAACCACTTTCGCAGTAGAAAAGCTTGGTTTAAACAATAAGTCAATGATTTCCTTATCAGACATGGCTACTGCCTGTTCCGGCGTAATGCTTCCTTTGTCCAGTGCTTTATTCTTTACTGCCTCAACATCGATACCATTACCATCGTCCCGTACTTCAATAACAACATTATTACCATCCTGATAGGCATCCAGACAGACCGTACCCACTTCCGGCTTCCCTCTTCTTGCCCTGATTTCCGCGCTTTCCAATCCGTGGTCGGCAGAATTACGAAGCAAATGCATCAACGGATCTCCAATTTCATCAATAACCGTACGGTCAAGTTCCGTATCTTCACCCGTCATATATAACTCCATCTTCTTATTCAACTTCTTGGACAAGTCTCTTATCATTCGAGGGAACTTCTGAGTAACCGTTTCAATCGGCATCATACGGACTTTCATTACCGATTCATGAAGATTGGTAGTTACCCGTTCCAGATACTCAATCTGCTCATTAAATGCCTGTGACTGGGAAATCTCTTCGCTGCTGCTCTGGGATACCAAGCCGTTTTTCGCAATAATCAGCTCGCTGACCAGATTCATCAGTACATCCAGTTTCTCAATATCCACTCTGACGGAACGGTTCACAATCGGTTTCGAAGTCTGTGATTTTGCCGGAGCTGCTTTGGCTGCTGCAACCGCTGCTGGTTTCTTTTCGTCTTCTGCCAACTGTTTTTCCTTATTCTCATTATCTTCCGTTTTTCCATCACCTGGAATGGATTCTAACTTTTCACCTATGGCATCCGCAATTTCAGATACATTTTTAATCACTGTCAAAACAGATTCCAAAGGTTCTTTTGATACAACACAAATGCTGAAATCAAACTCAAATTTTTCATCTTCAATATCCTGTGCAGAAGGATTAGATTTAATAATCTCGCCGACCCCTTCCACGGACTTAAATACTAAAAAAGCTCTTGCTGCCTTTAACAGACAATTTTCATCTACAAATACTGTAATGGTATATACGTTAATTCCTTTTTCAAATGCTTCTGAAATGGCATGCCTTTCAAAATCCGCATAAACAAAATCCTTATATTTCTCTCTGGCTTCTTCATTCTCCGCTTTCTGAGGTTCTTTGGCAGTCTCTTTGGAAGTTTCTGCCTGAGTCTTTGGCGCAGAGCCATTTAATATGGTTTCCAGCTGCTTCAGAATCGGCTCATTATCATTATCACCTTCATCTGCTGTTTCCTGAATACAGGCAAGATATTCTTCCAGCGCATCTAAACATTGAAACAAAACATCTACAATATTGGCATCAACTTTTTTCGCTCCGTTCCGGATTTCAGAAAATACGTTCTCCATCTGATGGGTCAGTTTCTGCATTCTCTTATATCCCATGGTACCTGCCATACCTTTTAAGGAATGGGCTGCACGAAATATTTCGTTGATTGTATCCGTATTTTCCGGCTCCTTTTCAATTACAAGAAGCTGTTCGTTCAGGCTTTGCAAATGTTCCTTTGTTTCATCAATAAAAATCTCTAAATATTGGCTAACGTCCATCGTTAAGCACCCCCACGTTCTTTATTATTGCATCGGCTATCCTGTTTAATGGTAATATTTCATCGGCAAGCCCTGCACTTGCAATCGCCTTTGGCATTCCATAGACAACACATGTCTTTTCATCCTGTGCGATAACATATACATGATTCTTCTGACTAAGACGGTCAATTCCAATTGTTCCATCTGCACCCATACCTGTAAGTACAACACAGGTTATCTGGTCAAAATCCATACCAGCCAAGGATTCATACATAATATTTGCACATGGTCTTAAACCTTCCCTTGGCGCTTCGTCTGATAATGCCACCTGAAAACCGCCTTTTCTTTGTTCCGTTACCCGGAAATGTCTTCCGCCGGGGGCAATATAAACGGTTCCCTTTTCCAGCATATCTCCGTGTTCGGCCTCCTTTACCCTGACATCACTAATTTCATCCAGTCTTTGGGCCAGAGAAGCTGTAAAACCTACCGGCATATGTTGTACCAAAAGAATCGGTGCATCAATAGATTCCGGCAGAAACGGAATTACTTCCTTTAATGCTTTTGGTCCACCAGTGGAACATGCAATGGCAACCAGCTTTTTCTTATTGCTTTTATTAACAGCAGATAATTTATTTTTGCTTACGCCTGCTGTTTTTTGTGATAAATGATTCCCTGAAACTTTATCCGCTGAATCCAAACCGGTAGCCATTTCCAGTGAAGCAATTAATTTCTGTTTAAATTCTTCCCGAATTTCAGGCCTGGCGCTGACCGGTTTTAATACAAAATCAAAAGCTCCGCGCTCTAAAGCAAGAATCGTTTCCTTGGCGCCATCCTGTACCAGCGTACTGACCATAATAATCTTACTGGAAATATTATATGGCTGAATCTTAACCAATACGTCCAAACCATTCATCTTTGGCATATTTACATCTAACAGCACTGCATCGTATAATGCACTGTTCTTTGTAAGTAATTCCATGGCTTCCAAGCCATCCACGGCATAATCCACAATCTCAAACCGTCCGTCTGAATTTATTATATCAGAAATCACTCTTCTCATGAGTGCAGAGTCATCAACTATCAAAATATTTTTTTTCATTTTTTCCGTAGTCTACGCTCCTGTTCAAAAATAAATTTAATGATTGCTTCTCTTGTATGACCGGCTATCTCTAAATACTCTACACGCTGTTCATACATATGTTCTTTATTTATTATCCTGTTGGAAGACAAAACGTTTGCCATAACTCCGTAAACTTTCTGTCCGCTTTCGGTTGAAATATTCAGGTCTACCAGAATACTGCTTCCCGGTTCCAGCTTCTCTTCCGATGCAAAACGTACTCCACCCCCGCTGATGTCCAAAACAATTGCAGCAGTAAAAGATTCTTTTTCAATGATATCCCGGATTAGTTCCGGATCTTCTTTTATCTTCTCAACATCTGAATCTTCCAGCAGCCGGTATTCAATATCCAGCGTACATTCCAGCCGGAAATACTGTCTCCTTTGAAATTTCTTCAGGTCAGACATTAACTCAACCACCAGAATATATAATCCATCCTCTTTGTACCGGTCTGTAATCACAACCCGGCTTTTATACAGCCCGCCGGATGTAAAAAAACATACATCATATCTGGCATTCACAGGCAAAGGTATTACCCTGCCTTCCACAATCGGCATGGCAATCTTTAACTGTTCATCATCCATCATATCATATATCTGGCTTAACAGAACTTTCGACTCCACAGAATTCTGCTCCAGAAAACGATTCTTCTTTTCCTCACTCGCTACCCGGAGCAGTTCCAGCCTGTCACCTGGTGAAAGAATCTTGGACAGCATAATATTCACCTCCTCACGGTTTTCTTTAACATTCCAGCAAACATATATGCCAATCCGCTTTTTTCCCATTCAAAGGATTCTTTTCGTTCCAGCAATATTTCCGACAGTTGAACAATATCTCTTACGGCAGCCGAATCCGGGTAAGTTATGGAGATTGGTTTTTGCTGAATCACTGACTTTGACATATTTCCGTCATTTTCTATAATTCCCAAAAATTCCAGGTTTGTCTTTAGAAATTTAGATACAACAACATCCAGCTTATTATATAAATTAATTCCTTCCTCATAAGAAGCAACCTTGTTGGCAATCACTTTAACCACCATATGCTCCTTCTGATAATCAGGATGTTTGTTCATGGTTTTTAATAAAGAATAAGAATCGGTAATGGATGTCGGTTCCGGAGTAGTCACTAGCAGCACTTCACTGCTTGCTACAACAAAATCCAGAACCGTACTGGAAATTCCCGCCCCAGTATCAATAATTATAATATCTGCCATATTTTCCAGTTCCCGAATCTTATGTACCAGATAAAGAATCTGATCTTTTGACAAATCTCCAAAATTGGCAATACCAGAGCCGCCAGATACAAATCCAATATCCAATGGTCCTTTTACAATAATATCTTTCAGATTTTTGCCCCGATATATCAAATCGGATAAATTATATTTTGGAATGGCACCAAACATAACCTCAATATTGGCAAGCCCGAAATCCGCATCAAAAATTATTACTTTCTTTCCCTGCTTTTGAAACTGGATTGCCAGATTAATGGATACACTGGTTTTACCCACACCGCCTTTTCCACTGGTAACAGTAATGACTCTGGCATTCCCCTTTTCCTCCTGATTATACTGTTTCACAATATTTCGTAGGTTTTCTGCCTGATCCATACTTATTCACCGCCTCCCAGTAGATGTTTGGCAAGTTTTTGTGCATCCAGTATGCTGATATCGTCCGGAACCGTCTGACCACTGGTAACATACGAAATATCTGCAGATGTATTCAACCGGATATTCAATATATTTCCCAAAGCGGAAGTTTCGTCCAATTTTGTAAAAATTATGCTGTATTTGCCCATCTGGGAATATACATCCACAATATTTAATAAATCCTTATATTTCGTAGCCGCACTCAGTACCAGAAATACTTCTCTCCGCATTCCCTGCAATAAAGTACAGTCGTTTACCAGATGTTGTATTTCTCTGCACTGTTCCTTATTTTTATGGGAACGGCCCGCCGTATCCACCAGAATTAAATCATAATCTTTAAACAGTTCAATGGCATGATTCAGTTCTTCAATGGTATATACCACCTGAAGAGGAATATCCAGAATATTGGCATAGGTCCGTAACTGCTCCACTGCGGCAATCCGGTAAGTATCCGATGTAATCATTGCTACTTTTGCCCTTTTTTCCAATTTAAAATCTGATGCAATCTTTGCAATGGTAGTGGTCTTTCCCACACCAGTAGGTCCCACAAAAAACACCAGTGCAGGCTCTCCTTCTTTCAGACAAATCTCATGGGGAATCCCCAGCTTCAGAACGATTTTCTGATAAATTCCAGACAATATACTGTCCAGATTGGATTCTTTTTTTATTGAAGATTCTATTTCACCTATAATCTGATTTGCATATTTTTCATCTACTTCATTTTCCAGCATCTGATTATATACGAGCTGAAGAAATGAAAAATTAACATTTTTTTCTTCCTTCTTATCTTTCAGTTCCGGCTTTTCCCGATTCTCTACGTCCATCTCTTTCATTCGGCTTTCCAGCATAAACTGTAAGTTATCCAGTTTTTCTTCAATCGCAGTGGGCTGTTTCTCCTCCTCCGGAGCATCTTCCGCAACAGCCACATTGATTCTGGAAGAAGGTATGGACGAAGTCGTCTGCTTCTCTTCCAATGCTGCTGTAATTTCAACAACATCTTTTTTAAACAACTTCTTTAAGCCCCGCTGTTTTGTGGATTTAATATTTAAGACTACCGCATTACTGCCCATTTCTTCTTTTGCCATCAAGACAGCTTCCTGTTCTGTAGAGGCCTGAAATTTTTTGATAATCATTAAATGCTCACCATCCCAACTGACTGTAATTCAATATTTGATTCTATTTCATTATAAGATACAACCACCAAATCCTTAAAATAATCCTGTATCAGTCGTTTATAATACATACGTACGATCGGGGAAGTAATGATAATAGGGGATTTACCCATTTTTTCCAGTTTATCAACTTCCTCCTCGGTTGACTTGATAATATGTTTGCTTTCCTCCGGATCCAGAGTTAAATATGCTCCCTGCTCGGTCTGTTTTACCGCCGCCATAATATCCTGCTCAATCTTCGGATCAAGAGTAATAACTGTGGTCGATTCATTTGGACTAAAGAATTTATTGGAAATCGCCCGCTTCAGACTTTGTCTTGCATACTCTGTCAATACATCCGTATCTCTGGTAACTGTTGCATGGTCTGCCAGTGTCTCAAATATAGTAAGCAAATCCCGGATGGAAATACCCTCTCTCAATAAATTCTGCAATACTTTTTGTATTTCACCCACACTGAGCAGTTTTGGAACCAGTTCATCAATAAGTGTCTGATTGGAATCTTTGATATTATTAATAAGATTCTGCACATCCTGTCTGGTAAGCAGCTCATCAATATGAACCCTGACTACTTCCGTCAGGTGGGTAGCAATAATGGACGGTGGGTCCACAACAGTATATCCCAGTGTTTCTGCACGTTCTCTCTGACTTTCCGTGATCCAGATAGCCGGAAGATGGAAGGATGGCTCAAAGGTAGGAATACCACTGATCTCCTCTTCCACAAAACCAGGATTCATCGCCATATAGTGATCAAATAAAATCTCACCTTCACTGACCTGAATTCCTTTTATCTTAATTATATACTGATTCGGATTTAACTGAATATTATCCCTCAGTCTTATAATCGGTACAACTGCACCAAGTTCCAGGGCAATCTGTCTTCGAATCATTACAACACGGTCAATCAGGTCTCCGCCCTGATTCACATCTGCCAGAGGAATAATACCATAACCAAATTCCAGCTCGATAGGATCTACCTGCAACAGGGAAACCACATTTTCAGGCCGCCGGATTTCTTCTGCCTCCGCTTCCGAAACATCCACCTCTTCTTCTATAGCAGAAATCTGGCTTCTCTGATCCTGCCTTCTTCCAAGAAAAATAGCAAGAAGTCCAAACGGAATAAACACAAACCATGGAAGTGGTGTAACCACACCCAGAAAAATCAGCGTTCCCCCGGCATAATACAATACCTTTGGAAGATTAAATAACTGGGTAAATAATACACCGCCCAAATCAGCTTCTTTTCCTGCTTTTGTAACCAGTATACCGGTAGACAGAGAAATCATCAGGGATGGAATGGAACTGACCAGACCGTCACCGATGGTAAGGATGATATATTTATCCACCGCATCTCCTGCACTCATTCCCTGATTAACCATACCGGTAATCAAACCGCCAATTATATTTACAAACGTAATAATCAGGCCTGCCGCAGCATCTCCTTTTACATACTTAACGGCACCGTCCATAGAACCAAAAAACTGGGATTCTGCCGCCAGTTTCTCTCTTCGTTCCTTTGCCTGTTCATCGTTTATGGCTCCGGTATTTAAATCAGCATCGATGGCCATCTGTTTACCCGGCATTGCATCCAGCGTAAATCTTGCCGTTACTTCAGCCACACGCTCGGAACCTTTATTGATAACCATGAACTGTACCAGAATCAAAATGATAAAAACTATAACACCGATAACCAAATCTCCACCGCCTACAAACTGTCCAAAGGTTTCAACCACCTTACCTGGATTACCGGTTTTTAAAATCAGTTTTGTGGAAGATATATTCAATGATATACGAAATATGGTGGTCAGCAGCAATATAGTCGGAAACGAAGACATATCCAACGGTTCCCTGGAAAAAAAAGAATTAAATAAAACCACAAGCGCCGTAAATATATTTAATGCCAACAGGACATCCAGAAGGCTGCTGGGTACCGAAATAATCATGAACACAATCGCTGACAACAGATATAATCCGATACCTAAATCCGACTTTTTCATGTACCTTTTCTCCTTTTCTGCACTTAAAAATTTTTACTGTATTTACAATTCAGGTTATTCCCTGACTGCTGTTTTATTTTTTATATTATAAACGTATGCCAGTACTTCTGCAACCGCCTGATATAACTCTTCCGGTATTTCTTCGCCAATATCCACATTGGCATAAAGCGCTCTGGCCAACGGCTTATTTTCTACAATCTCAATATTATGTTCTCTGGCAGCTTCTTTTATCTTCTGTGCCAGAAAATCCTCACCTTTTGCAATCACTCTGGGAGCTTTTGCAATCTGAAGATCATACTGCAGTGCTACTGCAAAATGCGTCGGGTTTGTTATGACCACATCAGCCTTCGGCAAATCCTGCATCATTCTGCGCATGGAAGCCTGTAACATTTTTTGTCTGCGCTTATTTTTAATCTGAGGATCACCTTCTGAATTTTTATACTCATCTTTGACTTCCTGCTTTGTCATCATCATATCTTTTTTAAATTTTATCTTATGATAAATATAATCACCAATCCCCACAATCAAATAGATTGCACTGATTTTAATCCCCAAATCAAATACAACATCTCCGATAATCTGCAATGCAGTCATCAGCGGTACTTGGTATAAACGGAATAAAATACCCTGTTTCGACTTGATTGTCTGAATTACCACTATCCCAATAATCAATACCAGAGCAACGGATTTTGCAAGATTCACCAGTGATTGTTTGGAAAATATGTGTTTAATACCTTTTTTTATACTAAGCTTATTCAGTTTTGGCCGCATTGGTTTCGTAGTAACCTTCCATTTTACCTGCAGAAGGTCTCCTACAAATGCGATGACAAAAGAAACGGCAAACAAAGGAAGAACAATCAATACTCCGTCTAATGCAACATCCTTCAATAATGCAACCACATTATTATATGTAATTTCATCAGCATACGTGACAGAAAGCGTGGCAATCGTTTTATAAACAAAACCATATACATTCATCAGGCTTGTTCCGATATTCCCAACCAAAAACTTTAAAAGTACAAAGCAGACAATTAAAGATACTGCACTCACCAAATCCTTACTCTTAGCTACATTGCCTTCATTTCTGGCATCCGAAAGCTTTTTGGCAGTAGGCTGTTCTGTCTTTTCACCGCCAGGACCGTCTTTAGCAAAAAACTGTAAATCATATTCTATAATAGAAACCATCGATTTCACTTACATCATACCTCTCATCATCAGTGTCAGCATGGATTTCATCTGGTCAAATATAAAATTAGAAACAACCGGCAGTAACGACATAGTGACAAAAATAACAAATAATCCAGTCATTACCTTCAACTGCATACCTACCGCAAACATATTCATCTGCGGCGCAACCTTTGCCATAATTCCCAACACACAATTCAGCAATATTATCGTACCAAAAACCGGAAGCGCAATCCGAAACCCGATAATAAAATAATTGGCAATAAAACCAATGACTGTATCATACATGGAATTTCCAAGCCTGATTCCTCCAATCGGAATCAGCGTAAAAGAATCTACAATTGCTCCCAATAGATACAGATGCATATTTGATACTATCATCATCAGAAAAATCAGATAAGAATAAAATGTACCCGTAATAGAAACCTGGGTATGAGACATTGGATCAAATACCTGTGCCATAGACAATCCGATTTCCATATCTATAATCTTACCGGTAAAATTTATTATCGTATTACATATATAGACTGAAAAACCAAGTAACAACCCGGCAATACTCTCTTTCAGTATCAATGCCCCAAAATCAAACACAGTAGAATATTCCACTGTCTGTGCCGGCAGTGTGTAAAATAATAATACCGACACAAAAATGCTGAAACCAACTTTCAGTCTGACCGGAGTATTTGGCTGTCCAAAAAAAGGAGCAACCGATATAAATGAAGCTATCCTGACCAGAATCAGCAGAATATATTCTATTGTATTCTGCGTAAACGTTACTTCCATCATAAGATATATTCTCCAAAATTAGACCATAATCTTTCCATCAGGGATACTATCGTGTTTAATATATAAGAACCCAGCAACAGCATCGTCAAAAATATTCCCAAAAGTTTCGGTATAAATGTTAATGTCTGCTCCTGAATGGAGGTAACCGTTTGAAAAATACTTACAATCAGACCAATAATCAAAGATACAATAAGCAATGGTCCCGCCGCTTTAATGATGGTCCAGATAGTCTGTGTCGCTATATTCATAATGGCTTCCTGTGTCATAATAATCCTCCATTCTCATTACACAACAAAGGTCTTCATCAGGTTTACAATAATCAGGTTCCATCCGTCTGCCAGAACAAAAAGCAAAATTTTAAACGGCATGGAAATCGTTGTAGGCGGCAGCATCATCATACCCATTGACATCAGTGTGGAGGCCACTACCATATCGATTACAATAAACGGAATATAAATCAGAAAACCAATCCAGAATGCAATTCTCAATTCACTTAAAATAAATGCCGGAATCAAAACCGTAAGAGGAATTTCTTCTTTGGAATTAATACTTTCTATTCCTGCAATACCCGCCATAGCATCCAGATCATCGTCTTTTACCTGATTTAGCATAAAATTCCGTAAAGGCTCAACACCCGCATCAAATGCTTCTTCCTGGGTAATTTCTCCTCTGTTCAATGGTTGTATTGCATCGGTATTAATCTTTCCAAATACTGGAGACATAATAAAAAACGTTAAAAACAATGCCATTCCCACTAATATCTGATTTGGAGGAGCTGATTGAGTATTTAATGCTGCTCTTGTAAAATGCAGAACAATTAAAATTCTTGCAAAGGAAGTTAACATAATCAAAAGAGACGGACAAAGGGCGATTACTGTCAATACAAGCACAATCTGAAGTGCTCCAGACAATCCGCCCTCGTCAGTAGTCGATATATTAATTCCCAAAATATTACCCGAATCATTGTCCGTATCGCTGACAACCGGATTGTTATTTCCGCCGGACGGACCAGTAGCCTGTACGGTATCACAGGATAATATTATAAAAATACAAACCAGCAACAGAAGACCTAATAGTTTTATAGTAGACTTTAATATTGTACTATATTTTATCGCTGTCGTCATTGCCATTATCTTCCTTATCTTTCTCTATATTGTCCAAAAAATCATCTTTTCTGGAAGAATCATTTCTGGTATATGCCTTTTTTATTTTGTCCAATACTTTTGCAAAGGATTCCTGTGTAGAACCATACTCTGGTATTACAATCTCTTCCTCGCTTAATTCAGTGATGGAAGTAATCGAATCCTTACAAACTGCTATCACAACATATTTTTTTCCAATACAAAGTATTTGAAGATACTTTGTATTGGAAATTCTATAAGTCTCAATCGTTTTGAAATTTGTGCCAACACTATTTGCTTTTTGATAATTCCCAATAAACTTTGTAGTAAAATAGGTCAACAGCAATACAATTACAAATGCTATGACAGCAATTAATAATTGTAAAAAATTATCAAACCCACTGGTCGCTAATACTATACGCATTTACTCTCCAATCAGCCAAGTGCCTTGTTTACGGCTTCGAGAACACGGTCTGCCTGGAAAGGTTTAACGATGAAGTCTTTTGCACCAGACTGTATGGACTCAATAACCATTGCCTGCTGGCCCATTGCGGAACACATTATGACAGCAGCTCCCGGATCCATTTCCTTAATCTTCTTAAGAGCCTGAATACCGTCCATTTCCGGCATGGTAATATCCATCAATACAAGGTCTGGTTTTACTTCTGAATACTTTTCCACGGCTTTCGCACCGTTTTCAGCTTCTGCAGCAACATTATATCCATTTTTTGTAAGGATATCCTTAATCATCATTCTCATGAAAGCTGCATCATCACAAATCATTATATTTTTTGCCATTACTCTTCTCTCCTAACGTATTAGTTTTATTTTATAATCTCAGTTACCCTTATGCCAAAGCTTTCTTCGATAACTACTACTTCACCTTTTGCTACAAATTTGCCATTGACTAAAACATCAATCGGCTCACCTGCTATTTTATCAAGTTCGATAATGGTACCAGGAGCAAATTCAAGTATATCCTGTATCGATTTACTGGTTCTTCCTAACTCTACAGTTACTTCCAATGGTACATCCATAATCAAATCAATGTTTTCCTTTTGAGTAACTGCCGCCAGATTGTTTGAAAACGCCTGAAACTGTGCCGGCTGAACATTTACTTCCTGCATTGGCATCTGCGGCATTGGCTGACCGTAAGGCATACCAGGATATGGCATATTCGGATATCCCATCATCGGAGGATAGCCTCCAGGCATACCATAAGGGACTGCGTCCGGTTGTGGCATTTGATTCTGAGGTGGTACGCTCTGCTGTGGAGGCACTGGTGTTCCCTGCATTGCCTCCTGTTTCTGCTCTGTTGCCGGACCCATACCTCCGGATGCAGTCGTCTCCTGTACACTGCTTCCGCTATCTGATACAAACCGGTTGCATAAATCTTTTGCAAAGTCCACCGGAAACAGCTGCATAATCTCACTGCTGACCAAATCTCCGATTGTCATTTTAAAAGCATTTTTAACAAAACCCTGTGATAAGAAACTGGCAATTTCCGCTTCATCTATATTTTCATTTAAATCCACTAAACTGGCGGTTGGCGGACTGATGTCAATCTTCATATCCAGCATGGAAGAAAGAGATGTGGATGCTGAACCCATCATCTGATTCATGGCTTCACAAATTGCACTCAAATGCAATTCGCCTAATTCTACATCTGTGTTTGTTCCGTCGCCTCCCATCATAAGGTCAGCAATTATTTTTACATCATTTTCTTTTAATATTAAAACGTTATTTCCGTCCAGACCTTCTCTATACTGAATCTGAAGAAATACGCATGGTCTGTCATAGCCTTCTGCCAATTTATCCCATGTCTCATAGGTTACAACCGGTATACTGATATTAACCTTCTGATTTACCAACGATGATAAAGTGGTTGCCGCTGTTCCCATACTGATGTTTGAGATTTCTCCAACTGTGTCTTTTTCTGATTCCGTCAGGAATTCATTTTCATTTGTTTCACTATCTGTAGTAGACTGTTCAGTATTAGAATCGCCATCTGAATCCATTCCGCTTAGAAGTGCATTTATTTCTTCTTGTGATAGCATTCCATCCATTGTACTACTCCTCCCTGATTATTGATGTAACTCTTACTGCATAATTATCGGACGAAGAGCCCGGCAATGCCTTAAATTTGTTGATATTTCCAACATAAATCGTAAGTTCATCTTCAATGCCTGAGTTTAATTTTATTATATCACCGATTTGCAGATTTACAAAGTCGTTTACCGAAATAGAACTAGTTCCAAGTACTGCCTTAATCGGTATCTTTGCTTTTGCAATCAGTGCTTCAATCGTTTCTTCATAAGATTTATCATCTTTTTCCTGCATGGTGGAATACCAGTACTTCGTATTCAGTTTATCCATAACAGGTTCCAATGTTATAAATGGAAGACAGATATTCATAAGACCTTCCACATCACCGATTTTCAAATTCAATGTTACGATTGCTATCATTTCACTCGGTGAAATAATCTGTGCAAACTGTGAATTTGTTTCTATCCTCTCTAACCTCGGTTCCAACTGTATAACGTTTTTCCATGGTTCAATGAGGAGATCAATGCAAATCGTTATAATTCTCTCAATAATGGTAATCTCGATTTCTGAAAACTCTCTTTTCTTCTCTAACGTCTCACCTGTACCGCCCAACAGTCTGTCGATAATGGCATAACCCAGACTTGGTGCCAGTTCCAATATCATATTTCCCTGTAGCGGTGCAAAATCAACAATTCCCAGAAGTACGGGATTAGACAATGCATTTGCAAATTCAGAATAAACAACCGCTTCCGAATTTCTAACATCTACTTGTACATTTTTTCTAAGATATGCCGGAAGATTTGTATATAACAATCTTCCATAATGTTCAAAAATAATCTCCAATGTACGAAGATGCTCTTTTGAAAACTTAGCAGGTCTTGCAAAGTCATAGTTCTTTACCTGAACTTCAGTATTTTCCTTAATCTCTTCAACGTCTAATTCACCGGTGCTTAAGGCCTTCAGCAAATCATCAATCTCACTTTGAGATAATACCTCGCTCACGCATCTTCACCTCCTAGTCTTATATTGCTGTCTACTGAATAGTCGTGGTTCCGAAGATTACCTGAACTATGAAATCTGAATCGAATAAATCCTGTAAATCTTTCAGTATCTCCTGTCTGACAGCCTCAGGATTGGTCTGCAGTTCCGTAGCTGTATACTTTTTCACTACATCTTCAATATGCTGTGTAATAATTGCTTTCTGTGTCTCGAGAGTTTCAGTATATTTACTATAATCTTTATGTTCCTTATACAATAATAATGCCGGATAAATCACTGCATAATGGTCTTTTCCGTCAGCTCCCTTCTTAAGGGAAATGGTCAGTTTCTTATCCAGATCATAAGTAATGCAATCTTCCAACGGAAGATCCGACAAATCCGTCTCATCTTCCTTTAACTCTAAATTAATTGCCTGTGCCACCTTTTTAATAACTGCATTGCTGTCCTGCATAGACGGAACAACAACAAAAACCGTTATTGCCGTAAGTATTGTATTCGTAATAACCAATACAAGTATTATTATGTTTAACAAACTCTTCTTCAAAATCTTATCCTCCATGCAACATATGTTCAACTATACTGTTTGACAAATTCAACGATAAAGTACTTATGACTATTCATATTAAATCATTCCATACTATATTCATTATATATCTTTATCTCAACTCTTCTGTTCTGTGCTCTGCCTTCAGCAGTATCATTGCTTGCGATTGGATCATTTTCACCTCTTCCGGAAGCCTTCATCTTAGCCATATCCAGCCCTTTATTTGAAACCAGATATGTCATTACCGATTTTGCTCTTCCGGTAGATAAATCCCAGTTGTCATCATATTTCGGATGTCCATATAAAGGCACATTATCGGTAAATCCGATTATCTCTACCATATTCGACTGATAATTCCGAAGGATATCCCCAACCTTATCAATGAGAGGCCGGGATCCCGGAATAATCTCTACTTCCGCCGAATCAAATAAAAGTGCGCCATTTAGCGTAATCAGCACATACTGGGAATTAAATGTAATATCAATCTGATCGGATATCTGATACTGATTTGCCTGTGATTCAATATATTCTGCCATTTCCTCTGAAGCTTCCAAACCTTTGTTTTTTATAACTTCCATCAGTTGGTCGCCGTCATAGTTATATATATCCTCATTAATAGACGGAGCTGTTCCTTCATCATTCAGACCCAGATTCTGGTAAAAATCATCCAGTTCATTTAAATCATCCACGCCGGAAGAAATCAGTGTCCCCTCCAAAACAGAAGCCGAACCGCCTTCCATAATTCCAAAACTTGCAGAAAGAGAAGCTACCAGTTCTTCAAACTTATCTTCATCAATGGTTGACATGGCAAACAACAAAACAAAGAAACAAAGCAGCAGATTCATTAAATCACTAAAAGTTGCCATCCATGCCGGCGAACCGGCTGCCGGCGGATCCTCTCTCCTTCTAGCCACTCCTACTCACCTCCAGCTTCATCACCCTTGTTCAGGGCTTCTCTTTGTTCTGGTGACAGGAATGATTTCAGTTTTTCTTCAATTACACGAGGATTCTCTCCTGCCTGAATCGAAAGAAGGCCTTCAATCATAACTTCTTTCATCATAATCTCCATATCATTGTTATATTTTAATTTTCCTGCAATTGGAGTTGCAATCCAGTTTGCCAGTATGGAGCCATATAATGTAGTTATCAACGCCGTTGACATATTCGGTCCTACGCTTGAAATATCACTTAAGTTTTTAAGCATGTTAATCAAACCAATCAGAGTACCAATCATACCCCATGCAGGACCCATAGACGCCAATGTTTCATAAAAAGCAACTACTTTTTTATGACGGCTCTCTATGCATATCATCTCTGTTTCCATAATGGATTTTACCAGTTCGGGATCCGTACCATCCACAATCAGTAAAATTCCCTTTTTCATAAACTCGTCTTCCAGATTATTCGCAGCCTCTTCCAGTGCCAGCAGACCCTCTTTTCTCGCAATATTTGATAACTCGATAATCTTTTCAATAGTCTCCGCATCATTATTCACTGGTGCTTTCACTGCTATTGTAAACGCCTTGAGGGAGTTCAGATAATCCTTTATGGAATAAAAGATTAAAACACAGCTAAAGGAACCGCCAAATGTAATAAGTGCAGATGGCGCATGCAGAAAGTTACCAAGCGCCGCAAATCCCTCATCACCTGAAACAATACCAAATACAACCATGACAAGACATGCAGCCAGTCCAATCAGGGACGCTAAATCCATTTATTTTCACCTGCCTATATGTATTTTGTGAAAACCGTAATGCAATAATCACAATAATTTCACGTAATATTTTACCACAGTTTTCTTAAATCGCCAACGCTTTTATTGAATTTTTTTAATTCGACTTCTTTATTAAGTAAATTACATATTTTTTCCATATATAGTCTGTTTATATAATATTATCTTTTCCTTTATTTCTTCTGCGCTTTCCCTGACAACAATCTTCGTTCCAGTCGTAAACGTAATAACAGTATCCGGTGTTTCTTCAATAAATTCTATTAAATCACAATTTACAGTTAAAATTTTATCATTCAGCCTTGTGACATCTATCACGGTTTCACATCCCTTCATTTCCTGTCGTAAAACAAAAAATCATATAAATAGGGGATGCCTTATCCGGCATCCCCCCTTATATTATCTCTTAAGGCTTAATAATTCCTCTATCATTGAATCTGATGTTGTAATTATTCTGGAATTCGCCTGAAAACCTCTCTGGGTTACTATCATATCTGTAAACTCCGAAGCAAGGTCAACATTTGACATTTCAAGAACACCTGGTGAGATGGATCCTCCGGTTGCTGCTATTTCCTCGCCAATTCCGTTAAATGCGCCAGAGTTCAGAGTTGCAGCATACATATTTTCTCCAACCTTCTCAAGACCAGACGGATTCACAAAAGTAGTAACAGCCACCTGACCGATAACTTCATTGTCGCCGTTATCATAAGCCGCCACAATATTTCCATCCGGGTCAACACCCACACTAATCATGGTACCGACTTTTTTACCAGCTCCATTATCATCATAATCACCTTTTTTTGAATCAATGGTTGTTTCTGTTCCGTATTTAGTTACCTTGCTGAAATCAACAGTAATCGGATCTACCGTAAATGAATCCCTGCCGGTTATGGATAAATTCATAACTGTTGTATTCAGCTTTCCAGTTGACGGATCAAACTGCAGGTTACCGTTTAATGTAGCCGTTAATTCCGGCACCAGCTGGGTTCCGGAGTATACACCATTTGCCGTTACCGTATAATTATCTAAATCATTCTGGGTAATCTGTACCTGAACACCATACTGATATCCAAGATTGTCATATACATATATATATCTTGTTATCGGATTACCTGCTGCAAAACTGGAATCTTCCTGATTGATATTGCCAGAAAAACTGGTAGCCGATGTTGCTTCCGGATCCGTGTTGGTATACTGCGGACCATATACGGAAATCGGTCTCAACTGATCTTTCTGTAATGGCGCACCTGGTTTTTCCGCCACATATCCCATAACATAAGCCCCTGTTTCTGTTACAAGGTCTCCCGCTTCATCGGTTCTGAAATTTCCTGCTTTTGTAAAGTATGTTTCTCCTTTACTTTCAACAATGAAAAACGCTTCTCCGTTAATTTTCAAATCAAATGGACGGTTTGTTGTCTGGTTTCCGCCCTCTGTGGTTATATCCACGTCAATGGAACTTAAAGCAGCCCCAAGACCAATCTGCTTTGCATTACGTCCACCGGTTCCGGTATCCCCATCCGGTCCGGAAGCAGACTGTGTTTTCTGATAAAACAATTCACTGAATGTTGCTCTTGAAGCCTTAAAACCTACAGTATTTACATTAGCAATATTATTACCAATAACGTCCATCTTTGTCTGATGAACTCTTAATCCGGACACACCGGAATACATTGATCTCATCATAATAAATTGACCTCCATTTTATCCTGCCGCCATCGTTTCTTCTATCAGTCCGAAACGTCAACCTCCTTGTAAGGTCCGGTCTATATAATAACGGCGCCATCAATATTTGTAAATATATTCTCTTTTTGTTCTGTCTGATCCATAGCCGTAATTACCGTACTATTTGTAACATTTACGATAAATGCCATATTATCCATAATCATTAACGACTCTTTTATCCCTTTTTTACTGGCCTTCTGAGTCCCTTCTTCCAGCCTTTGAATCTGAGAATCCGTCAGATTAATATTCCGCATGGCAAGCCTCTCACCTGCGTGTTTGGAAAATCTCAGTTTTTCTGACTTTTCCTTAAAAACTTCCTCAAAAGTCTTTCCATTTTTCTGGACCGACACGGCTTTCGGATTACTTAAATATGTCTGGGTAACCTGTTCTATGGAAGAAAAATTCCCATTTATCTTCATAAGCCCATCCCCTTTTAAAGCTTTTCTTCAGAATCTTTATCCGGTTCTTTTCCGTCTTCGTCTTCTGGTTTATCGTTTTCCGATCCGTCTCCCGGTTTATTTGTTTCGGAACCATCTCCCGGTTTCTGGCCCAAAATACTATCCAGATATTTATCATCCAATACGGTGTCCAGATCTTCAATAGAATATAATTCTTCATTAATTGCCAGATACGCTTTTCCATCCTTCATTTCCACATACTGTACATAACCGGCAACCGTATTTGTCACTTCACCTTTGGATAATCCAACAGAAATAATAACATTTTTACCTACAAGTCCGTATGCATTCTGGTTTTGCATGGAAACATTCAGATTCTGCATCTGTTCCAATGCCGAAAATTGTGCAAGCTGCGCAATAAATTCTGTATCACTGGATGGATTTAACGGGTCCTGATTCTGCATCTGGGTGACAAGAAGCTGTAAAAACGCATCTTTCCCCAATTCGCTGCTTCCCCTTTTTGTCTCACTGGTATGAGTGGGCGTACTCTCTGATACAAGCTGACCATCTTTAATATATGCTACTGGTGGCATATGCCCTCCTTTCCGGAATTCCTAAGCCAGATAACTGACCGTGGCTCCTATCTGTTCCATAACGGTTTCTTCATCTGTCTGTTCCTCAGACATTTCACCGTTTATCTCTGCCAGTTCCTTGGCAGAAATCGTTCTTTTGCTTTTGGATTCTTTCTGTTCTCCTGCGCTGTCACCGCCTTTTTCAAGATTTTCTTCAAAACCGTGACTGGCAATCGTAACTTCTATGGCCTCCACTTTGATTCCCTGATGATTCAGATTATCTTTTAAAAGATTTAACTGACTCTCAATTGCTTCTTTGGCAACTTCATTCTGCGCCGCAATCTGTGCAGTGATATGACCGGCTTTTGTAACAATTGAAATTGTAACTTTCCCCAAATGTTCCGGCTCTAACTGCATTTCCAAAGAAGTCATATCCGGCTTTGCATACATACGGATATCATCAAGAATCTGATTTACAATTCTGCCTGCAGCAGACTCTCCAGTATCCTCTGGTAAAGACTCTGATACAATGTTTTTAATTTCTTCCAGCATATCGGACATCATAACAACACCGTTTCTTGGAAGATCCGTATCTGCATTATTACCAGATTCCTTTTTTTCTCCATTTAAAGCACTGTCCGGATTCTGATTTGTCTGTTCCGTCATCCTGTTATCCCTGACAAAAACTTCATCGTCTGGTTTAAGACTTCCTGTTTCTTCCTGCTTTGAATCCAAAGATTCCTTAACATCAGATGAAAGCACTGCATTCTGTTTCATCTCCGGTTCTTCCACATCTGGCAATTCCGATGGGAGAATATTCTCTTCCATGGACTGTTGCAGTTCCGGTTTCGAAAGCTCCTGTAAAACCGGTGCCTCCTCAAAGCGTAACGGAACTGTTTCCGGACGCATGTGAAACTCATCCGTAAATTGATTCTTCAAATCATTGACTTCAGAAACAAGATTTTTAATCATAGACGAGAGATTTGGGTCTGTCAGCAGTTCCATAACATTATCTTTTCCCATCAATCCTGTGATTAGATCATTTAAACGTTCACTGCTCAGAAGATCTGTATCCTCCAATCCCAAATCCTGCATCAGGCCTGCGATTTCCTCCGGAGTTTTTCCGGTAAAATCCACAATTACCTGAAGAATATCAGCAAATAAAACATTCATTGCCTGAATGATTTCTTCCGGAATTTCCGGCTCTTCTTCCGTTTGGGTAACAGATTCCGTTATTTCCGTCGTACCGGAGATACTATCGTTCTCTGACCCCTGGGTTAAATCGCTTTTTTCTGTTGATTCCAAAGTATTATATTCTTTGGAACTGGCGTCTTCTGTCACAGAATCAAGATTTTCTTTTCTTCCGTTATCCGAAGACTGTTCCACCCGGGAATCTATATGTTCCAAAGATTCCGTCTTTAAAAACGAATCAAAATCCTGACTGGAAGAAGATTTGCTTTTGGCTGAAACTTTTGCATTTAATCCTGCCGTCAATCCATTGGCAGAAGCAATGCCTGAACTTACCATGTCCTTTCCTCCTTTCTGTTTTTATTCTATATCATCAAAAGATGACGCCGTTTAAACGGCTAACGCCTTTACGGCATTAATAGCTTTGTTATTTTTGCGGCCAGAACGGAATCCAAATCACCAATTGCTGAAACAATTGCTCCACTCTTTTCCGCCGGCATTGAATTTAACAATGCCACAACAATATCCAAATCACCGGTCATCTCAACAAATATCTGTGCTGCTTTTGCCGGTTTCATTGAGCTGTAATTTTTTGCTCTCTCCTCAATTTCCTTACTGTAAGCATATTTTTCAATTGCACGCAGATAAAGCAAATCCGCATTTTCTTTATCAATACTCTGATAATACTCTATGTAATTTTCCACATCGATTGCTTTCTCTCCAAATACAACTTCCTCATAAAACTTTGCTCTCTGCTCTTCAAACGCTTTCTGCTGTTCCTCAAACTGTTTCAGTCTGTTAACTTCTGCCTGAAGATCACTAATCTGTGTATCCTTGTTATTTTCCGTTTCCTGATAACCTGCAAGTTCCTGCTCCAATTCCTTGATATAAGATGCTGCTTCTGCAAGACTCTTATACGGAATTTCTTCACTGACATCTTCATCCGATACCTCCGGCAATATTTTATTTATCACCGGTACATCTTTTAATACCGGAGCCAGTACCTTGCTTCCGAAACCGCCTACATCCAGCTTGATTAACACAATGAAAATGCCAAGCCAGATCAATATGATTAAAGCTATGATTATGGCTGATAATGCCTTGTTTTCTTTTCTGGGTTCCATATCCAGTTCTTCATTTAATATGTCCAGATTATCCTCTGTTTTTTTATTTTTTCCTGCCATCCTGATACCCATGCATATTACAGGTCTGTCTGCAATACTGCCCAAAATAGTTGAAAGAATGAGCAGCATGCACAATCCTTTCTAACATTAATTTCTTCCAACCATTTCAACTGCCGCCTCACGCAGCAGACAATTAACAAAAAATACAATTAATCTGATTTATTGAATTTAAAACTGACCAGTTCATCCACTTCCTTCTTTTCCGTGTCTTCCAGTTCTTTTTTAAATTCTTCAAACGCTTTTTCCTTTAACTTCTCATGCGTTTTCCTGTCAACCATGACTTCATTTAACTTTATTCTTGCCAGCTCCAGATTACGCTGTGCCTTTTTTACTTCATTTTTCTGCTTGTCAATCTGCAATTTTTTGATTTCAATTGCTTCATTACACCATTTCAGTTCCTGAACATCCAGTATGCTGTTACTCAATTCACGAATTCTATCCTCATATGTATGAATATCGTCAAACAGCAGCTTTAGCTTAAGTTCTTCCCGGCGCAGCGCTTCGCTTGCAGCCGCATATACGGTTTTTGCCTGAGTTTCCAATTTATACTTGATATCAAGAATATTCTGCATTCGATATACAAATTTAGCCACCAAAATCACCGCCAATCAGTTAAGCCTGTGAATCCTGAAATATGCGTTCAAGCATATTAACTATTTCATCAAATCCAAACTTTTCATCCGTTCCCTGGCATAAGAATTCATTTACCTCATCTATTTTCGAAATGGCATAATCAATATTCTTATTGGAACCGTTTTTATAGGCACCTATATTAATTAAATCTTCTGCTTCATTATAAGTTGCCAGTACATTTTTTAATTTTCCGGCTGCCCGCTTATGCTCTCTGGACGCTATGGAACTCATAACACGAGAGATACTCTGTAAAATATCAATGGCCGGATAATGATTTTTATGTCCCAGTTTTCTGGATAATATAATATGTCCGTCCAGAATTCCTCTGGCGGTATCAGTAATCGGCTCATTAAAGTCATCACCGTCCACCAGTACGGTATACAGTCCCGTAATGGATCCATTACCCGAATTACCTGCCCGCTCCAAAAGTTTCGGCATCTCACTGTACACACTTGGAGGATAACCCCTGGTCACAGGAGGCTCTCCGGAAGCAAGACCAATTTCCCGCTGTGCCATGGAAAATCTGGTCAGAGAATCCATCATAAGCAGCACATCTTTTCCTTTATCCCTGTAGTACTCTGCAATGGCAGTTGCCGTTTTTGCCGCTTTATTTCGTATCAGGGCAGGTTTATCCGAAGTAGCTACCACAACGATACTACGCTTCATACCCTCTTCACCAAGGTCTCTCTCGATAAATTCCCGAACCTCTCTGCCCCGCTCGCCAATCAGTGCAATTACATTGATATCCGCCTTAGTATTTCTGGCAAACATGCCCAGCAACGTACTTTTTCCGACGCCGCTTCCAGCAAAGATTCCAATTCTCTGTCCTTTACCTACCGTTATCAGTCCATCCACAGCTTTTACACCAAGCGGCAGAACCTCGCTAATAATATTTCTTGACATTGGATCCGGCGGTTTTGCCTCCACGGAATACTGGTTATTGGATATAAGTTCCTCACCGTCAATCGGATACCCCAGGCCATCCAACGTCTTTCCCAGCAGTTCGTCTCCTACCCGGACTTTTAACGGCTTTCCGGTATTTTCAACAATACTTCCCGGACCTATACCATCAATACTGTCAAAGGGCATAAGCAACACTCTTTTGTCTTTGAATCCCACAACTTCCGATTTTACATAAAAATCAGGATTATCCCTGGAAACAATATTACATACATCGCCCAGATTTGCATCCGGTCCTACAGATTCAATAGTAAGTCCTACTATTTTTACAACCTTGCCAAGTTTTTTAACATATGTTTTTTCAACTAGTTTTAAATATTTTTTTACATCAATATCCTGCATATATACTCCTAAGCCTAATCATTCACAAGGCATGACATTACTTTTATTGCACTGATCAGATTATCCAGCTGTATATCCAAACTACAGTCATAGATTCCGCTGTCACTTTCAATCATGCACTGACCTTTTCGAAATGTAGGATCTTCCACTATTTCAATCTGTACCTGTTTTGATACAACACCTGTAATTCTCTCCCGGTTATCCAGCATAAATTTATAATCTGCATTAGAAACCCGGATTAAAAATTCTTTACTAATTTCAGTTTTGCTTAATACATCATTTACAAGCTGCAATACCAGATCTTTTTTATCTTCCGTCAATACATGGGTAACTCTTTCAAATACAGTCAGTATAGTATCTACCAGCATCGGCTCAATCTGCTGAATACGGTCATTATATTCAATCTCCATCTGAATCCGCTCGTCTTCAATATCTTTTTTCAGACCCAGCAATTCTACTTCCGCCTGTTTTTTTCCTTCTATATAACCTTCCTGTTTACCGACTGATGCGCTGTCTGACCGTATCATATCTGCTTCTTGTTTTGCCCTCTCAATAATCGCTTTTGCATCCTCATTTGCCATAGCGATAATATCTTCTGCCTGCTTCTGCAGTTCCTGCTGGGAAACTGCTTCTTCTTCAGACAAAAGATGCTCTACAGATTCGGCATTTATGCCTTCTACAAATTCACACTCCGGAGTATTCTGGTGTTCCTTGGCTATCGCTTCCTGAATTTTAAGTATTTTTTCAGAAATCATTTCATTATAATCAATCACTTTTTTTTCATTATTACCACAGATAATAGTACTGGATTTAAGTAAATTAGACAACTATCTCGTCACCTCCACCACGTGAAATAATGATTTCTCCTGAGTCTTCTAACTTACGAATTACATTAACAATCTTTTGCTGTGCTTCTTCCACATCTTTCATACGTACCGGTCCCATATATTCCATATCTTCTCTTATCATGGCTACCAGACGTTTTGACAGATTGTTAAAGATAACGTTCTGTACTTCTTCTGCTGCACCCTTAAGCGCAATTCCAAGGTCATTGTTATCAACATCACGAAGTACTCTCTGAATCGTTTTATCATCAAGTGCAAGAATGTCTTCAAATACAAACATTTTACGTTTGATTTCATCTGCAAGTTCTGGCTCTTCGATTTCCAGATTTTCCATAATATGTTTTTCAGTTCCTCTGTCAACGGAATTAAGGATTTCAACAATAGCATCCACACCGCCGACAATGGTGTAATCCTGATTCACAAGAGAAGCAAGTTTTCGTTCCAACACTCTTTCCACTTCCTTAATCACATCCGGAGATGTACGATCCATCTGGGCAATACGTTTTGCAACATCTGCCTGTTTATCCAACGGAAGCGCAGAAACAACTGCAGATGCCTGAGCTGGCGGAAGATATGCCAGTATCAGCGCAATCGTCTGAGGATGTTCATCCTGAATGAAATTCAACAACTGGGAAGCATCCGTCTTCCTGACAAATTCAAACGGCCGAACCTGAAGTGAAGCCGTCAGCTTATTAATTACATCCTGTGCCTTATCTGTACCCAGTGCTTTTTCCAGCAACTCTTTCGCATAACCAATACCACCTTCTGCAATGTACTGCTGTGCCAGACAGACCTGATAAAACTCCTCCAGAATTTCTTCTTTTGTCTGGGACGAAACACTTCGGGTATTAGCGATTTCAAGTGTCAGCGTTTCAATTTCATCTTCTTTTAAATGTTTAAATATACTTGCTGATTTTTCAGGTCCCAAAGCAATCAGTAACACTGCCGCTTTCTGAACACCCATCATCTCATTACTATTTTTTGCCATACAACAATCCTCCTGTAAGGTCTACCAAATCACTAAATTTCATCCTCAGCAACTATATCATTCCCATTCTTCATCCAGCCAGTTACGTAGCAGGAGCGCAACCGCCTCCGGATTTTCATCCACAAATTTATCAATGGCTTTCCTGGTTTCTGATTTTTCATTCAAATCAATATCTTCTACAGGCTGATTCTCTTTTGTAGAAGCAAGCAACGCTTCTACGGACAACTCCGGCTCTGTTTCAAGAACCTGTACTGGTCTGGTACTCTTAAATACAACAAATGCCAGTAATGCAAAAATCACAACCGCAAGAATAATCGGAATA
Organism: Lachnospiraceae bacterium; assembly: GCA_022794265.1. Classification (GTDB taxonomy): domain Bacteria; phylum Bacillota; class Clostridia; order Lachnospirales; family Lachnospiraceae; genus Bovifimicola. Next base: position 375,041 of record JAAWEK010000003.1, read on the forward strand.
TAATCGGTAAAACCTTTTCCGCCTTCGTCTACGGCATCTATAAACTGAGGTACCCTGTATGCAAGAATAGTTATATTTTCCTGGGAAAAACCAGTAGCATTGGATACCAGACTGTATAAATCAGCTGGAACCTCTAATTGTACATTTTCGGCATTGGCTTCCTTAAAAGCCTCCCAGGTAGTATCCGCCAGCAAACCGGCTTCCTCAACTTTGTCTTCTTCAAAAACATTGTACGTACGTGCAACAATACTTAATCTGGAAGAGTTATAGTCAATGGTTCCTTTTGCAAGACTTGTTTTTTCTATAATTTCATTTACAGCATATTCATATTTCCGGAGTGCATAAGTACTGGTGGAGTTTTCATCTGTCTGAATCTCATATGTAATATCTTCATCATTGGAATCTGTTCCCGGAATTCCACCTACTCCTGCATTATTTTCCTGTTCCACTTCATAGGAAGTTTTATATGGTCCCTGTTCCCGATCACCGGTATTATATGTAATTTCCGTCCGTTCTGCTGTATCAAAACTCATATCCAGAAATGGTGAAACTTCTACGGACTGATATAACTCCGCATTATTAAACAGCTTCTTTACATTAGAAATAACAATGTCCATAGCCGCCTGTCTCATCTCCGCCTGGGAACCGCCAATGTAACTGGAACCGTCTGCATAATCCGTTCCCCGGAACAGCATATTTCCGGCTGAATCAATAATCGTAACCGATGCAGTGGTCTTATTATCCAGAGAAGTAGCAATCCACTGTGCAAGATTTGCTGAAGTTGTACTGTCGATTTCCTTTTTCAAATTCAGCATTACGGCTGCAGATGCCTCTTTTTCCTTATCCAGCACACTCCAGTTATTTTCTGGTATATTGATCGTTACTTTTGCTGCTTTTACATAATCAAGACTTTCCAGCGCTATTCTCAAACGATCCTCTTTATATGCTTTATACCTCTTCAGCTTATCTGCTTCCGTTGTGGATAAACTTCCGTCTAATGCCTCTTCCAGTGTAAATTCCTTTGAAATTACTCCAGAAGTTGCTATAGCAATCTGGGCATTTACTTTATCTTCTTTTGCCACCTTTACAACCCAATTGTCACTAATTGTATAGGAAATACCTGCACTATTCAATTCATTTCTGACATCTGAAGCCTGGGTTGCAGACTCACATTCCACTAATATAACATAATCTGTCTTATTCAAAACAATTGCCAATACCACAACAAAAACCACTAATGCAAGCGCAATACTTACCATCATGGTCTTTTGTTTCCGGTTATATTTGTTCCAGAAGTCTACAAGTTTCTTCTGGGCGTCTTTTAGTTTCTCGTTCATGAAATTTCTCCCTGCTAGCTGTATACATTATTATATCTGAATATTCATTATTTCTTTATAGGCTTCCAACACTTTGTTCTTCACAGCTACAGTATACTGAATCGCCTGGAGTGCTTTCTGCTGGGCAATTGCCAAATCATGTGTATTGTCAGCATAACCAAGAGCAAAATTCATCTTTTCTGCCTGTGCCGCATTAGACAAGTTCTGTGTTTCATTTATCATCTGCATCGCTGAAGAAAGCAAAGATGAGAATGCGTCTTCCGATTCTGTTTTTATGTTTTTGGAACTACTGAGTGCTTCATTTATGTATTGGGCTGTCAGTTCATCGGCATTTATAGCTGAAACTTCTGCCATAATATCCTCCAATCCGTTATGACTCAAACAGGTCATAACTATATATTTTTTCAATTTTTTATGCGTTATTAATCTCTAACCCTTTCATCGCCATCTGCTTACTTCCAGTAAACGCAGTAATATTGGCTTCATATGCCCTGGAGGCATCAATCAGGTTTGTCATTTCCGTAACCGTGTTTACATTCGGTTGCATAACATAACCGTTTTCATCTGCATCCGGATGTGCCGGTTCATATACCATGCGCATTGCCGTGGACTTATCTTCCACAATCTTTGTGACCTTAACTCCGTTTCCCACTGCTCCCTGGGTTGTCATAAGGACCTGATCAAAAGAAGTGCTTGGTTTTTCTGTAAATACAACCGTTTTCCTGACATAGGGTCTTCCGTTTGATGTACTTGTTGTACTCACATTTGCAAGATTTTGCATAATCACATCTGATCTCAATCTTTGTGCAGTCATTCCGGACGCACATATATTAAACGAACTAAATAAAGCCATATGTAATAAACCTCCATAAAAATATGTTTTATTTAAATTTTATAAATTTAATTCAACGCTGCTTTAATCATTGAAAATTCATTTGTAATGCTTCCAAGCAATGTCTGGTATTTAATCTGATTTGATGCAAATTCCACGTTCTCCGTATCTACATCAACATTATTACCGTCCAGACGGTAAGATAAATTAGAATAATCCGTATAAGATGTTGCTTTTAGCCCATCCAGATCAATACCGGCAACCACTTTACTTAAATTAGCAGAGTCTGCGCCTTCCAGTTCCGCCAAAAGATATGTTTCAAACTGGACATCTTTACGCTTATAATTTGGTGTATTGACATTTGCCAGATTGTTGTTTATCACTTCATTCCTTGTCCACGCAGCATCTGCTGCCTTATCAAGAACATTAACAAAATTATAGATTTGCGAACCTATCATTCTAATTCCTCCTTCTGATACCATATAATTATAAAATTATTTATGTAAAATAGCAAGCGAATTTTAGTAAACACTAAAAAACAAAAACTACCCACTTTACCAGGATTATCCAAAATATAATTGAATCAGACAATCCATAGGTGACATCCGTTTCACCATGAGTAGTTCATAAATCCATTTATGATTCCATTCTTTCAATAATATTCCGTCAGACTGCATTATATGCCAATTCATTCAACACCCGGATATAGGTTCCTTTCATTCCGTTGGAACGGGTTTCAATCACACCAGCACTTTCAAATTTCCTCAATGCATTAACAATAACGGAACGGGTTATATTTACCTTTTCTGCCAGCCTGCTGGCAACAATGACACCTTCTTCCTCACCATCCAGTTCTTCAAATACATACCGGATTGCCTCGTGTTCTGAAAACGATAAGGTATTGATTGCTGAGGAAATAATTTGATGTTTCCGTATTTCGGTTTCATTTTCTTCACTGACGGCCCGAATCATTTCCAGCCCTACAACCGTGGTACCATACTCGCTGATGATAATATCGTCAATTTCATAACTGTTCTCTGTCCGGTATATAAACAATGTTCCCAGTCGCTCTCCCGAGATAACAATCGGAAGAATGATGGTTTTGTACCTCTTTATATTATCCACCATAAACCCTAATGTTGTCAAGTTTACATTTTCTTTTGTAGATAAAATATTTAAAAGACGCTCGTTCAATTCGAAATCGATACATTCCCCAACACTACCACAAAGCATTTCTTTTATGCTGTCAATTCCTTTCTGTTCACTGATTCCGAGAAGTTTTCCCTTTCTGCTGATTACTAAAACATTTGATGCCAGAATTTCTCCAAGAACATTACAAATATCACTAAAAACAAATTTTCCGGTATTACTGTTGTGTAATAATTTATTAATCTTTCTTGTTTTATCCAATAATTGAACACTCATGTCACATTCCCCGATTCACTTTCCTTTTTCAAGCTTACCACATATCCGCAATTTGAATTTGCACAAACAGCCTTATTTCCTTTTTCTACCATATAATCCCCGCATTTCGGGCAAGGCTCTTTAATCGGCTTTTGCCATGACATAAAATCGCATTCCGGATTTCGTTCGCATCCATAATATTTTCTGCCTTTTTTAGTCTTCTTAATTACAAGCTCGGCTTTACATTTCGGACATTCAATGCCTGTTTTTTCAAAATACGGCTTAGTAAACCGACAGTCCGGAAATCCCGGACAAGCCAGAAATTTTCCATGAGGACCGTATTTTATAACCATATTTTTTCCACACTCTTCACAGATAACATCTGTTACTTCATCTTCAATTTTAATTTTTTCCAGCGCTTTCTCCGCATTTTGTACTGCTTCATCCAAATCCGGATAAAAATTCCGGACTACGGTTTTCCACTGTACATTACCGATTTCAATCATATCCAGTAAAGATTCCATATTTGCTGTAAAGCTGAAATCCACAATCACTGGAAACGCAGTTTCCATTATTTCATTCACAATTTCTCCCAGTTCGGTAACATACAGATTCTTATTTTCTTTTACCACATACCTTCTGGCAATAATGGTTGAAATGGTTGGTGCATAGGTACTTGGTCTTCCAATTCCCTGTTCTTCCAGGGATTTTACCAGGGCTGCTTCTGTAAAATGTGCCGGCGGCTGTGTAAAATGCTGCTTTTCTTCATAATCCTTTAGCGACAAACGGGTATCTTCGTTAATATTTTTAATCATAACCGTTCCTTTTTTCTCATCCTCGTCATCGGAACCGGTATACACTGCCATAAAACCGTCAAACACCAATTTCGAAGCAGCAGTGGTAAAAATGTAGTTCCCTACACTAAGCTTTACGGAAGTTGTCTCATATCTGGCGCTCTGCATTCTGCTAGCCGTAAAACGCTTCCAAATCAGCTGATATAAACGAAACTGGTCTCTGGATAAATCATCTTTTATCCTTGCAGGTGTCAGTTCAATATTGGTTGGACGAATCGCTTCATGAGCATCCTGAATTTTATTGTTGTTTTTCTTATTATTTTCAATTGTAGCAAGATAATCTTCTCCATAATTTTCACTGATAAAAGTTCTTGCCATAATCTCTGCTTCTTCGGATATTCTTGTGGAATCCGTACGCAGATAAGATATTAAACCTACTGTGCCTTGTCCTTTGATATCAACACCCTCATATAACTGCTGTGCAACTCTCATGGTCTTACTGGTAGCAAAATTAAGCACCTTGGACGCTTCCTGTTGCAATGTGCTGGTAGTAAAAGGTAACGGAGCCTTTTTTATACGTTCGCCACGTTTAATTTCTCTTACTTTACATTCTTCATTTTTAATGCCTGCAATCACGGCATCCATCTCTTCTTTATTTTTAATGGTAAGCTTTCCATGATCATCGCCATACAGCCGGGCGGTCAACGGTTTTTTCTGCCCTTCCGGAAGAATGGATATTTCCAGCGTCCAGTATTCCTCTGGTATGAATTTATTTATTTCTTCTTCTCTCTCGCATATCATTCTAAGGGCTACCGACTGTACCCTGCCGGCGCTTAATCCCCGCTTCACTTTCTGCCACAGCAGTGGGCTGATGGTATATCCTACCATTCGATCAAGAATTCTTCTCGTCTGCTGGGAATCCACTAAATTCATATCAATATTTCTCGGTTCTTTTAACGATGCCTTCACGGCATTTTTGGTAATTTCATTAAACGTGATACGACGCATTTTCTTTTCGTCCAATTTTAATGCTGTTGCAAGATGCCATGATATTGCTTCTCCTTCACGGTCAGGGTCGGTTGCAAGATATACTTTATCCGCTTTTTTGGCTTCCTTTCGAAGTTCTGCCAGCTTGTCACCCTTTCCGCGAATCGTAATATATTTGGGTTCATAATCATTCTCAATATCAATTCCCAATGTACTTTTCGGTAAATCCCTGACATGGCCATTCGATGCGACAACCGTATAATTTGCACCCAGAAATTTTTTTATTGTCTTAACTTTTGCAGGTGATTCAACAATAACTAAATATTTTGGCATATTTGTATCCCTTCTATCACTTCTTTGAATAATAATTCTTTGCTGGTTCATCTATTAAATCCAGCATCTGTAACTGTATGAGTAATCCAATCAATTCTTCTGGTTTCTTCCCTGATTCATCGGATATAGTCTGTATACTTTTTGGAAATAAATCCACATAACTATACACCGATTCCAATTCTTTTTCAAGCATAAAATTTTTTTTAACAAAATTTTTACAATAATGAATACTTCCATCTATGGATAAATTGTCCAAAATATCTTTTGCACCTGTAATAAGTTCCGCCCCTTCCCGAATCAGCTGATTGCAGCCTTCACTCAGCTTATCATCCACTCTTCCTGGTACAGCCATAACATCCTTTCCCTGTTGAAGCGCATATTCCACAGTAATCAATGAACCGCTTTTTTTTCTTGCCTCAACAACCACAACTATATCCGACAGGCCGCTGATAATTCTGTTTCTCATAGGAAACTGCCAGGCAAGAGGCGGAGTTTTACACGGAAACTCTGATATAATAACTCCATGTTCCAGAATTTCTTCATAAAGGTTTATATTTTCTCTCGGATAACAGATATCGGCCCCACATCCCAATACAGCCATTGTTAGTCCGGAAGCATTGACAGCTCCCTGATGGGCTGAAGCATCAATTCCCCTTGCCATGCCGCTGATTATGGTAATACCATGGGCAGCCAGTTCAAACCCGATATTCTCTGCCATATGATTTCCGTATGCCGAAGAATTTCTCGCACCGACAACAGCTACCATTCCACCTGTTTCATTTTGTGTCAACCCTTTGACATTTCCTTTCACAAACAGTCCATACGGACAGTCTGCCAGATTTTTTAACCGCCACGGAAACAGTTCCGATTCCCTATGTATAAATTGTATGGCTTTTCGATTCATATATTCATATTTTTCTTTTAAATATCCCGGTTTTCTACTCTCTGCAATATTGCGAATATCCTGTTCCGTGATTCCCTCTGTCGTGGATAACTGTTTTTCACCTGCCCGGTATATTTCTTCCGGACTTCCGAATACATCCATCAGTCTGTCTGTTTTTTTTGTTCCAATTCTTTCTATATTACAAAGCCAGAACCAGTATTCCTCCGTTGTCATTCCATTCACCCCATTTAAAAAATCGTATTATACTTTCCGCTGCCAATCCGGTATCCCAGTGCTTCTCCAAGATGTTCCCGGCTTATATCTTCCGATCCCTCCAAATCTGCAATCGTACGCGCCGTCTTAATTATCTTATAATAACTTCTCATACTTAGAAAAAACTTTTGATATGCATTATGAATCAGACGGTTTCCGGCATCATCCAAAATACAGAACTTTTTCACCTGTTCCACGGACAACTGACTGTTATACTTTCCGTTGTTTCTCTGAAACTGAATCTGAACCGCACGGTCAATCCGTTCCTTGATTCTGCCGGAGGATTCTTCTACTGAAACTGTTTTCCGTTCCTCCAAAGCCTCAACGGATTGTCTTGGTACATCAATACACATATCCATCCGGTCCAGAAAGGGACCACTGATTCTGCCCAGATATTTACGGATATCGGCAATGGAGCAATTGCATTTATTTCTGTCCGGATAAAAACCACATCTGCAGGGATTCATTGCACCCACAAAGAGACAGTCTGCAGGAAACTCATAGTTCCCGCCATTTCTAACCACCCGGACTTTTTTTTCTTCCAAGGGCTGTCTCAATGCATCCAATACCCTGGGATGAAACTCTGGCAACTCATCAAAAAATAATACACCTCCATGGGCAATAGTCAGTTCTCCCGGCTTGGGATGGGTTCCTCCTCCAACCAGTGCCGGAAGTGTGATACCCGAATGTGGAGCCCGGAAAGGTCTGAGTGTGACCAGACCTCCCTCCCTTAATATTCCGCAAATACTGTGTATACCGGATATTTCCATTCGCTCTTCCATGGACATGTCTGGCATTATGCCTGGAATTCGTGAAGCAAGCATTGATTTACCAGCCCCCGGCGGTCCAATCATCAATAAATTATGTTTTCCTGCAGCCGCAACGGCTGCTGCCCGTTTTGCCATTGTATGTCCGTATATTTCCGACATGTCACCGGTACCGTCGTTAAGAATCTTATCAGAACCTGTATTCCCTGTAACTGACCTGTTTATAACAAAAAGTTCTGTTTTTCCATTGAGATATTCCACTGCCTCAAGCAGATTTCTGACAGGAACAACATGTATATCGTCTACCGCACTTCCTTCCGCTGCATTTTCAAACGGAACCATACAATACCGGAATCCCTGCTGCTTTGCCATGATTATGATGGGAAGAACACCATGAATCCCCTTTACATCTCCGTTTAACCCCAATTCACCTACAATCAGAACTTCCCTGATATTTTCTTCCCGGATAATATTCATACTGGCCAGCAATGCAACTGCAAGAGCCAGATCAAAACGGGCGCCTTCCTTTTTTCGGTCAGCCGGAGATAAACTGATGGTAATTCTTCCATAAGGAAGCGGATGTCCTATATTTTTCAAAGCGGTTCTCACCCTCTCCCTTGCCTCCCGGACCTCGGAAGACAGAAGTCCTACCATATGAAATACCGGCAAACCCTGACTGATATCTGATTCTATCTTCACAATATAAGGCCGGATTCCCCATATGGAAGCACTGTTAACACAACAATATATATTTATCTACCACCTTTATCTATAATTTAATGTTTTCTTTATTTTAACATATTATATTTAAATTCTCAACATATTAATTCGTTATATTTTTGTTTGTATAAAAAATCAGGGATTTCAACTCCGCCAACATACGGATTCGAAATCCCTGATACATGAAAATAATGACTTAATTTAAATTATTCAGTTTCGCTTCTACTATCCAGACCGTATTACTTACCGTTCTCTTATTGCCTGGATCTTTATCCGTACCGTTGTCGGTAATCTGAACGGCAATCGGCTTATCATAGATACTGGTAAGCTGCAGGTTTCCTTCCACTATCTCTTTAATCGTATCGTTTGTAAGCTTAAAAGAATAAGTCTCCCTGTTTTCCAGCTCATTAGCAAGAATTGAAACTAAGTTTCCGGTAGCAGGATCAATAACTTTGGTATGACTTCTGTCCGTATTCGGATCCGGATTACCGTCATACAGTAATATATCCTTATCCGGATTATATTGATTATCCTCATCCATATCAATATAAATCTTATGATCGGTAAATACTTTGGAACCTCTGGATTCGTCATAATCAATTGGTCTCCATGCAATTGTAACTCCATCCTCGGTCTCTTCATAACGATATACAATATTTTTTGAACCATCACCACTCTTATCTGCATCCGGGAACGTTACTTCCGGTGCAAAATTTCCTGCTTTTAAAGCTGCAATTACTGTATTAACAAATAATTTCTCCTCTGTTCCAGTGGTACCTTTAGAGTGACCGGCACCTGTGTACGTGATATTTCCTTTTGAATAAATATAATAATTATTCGAACCGTCACCCTCTGTATACATATAATATTTTGAATTCTCCTGATTCATTGCCTGACTTGTATCACAGGATAAGGTATACCATACAGTTATATCATCGTCTTCCATATTCAGATTCATATACTGTGTATGTGTAGAGGCGGTAGGTAAATATTCACCGATAATATACGGATACTCTGATATCTGTCCCTGATTGATTCGACGTACCGTATTAGTTCTCTGCCAGTCATTAATCGACTGGGCATTGGTGCCATGTAAAGTCTCGGAATATAACCTATTACCTACATTATCCTGTGTGTATCTGAATACACAGGTTTCAATAATGCCTCTGAAATCTTTCTGACTCACATCATCTCTTAAATACTTTCTCGTATTTGCCAGATATTCCAGATATTCTTCACTGCCCTCATCAAAGCACTCACCGGAATAGGTTGCTCCATAAACATCCATTCCAAGCATTTTTCTAAAAAAGGCTGTATTATATCTCGCAAAGACTGGATTATAACTTAGATTCACAGGATTTGTTCCACCATTCAAATCGGTATAATAATTCATTGTAGATTGATATGAAACATTATCATGTGCAAATAATATGGAATGACCAGAATTTACAAAATATTGAATATTTCTTTGCCCTTCTATATTTTGAAAATCTAATTTGGAATGAGAATCACTAAAGCCAAATACTATCATATCCATTTCTGGATTATCTTTCATCTCTTGTTCCGTCATTGACGAAAATCCAGGTACCAAATATGCACCATGCGATATCAGTGTTGCGAAACGAAAAGCAGAATTACCAGCATTCCATTCCTGATCACCAGTAGGTAAGTTACTGCCATACCTTTCATACAAAAGCTCAAACTGCCTATACTCTAATGCAAGCATCTTGATATCATATTCTGTAATATCATCCTTGTAACGCCTCATCATCTCACTAAAATCCAAAGTTAATGCACCGTTACCTGTCCATGCAGAACGAATCCAAAGAACATACACCGTCTTCTTTTTCTCTTTTGGAATTTCGAATGCCGAAAATCCGTTATATACAAAATGATTTTCAGGATTATTTTTATTATATGCCACTACCTTCCATGGCATAAATCCATCCATATCTCCCGGCCATCTGCCTTCCAAGATAACCTTTCTTTCCTTTTCATCATACCGGTGTGCCGGATCAAGTTCAATCGTTGTTGAATCGTCAAACCGCCCGCTTCCTGATTTATCCAGATAAATCTGATATTCATAATTACTGCTGACCCATTCTATGGATATATCGGATTCAATTTTTAATTCATAGGAGTATGTCTGTGTACCTGTAGGAATTCGTGTTCCCTGATTACCCGGTGCTATCGGATTTCCATTTGTATCCTTATCATACTCCTGAGGTGTCTTCAAAACAGAAAACTCAACCTGAACATTCCGCTTGGTTGCATAACTCAACCCACCATTAAATTTCTGGTCTGCCTGAAGATTATCAGGATTTTTTCCATCCTTTGCATAAATCTCACGTACAATACCCGGATAAGTTTTTCCATCCGTAAAAATCGGATTTCCCTTTTCATCCAGTCCATCAAATTCATTGGTGCTTTCATTATAGCCCAATGATTTAATGGTTGTAATAAAATAATACATTTTGGAATTCACATCCAGATAGCGCCATTTTGCAGCATTTGTACGATTACCGTCAAAATCAATATATAAATCGGTATCACAGTTATAGATTTCTTCCGGTAATAAAATCGGATAACCCGCTTTCACATAACCAAACAATTCATTCATCTTTTTAACTGTAATATCATTCCCCAACAGACGGGTAGTAGAAGATTGCCTGTTTAAAAGCCAGGTTCCACCAGCATCCAAATTCAGATTCCAGGCCGGATTCAGGTTTCCTTTGAACTGATCCGTCATATGGTCTTTCCAATAATTATATTCCTTGCTCTGATTAGGATTTGCAATCGTTCCTCCGTTCAGAATATAATCATCACTTGCTGTACCTTTTAAGAAACTCTGAATTTCATATTTATCTCCGATACCGGTATATACAAGCCCATTCATAGATGTATCATTATATTTTGTACGATATATTTTCGTATCTTCTACAGTATACTCATTTACTACCTGATAGCCGGAATCAATGCCAAAGTATATTAAATCATATGTTCCGGTTAAGTCCTCATTCCGGGTATTAAACTCCCGGACACTCATATGAGTAACATTGAAATAGTCCTTATAATTATCTTTTGTCATCTCTGCTGGCGGCTCTACCTTTAGGTATTCTGCCAGCTTCAATGCGCCTTCATAACTGTCCCATACTGTAACGGAAGCTGCCGGCTGAATCTCCAATACGTTAAATGGGTAAGAAGCCAGATAATTCAGGGATATACCCATAATATATCGTAATACCTCTCCCTTGTTACCGCTCAGAGTTTTATTGGCAGATTCATCCAGAAGAGCATCATGGTGTAGTGAAGATGTATTATCTGCTGTATAAAAGGATAGAAAATTGCTTGCCAGCTCTATCTCATCCTTTGAAACTTTCAGCAAATAATATTTTCTTGTGCAACTGTTTCCCCCTGCCCTATATGTAACCGTAAGGACCGTTCTGGTTCCTTCTTCAATTCCTTCTCCAATAGAAATCACCTGTCCGGAGGAAAGTGTCTGTTCTCTGCCAGAATCAATGGAATATTTAACATCTTCCAAACCTGAAAAAACAAAACCTATATCAGCAGTCTTATAATACTGCACTTCCCCATCTTTTATAACATTTTCTGCTGAATACTCATAAGTGACTTTTTTATAAGAATAATTTTTAGTAATATTATCATACCGAAGTGTTATATTGGTAACGGCATTATCCATTAAATCCCGGCCAATGGAAATTTTTTCTCCCGGACGAATTGACTGTACTGCACCGCCATTCACCTGATATGTGGCAGCACCGGCATTGCATGCTTTAAATTCCAGATTTAATTCATCGGAATAATATACCATACCATTCTGCTTTGAATTGGTAAGACAGCCAAAAGACATTTTATTTCCTAATGTGTCTACCCTCGAACCACTCTTTTTATAAAAACAGATTCCTTCGCTTAATAATACATTTCTACTCTGACCAGTCCAGTTATCTTTATTTGGTTTGAAAATTACTTGCTCCACATGTTCCGGCACCTGGACTTTATATTTTTTATCCTGACCGTCAAGTTTAATCATTTCCACCGTCGTAGTATATGCACTGGTTCCCTCTTTCCAGAAGTATGCATATGCGCTTGACGCATTTGCCCAGGCTCCGTCGGCCTGTGTTGTATCCAGAAAAATCAATCTGTCAGTTTCCGACTCATCTATTTCTTCCGTTATGCGTCCGGCAGTGCTTTTTACATAATCTTTCACTCCGGAAGAAATAACTCCTCCTTCTTTCAGAAACTCTTCCAGTGACGAACCGACAAATAATTCGCCTCCAAAGAACTGATCTCCGGTATAGCTATAGATATGCTTATATACATAATTCCGGATATTGCCTGAAACTCCTGCAGCAGAATAAGTCTGGCCCACTACATTCGGCTCTCTGAAACGACTGTAATCTTTGGAACCTTCCTGATAAAATGTATACTTATACCATGCAGATACTTTCTCGTTGGTATCTGTTTCAAAAACCCCATCTACATCTATTTTCGGCAATACGGAATTAATACAATATTCCGGCTGCAACTGCCTCATAAGCAGAAGTATTTTATACAGATTATTTGTATTCGACTCCAGATTCTGTGTAAAATCACCAAGTACTCCGGAAGTCAGAAGCTGTGTATCATACATCAGGCCTTTTTCATCTACAATTGCATAATTATACAATTCCAGTGCATTTTCCCAGGATATATCGTAAGGAAGCTCCTCATCAGTATAAAGATTTTCTGCATTTACTGTCTCTATAAACTCTTTTATTTTATCGTAATCATAGTTATATGTATCAATTATTTCCCCTGATGTATCGGGTTCCTCAGATGATTCCGGTTCTCCATCGGAGGTTGATGGCTCTTCGGAGGACTCTGGTTCCCTGTCAGAGGTTGACGGCTCTTCGGAGGACTCTGGTTCTCCATCGGAGGTTGACGATTCTTCGGAGGACTCTGATTCCCCGTCCGAACCTGAGGTCTCTTCCTGATCTGTATTTTCCGGTTCCGAATCGGTAGTTTCATCATCTGTCATCGGTTCCGTTGTCTCCATATCCGATGTCTCTGCCACAGTAACCTCATCTGATGTTTCTTTATCATCAGAAGTTTCTCCATTTCCTTTCAGGGCGTCCTTATCTTCCAATGCTGCTAATGCTTCTAAATAAATCTCTGCATTATATTTATCATATCCCTCAATTCCAGCTAACTCAAAATAAAATGTAGGATTTTCCTGAAGTAACATCATTGAATCACTGTTTCCAGGTGCATCGGCAATCAGCTGTAACGCCTCCTGTCTCTTTTTCTCATTTACCTGATTAATCAGAGACTGAATATCTGAAATAACGGTTGTTTTGTTTGATGCATTTGTAAAATGAAAAGATTCATCTGCAAAAGCAGCTGCATAATCCATCAATAAATCCAAATTCAACTCATTATAATTATACTCTAACTTAATGATATCATTTCCAAGAACAGTTAAATCCTGATCCATACTGCCGCCGGAAGCCTTATAGGATTTTAAATTATTATATGCCTCTGTCTGCTTCTTTGCATTCAGAGTATTCATCATCGACTCAATAGACTTAAAGTTAGAATATGGCCGTGTATTTTTTGTTATGGAATCGATATATTCATTATTATTAGCCTTATAATAATTTGAAATCGGTGCCTTTAACAAGGCATTTGTCAGCAGTATAATTTCCTCTTCCGTTAAATCCTGTCTTCCAACAAAAGTATTTATCAAGGGCAGCTGACCCTCTTCTGCTTTATCCACCTTCTCGATTAATCTTCTCATTAAATCCAGAAAGTCTTCATCTGTAGCCGCTGATAATGAACCCTTTTCACGAACAGATATTTCATTTATATAAGCATTAAAATTATAAGAATGAAAATTCTGTATGCCAGCAACTGCAAATTCCTTCTCTGTTAAGGTATCCGCAACATTCTTTCTTCCTGCAGCCCTCTGAATTTTATGGATTGCCACATCTTTTTTTAATGACGAAATAATCTTATTATCACTATAAGCCGCTCCGGTTTCACCAGGCGCCACACCCTTTTCACCATTATTTACTATCTGATCATAATAATAAAACAGGTTATCATTATAATTGTTGGAATTGAGGTAAACCAAATCTGCATTATCAATCATTTCTTTGGTAACTTCATTTGCCTGACACACAGTAACAATAATTTTTCCGTCATCAATGGATTCATCTAAGACATTTTTCCTAAATGTGTCATTCAGAACATTATCACGAACAGAATAATAACAGCTTCCATCTCCGCTTCCACTTTTTTGCAGCTCATATCCTGTTGCATTTCTGAAATCCTGAATGTCAATATCTCCATGATAATTTTCAATCTGTTCTTTTGTAATAGGCTCATAACCGGAAATCGTATAGCCAATCACCTGCTGACCATACTCGGCTACAATTTCAAGAACTTTTACTTCCTGCTTTAATTGTACTTTTCCGTTTTTGTCCTTTTGAAACACATCTGCTTTTGTGCCAATGTTGAAATGTGCAATAACAATTATGGCAGCAATCACTACAAGGAATGCAGCAATTATAGCAGACACTTTTTTCTTGTTGTGCATAACATAATTTCTTAATGCCATTTTTTTACCTCCTTCTTACACATTTTCATAATGTGAATCCCTGTTTCCTGTTTCATTTTATTTGTTACGAATCATATATATTTTTTCGGAATTTATTTTTTGACTCTTAACAACATAAGCTGTAGTTATTTTTACCATATTCGAAGATGCACGTATGGTATTTTCATCTTCTTCCAAATCAGTAGTCGATTCCTCTTCTGACTCTTCCTCAGATTCCGATTCTTCTTCTGATGGTGTGGTTTCAAACTCTGTATCTAAAAATTCAACTCTGAATTCCGACATACAGTTTGTAATCAAATGATCTGCAATATCGTCATTATATATATCGCTTTCTTCATTATATACGGCAAATTGATTTGTACTTTTATCATAATATAATATTTGATTTCCGGTATACAATATTCTGATATCACCATTATCTGTATATTTTGTCTCTTCCACACTGCCGGTAATAACCACATCTTCAATATAATTGTTTGCCAGCTGCATCTCTTTCTGAACCCTCGTCTTCTGATTGGCAGCTTCATAACTTCTCGTTCCAACCGACATAAAAGAATACACAGCCAATATTACCATACTGGCAATTGCCAGACCGATAATCATTTCGATTAAGGTAAATGCCCGATTATCTTTTATAATTCTCTGATTATGGGTTGTTTTCATTGCTTTCATAGTTTCACATCCTCCTTAATCAATGTAATGGCGTCCTGTCGGTATAACAAGTTTAATTACCTTTTTTCTTTCCGCTTTCGAAATATTAATCCGTACAATATTTATCTTTGTAGCATCGGGCTTTATAACCTCTGCACGTGTATAGCTTCCATTGGATTTGGAACACTGTATTTCTATCATACATCCATCTTCAATGGTTACATCATTTCCTGCCCCATCAGAACCGCTTACTTTTGCGCCCTTCAATTTTTCGGATTGCAATACTTTCCAACTGTCTTCTGTAACAGAGCCATCCTCATTAACAATTACTGCCTTTTCCAAAATCTCAACCTTACAAATGTTAGTTCCGTCCGGCTCTATCCGCAGCATATATTCATTCCCTTTCGATAATGTCTTGCTGCGTAAGGAAGACAACGCAGAATCAATATTTTCTGCAGCCGACTCCACATCTGCCTTTTGAATCATCCAGTATAAATTCACACTAATCAATACCACAATGCCCATAACAGCAATAGTTACAACTAATTCAATTAATGAAAAACCTTTATTCTTATCAGCTTCATTCATATCGCATTCCTCACTCTCTAATTAAATTAGTTAGTTCTTTCTCCAATTTTCAATGGTGATTAATTTTTGATAATCCGTGTTGGAAGTCTTTATTTCACTGCTGTCACCAGAACCGGAACTAAATCCGAATAACTGGCTCAAATACTCATCATAGGTTGCTAAAAACTTTACCAATTCAGGACATGCTGTAACTGTAACACCAGTATCAATCGTTAAATTACCTCCACACAAAATAAGTCCTGTAAAATCGTGTTTTATTCTAACATCGCCAGAAGCAATAATAACTCCATATTCTCTCTCGGTGTCTAATACCTCTCCACCATCCCCTTCATTTGCATTATTCATCATAGTCACACCTAAATTAATCTCATCAACACCTTTACCAAAAACACGCTGGCAAAATTCTTCTCCTATCTCCCTGGGTACTTTATCACTTTTTTGTACATTTTGTGATTCCGGCCGTTTATTTCCCACTGTTTTACAAATCTCATCTAATAGTTCTTCATTCACAAAATGCCCATACAACGAATCCTTTGATGCCTCACTTATTTTTGTCAGATCGCCATAAGCCTCGTTAAATTCAATTAATTCAGAAGAAATAGACTCATATCGGTATTTCATCTCTTCCATTAAATGGAGAAAACCGGCATCTACTACTCCATTGGTTACACCATTTTCTGACCGTATATCCGAAATCACGCCATTTGTAATTTCCGTTATCGCACCTACACTGTAAATATTATAATTTTCATGCTCCAATTTTAAATTCTGTACACCCAGACTTTTCACCTGTGCTTCAACTGTCGGTCTGACAAAAGAACTTTTCATCCGCTCAATAAAATAATTTGTCTGCCATACCGGGTCATTGCTATATTTATAGAAATATACACTGTTTTTAACTCTTTTTGCAACAATCTGCGATTCATCAATTCCCAATGCCGAATAATCCAACGTATCACTATCTTTATTAACATACTTTTTTATAAAATCATAATCAACCGGATTGGTCTGAATTATTCTGACAGAATCGTTACCCAAATCTACAATATCTGCTTTATACAAATTCTGATTTCCTTTAAAAGAAACTGACTCACCTGTCATATAGGTAGAATTTCCAGCTGATTCACTAGTTTCCAAATCAATATAAGCACGGCCCCCCAAAATAACCATATCATTTGGTTTTGCAGGTGATAATATTACATCTGCATTTTTACCGTTCACCATAATGGCACTTCTGTCTTCATGGTCATATGTAACATCATTCAACAATAAATTGCTTTCATCAAATATGGTTCTGTCTGAACCGTTTGCTTCTACATTTTTATTTGATAAAGATGGTACATATCCGTATCCAAAATAATTTCCATTAATTCTCACTGTGCTGTTATCACCATTGATTTCTAAATCGTCCGCAATAATACAGTCACCATTTACATTTAAATTACTTATATATCCGTCAGTAATAAGATTATTTGCCCATAAATGCATTCCTGAAGCTAGACTGTCTGAATCCAGCAATCCATACTCTACTAAATTTACATCATTCCTCTGGGTCAGTCTGTTAAAATTGGCTTCTGCATTTTCTATTACTACAGAACCTGCGCAAATAAAGTTCTTTGCATTTACATTCACAACCAAACCGGAATTATTAATATTTACCGAATCCTTCTTTGTTACAGAATTGGTTCCTACATATGCATTTCCAATAATATTAACATTCGTTTCTGATGGTGTGATAGAAAACGATGGAGTTGATCTATCATTTAATCTGTTTCTTGTTATTTCAGGTAAATCTTTTTCTTTAACCAAATCCCTGTCTATTTTCTTCTGTAATGTTTCATATCCGTCTACCACCAACGCAAACTTATACAATTCACTGGAATTATCCGAACCGGTATCTGCAAATTTCAAATTGATATCCGGCAACGCTACTACAAAATCCGTAGTAACAGAAACATAAAATCCGCTGGCAGTCCGACTGCTGACCTTAATATCTTTAAATTTTATTTTCTGTTCTGTTTCGTCACAGAATACATCTGTTAAACAGGTAACTCCGTCACTGTCATAGACAGGTTCCACATTGAAAGTAACCTTGTTTACTGCACCAATATAGTCTTTTAATATGCTCAGTTTATCTTCAATAGAGCGCTCCCCGCCGGTTTCCGGATTTTCAATATATTTATTTTTCAAATCCTCCAGATACCGTCGGTCAAATGCAGCTTCTGCATCTTCACCGTTTAATGTAACAAAACGATTTTCTTCATTTCTGCTCACCACATTGGACAGAACATGCTGATAGGCTTCCGACACAGCTGCCATTGCCTCAACACCGATTCCAGCATATATTTCATCAACTGCTTTTTCAACATAATAAAAATTTCTCTTTGACGAATTGTCAGCAAGTTTCATTTGATAATTTGCAGCTGTAATATTCAAAATTAATGTTCCCAGTATTCCAAGCAATAGAATACCAATCACTACTACACCAAGAGTATTACCTTTATTATTGATTTTTTTTCTAAACAATCTGTACATCATTTTCATTCCGTATCCCCCTTGTCACTGATATTCTTTGTAGAATTAATGGTTGCAACAATATCTTCATTATATTTTACTACAATCTTCATATTATACAAGGTATCCTTCTGTGTCATGAAAACAAGATTTTCCTTTCCTTCCGGACTAACATTTGTATATATGCATGTAGTTGTCGTTTCATATATCTTTTCATCATCTACTAATACTGTATTCTGTAATGCATCTAAAGAGATTTCTTCTGAAGGATTTCCATCGTCATCCACAGATTTAAATACTATATTTGAAGGATTCAAATGAAAACCACCCTCTTCCTGTGATGCAAGATAAACATTTATCTTCTGCTGTTCTCCCTTTTCATCCTGTAAATTGCCGGGACTTATGTTATTTTCAATAATCAGTTCATCATTATCTGACATTGGGGTATAAATTAAATATATTTCCGGCTTTATATCCGTAAAGCTCAATGGATTAAAATCTTTTGCCAATATCTGAACACCATTAATATCACAATACTTGACAGATAATCTGACATCATATGCTTCTGATCCGCTTCTCTTGCTTATGGTTATCGTACATTCCCTGTGTTCCGCACTGGTACCGGTAGTCAAACGATCCATGGAATAAAAATTAGTCATAAATACTGCCATTTCCTCATCGTCTGCATTTTTTATTTGTGGCGTTTTTTCCTCATTAACATCAGCCGCAACCCCCGGTTCCCTACTTGGCTCTAACGTTACTTCTGCACTGTAAGCCTCATTATAAGAACCCGGCAAGTCTTCATTATTTAATGTAAAACTATATCCCCTGCCAATGTTGAATCCATCTTCATCCAAAACATCAAACGGATTATAGGAATATCCGTCATCACCAGTCAGTTTCCTAAAATCCGTAGCTTTAAATTCTTCAGCAAGCAACTGACCAATATCAGTTGCTTCCTGTTTTCTTTTTGAGGCTGCATTTTGATTATTTGCAACTAAAAAACTGCTTAAGAAGGGAGCTACTACAAATGCAAGTATTGCCACACTTAAAATCAACTCGATAAGCGTAAATCCCTTGTTTTCATTTTTAATCTTCCATTTCATGAATAGTTATCTCCCTTCTTGAAAATCTTACTGCGGTGTATTGTCATTAGAACCCAGATCAGTAAAGAAAATATTGTTGATTCCCTGATTATATAGCGGGATCTCGGTAATGGACTCCGTTCTGTCTTTACTGCTGATAGCATATTCCATAACGTTTAAATTACAGGAAACCGTATGTAAAGTAGGATCAAAAGCAAAAGACAGACTGACAGGCACTCTTCGTTTCGCCTGATCCGACATAATCTGTTTTATATAATCTTTCGTCTTACTATATGTACCAGTGACCTGTATCGTATAGTTTTTTACTGATGCCATCATCTCATAAGACATCTGATCTTTACTGTTCACCTTGCCATCCTTTTTCTCGGTTCCAAAAACCCAGGATATCTTTGGTTCTGACATAGAAAGGGAAGTAAAAGAGAGTCCAACCTGGCTTGCTATATTATGGCAGTCCATGATAATACGTTTGGCTGATAACCCTGCATCAAACTTTGACAGAATGGTATCATATTTTTCCTCTACTTCTTTTTTCTTCTTTTGATATTCTCCACGCTTTGATTCTTTTGATTTCAAATCATTATAACGTGTTTCCAAAGATGAAATCTCATCCTTAATATCCGATATATCTGTCTGGTACTTGGAATAACCCATAAAGTAGGATAAAACAAGAGCTGCAACACCTATCAAAATCAGTATATACTTCATATTCTGCTGTAATGCACTATTTTTCGTTTCCTCCATGGCTTAATCCTCCTCTTTCTTTGTTGTTGTCTCGGATTCCGATTCTGCTTCTGCCGCCTCAATACTGAAATCTGTCATAAATGTTACTTTGCAGGAAAAATTAACCGTATTTTCTGCGTTTTCTGCCACGCTCGTTACCACTACACTTACTACATTTTTATGATTTTCTAAATTTTCTACAAGAGAAGCAACTTCCGGTTTATATACACAAACTCCATTTATATTCGCAACACCGTTTGAAATACTCATGGAAGCAATTTTCATATCTTTCGGCATTATCTTCTCAAGATAATTAATAAAATCCCATGCATACTCTGTATCATTTACAGTAGACAGATAAAAATTATTCATATCTGTATAATTATCAATAGATACATTATATGCCTTGATTAAATCCTCAATATCTTTTATTTTACCGATATTTTCTTCCAGTTCATCTCTGTCACTCTCCAGTCCCTTGTATTTAAACATTGGGAAAAGTGTCAGCGCTGCGGCAGCAATAATCAGAACAACCCCAAACAGCATATACGATGTGTCATTGGTACTGGATTTTTTTGTTGTAACCAGTGTAGTCTTTGGTTGGAAATTAATAGGATCAAGAGAGGCTCCAATATTAGCCATATACTGTTTTAACAAAGAATTGGAAAGTTTGATCCTGTTATAAGATTCAACATTCTTTAATAAGGTCAGAGATTCTGACGGAAGACTGGTCTCATTGGAAAACAGCTTATCAATTCCAAGCACATCGGCGCCTTCACCGATAATTACCAGTTTCTGCAGTGGTTTATCTGTATTTCGTCCGGAATAATACTCAATCACACGATTTACATTACTAATCAGATATTTCAATGATGCCGTCATATCATCAGCATCCAAAGAATCCCCTACCATTTTTGCCTGTGATAAAAGCTCCATGGCTGCTTTTGCTGACATCTTCTTAGAATCCATAACTGCATTCAGAAGAAGTGATTCACCATAAGGAATGGTTCTCTGCAGCTGAAGAATATTTTCATTCATAACGGACACGATTGTTGTATCCATACCAAGCTGTACCACCAGCGTCGGCTTCGCATCAATCTGTATCTTAACCAGCTGCAACGTACTGTTACCAGCATAATCTACTGCTTTCACCTTTGTTCCCATTACCTTGGCAAGACTGTAATAGCTGTCAACCATTGCCTCCGGCGCAGCAAATACCAATACCCTGGACTTATTTTCCTCTTTTGTTTTCTTCTGCTCTAATACAGTATAAGATAATACATAATCATCAATATTAACAGGAAAATACTCAGAAGCGTTCATATTAATCAGTTCCTGAAGTTTTTCCTTCTTTGCCATAGGCAGAACAACTTCTTTCGTTGCCACCCTTGAAGAGTTAATAACGAATGTAACTTCATTTGCCAGCACCTGTTCTTCCATCATAGCCTTTTTAATGGTTTCAGATACAAGAGTAATATCCTTAACAAATCCATCCTCAACTGCGTCTGGCGGTGTCTGTATTGAAACTGCATGATGAACATATACCGTATTCTTTGATTTCTGCATTTCACAGATTTTGATAAATTCATTTCCAATTTCAATGGTTAGTGATTTAGCTGCCATTTCATAGCCTCCCTTAACTAGTTTTGTTATTTCACAAACATACTTAAATACCAGGAAACCAACTGGTCTCCACATACCATGGATATATAGATTCCCATGGATAAGTATGGTCCGAATGCCAGAATTCTGTCCTTATCCTTGACTTTCATTAAAATCAGATGGATAACAGAACCAAGTAAACATCCAATACCCAATGATAAGATGATCAGCTTCCATCCTATCAGCAGTCCGGCCACGGCCATCAGCTTAATGTCTCCGCCGCCGATTCCTCTTCCATTGGTAATAACATATAATAAATATAAAAAACCACTTACTGCAAAAAAGCCGATGACATATGTCTGCCAATGTCCCATATCAGTAAGTAATCTTATAATGCCTATAATACCGATGAAGATATTAAAGGCCACTGGAATTTCATAGATTCTCCAGTCAATGACACTAAGTGCCAGCAATGCGGAGGTGCATAAGCAATACAGAATCGTTGTAAGATTGAAACCATTTACAATTACAAGAACTGCATACCCAATTCCATTGAACGCTTCAACCAAGGGATACTGTGCTGAAAGCTTTGTACCACAATATCTGCATTTTCCTCCTAAAAACAGAAAACTCACAAGTGGTACTAAATCGTACCACTTGAGATGTTCTCCACAGGACATACAATGAGAGCGGGTTACAATTATACTCTCTTTCTTCGGAATTCTGTAGATACAGACATTCAAGAAACTTCCTATAATAATACCATATATAGTTGTGATTATAATGTAAAATAATTCTGCTGTCATTGTATTTATCCTTTATCATTTTAAATTTCGAATTAATTATTAGCCTTAACTTTAACAGTTACTTTATAACTGTTATTCATAGCTTCAATTTCTACTGCAAAATGTTTGTTTTCCTGTTTGCATGGTACACTTGGTGTTGATGTGTCTGCACCTGTCATATTAGCTTCCAAACCTTCGAATACTTTATATTCCCAAGAAAGTTTGGAATCATCAGCTTTACCAGCTACTACAATCTCATCAACAGTTGTATAAGATTCTATATCAGTAGCCATTGAAGTTACTACATCATTGTCAACCGTTGTATCAGCAGCATCTGCAGCATCATGACTTCCTGCTGTAGAATAGTCAGACAATGCGGTATTGATTACACTTTTAATTGTATCAGCATTACTTGCATCTGTCTTTTTCTTAGAGCTACCGATATACTGAGTTAAGTTTGGTGCGATTACTGCTACTAATACTGCCATAATAGCAATAACGATAATAAGTTCGATTAATGAGAAACCTTTGTTGTTCATTTTTTTCATGTTTCCACATCTCCTTTTTTAATATTTATTTTATATAAATCAGGAAAAAATAGGTATGTATTCTCCCGATATATATCAAAACCTTTAATCAACTGCCTGACCAGTTATTCAGTTCTTCCTCATTGCTTTTTACACATAAACAATTCACTTTATATAATGTTCCTGTTTCATCAATAATTACCTGTATATAAAAGTTATACCCTTTTCTTTTACACTGAAATTCATTCTGTCCTAACATAGAAGCAACCTTTTCTTTAAATTGACCAGTTACATCTACATCACTAACCAATTTGTCTACAAGAAGAATTCTTTCATTATAGTTATCCACAATATTACGTGCCACATCTTTTGACTCATTATCAGCCAACGCTTCCTGAACAATGTATGTAACCGTATTCTCTATCTCCTTAGCATTAGATATATCTGTACGTTTCTTCGCACTGCCTATGTATGAGCTTAAAGCTGGCGCCATAACAGCCACTAAAACGGCCATGATAGCAATTACTATAATTAACTCAATTAATGAAAATCCTTCATTACTCTTCATAGCTTTTCTCCTATAAAATATACAGTGTAAGTTTGTATCACATAATTCTTTCTCTCAAGGCAAAATTAATTATACTTCACCCTGACCAGCAAGGTCATACATACCAAACATCGGAATTAATACTGCCATAATTACCACACCAACAATACCTGCCATGATACAGATAATCATTGGCTCTACTACGGTAGAAATAGATTCTGTAGTAACTTCAACTTCTTCCTCATAATAACCGGCTGCAGTTAACAACATATCTTCCAAATTACCGGTTTCCTCTCCAATACCTATCATATGTACAATCATATTTGGAAACAAACCACCCGCTTTTAACGGTTCAGATAGTGGTCTACCCTGTGCAACCTTATCCTTTGCATTGAAAAGTTCATCTCTGAATCTCACATTCTTCATTGTCTTTCCTGTAATCTCCAAAGCATCAATCATTGAAATACCTGCCGCTGTTAATGTAGACAGTGTTCTTGCAAACGTTGCAGATGCTGACTTAACCGACATCTTGCCAAATATCGGAGCCTTAATAGCCAAATCCGCCAAAATATATGTACCCTGCTCCGTAGATTTAAATACTTTAAAACCAATAATAACAACTGCTATTACGGCAACCAATATATACCATTTATCAACCACAAAATTACTCATTCCTACAACAATTCTTGTTATAAGCGGTAATTTCTGACCCATATCGGCATACATACTGGAAAATGTAGGAACAACAAATGCCATCATAATAATAATAACACCTACAATTACCACAGACAATGCCGCCGGATAAATCATCGCTTTCTTTACCATGGATTTTAACCGGGTATCTTTTTCAAACTGGGTTGCCATCCGGTCAAAAGCCACATCCAGATTACCGGAAGCCTCACCTGCTTCCACCATATTAATCAACAATGGCGGGAAAATCTTTCCCTGTTTCTTCATGCTGACTGCCAGCGTTTCACCTTTCTGAACCGACGTCATCGTATCATAAATTGCCTTCTTTAATTCTTTATTCTCCGTCTGGTCTGCTAACATTTCCAAGGCATCCACAATTGACACACCTGCTTTGGATATACTGACAAACTGTCTGCAGAATATACTCAAATCTCTTGGAGAGGCTTTTTTCCCGCCAAAGGATAAATTTAAATCTTTATCCATCAGACCTTCTTCTTCAATCTTAACCGGCGTATTGCCTTCTGCTTTGATCAGCTTTGCTGCTGCCTCTTTGTCATCAGCCTCAATCGAGTCTTTTTTTTCTTTACCTTCCTTTGTATAGGCGGTATATTTATATCTTGGCATTTTCGCACTCCTCTCTGCGGAATTTTAATAACTCTTGTATGTTTTTCACAAATAATACCACAAATTCATTTAAACTATGGTAATTATATCACACTACCCATTCATTTACCACTTATTTTCACTTTGTTAACAGATTATTAATATTTTCAGAATTCTATTCAATTTATCCATTTTTCGTTAACATTTTAACAAGTAATTCAATGCAACATACGATTAAATGATTCCACGGAGACGCTTATCCATACTTACCACATCCTGTGCAAATATACTACACTGTTCTCCGGATATTTCTCCATGCCTGTACAAATCATACAATGCATCATCCATGGTCTGCATACCCAGTTTCCGGTTGGTCTGAATCATAGACTGAATCTGGTAGGTTTTACCTTCACGAATCAGATTTTTAATCGCCGGATTGGTAATCATGACCTCAAAAGCCGCCACCCGCCGCTTCTTATCCGCAGTCGGAACCAGCTGCTGCGAGATCACGGCTTCCAGTACCATAGATAGCTGTACACGAATCTGCTGCTGCTGATGGGTCGGGAACACGTCGATAATACGGTCAATAGTCGCTGCCGCTCCTATCGTATGTAATGTTGAAAATACCAGATGGCCGGTTTCTGCTGCCGTAACGGCAATGGAAATCGTCTCAAAGTCACGCATCTCGCCTACCAGAATAACATCCGGATCCTCACGGAGAGCCGCTCTCAAAGCATTGTTATAAGACAATGTATCAATTCCCACTTCTCTCTGATTTACCATAGCCATTTTATGGGAATGCATATACTCAATCGGATCTTCCAATGTAATAACATGGGAAGTTGTATTCTGATTTACCAAATCTATCATGGAGGCCAGAGTTGTGGACTTACCGGAACCCGTAGGACCTGTTACCAGCACCAGACCTCTTTTTCTCCTGTGCAGGTCCTGAACCGCCTTTGGAACACCCAGACTGTCCGGATTCGGTATCTTTGTTCCAACCACACGAAGGGCTGCTGCAACGGAGCCGCGCTGTTTGAAAATGTTAACACGGTATCTTCCCACCATCGGAATGGAAATGGAAAAATCCACCTCTCCTTTTTCATCAAATATTTCCTTATGGCGTTTATCAAGAATACTCATAATAATCGGCTCCGCATCCTGGGGCATGAGTTTTGGAAAATCCATATCCAGCAACGCTCCGTTTACTCTCATCTTTGGTGGTACACCTACCGTAATATGTACATCGGATGCATTATTCTCCGCTGCTATTGTAAGTAATTCTTCTATAGTGATCATTTTAACATTTCCTCCGTTTCCGACACATCCACACATGTCCCTATACATTATATTCTTAATTATTCTGATTCATACGCAATTTTTAAAGCTTCTTTATAAGAAGTAATACCCTGCACGCAAAGCTTTGCCGCTCCCTTTGCAAGTGTACACATTCCTTCCGAAATTGCCTGTTCTTTCAGTTCATTGGCTCTGGCCCCCATGGAAATCTTCCCCCGCAGTTCCAAAGTTACCGGCATAATCTCATAGACACCGATTCGGCCCATATATCCTGTACCTCCGCAGGCATCGCAGCCAACAGGCTCGTAAATCGGCAAATCTTCCGGCGACGTAACTCCCAGTAACCGTTTCTCTTCATCAGAAGCATATACCAGACGCTTACATTCCGGACAAAGCCTTCGAACCAGACGCTGTGCTATAACGCCAACCAGCGCATCTCCAATCAGATAAGGCTCCAGTCCCATATCGATGAGACGGGTAACCGTACTGGCTGTACCGTTGGTATGCAGTGTACTTACTACCAGATGTCCCGTAATAGCCGCTTTAACCGCAATGTCCGCTGTTTCGCCGTCTCGGATCTCACCAATCATAATTATATCCGGGTCCTGACGCAGAATGGAACGAAGAGCGCTGGCAAATGTAAGTCCTGCTTTGGCATTTACATGTACCTGATTAATACCTTCCATATTCGCCTCAACCGGGTCCTCAACAGTGATAATGTTAACATCCATGGTATTCAGTTCGCTTAATGCGGTATACAGGGTAGTAGATTTACCGGAACCGGTAGGTCCGGTAACAAGAATAATACCGTGAGGATTTTTCAGAATCCGATCAAACTTATCCAGTTCTTCCGGTGAAAATCCAAGATTTTCTTTATCCTTTGTAAGACCTTCCTTGGAAGTCATACGCATAACAACTTTTTCTCCATTAATCGTCGGCAGTATGGATACACGGATATCATAATCCCGCCGGTCAACGGTAATGGCAATACGTCCGTCCTGAGGTTTTCTTTTCTCAGAAATATCCATACCGCCAATAATCTTGATTCGGGCAACAATAGCTGCCAGCAAATCAATATCATAATTCATAATATGTACCAGCGCACCATCAATCCGGAAGCGTACCCGGACTTCATATTCCAGGGCTTCTATATGAATATCACTGGCCCTGCGCCTCACTGCCTGTTCCAGAATACTACGTACAAGCTGGACAATCGGAGAATTATCAACCTCATCATTTTTGCCGGAACCTTCTTCCTCTGTAAGTCCTGCTTTCTCCCTGTCCTTCTCCCGCTCCTTCCTGTACTGTTCTGCCGCCTGCATGGCCTGCGTGGCGCCAAACACCTTATCAATGGCTGCGTTAATCTGTGATTTCGTACTTAACACCGGGTCAATCTGAAGATTGGTAATAATAGAAATATCATCAATTGCAATAATGTCCATCGGATCCGCCATGGCAACTCTCAACACATTTGGGAGTAGCTGGTCATACCCAATAGGAATCAGACAATTTTTGCGCAAAAAGCTTTCATTTAACAATTTACCAATGTCTTCCGGAATCTTCATCTTTCTTAAATCCACATATTCAATTCCCAGCTGTTCCGTCAGAACATCAATCATGTCATTTTCTGAAATAAAACCCAAATCAACAATCGTCTCACCAAGTTTCGTTCCATTTTCTTTTTGGGAAGCCAGCGCCTGCTGCAATTGTTCTTCTGTAATCATGCCTTTCTGCATCAGACAGTCTCCCAATCTTATCTTATTATATCTGGCCATAACCTATCCCTCTGTTCTATTAAAATTATTCTGTATATTAGTTTACCATAAAAAAACCATAAAATAAAGCATTTTTTAGTAAAACCCATATCTAACCACTGCAAAATTCGTCAAAATGCATAAAAAGCCTATCATTTACAGGCAACCCTATATATCATAAGCTTTTTTAATCTCTTCGTATTCTTTATTAATTGCCTGCATGGCATGTACATCTCCATTCATGCTGTCTGGATGAAACAACTTCAGCAAATCGCGGTACCTCTTCTTCAGAGAAAGTTCATCATGAACTCCAAGAAAAAACATTTTTGCCGTCATCCGGACATCTGAACTGGAATCATTAATTTTATTATGTTTTTTCACTTCATTATAAAAGGCTTTTTCTTTATTAAACCGTTCTTTCTCTCCAGCCAGCTGCAACAGTTCATGTTCCAGTATTTTCCACTGCATGTCAAACAAACGGGAACGTCTTTCCAGTTCCTCTTCCCTGAGTTTCACCCTCCGTTCCCGCTGCTCCAGTTCCTGCATCCGCTGATTTAATTGTTCTTTTTCATATTCGTTAAATTTATGATCCATTACAGGCTTTTACTCTCCGGTTAATCTGCATAATTTTTATATAACAATTTCATAACAATCGGCGTAATCAGCGACGATGCAATAATCAGAATTATCACCGACGTGAAGAAGACGGACTGAATCATTCCAACAGCCAGACCTTTCTGTGAAACAATCAGCGCCACTTCGCCTCTGGTCATCATACCCACACCGATAATCAGGGCCTCTTTATTTTTAAATCCACAAAGCTTTGCCATCAGGCCGCAGCCTATAATCTTGGATACCAGCGCCGTAACAATAAAGATAATCGTAAACACCAGCAGCGTATTGGAAATTCCGTCAATGTCCGTTTTCAAACCAATACTTGCAAAAAATATTGGTCCAAAAAACATATAGGAACTGACATCCATTTTTTCCGCAATATATTCCGAATCCTTAATACTGCACAAAATAATCCCTGCTACGAATGCGCCGGTAATATCCGCAATTCCAAAATACTTTTCCGCAATAAACGCCAGTGAAAAACAAAGCGCCAGTCCGAATATCGGAATCCTTCTGCTGTGGGGATTTCTCTTATCCAGATAACGGAATACAAAATAAAAAAGAACGCCGACGATTCCGCTAAACAAAAAGAACAGCCCTGTATTTGCCACCACTTCATACGGTTTGACACTGGAATTTTTAAATCCAATCACAAAAGTAAGCACAATAATTCCGATAATATCATCCACGATTGCCGCACTCAGAATGGTTGTCCCCACAATTCCTTTCAGTTTTCCCAGTTCCCGCAGAGTTTCCACAGTAATGCTGACTGACGTGGCGGTCATAATGACGCCGATAAACAACGCCTCATAAAACTCATCGGTTCCCACGGCATGAAGCCCATAATAACCGCTGTATGCCAGAAATCCTCCCAGAAGCGGGATAAAAACCCCTGCGCAGGCAATTATCACCGCTTTCGGCCCTGTTTTGACCAAATCTCTCAGATTCGTTCCCAGACCAGCTTCAAACATAAGCAATATCACGCCTATTTCTGCCATCTGGGAAATAAAATCCGTCTGACTCACCAGCCCCAGTATACTGGGCCCGATGACAAGACCGGCAACAATTTCCCCGGCAACCATAGGCGTATTGATTTTCCGGGCCAGCAGGCCAAAAACTTTTGCTACGATTATTATAATTGCCAAATCCTTAAATATATCATATGTTTCCATTCCAAAAACTCCTTCGTGCTCTCTATTCAAACATCAATTCTAAGCATCCGAAGGCATTTTGTCAACATATTTTCTACCATTTCTCATAAAGTTTGGAAAGTGCCTTCTTCTCAATCCTGCTGACATAACTTCTGGAAATCCCCATCTGATTTGCCACTTCCCTCTGGGTAATCTCTTTTTCCCCGAACAGTCCGTAACGTTTACAGATAATTTCCCGTTCCCGCTCTGTCAGTTCCTGATTGACCAGTTCCAGAACCCTGGCAATATCCCCTGCCAGTTCGCACTGATTTTCAATGGTTTTCTCATCGCTGATAATCACGTCATACAGACTGATTTCATTTCCGTCCCGGTCGGTGCCTATAGGTTCATACAGGGATACTTCCCTGGATTTTTTCTTTTCCGCCCGGAGCATCATTAACAACTCGTTATCAATACACTTGGCAGCATACGTAGACAGTTTTCCTTTGGATTCATCAAAACTGATTACCGCTTTTATAAGACCTATGGTCCCGATGGATATCAGATCCTCCATATCCCTTTCAGGCGTGGCATACTTTTTAACAATATGCGCCACAAGCCTAAGGTTTCTTTCCACTAACACATCTTTTGCTCCTTGGTCGCCATCTTTAAAGCGTCTCAAATAATAGCTTTCCTCGTCACGATCCAACGGTTCCATAAATGTTTTCAAAGAAAGCACCTCAAAGCATTTTAATATATCTTATGACGAATGCCTCATTATAGTGCATTTCCACTACTTATTTTCCTCTGCCCTCCGAATAATATCATATTTATTAAGAGTTGTTCCTACGTTGATATACAGACTTTGTTTCGGATGGGGAGCGCTTTCCATAGATTCTCCCGCCTCATTATAAATAGCCCGTACGGTCACTTTCTGATTTTCACCGTTCCGTTTCATAATTTCCACGGTTTCTCCTACAGAAAATTTATTTCTCTGCTCCAGATGATAACAACCGCCCATCAGCGCTTCCTTCTCTCCAACATAGGACTCACCCACCG
Organism: Lachnospiraceae bacterium; assembly: GCA_022794265.1. Classification (GTDB taxonomy): domain Bacteria; phylum Bacillota; class Clostridia; order Lachnospirales; family Lachnospiraceae; genus Bovifimicola. Next base: position 406,177 of record JAAWEK010000003.1, read on the forward strand.
TACCCAGATACGTATACTCTTTCATATAGGTATTACTGTCATAAATCTGGGTATTTTCATCTGGTTTTCCAAAGAAAAATCCGGTGGTATACTGTCTGTACGTACATTTCGATATTTCTTCCTTATAGTATGGAATTCTGGATTTATAATAGTTCTCATCTTTTTTATAATCGTCGATGGCCATCCGGTAAGTCCTTGCAACCGTTGCCACATATAATGCAGTTTTCATCCTGCCTTCGATTTTCAGGCTGTCTATGCCGGATTCCACAAGTTCTGGTATATGTTCAATCATACACAAGTCTTTGGAATTAAAAATATAAGTTCCCCGCTCATTTTCATAAACCGGCATATATTCTCCAGGTCTGGATTCTTCTACTACAGAATATTTCCACCTGCAGGGATGGGTGCATGCTCCCTGATTGGCATCCCGGCCTGCCATGAAACTGCTTAGAAGACATCTTCCGGAATAGGAAATACACATTGCTCCATGAATAAAGGTTTCAATCTCCAGATTCTCAGGAATATGCTTCCGGATTTCCTTAATCTCTTCCAAAGACAATTCTCTTGCTGTAACCACCCGTTTTGCTCCCAGTCCATACCAGAAATTAAAGGTACCGTAATTCGTATTATTTGCCTGGGTACTGATATGAATTTCCATATCCGGCAATATTTCTTTTGCAATAGTAAAGATTGCAGGATCTGAAATAATCAGTGCATCCGGACGTACCTGTTTTAATTCTTGGAAGTATTCCCTTACGCCCGGCAAATCCATGTTATGAGCCAGTATATTTGCCGTCACATACACCTTTACATTATGTTCATGGGCAAATTTCACTCCTTCTGTCATCTCTTCCAGCGAAAAATTCTTTGCTTTCGCCCGGAGTCCGAAGGCTTCCCCGCCGATATATACGGCATCCGCACCATAAATCACCGCAATCTTTAATACTTCCAGACTGCTGGCCGGAATCAGGAGTTCAGGATGTCTCCGTTTTTTATTATCTGTTTCAAAATCACTCATTTAAAAACCCGTCCTTTCAAAGATTTGCTGAAATCCTGTCACTTCCTTATACTCAGAGCCACTCCGTCACCAATGGGTATAATACTGGTTTCCAGTTCATCCATATGTGTTACCCTGTATAAATACTCCCGCATTCTGGAATGTATTGTCCGGTTTCTGCGGTCTATCACGTATCTGGATTCAATCAGTTCTCCGTCCTGAAGTACATTATCCGCAATCAGTACGCCACCGCCTGGCAACAGTCTTAAAAGTTCCTCCAGATAATTCAGATACTGTGCCTTTGCAGCATCCATAAAAACAAAGTCAAAAGGTTCATCCAACTGTTTTAATACCTCCAAAGCATCTCCTTCTATCAGATGAATTCTGGTCCCAAAGCCTGATTTTTCAATATTTTCCCTGGCTATGGGTATCCGTTTTTCGTAATTTTCTATGGTTGTGATGGTACAGTTTTCCGGCATACATTTTGCCATTAAAATTGCCGAATATCCGATAGCGGTTCCGAGCTCCAGTATTTTCTCCGGGGATTTCATCTGAATCATCACCCTTAAAAAGCTCTCCATTTCCTTACGGATAATCGGCACATCAGTTTTATGTGCATATGCTTCAATTCCATCGCAGAATTCTCCATTTCCCTGTGTCAGGGAATGAAGATATGACACAATTCGTTCGTTAACAATCATTTTCTATTTTTCCCCCTCTGCCGTTGTGGGCTCTTCCGACAGGATTTCAATAATGGATTCCGCTGACAGCGAATTACTTACCGTATATTCATACGGTTTGAATTTTGCTTCATACAGCAGCGACTGTGCATAAAACACCCATTTGTCCTCTGCCAGACCAGCCTCCACCGCCTTAACGGCAACGTCCATGTTACTGTCGCCTTCCTCAATAGTAATCACCCGTTCCTCGCCGGGGGCTTCTGCCATTCCCTTTTCAGAGAACACTTTTTCTCCAAATTGAAATCCTTTCACCCCCAGAACACATAATATTACAATCAGCACCAGCCAGACTGCTGCCTTAATGGTTATCCCCAGTGTTTTTTCCGAAGTTTTTCTAAGGTTCATATCGCTCACACCTTCCTGTTTTATCACACTATCGGCGAATCCTAGTCTACATAAAGCTGATATCTACATCTATATCCTTATTTACGATTTTATTCACCTGCTGCAACATTCTGCACAGTACGATTTCCGAGTCCAGATATTCTTTTACAACGGAATTCTTAAGAACATCAGAAAATTCACGCATCAGGTTTGTTCTTACTTCCGAAGGATTTCCACACTCCATGCTGTGCATTTCAAAATTTCTCTTCCGGAATTCATCTGCCCGGTTTTTCAGTTCCGGCTGCTGAAGCATGACTTCTTTCGCTGCCAGATACCGCTTATATACATCTCCGTTTATAATCAGTTCTGCCAGTTCCCTGGCCTTATTTTCTATATCTGTCATATTTGCCATAAAACCACCATACACTTTCCAAGATTCCGCTGTCCGGTTCCGACTTAACCGACTTCCATAATAATTGGCAGTATCATCGGATTTCTCTTCATCTTTTTCCACAGATAATCACTAAGACTGTCTTTTACTACCATCTTAATCTTTCCCCAGTCATTGACATTTCCGTTCAGACAGTCATAAACCGCTTCGCTTACCACATGTTTAGCCTCATCGATGAGATTCTCAGATTCCCGTACATATACAAAACCTCTGGTCACAATATCCGGACCGGCCAGCAACTGATTGCTGTATTTCTCCAGTGTCATAACAACAATTATAATACCATTCTCTGCCAGGTTTTGTCTGTCTCTTAATACAATATTTCCCACATCACCGACACCCAGTCCGTCTACCAGAATACCGCCTGCCTGTACCCGGTCTACAATCTTTGCCCCCTGCTGCCCGATTTCCAGAACATCACCGGAAGACAATATAATGACATTATCTTTTTCCACTCCTACGGTCTGAGCCAGTTCTCCCTGGGCAATCAGATGTCTGTATTCTCCATGCACTGGTATAGAATACTGGGGTTTTACAAGGGAGTAAATCAGTTTAATCTCTTCCTGGCATGCATGTCCGGATACATGGGTATCCTGAAAAATAACATTTGCTCCTTTTCTGGTCAGTTCATTGATAACTCTGGAAACCGCTTTTTCATTTCCCGGTATCGGAGTAGAGCTCAGGATAACCGTATCTCCCGGATTAATTGTTACTTTCCGGTGAATAGATGCCGCCATTCTGGACAAAGCCGCCATGGATTCTCCCTGGCTTCCGGTAGTTATTAACACAATCTGTTCATCCGGATAATTCTTCATGGTTTCGATATCAATCAGCGTATTTTCCGGAATATTGATATACCCCAGTTCATCCGCAGTGGTAATGACGTTTACCATGCTTCGTCCTTCAATAATTACTTTTCTGCCATATTTATATGCAGAATTTATAATCTGCTGTACACGGTCCACATTAGATGCAAAGGTTGCAATAATAATCCGGTGGGTTGCATTTTCCGCAAATATATGATCAAAGGTCTTTCCCACTGTTTTTTCTGACATGGTAAATCCTGGCCGCATGACATTGGTACTGTCGCACATCAGCGCCAATACGCCTTTTTTGCCCAGTTCCCCAAATCTGGTCAGATCAATGGCATCTCCGAACACCGGCGTATAATCAATCTTAAAGTCTCCAGTATGAACAATGATACCGGCCGGGGTAAATATGGCCAGCGCCGCTGCATCCGCAATACTGTGATTGGTACGGATAAATTCAATACGGAAACACCCCAGATTAATGGACTGTCCGTATTTTACAATCTTTCTCTTTACGGATTTGGTAAGGTTATGCTCTTTTAACTTGCCCTCTATAATTCCAAGGGTTAATTTTGTTGCATATACAGGAACATTTAATTCTGTCAGTATATACGGCAACGCTCCGATATGGTCTTCGTGTCCATGAGTAATCACAAACCCTTTCACTTTTTCAATATTATCTTTTAAATAGGTAACATCCGGAATCACCAGATCGATTCCAAGCATTTCATCATCCGGAAAGGCCAGGCCGCAGTCTACCACCACAATGGTATCTTCATACTCAAATGCAGTGATATTCATTCCAATCTGTTCCAAACCGCCAAGCGGTATTATCTTTACTTTCTCTTTGTTTATTTCTGTTTTCAAAATTCTGCCTCCATTATTTACATATTCTGTTATATTTTCACACTTAATATCTTTTCGCACACAAAAGTATAAGGAACCTGTGATTACCGGTTCCCTGTTTAGTGTTCCAATTCTACATCGTCAAGTAATTCACCAAATATTTTTGATACATACTCTATCTCATCATCATTTTCTACCATCTCATACCTGGCTTCCGTCTCTTCCGCCGAGGACAGATCCTTTAATATATAAGCAGCTGCTTCTTCGGTGTCATCATTGTCTTCTGCCACCAGCAGATAATTAATATTGTTTATTCTTGTCTCTTCAATAACATAAAAATCTATCTCTTCTCCTGTTTCCACATCCAAAAATTTAATCTTATCCTCCAAATCCGATCCTCTTTTCTAAATTCTGTTTTATATATAATTCTGGCTGCCTCAGCAGTCCTATCCTTCCCGGTCCTCTCTGTTTTTACATGCATCCAGATATCCCTGCAGGATAAATGTAGCAGCAATCTGGTCCACGTATTTTTTCCGGTTTTCTCTCCGTATGCCGACTTCCATCATCGTCCGGTCAGCAGCCACCGTAGTTAACCTTTCATCCCATAAAACAACCGGCAGACCGGTACGGCGTTCTACCATCTGCTTAAATTCTTCGGTTTTTTCTCCACGTTCTCCTACGGTATTATTCATATTCTTCGGATACCCAAGCACAATCTCTTCTATTTCATACTCCTGAACCAGTTCTTCAATTCTGGCAAGGGTACGGCGCAGCTTGTTCTCCTGTTCTCTTCTTATGATCTCCAGTCCCTGAGCAGTGATATGCAGCGGATCTGATACCGCTACCCCAACTGTCTTAGAACCGAAATCCAGTCCCATCACTCTCATAACTACTTCAGCTTATTATTGATATAATAGGTTAGTGCTTCTTCAATCAGTTCATCACGTTCAACTTTCATTATAAGACTTCTGGCATTATTATGACTGGTTATGTAAGTCGGGTCTCCGGACATAATATATCCCACAATCTGATTTACCGGATTATATCCCTTTTCCACAAGGGCTCTGTAAACACGTTCCAGAATCTGATCAACTTCAAGGGCCGTTTCAGAAGGTGCTTTAAAATATTGTGTATTACTCAGGTTGTTATTGTTCATTTTATCCTCCAAATTGCCACGTCCACTAAATATCTTTATCTATTCTAATATAAAAACTAAAATTCGGCAAGTACTATTTCTGTATTTAATAAATTCTTTATTTTTACCGGAAGAATCTTATTTGTTAAATTCTGATCTGTCAAAACCGCAGTTTTCACATATTCTTTTGTATGCCCGATGAAATATTCCACCTCTCCAATTTTTACGGATTCCTCAAACAAAACTTCCTGTTCTGTGCCTGTAAGCCTTTCCAGGTATTCCACCCGCATATGTTCTTCCAACGCCATCAGTTCATCGCTCCGGGCCGCTTTTACCGAATCGTCAACCTGATGTTCCATTCCGGCCGCTTTGGTGCCTTCCCGTCTGGAATATTTGAATACATGAATTTTAGAAAACTTCACCCGTTCTAAAAACTGTCTGGTCTCCAAAAATTCTTCTTCCGTTTCTCCAGGAAATCCTACGATTACATCAGTGGTAATAGCCGCATCCGGATAATACTTTCGAATACATTCACATCGGTTTAAGTATTCACCAGATGTATACTTTCTATTCATCCGCTCCAATGTTTTATCACATCCGCTCTGCAATGACAGATGAAACTGTGGACAAAACGAAGGAATTTTAACAACTTCCCGCATAAATTCTTCGGTTATAATCCCTGGCTCCAGAGAGCCCAGACGGATTCTTTTAATACCCGGATGTCTGCCGATTTCCCGGATTACATGAATCAGTGATATCTCCTCGTCTTTCATATCCACTCCATAAGAACTTAAATGAATCCCCGTCAGTACCACTTCCTGATAGCCGGAAGCCGTCAGACGTTCTACTTCCTCCATTATGTCCGGCAGTTTCCTGCTCCGCACCCTGCCTCTGGCATAAGGTATAATGCAGTATGTACAGAACTGATTGCATCCATCCTGAATTTTCATATAAGCCCTCGTATGTTCCTCCATACTGTCAATCATCAGATATTCATAATCAGTAAGAATCCTGTTCTCTTCCACATGAATTCCCTTCCTTTTCGGGGTGTTTCTTTCCTCCTCCAGATTTCTCTGATATTCTTCAATTATATCCACAATCTCTTTTTTCCGGTTGTTTCCTACAATAATATCCACGGAATCATCCTGTTCCAGTTCCTGTTCTGCCGCCTGGACATAACAACCCGCTGCCACAATTACCGCAGCCGGATTCAGTTTCTTTGCCTTATGTAGCATTTGTCTGGATTTCCGGTCCGCAATGTTGGTAACCGTACAGGTATTGATAATATAAATATCCGCCTCTGCTCCAAATGGTACTATTTCATATCCCCGGTTCTTCAGCAATTCTGCCATAGCTTCTGTTTCATATGCATTTACTTTACATCCCAGATTATGCAATGCGACTTTTTTCCTCAAAATTAATTCCTCATTTCCGACTTTATTTTTCTTATAAATAAATTGTAGTTGACTTTTGCTCTCATAAAATGTAGTATATAGTTGTTAGTGGGTTTGAGTATTGCCACTATTATAACATAAGCATTGACTTATAATCAGGAGGTATTTTTATGAAAACAGTGAAGATTTGTTTAAATTCAATTGACAAGGTTAAGGCATTTGTAAATGATATCACAAAATTCGATTCCGATTTTGACTTAGTTTCAGGAAGATATGTTATCGATGCAAAGTCAATCATGGGTATTTTCAGCTTAGACCTTTCAAAGGATATTGACTTAAATATCCATGCAGAAGATAATATTGATTCTATTCTGGAAACATTAAAGCCTTACATTGTTGAATAAACCATTTATTACGGTTTATGCTTCCGATTACCGGCCAGCAGCATGACTGGTGATCAAATACGAATGTACATAACTGCTGTGGTGTGATTTCATACACACCACAGCTTTTTATCATTTTATTTTCTACTCACACCAAATCACTTCCACTGTTTCAACAGCTTTTCGTACCAGTTCCTCCATATCTTCCCCCAGCTTTTCTTCCGAATTTTTAATGTATTTCAGATTCGGTTTTGTAACCGGATGTTTTGCAACAAAAATGGTACAACAGTCTTCAAAAGGCAGAATCGATGTTTCATAGGTATCTATCTGAACCGCAATATCCACGATATCCTGTTTGTCAAATGCTATAACCGGCCGGTAAACCGGCATGGTACATACTTCATTGGTAGCATTTAAACTCTGCATGGTCTGACTGGCCACCTGTCCGATACTCTCTCCGGTAATCAGTCCCAGACAGCCGGACTCCTCTGCAAAATGCTGGGCAATCCGCATCATATATCTGCGCATGATAATCGTCAGTTCATCGTGCGGACATTTGTCATAGATAAACAACTGTGCATCTGTAAAATTTACTACATTTAATTTAATGGGACCGGAATATTTCGCTACTTTTTTTGCCAAATCCACTACCTTCTGCTTTGCACGCTCACTGGTATACGGCGGCGCATGGAAATAAGTGGCTTCCAGCGTTACTCCCCGCCTGGAAACCATATATCCGGCAACCGGACTGTCAATGCCTCCAGACAGCAGTAACATGGCCTTCCCTGCCGTACCGACAGGCATTCCTCCGGCTCCCTTTATGGTTTCAGAATAGATATTAATCTTTTCCCGTATTTCAACACTGATTAATTTATCTGGTTTATGAACGTCCACACTCATTTCCGGATAAGCATCCAAAATCCTGCTGCCCAGTTCCATATTAATTTCCGTGGAAGTCAGAGGGTAATTTTTCCTTGCTCTTCTGGCATTTACCTTAAAGGTCAGATTCTTATTCGAATACATATTATCCAGGTATTTTATAACCTGCTCCGCCAGATCATCAAATCCGTTGTCTTCAATCTGCAGCAACGGACAGATTCCCACCAGACCGAATACCTTCGTCAATGCAGTTATCGCTTCATCATAATCAAAGTCACTTTCTGCCGTCACATAGATTCTGCCGGATACCTTTGAAACGGAAAAGATTCCCTCCACCTTCGTCAATGCAGACTCAATCTGCCGGACCAGGGCATTTTCAAATAAATATCTATTTTTCCCCTTTACTCCAATCTCCGCATATTTCAATAAAAATGCTTTAAACATCTAAATTCCTCCATTTCCAATCACATCCGCAGGATAACAATATCACTATTTCTTTCTTGTATAGAGCCTGAGTCTCGGAAGCAGTTCCCGAATCTCATTCAGTGCATATTCGATTTCTTCCCTGGTTGTAAATATACTGAAACTAAAACGGATGGCAGATTCTATTTCCTCACTCTTCAATCCGATTCCTTTTAGTGTGGCGCTCACGGTCTGTTTGTTGGTGGAACAGGCAGAACCTGCAGATACAAATACGTTTCGTTCCTCCAGGGAGTGCAATAACACTTCACTGCGGACACCGACAAAACTGGCATTCACGATATGTGGCGCTGTATCATTTCCCATTTGGGTATTTACTTTTACATTCTCCATCTGCTGCAGTTCTCTGATCAGGTAATTCTTCAATTCCTGCAATCTGGCTCTTTTTTCCGGCAGATTTTCATAAATTTCCTTTGCAGCCACCCCCAGTCCGGCAATTCCCGGAACATTCTCTGTACCGGAACGCAGACCTTTCTGCTGGCCACCACCCAACAGAACCGGCTTAATCTTGCATTTATCCCTGATATATAAAAATCCTGTTCCCTTGGGACCATGTATCTTATGACCGCTCACTGACAGTAAATCGATATGCTGTCTTTTCGGATAAATTTCAAATTTTCCAAAAGCCTGAATGGCATCCACATGAAACAGAATATCTGGCTTTTTCCGGCCAATGATTTCCGCAATGCCGTCAATCGGCATGACTGAACCGATTTCATTATTTACATACATGACAGATATGAGTATAGTATCCTCACAAATAGCTTGTTCCAACTCTTCCAATGAAATAACTCCTGACGCATCCACTCCCAGACGGGTTACCCGGAATCCCTGCTCTTCCAGAAATTCCATGGGACTATGTACCGATGCATGCTCTACGGCAGTGGTAATAATATGCATCCCAGCCCGCCGGTTTGCCATTGCCACTCCCAGAATGGCCAGATTATTGGATTCCGTTCCTCCGGATGTAAAAATTATCTCTTTTTCTTCTACTTTCAGAATCCCCGCAATGGTTTCTGCCGACCGTCTGATATACCGTTCTGCCTCCACCCCCCGCATATGCATGGAAGAGGGATTTCCGTAATTCTTCGTCATGGTTTCCACCATAATATCTCTTACGTTTTCAAATACTTTTGTTGTTGCAGAATTATCTAAATAAGCTTCCATTTGTCACCTCATTCTATACTGTTTCATTGTTCCGCCCATTCTCCAGGTGATACATGATTACGGATAACAGCATGAATCCCGCCGTCTCTGTCCGCAGTATCCGTCTTCCCAGAGAAACCGGATGAATTCCGTGTTCTCCTGCATAATCAACCTCTGTCACATCAAAACCGCCTTCCGGACCTATAAAAATCCCAATGCTTCCGTTCTGACTGCTGTCACAGATTTTTTCTATGATTTCTGCGGTACTCCTCATATCTTTAAAATTTTCATACGGAATCAGTTTCCATTCCATATTTTCCGCATAGGCTACCGCCTGTCTGAATGTCATTACACCGGTCACTTCGGGAATGATTCCCCGCCGGGACTGTTTTGCGGCGCTTTCTGCAATCCCGTTCCACCGTTTTATCTTTGCCGCCGCTTTCTTCTCATCCAGTTTCACTACCGAGCGTCTGGTAGAAACAGGAACCACCTGATACACACCCAGTTCCACTGCTTTCTGAATGATCAGCTCCATCTTGTCGTTTTTAGGAAGTCCCTGAAATAAATATATTTTTGATCGAAGCTCCGTTCCTTCGAATGTCTCCTCAGATATATCCGCAAGAACCGTACCATCTTCTTCAAAAGATGCTATCCGGCATACATAATCATGTCCCTGTCCGTCACTGACCAGCATGTCCTCCGACACTTTCATTCTCAGTACATTCCGAATATGATTTACATCGCCGCCCCGGATTACGATTTTTTTTTCCGCTTCATCCACCTGGGAAGGATTAACAAAAAAATGATACATGATATTCCTCATTTCTACAATTTTCCAAATTTCCCATCTGATTTTCACCCTTTACCGGACTCTGACTGCCGTTACGTTTACCCAGTCCTTCTGTCTGGTAATCTCTTTCAGTTCCAACATTGGATTTTCACGAATTGCAGCCACCACATCAGCTTCCCTGGTATCAATGATTCCGGATGTGATAAATAAACCGCCCACTTTCAGATGGGGCGCCACTATCCGGGATAAGGGTATAATCACGTCTGCAAGAATATTCGCCGTCACAATATCATAGCAGTCATAACCGGCCCGTTCCTGTAATTCCTTATCTTCCAGAATATTTCCTTCAAAAAATGCAATCCGTTCTGTCACACGATTTACTTCAGCATTTTCCACGGAAGCCTTCACAGCCGCCTCATCAATATCTATGCCTGAAGCCTCAAAAGCTCCCAGTTTTCTGCCAATAATGGTGAGAATCCCGCTACCGCAGCCGATATCCAGCAACCGGGAATCTGCCGTAATATATTTCCGAAGCTGACGAATACAAAGCTGGGTGGTTTCATGCAGCCCGGTTCCGAATGCGGTTCCCGGGTCGATTTCAATCACCATTTTATAATCTTCCGGATTGTCAACTGACTCCCAGGTAGGTTTAATCAGAATATCATCCACAGAAAAAGGCTTAAAAAACTGTTTCCAGTTATTGACCCAGTCTTTGTCCTCCGTACTGGATTCTTCAATGGTGCCTTCCCCCACCTCAGTAAAGTTCCTCAGTTCTTCCAGACCGGCCTGAATACCCTGAAGGGTATGTCCAACTTCCTCCTCTGCCACATCCGAATCCATATAAAATATAATCCTCGCCCTGCCGTCATCATCCTGAGGGTCTGGAAGAATATCCACAAACATGGCTTTCTTATCCTCTTCTGATAAAGGTTTCCGGTCTTCTATCTCAAAACTGTCAATACCGTTTTCTGCCAGCATGCCAATAACAAAATCCGTTGCTTCTGTTGTTGTGTTAAGGGTAAATTTTCTCCACTGCATGGGAACTCCTCTCTATAATCCGAAATTTAATACACTTGGGATATCATAACATAAAATCGGGATAAAGTCGATAACTTAACGTGTATTGTTGAAATTCTGCGGGGGTATAATAAATTTTATATATTTAATTGTTCTGTGGTAAGCATTCTAAAGCAGACGCTACCAGCGGATTTGAGGCACGAAGACCGAATATCCGCCGGTAGCGTCCGGCTGACCAATACTATATAGGCAATTTATATTCTACTCAAAAGAGTCCTTAATTTTATCAAACAGTCCCTTTTTCTTTTTTCCTTCTTCTTTTCCGCCCTTCTCCTCTTTTCCTTCTTTCCGGTTTTCCTTTCCAACATTCAGGCTTCCGCCCATAGCCTCGTCAAATGCCCGCAGTGCTTCTTTCTGTTCATTGGTCAGTCGTTCTGGTACCTGTATCACCAGTGTTACAATATGGTCACCCCGGATGGATTTATTTCTGAGGGTTGGGATTCCTTTTCCTCGCAATCTGACTTTGGTGCCGGTTTTGGTTCCCGGCTTGATGTTAAAGAGAACTTCTCCATCAATGGTCTTAATACGGATATCACCGCCCAGAGCTGCCTGGGCAAAAGTTATTGGCGACTCTGAGTAAACGGTATAATCCTGCCGCTCAAATACCGGATGACGGGAAATCACAACTTCTACCAGCAGGTCTCCACGCTCGCCACCATTTATCCCCGGTTCTCCTTTATCCCTGATTTTAATGCTCTGTCCGTTATCGATTCCGGCCGGAACCGTAATCTGTATCTTCTTTCTGACACTCTTATAACCGGTACCGTAACAATCCGGACATTTATCTTTGACAATCTTTCCTTTTCCTTTACAATCCGGACAGGTTTGTACATTCCGAACCATTCCAAACAGGGACTGCTGTGTATAAACCACCTGCCCCTTTCCACCACATTTCGAACAGGTCTCCGGTGTGGTTCCGGCTTTTGCACCGCTTCCATGACAGGTGGCACATTCTTCTTTCAGAGTTATATCGATTTCCTTTTCACACCCAAAAGCTGCCTCTTCAAAAGTAACACGGATACTGGTTCTTAAATTTGCACCTCTCTGCGGACCGTTATTGTTCCGGCGGCTTCTTCCGCCGCCAAACATACCTCCGAAAATATCACCGAAGATATCGCCCATATCGTCAAAATTAAAATCAAAACCGCCTGCTCCGCCTCCTGCTCCGCCTTCAAAAGCTGCATGGCCAAACTGATCATATCTCTGTCGTTTTTCAGCATCACTTAAAACTGCATAGGCTTCGCTTGCTTCTTTAAATTTTGCCTCAGCCTCTTTATCTCCGGGATTGGTATCAGGATGATACTTTTTTGCAAGTATGCGGTAGGCTTTTTTTATCGCTGCATCATCTGCGTTTCTGTCAACGCCCAGCACTTCGTAGTAATCTCTTTTATCTGCCATAATAATTCCCCTGACTTTAATAATATAATGTAATACGTGCAAAGTCTGACTGTTTACCAGTCAGACTTACACCCTTGTTAAAAGTTCATAAAACGCTTTGTTAATTAAACCTCTTTATAATCTCCGTCCACTACATCATCGCCATAAGAAGTATCCTGCTGGCTGCCGCCCATGTCGGCTCCACCCATATCAGGTCCTGCACTGCCGGTTCCCTGTGTCTGCTCATACATTTTAGCAAATAATGTCTGTGCTCCTGTCATTAATTTCTCCTGAGCAGCCTTTATATCTGCCACCTGAGCTTCCGTCATATCTTCCGGATTTGTCTTTTCCACAAGTTCCTTTAATGCATTCAGGTCCGCTTCTACTGTTGCTTTTTCAGCTGGATCCAGCTTATCGCCTGCTTCATCTAAAGCTTTCTGTGTCTGGAATACCATGGAATCCGCGTCATTTCTGGCATCGATGGCTTCCTTACGCTTCTTATCCTGCGCTTCATATTCTGCTGCTTCTTTCACTGCCTTCTCAATATCTGCATCTGACATATTAGATCCTGCAGTAATGGTAATATGCTGTTCTTTTCCGGTACCTAAATCTTTGGCTGATACATTTACGATACCGTTGGCATCAATATCAAAGGTAACCTCAATCTGCGGTACACCTCTTCTTGCAGGAGGTATTCCATCCAGACGGAACTGTCCAAGACTCTTGTTATCCTTTGCAAACTGTCTTTCTCCCTGAAGAACATTGATATCCACTGCACTCTGGTTATCCGCAGCAGTTGAGAAAATCTGGCTCTTTCTGGTCGGTATCGTAGTATTTCTCTCAATCAGTCTGGTAGCTACACCACCCATAGTCTCAATACTTAAGGAAAGTGGTGTTACATCCAGTAACAGGATATCACCTGCGCCTGCATCACCAGCTAATTTACCTCCCTGAATTGAAGCTCCGATAGCCACACATTCGTCCGGATTCAGACTCTTGCTTGCCTCTTTGCCGATTAACTGTTTTACTTTATCCTGTACAGCCGGAATACGTGTAGAACCGCCAACCAGTAATACTTTTGCAATATCCGAGATATTAAGTCCTGCATCCTTTAAAGCGTTGTTTACAGGGATTACTGTTCTCTCAACCAAATCATGGGTTAATTCATCAAATTTTGCTCTTGTAAGAGTCATATCAAAATGCTTCGGCTCGCCATTGACTGCTGTAATAAACGGAAGATTAATATTGGTGCTGGCAGCGGAAGATAATTCCTTCTTAGCTTTTTCTGCTGCTTCCTTTAATCTCTGTAATGCCATCTTATCCGCTGATAAGTCCACACCTTCTGCTTTCTTAAATTCAGCTATCATATAGTCTGTAATATGCTGGTCAAAGTCATCGCCGCCTAAGAATGTATCACCATTGGTTGCAAGAACTTCAATTACACCGTCGCCAATTTCAATAATGGATACATCAAATGTACCACCGCCAAGGTCATAAACCATAATCTTCTGCTCTTTTTCATTGTCCAGTCCATATGCAAGAGCTGCTGCCGTCGGCTCATTTATAATTCTCTTGACATCCAGACCTGCTATTTTACCAGCATCTTTGGTTGCCTGTCTCTGTGCATCATTAAAGTAAGCAGGAACCGTGATAACTGCTTCCGTTATGGTCTCACCCAGATAGCTTTCCGCATCCGCCTTTAATTTCTGAAGCACCATAGCCGAAATCTCCTGCGGAGAGTATTTTTTATCATCAATGCTTACCTTATAATCAGAACCCATATGTCTCTTAATCGATGATATGGTTTTTTCAGCATTTGTAACCGCCTGACGCTTTGCAGGATCACCAACCAGTCTCTCGCCAGTCTTTGTAAATGCCACAACAGACGGAGTTGTTCTTAATCCTTCCGTATTGGCTATAACTGTAGGCTTTCCGCCTTCCATTACTGCCACACATGAATTAGTTGTACCTAAGTCAATACCTATAATCTTACTCATAATAAATGTCCTCCTAAATATTTTAATTTTATCCTGATATATCCTGATAAACAGGATGAAACTATCTCCTATTAACTCTATTGTTTCCGTAGCATGTCATCAGGCTTTAATTTGCCACCTTAACCATACTATGACGTACTACAGATTCTTTATACATATAACCTTTCTGAAGTACCTCAATGACCTCATTATCTCCATACGTTTCATCTTCCACATGCATAACCGCATTATGGAGATTCGGATCAAATTCTCTGCCTTCCGCTTCAATTTCACTGACACCACACTCATTTAATGTAGTTAGAAGCTGTTTATAAATCTTATCCATACCTTCTGCAAACGGTGTATTCTTTTCTTCTTCCGAAACAGCTTTGAATCCTCGTTCAAAATTATCTACCACCGGCAATATTTTTTCTATGATATCTTTTGCACCGATTTCATACATGGAAGCTTTTTCTTTTTCGGAACGTTTACGGAAATTATCAAATTCAGCAAAGGTTCTCTTATATTTATCCGTCAGTTCCTCAATCAACTCATCTTTCTTATCTTTTTTCCTGTCCTTTTTAAAAAAGCCCTTTTTCTCACCTTCTTTGGAATCGGCTGTCTTTCCGGTCATTTCTTCCTCTTCCGTATTCTCCTGCACATCTCCCAAATCAGCTGCTGGTTCTTCACTTAATCCGTCGGATTCATTTTCCGGTTCTGTACTTATTGTTTCTTCATTCTTCATAGTTTCTTCATTCTCTTGATTATCATTCATTTTATTATCTGCCAATCTTATTACCACCTTTCTATACATCTGTATGTTATAATTATAACTCTTAATGATTCTTTAAATCTGTTTTTTAAAAGCTTCATCCAATTGAGTTTTTACAGTCTTTAGTGTTTCCACTACTTTTTCATAATCCATCCGCTTCGGACCGATAATTCCGATTGTTCCCTGTACTCCTTCTTCTATTTCATAAGTAGCCGTAACAACACTGCAGTCCTTCATCGTCTGAACCGGTGTTTCATTTCCGATATATACCTGTATCCCATTACCCTCTGCATGTTCCATGGTATCAATGACCAAATCCGTTAGCATTTTTTTCTCTTCAAATGTACTGATAATCTCCTGAGCCTTTGTATTATCACTTAATTCCGGATATTTAAATATATTGGTAGCTCCGCTGGTATATATTTTCAATTCTTCATCGCCAGCCAGCGCCAATCCAATGGCATCGATGATATCTCTTACCAATTCCATCTGTTCCATCGCCTGACCAGTCATTTTTGATATAATTCCAATATTCATTTCTTCCAGTGTCAGCCCGTTCAGACTGCTGTTAAACAAAATGTTAAGCTTCAGAAGTATCTCATTATCAATTTCTTCTTTCAGCGGAATAATCCGGTTTCGAATGATATTCCCTTCCAAAACTACCACACATAACAGTTTATCTTCCTCCAGCATGGACAACTGAATAAATTTCAGTTTCTTGGAATTGCTAAGTCTCGGTGCGCTGATCATAGTGGCATAATTCGTATTGTTTGCAAGAAGTTTTGCTGTATTCTGCAAAAGTTCTTCCACCTTTTCCACCTTTTCAACAAGAAATCCTTTCATGTCTTCCAGGTCTTTTTCTTTCTCATTCAGTTCAGACATCTTCTGTTCCATCATATTATCTACATACAAACGGTAGCCTTTATCTGATGGAATCCGTCCGGCTGAGGTATGAGGCTGTAAGATATAGCCCATTTCTTCCAAATCAGACATTTCATTTCGAATTGTTGCAGAACTCAGTTTCAAATCAGTGTCCTTGGAAATTGTTCTGGAACCCACAGGTTCTCCTGTTTCAAGGTAATTCCGAATAATAGCCTTTAATATTTTAAGTTTTCTATCATCAAGTTCCATGCACACCTTTCCTTTCTCTGATGTCTCAAACATGAGTCTGATGTTTTACACTTATATTTTGTTTTGTTAGCACTCACCTTGAAAGAGTGCTAATTTCTATTACATAAAATAGCACTCCTACATCAATTTGTCAATATATTTTTTTGTATTTTTTAATTTTATTTTTCAGACCAGTATTCAATCCTCCCCTGTATTCCGGAAAACCGGACACGAAAATTCACCGGATAGCATTGCACCCTTTATGCAACACTTTCAGAAACCTTTGCTCAATCACTTTTTCTATATTCAAATTCTCACATAACCGTTCTCTAGAATCAGAAAACAATAATCCTCCAGCCATTGCCGCATGTCCGCCGCCATTGCCGATTCCCTCCAATGCATTTGATACCAGCATTCCTGCATGAACATCATCCATCATACTTCTGACTGAAAATTTATAACCTCCGTTTCTGTCCGCATATACAACAGAGCCTGATACTTCATTCAGGGATAAAATAAACTCGGATATCATAGCAATCAATGCATCGTTGCAGCTGAAAGGTATATACACAAATCCAATCCCATCAATAATATGAATGTTCTCGATTGCAGCACCATATGCTTTCAAATCGCCCAGTTCCATTGTATTCACCCATAACTTCATTATTTTATGATTATCCGCCTGTCGGTGTAAATATCCGAACATCTCAATATCAAGTTCCGTTACCCCTCTGGACATGGAAGAAGTATCCATACGAAGCCCGTATAAAAGTGCAGTTGCGACATCTGTATCCATATCCGTTCCACTTTCATAATAATAATGTGCCACAATACTGGAACAGGCTCCCACGATCCGAATATCCGAAAATTTATAATTGCATTGGATAAATGTGGGATGATGGTCAATACATGCCACCTCATCGCCAATCAAATCAGTAAAATTTGCATTGTATTTCTGGCCATCAACGGTTACTATATAATCTTCTTTCTTCATATCTCTGCACTCCGATGCTGGATAAATTTCCATGCCAAACTCCATAACCATACGTTTTGCAGAAAGTGTATCCAGACTTCCGTCATAACATAACTTCGTCTCCACACCATATTTTTTCAAAAACTGCTGCAGACCGTAAGCACTTGCCAAAGCATCCGGATCCGGAAAGTTATGGGTCTGGAGATATGTTTTATGTCCTGTTAAAAGTTCCGTTAAAGCTTTCCATTTCACTTCTGAAAATTCCTTTCTTTATCTTTCATGTATATTATATGATTGCGAAACTTCTGACCTGTGACTATGAGTTTCGCAAATGTTTATCGTTTTCCGGTACTTCCGATTCCTCCCCTGTTTTCGCCATTCAGTGCTTCTACTTCCTCAAACTCTACCTTTGGCTGATGTTCCATAATTCTGAACTGACAAATCCGGTCATTTACTTCTACTACCGTATCCCGCATGGCAATTGCCGGAAAATAAAACCAGTCCTCTGGTCCACAGTAACTCTCATCCACAACTCCCACAGAATTTGCCTGAATAATCCCAAAATTTTTATATGTACTGCTTCGTGGTGCGATATGGGCTTCATATCCGTCCGGCAACTGCATTGCGACGCCAAGATTAATTAATTTAAACTCTCCTTTTTTTAATTCCACACGCTCTGCCGAACGCAAATCAATCCAGTCGGATTTTCCGTCTATATACCTCAGACGTTCTATTTCATCACTTAAATATTGAATCATTATTTTTTTCATACTGTAAATACAATTCCTTTCTATTTATTATTTTAATCAGGCGATTGCGAAACTCATAGTTACAGGTCAGAAGTTTCAACGACTTGCGACTTTAGACGAACAATTTTGGTTTCTTTGCCCGCTGTATGCGAACAAGAAGGCCGAAATTGTCCGGCTAACGGAATGAGAGCGAAATTTCTGACCTGTAACTATGAGTTTCGCAATTACCTGTAATATTCTAATTATAGCATATACCTTGAGAAAGAAAAAGGCAGCATTCTTCCTCGATAGTATAATTATAATAGCTACAAAACCCTTTTCCAATTCTTTTAATTATGTTATAATCGACCATGGTTTATTGTTATATGTTAAAACGATATGAAAATTTCAGATATTACACAGGAAAGGCAGGAATCTATTATGAAATTATGGGGCGGACGTTTCACCAAAGAAACCAACCGGTTAGTTCATAACTTCAATGCATCTATTTCATTTGACCAAAAATTTTATAAACAGGATATACGGGGAAGCATTGCCCATGTTACCATGCTGGCAAAACAGGGAATTTTATCCGACGAAGACCGGGATATCATTATAAACGGATTAGAAAACA
Organism: Lachnospiraceae bacterium; assembly: GCA_022794265.1. Taxonomy (GTDB): domain Bacteria; phylum Bacillota; class Clostridia; order Lachnospirales; family Lachnospiraceae; genus Bovifimicola. The sequence goes on from JAAWEK010000003.1 coordinate 425,198, forward strand.
TTTTATCCGATATCGAAAACGGAACACTGGATTTTTCACCGGAGTCCGAAGATATACACAGTTTTATAGAACAAAATCTGATTGAACGTGTAGGCGAAGCGGGCAAACGGTTACATACGGGCCGCAGCCGGAACGACCAGGTAGCCCTGGACATGAAACTTTACACCAGGGATGAACTGGATGAAATTGACGGTTTATTAAAAAACCTTTTAGTTTCTGTATTAAAAGTTATGGAAGATAATTTAGAAACATATATGCCAGGATTTACCCATTTGCAAAAAGCTCAGCCCATTACTCTCGCACACCATTTTGGCGCCTATTTTGAAATGTTCCGTCGGGACAGAAGCCGGATCAGCGACATCCGTTCCAGAATGAATCTCTGTCCGCTAGGTTCCGGAGCCCTTGCCGGCACCACATACCCTCTGGACAGGGATTATACTGCTTCTCTTCTGGAATTTGACGGTCCGACCCTGAACAGTATGGATTCTGTATCTGACCGGGATTATCTGATTGAACTGCTCTCAGCTCTATCTACCATTATGATGCATTTAAGCCGGTTCAGCGAGGAAATTATTATCTGGAATTCCAATGAATACCGTTTTGTGGAAATTGACGATTCCTACAGTACTGGCAGCAGTATCATGCCTCAAAAAAAGAATCCGGATATTGCAGAGCTGGTACGCGGCAAAACTGGACGTGTCTACGGCGCACTTATGTCACTACTTACCACAATGAAAGGAATTCCTCTGGCATATAATAAAGATATGCAAGAAGATAAAGAACTCTCTTTCGATGCCATTGACACGGTAAAAGGATGTATCACCCTGTTTACCGGAATGATAGACACCATGAAATTTAATCGGTCAGTGATGGAATCCAGCGCCAAAAACGGATTTACCAATGCCACGGATGCCGCAGACTATCTGGTAAATCACGGCGTACCGTTCCGGGATGCACATGGGATTGTGGGACAGCTTGTACTGTTCTGTATAGAAAAAAATATTTCTCTGGACGATATGTCACTGGAAGAATTCCAGGCAATCAGTCCCGTATTTGAAGAAGATATCTATGAAGCCATCAGTCTGAAGACCTGTGTGGAAAAACGAACCACCATCGGCGCTCCGGGCAGAGAAGCAATGAGCCGTGTCATAGAAAACTGCAAAGATTATCTGAATCTGTAACAAAAACGGACAAGGAGCAGAAATTCTGCCATTCCTTGTCCGTTTTTCTTCTAATTATCCAAATGCACCACCAGCTGATTAAAGGGAATTTCAATTCCTTTTTCATCAAAAATTTTTTTAATCCCCTCAGTCAAATCAAACTTAACAGTCCAGTAATCGGACGTCTGACACCAAACCCGAAGTCCCAGCGTTACCTGGCTGGAATCCAGATTGCTGACAAAGGAAAATATTTCTTCTTCTTTCAATATCAGTGAGTGATTGTTTGCAAGGTTTTCCATTTCCATCTTTGCTACCGAAATATCTGCAGAATAGCTGATGCCTACTTCAATATCTACCCGTCTTTTTTCAAAAGCAGAGGCATTGGTAAGACTGCTGTTTGACAGATTTCCATTGGGAATCACAACTTTTTTATTATCTGGTGTAATCAGCGTGGTATAACAGATATCTATCTGCTGAACAGTTCCTTCCCTTCCGGTTCCGCTTTCCGAAATATAATCTCCTACCTTAAAAGGCTTCATCAGAAGTATCAGCACACCGCCGGCAAAATTGGATAAACTGCCCTGAAATGCCAAACCCAGAGCCAGACCTGCCGAACCAATAACAGCTATAAACGATGTCGTCTCAATTCCCAGCTGACCGCATATAGTAATTGCAAGAATCACAAATAAGATTGTTTTGATTAAAGAAAGTAAAAATTTCTTTACACTGATTTCCATATTTGCTTTATCAAAAAACTTATTACATATTTTTAATAAACATCGTATCAGTATTTTTCCAAATCCAAATATTACTATGGCAATCAGGATATTGATTCCGAAATTAATAATGGAAGGTACCATATTTTCCAAATGGTCCAAAAACTGATTGGCCTTTTCAACCGTTTCCTTTAATGATTCACCAATGACTTCTGTGGCCGGCTCCGTGGCCCCATCCACAGAAGTCTCTGCTATATCGGCTGCTGCCTTTATAATTCTATCCGCCAGCATTATCAAAATAATATCCTTTCTTCTATTGTATTTATTTCAGCAATTCTCTTATTTTGATTCTGATTTTGGCTTTGTATCCGGTTTCTTTGTTTCTTTATCCGGTTCTGCCTTTCCGTTTTCTGTCTTCTGTTCTTCTGCTTTCTTCACTTCTGTTATTTTTTTCGCAGTCTCTTCTTTTTTTGATACAGACTCATTTTTTTCAGCGGTTACTTTCTTTTTTGCCGTTGTTTTCTTTTCCGTAATATTTTCTTTCTTCGCTGTTGCCTTTTCTGCGGTTTCTTTCTTTTCTGCAGATTTTACTTTGGAAACTGTTTTTTCTTTCACTGCCTCCTTGGAAGCTGTCTGTTTTTTTGCCGCATTTGCCTTGGCCTCTTTATTTCCTGCCAGCTTTTCATCTGCCTTGGAAAATTTAAAAATTGCAACGCTTAACCCCGGAACATTGACGCGAACGGATTCCTCTCTGCCGTCACACTCATCAGTCTTAGACTGTTTCAGTCTCGGATTGGTAAATCCGTTGCCTCCAAAGGCAGTATTGTCGGAATTAAAAATTTCCTTATATTTTCCTCTTTTCGGAACCCCAATCTTATAATCGCTCCGGTCAACCGCATCAAAGTTACAGACCACCAAAAGCATATCATCTTCTTTAACGTTTTTCTTATCATAATTAATACCTTTTCGAACAAATGTAAGTATACTTTCTCTTGCCGAAATATTATTAATCCATTCAAATCCTTCACTGTCATTATCCAGTTCATAGAGCGACGGCTCGCTTACATAGATTTCATTTAATTTCTTTACACATTCATTAATCTGTTTGTGTTTATCCGTATTCAGAAGTTCCGGACTGAACTGTCCGTCCGGTTTCCACTCACCATACTCAGCCAGATCCTGTCCCATGAACAGCATCTTTTTACCCGGATGTACCATAGCATAAGCAAGGGCAAGTCTCATATTGGCAAACTTTCTCTCCTCGGTATCTCCCGTCATTCTTCCAATCAGAGAGGATTGTCCGTTGATAAATTCTACGCTTGGGAACCCTACAATAAAATCATCGCTATACTGATAAATCATGCTTAACGATAATTCATTGTAATGTCCTTCCCGGAGATATGGCGGAACCCCGAGATAATTCAGAAAGTCTTTTCTCCATTCCTCATTCCATTTTAAATCAAATCCTAAGCAATCCTCATCCACAATACCCGTCATTTTCGGATAGCCGGAATTATCTTCGGCAATGGTAATCACACCTTTTTCTACTTTATGAATAATGGAATTAAAATGTTTGATAAACTCGATGGCCTCCAGATTTTCATTTCCTCCATAGATATTCGGTATCCATTCTCCCGGCTTTCTGTCATAATCCAGATACAGCATAGCGGCTACTTTTGCCATTTTTAAACCGTCCGCATGATACTTCCGAATCCACATAAATGCATTTCCAATCAGATAGCTGGTAACCTCCGGTCTGGCATAGTTAAACATATAGGTTCCCGTTCTCGGATTGATTCCCTTCTTCGGGTCCATATGTTCATAGAGACCGGAACCGTCAAATCCTCTCATTCCGCTCTCATCCGATGCAAACTGATACGGTGTAAAATCAAAAATAACGCCAATTCCATGGGTATGCATATAATCCACAAATGCCATCAGTCCTTCTGCATTACCATATCTGGCTGTTGGAGCATAAAAATTAGTGGTATCATATCCCAGAGAGGCATCGTTGGTATATTCCGAAACCGGCATCAACTGAATATGAGTATATTTCATTTGTTTCACATAATCCGCAATATCCCTGGCTGCCTGTTCATACTGAATGATTCCGTCCTTTGCAAAATTGCCGAGATAAATTTCATAGATATTCAACGGCATGGAAGAAACATCCTGTTTTCCCCGTTTCGTCATCCATTCCTTATCATTCCACTGATATCCGCTGCCAGACTCCATGGCCGCAGATACCACCGATGCATCTCCCGGCTGTTGCTCCATAGCAAACGCATAAGGGTCTGTCTTTAAAAGATTTTCACCGCCCTTTTTCTTTATTTCATATTTATACAAAGAGCCGGCTCCGGCTTCCGGAACAAAGATTGTAAAAATCCCCGTATCCTCCACTCTGTTCATCTGGTGAACCCTTCCGTCCCAATGATTGAAATCGCCTACTACACTGACACGAACTGCATACGGCGCCCATACTGCAAATCTCACACCTTCTACTCCGTTTATTTTCATCGGATGAGCTCCCAGAACTGTATAGGCATCATATCCGATACCAGCATTAAACTTTTTGATTTCCTTCATCGGCAAATTTGGATCAAATGCATAGGCATCGTATCGCTCAATCTTTTCTTCTCCATATGTGACGGCAAGTTTATAATTCAATTCTTTTTTTCCGTCAATCAGTACCGCATAAAAACCTGCTTCATCCATTTTCTGCATTTCATAATACTTCCCTCCGGTTTTTACTTCAGCTTTGTCAGCACCCGGTAGAAATGCCTGTATCAAAACCCCATGTTCTGTCACGGTCTGTCCCAGAACATCCGACGGATTATCGATATCCGTATACTCAATTCCCTCAATAACCGGCCAGTTCATCATTCCATACAGTAATTCGCTCATAATCGCACCAATGTGTGTCAATGAGTTCAGTGACACTCATTTATCCTTTCTTTTTTATTTTTGTTAAACAGACAATTGCGAAACTCATGGTCACAGGTCAGAAGTTTCGCAATCACCTGTTATTCTTGTTAAAATAATTACAGAATCTATCGCATAAATTCATTAATTATGCAATTTTCTGATATTTCTATTTCTTCCTGTTTTTCTTCATTATTATCTCATATTTTTCATGCTATTTCAAGAAGTATCGCATCGCCCCATTCTATCAAATTCTACAAAGATACACATCTAATCATCCTGCCAGGTGAAAATATGCTCACACCCTCCTTGCAATAATAAGCCATTCATGCTAAAATTCTTCAATAGATTATAAAAAATTTGGAAACTCATAGGTTTCATAATTCCAGAATATATGCACTATGGAAAGGATGCAAAACATTGATTAACGAAATTTATTTATTAATTAAAGGATTCCTGAATCAGACAAAGAAAGACAGTGTCAGCGCCTTCTCTGCCCAGGCTGCATTTTTTCTTATTTTATCCGTCGTTCCGTTTTTTTCTCTTCTGCTGACACTGGTACAGTTTCTTCCAGTAAATAAAGCAGAAATTCTCACCACTGTGGTGGATATCATGCCTTCTGCATTTGAGCCGGTTGTTTCCACCATTATTGACGAATTATTTAATCAGAGTACCGGTGCCGTAATTTCCATTTCCGCTTTAATTGCCTTATGGTCTGCGGGAAAAGGAGTAATGGCCATCATCAGAGGTCTGAATTCCGTCTATCATGTAACGGAAAAGAGAAATTATTTTGTTCTGAGAATCGTATCCGCAGTCTACACCATCTTATTTATTTTTGCACTGGTGTTATCACTGCTGCTACTGGTATTCAGCAATTCCATTTATAATTTTTTAAAAAAACATATACCCGTCATTGCCGAATTTACCAACATATTTTTTAACCATAAGATTATTCTTTCCCTTGGAATATTAATCATTGTTTTTATCTTTATTTACCGTCTGGTACAGGATACCCATTCAGATTCGGCATTATTTGTCGTACCCGGAGCATTGATTTCTTCCGTCTCCTGGGTTGTATTTTCCTATGCCTTTTCTCTATATATTGATAAATTCAGCGACTTTTCATACACATATGGAAGTCTTTCAACCATTGTAATTGCCATGCTCTGGATTTATATCTGTATGTATATTCTATTTATTGGTGCAGAAATCAACCAGTATTTCCGTCTCCATTTTAAAATGGCTTATAAATATTTCAGGAAACGCAGGAAAAAAAAACAACCCATTCAAAAATAAAATTTCCGATACTATCCCAGATATGCTTCTGATAAGACCACTTCTATACCCGGATAAAAGAAACTGAGAATACTCTTATAATCCATTCCCTGATCTATCATTTTTTTTACCGCCGTCTGGCTCATACCTGCACCATGTCCGTAACCTCCTCCGTATATCTCAAAAGAATTACCGTCCGCCCCTTTGTTTATGGCAAAAAACGCGCTTGGTAACGTAGTAAAATGGTCAATCACCGAACCATCGTTCCGAACGATATCATTTCCGTAAGGATTAAAAATTTTGCGGATATTTCCCTGCTTGATAATCTTTACTTTTCCTTTATCACCAGTAATAATCATCTCTTCAATGATTCCCCCGGCCCCACGTTTTGTAACCGATATATCATACACCCGGCCTACCGAATGTACCGGCACGCTCTCGAACTCACCGGAAGCATTGGCGGTAAGCACCTGATTTTCATTGGCACAATACAACGAATATAATAAATGATTAACACTGTTGGATATGGTTTCTATACTCAGGGTTACATTCCACCGGTACCAGACGGAATCCATATCAAAGTTCTCCGGCTTCTGTTTAATAAATTCCGTAAATACATCATTATTCATTAAATCCGGCATTTCCTGAGAAGGGTTTAAATACTTTGCCCTGATATAAGGAATATCCGTATCACTCCATACCGTTCCGTTTGTAGTACATCCACAGGAAGTTGCATAAAAATATGCAGTAACCACTGCTCCGTTAAAATTCATGACCATTCCTTTGGTGGCATCTACCGCAGATATAGAATTCTCGGTTTCTGCTGTATTGTTGTATACCTGATATGTGGTGCTGTCATCCACATGGGCACCATATTTTGCCAGCCTGCTGCCGGTCATATGGCTGATGGCATAACTTCTGGCACAAACGGCCTGAACCTTTAAAGCTTCCACTCCATAAGACGATGGCATTTCGCTGGGCACTACGGAATACAGATATTCCTCTACAGAAACTTCGTTAATCAGAATCAGCCGTCCCTCATATGCTGATATCTCCAGACTTCCCCTATATTGCGGATTCTGAGCATTTCTGCTTAAAGATACCACTTTTAATCTGGCATTTTTATCTGTAGGTACAATTTTAATTCTGCTGTATTTTAAGATATCATTATCAGCATTAATACTCAGAACTTCTCCTGCTTTATAGGAATGTACCACTTCATTACCAGATAATAACCCCTCTGCCCCTCCTTCTTTTGCTGCTTCATTAAAAATAAGATTAAAATCACTCTGACAGGTAATCGTTACAATATCGTGAAACATATCCGCATATCCACTGCTATTCAGCAACACCCTGATATTTGCCGACTGTATCACTCCATGTACGATTGCCCCGCTTATCTCTCTGTCTGCCACCACAAAGCTGACATTGCTGCTGCCCACCACAATATCGGACAGATTTCCCGGTACAAAACTCTCTGTCTTATATACCCGAACCGCTGGAGAAACAGATATTCGGCCAAAACCCTCCAGTTCAACGGTATCCTCCGATACACTGAGAACCTTTGCAGAAATTTTTTCTCTCTTCAATCTTAACTCCTGAACAATTCCCTGCTCCATTGTGATATCCGCCAGTACATTTTCCAGAACTGCCGTTTCGGAACTTCCCAGTCCCCTGACCTCAAAGCACCGCTCCACACCAAACAGCTGCACGGTAATCATATCACCTTCGGTTTTCTTAATCAGAACATTCTGAAATCCCGCCTCTTCCTCCGTCTTTATTACAAAAAGTATAATATTGTCCCTATGAATAAACGAAATCTTTTTATCCACTAAGGCTTCTTCTGCCGCCCTGTACTGATATTTTCCTTCGTCGCTGACCAGTTCTCCGAATTCCCGGTTCCAGTCATAGACAGATATCCTGCCTTTTCCACAGACCTGGGAAAGACCGGTCGCCTGTCCCAGCAGCAGCAGAATCTCTCCCCATTCTGCCCTGCCGATAAATCCTGCTGCCGCTTCCTGTTTAATCTGTTTTGTATATTCCTCTGAAATCTGCAAATGGTTCAGTAATTTTAAAATTTTTTCCGGTGTAACGATATCCTCCGGCTTCCCGTCAAAGGAGCGGGCATTTACATAATTTTCAACATCATATAAAAGATTAACGCTATCTGCTGCCTCCGCAATCGAAACCACGTCGGTTCCCTGTTCCCTGAACGAAGGGTCCTTTTTTCCAAACTGCAGCATAACAACCATCAGTATGCCCAGCATTATAAATATAAGGATAATGGTAGCCCTTATTCTTGACTTCATAAACTATCTCCATTCTCATTTCTATGTACTGTCAGGATAGATTTCAAAATTCTTTTATGTTTTTAACCTGTCTTACATAATGTATGTTTTTAACCGGAAATCTATACGTTTTATTTCAAAGGATTTCCATATAAAAAAGCAACACATATGTGTTGCTTTTTTATAACCCAAAATGCCGGCTTCTGCAGTTTTGATTCCTAGCCAGGCTAGGTGGGTTTCCGCATACAGGCTTCTGCCGTCCGCTCAAACGGCGGCTTGACATCTACCTGAAAATCTAGGAGTCCCTATTCAAAAATGTAGGTTCAAAAAAACAGAAGTTGTCGTACATCCCAGGCAAATCAGATATACTAATCTTGTAATTAGTATACTCTATTTTATGTGATTTTTCAATAAAAAATTCTGCAAAATTTAATGTTTTTTAGTCAATTTCTTCCAAATTCAGATAACACCAGTCCCGGATTGCGTTCCAGTACCATATTGACACTCCATGGATTGATAAAGAGCAGCAACGGATTGTCTTTCAAATCTTTTATTTTTTTCATATCCGATGTTCCGGTAATCTTATTCACATCCATATCCCCGCTCTCAATCCAGCGGATATGCTCATACGGTAACTGTTCCAGACGGATTTCCACATTATATTCATTTTCCAGACGGTATTTTAAAACATCAAACTGAAGGACGCCTACCACTCCTACAATGATTTCCTCCATGCCAGCATTAAATTCCTGAAAAATCTGTATAGCGCCCTCTTGTGCTATCTGATTCACACCCTTTACAAACTGTTTTCGTTTCATGGTATCTATCTGACGAACTCTGGCAAAATGCTCCGGTGCAAATGTCGGAATTCCTTCAAACTGGAATTTCTCTCCGGAATTTGTCAGCGTATCCCCAATGGAAAAAATACCTGGATCAAAAACACCTATGATATCGCCGGCATACGCTTCCTCTACAATATGCCGCTCCTGCGCCATCATCTGCTGGGGCTGTGACAATTTTACCTTCTTTCCCCCCTGTACATGGTTTACATCCATACCGGCTTCAAACTTTCCGGAACATATTCTCATAAATGCAATTCTGTCCCTATGAGCCTTATTCATGTTTGCCTGAATTTTAAACACAAAGGCGGAAAAATCTTCCTGAAACGGAGATATTTCTCCGATATCCGACTTCCTTGGCAGCGGCGATGTTGTCATGGTTAAAAAATGCTTCAAAAAATTTTCAACTCCGAAGTTTGTTAATGCGGAACCAAAAAATACAGGCGTCAAATCACCTGCCCGGACTTCCTCCAAATCAAATTCTGCGCTGGCGCCGTCCAACAGTTCCAAATCCTCTATCAGTTTATCATATAATTCATTTCCCACATGAGAAATCAATTCGTTATGGTTGGAATCTGAAACTTCTATCCGACTGGTTTCAACCTGTTTCTGACCGTTCATAGCCGCCTTAAATGTAGTCACACAGTTCTCTTTTCTCTCATATACTCCTTTAAAACTTTTGCCGGAACCAATGGGCCAGTTAATAGGACAGGTCCGGATTCCCAGTACATTTTCAATATCGTCCAGTAAATCATAGGGATCATTGGCTTCCCTGTCCATCTTATTAATAAACGTAAAAATAGGTATATGGCGCATCACGCATACTTTAAATAATTTAATCGTCTGCTTTTCCACACCTTTGGAGGCATCGATTACCATAACCGCAGAATCCGCTGCCATCAGGGTTCTGTAAGTATCCTCCGAGAAATCCTGATGGCCTGGCGTATCCAGAATATTAATGCAGTAACCGTCATAATTAAACTGCAATACCGAGGAAGTAACGGAAATACCTCTTTCTTTTTCAATCTCCATCCAATCGGAAACTGCATGTTTTGCGGTTTTCTTTCCCTTAACAGAACCTGCAAGATTAATCGCCTTTCCATACAGCAGAAACTTCTCTGTCAATGTGGTTTTTCCCGCATCAGGATGGGATATGATTGCAAAAGTACGTCTTTTCTTTATTTCCGAATGTAAGTCAGCCAAAATAAATTCCTCCTACATGAACCTGCTATTCATTTATATTAATTTTCTCTATTATATCTATAATTTCCTGATATCTGGCAATCTTGGCATCCTTATCGCCGGACTGCTCAATAACAGTATTCAGTTCTTTCTGGATATCTCCCAGCAAATCTCTGGAAAAACTCTGTTTCAGAGACTCAATGGTATCTGAAAAACGCATAACCTCATGCTCCAGCTTTTTACAGATGCCTTCCCGGACATCGTATATGGTATCAGAAAGAATTTTTTTAAAGTTGGATTTCATGGAGTTGCTCTTAATTTCTCCGTTAAACTCCGAAGTAATGATTTCTTCAAACTGGGTGGTCGGAAATTCTATAGTCGGAATCCGGATTCCCTGTAATGTTTTTTCCACCAGCATTTTGTAGTAAGATGCATCAAATTTTTCCCCCAGGGAATCCAGATTATCTATGATAATGCTTAATAACTGATGTTTTAATGCTGCAATATCCAGGGATTTATTGAATGCCAGTTCAATACATTCCTTTCCGTCTTCCACAAAATTCCTGATATTCTCAATCGCATCATAGGCATCGATATATTGATATTTTTCATCATAACTATATATTACCCTGGAACTGGTTCCCCAGGTCCATGGCTTACACCATACTGCAGTGGATTCCTTCCGGATTTCGAAATGAGTGGTAACGCCCTCCTTTTCCGAAACCTGTAAATATTCCCTGTTATAGGCCCGGATTTCACTGATTGCCTGCATCTTATGCTGATCCACTTTCTCCAGCAGTTCATTAAAAACCACCTCCAGATTGGAATTCATTTTATTAATCTGGGTAGTAATCAGGCGTTTCTGCTCAGACAGTTTTTCCTTATCATAAGTTTTAAGCTGTTCTGAACGCTTAAATGCAAGTTTGGATATCCGCACCAGTTTATCGTTTAATTCATCTTTGGCAATCGGAATAAACGTAGAAGCCTTTTCCTCCAGCATTTGTTCTTTCTGCTCTACCACATCTTTAAAAATCTTTCTTACCTCATCCATATTTCCAATGGTACGCAGGTCCTTATTGGTAGGCTTATTTTGTGTGCAAAGATCTTCATAAATCCGCATTTCCTTTTTATTAAATTCTTCCACAGATTTCTTCGACATATTCTCTACCATGGAAGACACAAATACCGGATGCTTAAACTGTTCTATGATATCATTATTGACATAAATATTATTATTTCTATAGTTAATAAACGCCTGTTGGGCATAATTCGTCAATTTCTGCTTTGTGGAATCAATAGCTTCTTTGATATTTTTACAGTTCCACAAGGTATCCCGAAGTCCGTCATCGAAACGGCTGCAAACCAAAACGACTTTTTTGACGCCCTTCTTCGGAAGCTGGGATGCCATTAAATCAATATCATTTTTATCCAGAAATGAAGTGGATTTGCTTAAGAAAAATACCACATCACACAATTCCATAAACTGCTTTGTCTTATCCACACGGGATAAAATCGGGTCATAGAGTCCCGGCGTATCTACAACCGAAATATCTTCCAGTTCCTCTTTATCCACAAAAATGCTGACACTCTTTACAATCGGTGTAAATGTTCCGTTTTCACCCACATACTCGTTCAATTCGTTCATCAGATCATCATAGGTTTCATAACGAATGGTTTCATGACCTTTTAAGATATATTTTTCCGGCTCCAGTTCCCGCTCTTTCACCATGGAAACAATTTCTCTGGCAACCACATATTCATCTGCCTGAATATCGTCTTTGGATTTAGACAAAATCAGTTTCCATTCCTCATGACTGAAATACTCGATTTCTATCCGGTTCTCATCATCATATTCGATTCTTGTCAATGCGGCAGTCTTAGGCGTAACTGCCGACGGAAGAATATTTTTCCCATTAAATAAAAGAGAATTCAGAAATGTAGACTTTCCCACTTTTACCCTGCCGATAATTCCGATATTCAGCTTTCTGTCTTCCCGAAAGAAATCATCCGTCTTTGCAATAAAATTCTTTTTTATGGATGCTATGTCAAATAAATCAATTTCTTCCTCATAAGGCTGCAGTTTCATATAAACATTATCAACTTTATCGGTAAAACTTTTAAATTCTATTTCATCTTCCCTGGTCTTTTTAAAAATGTCCATAACTAATCCTCCTGAGTTAACCCATCATTCCGAAATGCCTTTATCATTTCCAAATCTTTCTCTAACTCTTCAATATCCCTTGCCCGGGTATTTTCCTCAATACTGATATCTATTTTTATATCCTGCAGAGATTTTTCCATAATTGCCTTCTGCTTTAATACATCATTTTCAATCTTCTGATTGATACTTGTTATATATTTGGTGATTTCTCCCTCTATACTGGCAATAGTCTGCTTCGTCACCTCCGCAATTATGGCATTTGCCGCCTTGTCAACTTCCTTCTGTTTCTTTTTATTGTTGGAAATATTATGTACGGTATCAGCCATTACACCTACCAGACCGCCAATCACAGCCGCAATCGGAGACAGAATCAGCCCTACACCTGCAAGTATCACCGGAAGCGCAGACTTTGCCACTTCTTCCACAACACTATCCTTCAGGGCTGAAGTGACATTCTGAACAATAATATCATTGTCCGGAAATTCAATGGTAATCATCTCTGATATATGTTCCACATACTTTTTTAATTTCGGCTCAAATTCCGTATTGATACCAATCCGCACGGAACGTCTGACAACGGAATTAATCTTATCCGTAATATCCGTTCCATTCTCCAACATAGCGCTGATGGTCGGCAATGTTGCCTCTAAATCACCTTTTACCCGGTCCCGGATGGTATTGATACAAACTTTTGACTGCCGGTCAAAATTATTCTTCTCTCTCTCAATATCTACAGTAATGGACTGCATTTTCTTTTCCAGTTTTTCCTGTTCCTGTTCCAGCCGGGACGTAGAAAGACAAGCCTTATCAATCCGCTCCAACAGATAGACTTCCGTAAATCTGGATGCGGTTCTCAGGGCTTTTGAATATTTATTCTTAAAAATCTGACTGGTCTGGGACTGTATCTCACGCAGAATATCTTTCAGTTCTTCCACATTTATTCTTCCGTAAGAATCCACACAGGCAACCGTAACGTCTTCCCGTTCCACAATCCTTCCAACCAGCTTCTTTAACAATGCCTTACATTCCTCAATTTCATCGTCATCCAGCCGGTTGCTTTTTGTGATTACAACATATACAGGCATATTATATACTTTCAATTCCTTCAGGAAATCAGATATACTTTCTTTTAAAACCGGTTCATCCGAGGAAACCACCAGCAAATATGCCAGACTGTTAGGCAGATACTGGTCTATGGCCCGGTTATGAAGTTCAAAACTGGTATCAAAGCCCGGCAGATCCACGATATTTACCGTCTTGATTTCCTTTAAAAATTCATTCTCATACTCAATTTTCACCAGGTCCGTAGTCTGAATGGTAAGACCCTTTAACGGCAGTTCTTCAATTCTCCGCTCAATTACAGCATCTTTATCATACTGATAAACTTTATTGTTTCCATAATAAATTTCCGTTGGTACCGCTGTCTCCGGCGTTATTTCCACACTCAGCAACGGTCTTCCGATAATCGCATTGATCATGGAACTCTTACCGGTACTGAAATTACCAACCACTGGTGTATTTACTCTATAGGAATCAATCCCGTCTAATATCGACTCAGTGTCTGCCGGATCAATTCCATACTTATCCTGAATTTCTTTCAGTTTCCTGAATTTCTGCTTGTATTCATTTAAGTATTCCATTGAATAACCTCCTAACTATAGTTTAAGATTCCTGGTAGATTCTCCTATTATAAGCTCACCCGGAAACACCTTATGCACAGGCTTTCCCTTTTTATTAATCATATCAAACAATACCTTTAATGTTTCCGTTGCTATTTCTTCCACCGGCTGTCTGATGGTAGTGATTGACGGCGAATAAAATCTGGAAAGTTCAAGCCCGTCATATCCCGCTACCGAATAATCTTCCGGTATTTTCCTTCCGGATTCCAAAATGGCCCTGCATGCACCGATGGCAATATTATCGGTAATTGCAAAAATTGCCGTACAATCGCAGTGATCCGCAAGCAGTTTTCTTGCTGCCAGGTACCCGCTTTCCATGGAATATCTGTCATTTCCGCTCTGTAAATAATATACTAAATTCTCATCGAATTCAATATGATTATCTGATAATGCCTTTAAATATCCTTCCAGTCGAAGTCTGCCGATACTTTCATCATCTTCGGTTGCAGATAAAATCGCTATTCTATTATGACCTAATTTGCACAAATAATCAACTATTTTATAACTTTCTTTTAAATCATCCACTGCCACGGAAGAATAATTTAAATTCTGAAACTGTGACATTCTGACCGTGCTTAATACAAAAGGTACTGTCAGTTTTTCTAATTTCTCTTTAGAATGAGAAAAATAGCCGCCCAGAAATATAATTCCTTTTAAACGTTTCTCTTTCTCCAACTCTATCGCAACATCTATCTCGTCCTGATTTTCATCCACTCTCTGTAAGATAAATGTATATTTTCTCTTTTTAATTTCTTTTTCAAATGCAGTAATTATGGGACTGAAAAACGGATTATTGATACCTTTAATCAATACTGCAATGGTTCTTGAAACCTGTCGTTTCAGATTCCTGGCACTATTATTCGGAATATAATTATATTCCCGGATTGCCTGAAGAATTTTATTTTTGGTTTCTTCATTAATTCCCGCCTCGTTATTGATGGCTCTGGAAACAGTGCTTACACCGACTCCGCAAATCTTTGCAATATCTTTTATAGTTATCTTATCCATTTCCCAATCCCACTTTCAATTGCCGAAATCCTTACGCTTCAGCAAAAATATATCAAATCACTGTCAACCCAGTCTCTCATAGGTTTCCGTCATTCCTTTAATTTTTTCCAGTAACTCCTCCGTCAGATCTTCTGACTTCATCCTCCATTTCCAATTGAGTCCCAGAGTAGAAGGTATATTGATTCTTGCTTCAGAACCCAGTCCCAGGTAATCCTGAAGCGGTATAATAGCAGTATCCGAAACAGAAGCCAATACCGCCCTGATATAATCCCAGTGAATCTCTTCCCTTGGTGTATCCGAATTATTCAGATACAGTTTCGCATATTCTTTATCCGATTCCGAAATAGAATCATACCATCCCTGCAGGGTATCATTATCATGGGTGCCTGTATACACAACGGTATTTTTATGATAGGTATGGGGAAGATAATTGCTCTCTTCCCGGGAATCAAAGGCAAACTGCATAACTTTCATTCCCGGATATCCGGTGTCCTGCACCAGTTTCAAAACCGTATCCGTCAGATATCCCAGATCTTCTGCAATAATGTCCAGTCTGCCTAGTTTTTCACTCAGAGTATTAAACAGCTCAATTCCCGGACCTTTTTCCCAATGACCGTTTTCAGCGGTTTTGTCTCCAAACGGAATGGAGTAGTATTCATCAAATCCCCGGAAGTGATCAATCCGCACTATATCATATAACTTAAAACTGTATTGAACCCGCTTAATCCACCATTCATATCCGGTAGATTTATGATATTCCCAGTCGTATAACGGATTTCCCCAAAGCTGTCCGGTAGCCGCAAAAGCATCTGGCGGACATCCGGCTACTGCCAGAGGTTCATTTTCCTCATTAAACTGAAATAATCTGGTATCTGCCCAACAGTCCGCACTGTCAAATGCAACATAAATAGGAATATCACCGATAATCCGTATTCCCTTTTTATTCGCATAATTTTTGAGCTTCGTCCATTGTTCCATAAATAAAAATTGAAGATACATATAAAACCGAATATCTTCCTGTAATTCTTTTTCGTATATTTTTAAAGCTGCCGGTTTCCGAAGACGGATGTCTTCTTCCCATTCCGTCCAGCTTACCCCGTCATTGGAATCTTTGATTGCCATAAATAAAGCATAATCCTTCAGCCAGTCTTTATTTTCCTTTACAAAAGCATTAAAACCTGCATCTTTATCTAAATCCGCCCGCTGGAATGCCTGCCATAACAGTCCGAATCTGGATTCATAAATTTTCCCATAATCAATACTTCTGTCATCATCACCAAAGTCGCATTCTTCACATTCCTCTTCTGTCAGCAGTCCCTGCCGGATTAACTCTTCCAGGTCGATAAAATACGGATTCCCGGCAAAGGTGGAAAAGGACTGATAAGGCGAATCCCCAAAACTGGTAGGCCCTAAAGGTAATATCTGCCAATATGACTGATGGGCTTTACTAAGCCCATCAATAAATTCATATGCTTCCTTTGAGAAACATCCGATACCGTATTTGGATGGCAGACTGGCAACTGGTAATAATATGCCGCTTGCTCTCATAACACACATCCTATTCTGCCGAAATAAAACGGCTGATTTTTAATTTAACCTTAACCTTTTACTGCACCTGCTGCAACACCCTTTATGATATGTTTCTGACACAGCAGATAGAATACAATAATTGGAATAATTGCAATTACAAGCATGGCCATCAGCCATCCCAGTTCCGTTACACCATGGGAACCGCTGCAGGCATCAATGGCAATCGGAATCGTCTTAATTTTTCCTGTTCTTGGAAGTATCAGATACGGCAACAGATAATCGTTCCATACCCACATGGTTTCCAGAATCGCTATCGTAATCATGGTTGGCTTTAACATCGGCGCCACCACCCGGAAATATGTCTGAATCGGATTGCAGCCGTCAATCATAGCCGCTTCTTCCACATCAAACGGAATGGCTTTCACAAAACCTCCGAACATGAATACACACTGCCCGGCTCCAAAACCTACATACATAACAATCAGACCAAACGGCGTATTCAGTCCCAGCATATCTGCCAGACTTGCCATCGGGAACATGACCATCTGGAACGGAACAATCATGGAAAATACAAAAGAATAAAAAATAACACTGGTGATTTTAGATTTCACTCTGGTCAGATACCATGCTGTCATGGATGTAAACAGAACGATTACCACCACTGCACTTACAGTAATAATCACCGACCATTTCACTGCCGTAAACATTTCTACTCTTTTCGCACCATTTATATAATTCTTCCAGCCGTAAAAAGATTCCTTCGTAACTAAATCAAACGCCATTCCGGCTCTTAAAAAGACTTTCTTCTTAAAAGAATTCATCACAACAATCACAATCGGGGCAAGAAATACGATTGCACAGGAAACCAAAATAATAAAAGAAACCGTACTTGCAATCATTCTATGAATTCTCTGAGATTTCATTTTTTCAGCTTCCATTATGATTCAACCTCCTTGGATCGTGTAAGTCTGAGTTGGGCAAACGTAATACATGCAACAATTAAAAAGAATATAACTGCTTTTGCCTGGGCTCGTCCTTCCGAAAATGGACTGCTTCCATTGTAAAACGTATTATATATATCCAGCGCAACCAGATTTGTTTTCGGAGAAATTCCGTTCAGCGCATAGTTCTGATCATAAAGCTTGAAGGAATTTGATATTGTAAGGAATAAACAAATGGTTACTGAAGGCATAACCAATGGAATCGTAATCTTATATAGTATCTGAAATGGCGTAGCGCCATCTATTTTCGCTGCTTCTAAAACATCTTCCGGAATATTCTGAATCCCTGCGATATAAATAATCATCATATATCCCATCAGCTGCCAGCACATGACTACCAATAACCCCCAAAATCCATAATCAGCGCCTGTATATGTCAATGGTCTTCCGGTAGTCTTTAAGAACACCGTATTCAGAATTTCTCTCCATATAAAACCCAATACAAGACCGCCAATTAAGTTTGGCATAAAAAATATAGTTCTGAATATATTTGTTCCCGGTATTTTCTTTGTCAGCAGCAACGCCAGAGCAAATGCACCTACATTAATTAAAATAACCGAAATAATCGTAAACTTTGTTGTCCTTAATAATGCATTTAAGAAATTTTGATCTTTTGTCAAAATATAAACATAATTCTTGATTCCTACAAAAGATGCATCACGAATCGTGTTAAATTTACAAAAAGATAAATAAATTCCCATAACAAACGGTATAACAAATGCAATTATAAATGCAATCAACGTTGGGAGGACAAATATTGGAAAATATTTTTTTAATGATTTGCTATTCATGATAATATCTCTCCTAACCTGTTTTTTGAAAAAAATAGTGAGTAAGGTTTGTAATACCCTCTCACCTTTAACCGTAGCTTTATTTATATATTTTCACACCGCCGGAGCGGTGTGAAAATATGTAAAACAAAGTTACAAATCAAACATTATTCATTTGCTGCTGCTTTTTCTGCTTTCCACTTATCGATGGCATCCTTTACAACTGTATCCCATTCTGCACTGCCTTCAGCATATGCTAACAGGTTTACACCCAAAGCATCCTTCCAAGCCTGGCTTGGTGTAGTTGTGGTTACCCATGAAACAGTTGTAGTTGAAGAATTTGCTACATCTGCATTTGCCAGCTTAACAAGAGGATTAGCCTCTTCTGCTGCAGAGTTATCAAATCCGTCAAACGGAGCAACACCATAGTTCTTAGATACGAATTCCATACCTGTCTTTGAAGAATATAACCATTTTAAGAAGTAAGCAGAAGCTTCTTTATCTGCATCTGAAGCATTGCTGTTCATACATACGAAGTTTTCTGTACCGGTACAAAGACCCTGGGATTCTTCTCCTTCTGCACCTGTGTAGATTGGCATATAGTACAGGTCATCCGCACTTACTTTTCCGCCGTCAACATTAATCTGGCTCCATGCCCAAACACCGTTCTGTGCGATTGCTGCTTCTCCTAAAGCAAATTCAGCCATGGAATCGTCTACAGAACCGGTAGAAGCCTGATCCTTTGATACAGTTGCATTGTTCAGGTACAGATCAATGATGTTCTTGAAGTTCTCATTAAATGAGAATGTAATTTCCTGCTTGTCTGTTGCGTTATCAGCCTTGTATTCATAGTATAACGGCAGACAGAATAAATGGTTTGTAATTCTCCAGTTATTGCTTGAATTCAAAGCAACCTGTGAGAATGCACCCTTAATGCCCAAATCAGCCTTATGAGCCTGCATATCTTCTACAACAGCCTTTAACTTTGCAAAAGAATTGATATCTTCAATCTTTTCGCAACCAGTATCAGCAATACCTTCCAGTGCAAAATAATCAGCAAAAATCTTCTTGTTGCAGATAAGACCATATGTTTCCATCATAAGAGGAATACCATATACGCCGTCTCCGCTCTTGATTACGCTTTCTTTATCTGTTAACATATTATAGAAGTCTGTATCGGACATATCTTCGCAATACTCTTTCCATGTGTTATAACCAACTGGTCCGTTAACAGTAAAGAGTGTAGGTGCATCGGACTTAGCCATCTCAACTTTTAATGTTGATTCATACTGGTTCTCTGCTGCTGTTACTACCTTTGCATTAAGTCCTGTTTCCTCAGAGAATGCTTTCATAAGCTTCTCGTACTCGCCAGAAATTTCAGGCTTAAAGTTCAGGAAATATACGGAACCTTCTGTAGGTACCTCTCCGGAATTGTTCTTGTCATCACCGGAAGTGGTGGTTTCTTTGTCATCACCGGCAGGTGCCTTTGTTGTAGTTTCTTTGTTGTCATCATCGTCTGAACCACAGCCAACTAATGTAGTAGCAGCCATAGCCACACAAAGTGCTACGCTTAATAATTTCTTTCTCATTCTAGTATTACCTCTCCTTCATAAGATTGTGAGTAGTTATTAGTTACCAGAGTTATTACCTTTTCAATAACAAACAATTTTATTCAATTAATGGTCTGTCATTGCGGTAACGTTTCCAATTACTATGTGTAGATATTAACATATCTATTCATCATTTGCAACACTCTTTCCATATTCCTATATTTCTTTGTATGTTTTTCACAAAAAAATCAATTGATTTTTGTGAAATATTAACTGTTTTTCAAATGTCAGATTTTGAAGAATTGTGAAAATCTTGTGTATTTTGTATATTCTCCCAATCCCGGATAACAGCTAAGCTTCTGAACGGAATTGTTCCGCCGAATAAATCCAGCGCACTGCCTATAGTATAATCCAGGGTTCCGCCAGAACACCCGTGCAGAATCCTGATATCCTCCATTGAAGATATGCCTCCGGCATAAGTGACCGGTATTCCATTCCAGTCCCCCAGAAGTTCTGCCAGTTCCCTCTCTATCCCGGCCGCTTTTCCTTCCACATCAACAGCGTGTACCAGAAATTCATCGCAATGCTCTGATAATTCATCCAGAATTTTTTTATCCACTGTCACATCCGTAAAATTCTGCCAGCGCTCTGTCACCACATAATAATGGTTTCCTTTCTTCCGGCAGCTCAGGTCCAAAACCAGCCGTTCTTTACCCACTGCTTTTTCTATCTGCTTCAACCGGTCATAGTGAATTTTTCCGTTTTGAAATACATAGGAAGTTACGATTACATGAGAAGCACCTGCCTCAAGATAAGCAGCTGCATTTTCTGGATTTATGCCGCCTCCGATCTGCATTCCTCCCGGATATGCCTTTAACGCCTCCATTGCCTGAACTCTGGTGGCATCATAATATTCCGAATTTGCAGCATTCAATAAAACAATATGTCCTCCAGTCAGATTACAACTCTTGTATAAATCTGCAAAATAAACAGCGCCCTGCTCCGCAACAAAATTTTCCGAAGCCGTATTCCCCGCATCCTTTAATGAAGAGCCTACAATCTGTTTTACCCTGCCATTGTGAATATCAATACATGGTCTGAATTTCATAATCCGTATTCCTTTCCCTATTCCACACTTTTTAACGATGTGGTCATATCTATTTTCTTCAATTTAAAATGCATGGAGCAGTTGATGATTACTGCAAACAGCAGTGTAATCAAAGTAGCATACAGATAGCTGGAAGCATAGATTTCCCTTCCGAACATTACCATATCCACTTCTATGGTATCAATTACAAATTTATGCAGGAAATTTCCGCCAATATAACCACACAGAATACCGACAACAGTAAGAATTACATTTTCCCGGAATACGTAAGAAGATACTTCGCCGTCATAAAATCCCAGCACTTTCAACGTAGCCAGTTCCCGTATTCTTTCTCCTATATTTATGGTATTCAGATTGTACAGTACCACAAAAGCCAGTCCGCCGGCAGCCACTACAATTACAACAATAATGATATCAAGACCCTTTAGCATTTCCGAAAATGTATTCCGCAGAGTGTCAATGGAATTCGTGGAACTGATACCCTCTATTGCCAGAAATTCTGCCGATACATCTTCATCTTTATATTCTTCCACAAGATTCACCAGAATCTGATTGGATTCCGCAGCTATTCCGAACATTCTGGCAAAAACAGTCTTCGTCATATAAACATAGTGATAAACATAATTCTCCGTAACCGCTCCCACTACGGCCGTTCCGCTGATTTTCCCTCCCATTTTCAGGGTAAGCGTATCTCCTTTGGATATCCCAAGTAATTTAGCCATTTTTTTGGTGATTACAATTTCGTTATCATTCAGTTCTATAGATTTTTTTGTAACGCTGTCCCTTAATACGATATAATCCTTTAGTTCCGATGGTTCATCTGGTACATAAATATAACCGTTTAATTCATGTCCGTCAAATTCAAATATGGCTCCTCCCTGATAAATGTTAATGGCAGCATCTACTTTTTCATCGGAAACCAGCCGGTCCCGTACCTGCTCTTTTTCTGTTGCGGACAGTCCGTTTTCAAAGGAAAGTTCTGCATTATAGGTATGGAGACTTCCATACTGCACAGCAACAATGGAGCTAATGGAATTTTTTATGCCAAAGCCGATAAGCAGCAGGGACATACAGCCGCAGATTCCAAAAATAGTCATAATGATTTTTTTCTTGTAACGGATTAGATTTCGAATGGCCGATTTCCAGATAAAACTTAAATGTTTCCAAAGCAACGGAACGTATTCCAGAAAAATCCGTTTTCCCTGCTTTGGCGCCGCCGGCCGCATCAATTCCGCCGAAGATTCCAAAAGTGTTTTAAAGCAGGCCGCCATGGTAGCTCCGGTCACACATGCCATGGCAAGCACTACTGCTGCCAGAAAATGCCGCAGATTCAAAGGCGTAACAATAACCGTCAGATTCTGGTACACAATCCTGTAAGCATTGATAATTATAAAAGGAAGAACCTTTCCTCCTATAATCCCGCCCAGCAGACTGCCGGATATGGTTGCCAGAAATCCATACATAATATATTTCATGGATATCAGAAAATTTCCGTAACCCAGCGCCTTTAATGTTCCAATCTGGGTCCGCTGCTCTTCAACCATTCGAATCATGGTGGTAAGACTGACCAGCGCCGCTACAATAAAAAATATGATTGGAACCGTTTCTCCTATTTTCCCTACCCGGTCCGCATCCATTTCAAATTCCACATACTGCTGCAATTTATTTCTGTCCAGCACATAAAATAATTCGTTTTCTTTTTGAATCCGGTCCACTGCCTCTGAAACCAGCTCTTTATACCCGGGGGAATAACATTCCAGTTCTCCGGCACCTGTTACGGTAATATAGGCTTCCGTATATACCGGCGAAACGAAATTTTCACTTTCTACATATATAACACCGCTTACCTTTCCGTTTCCGATATCACTGCTGCCTTTGTCACTCTGAATATAAAAGGGACTGGTAAAAGTTCCTACTATCTTATATTCTGTTCGTTTCAAATAATAAGAAATATCCTGTTCCCGACCGGAGGCGAGCCGGATTACATCCCCCAGTTTATATCCCTGTTTTTTCATATACTGGACATCTACAATACATTCCTCAGTCTTTGTTACCGGTCTACCCCTATTTATAGTGACCTGATTCATTTCACTGTTCTGAGACATCAGCCGCACAACTCCGGAATCCTCCAGGCTCACATCCAATACATCTGCGGTATAACTTCCCGCAATCCGTTTCACCTGCTCCAGTTCACCCAGTGCATCCAGTTCCGCCTGTGTCAGCCCTGAGGGTGCCATCAGTTTGATATCCATAAAATTACTGTCATCATAGAGTTTATCCGCCGACCGCTTCATATCCGGCTCCGTGGAACGCACTCCGGAATAGAACGCCACTCCCAGTGCTACAATCAGCAATAATGACAAAAACTTATTATATGTTTTTCTGATTTCCATAAAAAAGTCTTTCCGCAGTGCCTTATGGCTTTTCTTCCGTTTCATCATTCTCACAAACCTTTCCAATCCTTTATGACATTACCACTCTATTTCCTCCACTGGCGTTTTCTGCCGGTTCATCTTCACTGAATGGACATTTCCGTTTTTAATCGAGATAATACGGTCTGCCATTGGTGTGATTGCCTGATTATGGGTTATGACAATCACGGTCATTCCCTTTTCCCGACAGGTGTCTTCCAAAAGCTTTAATATGGATTTTCCAGTATTATAATCCAATGCCCCCGTGGGTTCATCGCAGAGCAGAAGCTTTGGATTTTTGGCCAGCGCCCGTGCAATAGAAACCCGTTGCTGCTCCCCGCCGGAGAGCTGTGCCGGAAAATTACCCAGCCGGTCCGAAAGTCCCACTTCCCGCAAAACAGTCACGGCATCCAGAGGATTTTTACTGATCTGATTGGCCAGTTCCACATTTTCCAGCGCTGTCAGATTCGGTACCAGATTATAAAACTGGAATACAAAACCGATATCATAGCGGCGGTATGTAGTCAGTTCCCTGCTGCCAAACCGGCTGATATCAACGCCGTCAACAATCATCTGTCCTGAAGTCAGCGTATCCATGCCGCCTAAAATGTTTAGTATCGTAGTTTTTCCCGCGCCGGAAGGACCCACAATCACTACAAATTCCCCTTTATTAATCTCAAAACTCATGTTTTCCACCGCCCGAATGGTCACATCACCCGTTTTATATTCTTTTTTTGCATTTATACACTTTACAAAGGCTTCGCTCATGTACATTCTCCTATTCCCGTTAAAAACAGGCCGGCAATCCTGTTGCCGGCCTGTAATTCCTAATTTAATGCCTGTTCAATATCCGCAATGATATCCTCTGCACTCTCCGTCCCTACAGAAAAACGGATTAAATCCGGCTGAACGCCTGCTTCCCTTAACTGCTCGTCTGTCAGCTGTCTGTGGGTATGACTGGCAGGATGAAGCACACAGGTTCTGGAATCCGCCACATGTGTAACAATAGCAGCCAGCTTAAGCTTATCCATAAATTCAATAGATTCCTCCCGGCCGCCTTTCAATCCGAAGGCAATCACACCACAGGTACCCTTTGGCATATATTTCTGAGCCAGTTCATAATATCTGCTGCTCTTTAAGCCTGCATAGTTTACCCATGCCACCTTCTCATGGTTTTCCAGATATTCTGCCACTTTCCTTGCATTCTCGCAGTGTCGAGGCATTCTCAGATGAAGCGTTTCCAGACCAATATTTAACAGAAATGAATTGGTTGGAGACGGGATGGAGCCTAAATCTCTCATAAGCTGCGCCGTTGCCTTGGTTATGTACGCGCCCTTGCCAAACTTCTGCGTATAGATAATTCCATGATAAGAATCATCCGGCTCCGTCAGACATGTAAACTTATCATGATACTTTTCCCAGTCAAAATTGCCGCTGTCAACCACACACCCCCCCACTGCCATGGCATGACCGTCCATATATTTCGTGGTGGAATGGGTAACAATATCAGCGCCCCATTCAAACGGCCGGCAGTTGATAGGGGTTGCAAAGGTATTATCCATGATAAGCGGCACCCCATGGGAATGTGCAAGCCTTGCAAACTTTTCAATATCCAGAACCACCAGAGACGGATTGGAAATTGTTTCTGCAAACAATGCTTTTGTATTCGGCTGAAACGCTTTTGCAATTTCTTCCTCTGGTGCATCCGGATCGATAAATGTAAAATCAATACCTAATTTCTTCATGGTCACCGCAAAGAGATTAAAAGTTCCTCCGTAAACCGGCGCAGAACTTACCACATGGTCTCCCGCCTGACAGATATTAAAAATTGCATAAAAATTAGCTGCCTGACCGGAAGATGTAAGCATTGCCGCAACACCACCTTCCAATTCCGCAATTTTTGCTGCAACTGCATCATTGGTAGGATTCTGAAGTCTGGTATAAAAATATCCTTCATCTTCCAGGTCAAATAACCTTGCCATCTGCTCACTGTTATCATATTTAAAGGTGGTACTCTGATAAACCGGCAATACCCGGGATTCTCCTTTTTTCGGTTTCCAGCCGCCCTGAATACATATCGTATCTAAATTCTGTTTCATTGTTTCATTCCTTTTCTGCTTTTTTATGAATTACTGCTGTACGTCTTTCATGCTGAAGCTGATACGCCCCATCTTGTCCTTGCCCGTACATACCACTTTTACAACATCACCCAACGTCAGTACATCTTCAATCCGGTTAATTCTTTCTTTGGATATTTTGGAAATATGAACCATGCCTTCTTTGCCTGGTGCAAATTCAATAAATGCTCCAAACTCTTTAATGCTGATTACCTTTCCTTCAAATATCTGACCTTCCTCAAAATCCGTAGTGATGGTCTGTATCATATTAACTGCCTGGTCCATGCCTGCCCGTTCAATACCGCAAACGGAAACAGCTCCCTCATCTGTAATATCGATTTTCACACCGGTCTGCTCGATTATGGCATTAATGACTTTACCGCGCTGACCTACCACATCACCGATTTTTGCAGGGTCAATCTGAATCTGTACGATTTTCGGCGCATACTTTCCAACTTCCGTTCTAGGCGCTGCAATGGCCGGTTTCATACAGTTGTCCATTATAAACATTCTGGCTTCCCGGCATCTTGCAATGGCTCCCTCCACAATCTGTCTTGTCAGACCATGAATCTTAATATCCATCTGAATCGCAGTAATACCTTCCGTTGTTCCGGTCACCTTGAAATCCATATCGCCAAAGAAATCTTCCAGTCCCTGAATATCCGTTAACAATACGAAATCGTCATCGGTTTCGCCGGTTACAAGACCGCAGGAGATACCTGCCACCATTTTCTTAATCGGTACGCCTGCCGCCATCAGCGACATACAGGATGCACAGGTAGATGCCATCGACGTCGAACCGTTGGATTCAAAGGTTTCCGATACGGTACGGATGGCATACGGAAACTCTTCCACGGAAGGCAGTACCGGAATCAATGCACGTTCTGCCAGTGCCCCGTGTCCAATCTCACGGCGTCCCGGACCTCTGGAAACCTTTGTTTCTCCTACCGAATAAGACGGGAAATTGTACTGATGCATATAACGCTTTGAAACTTCATTTTCATCCAGTCCGTCAATCTTCTGGGCCTCCGATAATGGCGCCAGTGTAGTCACATTACAAATCTGGGTTTGTCCCCGGGTAAACATGGCGCTGCCATGTACTCTCGGTATTAAATCAATCTCTGCTGCCAGCTTACGAATCTGGGTAATCTCACGGCCATCCGGACGTTTTCGGTCTTTCAGTATCATCTTTCTTACGGTCTTCTTCTGATACTGATACAATGCTTCTCCCAGCAACTCCAGCCATTCTTCTTTTTCCGCAAAGGCTTCTTCCAGTTTTTCCCGGACCTGTCTTATATTTTCTTCTCTTATCTGTTTTTCATCGGTAAACACTGCCGTTTCCATTTCGGCAGGTGTGACAATTTCACGGATTGCCGCAAATAATTCTTCTGGAATCGCACAGCTTGTATATTCATGTTTCGGTTTTCCCACTTCCGCTACAATCTCATTAATAAATGCAATAATCTTCTGATTCATTTCATGAGCCATATATATGGCTTCTATCATTTTTTCTTCCGGTATCTCATTGGCGCCTGCTTCAATCATGATAACCTTTTCACTGGTAGAGGCTACCGTCAGGTTCAGATCTCCGTTTTTCCATTGCTGCTGGTTCGGATTAATCACAAACGCTCCGTCAATCATTCCCACCTGTGTGGTAGCGCAAGGCCCGTCAAACGGAATATCGGAAATAGAAGTTGCAATGGCAGAACCCAGCATTGCCACCAGTTCCGGACGGCATTCCGGATCTACCGACATTACCATATTGTTCAGGGTTACATCATTTCTATAATCTTTCGGAAATAACGGCCGCATCGGACGGTCGATGACACGGGACGTCAGTATGGCATTTTCAGATGCCTTTCCCTCTCTTTTATTAAATCCTCCCGGAATCTTTCCTACCGCATATAATTTTTCTTCATATTCCACGCTCAACGGAAAAAAATCTATTCCGTCCCTTGGTTTTTCTGATGCAGTTGCCGTAGATAATACGGTGGTCTCTCCATACTGCATCAATGCTGCTCCATTGGCCTGGGCTGCTACTTTACCGATTGTGACATTTAAGGTTTTGCCAGCAATCTCCATACGAAATGTCTTATACATACACTTACCATTGCCATGCTTCAAAATATTTTCGTTTCTGTTTTCCGCATGGCCTCCTTTCTTAAATTAATCGCTTACTGTTTCAGTTCTGCAGGTCGCCCGAAAACACTGAAAAATACATATACTGTTTCCCACTATGTCCTTTTCAGTGGTCTCGGTTTGCTTTCGCCTGCCATATCTTTAACATATAATTCTGTAAAAAAAGGGGCGGTCAAACCGCCCCGAACTATCGCTGTTTCTCAACCGCAATTACTT
Organism: Lachnospiraceae bacterium; assembly: GCA_022794265.1. Classification (GTDB taxonomy): domain Bacteria; phylum Bacillota; class Clostridia; order Lachnospirales; family Lachnospiraceae; genus Bovifimicola. The sequence continues at coordinate 453,270 of JAAWEK010000003.1, forward strand.
TCTGATTCCTAACTGCTCAATTAACTTACGGTATCCTTCAAGATCAGTTTTCTTTAAGTATGCAAGCAAACCTCTTCTCTGACCAACCAGCTTAAGCAGACCTCTTCTTGAATGATGATCTTTCTGATGAATCTTTAAATGCTCTGTTAACTCTCTGATTCTGAAAGTTAAGATTGCAATCTGTACTTCCGGTGAACCTGTGTCTTCCGGTGTTCTGCCGTATTTAGCAATTAATTCAGCTTTTTGTTCTTTTGAAATCATATAAAATCCTCCTGAAATTTCACTGCAGGCTCTTAGAAAAAGGTCGGAGTGTCCAGAAACCAAGCACCTGCCGAATATATTTATTTAGCATAAGCCTTAAGCATTATAGCACAACTAAAATGATTTGTCCACAATATTTTTATTCTATAATCCTTGCGGCACAGGCCGGCGTGGTATAATAGGCATTGCTGATAATAATACCCGTCCGTTCCGTACTGGCATGAATAATCTGACCATTTCCAATATAGATTGCCACATGACCGATACGGCTTCCATGATTATAGAACAATAAATCACCTGGCTGAATCTCTGACAGAGATACACGCCTGCCATTATTAGACTGGGCAGCTGAAGTCCTGCTCAGGGAATATCCGAAATGCTCAAATATCCGCATGGTAAATCCAGAGCAGTCTGCACCTCTGGTCAGACTGGTTCCGCCCCATACATACGGATTACCCAGAAACTGTTTTGCATATTCAATCAAATCAACGGCGGTCGACGTAACTCCCTCTCCATAGGAAAGCTGTTTCAGTGTAACACCCTTCGGAAGAGTATTGTAAACCTGCACATAATCGGCACAAACATATCCGGTTACGCTATCAATATTAACCTTAATCCATCCGTCTAATATTTCGGCAACTTCCAGTTCCTCATTTTCCGCTACCTTGGTTAATATCGTACACTCTGTATTCGGCTGTTCCCTTACCATCAGTTTATCAGCTTTGACCAGGGCAACTGTGCTTAATGCCTCTGACGCCCGCTGGTTTGCAGCTTCTCCGGTGAGAAGATACTCTCCTGCCACATAGCCCTCCAGTTCTCCAGACTTCACTTTATACCAGCCGTTTATTTCTTCCATTATCTCACATCCGGCATTCATCGGAAGTTTACCCAGTATTTTTCCATCTAAATTAGGCTCTTCCCTGACGTTCAGATAATTGGTCACATTGGCTACACCCAATACCGTATATTCTGGCAGAATAGAGGCCACTGGTTTATTTTCCGCAGGCGGTTCTGCTGGCGCTTCGGTCTGTGGCTCAGCTGGCGGGGTTTCCGTTTCTGCTTTTAAGACGCTTTCCGCTTCCGGAACCAGCGCTGACGAATTTCCCACAGAGTCATTTCCCGGCAACATACTTACGACCTTTTCCAATCCCTTACGATTCGGAGATATTGTATCGGTTTCTGCCTGTGCAAGATAATAATCATTCAAAACGGAAGCAATTCCGGCAGATAATTCTTTTGCCGGAGCATTTTCTTCACTGGCAACTGAGGTATTCTCAACTGCGTCATAAATTACAGAAGCAATCCCCGCGGACGGCACTGTCACATCCACGCTTCTTTCATATCCCCTGCCAGTACCGTAACTACCTGCAATCCCGGCTCCCATAAGAACTGCTGCCGATAAAGACACAACTCCGATTCCGATTGTTTTTCTATAGTTTTTCAAAAAAGTCTTAATCACGTTTTTTTCCATACCTTTCAAAAAAATTAAAACTTGTTACGAATTTATTAATTTTATTACAAAGGTATTATATCATATAATTTTCAGATGTCAACCACATCCGTATTCTATTATATGTACTCTTCCTCCCGGAATGTTGCAAATGCTATATTGGTAGCATGATCTGACACACGCTCAAAATTGGAAATCAAATCTGAAAATATAGCTGCCTTCGGACTGCATTCATTTTTGCTCATTCTTCTTACATGGTTTTTCTGGTATTTTTTCTCCAGATCATCCACTTCATTTTCCAGCTCCATGATTTCTTTTAAATGGTTTTCATTTCTCTCCGTAAAAGCTTCAATGGATAACTTAACCTGCTTATTCATAATATCAAACATATGCTGCAGTTCTTTCTTCCCCTGTTCACTAAATTCTATCTCTTCATTTATCCTTGTGGCCGCAAATTCCGCAATATTTTCCGCATGATCCCCGATGCGCTCCAAATCGTTGACCACATGAAAATATCCTGCAATATGCTTGCTCTCCGAAATTGGCAGCATCTCATTGACCCGGACAAGGAAATCCGTTATCCTGCGGCTCAAAAAGTCTACTTCATGTTCCCGCTCAAATACTTCATTTATAATATCTTTGTCTTTATCCATCAGGGCATTCATGGAACGCTCCAGATTATAATTGGCAATCTCTCCCATTCTCTTTATCTCATTGGTCACTTCCAGTACCGCAACTGCAGGAGAAGCCGTGGTATCCATACCGATATATTTTAATTCATACCGCTCAGACTTATCATCTTCCCCACGGATTATCCATTCCGTCAGCTTCACCAGACCTCTGGCAAACGGGAACAAAATAATTACCTGGAATATTTTAAACATGGTATGGGTGTTGGCAATAGCTCTTCCCGGTGTGTTTGAAATATGGTTAATAAGAGATTCCACCTGTCCGCCGAATGGCAGCAATATCATAATGATAATGATTGAACCGATTATATTGAAGAACAGATGAATCAATGCCGCCCGTTTGGCATTTTTCTTTCCCGTCAGACTCACAAGGATGGCTGATGTACATGCGCCGATATTACATCCCAGAATTATGTAAAAACAAATGGATACTTCCAGCAGTCCGCTGGCTGCCATGCTGACCAGGATTCCCACCGTAGCGGAAGAGCTCTGAAGAATCGTTGTCAATACCAGACCTACCAGTACCGCAAAAAAAGGATTCTTCAACGAACCAAGCATTGACATGAGCTGGGCAGAATCTTTGATACCTGCCATGGCATCCTTCATCATGGTCATACCCAGAAACAGCGTTCCAAAGCCGAATACAACTTCTCCCACTTTTTTTACCGTTTCATTTTTGAAAAACATTATCATTACAACACCGATGATTACAAAAATCGGCGCCACTGAATCCAAATCCAGGGAAACGATTTGTGCCGTTACGGTTGTACCAATATTGGCACCCATAATCACACCCACAGCCTGCATCAGATTCATCAGTCCGGAATTAACAAAGCTGACTACCATTACGGTGGTTGCACTGGAAGACTGTATAATAGCCGTAAATATTGTTCCCACAATGACGCCCACCAGTCTGTTTTTTGTACACCATTCCAGAATGGTCTTCATTTTTGAACCTGCTACTTTTTCAATTCCTTCTCCCATCAATTTCATTCCATAGAGAAATAAGCCCAGACCTCCAAGCAATCCGATTACCATTGTACTGTTCATTCTATATTCCTTTCGCCTCTGTTACAATTTTCTTTTCTTCTTTTTCCAATTTTTATCTGTCCTTATATACAATAACTTAAAATTCCATTTTATACAAGTGGAATTTTACATTTTCAGGAGACTGTCTAATGTCAGATTTACATAAAAAATGGCATGGAACATATGATTACCATGCCGCTGTTCTTTTAAAATCCTATTTCTTTTTTCCCAAAATCCCCAGTACCACTACAATAATAACCGCAACAATACACAACCCTCCAAGTATCAGGTATGTATTGGAATCCCCGCTGTCTCCCGTCATTACGGCTGTCATAGATAATATTTCGTTCATTTTAATTCTCCTTTCCCAGTTTATTCATGCATTTTAAATTCAAAATCCTCCTCCGCAAACCGAAGTATCGCGCCGTGGGGAACATATTCCCGAACCCTCTCAATATCAATGCATATCTGTCTTTGCAGCGCCTCAAGATTCTCAAATTTCCGCTCCTCCCGGATATAAAAATCAAAATACACCGCTGCCTCCGAACCATACACCTCCTCTTCAAAGTCCAGCACATGGGTCTCCACCGTAACCGCTCCGTTATCTGTTACCGTAGGGCAGGTTCCGATATTAGTAATGCTTTTATATTTCTTTCCATCGATGACTGCCGTCGTTCCGTATACACCCTGAAGCGGAAGCAGTTTGTTTTTTTCCACTGCCAGATTCAATGTACGGATTCCAATCGTACGGCCCAGCTGTCTGCCTTTGATTACGGTTCCTATTATGAAATACCGGTATCCCAGCATGTTTTCCGCTTCTTTCAGGTTTCCCTGGCCCATGGCCTGCTTAATCCTGGAACTGCTGATTTTTTCATTTTTATACAGACAGCTGGATATGGTAATAACGGAATAGTCAAACCGGTTGCTGTAACGAATCAGGGTATCCACACTTCCCTTCCGGTCCTTTCCGAAACGAAAATCCGGTCCGGTAACCACGGTTCTCGCCCCTAATTCTCCTGCAAGTATCTCTCTTATAAAATCTTCCGCCGACATTGCCATGGTCTGTTCATTGACCGGAAACAAAACCATGTGTTCAATTCCGAATGTTTCACATAACTGCGCCCGTTCCCGAAAAGTGGTCAGGGAACTGACTCCCTTCCGTTTCGCCGTATCAAAGGAAAATAAAACAGGTGATAATCCGGACTGTTTTTTTTCCTGAATCAACCGCCGGATCAACTCCTGATGTCCCAAATGAAGTCCATCAAATTTTCCCAGAGTAACCGCCGTGCCGTTCAGTCCGATATTATCGCCTGTTGTATAAATTTGCATGTTCATTCTTCCTTTCTTCCCATCTGTCTGCAGCAAAACATTTTATTTGACTTAAATGTCCGGTTTCGCTTCTGATATTCATAAACTGCCAGAAAACGACCGGAAGAATCATGAATCCGGAACCATTGCCCGTCTTCCACACCGGCTTCCATATTGACTGCATCAGAAAAAGACTCCCATGCAAGTACATTTCCGTTTCTTACCAGTTTATCCGCATGCGGCATGGTCTTCAGTACCGGATACTCTTCCAGGGCTTTTTCGGTTTCCAGCAATATGCCGGATTCAAAAAAGCGTCCTTCGTTCCACAGCTCTTCAATCTCCGATAAGGTATGACTGTCTGTTATATGAAATCTTCCCACTGCATTCCGCACAAGAGATGCCATACACCCTCCGCAGCCCAATCTGCTGCCGATGTCATGGCAAAGGGTCCGTATATAAGTGCCTTTGGAACAGCGGACAATCAATTCCGCGCGGGGTATTTCCATGCTTACAATTTCTATATTATAAATCTCAACATTCCGCGGCTTTCGTTCCACCTCAATACCTTCCCTGGCAAGCTCATATAATTTCTTTCCGTTTACTTTTAATGCAGAATACATAGGCGGTATCTGACTGTATACACCAGTAAATCCCAAAACTGCCTGCCGGATTTCCTTCGTGCTTAATTCCTTCCATGAATTGTTTCCGCCGATGATTGTTCCACTGGTATCCTGTGTATCCGTAACGGTACCAAGCAGTAATCCCGCCTGATATTCCTTTGTCTTATCCGTTAAAAGTTCGCAGAGTTTCGTTGCATTTCCGATACATACCGGCAGAACCCCTTCCGCATCCGGGTCCAGTGTTCCAGTATGGCCGATTTTCTTTGTCTTCAGTATGCCCCGAAGCTTTGCTACCACATCATGAGAAGTAAATCCCGGTTCCTTATAGACATTTATGATTCCATTTATCATCTGCTCTGCCATTTCCATCATCCCAATTGTTTTTCAATCTGCTGGGAAATATTGTTGATAACATCATACATATTTCCTTTCATGTTAAAACCGGCTGCCCGTATATGTCCGCCTCCGCCAAAATAGGTGGCAATTTTGCTGACATCCACGATTTCATTGGAGCGAAGGCTTACCTTATATTCCAGTTCCGCTACTTCATACAGGAATATGGCGCATTCCACTCCTTTTGTAATTCTTAACTGCTCCACGACCCCATCCAAATCTTTGCTGGTAATATTATAAAATTCCATAATATCCCGTTTAATCACGGAAAAAATACATTTTCCGTTAAAGAAGAGAATACTTTCTAATAAAGCCCTTCCCAGTACCTGATTCTGAACATAGGTCTTGGAATAAAAAGTATTATCAATAATCCAGGTAAAAGGAATTCCCATTTCCATCAGCCTGCCTGCAACATTCATGGTGTGAGCCGAGGTATTGGAATACTTAAACGCCCCGGAATCATGGACGATTCCAAGGTATAAGGCACACGCCGTATCATAATCTATCAAGGATTCTTCCAGCATATCATAAACAACTTCGCTGGTGGAACTAGCCGTAGGATAGACAATATTTTCAGAAGCATATTTATTATTACTGATATGATGGTCAATACAAATTGTCCGTTTTGCCTGATCAAAATAGGGTTCAAATTCTCCCAGTCTGTCTCTGTCGCTGGAATCCAGAAGGATAAACAAATCATACTCTTCCATTTTATCCACTGAAGAAATAATCTCTTCTGAATATTTTAAAAACTTAAATTTCTCAGCAATGGGCTGTAAATATAAATCTGCTTCTATCTCTGGAAAATTCTTCCGAATATAGGCATAAAGCCCAAGGCCGGCGCCAACACAGTCTCCATCGGGCCTGATATGACCGCCGATACCCAGTTTCTTAACTCCTGCCAAATAATCTTTTATTTTTTCGGTTACCTGCAACGGTTACACCTCCATTACAAATCTCATTCTTCCTGTTCCATATCATCTTTTAAATCTTTTGTAACATCATCAATCAGTTTTGACATATTTACTCCGTATTCAATTGACTGATCAAGAATAAAAATTATTTCCGGTGTGTTCCGCAGATTAATGGTGGCTGCCAGTTGTCTCCGGATATAACCTTCCGCACTTTTTAAACCTTCCAGCGTACTCTTCTGGGATTCTTCATCACCCAGAACACTGATATAAGCCTTACACTGTTTCAGATCCGGGGTTACTTCCACGGAAACCACACTTGTCATGGGATTTATGCGTGGGTCTTTAATCTCCCCACGGATGATATTACTTAATTCACGCAACACTTCTCCGTTAATTCGCGTATTCTTTATGCTGTTCTTTCTCATTTTTATTAACCTATTTCCTTTATATTTAATACTATCTGCTTATTTTTTTATTAATGATGCTTCTGCAAAAATGCTGAAAGGAAAACCGCCAGAGTTTATCGCGGAACTTCTTCCATAACATATGCCTCAACAATATCGCCCTCTTTTACATCATTATATTTTTCAAAAACAAGGCCACACTCATAATTGGATTTTACTTCCTTCACATCATCTTTAAATCTCTTTAAGGAAGCCAGCGGTCCATCAAATAACTGTTCTCCGTCCCTGGTAATTCTGCAGCTGCAGCCTCTGCGGAATACGCCGTCCAGTACATAGGAACCCGCAATGGTACCCACACCGGAAGCCTTAAATATCTGCCGCACTTCCGCATGACCGATGACTTTTTCTTCAAAAACAGGATCTAACAGTCCCTTCATGGCCTTTTCAATATCGTCAATAGCCTGATAGATGACACGGTATAATCTTAAATCTACATTTTCCCGGTCTGCGATTTCTTTTGCCATGTTATCTGGTCTTACATTAAAGCCGATAATAATGGCATTGGATGCAGATGCCAGAATCACATCCGATTCATTGATGGCGCCGACACCAGCATGTATGGCTTTTACCACAACTTCCTCATTGGACAGTTTCACAAGACTTTGTTTCACGGCCTCAACGGAACCCTGTACATCGGCTTTTACTATAATATTTAATTCTTTCAGTTCTCCTGCCTGAATCTGGCTGAATAAATCATCCAGCGACATTCTGGTTTTTGACTTTGAACCTTCCAGAAGCTTTTCTCTTCCGTCTTTGATAAAGGTTTCCGCAAAATTTCTTGCCTCTTTTTCATTCTTTGTTGCCACCAGAACTTCTCCGGCATTCGGAACACCGTTCAGACCCAGTATTTCCACCGGTGTGGACGGTCCTGCTTCATTCACCCGCTCCCGCTGGTCACCAGACATAGCGCGGACTTTACCGTAGAAAGAACCTGCTGCCACGGCATCTCCAACCCGCAGCGTTCCCTTCTGTACCAGAACAGTTGCCACCGGTCCCTTACCTTTATCCAGCTTCGCTTCAATCACAAGTCCTCTGGCCTTCCGGTTCGGATTCGCTTTCAGTTCACAGACTTCCGCCTCCAGCAGTATCATTTCCAGCAGCAGTTCAATACCTTCTTTGGTATGGGCAGATACTGGAACAAATATGGTCTGGCCGCCCCAGTCTTCCGCCACCAATTCATATTCTGCAAGTTCCTGTTTTACTTTATCAATATTGGCGCTAGGTTTATCAATTTTATTGACCGCAACAATAATGCTGATGCCTGCCGCCCTGGCATGGTTGATGGCTTCAACGGTCTGCGGCATAACGCCGTCATCGGCGGCTACTACCAGAATCGCAATATCCGTCGACTGCGCGCCTCTCATACGCATGGCAGTAAACGCCTCATGTCCCGGCGTATCCAGAAATGTAATCTTTTCTCCATTAACTTCCACAGTATATGCGCCTATATGCTGGGTGATTCCGCCGGCCTCTCTGTCGATGACATTGGTTTCCCTTATGGCATCCAGCAGGGAGGTTTTACCATGATCAACATGCCCCATAACACACACAACCGGAGGTCTCTTTACCAGCTTGCTTTCGTCTTCTTCTTCCTCCCGGAGAAGCTCTTCTATAATATCTACTTTTTCTTCCTGTTCCGCAATCACTTCAAACTGCAGTGCGATATCCTGTGCAGTTTCAAAATCTACTTCCTGATTGATGGTTACAATCTGTCCCTGCATAAATAATTTTTTTACAATAACGGATGGCTGGATTTTCATTTTATCTGCCAGTTCTTTAATCGTCAGATATTCCGGTATGGTAATTTCCCTGATTTCTTCTTTGGTTTCCTGTACCGGCTGCGGTTTATTCACATTATTGCGGTTATTGTTATTCTTCTGACCATTGTTCTTATGATTATTGTTTCCTTTCTGGTTCGTCCGGGTTCCACGGTTTTCATTATTTCTTACATTATTATTTCTGTCATTATTCCTGTTATCATTATTTCTTACATTGTTATTTCTGTCATTATTCCTGTTATTATTATTTCTGTCATTATTTCTATTGTTTCCGCTCTGACCGTCATTTTTTACGTTATTTTTATTATCCGTATTTTTTGTGTTTTCATTTTTCATATCACGTTTTGGATTACTTTTAGTTTCATTCTGTTTCGGCGCCTGATTCGTATTACTACTTCTTCCGTCACCGTTTTTATGATTATTACCGTTGTTATTATTTTTTTTATTCTGTTTTTGTTTATTATGATTTCCACTGTTCTGCGGATTGTATACCTGGGTGATATGTGACTTCTTCTCCGCTTCTTTTGCTTCCGGTTTCCTGACCGGTTTCTGTCCGGACTCCGGTTTTTCCTTGGATTTTGCCGGTTCCTCTTTCCTGTTTTCACTGCCGCCAGCATTTGGGCTAAGTTCTTTTTTTACCAACACGGCTGTTTCTTCCGTAATGGAACTCATATGGGTTTTTGCTTCAATGCCATGTTGTGCCAGCACCTTTAAAATATCCTTTGAGTCTTTACCCAATTGTTTTGCCAGTTCATGAACTCTTATATTCGACATTCTATTACCTCTTTTCTGCGCTGCATGCTACATCTTTTTACCGTTTTGTGACCAGGCAGCGCATAGACACAAACCGTATATTATACGTTCTTTTTTGTTATTGTTTCATGTTTTCATTAAATTTATAATTGTATCTGCAAAACCATTATCCTGAACCGAAACGGAAGCCCTGCTGCCTTTTCCGATGGCATGGCCCAATACCTCTTTAGAACTGTAAAAGTAAATCGGTACATTATAATAGGTACACATATTTATAAACATTTTTTTTGTGTTATCCGATGCTTCTTCCGCCACAATTACCAGACGGGATTTTCCGGTTTTCACAGATTTCTCAACGGAAAATTCTCCGCTTGCCACTTTACCGGCTCTCATAGCCATACCCAGCATTGATAATACCTTATCTGCCATTCTGTTTTTCCTCTGCCTATATTTTTTCTTCCATCGACGCTTTCAGATTTTCATATACCTGTGATGATATCTTCATCTTAAATGAACGCTCCAGACCATGATTTTTCATACTTTTCTCAAAACATTCCCTGGAAGCGCACAGATACGCACCTCTTCCATTTTTCCTTCCGGTGGTGTCTACCACAAATTCTCCCTCTGCTGTTTTCAGTATTCGTATTAGTTCTTTTTTTGATTTCATTTCACCACAGCCAATACACATGCGCATGGGGATTTTTTTTGCTGCCGCCATATTCACACCTGTCTTTCCGGCTTATTCTTCACTGAAATCCGCTTCTTCGCTCTCAGCCTGCTCCGCTTCCTTTGCCTGTGTTTCACTCTTAATGTCAATCTTAAATCCAGTGAGTTTCGCCGCCAGTCTGGCATTAATTCCACCTTTGCCAATGGCAAGGGATAACTGGTAATCCGGAACTACAACTTTTGCTGTTTTGGCAACATCATCTGCTATCACCGATACCACTTTGGCAGGACTTAACGCATTTTCCACATAAACCGCCGCATTGTCACTCCAAGGCACAATATCAATTTTTTCACCGCGAAGTTCATTTACGATAGCATTGACTCTGGCTCCATTGACACCTACGCAGGCTCCCAACGGGTCCACATGTTTGTTATTGGATTTTACGGTTATTTTGCTTCTTACGCCCGGTTCCCTGGAAACACTGACAATTTCCACGGTTCCGTCCCTGATTTCCGTTACCTCCGCCTCAAATAAACGTTTTACCAATCCCGGATTTGCTCTGGATACGGTGATTTTAGGCCCTTTTGGAGAGTCTTTGACTTCCGATACATATAATTTAATACGCTCTGTAGGCATAAATACTTCTGTAGGCACCTGTTCGGATTCCAGCAAAACGGCATCTGCCTTTCCCAGATTAATGCTTATATTTTTTCCGTTTATCCGCTGTACAATTCCCGTTACGATATCATTTTCTTTGGCAAAATACTGGTCAAACACTACTTTTCGTTCTTCTTCCCTGATTTTCTGAAGAATAATATTTTTTGCTATCTGTGTGGATATACGTCCGAATTCCCTGGATTTGACATCCACCTTAACCACATCACCCAGTTCATATTTAATATCCAGTTCCTTTGCTTTTTCCAAAGAAATCTCTGTTGCCGGGTCTTCCGGATCTTCTACCACGGTCTTATCCGCAACAATGCTGAAATCGCCTGTTTCACGGTTTACGCTTACCGTAACATTATCCGCTTTACCATAATTATTCTTATACGCCATTATTAATGAATTTTCAATGGCTTCAAAGATTACTTCCTTGCTGATGTCTTTCTCCTTTTCCAGAATATTTAATGATTCAATTAATTCGCTGTTCATGACTGTTCACATTTCTCCTTTTCTGATTAGATTTATTCCATATTTAAAAATCAAACGCAAGTCTGATCAATGCAATTTCATTTCGTTCAAATGTAAGGGATTCTCCCCCATCTTCTATGGTCACCGTTTCCTTATCATAAGAACAAAGGGTTCCTGTATATTCTTTGTTTCCGTTTTTCGCCCGGTACAAACGGATATCTACATCTTTTCCAATACTTCTTTCAAAATCTTTTTCTTTTTTTAACGGTCTTCCCAGTCCTGGAGAACTTACTTCCAGAATATATGCATCCTCAATGTAGTCTCTCTCATCCAGTAAATCGCTTAACGCCCTGCTGACCAGCTCGCAGTCATCCACATTGATTCCGCCCGGTTTATCGATGTATACTCTCAGATACCAGCAACTGCCTTCTTTTACATATTCCACATCCACCAGTTCAAATTGATTCTGCTGAATTATTGGCAACACCAGCTCCTCTGTCTTTGACTCATATAAATCTCTTTTTGACAATCTGCCTTACCTCCTCCAATATGAAAGAGTGGACTCACGCCCACTCTTTCATGATAACTCTATTAACTTCATTGAGTATAACACCGATATTTCCTATTTGCAACACTTTTTTTTATTTTCCTGTTTTTCAAAGGTTGTTTTTTTGGTGAAAAAATGTTAAAATAAAGCAAATTCTTTGACATGGGGGCAAGACAATGCGATTAATTACAAGATCAGATTTTGATGGACTGGCATGTGCCGTATTACTAAAGGAAGCAGGAATTATCAGTTCCTATAAATTTGCACATCCAAAGGATTTGCAGGACGGTCTCATAGAGGTAACAAAGGATGACTGTCTGGCAAATGTTCCGTTCGTGGAAGGCTGCGGTTTGTGGTTTGACCACCACTCCAGTGAGCAGGAGAGAAATGCTTACAAAGGAAAATATGAAGGCTCCAGTAAAATGAGTCCCAGCGCTGCGCATGTAGTCTATGACTATTATGGCGGCAAAGAGCGTTTTCCTCGCTTTGATGATTTACTGGCAGCCGTTGACAAAGTCGATTCTGCAAATCTCACCAAAGAAGAAATTCTGAATCCTCCGCAGTGGGTTTTATTAGGATTTATCATGGACCCGAGAACTGGTCTCGGCCGGTTCCGAAACTTCACCATCAGTAATTATCAGCTTATGGAAAAATTAATTGAATGGTGCCGAACAATGTCCATTGAGGAAATCATGGAGCTGCCGGATATCGTAGAACGGAAAGAACTATATTTTGAACAGTCCGAAAAGTTTATTGAAATGGTCAAAGCTCATACCAAAGTGAGAGATAACGTTATCATCAGTGATTTAAGAAATCTGCCGACCATTTATACCGGAAACCGGTTTATGATTTACAGCCTGTATCCGGAGGCAAATATTTCCTGCTGGATTGTATCCGGCCGGGGCGGTCAGGGTTGTTCCTGTGCCGTGGGTTACAGTATTCTGAACAAAACCAGTAAAGTAGACGTTGGTGCTCTCATGCTGAAGTATGGAGGAGGCGGACATAAGGCCGTGGGTACCTGCCAGTTTTCCGATGAGACAATGGATGAAAAAGTACCACAACTGCTGAATGAGCTTGTGGAACTGAATAAGCAGTGATACGTTTTTCTACATAATTAAAATTGGCAGAAAAAACTATTTAAAAATGCTTTCAGCAGTGGGTATGAATAGCTGCAGAAAGCATTTTTATTATTCTATAAAATTTAGAATACAAAACACAGATTTTTTTGGATTTGTGGATGGTTGTGTTGATATTTCTTCAAACTCCCACTATGCAATGTAAAAATTAAAATATGTATTTGGGTACGGTTCATCTGCCAGAACATAATGCCACCACTCATTACAATAGGCTTCAAATCCGCTGCTTTCCATGATATGACGCAGACATTCCCGGTGTCTTGATTCCTCCTCTGTCAGTCCGCTTGCAGTGTGATGGGACCGTTCATCCATAAAATCGAAATCTCCGCCCATAGGAACAAGCATACCAGTATCTAACTGAAAAATCGTGAGATCAACCGCACCTCCGCGGCTATGGCTGGACTGTGAGGCTACATATCCCTTTTCAACCATCTCATTCCTCTTTATATTTGGGTAATACCGCTTTTTCGTCAGATTGTTCTCCGGAAGTGACGCCCAATGCAGAAAGTAATCTACGGCACACTGTGGGCGATAACCATCCCACAAGAGCAGACCATACCCCTGTTTCATGGCAAGTTTTTGAGCTTTGAGTAAAGCGGCTCCCAGTTCTTTGGTCCCTGCAATACGGTTCACCTTATATCCATCCACCGGTTTTCCTGTGAAATTATCCCATGTAGCATATTTTGCGTCCCAACGGATGCCGGGCAGCATTTCATCCAAAAAAATAAAATTCTTTTTCATCATGTTTACCTCCTGAGCGCCAGTTTAATCAAACGGTCAATAAGTTCCGAAAGGGTAAAGCCAGCCGCAGTCATCATACGTGGATAGCGGCTATACGAAGTAAAGCCAGGCATGGTATTCACTTCATTGAGAACAATATGCCCGTCCTCACGTAAAAACAGGTCAATACGGGCCAATCCTCTACAACCGAGTGCCTGATAAATTTGTTTAGCTGTTTGCTGAATCCGTTCTCTTACCTCTGCTGACAGGTCAGCCGGAACTTTGATCATTGCATTTTCAGACCCCTTTTCAGGCTGCGCTTCCTGGTGAATCTTGAAAAAACCGTGTTTCAGGATGATCTGATCGACCTCGCCTACAATTAAGTCAGTACCGGTTCCCAATACGGCGCAGCCCACCTCACTCCCGGAAACTGTCTGCTCAATCAATACTTTTCTATCATATTTCCTGGCTTCATTTATCGCTGCGAATAAATCCTCCGCTTTATCTACCTTGTTTACTCCAAAGGAAGAACCGGAACGTGCAGGTTTCACAAAAAGAGGAAATTCAAAATCCTCTATTTCCGGGCTGCCATCGGTCTGGATAATCTGAAAATCAGGGACCTCTATACCTGCATTTTTTACAGTGGTATAGGCAAGAGACTTGTCCATACAAATCACAGAACTTTGAATATCACATCCAACATAAGGAATACCAGATAGTTCGAGCAGCCCCTGTATTGATCCATCTTCCCCGAATTTGCCATGAATAATCGGAAACACTACATCTATAGGTTGGGTTTCATATCCATCATCTTTTTGTATCAGCAAACCATGCGTATTTCTCCCCGGCGAAAAGACGACCGGATTTTCCGCATATTCTTCCCAATCAATGCAAGGCTTTTCGCACAGTTTCCAAACTCCGGATTTTGTAATCCCAATATAAAAAGGTTGATATTTTTCCGTATCTATGTTTGCGGCAAGCTCCATTGCAGATTTTATCGATACAGTATGTTCTTCTGAACAGCCCCCGAACAGGACCGCAACGTTTATTTTATACATTTCCAAGACTCCTTTCAAAATTCAGACAATTTAGAATCGTATTGCTCACTGTATCAACTAACACCCGTTCCGTATGGTAGGCCGTATGCGGCGTAACAATCACATTTGGCATTCTTTGGAGGACAGATAAGTAGGGATGGTCTAACGTCTTATGTGTACAGTCATAATAAAAAATTCCTTCTTCGCCTTCCAATACATCTAAGGCGGCACCTCCAATTCTCTCATCTTCCAGCGCATCTACCAGTGCCTGGGTGTCCACTAAAGCGCCCCGCGCCGTATTGATAAGAAGCGCCTCTTTCTTCATCATTTCTAACTGTTCACGGCCAATCATATGGAAAGTATCTTCTGCCAGCGGAACATGAAGCGTAATGATGTCGCTGCTTTGTAACAGTTCACAAAACGAAACATAGTCTGCTCCAGGCCTGTGATTACGGTCATATGCCAGCACCGTACAGCCAAATCCCTTCAGACGTTCCATGACTGCCTGTCCGATTCGCCCGGTTCCCATCACACCAACCGTCATATCCCGCAGTTCCTTACCTCGCAGGTTATTCAGACAATAATTCTGTCTTTCTGCCATGTGTATTACGGATTTTGTTCCACGCATCAGCATAAGCATCAACATAATGCTATAGTCGGCAACGCTCCCCGGTGAGTATGCTACCGTGCCGATGGTTATACCCATTTTCCCAGCCGCCTGTATATCAATGTGGTTAAAGCCGATACTCCGGGTACAGATATATTTTACTCCTGCGTTTTTCAGCTCAAAAAGCAGAGGTTCCGATAGTTCGGCTTTATGGCTTACGCTGATACACCGGCATCTGGCGGCTAATTTTACATTGTTTTCCGAAACGGCTTCTTTTATGAGTGAGACCGTAACACCTAATTCATAGGAAAGTTTATTGAAAACCGCCGCTTCGTCCGGCTCACATCCATAAACAGTAATATCAATCTCTTTCTTCATTGGTTACCTCCTTAATAGCGCATTGGGTTTTTATTGCGTTATAAATATCGATACTGTCCTGAAATCTGTCATCCTCAGTAGACCCCATAACTGCGCAGATATAGGTATTTCCGTTTATGACAGCAGCAGAAACGATACATGCGCCGCTGAGACTGCTGGTTCCTGTCTTTAGGCCGATTACTTCAGGGAGATAATATTGGCTGCCTGGATTGAGAAGTTCATTTGTATTGTTATAAGTAACCTCCCGGCCATTCGGCCATCTTTCATAAGACGAATTACTTGCTACAATCTCTGAAATATAAGGGTCATCTAAACATGCCTTTGCTATAACGGCGAGATCATATGCCGTGGTATACTGCCCATCAGCGTCATATCCATCCGGGACTACAAAATTCGAGTTTTCTGCGCCAAGCGATTTTGCCTTCCCGTTGACTTTATCCACGAACACCTGGGTAGCCTGCTTATTTGTCAGACTGTTATCGCCGGCAATTTTCTTTCCGGTATTTACCGCAAGCGTATAAGCCGCGTCATTGCCAGAAGGAAGCATAAGAGCAATTAAGAGCTGTCTGACAGTCAGGGTATCGCCCTGCATAAGCCATGCCCTTGACGAATCATCATGTATCATTTCAATTTCCGCACCTACCCTCATTTCATCGTCCGGAGAACAGTAGTCCAGCACGGTCAAAGCCGTAATCATCTTAGCTGTGCTGGCCGGCGCAATTTTATCTGTACTGCTTTTCTGATACAATACCGTATTGGTGTCGGCATTGATTACAATGGCGTTTGCCGCCGTGACGTCCACGGAAAGAGAATTTGCAGAGTCAGGGGAAGTGGGAACTGTCTCGTTTTGTTCGCCATCTGCCAAAGAATAATTCTCATTATTTTGAGTAACCTTTCTGCCGGGGATAGCAGTTTCTTTACCGCCTCTTATCAGATTCACAATTCCGAATACCGTAACGGCTGTGAGTATACAGAGCACAATACATACAACCCTGTAATAACCCCTTTTTTTCTTTTTTGCTTTCCTCCGGTTCCTGCTTTCGTAGTTTCCGTTATTATTCTGATATTCCATCGTTATCCCAAACTCCTTTCTGGAAGTAAAAAATCGCTCCACCCGATATATAGCATATCAGAATGGAGCAATTTATGTTTTCGCTTTTCTTTGTGGATAATATATGATTTTTAACGGAATTTCTTACGATTTTCCTACGATGGGCAATGACACCTCAAAACAGGTGAGACCGTCCGCACTGTGGGCGGTAATCTGCCCGTGATGAAGTTCAATAATCTCCTTTGCAATGGCAAGTCCCAGGCCAGCCCCGCCCGTAGCGGAACTTCTTGACACATCCAGACGGCAGAACTGCTCAAATATTCTTTTTAATCGTTCCTGCGGGATTGTATTTCCCTCGTTCATGACTTTAATCAGCACATGATCTTCTATCTGCTCTGCAACAATCTTAATGCTTGTATCTGCATCACAATAGCTGACCGCATTTCGCAGCAGGTTATCAAATACACGTTGCATTTTATTTGCATCGCACGAAACAATAATGTCTGGCTGCATTTCAAATTCCAGCTTCAGATTTTTGCCGGCCAGCATCGGCTTAAACTCGTATGCCAACTGTTCGAGCATTCTCGTCAGATTGATTTTGCCATATACAAGCGTAATATTGGAAAGGTTGAACCGCGTGATTTCAAAAAATTCGTTAATCAAATCCTCAAGACGTTCAGCCTTATCCAGTGATATGGATAAATACCGTTCCCTGAGTTCATCGGAAATCTGACCTTCATCCCTTAACAGTGTCAAATATCCGATTACTGATGAAAGAGGAGTTTTTAAGTCATGGGCCAGATACATAACAAGGTCATTTTTCCTTTGTTCCGCAAGCTCGGCATCCGACTTTCTTTTCATAAGAGTATGCCGTATGGAATTAATCTTTCTTTCCGTTGAAGCCAGTTCTGCCGGCAAAGCAATATCCTGGGCATCTTCATGCATTAGAGAATCAATGCCACGGTTAATCTCCTTAAAGTATTTTGAAACATTGCCCACAAACATGCGAAAAATCACGAAAAACACAGCCAAAATTGCCAGCAGGAAAAGCCAAAATTCATATCTCTTAAAGGTATTCCAGTAGGTGACTACGGCTTCATTGCGGTCATGGTAAACGAAATACTCTAAAATATAAACTACGACGTTTGCAAAATTTCCTTTTAAGATAAACAGATAAACAGATAAACACCCGCTATAATCAGAAGGGAACATGCCATCATGAGCAGCATTTTGATGGATAATCTGTTTTTAAAAAGTAAATAGTCATCTTCATATTTTGTTTTCTTTCTATTTTTCAATGGTATATCCCACTCCCCACACAGTTTTTATAAATTTCGGGTTCTTTGCCCGTTCCTTCATTTTTTCTCTGAGACGTCCGATATGGGCCATAACAGTATTATTGTTATCCATATATTTTTCACCCCATATTGCTTCAAATAGCTCCTCCGTTGTAACAACCTTCCCCTGGTTTTCACACAGATACCAAAGAATGGAAAACTCTGTCGGCGTCAGTTGAATCTCTTTTCCAAACAAGATACATTTGTGACTATTCTTGCTGATTGTCATTCCTCTTATATCGTATTCACTTCGTTCAGCTTCCTGTTTGATATGGGGTTGTCTGTATCTCATATACTGTCTTAGCTGCGCTTTCACTCTGGCAACCACTTCCAGGGGATTGAACGGTTTCGTGATATAGTCGTCCGCAATGGACAGCCCCATGATTTTATCCCCATCAAGGGCTTTCGCTGTTAGCATAATTATAGGAAAATAAAATTTCTCCCGGATTTTCTGGCAAATTTGAAAGCCATCAATATCCGGGAGCATAATATCTAATATGGCTAAATCCAGTTCCGTGGACTCAATGCACTTTAACGCATCTGTGCCGTTGTAAAATTTATAAACGGTAAATCCATCATTTTTCAGATAGAGTTCGACCAAATCGGCCAACTCCTTTTCATCATCAACCACTAAGATTTTTTCATTCATTGTATTGCTCCTTGTTTCTCCAATCAATCTGTCTTTATTATGTGCCAAAACACTGTCACATTACCAGCCGATAGTAGCATAATTATAGATAATCGTCAAGACGGCTTACTTCCGTTCTTGACGATTACCCACATTAAGGGAAACAGATAGATAGGGCAGTTGGTAAATTCATTCCCAACATATTTTTCTAAGAGTTTGTTAATTGCTTTCTCACGGCGAATAAAATAGTTTACTGTCCAACATTGTTCCGGCAAAGCAAAAGACGCAATAAACTGATAACCGCATTTCTGCATGGTTTCTATATTTTCACTGATAGAATCCAATCGGCTTCCCGCATCTGTCCAAAACTTTTGAACAACCGTCGGCTGTTCTATTGTAAGCCAAGATGGACAGGTTACTGCGACAAAACCTTCTTTTTTAAGAAAATCATGCCAGTGTGAAAGTCCCTTTTCAAAACCAATGTTATCAATCGCACCTTCCGACCAGATTAAATCCAGGGAATTCTTTTGAAATGGCAAGTTTCCATTTTTATTTCCTCCATAAATTTCAGTTTGAAAATCACTTCTTTTTGATAAGCTTCAGTTTTATATTTCTTCTTTCAGCAATCTTCTGAAACACCTCTACCACATACAAGCATTGTGCCTTAAATGGTAGTGAAGACAATTCGTCATTGGATTGTATTTGCTTTATTGCTTCTTGTAGTTCTGAAAGATCTAATAAATTGACTGCCACACAAAAGAAATTCTTCCTACGCCCGTCATTATAGTTAGAAAGTAAGTAAGAAAGAATTTGTGTTTTTTCCTGCTGTTCAAAATTATATTGCTCAATGCCAATTTTTTTTGCTCTTTCTAAATCTGCTTTTTGTCGCCTGCTTGTAATAAAAAGGTCATATTCATCAATGTGTTGATATTTTTCGCATGGATATTGTTTGCATTCATAGCAATATTCAATCTTTCCATGTTCAAGACTGCATTTCGCAATTTTGCATGATTGATTACCATTGCCG